>NZ_JBICUA010000031.1:0-1035 GCF_043197915.1 Actinomadura geliboluensis | reverse complement strand
GCTATCGGTCATCAGGAAGTATTCAGCCTTACCACGTGGTCGTGGCAGATTCACACGGGATTTCACGGGCCCCGTGCTACTCGGGAACACACCCAAGAGACACCGCAGTTTCGTCTACCGGACTCTCACCGTCTACGGTCGGCCTTCCCATGCCGTTCGACTACCACGATATTTTGTAACTCTTCGACCCAGCGGCAGCTGAATCAGGATGGTCCCACAACCCCGCACACGCAACGCCTGCCGGCTATCACACGCGCACGGTTTAGGCTAATCCGCTTTCGCTCACCACTACTCACGGAATCACTATTGTTTTCTCTTCCTGCGGGTACTGAGATGTTTCACTTCCCCGCGTTCCCACCAACCTGCCTATACATTCAGCAGGCGGCGACACCCCATGACGAGTGCCAGGTTTCCCCATTCGGAAATCCCCGGATCAAAGTCTGGTTGCCGACTCCCCGAGGCATATCGCAGGCTCCCACGTCCTTCATCGGCTCCTGATGCCAAGGCATCCACCGTATGCCCTTAAAAACTTGAACACACAAAACGATCAAAACAAATCGCAGACAAGAACACGATCCAAAGACCGCATTCTCGCCAGAGATGCTCGCGTCCACTGTGCAGTTCTCAAAAAACAACCGGGCCCACCAGCGCCACACCACCCGTTGCAGGTGATGCGGCGTCTAGTCCCGCAGTCCGAGGTGCCTGGGCTTGCGCCCGTTCCCTCAGGACCCAACAGCGTGTCCAACCTGCCAACCGCCCGGGACTCACCGTTCCCACTCCCCGAAGATGGTCTCCCATCCCAGGGCGGTACTAGCTGAGCCGCACGGCCAGCAGACTGAGTAGCCAGTGCTCCACATCTATGAGCAGCCACCTGACAGACACTCGCTGTCAACAGTGGCCACCGACCATGACCCCTCGCAAGCGAGGCGGCCTGGCCAGCTGTGCTCCTTAGAAAGGAGGTGATCCAGCCGCACCTTCCGGTACGGCTACCTTGTTACGACTTCGTCCCAATCGCCGGCCCCACCTTCGACCGCT
>NZ_JBICUA010000030.1:0-1460 GCF_043197915.1 Actinomadura geliboluensis | reverse complement strand
CGCCCTACCGTTGTGAATGAGCCCGATGGGTTCCTTTGGGGCTGGATGATCGGGTGGTGCGGGTGGGGCAGGGATGGCTTACGTATCGCTGTCTTCGATGGCTCGCTTGGCTGTGCCCCCTGCCTCGCCCCGCTTCTTCCTGACCGCTGGATTAGGCACTGCGATTGATCGCTATGTAGGGCGGAGCTGGTGGGGAGAGGCAGCACTTCCATCGGATCGACGAGAGGAACGTGCTGGTGGGCGTGGTCGTGGGGATCGACGTTGCCAAGGAGATCCACTGGGCTGAGATCAAGATCGCTGAGGGTGGGAAGGTGGTGTCCAGCCACCGGGTGGACAACACTCCGCAGGACGTCAGCGCCCTGATCGGCGAGATCAAGGACGTTGAGGTCGAGCACGGGCCGGCGCTGGTGGGTATCGACATCCTGGGCGGGATCGCCTCGTTGCTGCAGACGATGATGCTGGAAGCCGGACTGGTGGTGGTCCACGTGCCAGGGCTGGCGGTCAACCGCGCTCGCCGTGGAACCCGCGGCGGTGAGCACAAGAGCGACCCGAAAGACGCCAAGGTCATCGCCGACCAGGTGCGGATGCGGGACGACCTGCGCCAGGTCACCGCCACGCGGGAGGAGGACGTCGAGCTGCGGCTGCTGACCGCGCGGCGCGCTGAGCTGGTGGAGGACGCCAGCAGGCGAGCCAACCGGTTGCGGGCACTGCTCAACGCCATCCACCCGGGCCTCGAACGGCACGTCGAGGTGACCGGGAAGACCTGGCTGCACCTGCTCACCCGCTACGTCACTCCGGCCGAAATCCGAGCAGCCGGGCGAACACGGGTCCTGGCTCACCTGCGCAAACTCCGGTGGGTCAAGGACACGGTCCTGATCAAGGCCACCGAGACGGCCGTGGGCTCCGCGCAGCGACAGCGCGTCAGCATGCCCGGTGAGAAGGTCACGGCCGAGCTGGTCAAAGAGACCGCGGCAGAGGCCCTGGCCGCCCGCGACCGCCTGGCCGCGCTCGACAAGCGCATCCAGGAAACCCTCGACCGCCATCCCGACGCGGCGCTGGTCGCGAGCCTGCCCGGCATGGGCCCGATCATGACCGCGGAGTTTCTCGCCGTGACCGGCGGCATCAGCCGCTTCGCCACCGGCGATCAGCTCGCCGCCGCCGCAGGCCTGGCGCCCGTCCTCAAACAATCCGGCAAGAGCCGCCACCTGCAACGCGCCCGCTCCGGCGACCGCGCCCTCAAACGGGTCTTCTACCAGTCGGCGTTCTGCGCCATCGGACACGACCCCGCCAGCACCGACTTCTACCGGCGCAAACGAACCGAAGGCAAGAACCACCAGCAAGCCGTACTCGCCCTGGCCCGACGCCGCGTCAACGTCCTGCACGCCATCCTGCGCACCCGACACCCCTACAGCACCGACTACACGCCCGCAGCGGCTTGACAAAGTCATTAGGCAGCCAGG
>NZ_JBICUA010000028.1:0-2072 GCF_043197915.1 Actinomadura geliboluensis | reverse complement strand
TGTCAGGTCTCAGGAGGTTGGTGACAGATCTGGCTCGGGAGATGGGTGACACTCCGGCTAGATGATCGCTTGTGGTCCACGTTAGTCCTTGCCTGGGTTGATCGCGTTGGGCTTCACGTTTCGCGGGCGTAGGGTGGCGAGGCGGGGCCGGTGAGCGCTTCGAGGAATCAGGTATGGGGACGCTGCTGAAGCAAGCGAAGTTGGTGTCCTGGGGCGAGCTGGGGGATTCCTCGGGGACGGCGGCCGGGGTTCCGTCGCTCCTGGCGAGGGTCGCGTGGGGCGGTCGTGCTGATTCGCTTCTGGCGCTGGATGACCTGCGCTTTCGGCTGTGCCGGGATGGTATTGCGGTCGAAGAGGCGACCGCTGCGGCTGTCCCGCTGTTGTGGGAGTTGGTGCAGGCGCCGCAGGTGACGTGTCGTCCGGAGATCCTGCGGTTCCTGCACGAGATCTGGTGCAGTCGCGGCTGGAGCCGGGCCGCAGCCAATTCACCGGAATATGCGCTGAAGGTGGAATGGGAGCGTTCGGCCCATCATGCCGTTCGCGCTGAGCTTGTGACCGCGCGTCGGTTGGTACTGGACCCCGATAGCGAGGTCGCCCAAGCGGTGCGGCTGCTTCTCACCGCTCTCGACGAGGGCTGAGGTAAGCGTCGGCCGCCGAGTTCACTTCGACCTCCTGTTTGGTTCGGGTTTGCGGGCTTTGAACCGGGCGATCGGTTTGGTGGTGGTGCGGGCGACCTCGGTGATGATCTGGTCGGCGAGGCTGATGCGGAAGGTGCCGTCGGTGTCGTGGACGGTCACGGTGGTTCCGGCGTGGCCGATCCCGACCTGGATCTTCTGGCCGGCGATGACGATCTGGCCGCGGCTGCTGACGCGGCGCTGGACCTGGACCGGTTCGGCCACGGGGTGGGGGCCGGGTCCGGCGGGGCGTGCATCGCGGATGCGTGTGGTGTCGGCGCCTGTGAGCGGGTTGGGCAGCGTGCGTAGCAGGGTGTGCCCGTCGAGCAGGTGTAGTAGCGAACCGTCGATGCGGACGGTCACGCGGCGTCCGGCCAGGTGGTGGCCGACCGGGTGTTGGCGGCCGCCCAGCGACAGCAGTCCGGAGCCGTTGATGGTGCGGTCGACCTCGATCGCCTCACCTGGTCCGGGCCGGGACGGCGGGGCCAAGGGATGGATGCGGGCCCCGCCGCCGGCCAGCAACTGCCGTAGGTGGCCGGCGGTCAGCCGGGACGGAACCCTTTTGATCCTGGTTCCAGCGGTCAGCAGTTCGACGGTTCCGGTGTCGGCGCGCAGGGTCAGGGTGAGACCGGCGCGGTGCGGGCCGAGCCAGAACTGCTGGCCGCAGACCGCCAGGTTGCCCGAGGCCGGGATGACGCGGGTGAACTCCACGGCCAGGTTCACCGGGTCGATGCCGTTGGCCGACAGCACCAGCCCGGTCGCCGTGGCGGGTTCGGGTTCCCGACGAGGTTGCGGCACCACCACCTCGGGCTCGGATGCGCTCTCAGATTCAGCAGCGGGCTCGTGGTCGGGGTCGGGCTCGTGGTCATGGTCGGGGAGGGTCCGCAGTGTGGGTGGCAGGCGCAGGGGGAGCGGGTCGTCGCGGCGGGATTGGAACCGGTCGGCGGGGCGGTCCATGTCCAGTGACTGGTGCGGCCGGGCGGTGTTGTAGTCGGCGACGAAGGCGTCCAGAACCTGCTGGGCGTGCTCGATGCCGGTGAAGGGGGCGTGGTCGTCGAGCAGTTCGCGGCGCAGCGTCTGGTGGAACCGTTCGACCTTGCCCGTCGTGGTGGGCGAGCGGGGCCGGGTGAGCCGGTGAGCGATGCCGTTCTCGCGGCAGATCCGGTCGAACAGCACCTCACCGCCGCGGCCGAACCGGGCGGTGAACTGCTTGCCGTTGTCGGTCAGCAGCTCATCGGGAATTCCGAACCGCTCCAGCGCCGCCGCCAGGGCCAGGCAGACCGCCCGGCCGGTCGGGCGGGCCACCACCGCGGCGATCACGCAGTACCGCGAATGGTCGTCCACCCCGGTGACGACCTTGCACTCGGTGCCATCGGCCAGCATGATCCCGCCGACGAT
>NZ_JBICUA010000027.1:0-2555 GCF_043197915.1 Actinomadura geliboluensis | reverse complement strand
TGGTCGGGTAGCGGGGACGCATTACTACGTCCCCGCCCCCTCAGAACCGTGCGTGCCATTCGTCACGGCACACGGCTCAAGCAGATCCAAGCGACGGTTTAGGATCACGCTGCGTTCTGCTTCGACGCTGGCTATAGAGCCAGCTTCGATGACAGTGTGTATGCACTAAGCGGGTCCTGGCGCCACCATGGCGGCCGGATTCCGGGGCATCCACGATCAGGAGATAGCTCGCCGCTATTGCTCGCCGGGTAACTTGCTTCCACCAGATTTCCCACTGTTGTGGTGATTGCGGTGGCTGCTCTGCGGTCAGCAGATAGTCCCCGCACATCGGGCACATGGCGTTCTGTTCGTCCAGCAGCCTGATGGTGTACCGATCGAGCGGCGGCTTATTCCGTCTGCGGCGGTGAGCCCAGTACTCGGCCAGGAAGGGATCGTCCGGAGACGCCCACCCTTTAACCATGACGTGCCGCTTAATTTCCGTCCACCGAAACATAACCAAGTAGGCGCCGGACTCGAGATCCCCGAACACCCACCTGTCGTTCCGGAACTTGTTGAACTGGCCATAGTACCTGGGGATAATCCATGACTTTGGCTTATTCTGATGGCTGTGCGTAGCCCACTTGTAGGTGAGTCTCCACACGTGCGTGTCGAGGTCTTCGAAAACCTTCGACGACACCACCGGTCGATAATACGCCGCCCACCCCCGGATCACGGGGTTCAGGGCGGCGATCACTGCTTTCGCGTTTGCGCCGCGCAGCCGACGCATTTCAAACGCGAGTCTCGACCTGATCCGCTGTACGGCCGCCTTGCTAGGCTTGATCAGGAGTTTAGAGCCATACCGGCGGACGTTGAAGCCGAGAAAGTCAAACCCCTCGGCCACATGGACAATGCGGGTCTTATCCTCGTTGAAGGACAGGCCCCGACCGTCCAGCCATCGCGCCAGTCGCTCCTTGACCAGCACGGCCTGGCGGTGGGTATGACAGAGCACCACCAGGTCGTCCGCGTACCTGACCACTACCGGAGAATCCGGATAGCTTCGTCCTGCCTTGGGCCCGGTAGTTCTGTACCTGGCCCCAGCGACCGTTTCCAGACCGTGTAACGCGACGTTCAGCAGTAGCGGGCTGATGACCCCGCCCTGCGGAGTTCCTTCCTCGGTGGGAGCGAACCCGCGTCCCGCCTCGAACACTCCTGCCTGGAGCCACTTACGCACCATCTCCCGAGCGGGAAACAGGCCGATGGCCTCCATCAGCGTCTTGTGGTCGATGCGGTCGAATGCCGCAGCCAAATCCGCATCGAGAACCCATAGCCGTGCTGCGGTCCTGCTTTTGCACGTCTCGTAGATGGCCTCGATCGCGTCATGGCACCCTCGGCCCGGCCGAAACCCGTATGACTTGGCCTCGAACCGGGCCTCCCATTCGGGCTCCAGTGCATTCCGGACTCGCGCTTGATGACAGCGGTCCATCAGCACCGGTATGCCGAGCGGACGCATGCGCGCAGGGTTACCGGCCTTGGGAATGTGCACTCGCCGGACGGGACGGGGGCACCAATCCTGCCTGCTGCGATGGACTCGCTTCGCCATGCGCATTCTGGCCTGGTGGGTCAGAGCGACCTCGCCATCGACCCCCGCCGTTCGTCGTCCAGCGTTCCGCTGCGTCACCTGTCGCACGCTCACCAAAGTGTTCGCTTGCGACCGCAGCATGAGTTTCTGTAGATTCCTGGCTTTCGCCAGGTCCCCTTCCTGCACCGCCTTGAAGATCCGCTGCCGTAGGCGGCGTACCTGCTTCTCCTGTTCGGACCAGTCAATACGACCCCACTCTGAACTCTCATCCAGATCGGGACGACCCTGTTCCGGGATCGGCAGGCCCTCAGGTCCGTTCGCCGTTTCGGCGTCCAACTTGCCCCTCGGTTCGGATGCCATAGACAGTTTCCTTCAAAGATCCACCTGCTCACGTCAGCACGCTTTCGCGTCCGGGCATCGGCCCGGTATCCGGCCAGTTATACGGACAATCCATCGGAGGGCTGGCTTCGCAGTCCGCTTTCCTGTCACCTTTCGGCCACCGGCATTGGCTTCTTGAGCATCCTGTCCAGGCCAGGGATTATGCCCCTCTTGCGATCGGCCTACCAACCTTGTTGGACCTGACCCGGGTTTCCATGTTCCGCACGTTCGAGAAGCGGTCGAGCTTGGGTGCCTCCTTTACTCCGGGGACAGCGGTGCCCATGCGGTACAAGTGGTTTCCTCGCCCGCCGCCGGCCGCATCACAACGACCCGTCCCTGTCACACTGCATTTCCACCCGTCTCAGCGAGTCCCTATAACGGAGCATCACCAAAGATTCACTTGCGTTCACCCCGCACTCGACCTTCCCCACCTGTAGGGCCGAGACGGAATCGGCCCCCTTGGGATTTCCGTGAGCTTCATACCCACTAACTCAGGAAGCCAGCGCGCATGTCACGGCGGGGACAGGCTCAAGCACTAGCCTGGAATGCATTCCGACCTTCCATCGACCTCCAATCATGCATTCACTCGAAACGTGCGACTTCACGTCGCACAACCAGT
>NZ_JBICUA010000026.1:0-3415 GCF_043197915.1 Actinomadura geliboluensis | reverse complement strand
CACCAGATACGACAAGCTCTCCGTCCGCTACCAGGCAACCCTCGAGATCACCGCCATCAACGAATGGCTCCAACTACTTCGAAACACGCCCTAGTTCGCGTAGGTCGGCCGGGTGGGCACCGAGCGACGACGCCAGGGAAACGTGATCGCCGCCAGTGTGCACAGGCCGTGCATGATGGGGCACGGCATCCGGGTCGTCCTCGCGGCCCCCGGGTCGATGTGCAGATGGTGGCGGTCGCCCAGGAGGCGGTAGAGGGCGGCCTGGTTAGTGGCCGTCCGGACGGTCAGCGAGTCGTCCGGCGTTGCCTCGGGGCGCCTGCGAGCGGACCCGGTCCCCGCCGAAGCCGCCGCATCCTGGGGCTAACAGCGACCAGGCGGCCTCGAAGTACTCGCTCTCCACGGCCACGTCGAGACCGCCGCCGAACCCTTGTCCCAGACCTCCGCGGAGCGGGCGCTCATCTCCGCGGCTCCCGAACGCGGGAGGTCCTTCAGGACGCGGAGCCGCTGGGTGCCGTGGACGACCGGACGTCGAAGGCGCCTGCCGAGCCGAGTGCGTCCGGCGCCCACCGGGCGACTCCGCGAAGACGGGGTCGAGGTCGGCGGCGTCCGCGCCGACCGCCAGCGCGTCAAGGACCGCCCGGGTCTCGTCATGGGCGATGGTCCGGATACCGAGGTCCTTTCCGATCCATTCACTCACGCGTCCGCTCCCAGGATCAGGCCGCTGGCCGGAACGCCGGTCCCGCGGTGACCAAGACGTTGTGGACGTCGCCCGGCTGGTTCGACGACGTGCCGCGCAGCAGCCGCACCGCCTCAGCGACGCCGTTCATTCATCCCGTGGATGTACGCCTTTGCCGGGTTGCCCGCCGTGGGTGTTGAACGGGAGCGCGCAGGCACTGCCCTGAGGGAAGAGGCCACGCCCAGGGCCTGCCGCACAGGCGGGAGTACCACCGAAAGCCGTCTCCACACTTTGAGGGGATTGGCAGAGAAGCAGGTGCCAAAGAGCAGTCACTCCCCGGCTGCTCGTGTTACGGCCCGGCCGTCTGGCGGCGGCTCTTGTGGGGAATGCGCCGAGTGTGGCGGGGGCGGGCTCGGGCGTGGTGGGTGGTGGTGGTCCAGAGGTTGGTGGCTGATGGTTGCCGCGTCGGCGGTGTGCGGGTGCCGGGTGTGTCGTCGGGTGGTAGGACGCGGTAGGCGTAGCGTCCGGTGTGGTCTTGGGTGATGGCGATCTGGTGTGGGGTGGTGTGCTTGAAGCGGTTGTGCCATCCGCAGGTGAGGGCGAGTTGGTCGATGTCGGTGGGGCTGTGGCCGAGGGCCCAGCCGTGGACGTGGTCGACTTCGCACAGTGTCCCGGGGACTTCGCAGTCCTGCACCGCGCAGGTGGAGTAGAGGGTCTCCAGGACCTGGCGCTGTGGGGCGGTGGCGAACCGCACCCGGTGGCCGAGGTAGAGCGGGGTGTTCCCCTGGCCGAGGAGGAGGGGTGAGACTCCGGCTGCGAGTGCGATGCGGCGGGCTTGGGCGGCGGGGATGGGGGTGCCGTCGGTGAGGCGGGCGGGGGTGGTGCCGCCGGTGAGGGTGTCCAGGTCGCAGATGACGGTGACCTTGGTGGCCTTGTGCCCGCCCGACAGGACGCTGCTCAAGGCCGCCGCTGTCCGCTCCGACAGGTCGCGGTGGTCGTCGGTTCCGGCGGGCTTGGCCAGCGGGCTGAGCGTGCCGTCCCAGATGGCGGCGTCTTCGGCGTTGAGCCAGCCCTTGATGTAGCGGCCGCCGTCCAGTGACCGGGTCGAGTCGATCCAGGATCGCTCGTATCCGCGTGCGACGTCCTGGGGGGCTTGCTCGCGTCCGTCGCGTTCGGCGATGAGGTCGGTGATCTTGTTGCCGAACGCGGCGACCTTGCCCGCGGAGAATCCCTGCCCGGCCAGGTCGAGGAGGATGTGTTCGGCGGCGGCGCAATCGGTGTCGTCCAGCCGTGCGACGGCGGCGCTGATGGTGCTGGCGTATCCGTAGGACAGTTCCCCGTCGACTAGTCGGCGGGTGACCTCGGGGAGGCGGTGGCGCTGGCGGGCCAGGTGCAGGCGTTCCCTGGCGCGGGCTTCGCGCATGCCCAGCCGGGTGCGCAACCACGCCAGGGTGGAAGGCAGTCCCCACCGGCGCATCTCCCCGGAGGCGTCGACGCGGGCGATCAGAGCGGCCAGTGCGCTCTCGTGCTGGTCGGTGGCGCGGGCGAGGGTCTCGGCCTGGGCCAGGCAGGCGGCGGCCGAGGCGGGCGCTTGGCGGTGGGCGAGTTCGGCCGCGATCGCTGCCGCCGCGTCCACCAGCTCCTCGGTGGACATCGACGCGACATCGACTCGGCTCGAACACATGACTCAATGTTATCGAACAGTCACTCAAGATCACCCCGATTTCGATAAAGAATCTTGTCGTCTTTACAGCCGAGCCGAATCGGGGAATATTTCGCCCATCCGGGCGCCGTAAGCGGGTCCCGATCGCCCAGCCGCAGTCCTTCGGGGCCGAAGGCCCCGGGCCCAGAGGGCAGCGGCCACGCACCGACCTGCAGCCGAACCACCACACCCCCACCAGCGAGCCCAGCCGAAGTGACTTCAGCCCACCATGACCGCAACGTCCACACCGACCCGCAGAGGCCACCGCAACCGGGCACCTGCAGCAACCACACTAATCCGGTAAAAAACCACCGCAACCAGGACCAACAACAGAACACCCGCTAATTCGGCTTTACCCCGGCCGCCCACGCCACCGACGGCATCGAGTTGCCGAACCGCCGGCTTCACAAGGCCACAAGGCGGGCGGGGGGGTGGCGGGCCCGACCAGTCGTCGCCCCGCGGTGTCTCGTGGGTGGCCGGATTGTCGCAGACCAGATGCACCTCCGGTCATCGACCCCGGCGCCACATCCGCCCCATGGCGGATGAACACTAGAGGCTGAACTCTCCGCGCTTCACCCGGACCAGCAACCCGGCGAACGCCTCACGCCCGAACGCCAGCCGTTCCCCATCCGGGTCCTTGGAGTCCCGCACCCACACCCGGTCGCCTGATTCCGAATGAGGTAGCGCAAATGCTCCGCCATGACTGCGGGGCCTCCGACGACGTTTTCGAGCACCTCCTGATCGATGAGTATCCACAAGTACGGGGGGTTCTCACGTTGCAGCACCTTCTGGCGCTTCATCCGGGCTCTGCTCTCCGCCTCAGCCTCGGCGCTCCGCCCGGCGGCCTTGAGGAGTGCCTCCGCGTACGTCTGCGTCTGCGCCAGCGCTGGGACGGTCTTGCCGTGGTACATCTTGAGGACGTCTGCGGCTTCTTCATACTGGATGTACTGCTTGGTCGGGTAGCGGGGACGCATTACTACGTCCCCGCCCCCTCAGAACCGTGCGTGCCATTCGTCACGGCACACGGCTCAAGCAGA
>NZ_JBICUA010000025.1:0-45724 GCF_043197915.1 Actinomadura geliboluensis | reverse complement strand
CTCCGATAACGCCCATCCGATTCCGCTTTCGCGGCGCCTTCCGGGCGGTGGTGCTATTTCATCAGATCCGGCCCGATTGTCAAAACGGAGCCTTTCCGACGCCACCACGGCACAGCGGACACAGCACAGCCATGTCGACCGATTCGTTGGTGGTTTCCCCTCGGGCCGGCCGCCGACAGGCGTCCCGCACCCCGTGGGGCGAAGTGAACAGTATGCCCAGGAGGCAGGGACGTCAAACCGGCTCGCGCAGCCGGATCGCGTCCGCGTCGACCTGCCGCCGCGCCGGCCCACGGCACCAACCCGCCCACATCACCCGTTCTACCTTGGACTTCGTCCCGATTCACTCCGCCTTGGGCGTCTCGGCCGCACATTCCGAGCAGCCAATGTTTCTTTTCGGCAACGCCGGAGGAACGGCGGAACTTACGGCTTGGCCAGGTAGCCGCCGACGAAGAGCACCGCCTCGGCGAGCACCCAGGCAAGGGCCGCGACGGTCAGGAACGCGTCCAGCCGGTCGGGTCGGCGGCGGATACCGCGGGCGGTCCATGCGACGACGGCGACCGCCGCGGCCAGAAGAGCGACGGGGGACGACAGCCTCACCGCGTCGTCGAAGCCGGCACCGCATCCCGGATCGTGCCCGTCGTCCTCGCCGCAGAACGCGGCGTCGCCCCAGCCGCCGAGCGCGGAGAAGAACCAGAGGGCGGCCAGCAGGCAGTTCGCGATCGTCGGGATCGCCGGCGAGATGCGCCAGCTGTTCGACCGGTCCGGCGTGGCCTGCACGAACGGACGGTACCCCGCCCCGCGGACGCCGTGAAGGCCCATCCGCGGGGCGACGCGCAGGTCAGGTGATCTCCTTGGCCTCGTGGAGGTTCATGTCCATGACGATCGCGGTCATGACCGCCATGGTCCGCAGCGGTTCCCGGACGGGGTCGGCGATCTCGACCGCGTACTTGTCCGCGGTCGTCAGCAGGTGCGTGGCGAGCCCGGCCCACTTCTTGCGCACGTGCGCCACGTTGCCGCCGTCGGCGTCCTTCACCTGGAAGTTGTTGCGCGGCACATCGACGTCCACGGCTCCGATGAGCGTGCCGTCGTCGTCGTAGATGACGTAGCGGCGGCCGACCCGTTCGGTGACGAACGACCCGACCCGCTCCCCGTCCGGCCGGAGGATCTCGGTGTACTCGCGCCCGCTCTGCTTGTCCACGATCAGCAGCGGCTCGCCGTCCGGAGTGGTCAGCGTGACGGCCCGCGCGTCGAGGTTCGACTTGCCCGGGAGCAGGCCCCGCATCTCTGAACGGCCCTCGTCATTCGTCTGCCCCGCGATGGCCAGGACGGTTCCGTCACCGTCCATCACCTTGTACCGCGACTTCGCGAACGGGCCCCGGCGAGGCTGTTCGATCCTGAGCACCGGGGAGCTGAACACTTCGCTCACGCGTTCTCCTGCCTCATCAGCCGCATGTGCGCGGACCGCGTCACTTCCCGACCTCCGCGCCCTCGTCATGCGACGGCGTCCAACCGGCGATCCTGCCAACGCCGGACGCGCAGGGGAAGCTCTTTCCCGGTCCGGGCCCGCCCACCGGCCGTGCCGGGCCCGGACGGCGGGTCGCTGACCTGCGGGAACGGGAGTCAAGGCATCCTTCGAGAAATACTTCTGTTCCGGTCAAGCGCGCTCTGAGCAGGCCGTGGGGCCACCCTCCGGCCGATGTGGTGATCGCTTGCTCGGCTTGGGCTCGGGGCTCCGCCCATCAGGAGGACCAGGTCGCCGCCAGTGGACGGGTCATTCGATCGGCCAGTCCTTGGACTCGTACAGCATCAGGTCGATCGCGAGCGGGGCGGCGACCACCAGGACCCGGAGCGGGTCGGCGAGCGGCCGGAAGATCTCCAGCGAGTACCGGTCGGCGGTCGTCAGCGCCTCCGTGGCGGCGCCCTTCCATTTCTTGTCGAGCTGCGCGACGTGGTTCCCGTGGACGTCCAGCACTGGGAACTTGCGGCCGAATCGGCTGCCGTTCAGGTGGCCGATGGGACGTTCCGCCGCGTCCAGCAGCGCGTAGTCGTAGCGCTCGCGGTTCTGCACCGACCCGATGTGGACGCCCTCGGCGGTGTTCACCCGGGTCCTTCTCTTGTTCTCCTTGTCCACGATGAGCAGCGGGACGCCCCGGGCGTCCTCGACATGGACGATCCGGCGGCCGTCGCTGCCGCCGAGGGCCGTCCTGACCGCCTGCCGGAGCAGCGACACATCGCGCTCCTCCGCCGCGGCGAGCAGCCTCCCGCGGCCGTCGGAGACCTTGTACCGGGAACGGGCCGCCGGCGCGCCGCGCGGCTGGTCGATTCGCAGTACCGGGGAGTTGAACAGGTCGGTCATGCGCCCGAATGATGGCAGCACCACCACGGCTCGCGGAACCGGTGCCGCACCGCCTCCCGCCCTCGTCCGCCGTGATGGTCCTCCGGACGCCGGGCGCACAAAAGGGGCGGCCCGCGGGGCCGCCCCTCTCATGTCGCGTCGGTTACGCGTCGCCGATCAGAAGTCCATGCCGCCGGCGTCGGGCATGCCGCCCGCCGGGGCCGGGTTCTTCTCGGGCTTCTCGGCGATGACGGCCTCGGTGGTCAGGAACAGCGCGGCGATCGACGAGGCGTTCTGCAGCGCGGACCGGGTCACCTTGGCCGGGTCGAGGATGCCCGACTCGAACATGTTGACGTACTCGCCGGTGGCGGCGTTCAGGCCCTCACCCGGGGTGAGGTTGCGGACCCGCTCCACCACGACGCCGCCCTCGAGGCCGGCGTTCACGGCGATCTGCTTCAGCGGCTCCTCCAGAGCGCGCTTGACGATGTTGGCACCGGTGGCCTCGTCGCCCGCGAGCTCCAGCTTGTCGAACGCCTTGGTGCCGGCCTGCAGCAGCGCGACGCCACCGCCGGGGACGATGCCCTCCTCGACCGCGGCCTTGGCGTTGCGGACGGCGTCCTCGATGCGGTGCTTGCGCTCCTTGAGCTCGACCTCCGTCGCGGCGCCGGCCTTGATGACCGCGACACCGCCCGCGAGCTTGGCCAGGCGCTCCTGGAGCTTCTCGCGGTCGTAGTCGGAGTCGGTGTTGTCGATCTCGGTGCGGATCTGGTTGACCCGGCCCGCGATCTCGTTGGCGTCACCGGCGCCGTCCACGATGGTGGTCTCGTCCTTGGTGATGACGACCTTGCGGGCGCGGCCCAGCATGTCGGTCGTGGTGTTCTCGAGCTTGAGACCCACGTCCTCGCTGATGACCTGGCCGCCGGTCAGCGTGGCGATGTCGCCCAGCATGGCCTTGCGGCGGTCGCCGAAGCCCGGGGCCTTCACGGCCACGGACTTGAAGATCCCGCGGATCTTGTTGACGACCAGGGTGGCCAGGGCCTCGCCCTCGACGTCCTCCGCGATGATCAGCAGCGGCTTGCCGGACTGCATGACGCCCTCGAGGACGGGCAGCAGGTCCTTGTTGGCCGACGCCTTGCCCTGAACGATCAGGATGTACGGGTCCTCGAGGACCGCCTCCATCCGCTCGGGGTCGGTCACGAAGTAGTGCGAGATGTAGCCCTTGTCGAAGCGCATCCCCTCGGTGAGCTCGAGCTCCAGACCGAAGGTCTGGCTCTCCTCGACCGTGATGACGCCTTCCTTGCCGACCTTGTCCATCGCCTCGGCGATCATCTCGCCGATCTGCGGGTCGCCCGCGGAGATGGACGCCGTGGAGGCGATCTGCTCCTTGGTCTCCACGTCCTTGGCCAGCTTGGACAGCTCCTCGCTGACCCGCTCGACCGCGGCCTCGATGCCCCGCTTCAGCGACATCGGGTTCGCGCCCGCGGCCACGTTCCGCAGACCCTCGCGCACCAGCGCCTGGGCCAGCACGGTCGCGGTGGTGGTGCCGTCACCCGCGACGTCGTCGGTCTTCTTGGCGACCTCCTTGACGAGCTCCGCGCCGATCTTCTCCCACGCGTCCTCGAGCTCGATCTCCTTGGCGATCGACACACCGTCGTTGGTGATCGTGGGGGCGCCCCACTTCTTCTCCAGCACGACGTTGCGACCCTTCGGACCAAGGGTCACCTTTACGGCATCGGCCAGCTGGTTCATGCCGCGCTCGAGACCGCGACGGGCCTCCTCGTCGAACGCGATCATCTTTGCAGCCATAGGCTCCAGTCCTCCCGGAACAAGGTGGCTTAGACGGATCGAGCCGACGCCCGCGACGGACGGCCCCCGCCGACGACTTCCATTCCGCCGCCGGACTGAGGCCTCATCGCCCCGACCCAGACTGTGAAGCTGTCACTCTCCACAGCAGAGTGCCAACCGTTTGTTTAGCACTCTACCCTGCCGAGTGCAAGCGCCACACATCCTCGCCGGGGGAAGGTTCACCTACCCGTCCAGACCCGTTCTCACCTGCGACGGGAGCTTTTCCGGGAGTCTCACGGGTGTGTCGCCGCGCCCCTCTGAACGTGCTCGTCCAGCGGCAACGACGTCCTGTTCCGCGCGTTCGGCAGCGGAGGTGGGAGGGGTCCAGGCCGCTACCGGACGCGCCGGCGGCCGCGCCGCGACGGTCAGGAGCGGCGCCGCGAGGAACTCGACCCTCGCTTGATGCGAGCCGCCCTCCGCTCGGACAGGTGACGGAGGAGCAGGCGAAGCACGACCAACGCCGCCTCGCGTCGCTCCGGCGTCCTCGACCACACCGCCGGGACGATGACGACGGCGATGAGAGTGAAGAGGATCAGAGCGACAAGACACGCCCCGAGCCCGGGGAGCAGCGCGATGTTTCCGAAATTATTCTGGGCCTCGCCCATGAAGACCTCCGGGCAGCAGAAAAGCAGCTCCGAAGGTCTCTCCCGCCGTGCGAACGCCACGGCCGAACGGCCCGGTCCGCCATGGACGGACGTGATGACGGGCTCGCCACTTTGGGGATACTCCCCTTCCGGGAGGTAAGCCTAGCCCGTCGCCTCTGGCCGTGCCCCGGGTGGCACGGAACAGTCACGGAACGGACAGCCTCGTGGGCCGGTCCTGTAGGGACGCACGCTGCCCGTGCACGTAGGAGACGAGGTTGCGTACCTCCTCCGCTGGCGGGGCGTAGCCATCCCGCCTGCTCCGCTGCCGCCGCCACCGCGCGGGCATCGGCGAAGCCCCCGAAGTTCGGAACGTTGATCGATGAGCGCATCCTGGCTTGCTGCCGTCCGTCAGCGAACGAGGCGGCTCATTAACGAGTTCACGCACGAACTGGTTCTCGACGGACGGATGCTCACCTTGTCACTCAATGACAGTTGCTCGGCACCTGGCTTTTGGGCGCTTTCGGAGAACGCGTTTGCGGCGACGTCTGCCCGGTCAATCTGGTCGCATTGAGAAGGGCCGGCAGATGAGTTTCTAGCGGCGCTTCAGAGCAACTCGTGATCCGGATTAGAGGGCGATGGGACGATAGGCGAGGATCTCGTCGGCGCTTTGTTCGGGGTCGTCGAGGTCCGTCGGGATATGCCGGGCGCGCTGCCTCCAGGGCGAACTCGTCGAGAGTGCGCTAGTCGCGGTAATCCGTGAAGTCACGGGCGGCGTAGCTGTGCCCGGCCCGGTCGGGCCGGAGATGCTAGAGAGCGGTGCGGGTTTGGTCGGAGAAATCGTCCACTACCTGCGCTGCTGCTTCGACCAGGGCCTTGCCCGTCGGGTCGCCGGTCACTGTCCAGACTTCGCGGTCCTCCTCCTCGACGTCCGTAACGCCGGGGACGGCGCTCAGTGCGTCGGCGATGCGGTGGCGCAGTTCGGATTCGAGGGGGTCAGTGCGGATGAATTCCATGACCCAGACGCTGACGTGCCACCACGGGCCCTCGCGGAGTTTGGAAGCCGATACGGCGCGCAGGTCCGGCTCGTCGGTCTTGCGCAGCCACTCTTCGGCTATCGCGGAGTCGAGTGGCTGAACCTGCTGGATGTCGTCGCTCACGCGGTGGAGGCTATCGGTGCGCGTCCCTTATTCGGGGAGCAGTGCGCGGACGGTCGCCAGGCGTTCGCGGTGGTCCGCCAGCCAGTCGTCGGCGACTTCGATCGTGAGTTCCACGGTCACCAGGAAAGAGTGCGAGTCGACTACGGCCACGTGAACGCGGTCGTAGTCATCGATTTCCAGGTGGATCTCGGTCGCGCGCTGGCCCTCACGCCAGGCGGCGTCGCCTCCCTGTGCCAGGGTGTCGAGGACCTTTTCCCAGGCGGTGAGGTCTTCGGCGTCCAGCCAGGTTTTGATGCCGCCGCTGACGAAATAGCTGCCGACCTCGATCTCTCCGGTGAGGCCGTGGCTCTCCTGGCCCGTCACCCGCAGCACGACGCTGTTCCCGAGGTCGTCGGCGAGGTTGATCAGTTCCGCTGGCACCGCGCCATCGTAGACCCGCGCCCGGCCCCGTGCGGACGGGACCGGGCGGCGGGCGGGGCGTCAGCCTCCGGCGACGGCGGGGATGATCGAGATCTGCGCGCCGTCGGGGGTGGCGGTGTCGAGGCCGTCGGCGAAGCGGACGTCCTCGTCGCCGACGTAGACGTTGACGAAGCGGCGGATCTTGCCGGCGTCGTCCAGGATGCGGGCGGAGATGCCGGCGTAGCTCGCCTCCAGGTCGGCGACGACGGCGCGCAGGGTCGCGCCCTCCGCCTTCACCTCGGACTCGCCGCCGGTGTAGGTCCGCAGGATCGTCGGGATGCGCACGGAAACGCTCATGGGTGCTCCTTTTCTCAGGCGAGGCCGGCGGCGCGGAACGCCTCCAGGGACGGGGCGATGTTCGCGGACGGTGCGACGACCGGGGCGACGGCGTCCAGGGTCTTCAGCCCGTCCCCGGAGTTGATGATCACGGTCTCGGCGGCGGGGTCGAGGGTGCCCGCGTCGATCAGCTTGCGGAGGGTGGCGACGGTGACGCCGCCGGCGGTCTCGCCGAAGATGCCCTCGGTGCGGGCGAGGAGGCGGATGCCCTCGACGACCTCGGCGTCGGTGACATCCTCGACGGCGCCGTTGGTGCGGCGGGCGACGTCCAGGACGTAGGGGCCGTCGGCCGGGTTGCCGATGGCGAGGGACTTGGCGATCGTGTCCGGCTTCACCGGGCGGACGACGTCGTGCCCGGCCTTGAACGCGGCGGCGACCGGGTCGCAGCCGGCGGCCTGGGCGCCGAACACGCGGTACGGGCGGTCCTCGACCAGGCCGAGCTTGATCAGCTCCTGGAACGCCTTGTCGATCTTGGTGAGCTGGGAGCCGGACGCGACCGGGACGACGATCTGGTCCGGGAGCCGCCAGCCGAGCTGCTCGGCGATCTCGTAGCCGAGCGTCTTGGAGCCCTCGGCGTAGTAGGGCCGGACGTTGACGTTGACGAACGCCCAGTCGTCCTGCTCCCCGGCGATCTCCGAGGCGAGCCGGTTGACGTCGTCGTAGTTGCCGTCGACCGTCACGAACGTCCCGCCGTACACGGCCGTCGTGATGATCTTCTGGGCTTCGAGGTTGGACGGGACGAACACGGCGCTGCGGATCCCGGCGCGGGCCGCGGCGGCGGCGACCGCGTTGGCGAGGTTGCCGGTGGACGGGCAGGCCAGCACCTTGAAGCCGAGTTCGCGGGCGGCGGCGAGCGCGACGGCGACGACGCGGTCCTTGAACGAGTGGGTCGGGTTGCCGCTGTCGTCCTTCACCCACAGGCTCTGCAGGCCGAGGCTCTCGGCGAGGTTGTCGGCGCGGACGAGCCGGGTCAGGCCGGGCTCGGTGTTGGGGGTGTCGGCGACGTTCGCCGGGACGGGCAGCAGCCCGCGGTACCGCCAGATGTTGCGGGGCCCGGACGCGATGGACTCCCGGGTGACGCCCTGGAAGTCGTAGGCGATCTCCAGGGGGCCGAAACACTCTTCACAGGCGTAGAAAGGGCCGAGATCGCGGGTGGTGCCGCATTCGCGGCAGACGAGCGCGGTCGCGGGTCCGAGGTCTGTGGCAGGCGTGAGTGCCATGAAGCGAGGCCTTTCTCCCCATCTTCCCTGCGCCACCTTGGTCGCAGGCCGGAGTTGGCACCATCTCCCGGCCGGCCTCGCAGGATCGCGACGCGCCACAGCCGGGTGGTTGCCGGGGCTTCGCAGGGCCGGTCCCTCCACCCCTCTGGATGAGCGGTATTCAGTTGTCGTCACGAGTGCTTTGAACTCGTATGCGTGACTTTACATGAACTGACCGGATGCCAGACAGCCGGGTCCACCGGTTGAGACGGTACCCGGATGAGGTCTTGATCACGCCGCCGACCCCTCGCGCGCGGGGCGCTGGGTCGGGTCGAGGAACACGTGCCGGATGATCGGGATCCGCTCGCGGAGCCGCCGGTCGATCTCGCCGGCGACGTCCTCGGCCTGGTCGGCGCTGATCGCGTCGGAGAAGTTGACCTTGGCGGCGACGAGCAGCTGCTCGGGCCCGAAGTGCATGGTGAGCAGCTCGTCCACGCCGGTCACGCCGGGCGCGCGGAGGATCTCCGCGCGGATCACGCGCTGGTCGGCGGGGTCGGCGGCCCGCCCGATGAGCAGGACGGAGCTCTCCCGGCCGATCAGCAGCGCGAGCCCGGCGAGCAGCACGCCGATGAGGACGGACGCGAGCCCGTCCCAGAAGTCCGACCCGGTCAGCTGCCGCAGCACCAGCCCGCCGGCGGCGAGCGCGAGGCCGACCATCGCGGCGCTGTCCTCGAACAGCGCGGTCTTGAACGTCAGGTCGGGCGACCGGCGGACGTGCTCGACGAGGTCGCGGCCGTTCTCGCGGGTCTCCTTGCGGGCCTGGTAGAAGGCGCGTATCCAGGACGTGCCCTCCAGCACGGCGGCGAGGGCGAGGACGGCGTAGGCGAGCCAGACCGCGGTGCCGGTGCCGCCGTGACCGGTCATGGTCAGCACGCCCTCGAAGATCGAGAACCCGGCGCCGGCGATGAAGATGCCGAACGCGGCGAGCAGCGACCAGACGTACCGCTCGTTGCCGTAGCCGAAGGGGTGCCGCCGGTCGGGGGGGCGTTCGCTGCGCCGCAGCGAGGCGAGGAGGAAGGACTGGTTGAGGGTGTCCGCCACGGAGTGGGCGCTCTCGGCGAGCATCGCGCTGGATCCGGCCAGCAGGCCGGCGACCAGCTTGACGATCGCGAGGACGAGGTTGGCCGCTCCGGCGACGAGCACGGTCTTCGTCGTCTCGGACCTGCTCATCCGAATCGGTTACCCCGCGCGCCGCCCGCTAATCGCGCCGGATCCGGCCGCCGCGGGGGCTTGCGGCGCCCGTGGTGCAAACCACGCGGGTCACTGTGGAGCGCCTGCGTCCCAACTGAGACCCTGCCGGTATGAGCCAAGTGCTGGTGGCGTCCAACCGAGGCCCTGTGTCGTTCTCGCTGTCGGAGGACGGGGAGCTGGCCATGCGGCGCGGTGGGGGCGGGCTGGTGTCGGGCTTGGCCGCCGTCACGGGCGCCCCGCGCGACCCTGGGCCGCCACGTCCCGCGCAGCAGGCGGAGGCGCCTTCTTCAGCCGCGGACGTGCTGTGGGTGTGCGCGAGCCTCGGTGAGGGCGATCGGACTGCTGCTCGCCGTTCACCGGACGGCCGCATAGACCTGGCGGGTTACGACACCGGTGGCGCGGCCGTACGGATGCTCGACATCCCGGAGGCGACCTTCGACCGTGCGTACAACGGCGTGGCCAACTCGACGCTGTGGTTCGTCCACCACCTGCTGTACGACACCCCGCGCAGCCCTCATTTCGACGCGCGCGCACGGCGTGACTGGCAGTCCTATGAGGCGTACAACGCGGCCTTCGCGGACGCCTTGGCACGGGACGCCTCCCATGGCGCGAAGGCGGCGATCCAGGACTACCACCTGTCGCTCGCTCCGCGGATGCTGCGGGACCGTCGGCCCGACTTGAGGATCGTCCACTTCTCCCACACGCCTTGGGCGCCGCCTGAGTACTTCAGGCTGCTGCCGGACGACATCGGGGCGCAGGTCCTGATGGGCATACTCGGCGCCGACCACGCCGGGTTCCTCACTGAGCGGTGGGCTTCGGCGTTCCTCGACTGCTGCGAACTGCTTCCGGGTGCGCGCGTCGACCGGTCGGCCCGGACCGTCACCTGCGCAGGGCACACCACACACGTGGGCGTCCATGGCCTCGGCGTGGACGAGGCGGCACTGCGCAAGCGCGCGTCCCAGCAGGACGTAGTGGAGCGGGCCCGCGCGCTGAAGGAGCAAGTGGGCGACCGCCAGCTCATCGTGCGGATCGACCGGACCGAACTGTCGAAGAACATCGTGCGCGGCCTCGCCGCCTACCGGGAGATGCTCGTCAACCATCCCGAGTGGCGCGGGCGCGTGGTGCATCTGGCGTTCGCCTATCCGTCGCGCTACGACCTGCCCGAGTACCGCGAGTACACCGCGGCCGTCCAGCGAATGGCCGCGCAGATCACCGAGGAGTTCGGCACGGCCGACTGGGATCCGCTGATCCTCCAGGTGAACGACGACTATCCGCGGTCGCTCGCCGCCTACGGCCTGGCGGACGTCCTGCTGGTCAACCCCATCCGGGACGGCATGAACCTGGTGGCGAAGGAAGGGCCCGTCCTGTCGGAGCAGGGCTGCGCGCTCGTTCTCTCACGGGAGGCGGGGGCGGCGTCCGAATTGTCGGAGGACGCCCTGATGGTCAACCCGTACGACGTGTCGCAGACGGCGGAGACCCTGCACCAGGCGCTGCTGATGCCGCGCGGGCTGCGGTCCGAGCGCTGCGCCCGCCTCGCCGCCGCCGCGGCGGCCCTCCCGCCGCAGCGCTGGTTCGCCGACCAGCTCGCCGCCCTGGACTGACCCGCGGCGCGCTGCGGGCGCGTCAGCCGGCGCTGGTGGACGTCTCGGTTGGCAGCTTGCACTCGACCGGGTTCGGCTCGTGGCGCTGCTTCCAGCGCTCGCGCAGCGCGTCCTTGCTCTGCGCCATCCGGCGGTGGGCGCTGACCCGGGTGAAATGGGCGAGCTGCGACGCGGGCGGCTTCGGCAGGCCGCTCGGCTCGTAGCCGTACTCGGCGAGCCGCTCCCCGAACGCGGCCTCCGCCAGGCTGATCTCCCAGGGGTCGAGCCGCTCCGCCCACGACCCGATGCGGCCCGTGTTGACGGCGTCGTGCGTCCGGCCGTGCCACCGCTTGCGGGACGGGACGGTCCGCCGCGCGAGCCCCTCCGGATGCGTCATCACCGGGTCGAAGTCCTCGCCGAGGAACCCGCAGAGCCGCGCCAGCTCGTCGGCGGGGTCCGCGACGAGCCGCTCGTACTGCAGCTCGTAGTAGGTGTCGGGGCCGAGGCGGTGCGCGAGCCGGCGGCCCTGGTCGATCGTCTCCCGCCAGAGCGAGATGGCGTGGTGGACGTCGCCGTCGTACCAGGGCATCTCCAGCAGCGAGGCGACGCAGTCCCGGCCGTCCCGGACGAGGTGGACGAACTGCGCGTCCGGGAACATCCGCAGCAGCGTGCTCGCGTACCGGGCGTAGCTCGGCCGCTTGTCGCCCCAGCGCGGCTTGCCGTGCAGCCGCGCGTAGGCGCGGAAGACGGTGCCGAGCGCGGAGCCGAGCGTGGGCGGCCCGGCGACGATCTCCTCGATGACCGCGTCGGCGTCCAGGCCGAGGGCGTGCACCTTGGTCGACCGGTCGCCCATGATCCACTCCGCGAGGGCGCGCCTGTTCTTGCTCTCCGCGAGGTCACCGAAGTCGCACCGCCCCGTATAGGCGGGGAGCACGAACTTCGTCTCCCCCGGGATCGCGATGCGCGGGTGCGAGTGGAGCATCAGCCGCAGCAGCGTCGTCCCCGAGCGGGCGCAGCCGAGGACGAAGATCGGGCGGTCGTGACGGGAGGCCGGTCCTGATGGCATGCACCGATGCTGGTGGACGCGCGCATGCCGCGGCCTGCGTTCTTGACGCACCGTGACCGGTCGATGACCGACCCTTGACGGCCGGCCCGGCGCCGCCGGGCCGCACCGCCGACCGTCAGGTGTAGGACTCGCCCAGCGTCTGCCTGACCTGCTTGCGCGCCTCGTGGATGCGGGACTTGACCGTGCCGAGCGGCAGCTTGAGCTGCTCGGCGATCTCCGCGTACTCCAGCTGGGACACGTCCCGCAGGACGAGGGCCTGGATGAGGTCGGGCTTGCGGGCCTCCAGGTCCTCCATGGCGTCGAGGATGTCGACCCGGGAACCGGCGATGACGCTGGTGCGGCGCGGGTCGGGGCGCTGCTGGGGCAGCTCGCCCGCCTGCTCGACCGAGCGCCGCTTCAGCGACCGGTAGGTGGAGCGGGCGGAGTTGGCGACGACCACGTGCAGCCAGGTGCTGAACCGCGACCGGCCCTCGAACCGGTGGATGTTGCGCGCGACCTGGAGCAGTGCGTCCTGGCATGCCTCCTCGGCGTCCTGCCGGCACGGCAGGAACCGCGAACTGTGCCGCAGCACGTCCGGCTCGATCTTGCGGAGGAGCTCGTTGAGCGCGCCCTGGTCGCCCTGGGCGGCCCTCACCGCCAGCTCCTCGGTCCTCTCGTCGAATGCCATGCCGCCTCATTGCTCGTTCGCGGGGTCACCCCGTTTGCTGGGATGATACGGGAGTGTCTTTCCCACCAGCTGTAGGCCGTTACCGAATCGATCGCGTCCTGGGTTCGGGGGCGTTCGCCTCGGTGTGGCTGGGGCACGACGACGCCCTGGAGTCACAGGTCGCCATCAAGGTCCTGAACAGCAATCTGATCGACGATCTGGACGTGCGCAACCGGTTCCTGGAGGAGGCCCGGATCCTGCGCCGCGCCGACTCCGAGCGGCTCGTCCGCGTCCACGACATCGGGGAGCTGCCGGACGGCCGCCCCTACTTCGTGATGTCGTACGCCGACCGGGGGACGCTCGGCGACCGGATGCGCGAACGGCCACTTCCGGTCAGCGAGGTGGTCGCGCTGGCCGAGCAGATCGCCTACGGCGTCGAGGTGATCAACACGCTCGGGGTGATCCACCGGGACCTCAAGCCGTCCAACGTGCTGTTCCAGTCGACGCCGGACGGCGGCGAGAAGCTGCTCATCGCCGACCTCGGCCTGGCCAAGGCCCTCGCGCACGCGTCGGGGGCGTTCACGCTGCCTGTCGGCACCCCCGGCTACATGTCGCCGGAGCAGGCGCGGTTCGGCGGCGGGCTGGACGTCCGCGCCGACGTGTACGGGCTCGGCGCGCTGACCTACCACATGATCACCGGACGGGCCCCCGGCCCGGCCCCGGTCAAGTCGCCGCCGAGCGAGCTGCGCGAAGGGCTGCCGCCCGCGTTCGACCAGGTCATCATGCGGGCGCTGGAGGTGGAGCGGGAGAAGCGGTGGCCGACCGCGGAGGCGTTCGCGGAGGCCCTGTCCACGCTGCGTCCGACGACGGCGCCTCCTGCGCAACCCGTGCAAGCCGGGCCGCCGGCGCAGCCCGCGCCCGTACCCGCGCCGCACGGCCCGCGGATCGACGCGGACGCGACCGTGCAGGACTTCTACCGGGACGGTTCCAAGGCACGTCCCCCGGCGCCCGCCGCCGGGCCGGCGGGCCCGGCCGACATGCAGACCCGGCTCGACCAGCCCATGGAGGACGACGTCCACACGTCCGAGATGCGCCTCCCGCCGCGCCCTCAGGCCGGTGCGGAGGCGACGATCGTGGACGAGCCGGGCGGACGCGCCGTCCCGTTCGGGCAGCCCGAGGGGCCCACGTCCCCGGACAACGACAATGACCGCACGGTCGCCTACCAGCAGCCGCCGCCGGCGCAAGGCGGCGACAACAAGACGGCGGTCTTCCCGACGCAGCCGCCTCCGCAGGGCGGCGGCGCCCCCGGCCAGCCGATGGGCCCGCCCCCGCCCGGCCCCTACGGCGGCCCGCTGCCGCCCACGGGCTTCCAGGCGCCCCCGGTCCAGGGACAGGGGCAGGGACAGGGCCAGGGGCCCGGCGGCAAGCAGGGCGGCGGGCTGATGAGCCGGCTCGGGGGCGGCGGCGCCGGCGGGCCCGGCGGCGGCGCGCCCAAGAAGTTCGTCACGCCGCTGATCATCACCGTGGTCGTGCTGGCGGTCGCGCTCGTCGGCGGTCTGACGCTCGGCCTGCTGTTCTCCGGCGGGGACGGCGGGGGCGACAAGGACAAGAAGAAGACGCCGGCCGTCCCGAAGGACTTCGTCGCCGTCTCCGACGCCGCGGGCAAGATCAAGACCGCGGTGCCGAAGGCGTGGCCGAAGGGCCAGGAGCAGACGTGGTCGCCGTCCACCGTCCAGCTGAACGACCCGCAGGCCCGGCCGGTGCTGCGCGCGACCCCGGACAAGGCGGCGTTCCTCGGCAACGGCAAGGGCCCCGGCGTCTTCATCGGCGTCACCACGGACCTGCGCCCCGGCCAGCTGCCGCCGCCGAGCGCGGCCGCCCACCCGCAGTGCACGAAGGCCGCGCCGGAGAACTACACGACGCCGGACGGCGCCCTCAGCGGGACGATCACCCGCTTCACCGCCTGCAAGGTCGGCACGCCGTCGGTCACGGAGATCGGCCTCAAGGACAAGGCCGGCAAGTTCGGCCTGTGGATCAGGGTCAAGGAGACCGACGACCGCGAGGCCACCAAGGACATCCTGGACCACCTGAAGGTCACCGGCCCCTGACCCGGCGCGCCGCCGAGCGCCCACCTCTCGAAACGCGCCCCGCGAGGACCACCTCGCGGGGCGCGTTTCGCATGCGCCGGCACCCGAGGCTTGCGTGCGACATGTTTCCGATATATCGTTAATGCATCGCAACCGATCACTAGTAAAGGAGACCGCGATGCACGAGCACACGATGCGAAGGCGCGACGGCTTCTGGGGACCCCAGGAGCGCGGGCGCCGCGGCGGGCCGTTCGGCCCGTGGGGCGGTCCGGGCTTCGGTCCCGGCGGACCCGGGTTCGGCCCCGGCGGTCCGGGCCCCGGCCATCACGGCCGCGGTGGGCGCGGCCGGCGGACCCGGCGCGGCAACGTCCGGGCGGCACTGCTCGCCCTGCTCGCCGAGCGCCCCATGCACGGCTACGAGATGATCCAGGAGCTGGACGGCCGCACCGGCGGCGTCTGGCGGCCGAGCCCCGGCTCGGTCTACCCGACCCTCCAGATGCTGGAGGACGAGGGCCTGGTCAGCAGCGAGGAGCAGGGCGGCAAGCGGCTGTTCTCCCTCACCGACACCGGCCGTGAGGAGGTGTCGGCGCAGACCACCGCCCCCTGGGACGAGGTCACCGAGGCCGCCGGCGAGAACGTCCTGCGTGGACGCGAGGCCGTCGGCCAGCTGATGGGTGCCCTCCACCAGGTGATGGCGGTCGGCAGCGAGGCGCAGAAGGCGCGCGCGCTGGACGTCGTCAACGACGCCCGCCGCCGCCTCTACGGGATCCTCGCCGACGACCCCGAAGCCGAGTGAACCCGGCGGCGGGTCACCCCGCACGACAGGAACCGCCGCGGCCCACAACGGGCCGCGGCGGTTCCGTGTTCAGTCTCCGCGCGGGAAGGGCGCCCGCTTGGCGAGCTGGTCCGCCATGTAGAGCTGCTTCCACACGTACAGGCCCATGTCGGAGCGCTTGATGCCGCGCTCGACGGGGACGTCCACCGTGGCGCGCACCAGGAACGCCGAGCCCGGCGGCATGTACTTGTCGCCGCCGTCCCCCGACACCAGCGCGGCGCCCGCGAGATGCCGGACGACCTGGCTCTTGGTCGGCGGCGTGCACATGTCCTCGGGGACGCCCGCCTGCGGCATGCACCGGCCGCGCGCGTCCGCCGTGACGAGGTTCCGCCTGACGAACACGTCGCCGGGGAAGTCGAGCAGGACCTGCTTCTGCGTCGGGTTGCTGAGGATGTACTCGATGTAGGCGAACGACGTCCCCGACGGCGGTGAGGACTGCGACGCCGTCTCCACGCCGCCGCTGACCCCGTCCGTCACGGCCGCGATCCTGTACTGGGACCCGTCGGCGGTGCCGACCGTGATCGGCTTCCCGGCGTCGGGCAGCTCGCCGGTGCCGGCCGGGGGCTGCTCCCCGGCGGCCGGGGCCGCGCCCGTCCCGCCATCGTCGCCCGATCCGGGGGTGAGGATGAGGCCGGCCGTGACCAACCCGGCCAGCACGAGCACGCCCGCCGCGACGAGCCCGCTGCGGCGCCCCGCCCGGCGGCGCGCCCGCCGCTCGCGCTCCCGCTCCCGCGATCCGAGCCGGACCTGCACGCCGCTCGTCTCGCGCACCCCCATCGGCCCGGTCGTGGACGACCGCTCCGCACGCCGCGAGTAAGGCTCCTGCGCCTCGGGCACCCCGGCCCACTCCGCGTCCCCAGTCCCCTGAACACCTGGCGCACCACCACCAGGCTGCGCACCTCCAACGGGCTGCGCGGTGGGGTTGAGGTCTGCAGGGCGACCGGGCTCCACGATGGGGCCTGGTTGCGCCGGGCCCGCGGGCTGGGCGGGGCTGGTGGGGTAGGCGGACGACGTGGGCATGTTGAGGGTTTGCGGGAGTCCGCCCGGCTGAGGCAGGACGGGCTCCGGCGGCGCGGCGGGCGGGGGCGTCCCCCAGACGCGCGGGGGCGCCTCGGCGGCGGGCGGCGTCTGGACGATGGGACGGTTCGGCGCGCCCGGTGGGATCGGGGCGCCCGGCGGCCGCACGGGCGTGCCCTCCCGTGGCGTGGCCCTGGGGAGGCCGTGGGCGGGCGTGTGCCCGGCTCCGTCCGGACCGCGCGGGACTCCCGGTTCCATGTCCACCGTCAAGCCTCCCCTGTCCTCGCGTGGTCCCCCGTGAACCACGCTTACCGCAGTTCACCCTATTTTGGCCCAATTGGACTTGCGGTCCACGGGCGGCCCCGGAGTCGCGCGAGATGCGACAAAGCCGGTCAGCGCACTTGTCACCTCTCCGACAAGCGCCCGGCCGGGGAAGGGGTCAGGACAGGCCGTCCACCAGACCGCCGAGGAGATCGACCACGCCGGACGGGCCGTCGACCACCACGTCCGCCCGCTCGGCCAGCGCGGTGACCTCGGCGGAACCGCTGCACACCAGCACGCCGGGCACTCCCTCACCGCGCAGCTCGTCAACGGCGTCGAACGCGGCGAGGTCGCCAAGGTCGTCGCCGGCGAACAGCACCGCGGACGGGCGGGCGCTGAGGCCGTCGACGAACGAGCGGAGCGCCTTGCCCTTGTCCATGCCGGGCGGGCGCAGTTCGAGGACGAGCCGTCCCGGCTCCACGGTCAGCCCCGTCCGCTCGGCGAGCGCGGCGAGGATGCTCCTCAGCCGTTCGAGCGCGACCTCCGGCTCGGCGCAGCGCCGCGTGTGCACGGCGAGGGCCTGGCCCTTGTCCTCGACGAAGGTCTCGGGCGGTGCGCCCGCCGCGGCGAGGACACCGGGCAGCTTCGCGCGCGCCTCGGCGACTCCCGGCGGCGGCTCCGGCTCGGTCAGCACGCCGGACTCCCAGCGTTCGAGCCCGTACTGGCCGAGGACGACGAGCCCGTCGATGCCCGCGAGGCCGCCGTACTCGACGGCCACCGACGCGGGCCGGCCGGTGATGATCAGCAGGGCGCCGACCAGCGGGGCCAGCCGGGCGAGCGCGGGGGCGGCGCCGGGATGAGCCCGGGCCGCGGCCGGGTCGGCCACGATCGGCGCCAGCGTGCCGTCGAAGTCGAAGCCGAGCACGGACCCGGCCGGGTTCGCGCGGATCGCGTCGAGACCGGCGGCGCCGGCGTCCGTCACGGAGCGGGGAGGAGAGTTCACGCCACCCAGTGTGGTCGGCTCAGGGCCGGATGCCGAGTCGGCGCGCGGCGCGGCTGCGCTGCCGCTGCGACCGCATCCGGCGCAGGCGCTTGACGAGCATGGGGTCGCACTCCAGCGCCTCGGGCCGGTCGATCAGGATGTTCAGGAGCTGGTAGTACCGCGTCGCCGACATGTCGAACAGCTCGCGGATGGCCTGCTCCTTGGCGCCGGCGTACTTCCACCACTGCCGCTCGAAGGCGAGGATCCGCCGTTCGCGGTCGGAGAGGCGGTCGGTGGGGAAGGCGGCGGCGTCCGGCCCGCCCTCCTCGTCGTCGTCGAGCGCGCCGTCGAGGGCGGCGTCGTCGGTCAGTGGTCGCGGGGGTCGGCCATCGTCCATGCTTCCGTCCTGTGGGGGGACGTCACCGCGGGGGTCTCCGGGGGCGTTCGCCGCTCGCATCAGGTCCCCTCTGTGGTTACTGATCCCGGGTCGTCCGGGTTCGGGCGGGTGCCATGCTACGCGTCCGAGCCGACAAGTTCCGGTGGTTCAGCGTGAACGGGGCCGGTGGTTCAGTGCATCACATCCCGCTTCACCTGCGGCTCTTTCGCACCGTGTGTCTCAGGGGGAACACCTGTCTCGCGGACCCCAATCATATGCAGACTACATACGTTAGAGTGGGGAGTTCCGCAACGTCCGGCGTCCGACTCGCGAACGGAGACCTGCATGGCGACGGAGACCCCCGCCACGGGACGGCCCGCCGAGCCGGACGCGCCGGTGCCGCCCGAGTCGTCGCCTGAGTCGTCGGGGGCGCCGCCGGACACGATGCCGGACGAGCAGCCTCCGGACCCCGTGCTCGCCGATGTCGCGATGGCGCTGTTCCACCTGCGGCGCGTGTGGGCCAAGCCCGACCTCATGCGGCGCATCCGCGCCCAGACCTCCGCCTGCGCGGACGGACGGCCGCTGCAGCTGTCCAACCTCATGGTGGTGAACGCCGTCGCCGCCCTCACCGCCGCCGCCCGCCCGGAGTGCGCGGGCGGCCGGCCCGGCGAGGTGACGGTCGGCGCCGTCGCGGAGCGGCTGGAGATCGACCCGTCCACCGCGAGCCGGCTGGTCGGGCACGCCATCGACGCCGGGCTGGTGACGCGGCGCCCGTCCCCCGTCGACGCGCGCCGCGCCAACCTCGGGCTGACCGAGGCCGGGCTGCGCGTCAAGCGGGTCGCCGACCGGTCCCGCCGCGCCTACCTCGACGCGCTGATGGCGGGCTGGACGGCGGGCGAGCGCGCCGAGTTCGCCCGGCTGCTCACCCGCTTCGCCGACGCCGCCGCCCGCGCCCCGGAGTACTCCGACGGCATCGGCCGGATCTTCGAAGAGGCCGCCGCCGACTGAGGCGCCCCGCAAGGCCGCCGCCGACCGAACCGCGGCCCCTGCCGCGGTCGGCCGGCGGCGCCGCCGCGCCGGGCGGCGGTCAATCGGAGTTGTGCAGCGCGGACGTGCGCCTGAGGTACTCGTCCTCGTCGATCTCCCCGCGGGCGAACCGCTCGGCCAGCACCGAGCGCGCCTTCGCGAGCGGGTCGGGCGCCGCGGTCGAGGCGCTCCCGCCGCCGGTGCGGCGGCGGATCAGGTAGAACACGGCCCCCAGCACGGCGAGCCAGAACAGCCCGAACGTGATCGGGAAGACCGGCCAGAAGGCGGGCGCGTCCCCGTCCTGCCAGCCGCCCGGGTGCATCGCCGCGACCTGCGCCGCCTGTGCCGCCAGTGTCGTCATCATGGTTCATCGACCCTTCCTGTGTGCGGATACGTCGATGCTCGGCGAGAGGTCCGGGGTGCCGCATCGGCCCGCCGGAGACACCCGGGCTACGCCCGCCGGAGTACCGCGATCACCACCAGGGGGGCCGGTAGTCCTCGTCCTCGGCGGGACGGGCGTGCCGCGAGCCCCGGCCGTGCGGGCCGTCGTCCTCCGCGGCCGCGGGCGGGCCGAACGGGCCGCCGTCCGCCGGCTCCTCGTCCACGGGAGGTACGGGCGGCGGGAGGACGTCGTCGGGCGGCTCCGGGGATACCGCGGCGGGCGGAGCGGGCGCCTCCTGCTCCGGCTCCGGCGCCGTGAGCGGGCCGAGGGCGCCGCGCCGGAACTCCTCCCAGTCGGCGTCGTCGAGGGCCTGGGCGTCCGGGACGGAGCCGTTCAGGTCGATGCCGTTCGGGTCGGTGCCGTTCAGGTCGGCCCTGTCCAATCCGGCAGCGTCCAACTCGGCGGCGTCCAGTTCGGCGCCGTCCAGCTCGATGCCGTTCAGGTCGGCGGCGTTCTGGTCGGCACCGTGGCGGCCCCCGGCGTGCCGTCCGTTGCCCCCGGCGCTGCCGTTCAGCAGGTCGTGCCCGTTGGTGCCGGACGCGAACTCGCCGGGCACGAACGGGCGCATCTCGTGCCGCATGATCGGCGGCTGCTTCGGCTCGATGGGCGGCGGAAGCGGCATGCCGCCGTGATCGGCACGCGGGGCGGGGCCGGGGCCGGGGCCGGGCGCCGCGTGACCGTCCCGGTAGTCGTCCTCGCGCTCGTCCCAGGAGATGCCGAGCCGCGGCGGGATCTCCGGTGCCAGGGGCGGGCCGCGGTACGCCTCCGTGTTCTGCCAGAGCGGCACGTTGACCGGGGCGAACCCGGGGTCGGCGGCGTCCGGCCCGGCCGAGACCGGCGCGGCGGCCGGGACGGGGGCGGGCTCGCGCGGCGCGGCGGGCGCGGACGGCAGGCCGTAGTCGGGGACGGCGTCGGTCTCCTCGGCGTCCTCCTCCGGGCGGCGCCGCTGCCGCCAGCCGAGCACGAGCCCGACGGCGACGAGCAGGCCCCCGCCGCCGAGGACGAGCGGGAGCAGGACGCCGGCGTCCCGCGCCGGGGACTCCGCGACCGGGGCCGGGCTGGGCGCGGCGGGCGGCGGCGTCTCCACCGGCCCGCTGGAGGTCTTGTTGATGTTGTGCGCGGCGACCAGCGCGCGCACCGCGTCGACCGTCCCGCGGCAGGTGGGCGAGCCGGTCGGGTGGCCGGCGCGGGCCGGGGAGCCCTGGATCAGCGCCTGCCGGACCTCGGCCGGGGACAGCTTCGGGTAGCGGGACCGGATGAGCGCCGCGATTCCGGCGACCATCGCCGACGACGCACTCGTGCCCGTCCCGACGACGTAGCCGTTGCTGGAGTCGGCGCTGACGATGTCGACGCCCGGCGCGCACACGGCGGCGTGGGAGCGGCGGTTGCTGTCCTTCCACAGGCGCAGCCGCCGGTCGAGCGCGCCGACGGCGATCACGCCCGGGTAGGCGGCGGGGAAGTTCTTGCGGTTGGCGCCCGAGCCGTCGTTGCCGGCGGAGGCGATCAGCACGACGCCCTTGGAGAGCGCGTACTTGATCGCGCTCTCCTGGGACTTGGTGCCGTTGTAGAACTGGCGCCCGCCGCCGAGCGACATGTTGATGATGCCGGCGCCGTGGTCGACGGCGTAGCGGATGCCCTGGGCGACGGCGTCGTGCTCGCCGGTGCCGGACTGGGGCCCGTTGTCGCGGCGCAGCGGGTCGTCGTTCTCCAGCGTGACGCGCACGGACAGGATCTGGCTGAGCGGCGCGACGCCCATCATGCCCTGCTCCAGCCCGGGGCCGTGCCCGTGGCCGGCGATGATGCTGGCCATCGACGTCCCGTGCAGGCCCCAGTAGCGGCTGCCGGGGTTCCGGACGCCGCCGGTGAGGTCGGGGCCGCTGATGACGCGGCCGCTGAGGTCGGGGTGGCCGCCGTCGACGCCGGTGTCGAGGACGGCGACGGTGACGCCGCGTCCCTTGGAGTACTTCCACGCCTTCTGGGTGCGCAGGACCTTCAGATGCCACTCGCGCGAGCGGATCGTGTCGGTCGGCGCGCCGACGAGGGCCCCGGCCGCCGCCCCCGCGGCCGCGCCGCGGGCGGCGCGCTGCCCGGCCTCCCGCTCGTCACCGGAGACCATCGCCACCGGCACGGCCACGGCCGCGCCGAGGGTGAGGACGGTGAGGGCCGCGGTCGCCCGGGCACCGAGCCGGTGCGGGGACAGGGCCGGTCGGGTACGCCCCGGACGGCGTCGACCGGCTTCGGACACGCCGCCGCACCTCCCTCCGGCACACCGCCGCGCTCCACGGCGGCTGACATTCTGCCACGCGAACCGGGCCCCGCCCGGGCACTCGGCACATTGAACCCCCGGCCCGGACGGTGCGGCCGCGCACTGCGGCCCCCCGTCCCGCCAGGCGTCCCATACTGATCGGTAACGGGAGGGCGGAACGGAATGTTAACCCGCCCGCACCCTCGGACGGCAGTGCCCGCGCCGGTACGGGCCCCTCGCCATGACCAACCGGTCACCGGCGCGCGGCCGCCGTCAGTGCGCGCCCGCCCCCGTGAGCGCGCGGACCGTCAGGTCGTCGTAGCGTTCGGTGTCGGCCTCGTCCCGTCCGAGCAGGGTCCCGGCGACCGCGCACAGGAACCCGATCGGGATCGAGACCAGGCCGGGGTTCTCCAGCGGGAACAGGTGGAAGTCGACGCCCGCCGGGAGCAGCGACAGGCTCTCCCCCGTCGCCGGGTCGGTCTTCCCGGACACGACGGGCGACAGGACGACCAGCACCAGCGAGGCGGTCAGCCCGCCGTAGATGCCGGCGACGACCCCGGCCGCGTTGAATCGCCGCCAGAACAGCGACAGCACGATCACCGGGACGTTCGCCGCCGCCGCGATCGCGAACGCCAGCGCGACCAGGAACGCCACGTTCAGGTTCCGGGCCGCCACCGCGAGGACGATCGCCAGCGCGCCGACCAGCAGCGCCGCGAACCGCGCGACCGCCACCTCCTGCGACTCGCGCGGCCGGCCGAGCATCAGCACCTGGCCGAAGTAGTCGTGCGCGAGCGACGTCGACGACGCCAGCACCAGCCCCGACACGACCGCGAGGATCGTCGCGAACGCCACCGCGCCGATGAACGCCAGCAGCACCTCCCCGCCGGCCCGGCCGCCGACGTGCTCCCCCACGGCCTGCGCGAGCTGCGGGGCGGCGGTGTTGCCGGACGGGTCCTGCGCGACGATCGCCTCTCGTCCGACGAGTGCCGCCGCGCCGAAGCCGAGCGCGGGCGTCATCAGGTGGAAGGCGCCGACAAGGCCGATCGCCCAGGTCACCGACTTCCGGGCGGAGCGCCCGTCCGGGACGGTGAAGAACCGGCCGAGGATGTGCGGCAGGCCGGCGGTGCCGAGCACGAGCGCCAGCGCCAGGCTGATGAAGTCCAGCTTGTTCACGATCGTCTGGTACGCGTCGCCGGGGACGTCCTGCCCGAACCGCAGGCCCGGCCGCAGGAACTTCTCACCGCGCCCGCTGGCGTCGGCGGCCGACCCGAGCAGCGCGCCGGGGTCGAACCCGAACCTGCCGAGCACGAGCACGGTCAGCACGACCGCCCCCGCCAGCAGCAGCGCGGACTTGATGATCTGCACCCAGGTGGTCGCCTTCATCCCGCCGCACGCCACATAGAAGATCATCAGCGCGCCGACCGCGACGATCGTGACCGTCTTCGCCGTGCCGGCGTCCATGCCGAGGAACCGCTCGCCCCGGTGGATGCCGAGCAGCAGCGACACCAGCGCCCCCGCGCCGACCATCTGCGCGAGCAGGTAGAACACCGACACGGTCACGGTGGACACGGCCGCGGCCCGGCGCACCGGCGCCTGCCGCCGCACCCGCCGCGCCAAGACGTCCCCCATCGTGAACCGGCCCGCGTTGCGCAGCATCTCGGCCAGCAGCAGCGCGAGCAGCCACGCCACCATGAACCCGACGGAGAACAGGAAGCCGTCGTAGCCGTTCAGCGCGATGATCCCGGCGATCCCGAGGAAGGACGCCGCCGACATGTAGTCGCCGGCGAGCGCGATGCCGTTCTGCGCGCTGGAGAACGTCCGGCCGCCCGCGTAGAAGTCGTCGGCGCCCCGGGTCCGCGCCCGCGCCCACAGCGTGATGCCGAGGGTGATCAGGACGAAGGCGACGAACAGCCCGAACGTCAGTGACCGTCCGGTCACCGCAGCTCACCGGCCAGCGGGTCCAGCCGCCGCCGCGCATAGGCGGCGTACCCGAAGGCGAGCGCGAACGTCGAGGCGAACTGCAGCAGGCCGAGCAGCAGCGCGACGTTGACGTGCCCGGCGACCGGCCGCGCCATGAAGTCCCGAGCGAACGCTGCCAACCCGACATAGACGAAGTACCACCCGAGGAACGTGCCGGCGACCACCGCCGCGGCCCGCCGGAACCGCCTCCTGAGCAGCCGGAACCGCTCGTACTCCGCCACGGGCGCGAGCCCACCCACCATTTTGGCCCCCCTGACCGAACGTGACTCTTCGCATCGATTCGAGTGCACTATGAGAGCGAAGATTCATGTCCGACGACTCACGTTTGGCGAGCCTTTGGGAAGACCCTTGCCCGCCCACGCCCCCGCCCCGGCGCTACTCCGCCTCGACCTTGACGACGCTGAGCACCTCGCTGTGGAACCGGTCCACGGCGGCGTCGACGCTCCGCACGAAGCCCGTCTCGTCCGTCCCCCGCTTGGTGCCCATACCGGTCGGCAGGGTCAGCCGGAACGCGGCCAGATCACCTGAGCCCGGCACGAGCAGGCCGGGTTCGTTCCGCAGGTTCTTGAGCAGGTCGCACGGCCCTTCACCGCGTCCGTCCGGCAGCGCCTCCACGCGCAGTTCCGATGGCGCGTCCGACAGTTGCCGCAGCAGCCACTGCACACGGGTGAGCGCGCGCGCCCGTACCGCCGCCGGAATCTCCACGCTCGTCTCGATCCGCCCGGTCCGCAGGTCGGCCTCGACGCGGACCGGCCCGCCCGCGTCCGGGATCCGCAGCTCGGCGTCCATCCGCCCGGACTCCACCAGGGACGCCGCGATCGCCGCCCGCCGGGTGGCCGCACCGGACCGCCTGCGGCGCGCCATCGGCGCCACGTTCAGCCCGGTCTCCCCACCGAGCCGCAGGCACAGCTGCCGGACGAGCCGCTCCCAGCTCTCGGCCACCCGCTCCGCGTGCCGGTCGCCGGGCCGCAGCGTGCCCGCCGCGATCGCGTCGCGCAGCGGCACCCACGACGGCCCCATGTCCCGGAAGCCCTGGCATCCCGCACCGTCATGGCGCAGGTAGTGCAGCAGCTCGCCGAGCATCCACGCGTGGACGGAACTGGCGACCCCGTGGTGGTGGCAGAGCATGTGCGCCTCGTGCGCGACCTCCGCCCAGGACAGGTGCCGCAGCGCGGTCTTGCGCAGCCGCCGCTTGTCGACCGTGAGGGGGTGCTCATCGTCGAGCGCCAGGTCGTTCGACAGCGTGATGACGGCTTCGTAGCCGTTCCTGGCCGCGACCTCCAAGTAGGTCTCGACCTGCTCCGCCTTGAGCGGGCTGCCGCCGGTCTTCGTCTCGATCAGGGCCGTCCAGATCCGGCCCGCCCGCGCGACCCGCACCACCCCATCCGGACGGACCTTGGTGTCGCCGTGCTTGAACGGCGTCTCGACGAACGTCTGCAGGGTGCCCGCCGGGGCACCGAACCGGGCGGTGAGCCGCCGCCCGAACTCGGGCACCTGCGTCATCACGGCCAGCAGCGTCGAGGTGGCCCGCACCTCGCGCTCGTGCTCGCTGCGCAGGCCCGCGACCGAGAACAGGCGTGCGCCCTGCCAGGACGGATGGTCGGCGAGGTCCACCTTGGCGGCCTTCGGCAGCGTGCTGCGCTTCTTCGCCGTCCGGACGCGCCGCCGCGGGGCGGTCCGGGCGTCCGGCACGCCGTGGGGCGCCGGCGCCGCGGCATCGGGCTCGGCGGCGGGCGTCTTCTCCGCGTGCTCTTCGGGCTGCTCGGGACGCTCCTCGTCCTCGCGGTCGTCCACGGCGATGCCGAAGTCACCGGCCAGGCCCGCGAGGCCCGTCGCGTAGCCCTGGCCGACCGCCCGGAACTTCCAGCCGCCGCCACGCCGGTACAGCTCGCCGAAGACGAAGGCGGTCTCCGCCGTGGCGTCGGTGATGTCGAACCCCAGCAGGGCGGCGCCGGAGCTGTCGTAGAGCGTGAGGCCGAGGTCGTCCAGATCGCCGAACGTGGCCCCGGCGTACCGGCTCGCCGTCAGAACGACGCGCTCCACGTCCGCCGGGAGGGACGCGAGGTCCAGCATGATGCGGTCCTCGCTGCCGCCGCCGGTGGGCGTCTTGCCCAGGAGCTGGACCGAGCCGTCCGGGGTGGCCGGCTGGTTGTAGAAGACGAAGTCGGCGTCGTCGCGGACCTTGCCGGACGGCCCGAGCAGCAGCGCGGCCACGTCGGCCTCCCCGCCGCCGGCCTCCCCGCCGCCGGCCGCCGCGCCGCCGGACGGGTCGGACCACCGCAACGCCACGGTGACCGGGCCCGCCGCCTCGGTCAGGCTCGCCAGCTCGGCATTGGCCCCTTTGCGCATCTGCTGCACCGCGCCACTCCCCGCTTCGACCGGATGTGCGTCGTCGGCCACCGCGGGCGCCGCCGCGGCCGGGAGCGGGCCTGTTCCGAGGATCGCACCGGCGCGGTGGCCGGTTCACGGGGTCGGGCGGATATGGCGGACTCCGGCCACGGAAAGTAAAGCCGCTGACACGGGGCGGCAGGCGGTGTTAGCCGGGGTGCGGGGCGGGTCAGCGGGGGATGCGGCGGTGGTGGCGGCGGGCGCGGAGGGCGGCGACCGCGGCGACGCCGAGGACCGCGAGGCCGACCTGGAAGGCGAGTTCGATCCAGTCGATGCCGGACGTCGTCGCCACGCCGACCCGCTGCGCGATCGCGGTGCCGACGATCGCGGCGACGATGCCGACGAGCACGGTCAGCAGGACCCCGATGGGCTGGCGGCCGGGCAGCAGCAGCCGGCCCAGCGCGCCGATGATCGCCCCGATGATGATCGCGCTGATGATGCCTGTGATGTTCATGCCGTCCCTGTGCCCACTGCGGACGGGCTCTCACCTGGCCTGATCGTCGCCCATCGCGCCCAGGTCGGCGAAGGTCAGGGCCGGGCCGGCGAGGCCGGACGGGGGGCCGGGCGCGGCGCGCAGGCCGTCGATGATCACGTCGAGGTGGCGGTGCGCGAGGTCGTCGGCGATGTTCCGGGGCAGCGGGCCGGGCATCGGGCGGGACAGCCGGACGAGCAGCATCCCGACGTCGCCGTGGGTGACGTCCGGGCGCAGGTCGCCGTCGCGCTGCGCCGTGGCGACGAGGTCCTGCATGACGGCGACGCCGTCGGCGCGGACGGCGGCGATGTCCTCGTCGTCGAACGGGATCTCCTCCAGGAGGACGGGGAAGACGGCGCCGATGCGGATGTCCAGGACGCGGTGCAGGTAGCGGACGAGGGCGGCGAAGGCGGTCGGCTCCTCGTTCCGCGCGCGCTTGGCCTCTTCGGTGCTGCGCTCTAGGGCGTCCAGGGCGACGGCCCTGGTCAGGGCCTGCCGGTCGGGGAAGCGGCGGTAGAGCGTCGCGATGCCGGTACCCGCGCGCTTCGAGATCTCCTCGAGGGGTGCGCCCGGGCCTTGCTCGACGAAGACCTCGGCGGCCGCGGCGAGGATCCGCCTGCGGTTGTCGCGCGCGTCGGCCCGCAGCGGGCGTTCTTTCTGCTTCTGCCCCATGGCCTTGAGCGTAGCAAGCATGTGGAGGGAGTTCCTCCAATTCCCAAGTAGTCATGATTATTGACTATCAAGAATAGTGACTATAGCGTCGGCGGAGTCGGGCACCGAGAACGTCCGGAAGTAAGTGGAGACAAATCCTCCGTTCGGTGTTACGGTGCGAATAAGTGGAGAAAAAACCTCCGGAAGGATCGAGATCATGAACACCACCGCCCTCCCCCGCCGGACCGGACCGCTGACCGTCGACGCCACCGGGCCCGCGGACGTGCGCGCCGCGGTCCTCGCGTCCCGCGAGCGGGGCCTGCCGCTGACCGTCCAGGCCACCGGGCACGGCACGCTCGTCCCGACGGACGAGGGGATGCTGCTCAGGACGTCCCGCATGGCCGGCGTGCTCGTCGACCCGGCCCGCCGCGTCGCCCGCGCCGGGGCCGGCGCCCGCTGGAGCGACGTCATCGCCGCCGCCGCGCCGCTCGGGCTCGCCCCGCTGTCCGGTTCGCACGCGTCCGTCGGCGTCACCGGCTACACGCTCGGCGGCGGCGTCGGCCCGCTGTCCCGCCGCTACGGGTTCGCCGCCGACCACCTGCTGCGCGCCCGGATCGTCACCGCCGACGGCCGGTACCTGACCGCCGACGCCGACCGCCACCCGGAGCTGTTCTGGGCGCTGCGGGGCGGCGGCGGCAACTTCGGTGTGGTCACGTCGCTGGAGTTCCGCCTCCACCCGGTCTCGACGGTGTTCGCGGGGACCGCGCTGTTCCCTGCCGAGCGCGCCGCTGACGTGCTCACCCGGTTCCGGGACGAGGCGGACACCCGCCCCGACGAACTGACGGTGTCGGTCGCCCTGGCCGACCACGACGTGCACGGCCGGGTAGTCGTGCTGCGCGGGGCCTACGCCGGTTCCGCCGAGGACGGCGTGCGCGCGTTGCGCTCGCTACGCGAGGCAGGCGGCCCGGCCCTGCACGACGACTTCCGCACGATGCCCTACGCCGAGACCGAGTCGCTCGGCGGCACCGCGCCCCACCACTTCCACCTGCACGCCGCCCTCCCCGACCCCTTGATCGCCGCGATCGCCGCCTCCCGGGCCGCCGGCATCGAGGTGCGGCACTGGGGCGGCGCGATGGCCCGTCCCGCGCCGGACGCGGGCCCGGTCGGGCACCGGGACGTCCCGTTCTCGCTCACCGTCGACGGCACCGCCGACGACGACGCGGCGCTCGCGCCGTTCGCGACCGGCGGCTCGTTCCTGAACTTCCTGCACGACACGTCCCGGACGGCGACCGCCTACACGCCCGGCGACCTGCGGCGGCTGCGCGAGGTCAAGCGCGCCTACGACCCGCAGAACGTGTTCCACCGCAACCACAACATCCGGCCCGCCTGACCGCCCGGCCCGTCTGAAATGCGAGGAAACCGCCATGACCGCAACGCACACCGCACACGCACCCGCCCCCGACTCCGCACAGAAGCTCGACCGGGGCCTCGTCGCGCTCGGCATCGCGGTGGTGCTCGGCGCCATCATGTCGATCATCGACGCGACCGCCGTCAACGTCGCCACCCGCACGCTCGCCGCGGACTTCGGGGCGCCGCTCACGTCCGTCCAGTGGGTCCTGACCGGCTACATGCTCGGCCTCGCCGCCGTCATCCCGGCCACCGGCTGGGCCACCGACCGGTTCGGGGCCCGCCGCGTCTGGATCGCCGCGCTGCTGCTGTTCCTCGCCGGCTCCACGCTGTCCGGCCTCGCCTGGTCGCTGCCCGCGCTGATCGGCTTCCGGATCGTGCAGGGCGTCGGCGGCGGCATGATCATCCCGGTCGCGCAGACCGTCCTCGCGCAGGCCGCGGGCCCCGCCCGGATGGGACGCGTGATGGGCTTCATCGGCCTGCCCATGCTGCTCGGCTCCGTCGCCGGCCCGATCGTCGGCGGGCTGATCCTCTCGTCCGCCGGCTGGCGCTGGATCTTCCTCGCCAACCTGCCGCTCGGCGCCGTCGCGGTCGTCGCCGCGCTGCGCCTGCTGCCCCGCTCGACACCGCGGCCCGCCTCGCTGGACGTGCGCGGCCTGCTCCTGCTGTGCGGCGGCGTGGCCCTGTTCACCTACGGCACCACCGAGGCGGGACGTCCCGGCGGACTCGGCGAACCGCGCACCTGGGCGATCGCCGGCATCGCCGCCGCGCTGATCGCGCTGTACGTCCGGCACGCGCGCCGCCGCCCCGCGCTGATCGACATCGCGCTGTTCCGGCACCGCGGCTTCACCGCCGCCGCGGTGACCAACGTCGTCGTCGCCGTCGCGCTGTTCGGCGTCCTCGTCCTGCTGCCGCTGTACTGGCAGGTCGTGCGCGGCCACGGCCCGCTCGCCACCGGGCTCCTGCTGGCGCCGCAGGCGCTCGGCGCCGCCGTCGCCATGCCCCTCGCCGGACGGATCACCGACCGGCTCGGCGCGGGCGTCGTCGTCCCCGCAGGCATCGTCCTCGGCCTGATCGGCACGGCCGCCTACACCCAACTCGGCGCGGACACCCCGGTGGCCGTCCTGGCCGCCGCCCTGTTCGTGCTCGGCCTCGGCCTCGGCGCGACGATCATGCCGTCGATGGCGGCGGCCTACCAGTCGATGCCGCCGCACCTCATCCCGCGGGCGACCAGCGCCATCAACACCCTCCAGCGGATGGGCGCGTCCGTCGGGACGACGGTGCTCGCCGTGGTCCTGCAACGCGAGATCAGCGCCCGGACGCCCGGTCTCGCCGCCCTCGGCCCGCTGCCCGACGCGACCCGCGAGGCCGTGGCGCCCCAACTGGCGGCCGCCTTCGGCCACGCCTTCTGGATCGCGCTGGGCATCGCCGTCCTGGCCCTGGTGCCGGCGCTGCTGCTGCCCCGCACGAAGTCCTGACCGGCCGGGGGTCCCGGGTCCCGCGCGGGCCCGGGATCACCTGCGCGAGACCCGCATGGGGACCACCCCGGCCGGACGGTACGTGATCTCCGCGCGCGCCCGCACGTCCACGCCCGGCACCAGGTCCAGCCGGTGGGTGCGGCTGATCGCGGCCAGCACCAGCGTCGCCTCCAGCATCGCGAACCCGGCCCCGACGCAGATGCGCCTGCCGCCGCCGAACGGCAGGTAGGCGTACCGGGGGCGCTGCTGCTCCCCCATGAACCGCTCCGGCTGGAAGCCCTCCGGGTTCGGCCACACGTCCACGTTCCGATGCACCAGGTACGGCGGGACGGCGATGGTCGACCCGGCCGGGATCCGCACCCCGGCGACCACGTCGTCCTCCACCGCGTCGCGCTCGATCGTCCAGGCCGGCGGGTACAGGCGCATCGCCTCCGAGATGACGGCCTTCGTCCACGGCAGCTGATCGGCGTCGTCGGCCTTCGGCTCCCTGCCGCCGAGGACGTCGTCGACCTCCGCCTCCAGCCGGTCCCTGGCGGCCGGGTAGCGCGACAGCAGCATCAGCGTCCACGCCAGCGCGGCCGCGGTGGTCTCGTGCCCGGCCAGCAGAAGCGTCAGAACCTCGTCGCGGAGCTCCTCGGCGTCGAGTTCGCCGCGCTCCTTGAGCAGGACCAGCATCTCGCCGCCGTCCGGCCCCTCGACGACCCGCTGCACCATGCCGTCCAGGTAGTCGAGCGCGCCGCCGAGCCCCGGCACCCGCCGGTAGATCTCCCGCTTCGCCAGTCCGCCCGGCAGGAACGTCCCGACGACGGCGCCGCGCTGCAGCGCCTCCAGCGCCCGCCCGACGCGCGGCGCCTCACCGGCGAGCGCGCTGCCGAAGAGCGCCCGCCCGACGATGTCCAGGGTGAGTTTGCGCAGCTCGGCCGCCGCATCGAGCGTCACCCCGTCCGGCCACCGCTCGACGCCCGCGACGGCCGTCTCCACCATCTGCGTCCCAAACCCGACGACGTGCCGCTGGGAGAACACCGGTTGCATCAGCCGCCGGTGCCGCCGCCAGATGTCGCCCTCACTGGTCAGCAGCCCGTCCCCGAGGACGGCCCGCAGCGGCCGATACGTGAACGCCTTCACATAGTTGTCCTGGTTGGCCACCAGCACCCGCTCGGCGTGCTCGGGCCGCGACAGCAGGTAGAACGCCCGCCGCGGCCCGAACGGCACGCGCACCGCGTCCCCGTACCGCCGGGCGAGCCCCCGGTACGTGTCCAGCGGATCCCGGGCCATCCGCCCCCACCAGCGCGCCGCCTCAAGGTTCCCGGGCCCCATGACGTCCATACCCCCACCGTAAAACCGGCGCCTGCCTCCGGCCACCCCGCCTGCTCTAGGGGCGCAGGCGGTAGCCGGTGCCGCGCACCGTCTCGAACCGGTCGGCGCCCAGCTTGCGGCGCAGGTAGCGGACGTAGACGTCCACGACGTTGGAGCCCGGGTCGAAATCGAAGCCCCACACGTGCGCGAGCAGTTGCTCCCGCGTCAGCACCTGGTCGGGGTTGCGGCAGAACATCTCGGCGAGGGCGAACTCTCGGGAGGTCAGCTCGGCCGTCCGTCCGGGCACGTGGGCGCGGCGTGTCCGCAGGTCAAGGGACAGGTCGCCGACACGCAGCAGCGTCGGCTCGGGGATCCGGTCGGCGCGGAGCCGCAGCCGCACCCGCGCGAGCAACTCCTCGAACGCGAACGGCTTCGCGATGTAGTCGTCGGCGCCGCCCTCCAGGCCCGCGACGGTATCGGCCACGCCGTCGCGGGCGGTCAGGATGATGACGGGCAGCCCGACGCGCTCCTCGCGGAGCCGGCGCAGCACGGTGAACCCGTCCCGCAGCGGCAGCCCGATGTCGAGGATCATCAGGTCGTACGCGCCGCCCCGCGCCTGCTCGTAGGCGGCGACGCCGTCCGCGGCCACGGCCGTGCCGAACCCCGCCGCGCCCAGGCCCTTCTCCAGGAACGAGGTGATGCGCGGCTCGTCCTCGGCGATCAGGATCCGGCTCATGCGTCCTCCCTCTCGTACCCGTCGCCCGCGAGAACCTCCACAGAGCCCTCCCGAACCGGACGCAACGGCAGCTCCAGAACGAAGCAGGCGCCCCCGCCGACCGGGTGCTCGACCCGGGCGCGCCCGCCGTGCGCCCGCGCGATCGACGCCACGATCGCCAGGCCGAGCCCGGCCCCGTCCGTCGGCCGCGGCCCCTCCCCCGCCCGGACGAACCGGTCGAAGATGCGGACGGCGTCCGCCTCGTCCACCCCGGGCCCGGCATCGCGCACCCACAGCACCGCCATGGACCCGCGCACCGTCGAACCGATCTCGATGACGTCGTCCTCTCCGGTGTGCCGGACCGCGTTCGCCGCCAGCTGCATGAGCGCCTGCGTGAGCCGCTGCCGGTCGGCGACCGTCCGCACCTCCGCCACACCGCCCACCCGCCACCGGCGCGGCGCCATCCCGCGCGCCTTGGCGACCGTCTCGACCGTGAGGTCGGCGAGGTCCGTCACGTCCGGCGCGAGGAAGTCGGGACGCTCCGCCTTCGCCAGCACGAGCAGGTCGTCCACGATGCGGCCCATCCGGTCGAGCTCGTCGAGGAGCAGCGCCCGCGTCTCCGCCCGCCCGGCCGGATTGTCGTCCATCAGCTCCAGATGCCCGCGGATCACCGTGAGCGGCGTCCGCAGCTCGTGCCCGGCGTCGTCGACGAACCGGCGCTGCGTCGCGAACGCCGCCTCCAGCCGGTCGAGCATCACGTTGAACGTGGCGGCCAGCGCGGCGACGTCGTCGTTGCCGCGCACCTCCAGCCGCCGCGTCAGATCCGACCCGCTGATCCGCTCCGCCGCCTGCCGCACCAGCCGGACCGGCGCCAGCACCCGCCCCGCGACCAGCCACCCCGCCGCCCCGGCCACCACGAGCGCGCCGAACGCGGTGATCCCGAGCACCCGGGTCGCCTCCACCACCTCGTCCCGCTGCCGGTCGCGGAACTCGACCACGACCAGGGCTCCCCGCGCCGGGTCACCCGCCACCCGCACCGGCACGACCGCGTACCGGACGCGTCCCGCCGAACTGTCGGCCCACCCGTGAGCGGGACGCTCCTCCCGGGCGACCCGCGCGACGAACGCCGCGTCACGATCCAGCCGCGCGGGCGGCGGATACGGGCTGCGCCGGTCGGCGCGGCCGTCGACGACCGTGAAGAACGTCTCCTCCTCGTCCGGGAGGTTCTGGGCGAGATAGGCGGTCAGCAGCGTCCGGACGTCCCGCGCCTCAACACCGCCCTGGGCGTACTCACGCAGCTTCGCGGCCTCATGCCCCAACTCCTCGTTGACCCGCTCGTCCAGCCGGGCCGACTGCACCGACCAGGTAACGAACACCGACCCGCCCAGCGCAAGCGTGACCAGCAACAGCATCCACCCAACGATGCGGGCGCGCGCGCTGACGCCATGCGTCCCGGCCTCAGTCGTCGTCGGCATCGTCGTCATCGTCGTCGCTGTCCGGCGGACGCGGCGGCGCGACGGGCCGCACCGTCCGCTCCGGCGACGGCCGCGCCGACCTGGACACCGTGGGACCGCTGGACGCGGGCGACACCCGCACGGTGTCGCCGAGCCGTGGCGGTGCACTCGTCTGCGCGTGGGCGAACGCGGCGGCAAGACCTAACGTGACGAGGGCCGCCGCGCCCGCACCGGCGATCGCCGCTCGGGTGGCCATCCGCCCACTATCCCCCCGAGCCCGCGCCCAAGCGACGCGTCGTGGATGAGAACCCTCTCATGAGAACGCCCTAACAGTGCCCTCACCGCGGCCTCATCCCCCCGCGCCAGCCTGACCTCATGCGCGACGACATCCTGTACGGCCTCACCGCGGACCTACTGGCGATCGGGGTGCTGGCGCACCTGATCTACTTCAGGCGCCACCGCAGGCGCGACCTGCAACTCGCCTACATCGCCGTCAACGCCGGCGTCTTCACGGTCGTGTCACTCCTCCTGGTCCAACGAGCGGACCTGGCCATCGGCTTCGGCCTGTTCGGGGTGCTGTCGATCATCCGCCTGCGCTCCAGCGCCCTCACCCAAGAAGAGGTCGGCTACTACTTCATCGCCCTGGCACTCGGGCTGGTCAATGGCCTAGCCGCCCAAACCCCATGGCTGGCGCTGACCCTCGACACCGTCCTCCTAGCGGTCATGTACGCCGCGGACCACCCCCGCCTGGCGCCCCGCACAGAACACCGCCTCATCACCCTCGACGTAGTGCACCACGACGACAGCGCACTACGCGCCGACCTAGAGAGCCGCCTGGGCGGCACCATCCTGCGCCAGTCAGTGACAGAGGTCGACTACGTCCGCGACGTCATGGTGGTGGACGTCCGCTTCCGCCGCGCAACCCACCGCACCGCTCTCACCCGGAGCCTCACATGAACCTGACGGCCTTCCCCACAGTCGGCCTCCCCGAAGTACTGGCGCGCTCCGCACTACAACTCCGCCTAGACCGCAAGTACATCGTCCCCACCAACCTCATCCCCGCCCTACTCACCCAACTGACACCCACACACGCGGCCCTGGAAATCGACGGCCTCCGCACCTTCCGCTACACCTCGACCTACTTCGACACCCCCGACCTGCTCACCTACCGGCACCACCTGCAAGACAGACGCCGCCGCTACAAAATCCGCACCCGCACCTACCTGGACACCAGCGAGTGCATGTTCGAAGTCAAGATGAGCGGCACCCGCGAAGCCACCGACAAGCGCCGCCTCCCCCACGCCCCCACCCACCGCGACGAACTCACCCCGTCCGCCCACGACTTCCTCTGGGAGACGCTCCTCTCCGCCTACCGCACGAACCCACCATCCCCGCTACTCCCCACAGCGACCACGTCCTACAACCGCACCACCCTCGTCCAACGCCACGGCACAGGCCGCGTCACCCTGGACACCAACCTCATCTGCACACACCACAACACCCACCAAGCCGCCCGCGACGACTGGGTCCTGGTCGAATCCAAGTCGTCCACCCCGGACACCCCAGTGGACCGCCTCCTACGCCGCATGGGCCTGCGCCCGGTGAGACTCAGCAAGTACTGCCTGGCAGTAGCCGTCCTCTACCCGGGCACCACCGCCAACCCCTGGCACCGCTCCCTACGCCGCTGCTTCCCCCGACCACACCAGCACGATGAGCACGACTCCCACCAAGTCGACTACGATGCGGGACGAGCCCGCCGGCGTAGCTCAATTGGCAGAGCATCTGTCTTGTAAACAGAAGGTTAGGGGTTCAAGTCCCCTCGCCGGCTCGCACGTGAAAGGCCCCTTCCGATCTTGGAAGGGGCCCATTTGCTAACAGGTACAGCAGCGAAGTACAGCTACGCGGACGCCTCCCCGCTGTCGTCGACGGACCCCAGGTGTTCGCCGAGCCGCTTGAGCGCCGCCCTGGTCTGCTCGCTCGGAACCTCGGTGTAGATCTCCATGGTCAGGCTGATCTTGCTGTGCCGAAGAATCTGCATCGCGACCCGAGGATGGACGTCCAGCGCGGCCAGCAGCTTGCCGCATGTGTGCCGGGTGTCGTGAACCCGGATCACCTTGACGCCAGCAGCGGCACAGCGCGACTCGAAGGCCCGGTTGACGTTGCGCGGCTCTATCGGACGGCCCGTCCTGGTCGTGAAGACGAGATTGTTTTCGTGCCAGTCGTCGCACGCCACACGTTCTGCTTTCTGCTGTGTCTCACGGAGCCGCAGCGCAGCCGTGCAGAGGGAGGGAAGCGGTAGGACGTCCGTAGAGCCGTCCGTCTTGGTCCGCTCCTTGTGAATCAGGCGGGAGCCGACGCGCTGTAGCTGCCAGCCGATGCTGAGTTCCTCGGTCGCGAAGTCGACATCGGCCCACCGCAGGCCGAACACCTCGCCCTTGCGCATGCCCATGAGCAGGATCAGAACCCACGCGGCATACAGCGGGTCATCGCTCTGGCGCGTGTGCTCCAGGAACCGGCGCGCCTCCTCTACCGTCCAGGTGGACGACTTACGAGCGCGCTTGCGGGCCGCCGGCACCTTGGCCAGACTCGCCACGTTCCGCACGAGGATCTCTTCCGTCATGGCGTGGTTGAGCGCGTTCCGCAGCGTGTTGCGCGCGAGCGTGATCGTCCGCCGACTCGGGAAGTCCTGGCAGCACTTCCCGATCGCGCAGCACCGCCGCCGCTTGCGAGGGTCCTTGTGCTCTACGGGCCGCTTCGCGTCTTTGCCCTGTGCACAGCACTGACAGGCACCGGGAAGCTTGTTCAGCCAGGTCTGGACGTCCCGGACGGTCAGCCGGTCGAGTCGCTTCTTCCCCAGACCGGGGACGATGTGAAGGCGGCTCATCAGCTCATAGTTCGAGTAGGTGTTGGGCTCACGGTTGGGCTCGACCACATCGCGCAGCCAGTACGCCAGGTACGTCTCAACGGTGGGCACGGAGGTGGCGACCGGCCGCTGAGCCGCTGTGCTGAGGAGCTTGACGTACTTGCCGTGGACGATGTCGCGCGTCTTCCCGTAGACGTACTTACGCTTGCGCTCCCCGGTGGGAGTGGTCACCCAGGCGTAAGCCGCGTAGCCGTTCCGGTAGGGGTAGATCGAGCCTTCCCCGTTGGCTCGACTGCGCCGAGTGCCCTTGCGCTTCTTGCCGTCGTCCGGCTCGTCAGGGGTGGCGATTGCGGTTCTCGGCATCAGGCGGCCTCTTCCATGAGCTGGTCGATGTACTCGGCGAGGGCATTGACGGGGACGAGTCGGCGGCGGCCGATCTTGACGGTGCGGAGCTGGTTGGAGCGGATGAGGTTGTAGAGCGTCCAGCGGCTGACGCGGAGCCGTTCGGCCGCTTCATCGACGGTCAGAACCAGGTCGGTCAACACGTGCTCCCTAGTGGCGAGGTGGACGGGTCGAGAGGAGGCAAGGGCTTGCCGGTAAGGGCAGCGGTGAGCAGTGCTTCGCCGGGCGTCATGCCTTGGCCGAGATAGCGCCAGTGCGCGACAACAAGGACCTGGTCGTCATCGAAGGGCAGACGGCCGGTCGTGATGTCGAGGTGGCGCCGTGTGTGTTCGGTGCGTGCGGCGCGGAGGCGGCCGAGGGTGGTGGAGTAGCGGCGGGATTTGGTGGAGAAGTGGCCGCGGAAGCCGAGCATGTGCGCCCACTCGGCCAGCCGCAGCCCGGCGTAGTCCTCGATCGCACCCAAGCGCAGGCATTCGGCGATGAGCCGCCTAGCGTGGCCGGCCACGGGAAGGTCGGCCAGGTCGTCAGTCGGTCTGATGCGCCGGTCGAGGGTTCCGACGCACTCAGCCGCCTTGGTGGCGTACTTGGCGATGTAGCCCGCCACCGCCGTGTCGGTCAGTTCGCCGGTGGTGGTGATCGGTCGTACGTCGATCTGCGTCCCCCACACGTGCTCTTTGGCCGGGACGTCCCCGGCCGCCGGAGTCGACACGGTGACGGCGCCCGCCGCGTGGTGCACGGCCGCGTTGAGCAAGTCGAGGGTCGCCCAGGCGGGCGGAGAGTTGTCGGGGCCGCCGGGTCCGTCGAGGCGGATGACAGCGTGGAAGTGGACCAGGCCGCGCCGCTGGTACTCGGCGACCTTGGCAAACGACACCGTCAGCACGTCCCGCAGGTCGGAGACCCGCAGCCCGGCCGACCGGGCGACGTACCGGCGGAAGGCCAGGGTGAACCGGCGCCACAACTCGGGGGCGTGCGCGTTCCACAGCACCGCGCCGGAGTAGTCGAAGCAGTCCGGGCAGATCGGCTGCCCGAGCCGAGGGTCGGCGTCGGAGTGCCGGACGGTGCAGGAGACCGGCCGCCCATGTGGGCACGTCCCGCCATCGCGGCGGGGACGGCACGCCACCACGCCCCCGCCCTTGCCAGTACGCCGGGAGTGGACCGGCCCGAACGAGGGCGCGGTCAGGGTGACGAACGCCGCCGGATGCGACGACACCGACGAGGGCACGCCCTTACCGCCGACCAGGCCCGCCCGGACGAGTTGGTAGGTGTCGGCCCGGTAGATCTCTGCACACGCCGGGCATCGGGACGCGCGCCGGGTCTTGCAGGCCACCCGCAGCACCCCGCCCGGCTCACGCGCGGTGGAGTAATGGTGCAGGATCTCGCCGGTCAGCGGGTCAAGGTGGGTGACGCGGCCGCGCAGGTGGACCGGTTGAGCACAACCGCCGGTGGAGTGTGCGCGGCGCGCCCAGGCGCGGAAGTCGGCCCGGTTGTAGCGGTTGGCCATGTCGCGTGCGGCAAGTGGGCTGATGGCGGGTGCCGGGTCGGGCATGATGGGGCGGTCTCCTCGCCTGTGCGGGTGGTTGCGGGTGGTGGGGCGACCCCGGCGTGGCCGCGGATGCTTGCCGGCGACAGCGGCCACGCCGGGGATCTAGAAGGCGGTGGTGAACCGCGCGAGGGCATCGGCGACCAGGGCCAGGCCGCCGACGATGGCGCGGACGGCGTGAGCGGCGCGTTCGGGTTGGCGGACCAGGAACAGGCCCAGGACGAGCCAGAAGGCGGCGAAGGCGCAGCGGCGCAGGAACATCGGCGGATCCCCTTTCAGATGGTGTGGCCGTGGCCGTGGCAGTCGGCGCAGGTGGAGCCGTCGGAGGCGACCCCGCCCCCGCCGCACGTCCCGCACACCCACCCGACGACCGGAACGGCGGCCGAGACGAAGGCCGGGCTGACGAGCCGGGCGAGCCGAACGGGCGTGGGCTGCGGTCGCGGGTGGCCGGTGGCGGTGTGCATCAGGCGGCCCGCCCGTTGTCGCTGGTGTCCTGGTCGTCGTCCTGGTGGAGGTCGGGGACGATGTTGTTCCGGTAGCTGTCGCGGGCGCGGTACTCGCGGTGGCGTTGTTGGGGGATGTGGACGACGCTGTAGGAGATGCGGCCGAAGGCGCGGGTGGCGGTGTAGTGCCCGCCCCGGCGGGTGTCGTCGTCGACCTCGACGCCCAGCAGCACCGCCAACTGGTCGACTCGCGCGGCGGCCGAGGCGTCGTCCATGTTGCGGACGCTGATCATGAGGTCGTGCCCGTACTCGTTGACCGGCACGGCCGGGTTGGCCTCCAGGAAGTCGGCCAGGGCGCGCAGACCGGCGATGGTCTGGTGCCGGGCGAACAGGTCACCAGGCACGATCGGTGCCGTCTGGCCGGTCGGGTCGGTGGGGTGAGTGTGGGCGGTCATGGCGGTTTCCTCCAGCGGGTCAGGCGAGGGATGCGGTTTCGGTGCGGAGCTGGCGGAGCAGGTCCGAGGCGAGCTGGTTGGAGACGCCGAGGCGGGCGCGGAGCGCGTCACGGGTGATGGGCCGCCCGTGCTCGGTTTCGTGTTCGGCAGCGACGCGGCGCGCGAAGTCGACCAGCGGACCCGCCGGAGCCGAGGAGCCCGACGAGCCCGACGAGGGCGAGGCGGCCGAGGACGACGCGGACGGTGTCGAGGCGGCGCGTTCGGAGGGGATGGGGATGGAGGTCTGGCCGTCCTGCTCGTCCTCGCCCCGCTCGGTGGTGTCGTGCTGGACGGCCGGGACGGCGGCGGTGACCGTGGGCCGCTCGTCCTCCCACACCACCCACGGCGACGAGACCGAGGACAGGCCGGACGAGCCCGCCGAGGACGGGGGCGGGGACGGCGTCGAAGCCGAGGACGGGCGGCCGAAGGAGTCCGGAACCGGCAAGGGACGAGCCGCCGAACCGGGGCCGACTTTGCGGCGTTCCAGCATCGAGACGGCGACCAGGAACGCGCCCGCCGGGGTGCCCGCGGTGATCCAGCCCCAGACTGACGGGTCGGCCTGTGCGAGGTTGGCGGCCAGTGACAGCAGGATCCCGCCGACGAGGACGACGGTCGGCCAGGACAGGTGCCCGGTGTCTCGTCCGGTGCGCTTGTCGCGCTGCCGTTCCCCGGCCGCCATGACGCAGGTCAGGTCGATGCAGACCGCGATGGCCCAGGCCATCCAGCCGCGTTGGCCGTGTTCGGTGGCGGTGTCGCGGATGTGGGTGAACGACCCGGCGGCCGCGATGCCCGCGAGCACCACCACCGGGCCGGAGTCGGCGACCGTGCCGAGGATGCGGCGGGTCATGCCGCCCGCCGGGAGGTGACGAGGGCCGGGAGCGCGGCCAGTTCCGGGTCACAGTGGTGGGTGTCGGCCCAGTCGTCGACCTCCCCGGAGCGGGAGGAGGCGAAGGAGTCGGCGCAGCGCTGGCAGCGGGCGAGGTGCAGGGAGCGGAACTCGTCCCACTCGACGCCGACCGGCCACACGTCCCAGGACGACACCACCGACGACCGGGACGAGCCCGAAGACGACGAGGACGACGAGCCGGACGGCGAGGACGGGGACGGGACGACGCTGAACCGGGGACGAGGACGGGGACGAAGGACACGGACGCGGACGACCATCGGGCAGCCTCCAGGGACGGTTTTCGGGCATGGGTCGGGTAGGGACATGGCGCGATCAGGGCTCACGCCGAGCCGAAGGAAGGGAGAGGGAAGGGAGCGGGAGCCGGTTACGCGGCCGGGTCGACGGCGGGGACCGAGCCGATCAGCGCGTCCCAGTCCGGGGTCAGGTGCGCGTACTCACGCGCCGCGTGTTCGGCCTCGCTCTCGGGGACGTAGACCGAGCGGGCACGGTGCCATGAGCCGTCCTGCCCGGAGACCACGCACACCCCCGGAGTCTCGGCGGGGATGGCACGAGCGGTGTCGCTGGCGGCCGGGTCGAGGTCGCTGAGGGTCATGTTGGCGGTTTCGGGGTCGTTGACCCGGTGGCACACCCGCCCGGAGAGCTGGGCGCGGAGGGCGGTGACGCCGGGGCCGAGGTCGGAGCCGATGCGCTGCCCGCACACGATCAGGTGGACGGCGAACGCGCGGCCGAGCTGGGCCAGGCGCAGCAGTGCGGTAGCGGTCCGCGATACCTCCTCTTTCTCGGACTTGTCGGCCATCAGGAACAGTTCGGCGACCTCGTCCACCAGGACCACGACAGGGACGGGTCGCAGGTGTTCGGGGAGCGTCCAGACGTTGCGGGCACCGTGCGCGCGGCAGGTGGCCATGCGGTTCTCGACCTCGCCGACCAGATCGGCCAGCAGGTCGACGGACTCTTTGCGGGTGGTGGCCAGCGCCGACAGTCGCGGGGCGTAGGGGGTGAACTCGACGCCGCCTTTGAGGTCGAAGCCGACCAGGGCGACCGGTTGCGGGGCCAGGTCACGGAGGATGGCGTTCGCCAGGTTGGACTTGCCTGACTGTGTCGCCCCGGCGTTGAGCCAGTGCGGCACGGTCCGGAAGTCCATCACCCAGTCGTGTCCGTTCTCCAGCTTGCCGGGACGCACCCGCAGCAGTTCCACCGGCGCCGGCGACACCGTGACCTCGGTGAGCGGGTCATGCATGGTCGCCCACAGGGTGACGTAGCCGGGCCGGACGTCGACCACCCGAACCGAGTGGACGCGCCAGGCGTGCGCGATCCCCTCCGCCGCCTTCTCGTAGTCCGCCGGGACTTGCCCATCGTGAAGGCGCAGCCGCATGCGCCAGCCGAGCCGCGTCGGGCCCAAAAGGCCGAGGCGGGGAGCGCGCTCGACGTTGACCCACCGCACCCGCCGCTTCTGCTCGACCACAGTGGGCGCCGAGCGGGAGGCCGGGCCGACGAGCGGGACGGCGTCGAGGGTGAGCCGGAGCCGCCGCCGGTTACGGGTGAGCTTGCAGCCGGAGGCGACGTGATGCCACGTCAGGTACACCAGCGCCGCGCGGAGCGGGAAGCCGATGCCGTACCAGAACGAGGCCGGGTGCCAGCGGCACCAGGCCCAGAGCCCGGCCGCCGCAGCGGCCAGGGCCCCGAGCACCACAAGCAGGTCAGTCATGACCGGGCCGCCGTTCAGGCCACGCCCGCCGGAGCGGACGAGTCCGACGCCGCCGACGACGAGGGCGATGCGGCCGAGGAGACGGGGGCGATGCGGTCGGCGCGGTAGGCCACACCCCACCGCTTCTCACCCCCGAGCACCGCTTCCCACGGGAAGGCGACGAGGCCCACCGGTGTCACGACCTCTCCGATCGTCACCGACTGGTCACCGGTCACCGCCACGTTCAGCAGGTCCACCCGCCCCGACGTGTCGGCGGCCGACAGACCCACCGTGAACACCGTCTGGCCGTTGCGGTCCGTCTTCACCTCCCCCGTGTCCTGATTGACCAGCTTGGGACGCGGCGCCGACACGCACACGAACGTCAGCGCCGACACGTCCACCGGGATGTTTCGCATGGAATCCTCCAGTCGTCCACCCCCCTAGACACTGGGATCCATCCCGTTCGGCGAGAGGAGTGTCTAGAGGGGTACACAGTGAAGGTAAGCGACGAACCGAGCGACTGTCTAGGGGGTCTACAGAATCTCGGAGATCAGTTCCGGACGGCCCAGTAGACGGCGCTGGCGTCGTCGGATGTCTTGCCGCGTGGCCAGCGCACGCCGTCCGGGTCGGCTGCTTCGGCCTCACGGGTCCGTGCGATCAGTTCCCCAGGTCCGTCCTTGCGGAGGACGCCGAGCAGGTCAGGCCAGCTCATCAGGTCGAAGCGGTCGGCCAGGCGGCTGGCACCGTCGCTCAGCAGCGCGACCGCGTCCAAGTCGCCGAGAGGCGTCGACCCCATCAGCGACTCACGTGCCGCTTCCGGTTTCGTACTCGCCACCCAGAACCCGCCCGGTTGATTGCGGTACGACGCGAGCCGTTCGACTCGATGCCGGAGGCGGCCCGCGTGTTCGTCACTGCCGACGGCGGGACGGTCGCCCGGTTCGTCCAACCGCGCGATCACCTCGGCCAGCCGATCATCAGTGACGACAGTCGGCTCCTGGTCGAGGCGATCGAGGACAACAACCGAGTCTGCGAGCACCAGGTGTTCGAGCTGCCCGTCATGGACCCTTGCAAGCGCCACGGTTGCCGAGGGCGAGCCGGGGTGCCCAAGGTCGCATGTCGTCGCGTGCAGAGTGTTGATGCGTTCGATGCTCACCGCAAGCGCCTCGTCCAGGCCGACGCCGACGTCGGCAGCAGCGGCCAGCAGCAGCCCGCCGAGGTTGCGTGCGTACCAGGAGACCGAGTGCACGCACCCCGACTCGACTCCGGCCGGAGCGCCGGCCCCGTCGACCACGAGCAGCAACTCAGGCGCCGCCGCCGCGAAGTCCTCGTTGTCCCGCTCAAGTCGTCCCGGTTCGCTGGCGATCAGCACACGCATACGTTCCTCGTCAGGTCGGCGCCTCGTCGTGCCGGTAGATCGGGGTCAGCAGTTCCGTCCGCACCGGCTCATGGGTGTCCGGGGCGTACTCGGTGCCGACCGCGACCGAGAACCGGTCGTTGCCGACTTGCCCCCACAGACTGCCGATATCCGTAGTCAGCAGATGCACGACACCCAACGACCCCTCCGGATGGACGCCCGCAATCGCGATGAAGCTGCCCTTGCCGTCCGGCCGGGGCAGCCGCCCGAGGTATCCGATGTCGTACGGCCGAGGAGGGTCGTCCTCCTGCCCCGACCGGTGCTCGTCGCCCGTCCGGGTGTCGCGCAGTAGCCATCCAACCTCGTCCCGCTCCCACTCCAGGACAGGATCCTTGTCGTACACCTCACGCATCGCAGGCGACATCCGAGGCCCGCAGATCACCAGCAGACCAGGCCGGTTGAGATCGATCGCACCATCGAGCCCTACGTGATCAGAGTTCACCGACAGGTCGAACGTCCGCGCCAGCTCTTCCAACCGCTGTCCGGTCTTCAAGTCGTCCAGTGCGACGTACGTCCGATCACTGGCAGGGTCGGGCCGCAGCGGAGTCACCACGGTGACCTCACCCGAACCGAGGAACGCCCCTTCAGGTGCCGGCCCCGTGTGCCGAATCTGATGGATACGCCCGCGGCTCAGCCCCGCCGCCTGCGCGATCTGCGCGTACGACATCCCCTGTGCGTGCAGGTCCTGAATCAGCCGCCGCCGGAGTCGGGCCAGTTCGGTGACCTCCTGCTGGGCCTCCGCCAGGCGCTCAGTCGCAGCGCGCAGCAGCTCGTACGGGTCATCGATCTGCGCGATGCGCTCCAACTCGCCTGGCATGACACCTCCTCCGGCCGCTACCAGGGAGTCTAGGACCCTAGACACGGTGCCGGATAGCTCACGCCCCGTTGAAGAGCTGACAGCGCGCAGCCGCCGCCGACGGCGCGGTACCGGCGGACCGCTCACACCGCCGCGCCGACGACGTCCGCCCAGACCCGTCGGCCGACACGTACGGATTCACTCCCCCATGCCTTGGAGACGGACTCGACGATGAACAGCCCACGCCCGGACACCGCATCCGGGCCGCTCGGTTCATCGTTCACCGCTGGCCGGGTCTGCGCTCCCATGTCGACCACGGCGACCCGGACATGCCCGTCCTGCAACTCCAGTTCGAGGACGAAGCTCCCGCCGTCCTCCCCGCTGGCCGTGTGCTCCACGGCGTTCGTGCACAGCTCACTGACGACCAGTTCGACCAGCCCGGCAACCTCGTCCGGGACACGGTCGCCGATGAAGGCCCGCCCGAAGGCTCTGGCCTCACTGACCGATTCCGGTCGGCCCGCGAAGAGCCGAGACAAGCGCATCACGTCGATCACCACCCGCGCGTCTAGGGGGCTAAACACCCCGAGGGAGACGCAGCGTATGACAGATCTAGGGGGCTATTCAATACGCTCAGTGAATAGAGTGCAGAACTTTCTGCAGATCACGGCCCGCCCGCTCGACCAGCCGCCGCGCCTCGTCCCCGAACACGGCCGCCCGCTCAAACCCCTCGAAGATCTCCACGTACGCCCGCACCTCGTCCGCATCGGTCAAGGTCAGCTCACGCGTGAACGTCTCCACCGACACGGCCGCATCGTCGTACACCGAGAACCCATGCAGCGGCACACGAGGCAACGCCACCCCAGGCACAACCCCGAACCGCACGTTCGCCCACCCCGACACCTCCACCAGCCGTGCCAACTGCCCCGCCATGCACTCCCCCGACCCCGGCCACGTCCGCAAAGCAGCCTCAGCCACCACGACCACGAACCGCCGCCCCTCGTCCTCCAGCACCGACGCCCCGTCGACGGCCGCGCCGACCGCAGCCGCATACTCCGCCGTCCACAACAACTGAGGCACCACCACAGCCTCAAACGCCCGCACTACCCGAGCAGCCGCCAGCAGTTCAGCACCGACCCCGCCCCGGAACGACACCCCGGCATCAACCCGACGGGACGTCTCCGCATAAGCCTCACGAACCAGCCCCAGCAGCCGCTCAACCTCAGCCGGCCCCACATCGAGAGCCCTGACCAACCGGGCAACCACCTCCGGATCAGCGACCCGCCGCCCAGTCTCCACCCGAGACACCGTCGGCTGAGGAACCCCAGCCCGAGCCGCCAACCCAACCCCGGACAACCCCGCAGCAGTCCGCAACCGCCGCAGCTCCCGCCCGATCTCCTGTAGCCGCTCAGCACCCATAACCGAGCGTTCTACCACCCGAGAGACACAGCCAAGGCCACCACGACGAGACCAGCCGCATCACCAACCAGACCCGCAGGTCAGCACACTCCCCAGCCTCTGTCAGGTCTCAGGAGGTTGGTGACAGATCTGGCTCGGGAGATGGGTGACACTCCGGCTAGATGATCGCTTGTGGTCCACGTTAGTCCTTGCCTG
>NZ_JBICUA010000024.1:0-53044 GCF_043197915.1 Actinomadura geliboluensis | reverse complement strand
ACAACCTCATCTAGCAGGAGCTTCGCTACTTATGGGCGGCGGTCACCCGTCCGCAACCGCCCCGTGACCTGCGGACTCAGGTTGGAATCAGCTCATTACGGTGAGTTCTGGAATGGGCTCCCGGGTCGGTACCCCGGGAGCTGCCGACTACGCGGCGACCAAGTCAGGGGTCACGAGGTACACCCTGGGGGCCGCACGGGACCTCGGGCCCCGGGACATCACGGCCAACGTCGTGGAGGCCGGACTGATGGACGGCGGCATGGAAAGGGACCCCGAGACCATCAAGGCCCTGGTCAGCACGCTGTCCCTGCAACGCACGGGTCGCCCCGAAGAAATCGCCGCGGCGATCGCCTTTTTGGCGAGCCCCGCCGCGTCGTACGTCACGGGCGCGGTGCTGGACGCCCACGGTGGCTACAACGCCTGAACCGGAACCACTTCCGCGCGCCCCGAAGAACATCGCGCCTTCGGGGCGCGCACCGCCGACGACCCGCGCGTGCGGGCACGGCTCCCACGTGCGCGCGAACGGGCGTGGTGCATCGAAGGCGAACCCCACACCTGTCGCACTGCGCGTAGCCAGACCCAGGCGGAGATCGACACGCTGACCGCTCGTCTGGGCGAACTCAGCGAGCAGATCGAGCATCTGCGGATCAGCCGCAAGACCCTCATCTCCCTCGCCGAGGAGGACCCCGCCCCGGTCGAGCCGGTCGCAACTCCTCCCACCATCCGGTGCCGGGGTCGGGCTGGCGAGCGTCGGGCCCGGTCATGTCCACCGCCACGCGGGGGCCGTGCCACGGGTCAAGCGGCGGGACATCACGTCCGTCATCGCCCAATACACCCGTGATTCGGAACTGGCCGGAAGGTGCTCGTAGTCGCGGACCAGACGCCGGTGGAACATCAAGATGCCGTAGGTCTGCTCGACGACCCATCTCTTGGGCTGGGGGATGAATCCCTTGCCGGCGGGGTTGCGTTCGACGATCTCCACGTCGATCCCCGCACATCCGGACCCGCCGATCGACTGTAACGCTACGAATCCATGCGATCACACAGCGACATCACGGGCATAGACTCGCGAACCGCACTCTAAGAGATCAGGACGCTGCCGCGATCGCGACGAGCACCACTACCAGCCCCACGACGCACACGAGGCCCGCGAACCCGAAGGCGAGCCGGTAGGGATGCCGTTCCGCCCACGGCAAAAGACCCGGATAAGCCTCAGCGAACTTCTTGGGGCTGACAGGCCCGTCGGGCCCGCTGCACGGCACGCCGAGCGCGTCCACCAGTCGGCCGAGATCCTCGTGACCATAGAGACCGCCGTGCACCCTCACGAGCAGCCGACGCTGCGCGTCCAGCACGAACAGGCTCTCGCCGGCCCCGCCGCGAGGCGCGATGATGCTCGCCCGCACCACCTCCGCGACATGCGAGCGAGGCTGAACCTTGACGGAGATCAAGTCCTGGACGACGAGCTCGTGAGCGGTCACGGTGATCCGAGCACGGACCAGGGCCCCGATGCACAGGGGGATCAGCGCGGCGAACGGAACGCCCACGATCAGAGCGAACCCCTCCGGCGCATCGCCGACCAGGATCGCGCTGACCACGCCCACGGCGACCACAGCCAGGATGGCCAGCACGAGCACGCCCGTCCGGTAGTCCGGCCGAACCACGAGTTCATCGCCCACGCCCGACACCACCCTTTCGCGGCTCCTCAAGAGCCTGCCCCATCCCCACCAGTGCGCAGAGAACCATCTCCTCCTCGGCAGCGTCAAAAGATCTTGGTCGGCGGCCCGGCGCGCCCACGTCCGGAAAACCGGCCGCTCCCCTCGAACGCAAGGAGACCCCCATGAATCGGCGCCTGCCCTTGGCGGCATCGGCGGCCGCGCTCGCGTTGGCGGCCGTGGCGGGAACGGCAGGGCCCGCGAACGCGGCCCCCCGCCCGCCGCGCGGCGACGCGGTCGTCACCGCGTCCCCCACCCTCATGGCGCCGAAGGTCGCCGCCTCGGCGGCCGCCGCGGCGCCGGCCTCGGCGAAGCTGCCCCTGACGGGCCGCTACCAGAACACGAACTACAACTGCGTGCCCACCTCGGCGTCGATGAGCCTGTCGACGTTCGGGGTGTCCGTCAGCCAGGAGACCCTGGCCGCCAAGATGGGCACGACCCCCGCCGACGGAACCAGCGGCAACCAGGCGCTGCCCGTCATGAACGGCTACGTGGACCCGCTCGGCTACAGCTACGGCTTCTCCAGCGCCTCGACGGCGTCGACCATGATGGAGCAGGTCTCCTACAACGTCGGCGTGCTCAAGCGGGCGCCCGTCCTCGGCGTGTGGATGGAGAAGCTGCCGTGGAACGCCGGCATGAGCGGCTCCAACGTCGGCCACGCGATCGTCGCCTACGGCTACGACCGCGACGCCGGCACGATCACGGTGTGGGACCCGTGGAAGTCCACGGGCGGCTCGCACACCATCACCGCCGCGAAACTCGCCGCGGACATGCAGCCCAGCGGCATGTTCAAGGTCACCGGCCACACCGACGCCGACCTGTCGAGCGTCGGCGACCTGACCGGCGACGGCACCGCCGACCTGGCCGGCGTCGACCGCGCGACCGGAAAGCTCTGGCTCTACCCCGGCCCAACGCTGGCCGCCTCGGACCGACGCCTGATCGGGACCGGCGGCTGGAATGGCATGACGGAACTCACCGGCACCGGAGACCTCACGGGCGACGGCAAACCAGACCTGATCGCCGTCCAAAAGTCCGACGGCACCCTCTGGCTCTACCCCGGCGGCACCAACGCCCTAGGCACCCGAATCAAGATCGGGAACAGCGGCTGGAACGGCATGAAGGACCTCACCGGCATCGGCGACCTGACCGGCGACGGCAAACCAGACCTGATCGCGGCCAAGAAGGACGACGGCACCCTCTGGCTCTACCCGGGCGGCACGAACGCCCTGGGCACCCGAATCAAGATCGGAAATGGCGGCTGGAACGGCATGACCAAGCTGGTCGGCGTCAATGACATCACCGGCGACGGCAAACCCGACCTCATCGCAGTCCGCATCTCCGAAGGCACCCTGTGGGTCTACCCCGGCGCCCCGAAGGCACTGGGCACCCCCAAGCAACTCGGCTCCGGCTGGGGCGGCATCCGCTCCCTCACCTACACAGGCGACATCACCGGCGACGGCGTCTCAGACCTCATCGGCGTCCAGAGCAACACCGGCGTCATGTACGTCTACGCAGGCCGCGCGACCGGCTTCGCCGCCCGCCAGCAACTGACCTCCGGCTGGAACGGCTAACCCTCGTGGCCCCCGCGCCGACCACCCGGCGCGGGGGCCACCCGGCGGCGCCCGTTCCACCCCTGGCCGCCGCCCCGCCTCAAGCAGCATCCGCGCGTCGCATCAACAGCGACACCCCTGGTGAGCCCAGTAGCCCGAGCACGCCCACCTCGCCACACGAACGCGATGGCCGGTGTGGGGATCAAGACCGGCGGTGGACGCTCACGAGTGGCCAGGGTGTCGGCACCAACGTCCCGGGCCCTCGTGCAGACCTCTGACAAAGGTCAGGGGTGATCGTGGACGATCGGCAGATCCCCTGGAGGGCGTCGGTGCCTAGGTTCTCTTTCGATCGAAGGAGAGGGATTGAGAACCAGGCTTTCGGCGGCGATCATCGCGATCGGGTTCGCCGTGACAACGACCCCGGTGCTCCCGGCACATGCCGTGCCCGCGCCCCCGGCCGAGACCAGAGTCACGCCGGAGGCGATCGACGCGTACGCCCGCCACGCGATGAAGGCCTCCGGCGTGCCGGGGATGTCGCTGGTGGTGACCCGCGGCCGCCGCGTCGTCCACGCCGCAGGATACGGCCACGACTCCGCGGGCCGCCCGGTCACCGCCCGCACACCGATGCGGGTGGCCTCGCTCAGCAAGTCGGTCACCGCCGCCGCGGTGATGACCCTCGTCGACGAGGGGCGGATCGCACTGGACCGGCCGGTCGCCGCGCAGATGCCGGAGTTCCAGACGGCCGATCCGCGGGCCGCGCGCATCACCGTGCGGCAATTGCTCAACCAGACCTCCGGCCTGTCCGACCGCACCATCGACATCGGCGCGCTGGAGGACGCCGGCTCGCTTCGCGCGTACGTGGCACGGCTGCGCACCGCGCGGCTGACCACCGACCCGGGCACCCGCTGGGCGTACTGCAACGTCAACTACAACCTGGCCGCCCGCCTTGTCGAGGTCGTCACCGGCCGGCCGTTCGGCGACTACCTGCGGCACCGCGTGTTCGCCCCACTCGGCATGGACGGCAGCGCCGTCAGCGACCGGGACGTCCACCCTGCCGACGGCCACCACTCCGTGTTCGGCCTGTGGGTCGCGCGCTCCGAACCGCCCGGCTTTCTCGACGGCAGCGGCTCGGGCGGTGTGATCACCAATGCCCACGACATGGGACGGTGGCTGATCGCCCAGGCCGGTCACGCGCCACGCACGCTGAGCCCCGCCGCACTGCGCACCATGCACACGCCCGGCCCGGCCACCGGTGACCACCGGTACGGCATGGGGTGGGCCGAGGAGAAGAACGGCACCGGCCCGGCGCGGCTCGTGCACTCGGGGAACATCTTCACCTACAACGCCGCCGAGGCGATCGTGCCGTCCACCGGGTACGGCGTCGCCGTCATGGTCAACGGCGCCGGGCTGACCGACGCGAGCTGGTCGACGCTGCAGGGCCTGCTGACGCTGACCGATGGGCGCACCCCACCCGCGCCCGGGGACGACTCGCAACCGGCCGAGCTCGTCCTCGGCCTGATCGTGCTCGTCTCCGTCGGACTGGGGGTGCTGGCCGGGTTCCGCGCCCGCCGGTGGGCACGCAAGCGCGCGGCGGCGCCCCGGTGGCGAACGGTGCCGCGGTCGGTCCCAGCGCTGCTGCCCGTCGCGGTGTTCGCCGCCTACCCCGATCTGGCGTCGCTGATCACCGGCGGGCGTACGGTCACCTGGGCGCAGCTCACCTACTTCGCGGCACCGCTGACGATCGCCCTGGCCGCCGCGGCGCTGGCCGGGCTGGTCACCGTGACGCTCCGGCTGTGGGCACTGGTCAGGTTCGTCAAGTCGAACGCACGGTGACGTACCGGCCGGTCTCAAGGGGCGGGGAACAGTGTGCTCACGGCCCCTCTTGAGTCTCCTCTCTGGGCGTGGTGGTACGGGTGTGGTCGTGGATTCGGCGTCGAAGGCGAACAGGTACCCGTGGTGGCGCGCGCTGACCAGCCGCTGCGGTTCGACGTGCCGGACGGCGACCGCCTTGTCGTCCTCCAGCTGCGTTAAGGCGGCGTCGGGCCACGCCGCCCACAAGTCGGCGCAGGCGTCGAATCCCGTCGATGCGCACACGGCGGTTGTCGGCGTGTCGGGCACGGGCTGGGGCCTGCACGGCACCGGCACTCAGGGCTTTCCCGCTCGGCGAGGCGGGGCCTGCCTGTCGATGCTGATGGCGAAGTCCCTGCGCAAGAAGCCGGGCGAACGTCCGCCGCTACTTCCATTCCTCCGCGGATGGCGATCGCCGAGGCCACCCGCTGCTGGCCGACAGCGATTGCGCGAAGCGGCTCCAGGACGCGCCCTGGCAACGGCGGGACGACGCGTACGGGCCGCACTCCACGGCGGGCACGGCCCGCTGTGCTTCGATCAGGGGCACGCCGCACGGTTACCTCGACGTCTTCGGGTCCGTCATGGCCATGACGGGGTTCGCGAGAGAAAGGTAACGACGTGACCGGATCAGGTCCGCACGCAGCACTGGCGGAGGCGTTCGAAGAGCAGCGCGACCGCCTGGTTGCGGTCGCCTACCGGATGCTCGGGTCGCGGGGGGACGCCGAGGATGCGGTGCAGGAGGCGTGGATTCGGCTCGCGCGACAGGACGCGGCCGCGATCGACAACCTGGCCGGCTGGCTGACCACCGTGGTCGGCCGGGTCTGCCTCGACGCGCTGCGCTCGCGCAAGACCCGGGCCGAGTCGTCGTACGAGGACCGGCTGCCGGTGCTGATGGTGACGGTGGACGGTGGGGCGGGACCCGAGGACGATGCGATGCTCGCCGAATCGGTCGGGCTGGCACTGCTGGTGGTGCTCGACACCCTCACACCCGTCGAGCGGTTGGCGTTCGTCCTGCATGACCTGTTCGCGGTGCCCTTCGCCGAGATCGGCAAGATCATCGGCCGGTCCAGCGACGCGACCAAGATGCTCGCCAGCCGGGCCCGCCGGAAGGTGCAGGGCACACCGCCGCCGGAGCGGGAGCGGCGGCGGCAGCGCGCCGTGGTCGACGCGTTCCTCGCCGCGGCGCGGAACGGGGACTTCGAAGGGCTCGTACGGCTGCTCCACCCGCAGGTGACCTGGCGCACGTACCACCCGCAGGGCGTGATGACCACGGTCGGGGCGGCCGAGACGGCCGGTCCGATCCTGCGCGGCTTCCGGTCGATGACCTCGGTGCTCCCGGTCCTGGTCAACGACGAGCCCGGGTTCGTGGCCTGGGGCGCCAACGGCAAGGTGCTCGGCGTTGCGATGTGCACCGTCGTCGATGGCCGGATCGTCGAACTGCTGACCGTGAGCGATCGTCGGCGCCTCGACGCCATGGGCCTGCCCGCGCGACCCGAGTAGCGCACGTCCATCGCCGAAGGTCGTTACCTCTTCGCGGGGGGCTTCGTCATAGGGGTGCAGGCATCCGAAGACGAAGGAGACCGTGATGGAAACCCGGATCAACTGGATGGCCAACGAGGTCGGGTCGAAGTGGGCCAGGTACATCATCTCGTCGAACAAGGTCATCACCGACTCCGCGCTGCCGAAGGAGGTGCAGGAGCTGGTGAAGATCCGCGCCAGCCAGATCAACGGCTGCGGTGGCTGCCTCGACATGCACACCAAGGACGCCGCGGCCGCCGGTGAGAGCACGGTGCGGATCAACCTGGTCGGGGCATGGCGGGAGACCACCGTCTACACCGACGCGGAGCGGGCCGCGCTGGAACTCACCGAGCAGGGCACCCGCCTCGCCGACTCCAGCGGCATCACCGACGAGGCGTGGGCGAACGCGGCGAAGCACTTCGACGAGGATCAGATCACCGGCCCTGGTGGCCATGATCTGCACGATCAACGCCTTCAACCGGCTGAACGTGATCACCCGGACACCGGGCGGCGAATACCAGCCCGGACAGTCCCTCTGACCCGGACATCCCCTCGGGCGCGCAGGCGGCCCCGGGACGACCCCGGGTCCGCCCGCGGCCGCCACCCCCGGACGTTGCGAAGGACAGGACTCATGAACACCGCACTGTGGATCGTCACCGGCCTGCTGACCGCCGTCTACTTGTTCTCCGGGTTTGGGAAGCTGTTCGTTCCACCGGAGAAGATGGCCGCGATGGCCAAAGCCGCGCGCTGGGTCCTCGACTTCAAGCCCGGCACCCTCAAGGCCATCGGAGCACTGGAGATACTCGGTGCCGCGGGCCTGATCCTGCCCGCCGTGCTCGACGTCGCGCCAGTACTCGTACCGCTGGCGGCCACCGGCCTGGCACTGCTCATGACCGGCGCCACGATCATGCGGATCCGCCGAGGCGAGACCAAAGCCGCGCTGGGAGACGCGGGCTACCTCGCCCTGGCCGCCTTCGTGGCGATCGGCCGCTTCGCGCTGGAACCCTTCACCGGCTGACCGGCCCGCAACCCGGCGGCCGTCACCTTGCGGCCGGGGCGAGGTCGCGGGCCAGCTCCCGCAGGTCGACCGCCGTGTGGGTCGGGGCCGTCATCACACCGGGGTAGGTGGTCGCTCCGCGCGTCAGCCAAGCGGCCTGCAAGCCGGCGCGGCGGGCGCCGTCGATGTCCCACGGGTGGACGGCGACCAGCAGGGTCTCGGCCGCCTCGAAGCCCAGGGTGTCGGTGGCGTAGCGGTAAGCGGCCGGAGCGGGCTTCCACACGCGCGGGACGCTGACATCCAGCAGCGCGGTGAAGTACTCCCGCAGACCGGCCCGAGAGAGCAGGTCCTCGGTGGTGGCGGCCGACCCGTTGGTCAAGGTGGCCAGCCGCAATCCGGCCGCGTGCAGCACGCGAACGCCGTCACCGATGTCGGGATGCACGCCGAACCCCTTCAGGCCGTCCAGGACGTGGGCGGTGGCGGCGCCGAGGTCGCCGTTCCAGCCCGGCAGGGCGGCCAGCAGACCGCGCAGCCCGGCCTCGGCCACGGCCTGGAAGTCGGCGTAGCCGCCGGCGGCGGTGAGCGCCATCCCGTCCCGCAGCACCCCGGCGAACCAGGCGGCGGCCAGCTCCGCGGGCGCGCCCACCGCGGTGAACCGCGCCCGCAGCGAAGACATGTCGCTCAAGGTCTCGTTGACATCGAACAGCACCAGCCGGATCGGCCTATCCATCATCGCCTTCCCCTACCCACACCGCCGGTCACGGACCGCCCCTGTCCACGTCACGCCCGGGACCTGCCTGCCTGAGCGACCGTCGTCCGCCGCTTCACTGCCGTCCGCCGCGCCGCAGTGGTGAACGGCCCGCCGACCACAGGCCCGGCGCCGCGCCGAGAAACGCCGCGATCATCGACTCGGCCAAGGCGCTGCCGGGGCCGACCAGCGTCGGCCCCGGCAAGAGCCCTGCTGCGGCGAGTAGCCCGGTCGTCGCGGCCGCCACCGAGACGGCACCTCCCGTACCCGGCCGACCTCCTCGGGACGGCACCCGCGCGGTGGCGTCCGGGGAAAGCGGAGATATCGGGCCGCACGCACGTGGCTGCGGGTGGGGGCGGACCATCGCGTCGTCGTCCGCGTCCACCGGCTCGGTCCGGGCCTTGCCCACGACTACAACGCGATGATCTCCACCGAGGACCGAGAGCCGCTGCTGCCCGGCGACACCCGCCGCATCGCCACCCTGACGATGGCCGACGAGTCGGCCGTCGGTGACCTCGGCCTGGAGAGCGCTTCGAGCTCTGGGGGCGGCGCAAGATCGGTCACGGTGGGGTCTCGCGCCGTGTCCTGCCGTAGCCGGACGCTTTCGGCCACGGATGGTTTGTCCCGCGGAACGTCCGGGTAGCGACCGCCGATCGGGGAAGCTGATCGCGGGAGCGCGTCATGTCATGGCTGATCGGGAACTGGGCCCACCTGGGCGCCGTGGCCGGCAAGGCCGCGCTCATGTACGCCGCCGCGCTGCTCGGCCTGCGGCTGGGAGAGCGGCGCACCCTGGCCCAATGGACGATCGCGGACTTCGTCGCCGCGGTGGCGGTCGGCGCCATCGTCGGCCGTACCGCGATCGCCTCCCGCCAGTCCTTCGCCACGGGCGCCGTCGCTATCGTGACACTGGTCGTCGTGCACCGTCTCGCCAGCGTCGTGCGGTTCAGCGCTCCGCTGCGCAGGCTCACCGACCACCCTGTCCGCGTGCTGGTCAGCGACGGACGGATCGTCAGACGCCAGTTGCGTGTGTGCGGGCTGACCGAGGGCGACCTGTTCGCCCAGTTGCGGCTGCGCGGCGTGTTCGACCTGTCCGGCGTCCGGTTCGTGCTCTACGAGAGCAGAGGCGGCCTGACCATCGTCCCACGGGGGGACCACCGCGCTCCCCTGCCCAGTCTGGTCCGCGCCGGGCTGAGCGAAGCCGTCGGCCCGCCATACCGATTCCGGGACGGCACCTCGCCCGGCGAGCCACAGTAGTAGCCCACCTGAGGTGACCGAGTGGCCTTCGGGCGCGCCTTCAGCGCCTCGGGCCGCGTAGCTGAGGCCCTGAAGCGTGGGTGGACTCCGGAGGGGTCTTTCCCCCGCGAGGACGGTTCCGCGTTGCACTCACCAGAGGGGGATCAAGACGCCGGAGACGGTCCGCACGTGGGTACGGAAGGCGGAGATCGACCGTGAAGGCGAAGCCGAGCGGGGCGAAGCCCCGAAAGCGAGCGCAAGGGGGCGTGGGGGCGGAGCCCCCACATCGGGGGTCCGGGGGTCGCCCCCCGGGTAAACATGACGAAGGAGTGGCAGCCTGCGCTCTCCGCAGGCACACCACTCCCAACTCCGAGTGGGCGAGGAGGGATTTGAACCCTCACATCCTTTCGGACACACGGACCTGAACCGTGCGCGTCTGCCGTTCCGCCACCCGCCCATGGGTGCCGTCCCGTTTCCGGGTGCTCGAAAAGGCTAGCACGTGCCGGGCAGTGGTTAGGTATCCAGATACTCCTAGCGAACCTTCGCACCGATACGATCGTCTACCAGTGGGGAAGGGAGGTGCCCGTGGGCGTCATTCAGCGCTTCGAGCGACGGCTGGAGGGCATGGTCGAAGGGGCCTTCGCCCGTGCGTTCAAGTCGGAGCTGCAGCCGGTCGAGGTGGCCAGTGCTGTGCAGCGCGAGATGGACGACAGGGCTGCGATCGTGGCGCAGGGCCGCACCCTCGTGCCGAACGACTTCGTCGTGGAGATCTCTCAGCAGGACGGGCAGCGGCTGCAGGTGTACGCCGACAGCCTGAGCCAGGAGCTGGCGAACCTCGCGCGCGAGTACGCGAAGGAGCAGGGGTACTCCTTCGTGGGGCCGGTGCGGGTGCGGTTCGAGAATGCGGGCGATCTCGCCACGGGAATGTTCCGGATCCGGTCGGGGGTGATCCGGGGCTCGACGGTGGAGGGCGGGGAGATCCGCCGGCCGGTGAGCGATGTGCCGCAGGGCGGCCGGGGCGGTGTCTTCGGGGGGCATCCGCGGCTGCTGGTGACGACGGCCGTGGAGGGCTCGGACACGACGCAGCGCACCTATGAGATCAATACGCCTGTCACTCTGCTGGGTCGCGGTACGGACTGCGACCTGCGACTCGTCGATCCGGGCGTGTCCCGGCACCATGCCGAGATCCGCGTAGAAGGTCCCGAAATCGCTCTCGTGGATCTAGGGTCGACCAACGGCTCGTTCGTGAACGGGCAGCCGATCCGGCGGGTCACGCTGGTGGACGGCTCCCGGGTGACGATGGGCCGGACAACCCTTGTGTTCCGCCGCGATAGGGAGTAACCCCGACTCCGATGTCCCCATTCACCCTCACGCTGATCAAGCTGGCGTTCCTCGCGGTGCTGTGGCTGTTCGTCATCGCGGCCGTCGGTGTGATCAGGGCCGACCTGTTCGGCTCGAAGGCCGCGTCGAAGGCGGCCGCGCGCCCGTCCCAGCCCCCGAGGTCCGCCCGGCCGCCGAAGCCGCCGCGGCAGCAGCGCAGCGCCCAGCACGGCGCCCCGACGAAGCTGGTGGTCGTCCAGGGGGAGCGGGCCGGCACGGTCATCGACCTCACCGGGGTGCCCATCACCATCGGCCGGGCGAATGACTCCACTCTGGTCGTGACCGACGACTACGCTTCGAGCCGGCATGCCCGACTTTTCGCGCAGGACGGTCAGTGGATCGTGGAAGATCTCGGCTCGACCAATGGGACGTATCTCGGACGCACGAAGGTGAGCCGGCCGATGCCGGTGCCGCCCGGCGTCCCGGTCCGTATCGGCAAGACCGTGATCGAGCTGCGCAAATGACCCTGGGAATCCGCTACGCCGCGCGCTCCGACGTCGGCATGCTGCGCGAGGGCAACGAGGACTCGGCGTACGCGGGCGCGCACCTGCTGGCGGTGGCCGACGGCATGGGCGGGCACGTCGGCGGCGAGATCGCGAGCGCCGCGGCGATCGAGGCGCTGCGCGCGCTCGACAAGAACCTGCCGGCGACGGAGCTGCTGGCCGCGCTCGAGCACACGGTCAAGACCGCGAACGACAACCTGCACCGCATCGTCGAGTCGGACCCGGCCCTCCAGGGCATGGGGACGACGCTGACGGCGATGCTGTGGGCGGGCAACCAGGTCGCGCTGGTGCACATCGGGGACTCCCGCGCCTATCTGCTGCGCGACGGCAGCCTTTTCCAGATCACGCACGACCACACGCTCGTCCAGTCGCTGGTCGACGAGGGCCGCATCAGCCCGGACGAGGCGGCGTCGCACCCGCAGCGGTCGCTGCTGCTGCGGGCGCTGGACGGCCGCGGCGAGGTCGATCCGGACCTGTCGCTGCGCGAGGCCGTGGTCGGCGACCGGTACCTGCTGTGCTCGGACGGCCTGTCGGGCGTCGTCACGGCGGAGACGATCTTCCAGGTGCTGACGGACGTGGACGAGCCGGAGCAGGCCGTCCGGCAGCTGATCGACCTGGCGAACCGGGGCGGCGGCCCCGACAACATCACCTGCGTCGTCGCCGACGTGGTGGACCTGGAGCGCCAGCCCCCGACGGGCGGCCCGGGCCACGCGGTGGGCGCGGCGGCGAACGCGTCGCCGCCGGAGCCGCCGGGCGGCGGCCCGGGCGCGAACACGACGGTGGCCGACACCCCGGCGGGCCGCGCGGCGCAGCTGCGCGACACGCGGCCGCAGCCGCCGGTGGCGGTGGACGAGCGGCCTCCCCCGCCGGCGCCCGCGCCGATGGGCGACCCGATGGGCGGCCCGCCCCCGCCGGGCACGATCCAGCAGGCGCCGATGGAGCGGCCGCGGCGCGGCGGCGCCCGCCGCTGGACGTGGCTGATCGTCGTCGCGGGCGTGGTCGTGGTGGGCGTGGTGGCGGGCGGTTTCGTGCTGCTGCAGAACGTCCGGAACGGCTACTACATCGGCGCGACCGGCGACACCGTCGTCCTGTACCGGGGCACGCCGCAGGAGGTACCGGGCCTCGACCTGTCGCGGCCGGCGTCCAAGCAGCCGGAGCCGAAGATCCAGGTGAGCGATCTGCCGGAGGACATCCAGCAGCGAGTCCGGTCGACCTACACCGTGGACGGCCCGAAGGACTGGAAGAAGCTGACCGACGTGGTCTGCAAGTACACGCTCGTCCAGGCCGGCGGCAAGGTCGCGATCGTGCGGGGCAAGGGCCAGCAGAACTGCCAGGAGACGAAGATCGTCACCAGCGAGGTCCTGCTGAGCGAGCTGCCCCGGTCGGACGCGACGGAGATCACGAAGGGCACCCCGCCGGTGATCGGCCGGGCCGCGGCGCAGAGCGCGCTGCAGACGCTGGAGAAGCGGCGCGACCAGTGCGCCGACAACGCGGCGGGCAAGCCGAAGGACTGTCCCTCCAGCGGCGGGAGCTCGTAGATGCAGTCGATCGGGGAGCAGATCCGGGCGCGGCTGCCGTACCAGCGGCGCAACGCCGCCTCGCTGGCCCTGCTGATCTTCGCGATGGTCATGACGCTGTCGGCGTTCGCGGAGGTCGGGCTGGCCCGTGACGGCAGCATCCCGGCCGGCCTGTTCGTGTACGGCGGCGGCCTCGCGGTGCTGGCGCTCGTCGCCTACTTCGTGCAGGCGAAGTTCACCCCGTACGCCGATCCGCTGCTGCTGCCGCTGGCGGTCGCGCTGAACGGCATCGGGCTGACGATGATCTACCGGCTCGACCTGGACACCAGCGCCGACCGCAAGGCCGCGGCGCTGGCCGGCAAGAAGCTCCTCCCGGACGCCGCGGACGCGCCCAGCCAGCTGATGTGGACGTTCGTCGGCATCGGGCTGTTCGTCGCCGCCGTCCTGATCATGCGGGACACCGAGAAGCCGGACGCGCCGCTGTCGTTCACCCCGAAGACCGCGCAGCGCTACACGTACCTGATCGGCCTCACCGCCGTGATCCTGCTGCTGCTGCCGATCGTCCCGGGCATCGGCGCGGAGATCAACGGCGCCCGGGTGTGGATCCATCTGGGTCCGTTCTCGGTGCAGCCGGGCGAGTTCGCGAAGCTGCTGCTGGTCGTGTTCTTCGCCGGATACCTGGTGAACAAGCGGCAGGCGATGTCGCTGATCGGCAAGAAGGTCGGCCCGGTCAGCCTGCCGCGGGGCCGCGACCTCGGCCCGATCATGGTGATCTGGTTCTTCTGCCTGGGCGTGCTGTTCCTCCAGAAGGACCTCGGTACCGCGCTGCTGTTCTTCGGCCTGTTCGTGTCGATGCTCTACATCGCGACGCAGCGGGTCTCCTGGGTGGTGATCGGTGTCGGGCTGCTCGCCGTGGGCGTGTTCGTCGCGACGCTGCTGCCGTTCATGGGCCACGTGAACCAGCGCATCGACATCTGGCAGAACCCGAAGCCGTACTTCGACGGCGGCTGCCTGCTGGAGAGCGGCAAGGTCGTCCCGGTCAACCCCGACACCGAGATCTACAAGCAGAACGACGTCGAGGGCGTCATCTCGCCGGGCTTCACGGCCTGCGCGAAGCTCGGCGGCGAGTACTCCGACAGCGCGCAGCTGATGAAGGGGCTGTTCGCGCTGGGGCAGGGCGGCGTCCTCGGCACGGGGCTCGGCCAGGGCGAGCCGTGGCGGACGCCGCTGTCGTTCAGCGACTTCATCTTCGACTCGCTCGGCGAGGAGCTCGGGCTGACCGGGCTGATGGTGATCCTGCTGATCTACGCGCTGATCGTGCAGCGCGGGATGAAGACGGCCGTGGCGGCGCGGGACCCGTTCCTGAAGCTGTTCGCGGGCGGTGTGTCGTTCGTGCTGGCCCTCCAGGTCTTCGTGATCGTGGGCGGGGTCACCCGGCTCATCCCGCTGACCGGTCTCACGACGCCGTTCCTGTCGCAGGGCGGTTCGTCGCTGATGGCCAACTGGATCCTGATCGCGATCCTGGTGCGGATGAGCCATGACGCGCGCAAGCCGGCCCCGCAGGCGATCCAGGACGAGGGCATGACCCAGATCGTGAGCACGAGGTGACTTCCCCCCTATGAACATGGACAAGCCGGTTCGGCGGGTGGCGATCTTCGCGATGCTGCTGTTCTTCGGGCTGATGGCGCAGGTCAACTACGTCCAGGGCAGCCAGGCGGAGGACCTGCGCACCGACGCCCGCAACAGCCGGCAGTACGCGGACGTGTTCAACGCGCCGCGCGGCGAGATCTCCGCGGGCGGCGAGGTGCTGGTGATCTCCAAGGAGACCGGGAAGGACAACCCGAAGTACGGCCGGTCCTACAAGGACGGGCCGGTCTTCGCGCCGGTCACCGGGTACTTCAACGGCGGCGCCACGCAGGTCGAGCGGGCCTACAACTCGCTGCTCGGCGGCAAGGACAAGCGGATCACGCAGCAGCGCTGGTTCGACATGTTCATCGGTAAGAAGGCCGAGGGCGCGAACGTCGAGCTGACGATCGACCCGGGGGCGCAGCGCACCGCGTACGCGCAGCTGAAGGCGCGGACGCAGCAGGGCCGCCGCGGCGGCGCCGTGGTGATCGACGTGAAGACGGGCGCGGTGAAGGTGGCCGCGTCGTGGCCGTCGTTCGACCCGAACGAGGTGGCCCCGCAGACCGGGCTGACGGGCGGCAAGCGGCTGGAGCAGCTCGACAAGGGCGAGGGCGTCATCAAGCCCCTGGTCGACAACGCGCTCAGCCAGACGTTCCCGCCCGGTTCGTCGTTCAAGACGCTGGTGGCGGCGCTGGCGATGCAGAAGCTCGGCATCAACAGCTCGTCGACCGTCAACACCGGCCAGCTGATCCTGCCGGAGTCGGGGCAGCCGCTGCCGAACTCGCACGACAGCGGCAGCTGCGGCGGCGCGGCCTCGCTGCGCGGCGCGTTCGCCGAGTCCTGCAACACGACGTTCGGCAAGATGGCGCTGGACATGGGCATCCAGGGGCTGCACGACGGCGCCACGAAGTTCGGGTTCGGCAAGCGGGTGGAGCTGGAGCCCGACTTCTACACGGCCGAGAGCGACGTCCCGGTGGCGTTCACGGACGCCAGTGGCAAGAAGATCCCGACCGGCGCGGACGGGACGGCCCGGTCCGGCATCGGCCAGGAGAACGTGCGCGCGACGCCGCTGCAGATGGCGATGGTCGCCGCCGCGGTCGCCAACGGCGGCAAGATCATGAACCCGTACGTGGTGCAGACCGTCCGCGCCAAGGACCAGAGCCAGCTGTACGGCGCGTCCCCGAAGGAGTTCGGGAAGGCGATGACCGGCGACCAGGCCGGGCAGCTCGAGGACATGATGCGCGCGGTGGTCACCGAGGGCACCGCGAAGAACCTGGCGGGCAGGCGGATCGCCGGCAAGACCGGTACGGCGGAGCAGGGTCCGGGCAACCCGAACGCCAACTGGTTCGTCGGGTTCAGCCCGATGAAGGACCCGCGCTACGCGTTCGCCGTGATGACCGAGGCGCCGGGCTCGGGTGCCGAGAACGCGGGCCCGATCGCCGCCGCGATCATGGCCAAGGTCCTGCAGAAGTGAGCCCGGGCCTCGTCCTGAGCGACCGGTACCGGCTGCTGGAGCGGCTGGCCATCGGCGGGATGGGCGAGGTCTGGCGCGCGTCGGACGCGGTGACGGGCCTGCAGGTCGCGGTGAAGCTGCTGCGGCTGGAGCTCGGTTCGGACGTGCGGGCGCGCACCCGGTTCGAGTCGGAGGCGCGGTTCGCGGCGGAGCTGCGGCATCCGGGGATCGCGCGGGCGTTCGACTTCGGGGAGCACGGCGGCCGGACGTTCCTGGTGATGGAGCTGGTGTCGGGCGAGCCGCTCGACGAGATCCTGGCCCGCGACGGCGGGCTGCCGCTGGAGGCCGTCCTGGACCTGGTGGTGCAGGCGGGACGGGCGCTGACGGTGGCGCACGAGGCGGGGATCGTGCACCGGGACGTCAAGCCGGCGAACCTGATGGTGTCCCCGGACGGCACCGTGAAGATCACCGACTTCGGGATCGCGCGGCGGCTGGCGGCGGCGTCGCAGACCCAGACCGGGATGGTCATGGGGACGGCGCACTACATCTCGCCGGAGCAGGCGCAGGGCAAGGAGCTGTCGCCGAAGGCCGACCTGTATTCGCTGGGCGTGGTGGCCTACGAGTGCCTGACTGGTGCGCCGCCGTTCGACGGGTCGACGCCGGTGGAGGTGGCGCTCAAGCACGTCCGGGACGCGCCCGCCGAGCTGCCGGCCCGGGTGCCGTACGCCGCCCGCGAGCTGGTCATGGAGATGCTGGCGAAGGACCCGCTGGACCGTCCGCCGGACGCGGGGCGCGTCGCGGCGCGGGCGCTGGCGATCCGGGCGTCGCTGGCGGGGGCGCGTCCCGTCAGGCCGCCGGCGGCGGGGGCGTCCGCCGGTGCGTCCGCCGCCTCCACCTCGGCCCCTCGCAGCGCCCCGCGACGCGGCAGGCACGCCGCTCGGGGCGGAGACCCCATCGTTACGCAATCGGCAGCTTTGTCGGGATTTGACGCTGACCCGGCGGCGGATAACCTCTCGCGTGGGACAGTGCAACGACGCACGACGCTGACGTACGCGTCGGTCGCGGCCGTCCTCGTGCTGGTCTTCGTGATCGTCGTCGGCTCGCTGTGGAAGGGGCTGGCGTCCGCGGGATCCGGCGAGGACGAGCGGGATCCACCCGCCGCCCCGGCCACCAGCCCGGTCGGCGACGGCCTCGTGGGCGACCCCGCGGAACGTCCGAGCGCCCCGCCCACCCGCCGGGCGAGCAGCACCCCCCAGCGGCCGGCTGTCACCCCACGGCACCGGAAGCATAGGATCCGTCCGTCAACGCGAGTGACGCCCAAGACGTCCCCTTCACAGAAGACATCGATGAAATCGCCCCGGGCGACTGCCACCGCCCCCAAGCCAACACCCACACCGACGGGGAGCACCACGACTCCGTCAACTTCGAGCCCGGCGCCCTCGCCGACCGAGAGCGGGAAGCTAGGTTCGGAACACCAGGTGTAGACGTACGAGGGAAAGTGCACATATGAGTCAACCTCGGCTGCTCGGCGGCCGCTACGAGCTCGATTCGGTGATCGGGCGGGGCGGCATGGCCGAGGTCTACCGTGCCCGAGACCTGCGCCTCGATCGCGTCGTCGCGGTCAAGACGCTGCGGTCCGACCTGGCCCGTGACCCTACGTTCCAAGCCCGGTTCCGGCGCGAGGCCCAGTCGGCCGCGTCGTTGAACCACCCCTCGGTCATCGCCGTGTACGACACCGGCGAGGACATGATCGGCGACAACTCGATCCCGTACATCGTGATGGAGTACGTGGACGGGAGCACGCTGCGCGACCTGCTCCGGGAGAACCGCGCGCTGCTGCCCGAGAAGGCACTGGAGATCACCGACGGGATCCTGCGGGCGCTGGACTACAGCCACCGCGGCGGGATCGTGCACCGCGACATCAAGCCGGCCAACGTGATGCTCACCCGGCAGCACGAGGTCAAGGTCATGGACTTCGGCATCGCCCGCGCCATGGCCGACTCGGCGTCCACGATGACGCAGACCGCCCAGGTGATCGGAACCGCGCAGTACCTGTCCCCGGAGCAGGCGCGCGGCGAGCGGGTGGACGCCCGCAGCGACATCTACTCGACCGGTTGCGTCCTGTACGAGCTGCTCACCGGGAAGCCGCCGTTCACCGGCGACTCCCCGGTCGCGATCGCCTACCAGCACGTCCGGGAGGAGCCGGTCCCGCCGTCCCAGGTGGACCCGCAGATCCCGCAGTGGGCGGACGCGATGGTGCTGAAGGCGATGGCCAAGGAGGCCGACCACCGCTACCAGAACGCGACGGAGTTCCGGCAGGAGATCCAGCGCGTCCTGCAGGGGCATCCGGTGGCGTCGACGGCGGCGTCCACGATGCTGATGGGCGGCGCGCAGGTGCCGCAGGGCACCCAGGTGATGGGGGCCTACCCGCCGCACGGCGCGTCCCGGACACAGATGCACCACCCGCAGGACGACGGGTACGGGCTGCCTCCCGTCCGCTACGACGACGAGATGCCCGAGCGCGGCGGGGGCGGGCGGAAGGCCGCGCTGTGGGTGGGCCTCGCCGTGCTGTTCATCGGCGGCGCCGCGCTGATCGGCTGGATGCTGAGCGGCGGCGGCGGTGAGAAGAACACGCAGGTCGCGATTCCGCAGAGCATCGTCAACGTCTCGGAGAGCGAGGCGACGGCGCAGCTGACCAAGCTCGGCTTCCAGCTCGGCGAGCCGAAGAAGGAGTTCAGCGACGACATCGACGCGGGCAACGTCATCGGCTCCGATCCGAAGCCCGGCACGAACGCCGCCAAGGGCGCCACGGTGACGCTGCTGGTGTCCAAGGGCAAGAAGCCGCCGACGGAGATCGAGGTCCCGAACGTCGCGGGGCAGCCGTACACGACGGCGAAGAAGCTGCTGGAGGCCAAGGGCTTCGAGGTGCAGAGGCGGGCCGAGACGAGCGACACCGTCCCGCGCCTCACCGTGATCCGCACCGACCCGGCCGGCGGGACGAAGGCGCCGAAGAACGCGACCATCACGGTGGTGTTCTCCAACGGGCCGTCGAGCGTGCAGATGCCGAACCTGTTCAACAACAGCCAGCGCGCCGCGTGCGGGAAGCTGGAGGCGGCCGGGCTGAAGTGCCGGGTGGAGAAGGGCACGCCGCCCCCGGACAAGCAGGTCGCGCCGGGCTTCGTGTTCGACCAGCAGCCGACCGAGGGCGCCACGGTCGCCCCGGGCGACACGGTGACGATCTTCGTCGCGGAGAAGCCGCCGCCGACCCCGACCCAGCCGGGCGGTCCCTCGTCGCCGAACCTGCCGGGCTGGCCGCCGGGCGAGGGCCAGGGCTGAACGGCCCGCTGAACGCGCGAAGGGCCCCGGTTCCCCACGTGGGGGAGCCGGGGTCCTTCGCGTGCGCGGAGGCCGTGGGACGGGGCCGCGGTCCGTCCTGGTCCGGGCATGAAGCAGGGCTTCCGCCACTCGGGGGCAATGGCGGAAGCCCTCGTTATGGTCTTCGTCACGCGGCCCTAGGACGTTACGGATTTCAACCGAATTTTTCTCATCCTTCCGGTGGACGGCGCGGCTCCCGGAGTTCGTGCAGGTCAGAGCGGTGCACCATCAGCCGGGCGGTGCGGAACCTGACGGTGCCGGACTCTGGACGACACCCGGGTCCTGGACGACGCCGTGGTCGAACTGGAGCTTCGCCTCCACCCGCGGAAACGCCGCGTACCAGAGGACGGCGACGACCGCGAGCACGATGCCGGCCGCGACGGCGGCCTTGGTGGGCCACTCGCCGGGGAGGCGGCGCCAGATCCAGGCGTACACGGGACGACCTCCTACGTGCCGGCGGCGGCCGGCACGCGCGGCAGCGCCTCGGCCAGCTCACCGAAGATGATCATTCGTTCGGCGGCGGAGTACTTGGGATGGCAGGTGGTGAGCGTGATCAGCCGCTCGGTCGGCCGGCGCTTCGGATGGAACGGCACGGGCGCGGTCACCTCCACCGCCGACGGCTTGACGATCCTGCGGTCGGTGACGGTGTAGACGTACTGCCGGTCGCGGGTGTCGATCAGGATCCTGTCGCCCCGGTCGAGCTCGCCGAGCCGGTTGAAGGGGGCGGAGTACGTCGTCCGGTGCCCGGAGACGACGAAGTTGCCGACCTGGCCGGGCAGCGCGGTGCCCGGGTAGTGGCCGGGCCCCTTGCGGAGGTCGGCGCGGGTGACGCCCTCCACCACGACGAAGCGGTAGTCGTCGCCGAACCGCGGGACGCGGATCACCGCGAGGCCCTTGCCGAGCTTCACCTTCTCCGTGGTGACCTTGCCCGACGCGGACGGGGCGGCGCGCCAGCTGTGCATCATCTCGTCCTGCAGCCGGTCCTGCTGGCCCTGGGTGTAGCGCCCGGTCCCCCACAGCTCGTAGGTGACGAACAGCATGACGATCAGGCCGGCGGTGATGCACAGCTCGCCCATGCCCCGGATCACCGTCCGCACCGCATGCCTCCTCGTCCGGTCGGGTCAGCCGCCCGGCCCCGCCGGAACCGTAGCGTGCTTCAAGGTCACGCTGCCGGTGAAGGGCGGCAGCGTGGCCCGTCCCACGCTCCGCACCGAGTAGCCGAGCCCGTACGCGCGGACGTACTTGCGGTAGACGGCGACCTCGGCGGACGCGCCGAGCGCCGCGCGGAGCCGGTCCGGGTCGCCGACTGCGGTGATCTGGAACGGCGGGGAGTACACGACGCCCTGGAGGATCAGCGTGTTGCCGACGCACCGGACGGCGCTCGTCGCGATGATCCGCTGATCCATGATCTGCATGCCTTGGGCGCCGCCCGCCCAGAGCGCGTTGACGACGGCCTGGACGTCGGCCTGGTGGACGACGAGGTCGTCCGGGCCGACGCCGTGCGGCAGGGCGCCCGACTCGGGCAGCGGCGCGTCGTCCAGCGTGACGCGGACGGCGGACCCGGTGAGCGGGGCGAACCCGGCCCCGGCCGCGCGGCGCTCGGCCTCCTCCCGGGCGTCGCGCACGCGGGCGTCGTGACGTCCGGCCTCCTGGGAGATACGGTCTACCTGGTCGCGCAACCGCCGGTACTCGGCGCGCTCCGCGCGGCCGCGACGCTGTTCGGCGGTGATGAGCTCGGTGATCCGGGTGCGGCCCTGCTCGCGCAGGCTCGTGCCGCGGGCCGTGCTCGCGCTCGCCGCGAACAAGGTGCCCGCGAGGAGCGTGAGAGCTGGGATGATGCTTCCCCACGCGGAACGCCGTACATTGCTCATCAGACAGTGGTCACCAGCGACTACGCTAACCGACAAAACACCCATGCGCGGTCCGGCGCTCCGGCCGCCGGACGCCCGAGGAGATCGATCCCACCGTGGCCAAGTCGAAAGTGCGTAAGAAGGCCGTCTACACCCCGCCCCAGAAGTCGAAGGCGCCCGAGGTCAGCCCCCGCTGGCTGGTGCCGACGATGGTCGGGCTGTGGCTCATCGGCCTGATCTGGATCGCCGTCTTCTACGTGACGGCCAGCACCGGCACCGACGTGCCGTTCATGACCGACCTGCACAACTGGAACCTGGGCATCGGCTTCGCGGCGATCATCCTCGGCGTGATCCTCTCGACCCGCTGGCGCTGACGGCGGGTTATCCACAGGTCGGGGATCTCCCACCCCGGCTTTCCCCAGGTTTTCCACAGGAACTTTCCACAGGCCCGGTCCGACGGTTCGGCTGCGCGGACGCCGCCGCGGGTGAACGGCGTCCGCGTCGCCGAACCGCGTCGCCGTCCGGCTACATGGCGGGATTCAGCTCGGCCGTCCGCATCAGCACCAGCGCCGCGAGCAGCGCCAGCGTGAGCAGCGGCGCCCCGAGATGGAACAGCCGGCGCCGCGCGGCGGGAGCGTACGCGTAGGCCGCGGCGAGCACCGCGCCCACGGCGAGGCCGCCGACGTGGCCCTGCCACGAGATGCCCGGCACCGAGAACGTGATCACCAGGTTGATCACCAGCAGCACCACGATGGGCCCGACCGGCCCGCCCAGCCTGCGGCCGATCACGAAGTACGCACCGAACAGCCCGAAGATCGCGCCGGACGCGCCGACCGCCGAGTCCTGCGGGGCGCCGACCAGGTACAGCAGCACCGACCCGCCGAGGCCGGACAGCAGGTAGAGCGCCAGGTATCGCCAGCGTCCGAGCACCTGCTCCAGCGCGGGGCCGACCGCGTACAGCGCCCACATGTTGAACAGGATGTGGGTGATGCCGAACGACCCGCCGCGCTGGTGCAGGAACATCGTGGTGAAGAGCCGGTACCACTCGCCCTGCGCGACGCCGCCGACATGGCCGTCCGGCAGGACGGCCTGGCCGAGCATCATGAACTCCCACACGACGCGCCACGACGCCAGTTCGGCCGCGTACGCCGCCACGCACACGCCGATGAGCGTGTAGGTGACGACCGGCACCGCGGACGCGGCGGCCCGTCCGCCGAGGACCGTCCGGGGCACCGCCCTGCGGACGCCCTGGTTGCCCTCGGCGACGCACTCCACGCACTGGTGCCCGACCGCCGCGTCCCGCATGCAGTCAGGGCAGATGTAGCGGTCGCACCTGGTGCAGCGCACATACGTCTCGCGCCCCGGATGCCGGTAACAGGTCGGCACCGAGGTCTCGGGGGCGGGACTGTGGTCTGTGCTCATCTGGGCTCCGTGGCCGGTGCGGGTTCCGCGTCGCGCGGGTCTCTACTACTAGAGACGACTAACGACGTTCGATCGTCACCGATTCCAGGACGACGTCCTGCTTCGGGCGGTCGCCGCGCCCGGTCTCCACCTTGCCGATGCGGTCGACGACGTCCGTGCCCTCGATGACCTTGCCGAAGATGGTGTGCCGGCCGGTCAGGTGCTGGGTGTGCGCGACGCTCAGCGTGATGAAGAACTGGGAGCCGTTGGTGCCGGGCCCGGCGTTCGCCATCGCCAGCAGGTACGGGCGGTTGAACTTCAGGTCCGGGTGGAACTCGTCCTTGAACTGGTAGCCGGGGCCGCCGGTGCCGGTGCCGAGCGGGTCGCCGCCCTGGAGCATGAACTGGTCGATGACGCGGTGGAAGATCGTCCCGTTGTAGAGCGGCCTGTCGGTCTTCTGGCCGGTGTTCGGGTCGGTCCAGGTCCGGGTGCCCTCCGCCAGCTCGACGAAGTTCGCCACGGTCTCCGGCGCCTGCTCCGGGTAGAGCTGGATCACGATCTTGCCGAGCGACGTGGTGAGCGTCGCGAAGATCTCGTTGGCCACGCTGGCCGCCTCTCTCATCGGATGGATGTCTTGCTCGAAACGTTACGGTCTCGGTCGCGCCCGATTCGACTACCCCGCGCGCACAGCTGGTCACGCATTCGGGGTTTACCTCCCGATCGCTGGGAAGGCTGCACGACAGGACCTCGCAAACAGGGAGGTTAGCGTGTCCCTAATGATCAGTCTCCGCCGGAAGCCGCGGGAGGAAGTCCTCACGCGGTTCGGCCGTGTCCAGGAGGCGGCCCGGCAGGGCGCCGAGATGTGTCGGCAGAGTGCCTCCAGCACGGCGGAGCGGATCGCACCCGCCGCGCAGGAGCGTGTCATGCTCGTCCGCGGCTGGAGCGCACCGAGGCTCCGGCGAGCGGCCCGGTACGTGGAGTCCGGGCTCGCCCCGCGGGTGAGCACGTTTCTGAGCGATGTCGCCGGACGGGTCGAGCCGCCGCGGCGGTCCGGTCCCGGGCGCGGCACGCTCATGGCGATGATGGGCGCCGTCGCCGTCGTCGGCGCGGCCGGTGTGGTCGCGACGCGGCGCGGCGTCATCCGCGACATGACCAAGGGTTCCGGGGAGCATGTGGAGGACGCCACGTCGGCCGACTCCATGACGGTTTCCGGCGCCGATGTCGACGGTCAGGTGCATTCGCCGCACTAGTGCGCGCACCGGAGGGCCCGGCCGTTTCCGAACGGCCGGGCCCTCCGCCGTTCCGGGGGTCCATCCTCGTCCGCGAGTTGCGCTCCGCCGTGCGCGGGGGTTGCTACCACCCGGTACGGTAACGCCCATGTCGCCGAAGAACTCCGTCCGGCAGGCGCTGGCGGCCCGCGCGAGGCAGCGGGCGCGGCAGGGCGTGCACGTGGCCGTGCACCGCGCCTGGGAATGGGTCCAGCGGCACGGCGAGATCACCCCGCACACCCCCGGCCGGCGCAAGTTCGCCTACCTCGGCGAGGGCGCCTGCATCGGCTTCCCCGTCGGCTCGATCTACGGCGAGCCGTGGATCTCGATCGGCGACCACACCCTCGTCGGAACGCACGTCACGATCTCCGCCGGGTTCGTCCCCGGGCTGGACCTCGGCCCGGACGTCATCGTCCGGATCGGCGCGAGCTGCTCCCTCGGCCGCGGCACCCACATCGTCGGGCACCAGTCCATCGAGATCGGCGACGACGTCTTCACCGGCCCCAATGTCTACATCACCGACCAGAACCACACCTACGGCGACCTGAACACGCCGATAGGCCGGCAGTGGCCGGAGAACAACCCGGTCGTGATCGGCGACGGCTGCTGGATCGGCACCGGCGCGATCATCCTGCCGGGCACCCGGCTCGGCCGGAACGTCGCCGTCGCCGGCGGCGCCGTCGTCCGCGGCGAGTTCCCCGACCACTCGGTCATCGGCGGCGTCCCCGCGAAGGTGCTGCGCAGCCACGACAAGGAGAACGGCTGGCAGCCGCCGCTGCGCAACGGCCCGCTGATCTCCCTGGACGAGCTGGCCGCCCTGTCCGTGGACGGCCTGGAGGGCCTGCAGATCCTCCAGGACAGGCTCCGCGAGGAGTCCACAGTGCGCGAGGAGGCCCTCCGGGAGGACGACACCCTCCAGGAAGAGGCCGGCTGAACCCCCGTCAGCGGGCGATGAGGGCGGCGATGACGACGGCCAGGATCACCGTGACCGGCGCCAGCGTGTAGATGGCGAGCAGCGTCGACTTGCCGGGCGGTTCGGCGGGCTCGTAGCCGAGCACGCCGCGGTTGTAGATCGTCCTCGGGGCCGTGTAGTAGAGCAGGGTCGGACGGCCCGAACGCGTGTCCACGGTGATGTCAGCCCGTCCCGACTTCATGCCGTAGTACGAGCACCAGACCGTGACCGGCCATACGCCCGGCGGCAGGGGGAGCGGATTGTCACCTTGCCGGAGCGTCAGTCTCGTGTCACCGATCTGCGCCTGGACGGGGAGCGACATCGAGTTCGGCCCGTGCCGTCCCGCCAAGGTCGCCGACTGGACGCGTATCACCAGCGACGCGGGCGCCCCCTCCCCTGGACGTCCCGGCCCCCGCGAGTACGTCACCCTCCGGATCCCTCCTCCGCGCGCCGCTCCCGTCGCGACCTACGACGCCGGTGACGGCCGCCGGGTTCACTGAGAGGCGGCCGGTGGCGGCGTCCCGCATGGCCGGACGCGAGAAACCCCGCCCGGCGGGTGCCGGACGGGGCTTCTCGGAGGCGTCGCCCTGGAGGGGCGTCAGTCAGTTGTAGCGGGCCGCGCGGCGGTCGCCGCCGCCGCTGTGGGGGCCGCCGCGGCGGTTGCCGTGCGAGCCGCCGCCCGTGCGCGGGCCGCCGCCCCGGCGGTCGCCGCCGGAATAGGTGCGGTGCTCGCCGCGGCCGGCCTCGCCCTCGCGGCGGCGCCCGCCGTCCTGGCGGTCGAAGGAGCGCGGGCCCCGGCGGCGCCCGCCGCCGCCCTGCCGGCCGCGGCCGCCCTCGCGGCGCGGACGCTCGGGGATGATCGGCTCCTCGATCGGGATGCCGGACGGCTGCCGGGCGCCGGTCAGCTTCACCAGCTCGGCGTCGCCGCTCGCCACCCGGACGCGGGGCGCGTTGATGCCGGCCCGGCGCGTCATCGCCGACGTGGAGCGCACCTGGTGCGGCAGGACGAGCGTGACGACGGTGCCGCGCTCCCCGGCGCGGGCGGTGCGCCCGGCGCGGTGCATGTAGTCCTTGTGGTCGGCCGGCGGGTCGACGTGCATGACCAGCGACACGTCGTCGACGTGGATGCCGCGGGCGGCGACGTCGGTGGCGACCAGCACGCTGATGGAGCCCTCGCGGAACTCGGCGAGCGTGCGGGTGCGCAGCCCCTGGCTCTTGCCGCCGTGCAGGCCCGCCGCGCGGACGCCGACCTGGACGAGCTGCTTGGCGAGCCGGTCGACGCCGTGCTTGGTGCGGGCGAACAGGATCGTCCGGCCCTCGCGGTTGGCGATCTCGGCGGTGATGGCGCCCTTCTCCTTCGGCGCCACGAGCAGGAGGTGGTGGTCCATCGTGTCGACGGACTCGTCCACCGGGCCGATCGCGTGCGTGACCGGGTCGTGCAGGTACCGCTTGACCAGGACGTCCACGTCCTTGTCGAGGGTGGCGGAGAAGAGCAGGCGCTGGCCGTCGCGCTTGGCGGCGTCCAGGATGTCGGTGACGTCGGGCAGGAAGCCCATGTCGGCCATGTGGTCGGCCTCGTCCAGCACGGCGATCTCGATGTCGGACAGGTCGCAGGCGCCCTGCCGCATCAGGTCCTTCAGCCGGCCGGGCGTGGCGACGAGGACCTCGACGCCGCGGCGCAGCGCGTCGATCTGCTTGAACATGGACGTCTGGCCGATGACGGTCTTGAAGCGCAGCCCGAGGCCGCGGCCGAGCGGCTCCAGGTTGTTCTGGACCTGCTGGGCCAGCTCGCGGGTCGGCACGAGGATCAGCGCCAGCGGGCGCTTCGGGGCGGCCTTGCGGCCGGAGAGGCGGGACAGGAGCGGCAGGCCGAAGGCCAGGGTCTTGCCGGAACCGGTCTTGCCGCGGCCGAGGACGTCGTGTCCGGCCATGATGTCGGGGATCGCGGCGGCCTGGATCGGGAAGGGCGCCTCGATGCCCTGGCGCTCCAGGGAGCTCACCAGCACCGGCGGGATGCCGAGCTCGGCGAAGGTGGGAACCCGCTCCTCGTCCGCGGTGGCGGGCATGGTCGGGTTCTGTGCAGCGGCAGCTGTGGTCACGCATTACCTTCCGAGAGGGGGGCACGTCTCGGGAGGCACCGCGATGTGGCGGCCTGCAAGGACGAGCCTGACGCCGGGGGCGTCGAAGAGTGATTCGTAGAGTCTAACGTCGCCGAAGGACATCCTTATGCCCCGTCCCCGCCGGAACATGCGCCGACTCCGCCTCAACAGGCGCAGGCGACGCCCGATGCGGGGGCCGTCAGCGGATCGGGGGACCGGCGCGTCACGGCGCCGCCGCGCGCCACGGGGAACCCTTCTCGCGCCCAGTACTCGAACCCGCCGATCATCTCCTTGACCGGGCGGCCGAGCTTCGCGAACTCCAGCGCCGCCTTCTGCGCGCCGTTGCAGCCGGGCCCCCAGCAGTGGACGACGACGGTCGCGTCCCGGGGGATCAGGGCGCCGGCGCGCTCGGCGATCTCGGCGGTGGGCAGATGCACGGCGCCGGGGATGTGGCCCTGCGCCCAGCTCTCGGCGCTGCGCGTGTCGACGACGACGATCCCGGCCACGCGCGCCGCCAGGTCGGCGGCGACGTCCGACACATCGGTCTCGAAGGCCAGCCGGGCGGCGAAGTGCCGCCGCGCCTCCTCGGCACCGCCCGCGGGCACCGCCGTGACGGCGGAGACGGCGTCGGCGGGGTGAGCGGTGTCGGCGGGCGTGTCGGTAGGCGTGTCGGTCATCGGGGGGCTCCTCGTCCGGTGCGGGTGGTTCGATCCTCGGGGGCCGCGGCACCGGTCCGGGAGTGGCGGGAACGTCCACCATCGCTAAGATCCGGCCATGCGCACCGCTCCCCCGGCACGCCGGCACACCGTCTCGGTGCTGGCGTTCGACGGGATGACGCCGTTCGAACTCGGCGCGGTCGTCGAGGTGTTCGGGCTGCCCCGGCCCGAACTGGACGTGCCCTGGTACGACCTGCGGGTCTGCGCGTACGGCCCCGGCCCGATGCGCGTGGTCGGCGGCTTCACGATGACCGCCGAGCACGGGCTCGACGCGTTCGCGGCCGCGGACACCGTGATGGTCGTGGCCGTCCCCGACGTCCGGCGGGACCCGCCGCCCGAGGTGGTCGCGGCGCTGCGCGCGGCGCACGCGCGCGGCGCCCGCGTCGTGTCCATCTGCTCGGGCGCGTTCGCGCTCGCCGCCGCCGGCCTGCTGGACGGGCGCGAGGCCACCACCCACTGGCAGTTCGCGGACCTGCTCCGCCGCCGCCACCCCCGCGTCCGCGTGACCCCGGACGTCCTCTACGTGGACGGCGACGACGTTCTCACCGGCGCGGGCAGCGCCGCCGGGCTCGACCTGTGCCTGCACCTCGTCCGCAAGGACCACGGCGCCCGGATCGCCAACATGGTCGCGCGGCGGCTGGTCGTCCCGCCGCACCGGGAGGGCGGGCAGGCGCAGTTCGTGGAGGCCGCCGTGCACCCGCCCGCGGAGGACGACCCGGTCGCGCGCGCGATGGCCTGGGCGCTGGCGCACCTCGCCGAGCCCGTCACGGTCGCGCGGATGGCGCGGGAGGCGTGCCTCGCGCCGCGCACGTTCGTCCGGCATTTCGGCAGGCGGACGGGGACGAGCCCGCTGCGGTGGGTCATCGGCCAGCGGGTCCTGGCCGCGCTGCCGCTGCTGGAGGAGGGCACGGCGCCGATCGAGGAGATCGGCGCGGCCGTCGGGTTCGAGAGCCCGGCGACGTTCCGGCACCATTTCGTCCGGGCGATGAAGACGTCGCCGTCCGCCTACCGGCGGACGTTCCGCGGTGCCGCCGCCGGCCGCTGACCGCCGCCGGCGCTGCTACGTGAGGTCGCCGTCCTCGGTGAGGCTGCCGAGGCCGGTCAGGAGCCGCGCCACGTCCAGCCCGGTCGTCAGGTAGTCGACGAACGTCTGGTTGTTGAGCGCCCACTTCGACCTGCGGTACCGGACGAGGAAGATCGCGTCGTCCGCCGGGTAGCCCATCTCGATGAGGGTCTGCGCGACGACGAGCCCGGACCGGTTGTAGCCGGAGTGGCACCGGACCAGCACCCGCCGGCCGCGTCGCACCGCCCCCACCGCCACCTCGGCGAGGCGCGACACCGCCTCCAGTTGCACGTCGGTCAGGGGCCTGTCCGGCAGGGCCTCGTAGTGGTGCTCCACGTCGGCGGGCGGGCCGTGGCCGTCCTTGCGGTACATGCTGATGACGACGTCGAACTCGTCCGCGACGACCGCGGGCGCGCGCTCGCCGGAGGACTCCGTGTAGAAGTGCCCGCCCATCCACAGGCCGGGGACGATCTCGTTCCACGGCTGTTCCGCGTCCGGTGCTCCGCCGCCCTTGATGCGCACTGTCCCGCCTCAGGCCGAAGTACGCGTCCTCCGGCCGAAGGTACGCGTCGCGCCCGAGAGGAGTCTAGGCGCGGCGCGGGGCGCCGTCAGCGGTTCGGGCACGCTCCCCGTATCCGTGCGCTGTCGGTGCATTTCGGGCGCCGTCAGTGCGTTCGGGCGGGCACGGGGGCCTGGTCGTCGATCTCCCGGCACAGGACGACGACCATCTCGTCGAAGGCGGCGACGCCGTAGCGGGTGCGCAGAGCGGGATAGACGTTCTTGCGGGCCGCCTCCCGGAGCATCCAGCTGAGGTCCGTGTGCGGGACGCCGACTCCGCGGGCCAGCCGGTCGTGCGCCTCCCGGGTCACCCGGAGCAGCTCCGGGTGCGCCGCCGACTCGGACAGGATCATGCGTGTGGCGTCGCTGAGGTCCATGCCGCGCAGTCTAGGCCGCGGCGGCGCGCGGGCGGGGGTGTCCGGCGGGCTTTTCGGACGTCCGGCGGAGTGTCCGCTTTTGCAATGCCTGCCTGATTCTCCGGGTTCCCGCAGGTCGGCCGATCCGGGCCTTCCCGGGCGCGAAGGGCCTGGTTACCATCGCGCTGCGCGTCCGGCGTCGAGTGCCGTGTGCTCCCAGGTGCTCGCAGGCGCCGGCGCGGCTCCCGCCCCCGCCCCGCCGCCCTCACCCCCCGATAGGACCCCCCGCCATGCAAAGACGCATTCTGGGCGTGCTCGTCGCCGCCCTCCTCGGGACCGGGACGCTGACCGCCGCAGCGTCCGCAGCGTCCGCCGCGCCCCAGGCGCCGGCGCCGCCCCGCGCCGCCGTCGACTTCACCGGGATCGTCGCGCTGAGCAACTGCTCCGGCTCGCTGGTGCGCACCCCGAACTCCGCCGACGGCGACCCGGCGCTCGTGCTCACCAACGGCCACTGCTACGAGGGCGGCATGCCGTCGGCCGGGCAGGTCATCACGAACCGGTCGTCCAGCCGCACGTTCACGCTGCTGAACTCCAGCGGGACGGGGTCTCTCGGCACCCTGCGCGCGTCGGCGATGCTGTACGCGACCATGACGGACACGGACGTCGCCCTGTACCGGCTCAACCGGAGCTACGCCAGCATCAGGCAGACCTACGGCACGCCCGCTCTGGAGCTGTCGCTCCAGCACCCGACCGCTGGCACCTCCCTGCGCGTGGTCTCCGGCTACTGGCGGCGCATGTACTCGTGCAGCCTCGACGGGTTCGCCTACCGGCTCCGCGAGGGGCAGTGGACGTGGAAGGACTCGGTCCGCTACACGTCCGCGTGCGACGTGATCGGCGGGACGTCGGGATCGCCGGTCATCGACGCGGCGTCCGGTGACGTCATCGCGGTGAACAACACCATCAACGAGGACGGCGGCCGCTGCACGTTGAACAACCCGTGCGAGGTGGACCAGTCCGGCAACATCACGGTGCGCCCGAACATCGGGTACGCGCAGCAGACCTACATCCTCGCCGCCTGCATCGCCCCCGGCAGCGTGATCGACTACAACCGGCCGGGGTGCCTCGTGCCGCGCGGCTGAGTCCGGCGCCGGCGTGCCGCGCGCACGCCCCTCACCCCGCTTTCCCCCGCTTTTCCGCGAGCCCGCGGCCGTACGCCGGCCGCGGGCTCGCCGCGTCTCCCGGTTCCTCGTGAGGGAGCCGCGGCCCGTGGACGGCACCCGGTCATCGTGGGCCGACCGGTCGTGCGCGTCCGGGTCCGACCAGCGCGGCTCCGGTCGCGTCGTCGCGGGGCAGGGGGGCGGCCGGATACGGACATTGAACCGGGGACAACCTCCGATTAGACGCTGACTCGCGCCCTTCACAGCGAGTCAAATTAAGCCGGGCTCCGTCGCCCTCGCCTTCTCGCACGTGCGGCGGACCACCGGGAGCCGGAGAGTCCGAGGTCAGGGCCCGGATGCGGAGCCGCGCCGGCGCCGGGGCGGCCGGACGGCGGGTGTCCCCGGGCCCTATTTTCGGACATGACCGATATCTTCCGCGCCGCCGCGCCGCTGGTCATCGAGTACTCAAACTTTTTTTCGATCATTGATCATCCCGGTGACCTTTGTTAACGTGCCCAGCGCGCAACGCAAACGGCACTCTCACTTAATGTGAGAATACGTTTTCACTGCGTTATCCCGCCACTCTACCGACCACTTGCCAACGCACCAGCCACCGTTCCTCATGGTTTCGGACCGACACAATCGGGCCGGGATCCCTCTCCTACACCACGACATCAACGTAGTCAGGCGAACGGTCTAACTAAATGACAGTCCAGTCTCAGTCACATCCTGCCAAAGAGCTCCCCGGCGGCACGTTGGGCGAGCGGGTCCGCGCGTTCGCCGGCAGCCCGCTCTTCCAGGGCGGCCCCGAGGTGCTGCACGGCCCCAACCCCTACCGCCGGATGCTCTTCCCCGCCGCGCTGGCCGAGGCGGACTTCGAGCGCCCGCTGCGCCCCGGCGACTGGCCGGCGCACCGCTCCCTCGCCGCGCACCGGCTGCTCGGCACCTGGTACGAGGCCGAGACGGTGCTGCTCCCCGAGCAGGGCCTGGCCGTCCTGCATGACGACTTCGACCTTTTCTACGGCCGTGAGCTGCGTGAACTCCGGGAGGGCACGGTCTCGGAGCTGGAACGGTTCGCGTTCGGCTGCCTGGACGAGGCGGTGGACGTCAGCGGCGCCGCCACCCCCGAGGTGCTGGAGACCTACTTCCGGCACGTGGTGGCCGAGGCCGCGGCCGGGCCGTCGCCGGCGCTCACCGCGATCGCCGACGCCCGGGACCGGGAGAGCGCCGCGGACCTGTACCTGGTGCAGCTCGCCCTCGACGGGCTCACCGAGGCGTCCGCGATGTCGCGGAACCTCGCCGGCGCCTACGGCCCCGAGCAGTCCGCCCTGTTCAAGATCTTCATCGATGAATTCGGCTACGGCGTCTACGACGCCAAGCACACCACGATCTTCGCCAAAATGCTGCGCAGCCGGTCGATGGCGACGCACGTGCACGCCTACTGGAACTTCTACCTGGCCGGCCCGCTGGCGACGAACAACTACTATTACTACCTCTCCCGTGATCATGCCAAGTTCTTCCGCTACGCGGGTGCGGTCACTTACGCCGAGGCGGTTTTCGCGCCCGCGTTCGTGGAAATGGTGAAGGTCTTCCGCGGCATATTCGGCGACGAGGTCGACCTGCATTACTGCGACGAGCACGCGCATATCGACGAGCACCACGGGCGGATCACCCGGGACCAGGTCCTGCTGGCCCTGGCCGGGCGGCACGGCCCGCGCGTCGTGCCCGAACTGATGCGCGGCATCGCCGAGGCACGGCTGATCGGCGGCTGGTTCGAGGACGACACCGCGGCGCAGATCCAGTGGGCCGACGACCTCCCCCGCCACCGCGACCTCGCGCGGGACGCCGAGGTCACCGGGACGCGCCGGGTCGCGCCGGCGCCCGGCGCCCCGTTCGGCACGCGCGGCCACGACGAGGACACGGTCCTGGAGATCGAGCGGGGCGAGGCCGACCTGATCACCACGCCGACCGGACCCCCGGAGCGGCTGGAACGCGGTGACGCCGTCCTGATCCCCGCCGGCCGGCTCTACGGCGTGAAGCCCCTCGCGGCCGACACCGCCTGGCTGCTGCACACCGCCGCTCCCGGCTGATCCCTCCGTCCGACCAGTGGCGAGGGCGGCCCCGCCGCCCCGCCATGTCCCCCTGCCCGCATGCCCGCGCACGCCCCGTCCCCCCGCGGCGGCCGAACCGACACGAGGAGCCCATGGGCCGCGTCATCGTCATGGATCTGAGCCGACACAACACCCTGCTCGTCGGCCACGACCGCTACTTCGTCCTCCGGTCGGACGGCCGGCCGCTGCTGGTCCACGACTACTGCCCGCACCGCGGCGGGCCGCTGAGCCTGGCCCGCCTCACCCCGGACGGGCGGCGGCTGAACTGCCCCTGGCACGGCACCAAGGTCGGCGTCGCCGCCGTGCGGCGCACCTGCCTGCCGATGGTGCGCAGCGGGGACGAGGCCGTCATCGTGCTCCCCGACGACGACGGCGACGCGCCGGTCTCGGTCATCCACCGGGAGATCCTCGCGAACCTGCCGCCTGACCCGTCCGACACCGGAACCGCCCCCCGCGCCGCCGACCCCGCACAGCCCGCCCTGGACGCGGGCCGATGAACACACCTGTGACAACCGAGGAGGCACCGTCGTGACGAGGACGCACGATTCGGACCCGGCCGCGCGCGGCCCGCAGGAGCGTACCGGGCTGGAGCTCGGCGCGTTCCTCGACTGGGGCCGCGACCTGCACCACCAGGGACGCTACGAGGACGCCGTCAAGGCGTTCGAGCTGATCCTCGGCGTGGACGACGGCAACGAGGAGGCCCTCATCGGCCGGAACCGGGCGGTGCGCCGCGCCGTCCCCCGCTGGCACTGGGAGATGCTGCACGACGAGGAGCGCGCCGAACTGTACGACCGGGCCATCCGGCAGGCGGTGGCGGCCGACCCGGACGCGCTGGTGCTGGACATCGGCGCCGGGTCGGGCCTGCTGGCCATGATGGCGGCGCGGGCCGGCGCCCGCCAGGTCGTGGCGTGCGAGGGGCAGCCGTCCGTCGCCGAGACCGCGGCGCGGGTGGTCCGCGCGGCCGGGTACGACGACGCGGTCACCGTCGTCTCGAAGATGTCGACCCGGATGAGCGTCCCGGCGGACCTGCCCCGGCGCGCCGGCCTGCTCGTCACCGAGATCGTCGACTGCGGGCTGCTCGGCGAGGGCATCCTCGGCACGATCGCGCACGCCCGCGAGCACCTGCTCACCCCGGACGCGACGATCATGCCGTCGCGGGGCCGGATCGTCGCGCAGCTCGTCGAGAGCGAGGCGCTGCACCGCAAGAACCACGTGGGCAAGCTGTACGGCTTCGACCTGGCGCCGTTCAACCGGCTGTCGACGCTGGAGTACTTCGACTCGCGGCTGCACCGGCACGAGCACCGCGTCCTGTCCGAGCCGGTGACGGTGTTCGACTTCGACTTCCGCACCGCCGACGCCCGCCCGCGGCGCACCGGGCTCCGGATCCACCCGACGGCGGCGGGGACGCTGCACGCGGTCGTGTTCTGGTTCGAGATGGAGCTGCTGCCGGGGATCACGGTGGGGAACCCGCCGGGCCGCGACTCGCACTGGAAGCAGGCGATCCAGTGCCTGCCGGCCCCGCCGCGCGTCCAGCCGGGCGAGCCCGTGGTGCTGGACGCGGCGCACGACGGCGAGTGCGTGCGCTTCGAGGTCGCCGCCGACACGCCCGCCGGGGAGCCGGCCGGCCGTCCGCTCGCCCACGCCGAGTTCGAGGTGGTGTCATGACCGCGGCCACGACGGACGCCCTCGCGGCGTACTGCGCGCAGCGCATCTTCCGGCCCGGACCGGAGGTCTACATCGAGGGCAACCCGTACCGGCGGCCGGTCGGCCCGCCGGACGTCGCGGCCCTCGACTTCTCCGTCCCCGCGACCGAGGCCGGGTTCCTCGGCCGCGGCCAGCTCATCGCCGGGCGGCTGCTGTGCAACGCCTACGAGAGCGACATGATCCTGCTGCCCGCCGCCGGGCTGGCCTCCGCCAAGGACGACTTCGACCTGTTCTACGGCGACGAGGTGCGGCGGTTGCGCGACAGCGTCCGCCCGGACCTGGAGCGATACGCCTTCTCCTTCCTGGACGACGCCGTGAAGGTCCCGCCCGTCCGGACGCTCGACGAGCTCCAGGAGTACTTCCTCGCCGAGGTCGGCGGGGCCGGCGCGCCCGCCGACGCGTCCGGGGTCAACCCGGCGGTGGACGCCGCCGCGCCGATGACCGGCACCATGCGCGCCATCACCGAGTGCCGGCACCCCGAGGAGGCGGCGTCGCTGCACCTGATCCAGCTCGCGCTGGACGCGCTGACCGAGGCGTCCGCGATGGCGCGGAACCTGGGCGGCTCCTACGGCGTCGAGCAGTCCGAACTCTTCAAGATCTTCAACGACGAGTTCGGGTACGGCCTCTACGGCGCGAAGCACAGCACGATCTTCAAGGAGATGCTGGCCAGCGTCGGGTTGCGCACCGACCTGCACGCCTACTGGAACTTCTACCTCACCAGCTCGCTGATCGGGGTCAACTACTTCAACTGGCTCACCGAGGACCACCGCGGGCTGTTCCGCTACATGGCCGCGGTGACGTACCTGGAGTGGCTGTTCGCGCAGGGGTTCGCCGACACCGGCCGGATGCTCCGCGCCGTCTACGGCGACCGGGTGGACGCCAAGTACTGCGACGAGCACGCCCACATCGACGTCCACCACGGGCGGATGACCTACGAGAACCTGCTGCTCGGGCTGGCCCGCACCCACGGCGAGCTGGTGATCCCCGAACTGGTGCGCGGCATCGAGGACACCAAGCTCCTGCTGCGCCTCGGCGACGAGGACTTCCGCGCCCAGATCGCCTGGGCCGACACCCTGGACGAGCACACCGAGGCCGGCGCGGCGCTGGCGTCCGCCGCGCTGGACGACGCCGTCACCACCACACTGCGCCCGGACAGCCCGTTCTGCACCGACGTGTACGAGTCCGACCGCCTCGTCGAGATCACGAGCGGCGACGTGGACGTGTACGCGTGGGCGACCGACCGCCCCCACCGGCTCGGGGCGGGCGACGTCCTGCTGGTGCCGCGGAGCCGGCTGCACGGCTTGAAGGCCGCCTCCCCGGAGGCGCGCGTGACCGTACGGACCATCGAAAGGACCTCCCGCGATGACTGAGAGCCCCACGCCCTCCGCGAGCCCGGTCGGCTCCTACAACGAGTGGGACCCGCTCGAAGAGGTGATCGTCGGCGTCATCGACGGCGCCGCCGTCCCGCCGTGGCATCCGGCGATCGAGGCGACCGTCCCGCCCGAGGCGTGGGACTTCTACCGGCGCAACGGGGGCGGCGGGTTCCCGCCCGACCAGGTCGAGGCGGCCCGCGAGGAGCTCGACGGGTTCGTCGCCGTCCTGGAGGCCGAGGGGGTGACGGTCCGGCGGCCCGACCCGGTCGACCAGTCCCGCCCGTTCGGCACGGCCGACTGGTCGTCCACCGGCGGGTCGTCGCACACCTTCCCCCGCGACATCGCGCTCGTCGCCGGCGACCAGATCGTCGAGGCGACGATGGGCTGGCGCTCGTACTACTTCGCGACCCACCCGTTCCGGACCATCTTCAAGGACTACTTCCGGCGCGGCGCGCGCTGGGTCGCCGCCCCGAAGCCGCAGCTCACCGACGCGTCCTACAACCCCGGCTACGCGGCGGCCAAGCCGGACACCCCGTCGCCCGACGACCCGTTCCCGGACGCGACGTCCGTCATCACCGAGTTCGAGCCGATCGTGGACGCGGGCGACTTCATGCGGTTCGGCCGCGACATCCTCGTCCAGCGCAGCCACGTCACCAACCGGTTCGGCATCGAGTGGACGCGCCGGCTGCTCGGCGACGAGTTCCGGGTGCACGAGGTCGCGTTCATCGACGACCACCCGATGCACCTCAACGCGACGTTCGTCCCGCTGCGGCCGGGCCGGGTGCTGATCAACCCGGAGCGGGTGCGGGAGCTGCCGGAGATGTTCGCCGGCTGGGACACCGTGGTCTGCCCCGAGCCGGCCATCCCCGCCGACCAGACCATGTACTTCTGCAGCCGCTGGATCGCGATGAACACGCTGATGCTCGACCAGGAGCGGATCTTCGTCGAGGCGGGCGAGACCGAGCTGCTGCGGGTGCTGGAGAAGGAGGGCTTCACGCCCATCCCCGTCCCGTTCCGCACGGTCAACACCTTCGGCGGCGGCTTCCACTGCGCCACCCTCGACATCCGCCGCCGCGGCGGGCTCGAGGACTACTTCTCCTGATCCCGCCCCGACGCTCCTGAACGAGGTCCCCATGCCGCACAATCCGCCGGCGGGCGACGACCGCCCGCTCCTCCTGCTGGTCGCGAGCAGCTACTGGGTCTACCGGCAGTACATCCTGGAGTCGGTGTCGGCGCGGTACCGGCTCTGGCTGCTGAACCCGACCCCCGCCACCTGGGAGGACCCCTACATCGTCGGCCACACCGTCGTCGACTGCCTCGACCTGGAGAAGCTGACGGCCGCGGCCCGCGAGGTCGCCCGCGACCACGACGTCGCCGGGGTCTTCTGCTACGACGAGGTCTACATCGAGACGTCCGCGCACCTCAGCGCCGCGCTCGGGTTCCCCGCCCTGGATCCGGGGGCGGTGGCGCGGTGCCGCGACAAGTCCGCCGCCCGCGCCGCGCTGCGGGACGCGGGGCTGCCGCAGCCCGCGTCGCGCGCCGTGTCGTCCCTGGAGCAGGCCCGCGCGTTCGCCGCCGAGGTCGGCTACCCGCTGATCGTGAAACCGCGGAACCTGGGCGGCAGCCTCGGCCTCAGCAAGGCCGAGGGGCCGGACGACCTGGACGCGGCGTTCGCCCTCGCCGACGGGACGCGGATGGGCGGCATCCGCCAGTTCGACGACTACGTGATCGTCGAGGAGTTCCTGGAGGGGCCGGAGGTCTCCGTCGAGTGCGTCCTGTTCCAGGGCGAGTGCACGCCGCTGATCGTGGCGCGCAAGGTGCTCGGCGGCAGCGGCGACCTGGCGTTCGAGGAGATCGGCCACGACGTCGACGCGAACGACCCGCTGCTGTCCGACCCCGAGTTCCGCGACACGCTGTCCCGCGCCCACGCCGCCGCCGGGTTCACCGACGGCTTCACCCACATCGAGTTCAAGCTGACCCCGGACGGCGCGCGGCACGTCATCGAGATCAACGCGCGGCTGGGCGGCGGGATGATCCCGCATCTGGGGCAGCTGACCTCCGGCGTGGACGCCCCGCTCGCGGCGGCGGACGTGGTGGCCGGGCGTGCCCCGGCCGTCTCGTTCCCCGAGCCGCGGCGCGCCGCCTCGATCAGGTTCGCCTACCCGGCCTACGACATGGAGGTCACCACGGCCACCGCGCACCGCGAGCTGATGCGCCCGCCGCTGGTGGAGCTCGCCGTCGGGGTGGAGCCGGGCACCCGGGTCCGGCGCCCACCGCACGGGCTCGCCCGCATCGGCTACGTGATCGCGGTCGGCGCGACCCTGGAGGAGACCGCCGCCGCGATCGGCGACGCGGGCCGGTTCTTCACCTTCGAGGGGACCAGGCTGGAGCCCGCGCCGTGAGCGACGCCGAGCACCCGACCGTCCTCGCCACGCTGCGGGAGATGAACGGGACCGTCCGGATCCTGATCATCGGCACCCTGATCAGCAACCTGGCCACGTTCCTGAACGCGTTCCTGGTGCTGTTCCTCACCGACGAGGGGTTCACCGCCTGGGAGAGCGGCATCGTGCTGACCGCGCTGATGGTCGGCCGGATCTCCGGCTCCGCGGTCGGCGGCGCCGTCGCCGACCGGATCGGCTACCGCGCGGTGATCGTCGGCTCGATGGCCGGGACGGCCGTCCTCACGGCGGCCCTCGTGCACGTCCCGGAGGTGTGGACCGCGTCCGCCGTCGCGGCCGGGGCCGGGCTGACGGCGCAGGCGTACCGCCCCGCCTCGATGGCGTGGATCGTGGAGCTGACGCCGAAGAACCAGCAGGTGATGGTCTTCTCGGTGCTGCGGCTGACGTTCAACGTCGGTTCGACGGTCGGCCCGATGGGCGCCGCGCTGCTGCTGACGTACGCCTCCTACGGCGCCCTGTTCTACGTGGACGCGGCGACGTCGCTGGCCTTCGGCGTCGTCGCCTACGCGGCGCTGCGGTCCAACGCCGAACCGGAGGCCGCGGGCGGGGCGTCCGACGGCAGGCGCGCCGGGTACGGGCAGGTGCTGGCCGACCGGCGGTTCATGCTCGTCGTCGTCGGCCTGTTCTTCACGGCGGTGGCCTACATCCAGGCGTCGGCCGCGCTGCCGCTGTTCGTGACGGGCTCGGGCCACGACGAGCGGGTGTACGCGACCCTGCTGACGGTCAACGGCGCCATCGTCATCGCGTTCGAGGTGCTGCTGTCCAAGTGGCTCCAGCGGCTGCCGATCGGGCTGCCGATGACGATCGGCATGGCCGTCCTCGGCGCCGGCCACCTGCTCTACACCGGGCCGACGCCGCTCGCGCTGCTCCTGCTCGCGACCGTCGTGTGGACGTTCGGCGAGGTCATCGCGGCGCCGTCGATGATGGCCTACCCCGGTCTCGTCGCGCCGCCGGAGCTGCGCGCCCACTACATCGCCGCGGCGACGATCCCGCAGCAGGTCGGCTACGCCGTCGGCCCGATGATCGGGATCGCCGCGTGGCACGCCTGGGGCTCGGGGGTGTGGGCGCTGACGGGGACGTTCGGGCTCCTCGCCGCCGTGCTCGTCGCGGCCGGCGCGAAGTTCGGGCGCCGGCGTCCGCCGGAGGGGCCGGACGAACCGGAGCTGGCGACCGCCGGCACGGCGGAGGGCGGTGACTGACGGACGTCCAGCGGCCGACCGCACAACTCAACGGATCAACCAGAGACAAGGTGAACATCATGGACAGACCAGTCGTGGCGGTAGTGCGGCCCTTCACCTCGGCGGCGATGGTCGCTCCCGCGCTGCGCGAGGCGGGGTTCAGCCCGGTGGCCGTGATGGACTACACGGGCCCTTCGCTGGCCCCGCTGCACTCCTCGCACAATCCGGGCGACTACGACGCCATCATCAACCACCACGGCGACATGGCGGAGACGGTCGCGCGGCTCGGCGCGCTGAAGCCGATCGCGGTCATCCCCGGCGTCGAGGCGGCGCTGCGGCTGGCGCAGGAGTGCTCGGACGCGCTCGCGCCCGCGTTCTCCAACGATCCCGAGCTGGTCGACGCCCGGCGCCACAAGTACCGGATGCACCAGGAGCTCGCGAAGGCGGGGCTGCCGATCCCCCGCCAGGTGTCCACGGCCGACCCGGAGGAGGTCGCCGCCTGGATCGAGCGGGAGGGGCTCGCCGGCCGGGACCTCGTCGTCAAGCCGCCGACCAGCGCCGGCACCGTCGGGGTCAGCCGCGCGCCCGGCGGGGAGGGGTGGCGCGAGCTGTTCACCGCGATGCTCGGCACCCGGGACAAACTGGACGTGCTGGCCGAGGAGGTGCTCGTCCAGGAGATGATGACGGGCACCGAGTTCGCCATCGACACCGTCAGCCACGACGGCCGCCACTCGATCACCGACATGATCAAGTACAAGCGGGTGCCGTTCGGCGAGGGCATCGCGGTGTACGACAGCGTCGAGTGGCTGCCCTACGACACCGACGTCTACGGCGAGCTGATCGACTACGGGCTCGCCGCCCTGGACGCGGTGGGGCTGCGCAACTGGGCGGCGCACACCGAGATCATGATGACTCCGGACGGGCCCCGGCTGCTGGAGGTCAACGCGCGGCTGGCCGGCGCCGGGAACCCGGCGGTGACGGAGATCGCGACGGGGGAGAGCCAGGTCACCCGGATCGTGGACGTGTGCCGCGGCCTCGGCCCGCAGCTGCCGCCCGGCTACACGCTGCGGCGCAACGTGATGGCGGTCTTCCTGATGTCGCACTCGACCGGGATCGTGCGCAACGCCGAGATCTACGACCAGGCCCGCGACCTGCCGAGCTACCACTCGCCGGTGCACCTCGTCACCACCGGCGACCACGTGGACGCCAGCACCGACCTGTTCGCCAGCATGACGATGGGCTACATCATCCTCGCGCACGAGGACTCGGAGCAGATCTACGCCGACCGCGAGGCCATCCGCAAGATCGAGCGGGATCTCGTCGTCGACCCGGTGGAGCGCTCCTCGTGAAGGTGACCCGCGCGTACCTGGACGCCTGCGAGGACGGCCCCCTCCACGACGTCGTCTCCAAGGTCGACCTGCCGCCGCAGTTCGGCGCGGCCTGGGGGAAGTACCTGGGGACCCGTCCCCTCTTCGCCCCCGAGGACCGCACGCGGCAGGCCGCCGACGACCTCGCCGGGCTGTTCCGGCTGATGGCGTCGCTGCCGGAGCGCCTGTTCGACGGCGACCGCCGCCGGTTCTGCGCGGCGATCGGCGCGGACGCGCGCCGGACCGCCCTCATGACCCAGTTCGAGGGGGAGCCGGTCCTGTACGGGCGCGCCGACCTCTACGACGACGGGTCCCGGTTCCGGCTCCTGGAGTTCAACCTCGGCAGCGAGCTGGGCGGCGTCGACATCAGCGAGGTCAACCGCGCCCTGCTCGCCCACGAGGGGTTCGCGGAGTTCGCCGGCGAGCACGGGCTCGGCACCGTCGACACCCCGGCCGCCATCGCGCGCCAGTTCGTCCGGGCGACGGGGAAGGAGGCGCCCGTCGTCGCGACGCTGGAGGCGATCGGCGGCATGGCGGCGTACGACTCCCTCCACCGCTCCTTCCAGGAGACCATGAAGCGGTACGGCATCGAACTGCTTCTGGGCGAGCTCGGCCAGGTGGAGGACAGGGGCGGACGGCTGTACCTGCACGGCCGCCAGATCGACCTCGTCCTGCGCTACTTCTCCGCCAACCAGATCGCCCGGGACCCGCGCAACGACGAGCCCGCCGAAACCGTCATGCGCGCCTACGCGGACGGCCACGTCGTCCTCTGGACCCCCATGACGGCGTCCATGTTCTCCTACAAGAGCTGCATGGCCCTGGTCTCCGATCCCGAGGCGCGCGCCGAGTTCACCGCGGAGGAGAACGCCCTGGTCGACCGGATCCTGCCGTGGACGCGGACCCTCACCCCGGAGCTGGCCGACCAGGTCCGCGCCGACCGCGAGCACCTGATCCTCAAGCCGTTCGCGGGGCTGTCGGGCCAGGGCATCCACGCGGGCTGGGACGAGACCGACCGGGAATGGGCCGAGACGGTCGCCGCGTGCCTGAAGGGGGACTACATCGTCCAGCGCCGGGTCGTCCCGGTGCAGGAGCCGATGCTGAACGCGGAGACCGGCGCGGTCGAGGACTGGCTGAGCGTCTGGGGGCTGTTCGTCTTCCCGGACGGCTACGGCGGCGCGTTCTGCCGGGCCGTCCCGTCCGGTGCGGGGTCCGTCGTCAACCTGGGCGCGCCCGGCGCGAGGGTGACCTCGGCCTTCCACTACTGAGACGGCGGGCCCGGCCGATGACGCGCGGCGAGACCCGTCCGGGACGGCGCTCCTGGACGGGTCCCCGGGCCGTCCTTCCCATGTGAGGGACGTAACGACATGCCGTAGTACTACAGCCCGTAGTATGTCTGACGGGAAGTAGTACTACGGCTTGTAGTAGAAGCCCGGGAGAGGCATCACGCGCCATGGACTCGGTCGACATCGCACGGTGGCAGTTCGGGATCACCACCGTCTACCACTTCTTCTTCGTCCCGCTGACGATCGGGCTGTCCGCGCTCGTCGCCATCCTGGAAACGGCCTGGCTGCGCACGGGCAAGACGAAATACCTGCGCGCCACCAAGTTCTGGGGCAAGCTCTTCCTGATCAATTTCGCGATGGGGATCGTCACCGGCATCGTGCAGGAGTTCCAGTTCGGGATGAACTGGAGTGACTACTCCCGCTTCGTCGGAGACATCTTCGGTGCGCCGCTCGCCATCGAGGGCCTGCTCGCCTTCTTCGTCGAGTCGACCTTCCTCGGCCTGTGGATCTTCGGCTGGGACCGGCTGAACGCCAAGCTTCACAACGCCTGCATCTGGATCGTCCACGTCGGGACGCTGCTGTCGGCGTACTTCATCCTCTCCGCGAACTCGTGGATGCAGCACCCCGTCGGCTACCGCATCGACGAGGAGTCCGGACGGGCCGTCCTCACCGACTTCTGGGCCGTCCTCACCAACTCGACGCAGCTCGTCGCGTTCCCGCACACGATCACGGCGGCGTTCGTCACCGGCGGCATGTTCATGGCCGGCGTCAGCGCCTGGCACCTCGCCCGCCGCAAGAACACCGAGGTCTTCCGGCCGTCGCTGAAGCTCGCCCTCGTCGTCACGGCCATCGCCTCGATCGGCGTCGCCATCACCGGCGACTTCCAGGGCAAGGTCATGACCGATCAGCAGCCGATGAAGATGGCCGCCGCCGAGGCCCTCTACGAGACCGAGCAGCCCGCGTCGTTCTCCGTCATCACCATCGGCACGCTCGACGGGAATGAGGAGATCTTCGGGATCAAGGTCCCGCGCGTCCTGTCGTTCCTCGCCACCGGCACCTTCGACGGCGAGGTCAAGGGCATCAACGACGTCCAGGCCGCCGAGGAGGCCCGCTACGGGCCCGGCGACTACCGGCCGAACATCCCGATCGCCTACTGGAACTTCCGGATCATGGTCGGGGTCGGCATGCTCACCGCGCTGGTCTCGCTGGCCGGGCTGTGGCTGCTGCGGCGCGGGCGGCTGCCGTCCAACCCGTGGGTGTACCGGATCGGCGTGCTGTCGCTGACCCTCCCCTTCATCGGCAACTCCGCCGGCTGGATCTTCACCGAGATGGGCCGCCAGCCCTGGTCGGTGTTCGGGGTGCTGAAGACGAGCGCGAGCGTCTCGCCCGGCGTGTCGCCGACGTCCATGCTCATCTCCGTCGTCTCGCTGACCGCGCTGTACGCCGTCCTCATGGTCATCGAGGCCGGGCTGATGCTCAAGTACGCCAAGGCCGGGCCGCCGTCGGAGGACGAGGTGCTGCCCCCGCCGCCGTCCGACGACGACGACTCCGACCCCGACGCCGAGCGCTCGCTCGCGTTCGCCTACTGAGGGAGCCGGCCATGGAACTCACCACCGTCTGGTTCATCATCATCGCCTTCCTGTGGACGAGCTACTTCTTCCTGGAGGGGTTCGACTTCGGCGTCGGGATGCTGCTGCCCGCCCTCGGCCGCGACGACACCGAGCGCCGCGTCGTCATCAACACCATCGGACCCGTCTGGGACGGCAACGAGGTGTGGTTCATCGTCGCCGGCGCCGCCATGTTCGCCGCGTTCCCCGAGTGGTACGCCACCCTGTTCAGCGGCTTCTACCTGCCGCTGCTGCTGATCCTGCTGGCGCTGATCATCCGCGGCGTCGCGTTCGAGTACCGCGGCAAGAAGGACGACGCGCGGTGGCGGTCCCGCTGGGACAAGGCGATCTTCTGGGGCAGCCTCGTGCCCGCGTTCCTGTGGGGCGTCGCGTTCGCGAACATCGTCCGGGGCGTGCCGCTGGACGCCGACCACGAGTACGTCGGGACGCTCGCCGACCTGCTGAACCCGTACGCGCTGCTCGGCGGGCTCACCACGACGATCCTGTTCGTCCTGCACGGGGCGGTGTTCCTGGCGCTGAAGACGTCCGGGAGCATCCGCTACCGGGCGCGGCGCATCGCCGAACTCGCGGTCGTCGCCGCCATCGTCACCGGCGGCGCCTTCCTGCTGATCACGCAGGTGCAGCACGGCAAGCCGGTGACCTGGCTGACCGCCGCGGGCGCCGCCGCCGCGCTGGTGCTCGCCGCCCTCGCCAACCGGGCCGGACGCGAGGGCTGGGCGTTCATCGGCACCGGCGCCGCGATCGTGCTCGCCGTCGCGACCCTGTTCACCGCGCTGTTCCCGGACGTCATGCCGTCCACGCTGGAGTCCGGCGGCCTGACCACCGAGAACGCCGCATCGACCGGCTACACCCTGAAGATCATGACCTGGGTCGCGGTGGTGTTCACCCCGATCGTGATGATCTACCAGGGATGGACGTACTGGGTGTTCCGCAAGCGGATCGGCACGTCCAACATCCCCGCCGCGCCCAAGAAGCCCGAGGCCGTGCGGTGAAACCCCTCGACCCCCGGCTGCTGAGATACGCCCGGACGACGCGGGTCTTCCTGCTGTCGTCCGTGGCGCTCGGCACCGCCACCGCCGGGCTGATCATCGCGCAGGCGACGCTGCTCGCCGACATGCTCGACGGCGCGTTCCTGCACGGCGCGGCCCTCGCCGACCTGCGGACGCCGCTGCTGCTCCTGCTGGCCGTCGTCCTCGGCCGGACGCTCGTCGCCTGGCTCCAGGAGGTCGCCGCGCACCGCTCGTCCGCCGCGGTCAAGTCGCAGCTGCGCGGACGGCTCCTCGCCCGCGCGGTCGGCCTCGGCCCGCGCTGGCTGTCCGGTGAGCGCAGCGGCGAGCTCGCCACCCTCGCCACCCGCGGGATCGACGCGCTCGACGACTACTTCTCCCGCTACCTGCCGCAGCTCGTGCTCGCGGTGATCGTCCCGGCCGCCGTCGGGTTCCGGATCCTGCTCGGCGACTGGCTGTCGGCCGTGACGATCGCGGCGACGCTGCCGCTCATCCCCGTCTTCGCGATCCTCGTCGGGCTCACCACCCAGAAGAAGATGGACCGGCAGTGGCGGACCCTGTCCGTCCTCGCCGCCCACTTCCTCGACGTCGTCGCCGGGCTGCCCACGCTGAAGATCTTCGGCCGGGCGCGGGCGCAGGCGGACCGGATCCGCGAGGTCACCGACCGGCACCGGCGCGCCACCATGTCCACGCTGCGGATCGCGTTCCTGTCGGCGCTCGTCCTGGAACTGCTGTCCACGCTGTCGGTCGCGCTCGTCGCCGTCTCGATCGGGCTGCGGCTCGTCGAGGGCGGGCTCGGGCTGGAGACCGCGCTGCTCGTGCTGATCCTCGCGCCGGAGGCGTACCTCCCGCTGCGGCAGGTCGGCGCGCAGTACCACGCGAGCGTCGAGGGCCTCACCGCCGCCGCCCGCGTCTTCGAGGTGCTGGAGACGCCGCTGCCCGCCACCGGCGACCGGACCGACGTCCCCGACCTCTCCCGCGCGACGCTCCGGCTGGAGGGCGTCACGGTCGCCTACGACCGGGGGCCCGCGCTCTCGGACTTCTCGCTGACCGTCCACCCCGGGGAGACCGTCGCCCTCGTCGGGCCGAGCGGCGCCGGGAAGTCGACCGTGCTGTCGGTGCTGCTCGGGTTCGTCCAGCCCGACTCCGGCCGCGTCCTGGCCGACTGGGACGACCTCGCCGAGTTCTCCCCGGACGCCTGGCGCGCCCAGATCGCCTGGGTCCCGCAGCGTCCGCACCTGTTCGCCGGGACGGTCGCCGAGAACATCCGGCTGGGCCGCCCGTCGGCGTCCATGGCGTCGGTGCGGGCCGCCGCCGAGGCCGCGAACGCGCTGGAGTTCATCGAGGCCCTCCCCGCGGGCTTCGACACCCCGCTCGGCGAGCGCGGCGCCGGGCTGTCCGCCGGCCAGCGGCAGCGCCTCGCCCTGGCCCGCGCCTTCCTCCGCGACGCGCCGCTCCTGCTGCTGGACGAGCCGACCTCGAACCTGGACGTGGAGAGCGAGGCCGCGGTCATCGACGCCGTCGAGCGCCTGAAGGCCGGCCGCACCGTCCTACTCGTCGCGCACCGGCCGGCCCTGACCACCCTGGCCGACCGCGTGATCACTCTCGCCCCCACGGCGGTGACGGCATGACCCCTGTGGCGCATGATTCACGTGAAACCTCGCGGCGGAGAGGAGGCGGCATGATCCTGCGGCTCATCGAGTTCGCCCGCCCTGCCAGGGGACGGCTCCTCCTCGCCGTCCTGTTCGGCGCCATCGCGCTCGGCAGCGGAGTCGCCCTGATGGCGACCTCCGCGTGGCTCATCTCCCGCGCGGCGCAGCACCCGCCCGTCCTGATGCTGATGGTCGCCATCGTGGCCGTCCGCGCGTTCGGGCTGGGACGCGGCGTGTTCCGGTACCTCGAACGTCTCATCGGGCATGACGCGACGTTCCGCATCCTGGCCGACCTGCGCGCGCGCGTGTACGAACGGCTGGAGCGGCTCGCGCCCGGCGGGCTGCCCGCGTTCCGCAGCGGCGACCTCCTGAACCGGCTCGTCGCAGACGTCGACGCCGTCCAGGACCTGTTCCTCCGCGTCCTGCTGCCGTGCACGGTCGCCGCCGTCGTCGGCGGGGCCTCGGTGGGGGTCGCCTGGGCGCTGCTGCCGTCCGCCGGCCTCATCCTCCTGGTCGCCCTGCTGGTCGCCGGAGTCGTCGCCCCCTGGCTGTCGTCCGTCATGGCGCGCCGGGCCGAACGCCGGACGACCGACCTGCGCGGCGAACTGACCTCCCACATCGTCGACACCCTCCAGGGCGCCCCCGAACTCATCGCCTACGGCGCGGCACCCGCCCAGCTCGCCGAGGCGGCCCGACTGGACCGCGACTTCACCCGCGCCACCGCCCGCTCCGCCGCCACCGCCGGCCTCGGCGCCGCCATCTCCGCGCTCGCCGCCGGCCTCGCGGTCTGGGCCACCCTCGCCGCCGGCGTCCCGGCCGTCCGCTCGGGCGCGCTCGACGGCGTGCTGCTCGCGGTGATCGTCCTGCTCCCGCTGGCCGCGTTCGAGGTCGTCGCGGGACTCCCGATGGCCGCCCAGTACCTGGAGCGCGTCCGCCGCTCCGCCGCACGGATCTTCGCCGTGCTGGACGCGGAACCGCCCGTCCAAGACCCGGCCGACCCCGCACCGCTCCCCGCGTCCCCCTACACGCTCAAGGTCGAGAACCTCCGAGCCCGGTGGACACCGACCGCGCCCTACGCCCTCGACGGCATCTCCCTAGACCTGACACCAGGCCGCCGTTGCGCGATCGTGGGACCGTCCGGCTCGGGCAAGACGACCCTTACCTCCGTCCTCCTGCGCTTCTTGGAGCCCGCTTCAGGCAAGGCAACTCTGAACGGCGTCGATCTAGGCGCGCTCAACAGCGACGACACCAGAACAGTCATCGGCCTATGCGCCCAGGACGCGCACCTGTTCGACTCCACCATCGGAGCCAACATCCGCCTGGCCCGCCCCGCGGCGACCGAGGCCGAGATACGCGACGCCCTACGCCGCGCCCGCATCCTCGACTGGGTCGACTCCCTGCCACAGGGGCTCGACACCTACGTCGGTGAGCACGGCGCTCAAGTCTCCGGTGGCCAGCGCCAGCGCATCGCCTTGGCCCGCGCCCTCCTCGCCGACTTCCCGATCCTCCTGCTCGACGAGCCCGCGGAACACCTGGACATCGCGACCGCCGACGAGCTCACCGCCGACCTCCTGACCGCCACCGAAGGCCGCACGACCCTCCTCGTCACCCACCGCCTCACCGGCCTGGACGCCGTCGACGAGATCATCGTCCTCGACGAGGGCCGCGTCGCCGACCGCGGAACCCACAGCGACCTCATCTCCCGCCCGGGCCTCTACCGCTCCCTCTGGAACCGCGAACGCACCCCGGCCAGGACGGCCCCAAGGGCCTGAAAGGAGATGCGAGCCCACAGCTGGTAGCAGGGGACGCGCAGCTGATCGACGCCGTCCAGGCGCACCGGCTCAATCCGCCAACCGCCCTGCGCCGGCCCGCGAGGAGGATCTGGCGGCAGGGCCGCCGGGAGGCCGAGGAGGAACTCTGCTCGGGGTTTGTGTAGGGCTCCATTGTTAGGCACGGCCGGGTGGGCGAGGGTAGGCGCATGTGGTGGTTCGTGCTTGGGTTCTTCGTCGTGCTGTTCGGCTTCGCGTTGGTCTTCGATTACCGTCTCCGTCGGCGAGGGCGACGGTTTCAAGGCGGTGCGGCGTTGACGCGGGAGATGCGTGAGAACCGTCGCGACATGCGTGCCTGGGACCGGGGCTCGCAAGGGCACGGTGGAGGGGATTTGTCCTGGACGGACGAGACCCGTCGTCGTCGCGGCAAGTGATCACCAGGTTCGGATGCGGCCTACGTGGAGGTTGCGGCTCGGTAGTAGGTGTCCGCGGTGGCGGCCGCCCCAGGAGCCGGGGCTGGGAACGTTGACGATGGTGTTGGACCAGCCGCCGGACGCGTTCCAGTAGATGTTGAACCAGTTCCGGGTGTCGCCCTTGTATTCGAGAATGTCGCTTTCCGGGGGCCAGATGTCGGCGCCCGTCAGCCAGAAAGCCGGCCAAGCGTCTTCCACGCCCACCACCGTCAGTCCCCGCCGAAGATTCCCAGGCGCCCCAGCGAAGCCGACCGCCCCTTGTGAAAGCATGCGGCTGTGACGCCCAATGCCACCCGTGAGGGAGCCGCCCGTCTCCTGGCCACCGCCGCCGCTTCCCTCGACCCCGCCTCGGCGGACGGCCCACGGGTACTGCACTGGCCGGGGCGCAGGCTGCTGGTGCAGCGCGGGGACACCGAACTGGCCGTCCGCGACCTGGACGAGGCGGGGGCGGAGACCCGCTTTCCCGCGCCGTGGCCTCGCCGGTACGGCTCAGTGGCGGTCTCTCCCGCCGGTGATGTCGCCGTTTTCGCCGGCGTGCACGCCTTGCGGGCCGTGGATACGACCGGCACCGTGCTGTGGGAGATCCGCCACGGTTGCTGGTCCGCCACCGTGTGCACGACGGCCCATGCCTCGTTCTCCGAGTACGCCGACGATTACCACCACGGCCACGCCGACAGCGGCTCGGCCGCCTTCTCCTCCGACGGCAAGGTCCTATGGGCTCACGTCCGCAGCCACATGGGGCAAGAAACCGAGGAGGAATGGCTGCTCCTCGACGCCGCCGACGGCTCGCTGCTGGCCCGGGTCCCGACGATGACCGTGGGATCGGGCTCCTTCCACTTTCCTCACCCCGATCCGGCGTACATGGGGCTGTCCATCGCGGAGGGCGAGGAGAGTTCGCCCGTGCTGTGGGGACGCTGGGATGGTACGCAGCTCACCGTCCAGCGATTCGTCGAGGAGGTCTTTCTCGCGGTGAGTCCGTCCGGGGAGCACTTCCTGACGACGGATACGGGGCAGTGGGCCCTCTATCTCCACCAGGCGGAAGACGGCACGGAACTGCGGCGACTGAACGCCCAGGATGCCGTGCCCCCTCCTCCGGGAGACGACCGTGTTCGCTGGGACTTCGAAGCGGCGTTCCCGTACGACGACATCGCCGTGGTCGGCACCGAGTACTACGCGGAGGTCCCCCGCCACTGGCTCGTCGACCCACGCACAATGGCCCTACGCGGATCAGTCGCCTACCCCTTCCCCGTCTCGGGGTCTCCCTTGTCGGCAGGAAAAGACGCCTGGTACACGGTCTCCAAGGATCAGACCGCTCTCCATCTCTGGGACCTCCCGCACCTGCAATGAGCCAACAGCCCGGGCCCGGCGCTCAAAGCTGCTCGTCCCCCCGAACGGTGGTTCGCGCCGGGACGGCTCTCCTCAACGCCGCCGAGCCTCTTCCCCGTGCTCGGGTTCACGTCCTGCGGTCCTTCCGGCTGTCCTGGCGAAGACGGACCTGAACCCGGGCGAGTAGACGTCGCGGCAACTACGACACAGCTTCGTGCGGTCCGACATCAGCTCTGCCGACCGGTGCGAAGGCCATGGACGACGTGTCCGTGTTCCCCATTCCGCCCAGAACACCTGGTCGTGCAGTCACCAGAAGGCCCATCGCGAGTGATCACGATGGCCCTTTGACCTGGTCCCGATCTCCTGACATGGGGGCGGGCACCTGAATGGCGCGGGGCCGCCCTTGGCTTCGGAGACGTCCTCGTAGAGCGTGGAGCGGCTGATGTTATTCAGCCGGGCGATCGAGGAGACGGATTCACCCGGGCGAGTGAGCAGGGCGCGGGCCGCGTCCAGGCCCTCGCGGGTGCCCTCCACGATGAGTTCGCGGACGAATTCGGCCAGGGCGGCGAAGACGTGGAAGACCAGGCGGCCGCCCGGCGTGGTGGCGTCGATCGCCTCGTGCAGGCTGCGGAACCCGACGCCGCACTCGCGGAGCCCGGCGACGATCGTGATCAGGTCCTGCAGGGAGCGGCTGAGGCGGTCCGGCGACGGCACCACGAGCGTGTCGCCGGGCCGGGCGCACTCCAGCCGAGCGAGCCGTCCAGCAGCGGGCCGACGGGGAGTTCGACGCGCTTGACCATGTGGTTCACTCCGTGACGGCCTTATGATCAGCGGCATGGCACTGCGACTCGTACAGGTGAACTTCAAGGCTGGGGACGACTCGGCCCTCGGCCAGTTCTGGGCAGAGGCGCTCGACTGGGACCTCTCCAGCGAGGGTCCCGGTGTCACCAACCTCGAGCCCAAGGGCTTCAAGTGGCCAGACCCCGCCGCCTTCTACATCGATTTCGTCGCCGTTCCGGACCCCGAAACGGTGAAGTACCGCGTGCACCTCGACCTCGCCACCACCTCCGAGGCGCACCAGGCGGAGATGGTCGCGCGCCTGAAGAAACTCGGCGCGACACCCGCGGACGTGGGCCAGGGCGACGTCCCGTGGACGGTACTGGCAGACCCGGAGGGCAACGTCTTCTGCGTGCTGGAGCCCCGCGAATCCACCCGGGACACCGGACCGATCGCCGCCGTAGTGGTCGACTGTGCGGACCCGCGTGCCATGGCCCAGTTCTGGGACGAGGCACTGAACTGGACGCTCCTCGAGGTGACCGACGACCACGCGGTACTGCGCTCGGCCGAGGGCACCGGCCCCTACCTGGAGTTCCTGCGCAAGCCCGACGAGAGGGCATGGTGGAACCGCATCCACGTCGACCTGTTCCCAGAGCCCATTGACGCCAAGGAAGCCGAGGTAGCCCGACTCCGCACGCTCGGTGCCACCGACATCGACCTGGGCCAGGGCAAAGTCCCGTGGACGGTCATGGCCGACACAGAAGGCAACGAATTCTGCGTCCTAGGCCGACACTGACCCCACACTCCCTTACGCCGTCGCCCGCCCGCCCCACCTCCAGCCGAGCGCTGAAGCGCGGCGGCGAGAAACCACCCGCGCCACGCCGCGCCCCTCATCTGCGTCATCGTGCCCCGCTCCCCATACGCTCCGAATCCTGGTACGTGGCGTCCACGGACACCTCGTACTCCCGAGCTGAGATAGGCCCTGGTTGGATCACCGTTCCGCTTCCTGGGTCCGTCGACGCCTGCGATCTCTGGCTTGGCTGGAGCTGCTCAACCTTCCGTTGCAGGCCACAGCCTGGTTCGGCGTTATCGGACTACCGATGACGGCGACGAACCTAACGGGCTTCGCGATGTTCGCGGCCCTCCTCCTGGTCGGGGCCGCATACTGGTCGGCCAAACTCCGGCAGCTCTCGACTCCCAGCAGGACCCTGCCCGGCGCTGGCGCCTTCGCGATAGCCCGCACCGCCATTGCGGTGCTCCTTGCTGTCGGGGTGTCATTCCTGGTCGCAAGAGTGGTCACCGTTCCGGGAGCGGGCAGCTGGCCGGGACTGGCCTTCGGCCTGTTCGCGGTGCTGGAGTACGTGAACTACTTCCACGTCCAACTCATGTACGACACCACCGAGGACCTCCGCTACCTACGCTCCCACGGCCTACGCCGCGCACACCTGTCCCGCGACCTCCACCTCGCCCGCAAATCACGCCAAGCACGCCCCTGAGCCGGCGTATCAGAAACGCGAATACATCACTGGCCCACGTACTCTGTGCAAGGCCCCCTCAAGCTGAGTTCCAACCTCAACTCTGGGCGTCATCCCTCTGGCCCGGGGAACATCTGCGGGCGCAAGTCGCCGAGGGCGCGTCCGCACTCGGCGCCCCGATGGCTCACAGGCGAACAGGCCATGCGCCACACGCGCCTCACGGGCCGCGCGTTACTTCCGGAAACCCGCCAGAGCCTTCCAAACCACGAACGCCCATAGCCCGGTGACTCCCAGCAGCGGAAGGAAGAACCAATACTCCCCGGCGAGCAGTGAGCCGAGAGTAGCCACAACCAAACCAAAGAGAAGCAGGACGTAGAGGGCGATCATGATCCATCCAGCCCATCCATGATCTCGGATATAGAGCCGATACAGGACGATCCAAGCGATCGTCCCTACGGGTTGAATGATCCACTGCAGAACACTCACAGTGAGCTGATTCCAACCTGAGTCCGCAGGTCACGGGGCGGTTGCGGACGGGTGACCGCCGCCCATAAGTAGCGAAGCTCCTGCTAGATGAGGTTG
>NZ_JBICUA010000023.1:0-68716 GCF_043197915.1 Actinomadura geliboluensis | reverse complement strand
TACCGCTGCTCCACCACGCTCAACTCCACCAGCACTCGGCGAAGTGTCACGCACGTCCTGAGCACGATGTGTCACGCAGGTCCTGAGACCCGACAACACTCCCCAGCCTCCTGGATGAGGACTTTCAATACGTCTTCAAGGGCGCCGCTACGCGCCGCCGGCGGCCGCCCGCCCCGGCGCGCCGGGCATGCGGCCTGTCCCGTCCGGTCCCGCCGCGCCGCGTCGCCCGTCCGCCTTCCTCACAAGGGACGCTTCTAACTTAGCGAGCGGCTATGTCACAAGTGGAAGCTCGGGCAGCACTACGAGTATCCGGCAGGGCGTTACACGTAGCGAAGGCGCGCAAAGCCTTGATCACCGCGGAGTAGTTCAGTAGCTACCCTGAAGGACGTGAGAGCATCCCGTCTAAGGACAGCGTCGAGCGCATCCTCGTCTGAAGATGTGGAGGTCTCCGCAAATTCCTCGTAGGCTCGCCGCGAGACAGAATTAGGCTCTAGTGGAAACTTGTAGTGCGCTGAGACCTTGCGCAGCTCAGTAACCTGCTGGAGATCCTGCTTCATTTGCTCATCTATGAGACCGCGCTCAAACGCAGCCTTGGTCAGTGGCCCAAGGCCCCAACGCAGCCAGTTCCTGTCGAGCTCTTCCTCGTATCTCAACAGGCATCCTGCGAGAGCTCGCTCACATGCCGCGTGAGCGCACAGTAGTGTCGCGAGGAACAGTCCATCGATGAAGGCGCGTTCAGCCTCATCGTATAGCCAGGAGACTTCGGCTCCTCCCGGAATCAGCCAACCATGTTCCCGGTGAAAAGGTGCTTGGATGGAGCGTATTTCGGCCCACCTCTGGGTGCGCTCTGCCCTACTCCGAACATCCCTCAGAATCAAAATAGCGGCGAGCACTTCTGGTGTCTCTTGCTCTTGCTCCCTCAGCCATCGCGCTATTCGCTCTTCTTCGGAAAGTGGCGTTACTCCGTCGAGGTCCAGTTCCATCTGATCAAGAGCAACGCTAGGGCCCGCGCGATATGACTGCTCCACGGTAGACAGGGTACGAGGGTGGCCCAGTGTCCACGCAAGTCAATTCTCAAGATTGCTGTTGACAGTTCAGACTGCCCTAGGGAGGCCTCAGGCTGAGCTGGAACATCCGATGGTCCCGCCTTGAGCGATGGAGGATGCGCGGTGGACAGGCGGACCTGACGGTGTGGACGTTACTGATCTTGCTACCGACACGCGGAGGTGACGCGTGGGCTGCAAGGGATGGCTGGACGTGGTCGAAGCGGGGGCTTCGCAGCCCCCAGCCCCCTGCGAGCCGGAGCACACGATCGCGCGAAACGCTCTGTCACACCTTGCGCGCCGTTCGCGCAATCGTGCACTCCGGACCGTGGTAAAGCCGCGCGGGGGAGTGTTGACACGGGCGCTAACAACGGCCCTAGACGATCCTGGGCACGTGTGGGATCAGGGATACGCAGAAGCTGCCCGGAGCAAGTCAGGGGACGGGTCTGGACGCTCACGCTTGCGCCGTATGCCCAGCAGTTGGACTAGCCCCGATCAGATGCTGGCTCTCTGCGAGATCCTCGCTTTCGGGTATGGCTTGATGGCTTCTTTGGCTTCCCTTTTGCCTTGATCGGGTTGCTCAGTAGAAGCTTCGGCATTGACCGCATCATGCTCTCCGTGATGATGCTAAGTCCTTGCCGCTCTAGCAGCGTTGAAATCTGAGCCATCCCCTCCATGACCCGCCTGACGTCGGCTTGGAGTTCTTGCGTGTCCTCTGCCGACATCACGGACGCTGGTGCGGGGTCAGAGCGCGTGGCTGCCTCGATCGCGGCCATCCGAATAAAGGTCGATGGCGTTAGCCCTTCCTTTTCGGCTGCCTCCACAATGGAGCCAAGGTCCTCGGCGCTGAACCGGACGGACACCACGCGCTCCAGAGTGGTGGGAGTGGAATTCTCGGCAAGTTCCGCACGGTTCTCATAGAACCAATCTGCACGTTCGGCCTCAGTCATGTCTTCGAACTTCTTAACCTTTGCAGTCATCATCATCCCCTCCTTTTTGGAGTTTCGTATGCGGTGATTGGTCTGGCCATTTCGAGCTCTTGAACGCCCCACTCCCTTTTCAGGGTAACCGGGTATTTTATCACGACAGTGACCGCTCTCCCTTCATCGGTCGCACCCACAAGGAGGTAATGATCAGGAACAGGAGTCCCGTCCTTCAGACGGGACTGAAGCAGGTCGTGGCCGTTGCGGACGACCTGCTCGATCTCCTCCTTCTTCACCCCGTGTGCTTGAGCGTGGACGAGGTTGCCCTCGTCCCACTCCAGCGGGAGCTCGATGATTGGGAGCGGCTTGGCCATGTCATACATCGTACCCTGGTCCTGTATGACAGACACCTCTTGCGCTGCTGGCCACGTCCGAGGCCGTGGTGCTAGCTGAGGACCTCTCGATGTCTACTGCCAAGCTGGGCGGCCTGTGCGTTCTTGGCTCAGTGGTGCTAACGCCCGTGCTAACACCGGGCCTGGACGTACGTGCACAGGGCTGGACGGGGAGCAGGGCAGTCTCGCAGGTCAGAGGAAGATGTGGACGTGTGTGGACGGCGTTGATCTTGCTACGGATCAGACGGCGATGGTTGCGCCCTACGATCGCTACAGCGTGGCTGAGGTGGGTTGTCTGGTTGGGGGCGATCGCTGCCGCGCGGCTTCCGGTGCTCGGGCCGTGGCCGGCCCTGCGCTCCGGGTCCGCTTGCCCTCGGATGAGTTGGGTGCTGTCGCCGTCTTGAGCGGGCCAGAGAACGCGCAGTTCAGAGGCTACGGTGACGGGCCATTAGCGGGCCATTAGGCAGGGTGATCAAGGGGCAGTCACGGTCACTCGCGGTACGGCGGTACGCCAGGTCAGCCGTACCAACAGCCGTGATCGAGACTATTCCCAAGCTGACAACCCCGGTGTCTCTACGAAGCTGGAGGAGGGCGTCGGGTCCGCTGTTGCAGTTACCTCGGCCGTGCGAGGCTGGTCTGGTGGCGACAGATGAATCGGACCTCGTGGCGCTGCTACGCCGACTGGATGATCCCGAGTGGTTGGAGCGGCCCTCGGACTACAGCAACAGCAAGGCTGCCGCTTCATTGAAACGTCTCGCGACCAGCCTGGAGAGTGCTTTGGGCACCCACTGCCCAGTGGAGGGGAACAACCAGGACTCCAGTGAGTACGGCCGTGTCGAGATCCCCGCGACAGCGACCGTGCGCGGGATGAGGATCGTCGTGTGCGTGAGCAAGTTCGAGCCGCTCGCGCTGGTGACCGCAGACAACCCTGGTGCCTACCTCGACCTGGACGAGGCACAAGCGCTCGGTGATCTGGACGGCGGAGATCTGGCCACCGTGCAACGCGCTGTACACGACGCGGGATTCGTCGCCGTGCCCGAAGAACTCTTGAACCGCCGCTACGACGGGCCGAGCCGGCTTCCCTCGTGGAGCGGCGAACCACGGCCGCCGAGTTGGTGGGATCGCTTCTTCGGCTACTTCTAGATCGGCACCGACAGGCCCAGGCACCTGTTTCAAGATCCGGAACATACGCGGAATGCGTCGACGCCGGCGAGGGCGCTGACCGGGATTCTGTGCAGGTCAGCCGGGAAGCGGCGCCGGGTCCATGGCATCCTGTAAATCCGCCGCAGGAACAGTCTTTTCCGGTGGTTGAGCGTGGGCGAAGCGGGGGCCTCGCGGCCCAATGCAGTTGCTTTAGGGAGGTAGCTGGGGCTGGGCAGGGCGTGGGGTGTCGGTGAACGCGCGGCCTGCTTCGCGGCGGGGTTTGCTCTTGACGGTCTGGTTGTGGGCCCAGCGGCCTGGGGCGACGTTGCGGTGTCCGGCGCGGGTGCGCAGTACTGGCCATCTGCTGGGTTTCTTGATCGCTCGGTGGTGGCGTCGGCCGGTTCGGGGAGGCAGGAGGCGGCTGCGTGCTTCACGCAGGGCCTCGCTCAGGGCATGGGCGAGATTGGTGCCGGTGGTCGCGGCTTGGGCGAAGATGCTTCTGCGGATGATGCGTACGCAGGTCAGGTAGGAGATTCGGTCGGTGTCGAGGACCGGCTCGGTGCTGACGGCGGCGTCGTGGGCGAGACGGCGGATCGCGTGATGGACGGCGAGGAAGGCCCAGAGTTCTTGGCGGGCTCCTTCGGGTGTGCGTGAGCGCAGCGGTCCGGATGGGCCGAGATGGTTCTTCAGTTCGTCGAAGGCCAGCTCGATCTCCCAACGCTGCCGGTAGATCGCCACCAACTCCTCGGCCGGGTAGGCCTGGTGGTCGATGAGCGTGGTGCCCAGATGGACGACGTTCTCGCCGGCGGCGTAGCTGATCACGCGGAAGACGATGTGTGCGGGTGGCGTCCGGCCTTGCTCTCTGGCTCGCCGCCGAACCCTCTTGCTGCATGTCGAGGTGGACAGGACCGACCCGTCGGCGAGTTCCTCCAGCGCGGTGCCCAGGTGGTTGGACTGCAATCTGACCAGCAGATCGGCTCCGGTCGCGGTGAAGACGTCCACGACCTCGGCCGACCAGAATCCCCGATCGGCGATCACCAGGTCACCGGGACCCGTGGCGGGTGCCAGGTCAAGCGCCAGGCTCCGTTCCCCGTCCCGGTAGCCGCCCATCGCCGCGTCCAGCACCCCATGCGTGCCGATCTCTGACAGAACCACGGCCCTGATCTGCGGAAACCCGAACGGAACACCTCTGGATGAGGGCCCGTCAAAGGCCAGGCCATTGCTGACCGAGTCTGGAATATCGAACTGGGTGCCGTCTATGGCCAGCAGCCGCATCCCGCGCCACCAGGCCCCGCGCGTTGCCGGCCCGGCCAGCGGGCCCGCCACCTCCCGGAACAGCGATTCCATGACCTGTTCACCCAGCCGAACCCGTGCCCGGCACAACGAGGACCGGTTGACCCCGGCCAGAGTCCGGCTTCCCTGCAGCCCCCCGGCCAGCAGCCGGACGACCTCCTCATAGGACTCCCGGGCGAACAGGCACAAGCCGAGCACGAAGTAGACAACCAGACGCGACGGCAGCAACCTGCGCCGCCGCTCCAGGCGGCCGTGCCTGGCCACCACCTCATCGACCAGATCGGGAGGGAACACCGTCGTCAAGACTCCGAGCCGCACCCGCAGCGCGGCAGGCTGCCCCTTCACGCCGCGGGGACCGTCCCAGCCACCGACGCCCCACCCGAACCGTCCGGCCCCTGCTCACGGCGCATCCCGGCGCCCCTCCAACCCGATCCACGTCCCGAGAACCGGTAACACGATCAAGGAACACCAGGGCATTACGGCCCGGTACGGCCGACCCGTGACACGCATGAACGGTGACTGTGACCCACCCCGGCCGGACGAGCGCGAATGGGGAACCCCGTGGTTCCCCAAACCCCTCCTGGACCCGGAACACACGATCGCGCGCAACGCCCCGTCACACCTGACGATCGTTCGCGCGATCGTGCGCCCCGCAACGAGCATCCGCCCCTCACCAGCACCCCAACCCAGCTAACGCAACTGCATTGGCCTCGCGGCCCCCAGCCCCCGCGGGCCGGAGGGCACGCCCCCGTGAAGCGGGCTGTCACACCGTCTCGCCGTTCGCGCGGGCGCACCCTCCGGGACGGGTGTGGGTGCTAACGGCGGTGCTAACAACGGGGTCGGATCAGCTTGGACGGGTGTGGACGCGCTGGGCGTCGCGCCGCTGGTCAGGGGACTTGTGGGGACGCCCCTGGACGGCGCTGATCTCGCTTGTAAATAGTAGGTTAGGAGTTCAAGTTCCCTCGCTGGCTCTCAGTTCAGGGGCCCCTGCGAGCATCGCAAAGGGCCTTTCGCCTCACCGTGGGAGCCACGAGACCTCACCGCCGAACAGCGCGCCACTCATCGCCTCGGCGGCGGCGCGCTTGTCGTCTACGACCAGGTGGCCAGGAGCGGGCAATCCGCTCGCCCGGACGGCGCTGCTGATGCGATTTCTCTAGCATCGGGCATGTGGGCCAAGACAAGATGATGCCGGGGTATCGACCGGTCAAGGACGCGCACAAGACGCTAGGACTCTGGCCGATCCACGGGGCGTTGACATTCGCCTTCACCGCCGCCATCGTGTCGCTGATCGCCGCGTGGTTGTTGCTTTCGTGGTTTCTGGGTTCACCGCCGCACGCCAAGCCCAAACCGCTGGAAACCAAAGACCTCCTGGAGTTGCTCAAACTCGTCTTCGCTCTGGTCGCCGGGGTCGGTGCCCTGGTCGCCTTGGTCACCGCCTACCGTCGCCAGCGGGTCGACGAGGCCGCAGGGGAACGCGCCGAACGCGTCCAGGCCCACGTCGAGTACGGCCAAGCCGTCGAGTTGCTCGGCCACGACAAGGCCGCCGTCCGACTAGGCGGCCTGTACTCCCTGGAACGTCTAGCGCAAGATCACCCCTACTACCGGCAGACCGTCACCGACGTCGTATGCTCCTACCTGCGCATGCCCTTCCAAGTCCCCACAGCCCACGACGAGGCTCAGCAGGAACAGTCCGGCGACGCACACCCCGACCCCACCATCACTAACTCAGCCAGGCAAGAACTTCAGGTCCGCCTCACCGCCCAACGTCTCCTCAAACGCCACCTGACCAAGACCTCAACCGACCAACCGCCTCGCCCTACCTACTGGGACAACATCCACATCGACCTCGCTGGCGCCCAGCTGATCGACTTCGACTTCTCCCAATGCCACCCAACAGACGCTAACTTCGCCAACACTCATTTCACAGGGCACGCCATCTTCAGAGAGGCGCGGTTCAGTGGAGATACCGGGTTTGGCCGTGCGCGGTTCAGCGGGGGTGCCTGGTTCGACGGTGCGCGGTTCAACAGGAACTCCAGGTTTGGCGACGCGCAGTTCAGCGGGATCGCCTGGTTCGCCCGAGCGGAGTTCAGCGGGGACGCCAGATTCGACGGGACGCGGTTCAGTGGGGAGGTCTGGCTTGAGGGGGCGCGATTCAATGAAGGAGTCTGGTTCGACGGTGCGCGGTTCAACGGAAGCGCATGGTTCGACGGTGCGCGGTTCAACGGAAGCGCATGGTTCGACGGTGCGCGGTTCAACGGGGACGTTTGGTTCGGCCAGGCGCAGTTCGAACGCGAAGTGAGCTTTGCGGGAGCCACAGCTAGCTATCCGAACGACAAGCATGTGTGGCCGAGCCCCTGGCGTACGCAGGCGGTTACCCCCGACACAGCGGAACTCATTCGCGAGAGCTGACAGCACCTCCCGACATGGGGAAGGTGGTTGAAGTTGAGGAGCGTCTAGCGCGTCGGCGGCCGGCGTCTCCGACTGGAGGACGATGGACGGGCCGACGAACGATGGTTGCCCGAGTTCGACGGCGTGGCTGGCGGGTCGAGCTTCGCACTCTCCCCAAGGCGTGTTGGGACCGAGGGCACTGTCGAGCGGCGTCGGTAGCGCGCATTGCTCTGGCGAGGGTGGGTTGGCAGTTGGCCCCGTCCGCGGTGGGCGAGGAAGCTCAGCGTGCCGAATGCGGGTCGAAGTTTGGCGGCACGAGAGAGAAATGGCAGGTCAGGAGAGTTTGGCGGTGGGACTGTAAAACCGTCTACCCAGTCGAGCAGGCCCGACCGGCAACACTGGTGAGCCCAGCCATAGGTTGGCGGAGGCCGCGAAGTACAGCACGGAAGTACCGCAACAGAGGCTTACAACTGCTGGCACTGGCGACCGAGCACACATGGTTCTACCTGCGATAACGGTGGTGATCGTGCGTCGGCCGGTCTCTTGTAAACAGAAGGTTAGGGGTTCAAGTCCCCTCGCCGGCTCCCAGCTCAGAGGCCCCCTGCGACCACCGCAAGGGGCCTCTCGCACCACCGTGGGAGCCATTGTGGGAGCCACGGGATTCAGCCGCCGAACAAAGCGCCGCTCATGGCCTCCGCCGCCGCCCGCTTGTCGTCGACGACCAGATACCCGTAGGTGTCCTTCGTGATCGCGATGCCCGCATGCCCGAGGATCTCGGAGACCACGTGCAGCGGAGTCCCCTGCGCCAGCATCAGCGAAGCGCCCGAGTGCCGCAGCTCATGCGGATGCCAGTGACCGAGCCCCGCCCGCTTGGCGAGCTTGGAGAAGGTGTGCGAGAAGTTGTCCGGGTCGGTAGGCGTGCCGACCTCGGACGGGAAGACCAGCCCGTGATCCTGCCAGGCTTCACCGAGGGCGAGCCGCGCCTTGGCCGTCTTCAGCTCACTGAGCACGACGCGGGTCTTCCGAGCGCTGCTCTTGTCCCGTTCCTTGATCCGCTTCACCGCATGCGTGAGCCGCAGCGTCCCGGCTTCCCAGTCGAGGTTCTGCCAGCGAAGCCCGAGCACCTCGCCACGACGCAGGCCATAGGCCAGTGCGATGGTGATCGCGCCGCCATACCGGTTACTCTCCACCGACTTCAGAAGGTCTTTGGCCTGGTCAGGGGGCGGCGACGCTCGCGCCGTTGGCGCGGCCCGCCGCCCGCGCGGCCGGGGCGTGCGGCGTGGGCGCCGGTCCCCGGCCGCGCACGCCCGGCCGCGCATCGATGCGAGGCCGGGCCTGCCCGCCAGCGAACCGTCCGCTCAGGGTCGCGTCGCTGCCCGGTCACCAGTCCTCATCGATGCTCGCGATCTCACATCTCAGCCGACGGGCGTCGCGTCGTGGCAGGTGGTGCGCCACGACTTCCAGAACCCAGCGGACCTCTGTCGTGTCCGTGCAGCAGCCCCAGCAGCCGCATCCGACGTACTTCGGGTCATATAGGCGGTGGTAGGGGGTCCGTACGAAGCTGCGCCAGAGGTCTAGAGCCTCGGCTGTCTTCCCAGGCCATAGGCACATGCGCTCAAGTCGCGCGATGACCATGCGGCCATGAGGCGATACGCCGGGAACCATTGAGACGCGACCTTGACCGGTCGGGCCTCTTCGCAACCGCAGCCGAGACAACGCCTCGACGCGGAGTTGGCCAGGCCGCTTACGCGGCATCTGCCTTTCGTGTTGAGATCATGGCCCTATCGTCCCACGGGGCTGGCTAAAGCAAAGACGCCCCCGACGAGGCACTTGGGTCGGAGAGGCTGCGCGTGCGTGACTGGGGAACCCCGTGGTTCCCCAGCCCCCTCCTGGCCCCGGAGGGCGCACTCTCGCGCGCGTCCGTCTGTCACGGGGTGCGCGCCGTGCGCGCGGGAGCACCCTCCGTACAGGTTCGTTCGTCTGTTGCGGCCCCGGTTCGGAACGGCCCCTCAGAGAGATCGAAGGGCTTCTTGCAGGTCAGCGCCGTACGAAGCCCAGCAGGCGACGGAACCGTCCGGCTGCAGGGCGCCCATGTACCACTCGCCTTCGATGCTGACGAGACACAGGCCGTCGAACTGAATGATCGTTCCGACCCGGTCTGCCGGAACGGGTTCGTGAGCTGACTGATGGTCGGTCCACTCCTCAACCAATACGGGTCTTTTCGTCGGCGACACTGCGGCACTGTCGTCACCCGACACTGTGCGTACTCGCTCGATCGTCCAACCTGCGGGAAGCGAGGAGGTCATTCGCACAGCATCGCAGGCGACGCGATGTCACGGTCGTCCGTGACCAGCTTCGCGAACTGATCGACGGCGTGCCTCCCTGGGAGCCACCGTGGGAGCGATGGCGACGGATGATCTCGGATCGTGGTGAACTAGTTCGGATGAGGCGCAGGTCATCGGCCCAGCGTGCGGACGGGTTCGGACGGCGGCAGTGATCGTTTGGCGATCTTGTAAACAGAAGGTTAGGGGTTCAAGTCCCCTCGCCGGCTCCCAACTCAAAGCCCCCTTGCGATCACCACAAGGGGGCTTTTGCCAGCGGTCTTGCTGACAGCAGGGTCTACGCGGCACCGCCGATCCGGGCGGCGGAGATCGTGGGCGCTTCGGCGAGTTGCTCGTTGACGGCGTGCGCGTAGACGCGCAGCGTGATGGCCGGGTCAGCGTGCCCGTGCTGTGCAGCTACGACGTGTGCGGGGACGCCCGGAAGTTGAAGGGGCGTCGCGGGCGTGGTGGCCAATGGCAGGCCCGACCGGGGTCACGAAGGCTCAAACAGTCCACTCACCTGAGGTCGTCCATCGCTGGACGCGCCCCACGTAACGAAGAGCGCGCCTGAGGGCGGGTACACCGATCACCACGGCCAAGGCCCCGAACGCGAGCATGTACGGTGCCCGATCCTGTCCGGCGCGTCTTTCCCTCACGAGATCGCTGTAGTTGCGGGGACCGTGACCGGTGAAGCACGTGTACGGGCCGTCCGGGTTCATCACTTCGCCGCCGCACTTGATCGGCCGGTCGGCCACATAAAGGTCGTGAGCACCGATGAACACCATCGTCGCCCCGCACCCGATCAGCAGAAAGAAGAACGCGGACAGCAGCAATGCCGCAATCGCCCGCGGGCGACCTCCAGGAGGTGCAGGCGGACGAGGCATGATCACGCTCCCTGGCTACCAAGGTCGATCACCGGGATGCTACTCGGCAGTGATCAGCGCTGCCGGGGTCTCGCGACCCCCGGTCCAGGGAGTTGGTGAGCGCTCCCGCGCGGACCTGGCCCTCGCACCGTCTCGCCCTACGGGCGGTCACGACCCCGGCCCGGGACGGGCGAGGGTTGATGGTCGCAACGGTTGAGTGCGGCGTCGGCGCGTTCGGCGGGTGGGTTTCCGACGACTGGCGGTCCCGCCTCGTGTCCCCTCTCGGCGCAGACGGCAGCCTGACGGAGTTGTATCCGGAGACTGCTCCGGTTACGCTCCCTAAGCGGAAACTATTCCTTTTAGTGCCTTGGAGGTTGGGATGGCTACTGCTCTGGAGGGTCGGACGGCCCTGGTCACGGGTGGCGGACGCGGTATCGGAGCCGCGATCGCGCTGCGTCTCGCGCGGGACGGCGCGGACGTCGCGGTGACCTATGTGCGGGCCGCTGAGCGGGCCGCAGACGTGGTCCGCGGGATCCAGGCGGCGGGCCGGCGCGGCCTGGCGATCGCGGCGGACGCGGCCGACCCCGCCGCGGCGGCGGGCGCCGTGGACCAGGTCGCAGCCGAGTTCGGACGCCTCGACATCCTGGTCAACAACGCCGGGATCGCGCCGTTCGGGCCCGTGGAGGACGTCTCGGCCGAGGAGCTGAACCAGACGATCGACCTCCACGTCCGGGCCGCGTTCGTGACGGCGCAGGCGGCGGTCCGCCATCTCGGCCCGGGTGGACGGATCATCAACATCGGCAGCAGCATGGCCGAACGCGTCCCCTACCCGGGGTGGACGCTGTACGCGATGACCAAGTCCGCGCTCACCGGCCTCACCCGTGGCCTCGCCCGCGACCTCGGACCGCGCGGGATCACCGCGAACGTGGTCCAGCCCGGCTCGACCGACACCGAGATGAACCCGGCCGACTCCCCCGACGCCGAGTTCGAGCGCGGCTTCACGGCACTCGGCCGGTACGGGCGCGCCGAGGAGGTCGCCGCGATGGTCGCGCACCTGGCCGGCCCGGGCGGCGACTACGTGACCGGCGCGTCGATCGCGGTGGACGGGGGGTACGCGGCCTGATGGCATGGGTGCTGCTGCTGGTCGCCTCGCTCATGGAGTTGGTGTGGGCGACGGCGCTGAAGTCGTCCGACGGCCTGACCAGGCTTGGACCGACCGTGATCGGGCTGGCGGTGGCGGTGCTCAGCGTTGTGGTGCTGTCGCTGTCGCTGCGGACGCTGCCGGTCGGCACCGCGTACGCGGTGTTCGTCGGGCTGGGCGCGGTCGGCGTCGCGGTGGCGGGGATGATCGCGTTCGGCGAGAGCACGTCGCCTGCCCGGCTGCTGTTCCTCGCGTTGATCGTGGTCGGCGTGGTCGGCCTGCAACTCGCCGAGGGCTCCTAGCCCTGGTGGTGCGGCTGACAGGCTGGCCGGCGAGGCCGGCCCGATCACGTGCACACGGGTGGCTGTAAGCGGGAGGTCGGCGGCACATTCCCTCGCCGGCTCCTGCGTCAAAGGCTCCTCGCGATCGTTGCGAGGGGCCTTTGACGTCGAGCAGTCCGCGGCACGCCTTCCGTCTCTTCGCGGAGGCGTTCAGTTCGGATTCGTCCACCAGGGTGGTCATCGCTCGTCCGATTCGCTGCCCGCCGGCCGCGAGTTGCAAGCCGCCGGAACGGCCCAACGTCGGCACCTATGGCGGTCTCGCTTCTCAGGGGACGCGGATCGGCCGGCTGGCCCGCGAAGGCCAGTCCAATCTCGAGGTCGCCGCCCAGCTGCTCGTCAGCCCCCGGACGGTGGAGTACCACCTGAGAAAGGTCTTCGCCAAGCTCAACATGAGCTCGCGCAAGCGGTTCGACAGCGTCCCGCTCAGCCGCCTCGACGCGCACTAGTTGCCCGGCGAGATCTCTCAGCGGGCCGTTGATTTGGGGGCCCTGCTACTGTGGTCGGTGGCCGTCCAGGACCATTTGCTCACGGGTGCGGCAGGGGCGGGCTCAGTAGGCTTGGGTTATGCGGATTGTGGCGGTTGCCGATACGCACACCTTTCATCGCGAGCTCACCGTTCCCGACGGGGATGTCTTCGTGCATGCGGGTGACCTGTGCCGGCGCGGCAAGGACCTTCGGGAACTCGAGGACGCCGCTGACTGGATGCACGGCCTTCCACATCGAACGAAGGTGGTCGTCGCCGGGAATCACGACTGGATGTTCATGGACGCGCCCGCACGTGCCCGCGCCGTCCTGGCCGATCGCGGCATCCGCTACCTGGAGGACGACGGGACGGAGATCGACGGCGTCACGTTCTGGGGAAGCCCCTGGCAGCCAGAGTTCAACGAGTGGGCGTTCAACCTGCCCCGAGGACGTCCCCTGGCGGAGAAATGGGCCTTGATTCCGGACGGCGTCGACGTGCTCGTCACTCACGGGCCTCCGCTGGGGATCGGTGACGCGAACGCCTATCCCGGACGGCACGGTTGCGCGGACCTGCTGGCCAGGGTGCGGCAAGTGCGTCCCAAACTCCACCTGTTCGGTCACATCCACCAGGACGGGGGCCTCTGGCGCCACGCGGACACGACATTCGCCAACGTCACCACGTGGGAGTGCGAGCGCGGCCCCACCGTCGTCCGGCTGGAGACCTCGGGTGCCGTGGGCGAGGTCGTGCCTCCGGCGCGAAACCCCGGCTGAGATCGCTGCGGGACGCTGATGTCAGGCGGCTACTTCGGAGAAGCGGACGACGACGTTCTCCTTGCCGATCGATTCGATGGTGATGTTCAGGTTGGCCTCCTGGGCCTCGCGGTCGTTCAGCGAGACGGTGATCCCGGTGGCGGCGACGTTGAGGGTGACCCGGGCGGGTTCGGTGTTCAGGAGTTCGACGTCGCGGCCCAGGACGGAGGCGGTGGAGGGGCCTTCGCGGTCGAAGGTCACCGTGCAGGGGCTCTTGGCGCGGCCGATGGTGGTCCGCGCGCACTCGACTTTGGCGTTCTTGGTGTCGGCGCCGCAGGCGGCCACCGGGCCGACGGTCAGGAGGGCCAGCGCTAAAGCGGTCAGCGGCTTCCGCCGGAAAACGATCACTCGCCGAACTCTAGCGATGGCATGCGGAGGATTTTCTCGCGTCGGGTGTCGATTTCGGGAGGTGGCGTTCGTGTAGGGGGTGAGAGCGTCCGGAGGTGCTCGCGGGCCGTCGACGGGAACGACGGGGTCACCGGGGTAGGGGACGCGATGAGGAGGAAGCATGAAGCTCTACGCGCTGAACATGATCCAGCCGGTGGGCGATCCGCCGCCGCCGAAGGTGCTGGACAAGATCATGGCGGACATCGCGGAGATCCGGCGGGATCTGGAGCTGGAGGAGTCGTGGGTGTTCGGACGGGGCTTCCACGGTCCCGAGGCGAGCACCATGGTGCGGCCGCGCGGGGACGACTGCGTCGCGACGGACGGCCCCTGGACCGAGGGCAAGGAGCACATCGGCGGCATCACGATCATCCAGGTGGAGGATCTGGACGCGGCGCTGCGGGTGGCGGCCAGGTTCGTCAAGGTGACGGGGCTGCCGATGGAGGTGCGGCCGTTCCAGGGCGAGGTGTGATCGACCGGGTCTTCCGGGAGGAGCACGGCCGGGCGGTGGCCGTCCTGGTCCGGGTCTTCGGCGATGTCGACGTCGCCGAGGACGCGGTGCAGGACGCGTTCGCGGAGGCGGTCCGGAGGTGGCCGGCGGACGGGACGCCGCCGAGCCCGGCCGGGTGGATCATCACGACGGCGCGGAACAAGGCCATCGACCGGCTGCGCCGGGAGGCGCTGCGGGCCGGCAAGCAGGCGGAGGCGATGACGGTGCTGGAGCCGGTCGAGGTGGGCGCCGTGCCGGACGACCGGCTCCGGCTGATCTTCACGTGCTGCCATCCGGCGCTGGGACAGGAGGCGCGGGTGGCGTTGACGCTGCGGCTGCTCGGCGGCCTGACGACGGCGGAGATCGCGCGCGCCTTCCTGGTGCCGGAGAAGACGATGGCGCAGCGGCTGGTCAGGGCGAAGGCGAAGATACGCGATGCCCGGATCCCCTATCGGGTGCCGGAGGAGCGGGAGCTGCCCGAGCGGCTGTCCGGTGTGCTGGCCGTCATCTATCTCGTGTTCAACCAGGGCTATGGCGGCCGGGAGGAGCTGGGCGCCGAGGCGATCCGGCTGGGGCGGGTGCTCCGGGAGTTGTTGCCGGACGAGCCCGAGGTGCTGGGTCTGCTGGCGTTGATGCTGCTCATCGAGTCGCGGAAGGCCGCCCGGGTGCGGGGCGGTGAACTCGTCCTGCTGGACGACCAGGACCGCCGGTTGTGGGATCGCGGGCTCGTCGAGGAGGGGCAGGCGCTCGTCCGGCGGTGCTTGGAGATCGACCGGCCGGGGCCGTACCAGATCCAGGCGGCCATCAACGCGGTCCACAGTGACGCGGCGGCCGAGGGCACGCGGTGGGTCCAGATCCTGCGGTTGTACGACCAGTTGATGGCCGTGGCGCCGACCCCTGTGGCGGCGTTGAACCGGGCCGTGGCGGTGGCCGAGGTCGAGGGTCCGGAGGCCGGTCTGGCGCTGGTGGACGGGCTCGACCTCGGCCGGTACTACCTGTTCCACGCCGTCCGCGCCGATCTGCTGCGGCGGCTCGGGCGGGACGCGGAGGCCGCGGCGGCGTACGACGCGGCCATCGAGCGGGCGGAGAATCCGGTGGAGATCGCGTTCTTGCGGAAGCGGCGCTGAGGTCAGGCTCGTCCCGCCGGCTGCGGGACGGGCGGGGGCGCGTCCGCGGCGGGCCCGTCCGCGACGGCGTCCGCGGGCGGTGCGGGCCTCCGGCTGAGGGACTGGCCGGCGATCAGCGCGCCGAGCGCGATGGTGAACCCGACGACCTGCCAGAACGTGAGCGTCTGGCCGAGGATCAGCAGGCCCGCGAGGGTCGCGACCATCGGGTTGGTCAGGCCGAGCAGGGACACCGAGGTCGGGGGCAGCCGGTCGATGCCGCGGAACCACAGCGCGTACGCGATCGCGGTGCCGACGATGCCGAGGTAGGCGAAGCCCAGCACGTTCTCGCCGGTGACGGACGCGGGGACGCCCTCGGTGAGCAGCGTGAGCGGCAGCAGGGCCAGGCCGCCGACCGTGAGCTGCCAGCCCGTCATGACCAGCGGTGATTCGGGGCGTCCCCACTTCTTGGCGAGGACGATCGCGACGGCCATCAGGGACGTCGCGGTGAGCATGGCGGCGATGCCGAGCGGGTCGAGGCGGGCGTCGGCGGTCAGCGTCAGCAGCGCGACGCCGCCGGTGCCGGCGAGCGCCGAGTACAGCACGGCGCGGGCCGGGGCGACGCGCAGGACGCCGAGCGACAGCAGCGCCACGACCAGCGGCTGGACGGATCCGATGGTCGCGGCGACCCCGCCGGGCAGCCGGTAGGCGGCGAAGAAGATCAGCGGGAAGAAGGCGCCGAAGTTCAGCATGCCGAGGACGATCGACTTCCACCACCAGTCGCCGCGCGGGAGGCGGCGGCCGGCGGCGAGCAGGACGAGCCCGGCGGGGAGGGCGCGCAGGGTCGCGGCGAGCAGCGGGCGGTCGGCGGGCAGCAGGGTGGTGGTGACGACGTAGGTGGTGCCCCAGCTCGCCGGCGCGAAGGCGGCCAGGGCCAGGTCGGACGCGTAGCGGCTGCGCCGCGTCGCGGATGCCGCGGTGGCGGTCACGGACGATCACCTCGAACCGGACGATCCCAACAGGTACGCGAACGTCAATTATCTGAACGTTGAGATTATTCCCGTTGAGAGAAATCGAGTCCGGGGCGCGGCGGAGATCAGGCGCGCAGGCGGCTGACCTCGTAGAGGGCGATGCCGGCCGCGACGCCCGCGTTCAGCGACTCGGCCTTGCCCGGCATCGGGATCGTCACCAGCATGTCGCACGTCTCGGCGACCAGGCGGCTGAGCCCCTTGCCCTCCGAGCCCACGACCAGGACGAACGGCCCGGACGCGACCTCCAGGTCGCCGACGGTCACGCCGCCGGCGGCGTCCAGCCCGGCGACGAAGCAGCCCGCCTTCTGGTACGCCTTGAGCTGCCGGGTCAGGTTGGTGGCCTGCGCGACCGGGCAGGTCGCGAGCGTGCCGGCGGACGACTTCCACGCCCCGGCGGTGACCCCGGCCGCGCGCCGCTCCGGCACCACGACGCCGTTCGCGCCGAACGCCGCGGCGGACCGGACGATCGCGCCGAGGTTGCGCGGGTCGGTGATCCCGTCGACCGCGACGACCAGCGGGGACGACCCGGTGAGCAGGTCGTCGGGGTGCGCGTACCGGTACGGCTTGACCTGCAGCGCGATGCCCTGGTGGACGGCGCCGTCGGTCAGCCGGTCGAGCTCGTTCTTGCCGGTCTCCAGCAGCGGGACGCGCCGGTCGGCGGCCAGCTGGATCGACTCGCGGACCCGCTCGTCGGTGCTGGACATCACGTACAGCGCCGTGCCGGGGACGCCCGCGCGCAGCGCCTCGACCACCGGGTTGCGCCCGGTGACCAGCTCGGGGACCTCGCCGTTGGCGCGGCGCGCACCGGCGGGGCGGCCCCCGGCGGACGGCGCGGCGGCGCCCTTCGCGCGGGCGCCCGGGCCCAGCGTCGGCGTGCCGGTGCGCTTGGAGCTCTTCACGGCGCGGGCCTTCTGGCGCTTGGCGTGCCAGTGCCGGTCCTCGGCCTTGGGGGTGGGTCCCTTGCCCTTGCGCTTGGCCATTGTCGGTTACGCCCCTCGCGACGGTTGCGTGCTCGCCCTCGCGGCTGCCGGGCGGCTCAAGATCTCAGCGGGACGGCGCCCTGCGACGCACTGGCGAACCCCCGCGAACATCCGATTTTATCCGGTGCGCGGCGCCCCTCAGTCCCGTCGATCGCCCGGCTCAGTCCCGTTTCAGTTCCCAGCGCGGGCCCTGCGGGGTGTCCTCGACGAGGATCCCGGCCTCCGCCAGGCCGTCGCGGATGGCGTCGGCGGACGCGTAGTCCTTGCGCTTGCGCGCCGCCTGCCGCTGCTCCAGCGCGACGGCGACGAGCGCGTCCACGACGGGACGCAGGTCAGCCTCGCCGGCGCGGTTCCACTGCGGCGACAGCGGGTCGATGCCGAGGACGTCCGCCATCGCCCGGACGGAGGCGAGGGCCTCGCGCGCCGCGTCCCGGTCGCCGGACGCCAGGGCGCTGTTGCCGTCCCGGACGGTCTCGTGCAGCACGGCCAGCGCCTGCGGGACGCCCAGATCGTCGTCCAGCGCCTCCTTGAACGCTGACGGCACAGAGGACACCGGTACGTCGCCCAACACTTCGCCGGCGCGCGTTACGAAGCCCTCTATCCGCTGGTAGGCGGAGACGGCCTCGGCCAGGGCGGCGTCCGTGTAGTCCATCAGGGAGCGGTAGTGCGCCGAGAGCAGGTAGTAGCGCACCTCCACCGGACGGGCCTTGCCCAGCAGGTCGGGCAGCAGGACCACGTTGCCCACCGACTTGCTCATCTTCTCGCCGTCCACGGTGAGGAGCCCGTTGTGCAGCCAGTAGCGGGCGAAGCCGTCACCGGCCGCGCGCGACTGCGCGATCTCGTTCTCGTGGTGCGGGAAGATCAGGTCGACGCCGCCGCCGTGGATGTCGAACGCCGGGCCGAGGTACTTCGTCGCCATGGCCGAGCATTCGAGGTGCCAGCCGGGGCGGCCGTCGCCCCAGGGCGTCTCCCAGGACGGCTCGCCCGGCTTGGCGCCCTTCCACAGCGCGAAGTCGCGCGGGTCGCGCTTGGCGTCCTCGTTGGGGGTGTCGCCCGCCGACCGCATGTTGTCGAGCCGCTGGTTGGACAGCGCGCCGTACTCGTCCGCCCACGACTTGACGTCGAAGTACACGTCGCCGCCCGCGGGGTAGGCGTGCCCCTTCTCGATCAGCCGGCGGATCAGCACGATCATCTCCGGGACGTGCCCGGTGGCGCGCGGCTCGACCGTCGGCGGCAGGCAGCCGAGCAGGTCGTAGCCCTGGTTGAAGACGCGCTGGTTGCCCTCGGCGATCGCGAACCACGGCACGCCCTGCTCCGCCGCCACCGCGATGATCTTGTCGTCGACGTCGGTGACGTTGCGCGCGAACGTCACCTCGTAGCCGGACGCGCGCAGCCAGCGCAGCAGCACGTCGTAGATGACGCCCGAGCGGAGGTGGCCGATGTGGGGTGACGCCTGCGGGGTCGCACCGCACACGTACATCCCCACGCGGCCCTCTTCCAGGGGCTCGAACGTGCGGACGGTACGGGTGCCGGTGTCGTAGAAGCGCAGGCTCACAGGTTCAGGTTATTGGATCAGGCGTGCCGCGCGTCGTGCATCGCGCCACGCGCGGCATGCCATCGGCCTATGCGGTTCGCGTCATGCCGGTGCCGATCGCCTCATGCGACCGGGTCATGCCTTGGCGAACACGGCGTCCAGCCGGGCCGCGAACGCCTCCGCCTCGGCGCCGAAGCCGCCGTGGTCGCCCGGGTACACCTCGGCGGATGTGCCGAGACGCTCCGCCAGCGCGAGGGCGGCCCGGTGCGGCGGCTCGCCGGCGGACTGCTCCCCCGCCGCCACCACGATCCGGACGGACGACCCGCGCAGCGCCTCGACATCGGGTACCTGCCGCCCGAACCCCGGCACCTCGTAGCCGACGAAGAACCCGGTGTTCTTCTCGAAGCGCGCGAACATCTCCAGCATCTCGGGGTCCGGCTCGCCCTGCTGCTCCTCGCCGGAGCCGCCGTCCGAGCCGCCGTCCGGGTCGTCCGAGTCGTCGCCCATGCCCATCGCGGCGCCGAAGACCCCCATCGCCGGGCCGACGCCGCCGTCCCGGTAGGCGCGCTCCACGTCCGCGATGACCGTCTCCCAGCGCGCCGCGTCCGGCAGCAGGCCGAGCAGCGGCGGCTCGTGGGCGACCAGCGCGCGCACCTGCCCGGGGTGCCGCGCCGCCAGCTCCAGCGCGATCTGCGCCCCCGAGCTGTTGCCGAACACGAACGCGGGCCCGTCCGCCACCTCGGCGAGCAGCCGGGACGCGTCGTCGGCGTGCACCGCGACGTTCTGCGGCTCCGGCGGGCCGGACAGCGGGCTGCGCGAGTTGCCGCGCCGGTCGTACGTCACGACCGTGTACCGGTCCGCGAGCAGCCCGGCGAGCCCGGCGTAGCCCGCCGCGTCGTAGATTCCGCCGCAGATCAGCAGCAGAACGGGCCCCGACCCGCGCACCTCGTAGTAGAGGGACGCACCGGGAACGTCAAGCGTCGTCATCGTCTTCTCCATCGGATCCGTTGAGTCGTGAGGCGCGGGAGTCGAGGTAGCGGCGTTCGGGCAGGCTCGTCGTGCGCCGCGCCGCCTCCCGGTACGCCTCCCGCGCCGCGTCCGGGTCGCCGGCCATCTCCAGCAGGTGGGCCCGGACGGCGGCGAGCCGGTGGTGTCCGGCCATCCGGGCGTCGCCGTCCAGGGTGCGCAGCAGCTCCAGCCCGGCGGACGGGCCGTCCACCATGGCAAGCGCCACTGCCTCGTTCAAGGTGACCATAGGGTTCGGGGACAAATGCGACAGCAGCCGGTACAGCCCGAGGATCTGCCGCCAGTCGGTGTCCTCGGCGCGCGGCGCCTCCGCGTGCACGGCGGCGATCGCGGCCTGCAGCTGGTACGGGCCGGGCGGCGACCAGGTGAGGGCCTCGGTGATCAGTGCCGTGCCCTCCTCGATCGCGTCCCGCCGCCACAGCGTCCGGTCCTGCTCGGTGAGCGGGATCAGCAGGCCGCCGCGCCCCGTCCGGGCCGGGCGCCGGGCGTCGGTGAGCAGCATCAGCGCGAGCAGCCCCGCGACCTCGCCGTCCCCCGGCAGCAGCGCGCGCACCCCCCGCGCCAGCCGGATCGCCTCCGCCGTCAGGTCGGTGCGCTGCAGGTCCGGCCCGCTGGACGCCGTGTAGCCCTCGTTGAACACGAGGTACAGCACATGCAGGACGGCCCGCAGCCGCGCGTCGCGCTCCCCGGCCGGCGGCATCGCGAACCGCGCCCCCGCCGCCTTGATCTTCTGCTTGGCGCGGCTGACCCGCTGCGCCATCGTCGCCTCCGGGACGAGGAACGCGCGCGCGATCTGCGCCGTGGTCAGCCCGCCGACCGCGCGCAGCGTCAGCGCGACCTGCGAGGGCGGCGACAGCGCCGGGTGGCAGCACAGGAACAGCAGCGTCAGCGTGTCGTCCCGGTCGGCCGCCCGGCCCTCCCCCGGCCCCGGCGCGGCCCCCTCGCCCGCCAGCGCGGTCTCCTCCGCGAAGACGGCCGCCTCGCGGTCGCGCCGGGCCCGCTCGCTGCGCCACTGGTCGGTGAGCCGCCGCGTCGCCACGGTGAGCAGCCAGCCGCGGGGGTTCTCCGGGACGCCCTCCCCCGGCCACTGCACGGCGGCGGCCAGCAGCGCCTCCTGCACGGCGTCCTCGCAGGCGTCGAAGGCGCCGTGCCGCCGCACGAGCGTGCCGAGCACCTGCGGCGCGAGCGCGCGCAGCAGGTCCTCGACGGCCGGGGGCGTCCTCACATCTCCGTCCCGGCCTCGGTCATGACCGCCCGGACCTCCATGTACCCGCCGTACCGGACGTCCGGCCAGCGCGAGGCGATCTCCACGGCCCGCTCCTGCGACTCGCAGTCGACCATGATGTAGCCGGCGAAGTGCTCCTTGGCCTCCAGGAACGGCCCGTCGGTCACGGCCGGCTGCCCGTCCCTCGCCCGGACGGTCTTCGCCGTGGTCGCGTCGGCGAGGGCGTTGCCCTGCACCATCTCCCCCGACTCGGTGAGCTCCGCCATGATCGCGTCGACCTCGCCGAACAGCGCCTCGCGCTCGGCCTCCGTCAGCTCCTCCACGAAGCCGGGACGGTTGTAGATCAGCAGCATGTACTTCACGGGTGCTCCTCTTGTTCGCGGTTCCGGGCGGCCGCGGCGGCCGCTCGTCACAGAACGATCGGAGCCGCGGACACGTTCTCGACATCCCCCGCCGCGATCCGCGAAAAATTCTCCGGCGGGATCAGGTCTCGTCGCCGAGCCGGTGGCACAGGGCCGCCAGCGCCGGCGCGTCCGGCACCTGGGAGGCGACCGCCATCAGGTCCGTCCGGCCGGGGTGCGACCGGACGGCCACCATCCCGTTCTCGATCACCACGTCCCGGACGTCCTTCCACGGCAGCCGCTCGCCGTCCTTCTCGACCCCGTCGAGGTCCACGGTGAACGGGCCCAGCCGCACCGGCTCCCGGGCCCGCACCGCCGCCAGGCAGCGCGGGACGAGCCGGGCCGTCACCTCCTCCGCGACGGCGACGCCGAGCGCCCGGACGTCCGGGATGTCGTCTTCGAGGCGCAGCACGCGGCCGTCCTCCGCCACGATCGTGAAGCGCCAGCGGGTCCGCGGCCCGCCGCGCCGACCGGAGACCGTCACCGACGCCAGCTCGTCCCAGGCGTAGGCGGCCTCGCCGTCCGGCCCGGTGACCGAGAGGCCGCCCGAGTAGAGGCGCGCGACCCGGTGGCGGAGGCGCGGGCGGTCGCGGCCCGCGATCCAGCCGGCGGCCGCCGCGTAGCCCATCGCCAGCAGCAGCGCGGGGATCCCCACCCACCAGACGCGGTCGCGCAGGTAGGAGACGGCGCCGGGGATCAGCGCCAGCGACGCCAGGCTCAGCAGGCCCAGCCACAGCCACGTGCGGCGGCCCGCGGCCCTGCCGTCGAACGTCCGGATCGGCTCGCCCAGCCGATCATGAGGCGGCGCCACGCCGCGCTACCGGGCCTGCCCGGCCCGCATTCCGTCCACGAACCGGCCGTACGGCATCGCAGCCTCCCCTCGGGGTGTCGTCGTCCATACCGTACGTCTCCCCACTTATGGTGCACAGCGACAAAGTGATCACCAAGAAGTTGCGGTTCGGCGCGGTCCGGGCTGGTTAATCTCGGCTCAGGACCTCAGGCGCCCTCTCCCCCGGAACGAGACTCGATGCCAACTGATCGGACCCGGCCCGCCTACAGCCGCGGGCAGCGGCGGCTGCTGACCGCCCTCGCCGGCCTCGTCGTCGCCGCGCTCGCGGCCGGCGCGTACGTGCTCACCTACGCCGTGCTCCGTGAACTCGCGCTCGCCGGCGGGGTGAGCCGGCGCTGGGCGCCGCTGTACCCGGTGATGGCCGACACGCTCGTCGCGATGACGATCCTGTCGCTGGTCGTCACCCGGGGCGCCCGCTGGTGGACGCGGCTGCTGCGCTGGGCGCTGCTGCTCGCCCTCGTCGCCGGGGGCGCCACGCTGCACGTCCAGCACTCCGTGTGGGGCTACGCGTCCCTGCCGGACGACGCGGTGAAGGCCGGGATCGCCGTGGCGCCGCACGTCATGCTGGTGATCGCGCTCTGGCTGTGGCTGACGATGTTCAAGCAGATCCGGGTGGCCCGGCCCGCCGCCGACGACGCGGGCGCGCCCGCGGAGACGCAGCAGCGCGGCCACGTGAAGGTGCTGGAGCCGGCCGCGCCCCCGCTCGCCCTGGAGGCCCCCGCCGAGACCGCGCCGGAGCCGCACGCCCCCTTCCCCGGGGAACAGTTGCCCGAGGAACAGGACGAGCTGATCCCGTTCCTCCCGGAGACCGCCGCCCCCGAGCCGGAGATCCACGAACCGGAACACCACGAGCCGGAGGCTCAGGAGCCGGAGCCCCACGCGGCGGACGCGCACGAGCCCGCCGGGCAGCAGCCCGCCGCCCTGGAGCCCGGCGGGTTCGCGGACGCCCCGTACGCCGGGAGCCTGTCGTCCGAGCCGGCGCCGCCGCTGGACGCGCTCCCCGAGCCCCGGCCGTCGCTCGACCCCGTCCCGGCGCTGCTGCCGACGGACGTCGAACTCGTCCGGAGCCATGACCGCGAGGAGGCGCCGAAGCGGCAGGTGGCGGCGACGACCCGCCCCGACATCGTGGTGCCCGTCCCGTCCGGCCCGCCCGGCGCGGACGAGGACCTCCACGACGCGCCGCCCGCCGACCGCGCCGAGGACCCCGACGCCGGCGACCGCCCGGCCAAGGAGTGGAACCCGCCGCCGTCCGGCAACTTCCGCAGCGGCCCCACCCCGCCCGCCGACTAGCGGGACGGGTCCGGGGTAGGGGGCCCGGCATGAGCGCCCTCCTCGCTCGGCTCCTCGACGACGCCGCGCTCGCCCCGCCGGCCTCCGCCCCGCCGGCCGAGGCCCTGCCCGCCTACCGGGCCGCCGCCCGCGCGCCGGTCACCGGGCGGCTGCGCTGCCCCGCGTCCCGGTTCGCGGAACTGCGGACCCATCTCGTCCCGGAGGACCTCCTCGACCTCGTCCTCGTCGCGGACACCGGCCTCGAGGAGCTGCCGAAGGCGCTGGACGCGGTCGAGGCGGAGCCGCGGGTCCGGCTCCCGGCCGTGGAGATCGCCGTGTCGGAGGACGCCGACCAGGCGCGGGCCGTGGCCGTGGCGGTGGCGCGGCTGCCCGCCGGGGTCCCCGCGCGCGTCGAGGTGCGCCCCTCGCCCGGCTGGCGGGACGCGCTGGACCGCATCGCCGCCGCCCGCGACCACGGCGTGCCCCTCGGCGCCGCGACCCGGACGGCGCCGGCGGCGTTCATCGCGGCCTGCGCCGAGCGCGAACTCGACTTCACCTGCCCGGCCGGGACGGCCCACGAGGCCCTGACCGTCCTGCTGGCTGCGGCGCACGCCGCCGACGACGCCGGTGAACGCGACATCGCGCGGATCCTCGACCGCACCGACGCGGCGGGCCTGGCCGCCAAGGCTCGCGAGCTCCCGGACGCGGCCGCGCGGGCCGCCCGCCGGCTGCTGGCCGCGGTCTGCGTCCGGCGCCTCGGCGCGGCGCGCGCGGAACTGCACCGGCTGGGCCTGATCGAATCGCCGGACACGGGGGAAGATATGTCTCCATGACGACCGAGTCGTGGGTTGAGGTGGACGAGGACGCCGGGTTCGGCATCGAGAACCTGCCGTACGGGGTGTTCGCGCGCCCCGGGGAGCTGCCGCGCGTCGGCGTCGCCATCGGCGACCGCGTCCTCGACCTGGTCGCGATGTCCGCGGCCGGGCTGGTGGAGGACCGGCGCTACTTCGCCTCGGGCTCGCTGAACGCGTTCATGGTCGCGGGGCGCCGCGCGTGGCGGGCGAACCGGGAGCGGGTGACGGAGCTGCTCACCGACCCGTCGTACCGGGACCGGGTCGAGCCGCACCTGCTGCCGGTCGCGGACGTGGAGCTGCTGCGGCCGTTCGAGGTCGCCGACTACGTCGACTTCTATTCGAACGAGCACCACGCCGTGAACGCCGGGCGGATCTTCCGGCCGTCCGGCGACCCGCTGCCGCCCAACTGGAAGCGGCTGCCGGTCGGGTACCACGGCCGCGCGGGCACCGTGTACCCGTCGGGGACGCCGATCATCCGGCCGTGCGGGCAGCGCCGCGCGCCCGGCGACGACGAGCCGTCCTACGGCCCGTCGCTGCGGCTGGACTTCGAGGCGGAGGTCGGGTTCGTCGCGGGCGTCCCGTCCTCGGCCGGCCGGGGCGTCGCGACGGGCGCGTTCCGCGACCACGTGTTCGGGTACGTGCTGGTGAACGACTGGAGCGCGCGCGACCTGCAGGCATGGGAGTCGCAGCCGCTCGGGCCGTTCCTCGGCAAGTCGTTCGCGACGTCGGTCTCCTCGTGGGTGGTGCCGGTCGCGGCGCTGGAGGCCGCGCGCACCGACCCGCCCGTCCAGGACCCGGCGCCGCTGGACTACCTGCGCTGCGACGAGCCGTGGGGCCTGGACCTGCGCCTGGAGGTGCTGATCAACGGGCAGGTGGCGGCGCGCCCGCGGTTCGCGTCGATGTACTGGACGTCGCCGCAGCAGCTCGCGCACGCCACGGTGAACGGCGCGCCGCTGCGCACCGGCGACCTGTTCGCCTCCGGGACGGTCTCGGGCCCCGAACGCGACCAGCGCGGCTGCATGCTGGAGCTGAGCTGGAACGGCCAGGAGCCCCTCGAACTGCCCGACGGCGCGAAGCGCACGTTCCTGGAGGACGGCGACACGGTCACGATCCGCGCGCAGGCGCCGGGGGCGTCCGGCTCGCGCATCACCCTGGGCGAGGTGACCGGCACCGTCCACCCGGCCCAGGGCTAGGGGCCGGGAGGCAGGACCAGGGCGGTCGCCACGGCGGCGAGGCCCTCGCCCCGGCCGGTGAGACCGAGGCCGTCGGTGGTGGTGGCGGAGATCGTCACCGGGGCGCCGCCGAGGGCCTCGGTGAGGGTCTTCTCGGCCTCCGCGCGGCGCTTGCCGATCTTCGGGCGGTTGCCGATGATCTGGACGGCCACGTTGCCGATGGTGAAGCCCGCCTCGGTGACGCGGCGGGCGACCTCGCCGAGGAGGTCGACGCCGGACGCGCCGGACCAGCGCGGGTCGGCGGTGCCGAAGACGGCGCCGAGGTCGCCGAGCCCGCAGGCCGACAGGAGGGCGTCGCACGCGGCGTGCGCGGCGACGTCGCCGTCGGAGTGCCCGGCGAGGCCGTGGCCCTCACCCGGCCATTCGAGCCCCGCGACCCTGAGCGGGCGCGGGGTGGACGAGAACGGGTGGACGTCGGTTCCGACGCCCACCCGTGGCAGCCTCGTGCTCAATTCGGTCGACCGCTCAGCTGGCCAGGACCTCGTCCAGCAGGGCCTCTGCCTTGTCCTCGTTGGTCTTCTCGGCGAGCGCGAGCTCGCTGACCAGGATCTGGCGCGCCTTGGCGAGCATCCGCTTCTCACCCGCGGACAGGCCGCGCTCCTTGTCGCGCCGCCAGAGGTCGCGGACGACCTCGGCGACCTTGTTGACATCACCGGAGGCGAGCTTCTCAAGGTTCGCCTTATACCGGCGCGACCAGTTGGTGGGCTCTTCGGTGTAGGGTGCGCGAAGCACCTCGAACACCTTCTCAAGTCCTTCTTGGCCGACGACGTCCCGGACGCCCACGTCCTCGACGTTCTCAACCGGGACCCGCACTGTCAGGTCACCCTTGTCAACCTTCAGGACCAGATAGGTCCTGTCCTCACCCTTGATGGTGCGAGTCTCGATGGCCTCGATCCGAGCAGCCCCATGGTGGGGGTAGACGACGGTGTCGCCGACCTGGAAAGTCATGTGACAAGTACCCCTTCCGCTAGAACCAGGGTAGCACGGAAACGAGCATGGCTGAACCGGCCATCCAGGCATATGCGCAGGTCAAACCGCATATTGGGGTATTGACAAAGCCCTTTAATGGTGCATCGGCGTCCAGTTCCCCGTACTCAGTGTAGCCGGGAGATCACCGTGATCCCATCGAAACGCCATTACCGGTAAGGGGTCGCCGTGACAAGCATCCGTCCCGCCGGACCCGCGCACGCGTTCCATACTGGGAGGTGAGCCTTCCGCGCGGTGCGGGTACGAAGCGCCCGGAAGGGTTCGAACTGGACGGCGGCCCGGGTGACGCGACCCGTTGAGGGAGGTGCGGCGTGAGGCCGGACGGCGGCGACCCCGACGACTACGGGCTTCCCCGCGTTGACGTCGTGGTGCCCGATGACGCGCGCGAGCTCGAGCGCGACATGGCCGCCTACCACCGCGAGGAGCGGCGCCGGCGGCGCCGCGCCCGGGTCCGGAGGCTCACCCGCCCGGTCACCCGGTTCGGCGTCGCGATCCCGATCATCGCGGGCGCGCTGCTGGTGGCGCTGCTCAGCGGTGTGCTCATGACGGCGTTCGGCCCGCGCCCGGTGCCGCGGCCGACCGGCGCGCAGCTCGCCCCCCGCCCGTCCGCGAGCCCCGGCGAGATCGGCGGGCTGCTGCCGGACCGGGAGGTCGGCACCGGCGCGGACGGCGACGTGGCCACCTCGCTGCGCGACCTGCGCCCCGGCGTGATCGGCATCGTCCCGCCCGCGTACGAGTGCGAGAGCGTGGTGGCCGACCTCGCCGCCAAGACCTGGCAGTACAAGCTCAACTTCTGGCTCGTCGCCGACCCGCGCCCGGCCCCCGGCAAGAAGGCGACCCCGATGAAGGACCTGAAGGCGTGCGCGGGCACCGCCCACGGCGGCACCCCGCTGATCCTGGAGGACCGGGCGGGCGTCCTCGCCGCGGCCTACTCCCCCGCGCCCGGCACGCCCGGCCCCACCGGCACCGGCCTCACCGCCGTGTTCGTCCAGCCGGACGGCATCGTGACCGAGATCGTCCGGGGCCCCAGGCCGGGCCCCGAGCTCACCGGCCGGGTCGAGGCGCTCGGCACCGGCTACTGAGCCCCGGCCGGCCCGGCCCTCCGGCCCGATCTGATCTTCGTGCGCGCATGCGCATGTTCCGCGCGTGCGCGAGCATGATCCGGACGTGCGCGGGCGTGTCGGCGACCCCGGGGAGGGGTCCGCGCCAGGGTCTCGCTACGCTTCCCCTGGCGTATCTCACGCCGCCATCACCATGACATCTCGCGAGGAGACCGACGCCGTGATCCGAAACAGCCGTCGAGTGGTCGTGCTCGCCGTGGCGGGCGCCGTCGCGATCGCGCCGGTGATCTCCGGTTGCGGCGCCGGCATGTCGCCCCAGTCCGCCGCGCCGACGCGGCTGACCGAGGGCGTCAACGTGGCGATCCCCATGGACAAGAAGGCCGCGACCCAGATCGACCTGCGCAACATGTTCCTGCTGGGCGCGCAGGACGGGCAGCTGCTCAAGGCGGGCGCGGACGTCCCGCTCTACGGCGTGCTGATCAACCAGGTCAAGGGCCGCCCGGACCGGCTGGTCGCGGTCAGCTCGCCCGCCTTCGGCAAGGCGAAGATCGCGGGCGGCTCCGTCACGCTGCCGCCCGCCTCGGTGGACGGGATGGGCGGCATGGTCTCCCTGCTCGGCAAGCCGCAGCCGAAGGCGACCGCCTCCGCCACGCCGACCGGCGGGCAGACCGGGCAGCCGACCGGCACCGCGAGCCCGCGGACCACAGCCGGCACCGGCGCCACGCCGAACACCACCAGCACCCCGACGTCGGAGAACACCACCAGCCCGCAGGAGAGCGGCCTCCCGGTGACCCCCGGCCCGGGCGACCAGCCGCTCGTGGTGCTGAGCGGGCTCACCCAGGACCTGGTCGCCGGGTCGACCGTCCCGGTGCGGATGCAGTTCGAGCACGCCGGCGCCATCGAGTTCCAGGTGCCCGTGGCCCCGCACCAGGAGGACTTCGCCACCTACCCGCTCGCCACGCCCACGACGCAGCCGACCGGCACGCCCGGGGCGACCGGCAGCCCGTCGCCGGGCACGACCGGGTCGCCCTCGCCCGGCACGACCGAGACGCCCGGCGCGACCGGGTCGCCGTCGCCCGGCGCGACCGAGACGCCGGGTGCCTCCGGGGGCCACTGACCCCCTCCCGCGTACGCGAGAACGCGAGAACGGCCCGCTCCCAGCCGGGAGCGGGCCGTTCCTCATGCCGGTGGGGCACTCACGATCAGGGCTCGAACTTGTAGCCCAGGCCGCGCACGGTCACGATGTAGCGCGGCGTGGACGGCGCCTCCTCGATCTTGGCGCGGAGGCGCTTGATGTGGACGTCCAGCGTCTTGGTGTCGCCCACGTAGTCGGCGCCCCAGACGCGGTCGATCAGCTGCATCCGGGTGAGGACGCGGCCGGCGTTGCGGAGCAGCACCTCCAGCAGCTCGAACTCCTTCAGCGGCAGCTGCACGGGCTCGCCGCCGACGCTGACGACGTGCCGTTCGACGTCCATCCGGACCGGCCCGGCCTCCAGCGTCGCGGGCGCCGGCTCGTCCACCTCGCCCTGGCGGCGCAGCACGGCCCGCATCCGGGCGATCAGCTCCCGGGTGGAGAACGGCTTGGTGACGTAGTCGTCGGCGCCGAGCTCCAGCCCGACGACCTTGTCGACCTCGCTGTCCTTCGCGGTCAGCATGATCACCGGGACGCTGGACTTGGCGCGCAGCTCCCGGCACACCTCGGTGCCCGGCAGGCCGGGCAGCATCAGGTCGAGCAGCACGAGGTCGGCACCGTTGCGCTCGAAGATGTCCAGCGCGTCGGGGCCGGTGGCGGCGACCGCCACCTCGAAGCCCTCCTTGCGCAGGTTGTACGACAGTGCGTCGCTGAACGACTCCTCGTCTTCCACGACGAGCACGCGGGTCACGGTGATGCCTCCCGGGCGGTGTTCTCTGGGGCTTGCGTTGCGGTCCCTGAGGCGGGACGAAGGGGGGCGTCGAGCAGCGGGAGCCGGATCGTGAACGTCGACCCGTGGCCCTCCTTGCTCCACACCGTCACGTCGCCGCCGTGCTTGCCGGTGACGTGCTTGACGATGGCGAGGCCGAGCCCGGTGCCGCCGGTGCGCCGCGAGCGGGCCGGGTCGACCCGGTAGAACCGCTCGAAGATCCGGCCGATCTCGGCGTCCGGGATGCCGATGCCCTGGTCGGTCACGTTGATCTCGACCTGCCGGTCGTCGCAGCGCCGGGCCGACACCACCACCCGGGTGCGCTCGGGGCTGTAGGCCACGGCGTTGTCGACGAGGTTGCGCAGCGCGGTGACGAGCAGCTCCTGGTCGGCGCGGACCTGGAGGTCGGCCTCGCCGCCGGACGCCAGCTCTATGTCCTTCTCACCGGCCCGGAACTGGCAGCGCTCCAGCGCCTCCGCGACGACCTCGTCCAGGTCGACGGGCTTGAGGTCGGGGAGCGGCTCGTCCCCCTGGACCCGCGACAGCGTCATCAGGTCCTGGACGAGGTTGGTCAGCCGCACCGACTCGTACTGCATCCGCCCGGCGAACCGCCGGACGGCCTCGGGGTCGTCGGCGGCGTTCTCGACGGTCTCGGCGAGCAGCGACAGGGCGCCCACCGGCGTCTTCAGCTCGTGGCTGACGTTCGCCACGAAGTCGCGCCGAATCGCCTCGGTGCGGTGCATGTCGGTGAGGTCCTCGGCGAGCACGAGGACGAGCCCGTGCGAGCCGAGCGGCGCGACCCGGACCGCGAACCAGCGCCCGTCCGCCCGGCTCCGCGCACTCGTCGGCCCGACCTGGATCTCGGTCTCCCGGATCTCCCCGTCCCGGCGGACGAGCCGGGCCATGGCGAGGACCTCGTCCACCACCAGCCGGTCGCCGCTGACGAGGCCGTAGGCGCGCGCGGCGGAACTGGCGCGCAGCACCCGGTCCTCCCCGTCCACGACCACGGCCGACGACCGCAGGACGCTCAGCACCGACGCCACGCCCGGGGGCAGTGTTCCCACCGGGGCGGTCTGGGGCACCGTCCGCTGGGCTCGCTCGCTCACGCGCACCGCCAATCCAGTCGTGAGCCCGATGGCGAGCCCGGCGAGCCCGGCGAGGCTCGCGACAATCTCGACCTCCACACCACGGATCGTAAGCGGCGAAACGAGCTACCCTTCCCCGAGATGCAGGTCAGGTACGTCTCGTTCCCTTAAAGTTCACCTTCTCCTCCGGGGTCGTTCATGACGGCCGGGCAGGCTGTTGCGTGGGCGAGTCCGCCCTCCCCCGGTTCACAGCGAAGGACTTCAATTGCGCGACGCCTACCACGAGGAGCTCGACTCCCTCACCGACAGCCTGGTGGAGATGACCCGCCTCGTCCGGTCCGCGATGGCCCGCGCGGTGACCGCCCTGCTGGACGCCGACCTGCGGCTCTCGGAGGAGGTCATCAGCGGTGACGAGCACGTCAACAAGATCGACGCCGACATCGAGGCGACCGTCTTCGACCTGATGGCGCGCCAGCAGCCGGTCGCCGGCGACCTGCGCACGCTGATCACGGCGCTGCGGATGAGCGGCGACCTGGAGCGCATGGGCGACCTCGCCGTGCACATCGCCAAGACCGCCCGCCGGCGGCACCCCGAGACGGCCGTCCCGCCGGAGCTGCAGGCGACCGTCCTAGAGATGGGGCAGATCGCCGAGCGCATGATCGCCAAGACGGGCAGCGTCATCGCGTCCCAGGACGTCGAGATGGGCCTCGAACTCGACGCCGACGACGACCAGATGGACCGCCTCCACCGGCGGCTGTTCGACATCCTGCTGTCCCCCAAGTGGAAGCACGGCGTCGAGCCGGCCGTCGACATCACCCTGGCCGGGCGCTACTTCGAGCGCTTCGCCGACCACGCCGTCCACGTGGCGGAGAACGTCGTCTACCTGGTGACCGGGCAGCGCCCCGAGGAGATCACCGAGGTTCAGTAGGCCCGGCACCCGCGTGGACGCGGCGCCCCCGGAAGGTGACACGCCTTCACTCGGCGGACCGCGCTAGCCTGCTGCCCACCCGAGACGGCGTTCACGGAGGGCATAGCGGTGGAGCCCCTTCAGCCGGGCGATCCGGACAGGATCGGCCCCTACCGGGTGGTGGCCCGGCTCGGCGCCGGCGGCATGGGCAGGGTGTACCTCGCCCGGTCCCGCAGCGGACGGCCGGTGGCGGTGAAGGTCGTCCACAGCCGGTACGCCGGGCAGGCCAGGTACCGTGCCCGGTTCCGCCGCGAGGTGGACGCCGCCCGCCGGGTCGTCGGCGCCTTCACCGCGCCCGTCCTGGACGCGGGCGCGGACGCGCCGACGCCGTGGCTCGCCACCGCCTACCTGCCGGGGCCGTCGCTGCGGGAGGCGGTCGCGGAGTTCGGGCCGCTGCCCGCGGACGCCGCACGAGCGCTGGCCGCCGGGCTCGCCGAGGCGCTCGCGGCGATCCACCGCGGCGGACTCGTGCACCGCGATCTGAAACCGGCGAACGTGCTGCTGACCGCGGGCGGCCCCCGGGTGATCGACTTCGGCATCGCGCGGCCGGACGACGCCGCCCCCCTCACCCGCGCCGGCCACCCGATCGGCTCGCCCGGGTTCATGTCCCCCGAGCAGGTGCGGGGGCGGGAGATCGGCCCGGCCTCCGACGTCTTCACCCTCGGTGCGACGCTGGCCTACGCGGCTTCCGGGGTCGAGCCGTTCGGGACCGGCCCGGTGCACGCCCGCCACCTGCGGGTGATGAACGTCCAGGCGGACCTCGGTGCGATCACGGAACCGTGGCTGCGGGACCTGGTGACGGCGTGCCTGCGGGCCGAGGCGTCCACGCGCCCGTCGGCCGCCGAGGTGCTGGACCGGCTCGGGGCGCTCGGCGGCCCGCCCCTGCTGGGCGTCGGCTGGCTGCCCGCACCGGTCGCCGCGGAGGTGGAGCGCCGCACGGCCGAGGTCGTCCCGGAGGCGCCGCCGCCTGCGGGACCGCGGCGTCCGGGACGCCGGACGGTGCTCGCCGGGATCGGCGCGGGCGTGCTGGCCGCCGCGGGGACGGGCGTGCTCCTGCGCGACGGGACGGCCGGCGGGCCCGCGTCCGGCGGCTCCCGGGGACCCTCGAAGCCGCCGCCCGAAGGCGTCCCGCTGTGGAAACGGCCGCTCGGCCACGAGAACGCGGGCTTGGAGACCGCCGGAGGCGTGGTCCTGGTGAGCGCCGAGGAGAGCGTACGGGCACTGGACCCGGGCAGCGGTGAGCGGCTGTGGAAGCGCGACGACGCGTCCGCCACCGTCTCCGGCGACGACGTGTACCTGGCGGAGAACGAGGGCAGGCGGCTGCGCGCCGTCCGGGCGTCCTCCGGCGGCACGCGATGGACGTACGACTTCGCGTTCGGCGAGGGCCCGAGCCGTCTGGCGGCATCCGACCGGGTGGTCTGCTTCGCCGTCTCGCGGGCCGGCCGGGACGGGCGGGCGGGCGCCGGCGCGCTGAACCGTGCGGACGGGCGGCGGCTCTGGACGAGCCGGCTCGGCGACGACCCGGACGCGATCGCCGCCCGCGGAGACCTCGTGGTCGCCGCGTCGTCCGACCGGCTGGCCGCGCTGGAGGCCGGCACCGGACGGGCCCGGTGGACGCGGCCGATGGACCACGGCGACTACCTGATCATCGGCCGGGAGCTGGTCTTCGCCTGCGACCGCGTCGGAACCCTGCACGCGCTACGGGCCGCCGACGGAGGCGTCCTGTGGCGGCGCCAGAACGTGGCCGCCCGGTCGGGACGGCTCGGCGACGGCCTCCTCTACATGGAGGGGGCGGACGCCGAGATCCTCGCCCTGGAGGCGTCCACCGGGCGGACGGCCTGGTCACGCCGCCTCGCGCGGGTGGAGAACGACCCCAGGAGCCAGGCGACCGCGCTGCGGCTGTCGGGCGCGATCTTGTACGCAGCGTGCACCGACGGCACACTGTACGCGTTGAACGCGGCAGACGGCCGCGTCCGCTGGACGTATGCGGCGGAGACGATCCGGGTCAGCGTCCCCGTGAGCGCCGCCGGACGGGTGTTCGCCGTAACGGAGGACGGGCATGTCCGAGCGCTCGCTCCGCCCGAGACCCCCGGAGGATCGCGTGGAGGCTCTTGAGCCCGGCGACCCGCGCACGGTCGAGGCGCCGCAGGGCGGCTACCGGCTGCTCGCGCGGCTCGGCTCCGGCGGCATGGGGACGGTCTACCTGGGGCGTTCCGCCGCCGGGCGGGTCGTGGCCGTCAAGCTCGTGCACCCCGAGTTCGGTGCCGACCCGCGGTTCCGGGAGCGGTTCCGGCGCGAGGCGGAGCTGTCGGCGACGGTCGGCGGCGGGTTCACCGCCCCCGTCGTCGACGCCGATCCGGACGCCCCGCGCCCGTGGCTGGCGACCGAGTACCTGCCGTCGGTGCCGCTGCGGGAAGCCGTCCGGAACTGGGGCCCGCTGCCGCCGGACGTCGTCCGGTACCTGGCGGCGGGCGTCGCGGAGGCGTTGCTCGAACTGCACCGGGCCGGGATCGTCCACCGAGACCTGACGCCCGCGAACGTCCTGCTGACCGCGGACGGCCCGCGCGTGATCGACTTCGGGATCGCCCGCGCGCTGGACGCCGCCACGATCACGCACTCCGAGACCACCCTCGGTTCGCCGGGGTTCATGTCCCCCGAGCAGGCCGCCGGCGACCGGATCGGCCCGGCGAGCGACGTCTTCACGCTCGGGGCGACGCTGCTGTACGCGTCCACCGGCAAGGAGCCGTTCGGTACCGGCCCGTGGCACGAGCGGCTCGCCCGGCTGCGCTCCGAACGGCCGCGGTTCGACCGGATCCCGGATGAGTCGCTGCGTGCGATCATCGCCGGCTGCATGGAGCGCGACCCGTCGCTGCGGCCCACCGCCGGGGAGCTGGCCGAGCGGCTCGCGGAATCCGCCCCCGAGGCCGCCTGGCCGTCCCCGATCGCGACCGAGATCGACCGGCGGCGGCGCGAGGCCGCGCACCCTCCCGCCCCGCGCCGCGACCGGACCCCGGTCGTCGTCGCCGCCGTCGCCGTGATCGTGCTCCTGGCCGCGGGAGTCTCCGCCGCCCTCTGGTACCAGGGCCGAGACCCCGGGACGGACGCCGCGGGCGCGCCCGCCCAGGCGACCCCGGCGGCGCCGGCGTCCCGGTCGGCGCCGGCCGCGTCGCCCACGCCGGTCGGCGTGATCCGCTTCTCCCTCTCCGGGGACGGCGAGGTCGAGTCGCTGACGTACACGGTGAACGGCGAGTCCAAGACCGTGGAGAACGTCGAACTGCCGTGGGAGATCACGGTGCCGATACCGTCCTCGGTGCCCAGGACGGCGTACGAGCTCGACTTGCGGAGCGGCGGCGGCGAGGTCCGCTACAACGTCGACGTGGACGGGCGGCTCCTCACCCGCGGGGTCAACGTCGGCGGGGGCACGGGCCACGCGGAGGGCATCTACTGATGGACGGGACCAGACCTCGGCCAAAGGTCGACATCCTGCCCGCCGGGGGCGGCGACCTCGCCCACGGCCTGCCGCCCGCCGCCCCGGGGACGCTGTTCGCCCGGGGGCCGAGCGGCGGGATGCGCGTGGCGCCGGAAGCCCGGTTCTCCCTCATCTTCGGGCGGGGCGAGCCGGACGTGCACGTCTGTGTGGGAGGCCACGACCCGTACGTCAGCCGCCGAGCCGGATACATCCGCCATGACGGCTCGCACTGGGTGCTGCACAACATCGGCAGGCTGGCGATCCGGTTCCCCGACCGCCTCGTCCTCGGCGGACATCACGCCGCGCTCCCCCCGTCCTACACTCCCCTGATCATCGTCGCCCCGAACCAGGAGCACCTGCTCGAAGTGAGCATCGCCCCCCGAACCCGCTGGGAGGCCGAAGACCGGCACGAGGTCGGCACCTCCGACCCGGACGGCTGGCCGCTCACACCCGTCGAACACCTCGTCCTGGTCTGCCTGAGCCGCCGCTACCTCGCCCAAGAGCCCGACCCGCAGCCCCTCACCTGGGTCCAGGTCGCCGACGAACTGGGCCGCCTGCGTCCGGACGAACGATGGACCGCCAAGCGCGCCGCCCACATCGTCGCCGAGGTGCGCAAGCGCCTCACCCCGCACGTCCCGGGCCTGCGGGAGAGCGAGCTTTCGCCGCCGCTGGGCAACCAGCTCAACCACAACCTGATCACCGAACTGCTCGTCAGCGCCACGATCGTCCAGTCCGACCTGGCGTTCCTGGAGTGAGCCGCTCCGGGACCGGTCCCGGAGCCGTTCGGCCATACTTCCACCGACCACGTCGAGGAAGGATGCCGATGCCGACGGTAACGGGAACACGGGCGGCGCTGGCAGGGGCGGGGCCGAGGGACGCAAAGCGGTCATCCCGATCGAGCACGAGTAGGCAGACGACCATGCAGACCAAGACCATGCAGACCAAGACCATGCAGATCAGTAGGGCGCTGCCCTTCGCCGCGGCCCTCGGGCTCGTGCTCGCCGGCTGCGGGCAGGCGTCCCTCCCCGAAGCCGCGGACGGGACCGACCTCAAAGCCTGCGCCGACGCCGACTGCACCGTCCGCGTCGGCAACGGGGCCGAGATTCCTCTTGACGACGAGTTCGGCATGACCCCGGTCCAGATCACCATCAGCGGGGACGAGATCACCTGCAAGTCCACGGACGGCGGCGGCTCGTCCTTCTCCGTCTCCGCGAGCGCCAAGGTCCGCAGCCGGCTGCAGAACATCTCCATCGAAGCCCTCGGAATCAAGGGAGACGAAGCCGTCGTGAAGATCACGCCTTAGCCGGGGGCCGCCGAGGAGGCGGCCCCCGGCGGTTCCTTCCCGCGGCCGCGCCGGAGCTTTCGCCGCGCCTGTCCTGCGGCGCCCGGGTTTGAGATCATTCACTCGAGGATGTGATCCGACCCCGGGGAGGACGGCATGTCGTCATGGCGGGAGGCCGCGGCCGTCGTGATCGGCATCCTGGCGTTCGTGATCTGGGTGTCCGTCCTGCGGACCGACATGATCTGCAAGCTCTGGGCACCGGTCGTGCGGTCCGCCGGGGGCGGCGTCCTGCGGGCAGCCGTGAGGTCGGCCATCCTGTACATCGTCGGCATGATCGCGTTCGGGCTGGTCCTGCTCGCGGTGCACGCCGCGCTGGACGGGCTGTTCGCGCGGGCGGCGGCGCTCGTGCTGAGCCTGCTGTACGCGCCGGTGGCGTTCATGCCGATGCCCGATCGGAGCGGTTCGCCCTACGGGGACGTCCGGCGCACCCTCGTGCGCGCGGGGGCGTCGGAGCGGCAGGCGCGGGCCTGCGCGTGGGCGACCGGACCGCTGGCGTTCGCCGGGCTCGCGGCCGTCGGCGCGGGGATCGCCTCCGCGTTCGCGGGGTGAGGGGCCGCCGCGGCGGCCCCTCGGGCGTCACTTCTTGCGGCCGCGGCGGGGCTTGTCCTTCTTCGCGTCCTTGGCGTCCTTCGCGGGCGGCGTCGGCGGCTTGGGGCCGTCCGACTTCGCGGCGCCCTGGTTCTTGACGGCCTCGATCGCGGCCTTCGCGGCGGCCGGGTCGAGGTACTCGCCGCCGCGCTTGAGCGGGCTGAAGTCGTCGTCGAGCTCGTAGACGAGCGGGATGCCGGTCGGGATGTTCAGGCCGACGATCTGCTCGTCGGAGATGTCGTCCAGGTGCTTGACCATGGCGCGCAGCGAGTTGCCGTGCGCCGCGACCATCACGGTCTTGCCGGCGGCCAGGTCGGGGACGATCGAGTCGTACCAGTAGGGCAGCAGCCGGTCGACGACGTCGGCGAGGCACTCCGTGCGCGGGATCAGCTCGGACGGCAGCTCGGCGTAGCGGAGGTCGTTGACCTGGGACAGCGGGTCGTCGTCCTTGATGGGCGGCGGCGGGGTGTCGTAGGAGCGGCGCCAGGTCATGAACTGCTCTTCGCCGAACTCCTCGCGCGTCTGCGCCTTGTTCTTGCCCTGGAGGGCGCCGTAGTGGCGCTCGTTCAGCCGCCAGGAGCGCTTCACCGGGATCCAGAGGAGGTCCGCGACGTCCAGGGCGATGTTGGCGGTGCGGATGGCCCGCTTCAGCAGGGAGGTGTGCACCACGTCGGGGGTGATGTCGGCGTCGAGCAGCAGGTCGCCGCCGCGGGTCGCCTCGCTCTCGCCCTTCGCGGACAGGTCGACGTCCACCCAGCCGGTGAACAGCCCTTCCGCGTTCCAAACGCTTTCGCCATGCCGGAGCAATACCAGGGTCGCCATGCCGCAGAGCCTATCGGCCCGCCGGAGGTCACTCGCGGTTGGCCGGGTCCGCGAAGGAGGCGAACGCCCGCAGGTTGGCGAGGCTCTCGCCGCGCTTGACCCGCCAGTCCCACTCGCGCTGGATGGACGTCTTGAACCCGCGCTCCAGCGCCTTGTCGAAGTTCTCGTCGGAGTAGGTGAGGACGCAGCCGAGCACGCGGTCGATCTCGTCCGGGGAGATCGAGTCGAGGGGCAGCTTCCCGACGAGGTGCACGTCGCCGACGTCGTCCAGGGCGAACGCGACCCCGTACATGCGGCCGTTCTTCTCCAGCAGGAACCGGTAGAACTCGGCGTGGTTCTCGTCCGGGCGGCGGCAGAAGAACGCCTCGACGTGCAGGGAGTGGTCGCCGACGATCAGCCACGTCATGGTGGCGAGCTTGTGCTGCCCGGGGAGCTTGACGAAGAACGCGTTCTCGCGCGGCTCGTCGAACTCCAGCTCCGCCGCCTTGAGCGTTTCCCTGATGGTCTCGACGTGGTTCATGCGGTGACCTCTGCAGGGGCGACGTTCACGGCCGGGATCGACATGGCACCGGTATACACGTCGAGGAGGCGGTCGACCGTGGCGTCCCAGCCGAAGCCGTCCGCGTGTCGGACGGCGCCGCGGGCGAGGCGCGCGTGCAGGCCGGGTTCGGCCTGCAGCCGGCGCAGGACGGCGGCGTAGTCGGCGGGGTCGTGCCCGGAGATCAGCACGCCGGACTCGCCGTCCGCTACGGCGGTGCACAGGCCGCCGACGCGGGACGCGACGACGGGCGTCCCGCACGCCTGCGACTCGACGGCGACGAGCCCGAACGACTCGCTGTGGGACGGGACGACGGTGACGTCCGCGGCCCGGTACCAGTCGGCCAGCTCGCGCTGCGGGCTGGGCGGCTCGAAGCGCATGACGTCGGTGATGCCCAGCTGGGCGGCGAGGGACTGGAGCCCCTCGGGGCGGCAGCGGCCGGAACCGGACGGGCCGCCGACGACGGCGACGACGAGCTTGGCGCGCAGCGCCGGGTCGTCGTCGAGCATGCGGGCCACGGCGCGCAGCAGGACGTCCGGCGCCTTGAGCGGCTGGATCCGGCCGACGAACAAAAGCACGTACGCGTCGCGGGGCAGCCCGAGCCGGCGGCGGGCCGGGCCGGTGCGGTGCGGGAGGAGGCCGGTGCTGCGGGCGAGGATCGGCGACTCGGGCCGGAACATCGACAGGTCGACGCCGGGGCTGACGGTCGCGACCCGCGCGGGGTCGGCGCCGTAGAGGTCCACGAGTTCGCGGGCCTCCTTGGCGGTGTTGGCGACGAGCTGGTCGGAGGACGCCGCGACCTGCTCCTCACCGAGGACGCGCTCGGCGGGCTCGGGCTTGTCGTCGTCGGCGAGCGCCGCGTTCTTGACCTTCGCCATCGTGTGCATCGAGTGGACGAGCGGCACGCCCCACCGCTGCTTGACCGCCCACCCGGCCTGGCCGGACAGCCAGTAGTGCGTGTGCAGGAGGTCGTAGTGGCCGGGGTCGTGGGCCGCCTCGACCCGCAGCACCCCGGACGTGAATCCGCACAGGTGCCGGGGGAGCTCGGTCTTGTCCAGCTCCTCGAACGGCCCGGCGACGACGTTGCGGACGAGCACGCCCGGAGCGAGCTCGACCACCGGGGGCAGGGCCCGCGACGTCGCGCGGGTGAAGATGTCGACTTCCACGCCCCTCGCGGCCAGCCTCTTGGCCACCTCGACGATGTAGACGTTCATACCGCCCGCGTCGCCGGTACCAGGTTGGTCAAGGGGGGAAGTATGAACACTGACCGTCGCAACCCGGTTGATACGACGCGACACTGAACATCACCTCCGGTAGTGCAACCTATCGACCGGGTCGGGTGTTCCCTCGGGAAGGGGGACATTCGTGACTTCTCGCCACAGTGACCGGTCTCACCGGCTCCCCCTCCCCCGGCGGCGCCGCGCACCGCGTCTGGGACCCTGGTCGCATGCGTAAGACCGCGATAGTGACCGGAGCAAGCAGCGGGATCGGGGCCGCCACCGCGCGGCGCCTGGCGGCCGAGGGGTTCAACGTGGTGCTCGCCGCGCGGCGCCGCGACCGCCTCGACGCCCTCGCCAAGGAGATCGCCGAGACCGTGCCGGGCGCCGCGAAGATCGCCCCGGTCACCCTGGACGTGACGTCCCAGGAGTCGGTGGACGCGCTGGCGGCGGCGGTCGGCACCTGCCACGTGCTGGTCAACAACGCGGGCGGTGCCGTCGGCCTGGAGAGCGTCGCGTCCGCCGACCTCGCCGACTGGCAGACGATGTACGACACCAACGTGCTGGGCCTGGTCCGGGTGACCAAGGCGATCCTGCCGAAGCTGATCGAGAGCGGCGCCGGGCACGTGGTGAACATCACCTCGCTGGCCGCGCACGTCCCGTACGAGGGCGGCGGCGGGTACAACGCGGCGAAGCACGCCGCCTACGCGGTCAACGACGTGCTCCGGCTGGAGCTGGTCGCCGAGCCGGTGCGCGTCACCGAGATCGCGCCGGGGCTGGTGAAGACGGAGGAGTTCTCCCTGGTCCGGTTCCGCGGGGACGCCGAGCGGGCCGCCAAGCCGTACGAGGGCGTCCCGGAGCCGCTCGTCGCCGAGGACGTCGCCGACTGCGTGGCCTGGGCCGTCACCCGTCCGGCGCACGTCAACATCGACCGCATCGACGTGCAGCCCCGCGTGCAGGCCGCCCCCTACAAGCTGCACCGCGAGTAGCGCGGGGTCAGCCTCGCGGGGCGACCGCCGTCCAGGGGAGGGTGACCTCGCCGAGGCGCCACCGGTGCCGCCCGCCGTACGGCAGATGCGTGAAGACGGGATGGTTCCGCGCCAGCAGCGACACCGCCTCGACCCAGCGCGCGCGGGGGCCGAACGCCGAATGCGGCGCGGCCGTCGCCCAGCAGCGGTCGAAGTCCGCCAGCAGCGCGTGGACGGGCTCGCCCGGCACGTTCCGGTGGATCAGCGTCTTCGGCAGCCGCTCGGCCAGCACGGACGGACGCTCCAGCGAGCCCAGATGCGCGGCGAAGGTGATGGTCTGGGGCCCGTCCTCGGTGAGGGTGACCCAGACCGCACGACGCCCGATCTCGTCGCACGTCCCCTCTACGAGGACCCCTGAGGGCGCCAGGCGCGCGCGCAGATCGTCCCATGCGCGCCAGGCGGCCGACTCGTCGTACTGGCGCAGCACGTTGAACGCCCTGACCAGCACGGGCGGCCGCGGCACCGGCAGTTCGAACCCGCCGCGCCTAAACGACAGCCCTTCAAAGGCCGCACCGGCTCCTTTGGCGCCGACGACTCCTTTGAGGGCACCGGCACCGTTCAGCCTCAAGCCCTCTTTGGAAGCAGCGGCTCCTTTGAAGCCCACGGCTCCTTTCGGGGCCCTGGCACGCGCGGGGTCATCTGCACCTTTGCGGTCATCTGCTCCTTTGCGGTCATCTGCTCCTTTGCCGTCTCCGACTCCTTTGCGGGGTTCGGCGGTTTTCGGCGGGGGCGGGTCCGGGGGTTCGGGGGGTTCGCGGAGGGCGGCGAGGAGGGTGCGGCCGGCGGCGACGCGGTCCGGCTCTATCTCGATGCCGACGACCTCCAGGCGCGGTGCGACGGCGCGCAGCCGCGCGTAGATCTCGAACGTGGTGACCGGCGAGGCGCCGTAGCCGAGGTCGACGGCCAGCGGTCGCGGGTCCGCGCGCAGCGGGCCCGCCTGGGTGGCGGCGATCCAGCGGTCGACGCGGCGGAGCCGGTTGGGGGCGGTGGTGCCGCGAGTCGCCTCTCCTCGCGGCCGGCTTGCTGGGGGCACCCGGTAATTGTTCCTTCTCGCGGCCTATGCCCCGTACGTCCGAGGGTGCCGGGAATCGTCCGCCCGCCCACTCCCGCCACCACCGAACGAGGTTCGGTAAGTTATCGGTTACGGTGCTGCCGACGCCGTCCCCCCGAGGAGTGCCGATGCTCGACCTGGCGACCCTGCACGAGGCCATCGCCGCCGCGATCCCCGACCGCGAGTGCCTGGTGTGGCGCGACCGCCGGACGACCTGGCGGGAGACGGCCGACCGGACCCGGCGGCTGGCGAACGTCCTGCACGCGCACGGCCTCGGCCTGCGCGGCACGGCGGCCGAGCCCTGGGAGTCGCCGCACGACCATCTCGCGCTCTACCTGCACAACGGCCCCGAGTACCTGGAGGGCCTGGTCGGCGCGCACAAGGCCCGCGTCGCCCCGTTCAACGTCAACTACCGGTACGTGGACGACGAACTGGCGCACCTGTTCGGCGACGCCCGCCCGGCCGCCGTGCTCTTCCACGCGCGGTTCGCGGACGCCATCGGCCGGGTCGTCGAGCGGCTGGCCGAGCGCCCGCTGCTCCTCCAGGTCGCGGACGAGTCCGGCGCCCCGCTACTGCCCGGCGCGCTCGACTACGAGGACGCCCTCGCCAAGGCGTCCGCCGACCCGCCGCCGGTGCGGTCCGAGGCCGGTGACCTGCACGTCCTCTACACCGGCGGCACGACCGGCATGCCGAAGGGCGTGCTGTGGCGGATCGGCGACCTGATGATCGGCCCGCTCGGCCTGCGGCGCCGCGACGGCGTCCCCGTCACCGATCTGGACGACGCCGTCGCGCGGGCCGTCCGCAGCGACGTGCGGGTGCTGGTCGGCCCGCCGCTGATGCACGGGGCCGGCACGTGGTCGGCGCTCGGCGCCTGGTGCGGCGGCGGGTGCGTGGTGTTCCCCGACCGGGTGGACGGCCTGGACGCGGCCGACCTGATGGCGACCGCCGAGCGCGAGCGCGTCACCCGGATGCCGCTGGTCGGGGACGCGTTCGCCCGTCCGATCACGGCGGCGCTGGAGGCCCGGCCGCATGACCTGGGCGCGCTCCGCACGTTCGTGAACTCGGCCGCCGCGATCAGCCCCGGCGTGAAGGCGCGGATGCTGGAGCTTCTGCCGCACACCCGGATCGTGGACGTCCTCGGCTCGTCGGAGTCGGGGTTCCAGGTGACCCGGAACGGCTCGGCGGCGAGGACGTTCGCAGCGGCGCCCGGGACGGCGGTGCTGTCCGCCGACCGGTCGCGGCGCCTCGCGCCCGGCGAGGACGAGCTGGGCTGGCTGGCCAAGGGCGGCGACGCGATCCCGCGCGGCTACCTCGGCGACCCGGCGAAGACCGCCTCCACGTTCCTGACGCTGGACGGCGAGCGCCTCGTGGTGGCGGGCGACCGGGCGCGGCTGCTCGCGGACGGCACCGTCGAGGTCCACGGCCGGGAGGCGACCACGATCAACACCGGCGGGGAGAAGGTGTTCGCGGAGGAGGTCGAGTCCGTGCTGCGCGGGCTGCCGGGCGTCGCGGACGCGCTGGTCGTCGGCCGGCCGAGCGAGCGCTGGGGCACCGAGATCGTCGCGGTGGTGAGCCCCGCCGGCGGCCCGTCCGACGACGAGCTGCGCGCGGGCTGCGCCGCCCACCTGGCCCGCTACAAGATCCCGAAGGCGTTCGTCCGGACGGACGCGGGCCTCCGGCTGCCCAACGGCAAGGCCGACTACGCCGCCGCCCGCGCCCTCCTCGGCTGACGGCGACCGACGGCGGCCGGCGGCGACTGACGGGCCCGGCTAAAGAACCGCGTTCGGTTTTGTAGTCCGCCCCCTGTACCGGGGGCGGCCGGCTGGACGATGCTGGCGGAATGCCGGATCTGCACTCTCTGCTCGCCGACCTCGCCGCCGAGGGCGACTCCGTCGACGCCCTCGTCGCGCCGCTGCCCGCCGCCCGCTGGGCGGATCCGACCCCGGCCGAGGGCTGGACGATCGCGCACCAGATCGCCCACCTCGCCTGGACCGACGACCAGGCCGTGGTCGCGGCCACCGACGCCGACGCGTTCGGCAAGCTCGTCGAGGAGGCGCTCGCCGACCCCGACGGCTACGTGGAGACGGGCGCGCGGGAGGGCGCGAAGGAGGACCCGGCGGCGCTCCTCGCCCGCTGGCGCGAGGGCCGCCGCCGCATGGTGGCCGCCCTCGCCGCCGTCCCGCCCGGCACGCGGCTGCCCTGGTTCGGCCCGCCGATGGGCGCCGCGACACTCGCGACCGCGCGGCTGATGGAGACGTGGGCGCACGGCGAGGACGTCGCCGACGCGCTCGGCGTCCGGCGCGAGCCGACGCACCGGCTCCGGCACGTCGCGCACATCGGCGTCCGGACCCGCGACTTCGCGTACCGCAACCGCGGCCTGGAGCCGCCGGCCGAGGAGTTCCGCGTCGTCCTGGCGGGCCCCGGCGGCGAGGAGTGGACGTGGGGGCCGGCGGACGCGCGCCAGTCCGTGACCGGTCCCGCGCTCGACTTCTGCCACGCCGTCGCGCAGCGCCGGCACCGCGCCGACCTCGCGCTCACCGCCACCGGCCCGGACGCCGACCGCTGGCTCGACATCGCGCAGGCGTTCGCCGGCCCGCCCGGCACCGGCCGCGCGCCCCAGGCCGGCTGAGAGATCGGCCACTGTGCGGGCCGTTCGGGTTCCCCCGCCTCTGATCTTGGAAATGTCTTTCATATGACAGTTCTCATTGCATTCGACGGTTCTGACGACTCGCGCACCGCCATCGAGTTCGCCGCGCGCCATCTGAAGGCCGAGCCGACCGTGGTGATGACGGTGTGGGAGCCGCTGCTGACTCAGATCACCTGGGCGCCGATCGCCGCCGTGGCCCCCATCCCCGCCGGGCCGCAGGACGGCGACACCTGGGAGGAGGAGAAGCAGGCCGAACAGCTCGCCCAGGCGGGCGCCGACCTCGCCCTCTCCGCCGGATTGACCCAGGTGACGACGCGGGCGGAGCGCGGCGGCGGACCCGTGTGGGCCGCCATCGTGGACGTCGCGGACGAGCTGAACGCCTCGTTGATCGTCACGGGTTCGCGCGGTCTCGCGGGCGCCCGTTCCGTCATCTTGGGCAGCGTGTCGACCCGCGTGCTGCACCACGCGCACCGGCCCGTCCTCGTGGTGCCGCCCCCCAAGGAGGACTGACGGCGGGCCGGAAGCGGCTAGAGGGATTCCAGCGCGCGCTCGAAGGCGGCGTAGACGTCGCCGCTGAAGAGGACGAAACGGGCGTCGGCGACCTGGGCGGGGGTGGAGCGGACGGTGCCGACGGCGATCCGGGCGGCATCGTCCAGCGGCCAGCCGAAGATGCCCGCCGACACCGCCGGGAAGGCGACCGAGACGGCGCCCAGCTCGTCGGCGACGCGGAGGGACTCGCGGTAGCAGGAGGCCAGCAGGCCGGAGCGGTCGTCGGACGCCGAGTACACCGGGCCGACCGTGTGGATCACCCAGCGGGCGGGCAGCCGCCCGGCCGTGGTCGCGACCGCCCGGCCGGTCGGCAGCCCGCCGCCGTACCGCGAAGCGCGCAGGTCACGGCATGCGTCGAGGATCTCGGGCCCGCCCCGGCGGTGGATCGCGCCGTCCACGCCGCCGCCCCCGAGCAGCGACGAGTTGGCCGCGTTCACGATCGCGTCGGCGTCCTGCTCGGTGATGTCGCCCTGGACGAGAGTGATCTCCATGCGCGTTCCTCCGCCGTCGCCGGTTCCGTTTCGCACACGTGAATTCTCGCCCGCGCCGGATGCGAAACGCGTTCGGGCGGTTCCCGGCGGTACGCTCATGGGCGGACGGGACCCCGGGGGCGGTGCGGCTCGTCCGACGTCGTCCGACCGGACGCAGGGGGGCTACCATGCCGAACGCCGGGCGAGTGCACTGGACGATCTTACAAAAGACGATCTCACGAAGGCGTGACAGTCGCGGAGGTACCCCCTTGAAGATTCTCCTCGCCGGAGCGACCGGAGTCGTCGGCCGCCGGCTGATCCCGCTGCTCGTCCAGGCGGGCCACGAGGTCGCAGGGACGACGCGCCGGTCCGACCGCGCCGGGCTGCTGCGCGATCTCGGCGCCGCGCCCGTCGTCGTGGACATGCTCGACGGCCCGGCGGTCCGCGACGCCGTCGCGGCCGAGCGCCCGGACGCCGTGATCCACCAGCTCACCGACCTCAGCGCGGAGGACTTCGACGCCAACTCCCGGCTGCGCATCGCCGGCACCCGCCACCTGGTGGACGCGGCGAAGGCCGCGGGCGTCGAGACGATGGTCGCGCAGAGCATCGCCTGGCTGTACGTCCCGGGCGACACGGCGGCCGTCGAGTCCGACCCGCTCGACTCCTCGCTGCCGCCGTACGCGGGCGTCGCGGCGCTGGAGGACGCGGTCGGCGAGATGCCGCGCGGCGTGGTGCTGCGGTACGGCGCGCTCTACGGCCCGGGAACCTGGTACGCCCCCGACGGCGCGATCGCCGAGCGGGCCCGCGCGGGCACGCTGCGGCTGGCGCCGTCGTGGACGTCCTTCGTGCACGCCGACGACGCGGCGTCGGCGGCGCTCGCCGCGCTCGACTGGCCGGCCGGCGCCGTCAACATCGTGGACGACGAGCCCGCCACCACGGCGGACTGGCTGCCCGTCTACAGCGCGGCGATCGGCGCCCCGCACCCGGGCAGCGCCGGCAAGCACGCCGCGACGACCGGCCGCCCGGTGTCCAACGCCAAGGCGCTGGACCTCGGCTGGAAGCCGCAGGTGACCTCGTGGCGCACCGGTTTCGCCCAGATGGAGACGGCGGCCGACTGACCCCGTCCGGCTAATCGGGCGGAACGTGACAATTCACCCGAACTGGAACGAGCGCTTCGCCAGCCCGAGCCAGTAGCCGTCGATCACGGACCGGCGCTCCGACGCCTGGTCCGCGTCCGCTCCCAGCGCCATGAACAGCGGCGCGAAATGCTCGGTCCGCGGGTGGGCGATGCGCGCCGCGGGCGCCTTCGCGCGGAAGTCCAGCAGGGCGTCGACGTCGCCGCCCCGCACCGCTCGGTCCGTCCACTCGTCGAACTCCGCCGACCAGGCGGGCGGCGCGGCGTCCGGGTCCGGGCGCAGCTCCCGCAGGTTGTGCGTGGTGAACCCGCTCCCGATGATCAGCACGCCCCGGTCGCGCAGCGGCGCGAGGCTCCGCCCCACCTCGAAGAGCCGCTCCGGCTCCAGCGTCGGCATCGACATCTGCAGCACCGGGACGTCGGCGTCCGGGTACATCTCCACGAGCGGCACGTACGCGCCGTGGTCCAGGCCCCGCTCCTCGTCCTGGTGGACACCGGGGATCAGCTTGCGCACGTCGGCGGCCAACTCGGGGGCGCCGGGCGCGTCATAGCGGACGCGGTAGTAGTGCTCGGGGAATCCCCAGAAGTCGTACACCAGCGGCACCGGCCGGGTGGCGCCGACGCTCAGCGGCGCGGCCTCCCAGTGCGCGGACACCATGAGGATCGCCGCGGGCTTCGGCAGGTCTGCCGACCAGCGGGCGAGCTGGTCGGTCCATTTGGCGTCGTCCGCCAGCGGCGGAGCACCGTGGCTCAGGTAGAGCACCGGCATCCGGGTCATGTCGTCCCCCTTTTACTTGAGACTTCAACCATATGCGGAAGATGCTTGAACTTTCAAGGCTTGAGGGTTCAACTTTTGGGTAGACTGTCCGCATGACCGAGGCGCAGTGGCTGGACGACGAGGAGCAGGAGACCTGGCGGGCCTTCCTGTGGACGTCGCGGCTGCTCAACGCCGCCCTCGACCGGCAGCTGCAGCGCGACTCCGGGATGCCGCACGCCTACTACATGATCCTGGCGATGCTGTCGGAGGCACCCGACCGCGCGCTGACGATGACCGCGCTCGCCGACCTCGTCCACTCGTCCCCGAGCCGCCTCTCCCACGCCGTGAACCGGCTGGAGGAGGCCGGGTGGGTGAGCCGCTGCAAGCACGACGGCGACCGCCGCACCACGATCGCGCGGCTGACCGACGAGGGCTACGCGGTGCTGGTCAAGGCGGCGCCCGGCCATGTCGCCGAGGTCAGGCGCCACCTGTTCGACCCGCTGGACCGCGAGCAGATGCTCGCCTTCCGCGAGACCCTGCACGCGCTCCTGTCGTCCCTCGACCCCGACCACGAGGCCCCGTGCGCGCGCGGCGAAGGCTGACCGGCGCGGTCTAGAGGAACCGGCGCGCGCTAGACGAACTCGACCGCGTACGACTTGGCGTCGGGGTGCCCGGCGGCCAGCAGCCGCAGGCCCTCCTCCTCCAGCGCGGCGCGCTCCCGCTTCGGGACCGGGGCGAACGGGTCGACGCGCAGCACCGCCTCCCCGCGCTTCTTCTCGATCTTCCACATGCCGTGGACGAAGCCGTCCACGAGGAACGTCGCGCGGATGATGCCGTTGACGGTGAAGACGCGCTTGCGGTGCTCCTCGCTGATGATCCGGGCGCGGTCGGCGTGGGAGAGCAGCAGGTTGTCGAAGTCCGGGACGAACCGGACCGGCGCGGGCGCGTCACCGCCGGGACGCGGCGCGTCCGGCACGTCGTAGAGCGCGCGGCCGTTCTCGTCCCGGAACTCCAGCAGCTCCGGCCGCAGCCGCTCGACGACCTCGCCGAGCCGCGTCAGGCCGGACCACTGCTGGACGTCCTGGACGCTCGCCGGCCCGAACGCGGCCAGATAGCGCAGCACGACGTCGTCCAGCGTCGTCTCGGCGGGCGGATGCCCGTCCAGCCAGGTGTCGAGCGTCGTGTGCCGGGCGACCCCCGAGGCGCCCCAGATGCCGCGCGGCGGAACCTGGACCAGCGGCAGCCGGCACCGGACGGCCCAGCCGAGCAGCGCGGGGTCGTCGTCCGGCCACCGCTCGGCCAGCAGTTCGCGCAGCTCCTTGTCGGTGCGCGGCTCGTCCTCCAGCAGCGCGCGGGCGTGCGCGGTGACCGCGTCGAGGTCGATGCCGGCCAGGTCGGCGGCCCGGGTCCGCAGGTAGTTGTCCAGGAGCGGCTGGGTGAGCGGCCGGAGCGCGCGGGCGTCGCGGGCGCTGACCAGGTGGAGCGTTCCGCGCATCAGCACCATCCGGAGCACCCGCCGCTCGGTCATCAGCGGGCCCACCGCGTCGAACGCGAAGCCGGCGAGACGGCTCCACAGCCCGATGTGCGGCGGGCTGGGCGCCTGCGCCTGCATGCCGACGAGGTGCTCGATGGCGTCCAGAACGGGCATGTCACGCCGTTCCAGCAGCATCTGCCGCGCGAGCAGCGCCCGGTTCAGGTCCCGCTTGTCAGCCTTCACGACGACCCCGCTGCTCCTCGTCCGTGAGGCGTGAGACCTCCAGGGCCAGGGCGGGGCGGCGATGCCGGAACCAGTTCATCCGCTCATCGTCCCGGATGGGTCCGACATCGGATAATCAGTGCGACTCAGCCGCCGCGGCGAGGAACGCCGCGATGACCGGGTGGGGGCGGGTGCCGTCGCCCGCAAGCTCCGGCTGGAAGAGCGTGGCGAGGTAGAACGGGTGCCCGGGCAGCTCCGCGATGCGCACCTGCCCGGCGTCGTCGTGGCCGGTGAACCGCAGGCCGCCCGCGCGCAGCGCGTCCTCGTAGCGGGGGTTGGGGCCGAAGGCGCAGCCGTAGCGCTCGGTGCTGCGCGTCGTGCCCATGAGCCGCGCGGCGAACGAGCCGGGCGTCACGGCGACCTCCGCCTCGTGACCGGCGAGCGAGCAGGCCAGCGGCGTGATCAGCGCGTCGTCACCGGCCTCGCCGGGGTCGTTCTCGGCGTGCCTGGCCTCGCCCAGGCCGCAGACGTTGCGCGCGTACTCCAGCAGCATGTGCTGGAAGCCGCCGCACGTCCCGAGGATGGGAATCCCCTGCTCTCTGGCGGACCGCACGGCGGTGACGGCGCCGGCCTCGCTCTCGTACGGGCTGCCCGGTAGCAGCCACACCCCGTCGAACTTCTCCAGTCCGTCGCCCACGTCGCCGGTCGGGATCCAGTACGCCTCGACGAGGAGGCCGTCGCGCTCCCGGACGGACTCCAGGAGCCCCGGGATCCGGACGTGCGACTGGACGTGGGGGGACCGCTCCCCCACCAGGGCGATGCGTGCGGTGAACGTCATGCCCTCGATCCTGGCCCGCCCGCATGCTCAAGCGCCAACGATGATTCCCGATGGCTCGATAAGCAATGCTTATCCTCATGGATTCGCATCTCCTGCGTACGTTCGTCGCTGTCGTCCGGGCGGGCTCGTTCTCGGCCGCCGCCCGCGAACTGGGGTACACGCAGGCCGCCGTGTCGCAGCAGATCGCGTCGCTGGAGAGCGATCTCAAGGTGACGCTCCTGCACCGCCGTCCCGTCCGTCCGACGGAGGCCGGGGCGCGGCTGCTCGACCATGCCGAGCCGATCCTGCTGCGGCTGCGGGCGGCGCGCTCGGAGATCGACCGGCTGGGCGGGGCGCCCCGGCTGCGGCTGCGCGTCGGCGCCGCGCCGCTCGCCGCCGCCCACGCCGCGGGGGCGCTGGCCGCGGCCCGCCGGGCGCATCCGCGGCTGGACGCCGCCGTCCGCGTGCTGCCCCGCGCCGGCATCGGCGCGGCCGTGGCGACCGGCGAACTCGACATCGGGCTGGTGGACGGCATCGCCGCGCCCACTGACCCGCTGCGCCCGGACGCCGATGCCCCGGTCACGGCGGCCGCGGTGGCCGAGCGCCCGCTCGCGGTCGCGCTGCCCGCCGCGCATCCGCTGGCGTCCCGGCTCGGCCTGGACCTGCGCGATCTCGTCGACGCGCTGTGGCTGGACGCCCCGGACGTCGCCGCGCCGCTGCCTGACCTGCGCCGGGCGGCGGGCGTGCGGGACGGCTTCCGCCCGTCCCTCGCCTGCGCGGGCGGCGATCTCGCGCTGGTCGCCGCGCTGGTCGCCGCCGGGCACGGGCTGGCCGTCCTGCCCGCGGGCGCCGCCGGGCATCCGGGCCTGGCCGAGGTGCCCGTCCGCGCGCCGCGGGTCGTCCATCGCACCGAGCTGCTGTGCCCCCGCTCGCCCGGCCCCGCGGGTACGGCCTTCAGCGCGGCCTTGACGGCGGACGCGACATGAACCTATGTTCATGAACATACGTTCATAACCGAGGAGGGGGCATGGCGGAGATCGTCAACACGCACCAGGCGGAGGCGTGGAACGGGTACGAGGGTGAGCACTGGGCCACGCACCCCGACCGGTACGACGCGGTCAACGGCGGGTTCAACGACGCCCTGCTGGACGCGGCGGCCATCGGGCCGCACGACCGCGTCCTCGACATCGGCTGCGGGAACGGGCAGACCACCCGGCTCGCGGCCCGGCGGGCCCGGCTCGGCGCGGCGACGGGCGTGGACCTGTCCGCGCCCATGCTCGGCACCGCCCGCGGCCGCGCCGCGGCGGAGGGCGTCGGGAACGTGGAGTTCGTGCAGGCCGACGCCCAGGTCCACCCCTTCGAGGACGGCGCCTTCGACGTGGCGATCAGCCGGGTCGGGGTCATGTTCTTCGCCGACCCCGTCGCCGCGTTCGGGAACATCCGGCGGGCGCTGCGGGACGGCGGGCGGCTGGCGTTCCTCTCGATGGCGCCGATCGGCGACACCGACCTCCAGGCGGTCTTCGCCGCGCTGCCGCCGCGCGAGGAGGCCCCGATCGGGCATGACGGGCCGCTGTCGCTGTCGGATCCCGACCGCGTCCAGGAGGTGCTCGGCGCGGCCGGGTTCGGCTCCGTGAACTGCCGCCAGGTCGAGGCCGAGCAGATCTGGGGACGGGACGCCCGGGACGCGGCCCAGTTCTTCGCCGAATGGGGCCCGATCCGCTACAACTACGGCGCCGGAGACGACCTCGTCGACACGCTCGCGGACGCGATGCGGCGCTTCGAGCGCGACGGCGCCGTGCGGCTGCGGAGCCGGTCGTGGCTGGTGACGGCGCGCCGATGAACCGGGTCGTCGTCCTCGGCGGGTACGGGGCCGTGGGGCGGGAGGTCGTCGCGGGCCTGCGCGGGCACGTCCCGGAGATCGTCGTCGCGGACGCCGCGTTCCGGCACGTCCACGTGGGCGGGGACGGGTTCGCGGTGGCGGTCGCGTCCGGCGGCCGGGTCCGGTCGTTCGCCGGTCGGCGGCAGAGCCGGGCGACGGGCCCGGCCGCCGCGCTGGTCGTCCGGCGGCTGGCCGGGGCGCCGGCAGGCGTCCGGCACATCGAGGACGTCGCCGGCCCCGGCTTCCTGCCCGAGCTCGCCGCCCGCGGGTTCGCGCTCGGAGAATACGATGCGCGGTGATGTCACCTCGAAAAGCGGCCGCGCTGCGCGCCGGCGACCGGACCCTGCGCGAGCACCTGATCGCGACGGCGGAGCGGATGATGGCCGACCGCGGGACGGCCGGGCTGACCGTCCGGGCGATCGCGCGGGAGGCCGGCGTCGCCGACGGCGTCCTCTACAACCACTTCGCCGACAAGGAGGAGCTGCTCGCGCACGCGCTGCGGGCGCGGGCGGAGGCGGTGGGCCGGGCGCTCGACCCGCTGCCCGAGCCCGGCACCGCCACCGTCGAGGAGAACCTGCGCGCGTACGTCGCGCACGGGCTGGCGACGCACGGCGCCCTCGTCCCCGCCCTGGCCGGGCTGGTCGCGCAGCCCGAGGTGCTCAGCCGGTTCTCGGCGCTGAGCGGCGGCGAGGAGGACTGGCGGTCCCGGCTCGCCGGCTACCTGCGGGCCGAGCGCGACCTCGGCCGCCTCGCCCCGGACGCGCCGCTGGACGCCGCCGCGTCCATGCTCGTCGGCGCCTGCCACGAACCGGTGCTGTCGGCGCTCTTCCAGGGCGAGGACATCGCGCGCCGCGTCCCGCCGGCCTCCGCCGACGAGCTGGTCGCCGTCGTGCTGCGCGGCATCGCCCCGCGTTAGGACTCCATCGCCGCCCTCACCTCCGCCAGGGTGCGGTCGGCGACGGCGTTGGCGCGCTCGTTGCCCTCGTCCAGGACGCCGCGCAGGTACGTCCGGTCCGCGACCAGCTCGGCGCGGCGGGCCCGGATCGGGCGGAGGAACTCGTTGACCGAGTCCGTGACGACCTTCTTGAGCGCGGCGCCGCCGCCGTCCCCGATCTCGGCGGCGACGGCGTGCGGGTCGCGGCCCTGGCAGAGCGCGGCGAGCAGCACCAGGTTCGACACCTGCGGGCGGGTCTCGGGCGCGTAGGCGATGCGCCGGTCGGTGTCGGTCACCGCCCGCCTGATCAGCCTGGCGGTCTCGTCCGGCCCGGCGGACAGCGCGATGGCGTTGCCGCGGCTCTTGCTCATCTTCTGGCCGTCCATGCCGAGCAGGCTCGGGGCGGCGGACAGCAGCGCGTCCGGCACGGGGAAGACCGGCGCGTAGCGCTCGTTGAAGCGGCGCGCGATCGTCCGGGTGATCTCCTGGTGCGGGAGCTGGTCCTTGCCCACGGGGACCAGGTTGGCCTTGCAGAACAGGATGTCGGCGGCCTGGTGGACCGGGTAGGTGAACATCAGCCCGCTGACCGACGACTGCCGGGACGAGGCGATCTCGTCCTTCACGGTCGGGTTGCGGCTCAGCTCCGGCACCGACACCAGCGACAGGAACGGCAGCATGAGCTGGTTCAGCGCGGGGACGGCGCTGTGCCGGAAGACGGTCGCGGCGGACGGGTCGATCCCGGCGGCCAGGTAGTCGGCGACCAGGCCCTCGACGTACTCCGACAGCCGGTCGGCGACGTCCCGGTCGGTGAGCACCTGGTAGTCGGCGACGAGCACGAACAGCTCGACGCCGGCGCGCTGCAGCCGCACGCGGTTCGCGAGGGTGCCGAAGTAGTGGCCGAGATGCAGCGGCCCGGTGGGGCGGTCACCGGTCAGGATGCGGAACGCGCCGGGGTCGGCGGCGATGCGTTCCTCCAGCTCGCGGCTGCGCGCTTCGGCCGCGGCGGTGCTGGTGGCGGTGGTGGCGCTGGTGGCGGTGGTCTCCATGGTCTCTCCTCGGTCGGGAGCGGGCTGGGCGGCCGTCCCGCCGGACCGGCCCCGGGTCACCGAGAAGCAGAAGGGCCGTCCAGCGGACGGCCCTGTGGCATGCGCGAGCGTCGGCCGTCCTAGGACGGCCACCAGCCCAGACATACGCGGTTCATGCCCCCAGCATAGACGACGGCATGCGGCCCCTAGCAGATAATCCGCAACAGAACAACCTGGGTAGGCTGGCGGCATGACTTCGATGGCCCCCAGCCGGACGACGACGGACCTGTCGTTCCTGCTCGACCGCACCGGCCACGTCCTGCGCACCCAGATGACGGCCGCGCTCGCCGAGATCGGGCTGACGCCGCGCATGCACTGCGTCCTCGTCCACGCCCTGGAGGAGGAGCGCACCCAGATCCAGCTCGCCGAGATCGGCGACATGGACAAGACGACCATGGTCGTGACCGTGGACGCGCTGGAGAAGGCGGGCCTCGCCGAGCGCCGGCCGTCGTCCACCGACCGCCGCGCCCGGATCATCGCGGTGACCGAGGAGGGCGCGCGGGTCGCGGCGGAGAGCCAGCGGATCGTGGACGGCGTGCACGAGGCCGCCCTCGGGTCGCTGCCGGACGGCGAGCGGGAGGTGCTCGTCCGCGCCCTGAACACGCTGGTCACCGGGCATCTCGCGACGCCCGTCGAGACCGCCCGGCCGGCCCGCCGCGTCCGGCAGGGCAAAAAATAGATCCGTGATGGATCGTCTATAACAAAACCATCTGCTACGGTCGCTCCATGACCACGGAGACGACCCCTTCCAGCCTGCTGCGGTCCCGCTGGGCCGCGCTCGGCGTGCTGTCGGCGACCATGCTGATGGCGATCCTCGACGGCAGCATCGTGACCGTCGCCGCCCCCGCCATCCAGGCCGACCTCGGCTTCTCCCCCGCCGGGCTCAGCTGGATCATGAACGCCTACCTGATCCCGCTCGGCGGCCTGCTGCTCCTCGCCGGACGGCTCGGCGACCTCGTCGGCCGCAAGACCCTGTTCCTCGCCGGGAACGCGGTGTTCACGGCGGCCTCCGCGCTCGCCGGGGCGGCCACCACGTCCGGCGTGCTGATCGCCGCCCGCCTCCTCCAGGGCGTCGGCGGCGCGCTCGCCACCGCCGTCGTCCTCGGCATCCTCGTGACGCTGTTCACCGACCCGCGCGAACGGGCGAAGGCGATCGGGATCTTCAGCTTCACCGGCGCGGCGGGCGCGTCCATCGGGCAGGTCCTCGGCGGCGTCCTCACCGACGCGCTGAGCTGGCACTGGATCTTCCTGATCAACCTGCCGATCGGCCTCGCCACGATCCTGCTGGCGCTCCCCGCCCTGCCCCGCGACCGCGGGCTCGGCCTCGCCGCCGGCGCGGACATCGCCGGGGCGCTGCTCGTCACCTCCGGGCTGATGCTCGGCATCTACACGGTCGTGAAGGTCGAGGGCCACGGCTGGATCTCGCTCCACACGCTGGGCCTCGGCGCGGTGTCGCTGCTGCTGCTCGCCGGGTTCGCCGTCCGGCAGGCGCGGGCCGCGACCCCGCTGATGCCGCTGCGGATCCTGCGCTCGCGGAACGTCTCCGGCGCGTACGCCGTGCAGTTGCTCACCCTGTCGGCGATGTTCTCGTTCCAGGTGGTCGTCGCCCTCTACATGCAGCAGGTCCTCGGCTACAGCGCGCTGGACACGGGCCTCGCGATGCTCCCGGCCGCCGTCGCGATCGGCGCGGTCTCGCTGCTGGTGTCGGCGCGGCTGTCCAACCGGCTCGGTGAGCGGTTCGTGCTGATGGCGGGCCTGGTGCTCCTGATCGGCGCGATGACGTGGCTGACGACCGTCCCGGTGAACGCCGACTACACCACCGACCTGCTCCCGGTGTTCGTGCTGGTCGCGGGCGCGGGGCTCGTCCTGCCGTCGCTGACCGGGCTCGGCATGTCGAGCGCCCGCCCGGAGGACGCGGGCCTCGCGTCAGGAGTGTTCAACACCGTCCAGCAGGTAGGGATGGCGCTCGGCGTCGCGGTGCTGACCACGCTCGCCGCGGCCCGCACCGAGACCCTGCGCGCGGACGGCGAGGACGCCGCCCACGCGCTCACCGGCGGCTACCACCTGGCGTTCGGCGTCTCCGCCGGGCTCCTGGTCGCCGCGCTCGCGGTGTCCCTTCTCGTCCTGCGCCGCCCGAAGCCGCAGGCCGCCGTTCCGGAACCGCCCGCGCAGGCTAGTGAGGCAGGACGAGAAGCAGCAGCGGAAGGCCGGCGATGACCGGGACCGCGACCGACGCGGCGACGCGCATGCGGCGCGACACCGGCTCCGGCTCCAGCAGGCGGTTCACCCGCACCATCACCGGCATGTCGCCGTGCGCCACGCCGAGCGTCCCGGACGGGGCGGCCGCCGGACGCGCCGCGGCGAACCGCAGCAGCGCCGTCGCCAGCTCGCGCGCCGGGTGGTGGTGCCGGGCCCGGTCGTCGGCGGCCATCTCGATCAGCAGCTCCACCGCGTCCAGGCACCGCCCGACCAGGTGGAACTGCGGGAACACCTGGCGCAGCGACGTGAACGGCAGCAGCACCAGGTCGTGCCGCTCGCGCGCGTGCGCGCGCTCGTGCGCGAGGACCGCGGCCAGCTCGCCGCGGTCGAGCAGTTCCAGCGTGCCGGCGCTGACGACGACCTTGTGCGAGCGCACGCCCGGCACGCAGTACGCGGCGGCGCCCGGATGGTCGAGGACGAGGGTGCCGGGCACGGACGAGTCGCGGCGCGACACCAACGCGAGCAGCGCCCGGTGCCGCCGCCGGGCCCGGAACACCCGGACCACCGCGAACATCAGCATGACCAGCAGCACGCCGGCCAGGCTGATCGCGCCGAGCAGCGCCGCGACCTGCACGGCGCCGAGGCGTGCCGCCTGGTCGTCGTAGAGGCCGGGCAGCCCGCCGAGGACGCCCTTGCGGTACGGGAGGAGGGCGAGGCCGAGCAGGGCTCCGATCGTGGCGACGCCCCAGCACAGCCCGAGGGCCTGCCAGAGCGCGATCCCGATGCGCGGCGCTCGCCACGTCCACCGGGCGCGGGACAGGAAGTGCGCCCCGCCGACGGTCCCGAGAGAGATCAATGCGAGCAGGGCGGCGCCGGTCATGCCGGTGGTTCCTTACTCGTGAGGCCCGCGAGGGTCTCCCGGATCACGTCGATCTCGTCCCGCGACACGGACCGGACGAAGTGGGCGAGCGCCGCGTCCCGGTCACCGGTCTCGTTCAGCGCGCCCAGCATCAGCTCGGTCACGTACATCTCCCGGCTCGCCACCGGGTGGTAGCGCCAGGCCCGGCCGTCGCGCTCGCGCTCCAGGAAGCCCTTCTTGGCGAGCCTGTCCAGCACCGTCATGACCGTGGTGTGGGCGAGGTCCCGGTCGCCGGCGAGCGCACGGCTCACGTCACGGGCGGTCGCCGCCTGGTGGCCGGCGTCCTCCCGCTCCCACAGGACCTCCATGACCGTGCGTTCAAGCTCTCCCAGACCCTTCACGGCTTCAAGGTTATCCGACCGATACCGAGGTCACCACGTCAGGTAGTACTACCGCCGGTAGGGGGCGCCACGAGGCCCAGCTCGTAGGCGATGATGACCAGCTGCACCCGGTCGCGGGCGGCCAGCTTCGCCAGCAGCCGGGCCACGTGCGCCTTCGCCGTGGCGACGCTGATGTAGAGCTCGTCGGCGATCTCCTGGTTGGACAGGCCGCGCCCGACCAGGGTCAGGACCTCGCGCTCGCGGCCGGTGATCCCGGCGACCTCCCGCGGCTCGGCCCGCCGCGGCGCGGCGGCGGGCTCGGGACGGGCGGCGAACTCCTCGATCAGCCGCTTGGTGACGCTGGGCGCGATCAGCCCGTCCCCGCCCGCCACGACGCGGATCGCCGCGAGGATCTCCTCCAGCGCCATGTCCTTGACCAGGAAGCCGCTCGCGCCCGCCTTCAGCGAGCCGTACACGTACTCGTCGTCGTCGAACGTCGTCAGCATGATGACGTGCGCCCCGGTGATGCGGCGGGTGGCCTCGATGCCGTCCATGTCGGGCATGCGGATGTCCATCACGACCACGTCGGGGTGAAGGGCCTCGACCAGGTCGACCGCCTCGCGGCCCGTCCCGGCCTCGCCGACGATCTCCAGGTCCGGGGTGTCGGCGATCAGCACGCGCAGCCCGGCGCGGATGAGCGGCTGGTCGTCGGCCAGCACGACACGGACCGTCATACGGCCGCCGCCGGCGCCGGGATGCTGGCCGCCACCCGGAACCCGCCCGCGGGGGACGGCCCGGCGGCGAACTCGCCGCGCAGCAGCGCGACCCGCTCCCGCATCCCGACCAGGCCGTACCCGGCGCCGACCACGCCGCCGCGCCCGTCGTCCGCCACCTCGATCGCGAGCTCGCCGTCGCGGTAGTCGATCGTCACCCGGCAGCGGTCGGTGCCCGCGTGCCGGACGACGTTCGTGACCGCCTCCTGGACGATCCGGTACGCGGAGAGGTCGACGTCCGGCGGAAGCGCCCGCGGCTCCCCCGTCCGGCGGATGTCGACCGCGACCCCGGCGTCCGCGGTCGCCGCCGCCAGCCGGTCGAGGTCGGCCAGGCCCGGCGCGGGACCGAGCGGCACGGGATCGTCGGCGCGCAGCGCGGACAGCATCCGCCGCAGCCCTGACAGGGTGTCGCGGCTGGTGGCCTCGATCGCGCCCAGCGCGTTGCGGGCCTCCGCCGGCTGCGTCTCGATCACCCGTCCGCCCACGCCCGCCTGGATCGCGATGATCCCGATGCTGTGCGCGACCATGTCGTGCAGCTCGCGGGCGATCCGGAGCCGCTCGGCGGCGACGGCCTGCGCGGTCTCCCGCTCGCGCATTGCCTCCGCATGCGCGCGCCGCACCCGCAGCGAGTTGCCCGTCATCCACACGACGACCATCGCCAGGACGATGGTGAGCAGGAGCACCTCGTCCGCCATCAAGAACGCCGCGACCGACAGCAGTTGCAGGACGCCGGTGACGACCGCCACGGCGCCCGAGACCCAGCGCGGCCGTGTCGCCGCGATGTAGCAGACCGCGAGATCGGTGAGCAGGATCTGCCCACCCGCGACGACGCCGTTCGGCGTCTCCGACAGGGCCAGGATCCAGGAGAAGAGCAGGATCGCGTGGGCCGGGAGGGGGTTCCGCCGCAGCAGCGCGGCGACGAGCACGGTGAGGCCGACGCAGAGCAGGATGTCCAGTTCCCGCGAGATGAACCGCCCGGTGGAGAGGGCGAGGAACAGGACGCCGGGATAGAGCGCGGCTCCCGACCAGGCGAGAACCGCGCCGCTGAGACGGCGCACTCGGGCTGACATGGGCCGATCGTAACCGCCGGCCGTTCTCCCGCACATTGGCCCGCGGGCGTAATCCCACGGGCTAACGGGCGTTCCGCAAATGTGTGCGACGGCCCGATGCGCAAAAACTGGGCCCATCGACACCGTTATCCGCATGAAACGCTGGATACCACTGCTCTTGGCCATCGAAGTCGCAGCAATAGCAGTATTCTCCATCACCTACGACTCGCTGGATTTCCGCATCTACTGGCTGGGCGGAGACGCCATAACCGACGGGACCCGCCTCTACACGGAGCAGCTGGCCGACCACTGGTTCACCAACACCCCCTTCTTCGCCGCCCTCTTCACCCCCCTCTCCCTGCTGCCCCTCACCCTGGCCCGCGTGATCTGGCAATTCGCCGCACTGGCCGCCTTCATATGGGCATGCAGAATCACGATGAAACTGACCGGCCGCCACGTCCCCCTCATCGCCGTCGTAGCGGGCGGCCTCCTTCTGGAACCGGTCTACCACTCGTTCTTCCTGGGCCAGGTCAACCTCTTCCTGCTGGCCCTCGTCCTGGCCGACATGCACCGCGCCGCCCAAGGCCGCCCCGCCGGAATCGCCATCGGCATCGCGACCGCGATCAAACTGACCCCAGCCATCTTCGTCGTCCTGCTCCTACTGACGAGGCGCTCGAAGGACGCCGTGACCGCCACGGCCACCTTCGCCACCTGCACCCTGCTGACCTACGTCATCGCGCCGGAAGCGTCCCGCGTCTATTGGCTGGACACTTTCTACGACACGTCCCGGGTGGGCGTCCCGTACATCAGCAACCAATCCCCCTACGGCACCCTGAACCGCATATTGCGCGGCACGGCCGAAGTGGGTGACTGGTACACCGCCATCCCGCTGACGATCGCCGCGATCGGCTTGACGATCGCCGTCCTCTGGGCAAGAAGAGGCGACTGGCTGACCGCCACAGCCGTCACAGGCGCGACCGGCCTACTGGTCTCCCCCATCTCCTGGGCGCACCACTGGGTATGGATCGTCCCCGCCCTGGCGGTACTCCTCAGAAACAACAACCGGAAAACCGCCCTGGCCGCCTACGCCCTCTTCGCACTCTCCCCGCTCTGGTGGACGCCCCACAACGGCCACCCGCTCCAATACGGCTTCCACATCTTCCTGACCCCGATCGCCAACTGCTACCTGCTGGCCGGCGTGGCCTTCCTGGCCCACATGGCGATCCGCCTCAGGACCGCCCCGCCCACCGATCAAGGTGAACGGCGGCATCCAGCTCCCGCCGCTGCCGCCACCCGTGCCGTTCGAGATCCGGAGCGGATTGCAGACGGCTGACCGGCCCCAGACACAGCCAGGCGACCGGACGAACGTCCCCCGGAATGCCGAGCAACTCACGCACAAAGACCTCGCGGTAGAACGAAACCCACCCCACCCCCAAACCCTCCGCCGTAGCGGCCAGCCACAAGTTCTGAATGGCCAGGCAGACCGAGTACAGTCCAGCATCGGCGATCGCATGCCGCCCCAAAACCGCAGGCCCACCCCGAGCAGCGTCGTACGTGACCACAACCGAAAGAGTGGACTCCAGAACCCCATCAATCTTGATCTTCCCGAACCGCTCAGCCGCATCCCCTCGCAAGTCACGAGCGAATACAGCCCTCTCCCCCTGGACATGCTCATAGAAGGCACGCCGAAGCCGAACGTCCCTCACCAGAATGAAATCCCAGGGCTGCGACAGCCCCACGCTCGGCGCGGCATGCGCCGCCGCGAGCACCCGGTCGAGGACGTCCCGCGGAATGGGCGCACCGGTGAACTCGGCGCGCACATCGCGGCGACGGTGGATGACGTCGTAAAGCTCCATGGCAGGCTCCCGCTGCGTAGGGCCGCCGCAAGGCGGCCGCGTGGAGCGGGGCCGGTCTTCGGACTCCCGGATCGACGCTGGACCGCCCGCCTTCCCAGCCTTCCGGCCAGTGGCCGCGCAAACGCGCGTGGACGACAGCTCCCCGGTCACCGCGGCGGGCCCGTGCCGGATTCACACCGGCTTCCCGATTCTCCCCACGAAGGGGCACCCCGCGTCAGTCAATGCCACCGGCGACTCTACAGCCGTCAGTCGTCACGAACGAAGGCCGTATCAACGAGCCCCAGCCAAGCACCCTGGTCATCTGCGAGCGGCCGCGCCAACGGCAACGACACGAACCGGCAGGCGAACGTCAACCCCGCATCGCCCCCGTCACCATCCACCACGTGCTCCCAGGCGTCAGCCACAGAGGCCCCCGCGACAAGATGAAAGAACGACGTCCGGCGAGACTCCCCAGTACACGGATGCGGCTTCTCCTCCACGGCAATCCGCCGAACAACCGAGACATCGCTCAGCCCCGTCTCCTCAAAAACCTCCCGCAAAACCGCCCGCACCAAGCCTTCACCACCCCTGACACCACCCGCAGGCACCTGAGTCCCCGCTTCCGGCATCCCCACGTGATCAAAAACGAGCAGTTCAGGACCAGGCCCGTACCTGATCACATAAGCGGCGACACGAATCCTGGGCAGGCTCAACCGCCAGGACCGCCCTCCGCTCCCACAAGCGACAACCGACCCGGCGGCGGATACGGCAGGTCCGGCCGCGACTCGGCGGAAAGCCCATCAAGAGCCAGCTCGAGATAACGCCGCCAAGCCTGTGGCTCATGATCCAGTAGCGGCGCCGCCGTGTGCTGGATGCCGCTCAGCAGCAGGACCACATCGGTGCCGGTGACGTCCGGCCGCACGGCCCCCTGCCGCCGCGCACGGTCGGTGATCCCCTCCGCGACGTCGCGCAGCCGCTGGATCGCCTCCCGCACCTGCTCGCTCTGCAGGGAAGGCCGGCCGACGACCTCGCAGAACGCCCGGTCCCTGACGAAGATCTCCACCCCGGCGGCCATGAACTCCCGCAGCGCCCGCCCCGGATCGTCGGCCTCCAGCAGCGCGGTCCCGGTGCTCTCCAGCTCGTCCAGCATGCCGAGCATGATCGCCGCCAGCAGGTCGGCCTTGGAGGAGAAGTGCCGGAAGACCGTGCCCTTGCCCACCCCGGCGCACTCCGCGATCTCGCCGATGGACACCTCGACCCCGCGCTCGGCGAACGTCCGGGCCGCCGCGTCCAGCAGCAGCCGGCGGTTCCGCACCGCATCACTGCGCGACGGGACGCTCCTGGCCATGTGCCGCTCCTTCCTCCGGCGACCACTCTACCTAACGTGACCAATCGGTCCGCTTATGAGCTACTCTAAGGTGACCACCCGGTCCGCTTACTGTCTGACCGGAGCGCAGACCGCACATCGAAGGGAAAGCCATGAACGACAAGCTCGACGGAAAGATCGTCCTGGTCACCGGCGCGTCCTCAGGCATAGGCGAGGCAACCGCACTGGCCCTGTCAGCCGCAGGCGCGAACCTGGCCGCCGGCGCCCGCCGAGCCGACCGCCTGGCGACCCTCGCGGACAAGGCACCAGGCGAGGTACTGCCCCTGAACCTGGACGTCACAGACCAGCAGTCAGTGCAGGCCGCAGTAGCGGCGACCGTCGAACACTTCGGCGGCCTGGACGTCCTGGTGAACAACGCCGGGGTAATGCTCAGCGGCCCGATCGCAGGCGCCGACACCACCGAATGGACCCGCATGGTCGAAACGAACCTGCTCGGCTCGATGTACGCCGTCCACGCGGCCCTTCCGCACCTGCTGAAGAGCAAGGGCACCGTCCTCCAGGTCTCCTCGACCTCAGGACGGATCGCATCAGCGGGCGGCGCCGTCTACGCCGCGACGAAGTTCGGCGTCAACGCGTTCTCCGAAGCACTCCGGCAGGAGGTGACCGCCCAGGGCGTCCGCGTGGTGATCGTGGAACCGGGCTTCGTCTCGACCGAACTGGCCGACCACATCTCCGACCCGGCGACCCGGGCAGCCGCACAGCAGATGGCCGCGTCCATGCGCACCCTCCAGCCCGAAGACATAGCCAACGCCGTCGTGTACGCCCTCACCCAGCCAGAACACGTAGCGGTCAACGAAATCCTCATCCGCCCAACCGACCAAACCCGCTAACCAAGCACCCCTCCCCCGCCCCTGCACACCTCCACGCCGATAAGCCAACGCGCAAGCACCTGAGAACACGCCGCGTCGACAGGTGGCAGCCGCCCGGGCTGCGGACGCCCCCAGACCATGTAGACGGCACGACCGCTCGTGAGCATGGCCACCAACAAACAGGCGGGCAACCAGCCGAGGAGAACCGTCCCAGCCGCAAGCGCTCTCTGCCCGTGAACTGGCAGTTTTCCAAGCCCAGAGGGCTCACACAGGACGCGCCGGTTCGGCTGGAGGGTGGGACTGTACGGTTTTCGGTGTAACTCCTGATCAAGGAGTGACACCTGATGACGACATCTGAAGTGAAGGCAGACGGTGCGGTGGCCAAGGCCGACAAGCCCTCCAAGAGCAAGGGCGCGGGCCGGGTCGATCAGGACCTGGTCGGGCAGCTGGTTGCGCAGGCTCGAGCGCGGGGCTTGGAGTTGACCGGTGAGGGCGGGCTGCTGGCCCAGCTGACCAAGCAGGTGCTGGAGTCGGCGCTGGAGGGCGAGATCACCGACCACCTGGGCTATGACCGGCACGAGCGGGCCGGCGGCGAGAACTGGCGCAACGGGCACCGGTCCAAGACGGTGACCACCGAGGTCGGGCCGGTGGAGATCCAGGTGCCTCGCGACCGGGACGCCAGCTTCGAGCCGAAGATCGTGCGCAAGCGGCAGCGGCGGCTGACCGGGGTGGAGGAGATGGTGCTGTCGCTGAGCGCCAAGGGCCTGACCCACGGCGAGATCTCGGCGCACCTGGCCGAGGTGTATGGCGCGTCGGTGTCCAAGCAGACCATCTCCACCATCACCGACAAGGTCATCGACGGCATGACCGAATGGCAGAACCGGCCGCTGGACCCGGTCTACCCGGTGATCTTCCTGGACGCCATCCAGGTCAAGATCCGCGACGGGCAGGTCGCCAACCGCCCCATCTACGTCGCGTTGGCCGTCACCGTCGACGGCACCCGCGACATCCTGGGGCTGTGGGCCGGCGACGGTGGTGGTGAGGGCGCCAAGTACTGGCTGCACGTGCTCACCGAACTGAAGAATCGCGGGGTCGCCGACGCCTGCATGGTGGTCTGCGACGGCCTGACCGGGCTGCCGGACGCGGTCGCGAACGTGTGGCCGCAGGCGCTGGTGCAGACCTGCATCGTGCACCTGCTGCGCAACTCCTTCCGCTACGCCTCCCGCCAGGACTGGGACGCCATCGCCAAGGCGCTCAAGCCGGTCTACACCGCCCCGACCGAGTCGGCGGCGTTGGAGCGGTGGCTGGAGTTCGCCGAGGCCTGGGGCGCGAAATACCCGGCGATCGTCAGGTTGTGGGAGAACGCCTGGGCCGAGTTCGTCCCGTTCCTGCAGTTCGACCCCGAAATCCGCAAGGTCGTGTGCTCCACCAACGCGATCGAGTCGGTGAACGCCCGCATCCGCCGCGCGGTCAAGGCCCGCGGCCACTTCCCCAACGAGCAGGCCGCGCTCAAGTGCGTCTACCTCGCGGTCATGAGCCTGGACCCCAAAGGCACCGGCCGCAAACGCTGGATCTCCCGCTGGAAGGCCGCCCTCAACGCCTTCGAGATCACCTTTGAAGGCCGCCTGGCCGCCGCCCGCAACTAGACCCTGCAAGATCGAGTTACACCGTTAACTGGACAGACCCTGGACGGCCTGCCTTCCGGCCTACGACACTGACCCGAGAGCGTGGCGATGACACCGCCTTTGGCCAGTGCGGCTGGAACGGTTCTGAGGGCGCCGCAAGGCGGCCCGGGCGCGGTGTGTGGCGCAAGCAATCGGCCTCTGGGCCAACCCAGCGGTCGGTCAGCCTAGGGTGGCCCGGCCCGTGCTGCGGGGAGCGGCCAGATGTGGATGGACCTGCGGTCACGCGGTCTTTCGTCAAGCTGCAGTCGAGGGGGCTGGGGGAAGGCTCCAGGCCCGTGTCCGTGGCGTGACCGGGCGCGGGGTCTGCGCCTGCAATCGCACAGCCGTCGGCCGGCGCGGCTGGCGGACGGATCCAGGTACTTGGCTGGGGGGCGAGTCGGGCCGCGGGGATGCTGCTGCAGGTACGTGGCCTTGGGCCAGCTCGGCAAGCGACCCGCCCAGGGCGGACGGCGGCCCGGCCCGGAGCGTGCTGGTGTGGCGGCCGGACGGGCCGGGGCATCGACGCGCGGTCATGCGGCCTTGGGCCAAGGAGGAGGTAGGCGGCCAGGCTGAGGCGAGCAGTCCTTGGCCTGTTTGCCGCGACGGCAGGACAGGGCCTGCCGATCATGCGGCTTGTGGCCAGGGTGGTGGGCGGCCGGGTTCGGGAAGGGCTCTGGTTCCGGGTGGGTGGAGGCGGTAGGTGTAGCGGCCGTCCGGTGTTTTGGTGATGTGGAGGCGGTCTGGGTTGGTGTGTTTGTAGCGGTTGTGCCATCCGCAGGTGAGGGCGAGTTGGTCGATGTCGGTGGGACTTCGTCCGATGGCCCAGCCGTTGACGTGGTCGACCTCGCAGAGGCTGCCGGGTACTTCGCAGTCCTGGACGGCGCAGGTGGAGTACAGGGTCTCCAGGACCTGGCGTTGCGGGGCGGTGGCGAATCGGACCCGGTGGCCCAGGTACAGCGGAGTGTTGCCGCCGCCGAGCAGCAGGGGTGAGACTCCGGCTGCGAGTGCGATGCGGCGGGCTTGGGCGGCGGGGATGGGGGTGCCGTCGGTGAGGCGGGCGGGGGTGGTGCCGCCGGTGAGGGTGTCCAGGTCGCAGATGACGGTGACCTTGGTGGCCTTGTGCCCGCCCGACAGGACGGTGGTGAGTGCGGCGGCGGTGCGTTCGGACAGGTCGCGGTGGTCGTCGGTTCCGGCGGGTTTGGCCAGCGGCCCGAGGGTGCCGTCCCAGATGGCGGCGTCTTCGGCGTTCAGCCAGCCCTTGATGTAGCGGCCACCGTCCAGCGAACGCGTCGAGTCGACCCACGACCGCTCATAACCGCGTTGGGCGTCCTCGGGTGCCTGTTCGGTGCCGTCGCGTTCGGCGATGACGTCGCGGATCCGCTTGCCGAAGCTGGCGACCTTCCCGGCGGAGAAGCACTGGTCGACCATGCCCAGCAGGATGTCTTCGGCTTTGCCGCAGTCATCGTCGTCGAGTCGGGCGGTCGCGTCGGCGATGGTGGCGGCATATCCGGCCGACAGGTCACCAGCGGTCCACCGCTCGGTCATCTCGGGCAGACGGTGGCGCTGCCGGGCCAGGGTCAGGCGTTCCTTGGCGCGGGACTCGCGCATCCCCAGGCGGGACCGCAGCCACGATCGGGTGGAGGGGAAGCCCCACCGCTGCACCTCCCGGGCACCGTCCACCACGCCGATGAACCCGGCCAGAGCGGCCTCCTGCAGATCGCCTGCGGTGGCGAGGGTCTCGGTGAGTTCCATGCACGCCGCTGCCGATTCGGGGGCGGTGCGGGAGGCGAGTTCGGCGGCGATCGCCGATGCCGCGTTCACCAATTCCATGGTGGACGCGGCATCGAGGTCGACCGCGATTGAACTCATGCCCTTATGATATCCGGCCGGACGCCACTTCGTCCTTTCGAGCCGAAATTCGACCATGATTCTTTTGGACTTCCTTGATCGGCTCTCGCCTGTTTTCTCCAAAGGCTCATTTCGGGCATTTCGATTTGACGCTCTGCACTTGTGTGTTGTGGTTTCTTTGTTGGGGTGGGGGCGGCGCGTCAGGCAGAGGGCAGGCGGAGCCTGCCCGACGAAAGCTGCACTCAGGGGCCGTAGAGGCTCCGAAGTCAAGGGTGGGACGGAGTCCCATCGCGAAGCGACGCCGAAGGCGCCCTTGACTTTGGAGGGGCAGCCCCGTACGCAGCGCCGCCCCCACCACAATTCCACGAACATGCCTCGTACGAACATGCCTCGCAGGAACGACCTCCGGCGAACATCCCGCATCTCTCGACTGTTGGACGATTGTCGAGTTCACAGCACCGCGCCAGCCTTCAACCATGACATCTCCGCATTCCGGGCCGCCGGCGATCTCCCTTTCCGTTGAAGGCAAGGCACACAGCCGTCTGGGCACATGAACCACCCTGCGGGGTCACCACGTCGCACTCAGGCAAGCAGCTCGACACCAGCAGCCCTCCGTCTCAACCGTCTGCATACGGCCACGTATCCAGATACGGTGATGTATCCTGCGGCCATGGCGAGACGAGAGACGCGGGTCGAGCGGCAGCGGCGGACGCGTGCTGAGCTTGTGGTGTCGGCGGCGCGGCTGTTCGCGGAGCGTGGGGTCGCCGCCACCTCCGTCGAGGCGATCGCGGAGGAGGCCGGGTACAGCCGTGGCGCCTACCACAGCAATTTCGAGACCAGGGACGAGATCCTCAACGCCGTCGTCGCTCACGTGGTCGGAAGTCTCGGGCCGGAACTCGCCGCCACGCTGCATAGCCAAGGCAGCGTCCTAGCCCGGCTCACCTCCTACATCCGCACTTTTCTTGCGTACTGCGCGCAGCGACCAGTGGAGACGCGTGCCTTGATTGCCGTCGTCGCACACCGGGCGGCAACGGCGGCGGGTTCCTACGACGATCTCGTGGCGGCGTCCCTCTCAGACCTTGTGGCGCTGTTCGAGGAAGGCCAGAAAAGCGAGGAACTGCGTCGCTTCGACCCCGTCATGATGGCATCAATGCTTCGACGCACCCTCGACAGTGAAGGGCTGCGGGTCGCACTCGGCGCTCCAGTGGACGACGTCATCAGCGAACTGACCGCGACGTTCAGCCAAGCGACACGCTCCAACGAGAAAGCTTGATTTCATGCCCGTCCAGACCTCCCGCCAGATGGTGCTTCGTGAACGTCCGAGCGCGGGCATCACCGCCGACACGTTCGCTGAGCAGACCGAGCCAGTGCCTTCCCTCAAGGACGGCGAAGCGTTGGTGCAGGTCGTCTGGCTTGGAATCGACGCCACACAACGGACGTGGCTCAATGCCGACGCCACCTACATCGCACCTGTAGGAATCGGCGAGGTGATGCGCGGCAGTGGCGTCGGCCGCGTGGTCGCGTCCCGCAATCCGGTGCTGCCGGAGGGGCAGTGGGTCTATGGCGACCTGGGATGGCGAGAATATGTCGTGGCCCGCGACGGCGGCTTGTTCGGCGTCAACCCCGTCCCGGACGGGATCGATCCCCGCCACATGCTCACCGTCTTCGGCGTGAGCGGGCTGACGGCATTCATCGGAATGTCACACGTGCTGGACGTCTCCGACGGGGACACCGTTCTGGTCACCGGCGCGGCCGGGAGCGTGGGCTCGCTCGCGGGGCAGATCGCGCGGCTTCTCGGCGCTCGGGTCATCGGCACCGCCGGCTCGCCCGAAAAGGTCGCCTGGGTGAGGGACGTCGCCGGGTTCGACGCGTGCGTCGATTACCGCGCCGACGATGTCCCGGCCGCTTTGCGCGCCTTCGCGCCCGACGGGTTCAGCGCCGTCTTCGACAACGTGGGCGGCGTACTCCTGGAGAACGCGCTCGACCGGCTGGCCCTCCATGCGCGCATCGCACTGTGCGGGTCGATCTCGTCCGGGTACACGGCCACCGGATACGGCTCGGGGCCGTCCAACTACATGCAACTGGCTTTCCGGCGGGCTCGCATGGAGGGCTTCATCTTCTTCGACTACGTGTCCGAGTTCCCCGAAGCGCTGTCCCGTCTCGCCGGCTGGGTATCCGAGGGGCGACTGCGCTGGGCCGAAGACGTCATCGACGGTCTCGATAACGCCCCTGCCGCTCTGCAACGGCTCTTCGACGGCGCCAACCTCGGAAAACAGCTCGTCCAGGTGAGCAAGGAGCTGATTCCAACCTGAGTCCGCAGGTCACGGGGCGGTTGCGGACGGGTGACCGCCGCCCATAAGTAGCGAAGCTCCTGCTAGATGAGGTTGTC
>NZ_JBICUA010000022.1:0-79884 GCF_043197915.1 Actinomadura geliboluensis | reverse complement strand
GGCGACGAGTCACCCCCAGGCCGTGAGCCTGGCGATGGTCGATCCGTAGGAGTCGCCCCTGCGGGCCGGCCACCTCGCGGCGTCCTGCATCCCGTCCGGGCTTGCCATTCGAGAGTACCTCGGTTCGAAGCAAGCCGCGAACCGTTTTCCTCTTTTGGCTTCCCCCCGGGGCCGTCCGCCTCTCGGCGTCCCGCATCCCCTTGGGGCACGACAGACATTAGGCAGCCTCGGACAGCCCGTCAAATCGACACGACCCGCTGAACGCTCCGCCCACAAGGGCTTTGCGGCCCCTCGACCGTGGCCGTTCCGACGCCCGTGGGCGAGGGCCGGCTGGCCGACACCTCCCGCATGCGCGAGAAACCTGCAGGTCACTCGGAGTTCACGGCTGCGACATCAGTCCCATGTCAGCGGCGCGTCAGCGGGCGGGCGCCGATGTCCGCGCCCTGTCAGCGCCCTCCCCCACCGTGGTGACCGTCACAGATGACGCATGGCGAGAGGCGGGACCGATGGACGAAGTGATCCGCGCAGAGGGGCTGCGCAAGACGTTCGGCGATACGAAGGCGCTGGACGGTGTGGACATCGCGGCGCGCCGCGGCACGGTGCTCGGGGTGCTCGGGCCCAACGGCGCGGGCAAGACCACCGCCGTCCGCGTGCTGGCGACGCTGCTGAAGCCGGACGCCGGACGCGCCGAGGTGTGCGGCTACGACGTGGTCGGGGACGCGGCGCGCGTCCGGGCGAAGATCGGGTTGACCGGGCAGTACGCGTCGGTGGACGAGGAGCTGACCGGCACCGAGAACCTGGTGATGATCGCGCGGCTGCTGGACTTCGGCCGGCGGGAGGCGAAGGCGCGGGCCCGGCAGCTGCTCGACCGGTTCCGGCTGACGGACGCCGCGTCGCGCGCCGTGAAGACCTACTCGGGAGGCATGCGCCGGCGGCTCGACCTGGCGGCGAGCCTGATCAACCATCCCGAGGTCATCTACCTGGACGAGCCGACGACCGGGCTGGATCCGCGGGCCCGCAACGAGGTGTGGGAGACGGTCCGCACGGTGGTGGCCGACGGCGCGACCGTGCTGCTGACGACGCAGTACCTGGAGGAGGCCGACGCCCTCGCCGACCGGATCGCGGTGTTCGACCACGGCCGGGTCATCGCCGAGGGGACGTCCGACGAGCTGAAGGGGCGGGTCGGGCGGCAGACGCTCGCGGTGCGGGCCGCCGAGCCGTACCGCGCCGCACAGCTCGCCGCGATCGTGGCCGAGCTGACCGGCGAGCGCCCCGAGGTGCAGGAGGCGACGGGGCTCGTCACGGCGCCGGTGAACGATCCCGGGCTGATGTCCGCGCTGGTGCGGCGGCTGGACGAGGCGTCCATCACGGCGGCCGAGCTGGCGCTGCGGATGCCGAGCCTCGACGAGGTGTTCCTCACACTCACCGGCCACCTCGCCGACGAGGCCGGCCTCGAACTCGAAAGGAGCGTGGCATGACCACGATGACCGTCGACTCCCGTCCGCAGGCGCCGGCCGAGCCGCCCGGGCGCGTCAGCCCGCGGCGGACGCTCCGGCACGGCCTGACCCTGGCGTGGCGCAACCTCGCCCAGCTGCGGCACTCCCCGGAGAAGCTGCTGGACACGACGCTCATGCCGATCGTGTTCCTGGTGCTGTTCCTCTACGTGTTCGGCGGCGCGGTGGCGGGCGGAACGCACGCCTACCTGCAGGAGCTGCTGCCGGGCCTCGTCGCGATGATGACGATGTTCGCGACGATGGGCGTCGGGACGGCGCTGAACGAGGACATCCACAAGGGCGTGTTCGACCGGTTCCGCAGCCTGCCGATCGCCCGGTCGGCGCCGCTGATCGGGACGGTCCTCGGGGACACGGCGCGGTTCGTCACCGTGATGACGATGCTGGTGGGCTTCGGGTCGATCCTCGGCTTCCGGTTCCACACCGACCCGCTGTCGGTGGTGGCGGCGTTCGCGCTGGCGTACGTGTTCTACCTGGCCGTGTGCTGGTTCTCGGTGCTGGTGGGCCTGATCGCGCCGTCGCCGGACACGGTCCAGGGCCTGTCCTTCCTCTGGGTGATGCCGCTGACGTTCGGCAGCAACATCCTCGTCCCGAACACGGCCACGATGCCGGGGTGGCTGCAGGCGTGGACGGACATCAACCCGGTCACCCATCTGGCCGCGGCGGTGCGTGCGCTGACCGTCGGCGGCCCGATCGGGAACCACGCCTGGTACACGCTCGCGTGGGCGGCGGGGATCACTCTGGTCACGTTCCCGCTCGCCATGCGCATGTACTCGCGGCGGGCCTGACGGCGGCCCGGCCCGTCCCACCGCCGCGCGCGCCATCCCGGACGCACAGTCCGGGATGGCGCGCGCGGCCGTCCCCACTCGGTGCGGCACCCGTGCACGAGCCCGTCCCGCCGCATTCGTCAGATGGACGCGACGAGGTCGGCGCTCTGCTCGAAGACGCCCTGGCGGGTGACCAGGCGGCCGCGTTCGTAGGCGGCGGCGAAGGCGTCGTCACCGAGGGCGCGGGTCACCGCGGGCAGCGTCCGGCGGACCTCGTAGGAGGTGTCGTCGCTGTAGCCGTTCAGGGTGTGCGCGGTGCCGAGCAGTTCGGCGGCGCGGACGAACGCACCGCGCGCGGCGGCGTAGGCGGCCAGCCCCTCGATGAGGGACGCCACGGTCGGGTTGCCCATGAGGACGTCGTCGTGCAGGTCGCGGAACGCCTCGGTGTGCCGGCGCCGCGCCTCGTCGAGGTCGCCGTCCTCCTCGGCGAGGCAGCCGAGGCGGCTGTGGGTGCGGCGGGCGGTCTGCACGAAGTCGGGCCGGTGGCCGCGCGCCTCGACCCACTTGTGCGCGCGCTCGGCGTAGGCGCGCCCGGCGTCCCGGTCGCCCTCCTGGAGGGACAGTTCGCACAGTTGCAGGGACGCGCCGGCCGCTTCGGCGAACTCACCGACCCGCTCGGTCTCCGCCATCGCCCGGTCGAGGTCCGCGCGCGCGCCCTCGACGTCGCCCTGCCGGGCGCGCGCACGGGCGAGCTGGATGAGGATCCCCGCGCCCTGCTCCGGGCTGACCTGGGCGGTGGCGTAGCCGTGCGCCTCCTCGCCGAGCCGGATGGCCTCCGCCGCCTCGTCCCGGGCCAGCGCGACCTGCATCATCCCGCTCAGTGCGACGATCATCCCGAACCGGTCGCCCATCTCCCGGAACCGCGCGTAGCCGTCGGCGGTCTCCGCGGCCGCCTCGTCGATGTCACCGGTGTGGATCGCCATGTGCCCCAGGCAGACGCGGACGATGGCGCGGAGCCACGGGTCGGGATGGTCGTCGATGTCGTGCAGCCGCCGGCGCATCGCCTCCATGTCGCCGGTGAAGATGCTGGACGCGCACTGCGCGAGGGCCAGGACGGGATGCCTCGGCCTGTCGGGGATGACGGAGGCGATGTCCGCCAGGGCGGCGTTCAGCGACTCCCGCGTCGGCCCCTGGTCCTTCTGCATCTCGGTGATGAGGCGGGACGAGATGACGCAGAGCGCGTGCTCCTCCTCCAGGCCGGGAGGCGGGGTGTCGCCGGCCATGGCGTGCACGGCGACGGCCCAGCCGGACGCCTCCGTCTCCATGTCCCGCAGGATGAAGAAGAACACCAGGGACGCGAGGAGCCGCAGCCCGGTCTCGACGTCGCCGGTCTCGGTCACGTGGCGGAACGCCGCCGCGATGTTGCCGCGTTCGGCGGAGATCCGCTCGGCCCAGCGCAGCTGGTCGTGGCGGCGCAGCTCCGGTTCGGCGCGCTCGGCGAACCCGACGAGGTAGCAGGCGTGCGCGTCCCGGACGCGCCGGGCCTCGCCGGACTGCTCCAGCCGCTCCCCCGCGTACACCCGGACGGTCTCCAGCAGCCGGTAGCGGACCTCGGCGTCGCCGTCCGCCATCACCAGCGACTTGTCGACCAGGGCGGCGATGACGTCTATGACGTCGTGCGGGTCGGGGGCGTCGGGGGCGTCCAGCCCGCACACGTGCACGGCGCCCTCGGGGGTGGCGCCGCCGGCGAAGACCGAGAGCCTGCGCAGGACGGTGCGTTCGGCGTCGTCCAGCAGGTCCCAGCTCCAGTCGACGACGGCGCGCAGCGTGCGGTGCCGGGGCAGCGCGGCGCGGCTGCCGCCCGCCAGCAGCCGGAACCGGTCGCCGAGCCGGGCCGCGACCTGGCCGGGCGTGAGGGAGCGCAGCCGGGCGGCGGCCAGCTCGATCGCGAGCGGGATGCCGTCGAGCGCCCGGCAGATCGCGACGACGTCGGCGACGGTGCCGGCGTCCACGGCGAAGCCGGGGCGGACGGCCGCGGCCCGGTCGGCGAACAGCCGGACCGAGGCGTAGCCGAGCGCGGCGGCCGGGTCGGCGGCGTCCTCGTCCGGCAGCGGCAGGGACGGGACGGGGCACAGCGACTCGCCGGTGATGCCGAGGGGTTCGCGGCTCGTCGCGAGGATCCGGACGCCCTGCGCCTGCGCGAGGACGTGGTCGACGAGCCGCGCGACCGCGTCGATGAGGTGCTCGCAGTTGTCGAGCACGATGAGCATGCGCTTGGCGGCTAGGAAGTCGGTGAGCCGTTCGACGGGCCGCACCGCCATGCGCGTCTCGCCGGGCCGGACGGTCTCGGGGACGCCGAGCGCCGACAGCACGGCCTGCACGGCTTCGCCGGGTTCGCTGACCGGGGCGAGCGGGACGAACCAGGCGCCGTCCGGCATCTCGTCGACGAGCGCGGCGGCGCTCTCACCGGCGAGCCGCGTCTTGCCCGCTCCGCCGGGGCCGGTGAGCGTGACGAGCCGGGTCTCGCGGAGCAGCTTGCCGACGCGCCGCGACTCCTCCTCCCGTCCGACGAAGCTGGTGAGCTGCGCGGGCAGGTTGGTGCGCGGCGCCGGTGCGGGAACGTCCGGGACGGCGGCGGGCGCGGGCGCCGGGGCCTCCCGCCGCAGGATCGACAGGTGGACGGCGGCCAGCTCCGGGGACGGGTCGACGCCGAGCCGGTCGGCGAGCGCACGCCGCGTCTCCTCGTACACCTCCAGCGCCTCGGCCTGCCGCCCCGCCGCGCACAGCGCGCGCATCAGCTGGCCGCGCAGCCTTTCGCGGAGCGGGTTGGCGGCGGCGAGCGGCTCCAGTTCGGCGACCGGCGGGACGGGTAGGCCAGCGGCGAGCTCCGCCTCGACGCGGTCCTCGACGGCGGCGACCCGCAGTTCCTCCAGCCGCGCGGCGAACGGGTGGGCGAAGTCGGCGTCGGCGACGTCGGCGAGGGCGGGCCCGCGCCACAGCGCGAGCGCGGCCCGCAGCCCGGCGGCCCGCCGCGCCGGGTCGTCCTCGGCGCGGGCCGCCGCGGCGCCGCGCTCGAACGCGACCGCGTCGACCTCCGCCGGGTCGATGCCGAGCCGGTAGCCGGCCGGGCCGTGCTCGACGACGTCCCGTCCGGCGACGCCGCGCAGCCGGGAGACGAGCGCCTGCAGGGCGTTGCCGCCGGGCGGGGCGCCGTCCCACAGGTCGTCCAGCAGCCGCTCGGCGGACACGGGCCGGCCGCCCTCGGCGGCCAGCCGGACGAGGAGGGCGCGCAGCCGCCGGCCGCCGACCTCGACGGGCCGGGCGGCCTCGTCCCGCAGGTCGAGCGGGCCCAGGATGCCGATGCGCACGAGTCCCCTTTCCGGGTGCCATTCTCGCCGATGTGTGGACTTCGTGTGCCGGGTAGTTGTTCCGCTATGCCTAGAGCACAGATCAAGGACGAGAAGACGTACCAGAAGCTGCGCGACCAGGGCGAGAGCAAGGAGAAGGCCGCGCGCATCGCGAACGCCTCCGCGAACCGCGGCAAGAAGAACGTGAGCCGCAAGGGCGGCAAGAACCCCTCCTACGACGACTGGACGAAGGACGAACTGCTCGACCGCGCCCGCGAGATCGGCATCGAGGGCCGCTCCTCGATGAACAAGTCCGAGCTGGTCAAGGCGCTGCGCGACCACTAGATGGAACTCGTCTTCGTCCTGGACTGCCGCGACCCCGACGCGCTCGCCGACTTCTGGGCCGCCGCCCTCGGCTACGAACGCGGCCGATACGACCCCCCGTACGTCCACCTGACGGACCCGTCCGGGCGGGGCCCGATGATCCTGCTGCAGCGCGTCCCCGAACCGAAGTCCGGCAAGAACCGCATGCACCCTGACCTCCGCGTCGCCGACATGGACGCGGAACTCGCCCGCGTCACCGGGCTCGGCGCCACCGTCGTCCGCGGCCCCTTCGTGGACGACGGCTGGCCGACCACGGTGCTCGCCGATCCGCAGGGCAACGAGTTCTGCCTGATCGTCGACCCCCGGAAGGAGAAGCGATGAACGCGGTCGTCGACACCGCGCGCAAGCAGAAGGAGGAGTACACCGCCGGAGCGGACCGCCCGCTCGGCTCCTACCTCGGCACGCTCGGCGTCTACGCGCTGACGACGGCGGCGATGGCGCTGCTCGGCCGCAGGCTGCGCGACCGTCCGCCGGTCATCGGCGCCGCCGACCTGGCGCTGATGACGGTCACGACGCACAAGGTGGCGCGGCTGATCGCCAAGGACCCGGTGACCAGCCCGCTGCGCGCCCCGTTCACCCGGTACTCGGGGACGGCGGGCCCGTCGGAGGTGGCGGAGGAGGTGCGCGGCAAGGGCGTCCGGCATGCCGTCGGGGAGCTGATCACCTGCCCGTTCTGCACGGCCCAGTGGGTCGCGACGGCCTACGCGGCGGGCCTGGTGTTCGCCCCGGAGGCCACCCGCCTCGCCGGCGTCACGATGACGGCGGTCACCGGCTCGGACTGGCTGCAGCTCGCCTACGCGCGCCTCCAGCAGTCGGCCGAGGGCTGACCAGGAAACCCCCAACAAAACCACACGAACCACCCCGTCTTCACGTTTGTCCCAGCTGCAACGGGTACGGCCGTCCCATGGATCTGGCATTCCTCAAGACGCTGTATGAACGTCCGGGCCCGTACGCGTCGGTGTACGCCGACCTGACCCGGACGACCGAGGACGCGGCCAAGGCCGCGGAGCTGCGGTGGCGGGCGCTGCGCGCGGAACTGGAGGACCAGAACACCCCCAAGGCGACCGTCCGCGCGATCGCGCGGACCATCGAGGAGGAGCTGGCCATGCGCCGCTCCGAGGGCATCGTGGTCTTCGCGGCGGACGGCGAGGTGGTGTACAGCGAACGGCTCCCCCACCCGCCCCGCGTCACCCGCGCGACCCTCGCCCCGCTCCCGGACGTCCTGCCGTACCTCACCGAGCGCGGCGAGCAGTTCGCACACCTGGTGGCCGTCGTCGACCGCCGCGGGGGCGCGATCGACTGCGTGGGCGCCGACGGCAGGCACGAGCACATCGACGTGCGGGGCGACGAGGAGTACCCCATCCGCAAGGTGAAGGCGGGCGACTGGAACCAGTCCCGGTACCAGCGCTCCTCGGAGAACACCTGGAAGCTCAACGCGAAGAAGGTCGCCCACGAGATCGACCGCGCCGCCGACCGCTGCCGCGCCGAGGCCGTCGTGATCGCCGGCGACGTCCGCGCCCGCAACGCCGTCCTGGAGGAGGTGTCGGAGAGCGTCCTGGAGCACACCGTCGAGGCGGACAAGAACACCGGCATCGACGACCCGGAGCTGGACGACGAGCTGAACCGCCTCCTGAAGCTGAAGACGGCCGAACGCGTCATGACGGTCGCCGAGCGCTTCGACCGCGAACTCGCCAACGGCGAGCGCGCGGTGTCGGGCCTGCCCGCGACGACGCAGGCGCTCCGGCACGGCCAGGTGGAGACGCTGCTGCTGATGGACGACGCCGACTCCGACGACCAGTTGTGGATCGGCCCCGACCCGATCCAGGTCGCCGCCACCGCGGAGGAGCTCCGCGAGGAGTTCGGCATCACCGACCCCCGGGCGGAGCGTGCGGACGCGGCCCTGGTGCGGGCCGCCGCGGCCACCGACAGCGAGCTGGTCGTCGTGCCGTCCAACGACCAGGCACCGGACCATCCCGTGGGCGCCGTCCTGCGCTACACCACGACCCCCGTCTGAAACGACAAAGGAGTGGCGGCCCGCAGGCCCACCACTCCGAAGCCGAGCGTGGAGCTATGGGGATTCGAACCCCAGACCTCCTCCATGCCATGGAGGCGCGCTACCAACTGCGCCATAGCCCCTCGGTCGAGGAAAAGCTTAGTGCACGCTGGGAGCGGTTGAGACACGGGCCGCGAAGGACACCCCTTCGCGGCCCGTGAACGTCAGCGGCCGCCGGCCGTGTAGGTGTACGTGCCCTCGTCGAGGGTCGGCACCTTGACCAGGAGGCTTTTGGGCATCTGCACGAGCCCCAGGAGCTTGTTGTCCTTCTGGGCGACGGTGCGCCCGTCGGGATCGGTGTAGGTGCCCTCGACCGGCGCGGTCTCCGCGCCCTCGGCACCCTCCGCGCCTTCCGCGCCCTTGGTGTCCTCCGCGCCCTGCGTGCCCTCCGCGCCCTTGGTGCCCTTGGTGTCCCACCCGTCCTCTGCGCTCGGCGTGTCCTGCGCGTTCTGCTCCGCCTTCATGGTGCAGACGGCCTTGGCGAGGTCGGGGCTCTTCAGCATCGAGCTGAGCATCGACGTCAGGAAGTTCAGCGCCTCGGGGCAGTCGTCCAGGGTGTAGGTCCGCGGGACGGGCTGCGGTGCCTCCTCCGCGGACGCCGGCACGGCCACGGCCGTGACGGCCGCCGCCGCGACCGCGGCGGGCAGCAGCCCTAGCATCGGGCTTCTCATTGGGGTCAACCCTCTCGATCATGCATCGCCACGTCATTGGCTGTTCCCTCATGATCGACAGTGCGAAGCGCGGGCGGAGCAAAGGTAGCCGCCGTCATGGCGAAGGCTTTGCGTCAGCTCCACCCGAGCTGCTCGGCGACCTCGTCGGGCGCGTACCCGCGGTGCCCGCCGTCGCCGATCCACACCATGCCGTCCGCCTCCGCGACGCCTCCGACGGCGTGCTCCTGCGGGAGCCGGGGCTGGACCGCCAGCCGCACCTGCGTCCCGGGCTCGAACCGGCGCAGTTCGTCGATGAGGTCGGCCACCGTGACCTCGCGCTTCGCCCCCCTGCGATGTCTTCCCATACCCCGCATGAAACCATCCCGCCCCCCATGCTCAGGTCGTCCGGCACCCCCCATTCGCCAGACGGCCCCAACCAAGAGCCAAGGGGCACCCAGCAAGCGCGACCACAAAGCCCAAGGGCAGCGCGCACCAGACCGCAAGAGAAGCGGAAACAGAAACCGGCAAGGGGGCGTGGGGCGGAGCCCCCCCACATCGGGGGCCCGGGGGTCGCCCCCCGGACAAAACGACGAAGGAGTGGCAGGAAAGGAGCAAAGCTCCGACCACACCACTCCCAACTCCGAGTGGAGCTATGGGGATTCGAACCCCAGACCTCCTCCATGCCATGGAGGCGCGCTACCAACTGCGCCATAGCCCCGCCGCTGCGTGGACGTTCATCCCGCAGCGCCCCGCCAGTGTATAGGACGGACGGGGCTGCTCTCGAATCGTTTGCGGGTCAGGTGCCGGCGTCGGGCCGGTCGTCGCTGAGCACGGGCTCGGGGAGGGTCCCGGCGTTGTGCTCGGCGAGTCGCCAGCCGCCGTCGCGCATCTCGGTGACGACGGACCAGCAGCAGTTGGACAGGCCGCCGAGGCGCTCCCAGGTCTCCTCGGGGAGCCCGAGGAGGTGGGACATGCCGAGGCGCAGCGCGGCGCCGTGCGAGGCGACGACGAGCTGGCCGGTGGGCGGCAGCTCGTCGAGGGCGCGTTCGAGGGCGGCGCCGACGCGCTTGGCGACCTGGGCGCTGGTCTCCCCGCCGGGCGGCTGCCAGGCGGCGTGCTCGGCCGGGTAGCGCTCGCGGATCTCGCGGGACGTCAGGCCCTCCCAGGCGCCGCCGTCGCGTTCGATGAGGTCCCGGTCGTAGCGGACGGGCAGCCCGGTGATGTCGGCGAGCGCCTGGGCGGTGTCGGCGGCGCGGCGCAGCGGGGAGGCCAGCAGGGCGGTGGGGCGGAGCCCGGCGAGGAGCCGGGCGGCGCGCTGGGCCTGCTGGACGCCCGTCTCGTCGAGCGGGATGTCGGTCTTGCCCTGGAAGCGGCGTTCGACGTTCCACGCGGTCTGGCCGTGCCGCCAGAGGACGAGCCGCCGCTTGCCGGGTTCGCGGGTGCGGCGGGCGTCACTCACTCGGGCTCCCGACGGCACGGGCGCGCTGGGCCTGGTGGGCGGTCGCGCCCTCCGGCAGGTCCATGAGGGGGCAGTCTTTCCACAGGCGTTCGAGGGCGTAGTACATGCGGTCCTCTTCGTGCTGGATGTGCACGATGATGTCGGCGTAATCCAGCAGGACCCACCGGCCCTCACGCTCGCCCTCGCGCCGGACGGGCTTGGCGTCCGCCTCCTCGCGCAGGCGCTTCTCGACCTCGTCCACGATGGCGCGGACCTGCCGGTCGCTGGGGGCGGAGCAGAGCACGAACGCGTCGGTGATGACGAGCTGCTCGCTCACGTCGTAGGCAAGAATGTCGTCGGCCAGCTTGTCGCCCGCCGCCTCGGCGGCGATCCGGACGAGCTCTGCCGCCCTCTCGGATGCGGTCACGATGCGCTCGCGATCCTCCCTGTAGGGGTCGTCTCCGTTGACACCCTCTCACGTGCCAAGGACGTCGGTACCCCCGTGTCGATGTACAACCGCACGCTCATGCGGCCCTCCCCCACCAGGGTATGCGGAGCGCACCACCAGGGTCGCGACCAGCTCCGTCCAGGGGGCGACCCCCTGGAACCCCCGTCACGGCCGAGAGGCCGTTTCCCGATCCGCTGGCGCGTCTCGTGAAACAGCCTCCCGCCCGGCGGGCCGTGCGACCTCCGGGCGCTGAGCGCCCTCCGGCCGCACGACCCGTGGGCGGTGGCTGGGGTTCAAACGGTGACGGGTGGGCCGGGTGGGCCGGGTGGGCACCACCGCCCCCAAATGCACAACTAATACAGGTTTCGTTTATTGATGTATTGGACTATGCCGTCCGGGACGAGGTACCAGATCGGTTCGCCCGCCTGGACGCGTTCGCGGCATTCGGTGGAGGAGATGGACAGGGCCGGCACCTCCATCAGGGAGACGCGTCCGTTGGGGAGGCCCGGGTCGGCGAGGCGGTGGCCGGGGCGGGTGACGCCGATGAAGTGGGCGAGTTCGAACAGTTCGTCGGTGTCGTGCCAGGTGAGCATCTTCTCCAGCGCGTCGGCGCCGGTGATGAAGAACAGGTCGGTGCCGGGCCCCTGGATGTCGCGCATCTCGCGGAGGGTGTCGACGGTGTAGGTGGGGCCGGGCCGGTCGATGTCGATGCGGCTGACGGAGAAGCGCGGGTTGGACGCGGTGGCGATGACGGCCATGAGGTAGCGGTCCTCGGCGGCGGTGACGTCGCCGCCCTCCTTGTGGGACGAGAGGCCGGTCGGCACGAACACGACCTCGTCGAGCGAGAAGAAGTGCGCGACCTCGCTCGCGGCCACGAGGTGCCCGTGGTGGATGGGGTCGAAGGTGCCGCCCATCACACCCAGCCGCCGCTTTTGCGTCATGGCGACGAGAATAGCCAGCCGGGTCGGTGCCCGGAACGTCCGGCCCCCCGGGCTCAGCTCAGGCCGGGGATGGGCGGGTGGCCGTCGTCCCACGTCACGACGCGGACGGCCTTGCCGACCTCGGTTCGCGGCACGGTGCCGCCGGGCAGCACGAACACCTCGGCGGTGAGCCCCAGCGCCTCGTGCAGCGCGTGGACGAGGTCGGCTCCGGGGTCACCGGAGAGTGCCTCGCAGGCGACGAGGAGCCGCGCGGACGGGCTGCGCCGGTCCACGACGAGCTGGTAGTGCGGCCGGACGAGCCCGGACCCGAGCAGGACCCGTTCGACCTCGCTCGGGTACACGTTGACGCCCCGCACGACGATCATGTCGTCGACCCGTCCGAGGACCTTGCTCATCCGGACGAGGGTCCGCCCGCAGGCGCACTCGCCGCGCGTCAGGGACGCGATGTCGCCGGTCCGGTACCGCAGCAGCGGCAGCGCCTGCTTGGTCGGCGTGGTGAAGACGAGTTCGCCCGGAGTGCCGTCGGCGACGGGTTCGCCGGTGGACGGTTCGACGGCCTCGACGATGAAGTGGTCCTCGTTGACGTGCAGGCCGTCCTGTTCGAGGCATTCGGTGGCGACGCCGGGCCCGATGACCTCGGACAGGCCGTAGACGTCCATCGCCTTGATCGGCAGCACGGCCTCGATGGCGGTGCGCAGCTCCTCCGACCAGGGCTCGGCGCCGAACAGCCCGGCCTTCAGCGCGGGGATCTCGACGCCGGCCTCGGCGACGGCCTCGCCGAGCCGCAGCGCGTACGCGGGGGTGCAGGTCAGGATGTCGGCGCGCAGGTCGGCGAGCATCCGCACCTGGCGGTCGGTCATGCCGCCCGACATCGGCACGACGGTCGCGCCGAGCGCGACGGCGCCCTGGTGGATGCCGATGCCGCCGGTGAACAGCCCGTACCCGTACGCGTTGTGGACGACGCTGCCCGGCGCCGCCCCGGCGCACGACAGGGAGCGCGCGCACATCGCCGCCCACAGGTCGAGGTCGCCCTTGGTGTAGGCGACGAGGGTCGGGCGCCCGCGCGTCCCGCTGGAGCCGTGCACGGCGGCGACCTGGTCCCGCGGGACGGCGAGCATCCCGAACGGGTAGCCGTCCCAGAGGTCCTGCTTGGTGGTGAACGGCAGGTCGCGCAGGCCGGCGAGCGTCACGTCGGAACCGCCGGTGACACCGGCGTCCTTCAGCCGCCGCCCCTGCACGCCGCCGGCGGCGAGGAGCCGGTCGACCAGCCCCCACAGCCGGTGCCGCTGCAGCGCGGCCCGCTCGTCCACCGACATCGCCTCGGCCTTGGGATCGAACATGGCTGCCTCCCGGGCGCGGCCGGACCCGGCAGCCGGTCCCCGGCGTGGAACCCTGCCGCCCGACCGTTCGTCGGAACTACCATGCCAGACTTGGCTTCTCCTCTGGGGAAGGGAGATTCCTGCTTCGTCGCCGATCGCCCGCTCGGAAAGAAGTCTCCCGTTGAGGTCTGATATCGGCTCCACAGGCGTTTCGCCTCTCCGCCAGCCCGACGGCGAGGATGTTACGGGCCGCGTTGACGTCCCGATCGTGTTCCGCTCCGCATCCGCACGTCCATTTGCGCACGTCCAAAGGCATGTCCTGCCGAACAGCGCCGCAGGACGAACAGCGTTTGGACGAGGGGAACCAGCGGTCCACGACGATCAGCTCACGTCCGTACCAGGCGCATTTGTACTCGAGCGTCGACCTCGTTTCTCGCCAGGCGGCGTCCGCGATGGCGCGAGCGAGACGATGATTGCGGACCATGCCGCCGACATTGAGATCCTCGATGACGACCGCTTGGTTCTCGCGGACGAGACGAGTCGTGAGCTTGTGCAGGTGGTCACGTCGCCGATCGGCGACGTGGGCGTGGACCCGGGCCAGCCGGAGCCTGGCCTTGGCGTGGTTGGCCGATCCGGGCAGCTTTCGGGACAGCGCGCGCTGCGCCTTGACCAGTCTCCGCCGATGCGATCGCTCGTGGCGTTCCGCACCCTCCGGCAACGGACGCGACCACACGATCCGCAACGGCGACCTCATCTTGGCCAGGGTCAGTCGGCCGTCGCAGTACGTGAACGCCGATCGCGTGAACTCGGCGGACGCGCGGGATCGCCCGCGCGATGTGAACCGCGGTCGCCTCGCGCGTCCGGCCAGGAAATTGCCGACGGCCGCCTGCAGATGACGCAGCGCCTGTTGCAGCGGCACGCAGGAGACGTCCCTCAAGAAGGAGAACTCGTCCTTCTTCGTCCAGACGGTGAGCAGCGCGGACGTTTCGCCGTAGGTCAGCGGACGCCCGTCCTGGAGAGCTCGGATGCGCGCCTCCAGGGCCATGTTGTAGACCAGACGTACACAGCCGAAAGTGCGGCCCAGCTGCTCGGCCTGCTCCGCCGTCGGGTGGAAGCGGTACCGGAAGGTCATCTGGACACGCTGCGTCATGAGTCGCACACTATCCGAACACATGATCGAGAGCAGGCCGTTTCCCCGTTCTCTCTCGTCCGGAGCCGCGGTGGCACGGGGCCGCCGCCGCACCCCGTCCCGCCCGCCCGGCAGACCGGGCTTCGCACCCTTCAGGAGGTCAGACATGACGGAGAACACACCGGATCGAGCGCGGACGCGGTTCCCGGGGATCAGTTCCCGGGCCTATGAGCACCCGGCGGACCGATCGGCGCTGGTGGCGCTGCGTTCGCTCTCCGGGTTCGACGTCGTCCTCCGCAAGATGTCGGGGCTGATCAACGAGCGGTCGCTGCGGCTGATGTTCCTCGGCGGGACGGTGCGGGTCGGCGAGGACCAGTTCCGCCACATCCACGACATGGTGCGCGACGCCTGCTACATCCTGGACATGCCCGAGGTGCCGGAGCTGTTCGTCCGGCAGGACCCGACGCCGAACGCGATGGCGCTCGGCTCCGACCACCCGTTCATCGTGGTGAACACCGGCCTGCTCGACCTGCTGGACGACGAGGAGCTGCGGTTCGTCATCGGGCACGAGGTCGGGCACATCCTGTCCGGGCACGCGGTGTACCAGACGATGATGCAGATCCTGCTGCAGCTCGGGTCGCGGCTGGCGTGGCTGCCGCTCGGCAACGTCGGCATCGCGGCGATCATCATCGGGCTGCGGGAGTGGTTCCGGAAGGCGGAGCTGTCCTCGGACCGGGCGGGGCTGCTCGCCGGGCAGGACGTGGACGCGGCGAAGCGGGCCAACATGAAGCTCGCGGGCGGGGTCCGGCTCGGCGAGATGAGCGCGGAGGCGTTCCGGCAGCAGGCGCGCGAGTACGACGCGGCCGGCGATGTGCGGGACGGGATCCTGAAGTTCCTGAACCTGCTCGGGCAGTCGCACCCGTTCGCGGTGATCCGGTTCGCCGAGATCGACCGGTGGGCGCACGGCGGCGAGTACGAGCGGATCCTCGCCGGGGACTACACGCGCCGCGACGAGGACGACAGCGCGTCCGTCCGGGAGGAGATCAAGGACGCGGCGCGCTCCTACCGGGAGTCGTGGGAGCGGACCGCCGACCCGTTCGTGGGCAAGGTCCGCGACGTGGCGGACGCGGCGGCGGGCGCCGCCGGCGGGCTGTTCGACCGGCTCACCCGCCGCGACAACGGGCCGACGAGCCGGTAGCGGGGCTCGGGCCGCCGCGACACGGACGCGGCGGCCCTTCTTTCAGAACGGGGCCGGGACGAGGAGTTCGACGTTGCGGTCGGCGGTCTCGCCGCGGCGGTCGGAGTCGCGGTCCTGCCAGTCGTTGCCCGCCAGTTCGCGGGACAGCGACGCCAGCCGGACGGGGTCGGTGAGGCGGCCGCCGTAGGAGGCGGGCCCGGCGGAGTCGAGGATCGTCGCGAAGATCGACAGGGTGCCGTCGCCGTTGTCGGCCAGTTCGACGATGCGGCTCTGCTGCGGGAAGTCGATGTGCGCGGCCGTGTTCACCTCCCAGAAGCCTCCCGATCCCTCGCGGGCGTGCGGGATGACCTGGTTGCGGTGCGTGTGGCCGTTCACCCACAGGATGACGTTCGGGTAGCGCAGCAGGAGCGCCCGCACCTCGTCGCCGAGGACGCGATCGCCGCCGAGGGGGTTCTCCAGCGAGCCGATCGGGTGGTGGCTGAACAGCACGAACAGCCGGTCCTTCACACTGTGCTTCACGACGGTGCCGTCCGCGGCGTGGTAGCGGCTGCTGCCCGCCTTGAGCTGCGCCTCCAGCCACGCGAACTGCTTCTTGTCGAGGGAACCCTCGGAGTAGCCGTTCGGGTTGACGGTGTCGAGGACGAGACCGCGCACCACGCCCTGGTCGAATCCGTAGTAGGCCGTCCCCTCCAGGAGGTTGGCGGCGGTGAAGCCGTGGCCGCGCAGGGACGCGGACGTCGTGAAGTGCTCGGCGACGACCTCCCGGCGCGACAGCATCCGCCGGTCCCAGTCGGGCGTGACCGGGCGGAACAGCCCGCCCGCGCCGCCCTGCTCGCGGCTGAGCCGGACGAGTTCCGCGGCGTCGGCGTTCTGGATCATGCGGGCGAGCCGCTCGGCCTGGCCGTCGTCCGCCGGGGCGCCGATCTTGATGCCGCCGGTGGCGAGGCCGGAGACCAGCGGGTTCACCGGCAGGTTGCCCTGGATGAGGCCGTCGTGGTTGCCGAACGCGGCGAGCCACGGCATGGCCAGGCCGGTCGCCTGGAACGGCCGGCGGGCGGCGTCGATCAGGCCCTTGACGCGGGGGAAGCCGTACTTGGCGTAGCCGACGTCGGGCTGCGCGCCGGGCGGCGCGCCCTCGGGGTGCCAGTACGCGCGGTCGTAGGACGTCCAGTCCATGACGCCCTCGTACCGGTTCGGGTCGCCGGAGTCGGGGCGGACGCGGCCGCCGTCCAGCAGGTCGATGATCCAGCGGATCTCGTTGTACTGGACGTTGTCGGCGGCGTCGCCGGTGTTGATGGTGAACGCCAGCCCGAGGCCGGTCGCCGGGCCGCGGCCGACCCGGTTCATCGCCTGCACCATCGCCTCGGCGACCTGCGTGGACAGGATCTCCTGCGGCCGCCATCCGCCCTCGGGGAAGCCGCTCACCAGGTCCCGGATCCGGTCGATGAACTCGACCCGGGCCGGGGACTGCGCGTCGATGACGTGCACGTCGGTGAGGTGCCCGAACGCGAGGATCCCGCGGCGGGTCGCGGCGCGCCGGGCGGCGGCGGTGCCGCCGAGGTCGCGGCGCAGCAGGTGCGGCTCCCCCGGCCCGGTGATCACCGGGCGGTAGCCGCCCGCGCCCGCCGCGCCGAGCACGTACGTCCGGTCGAGGGTGGTTCCGGCGGCGGAGCCGGCCAGCGCGGGCGCGGCAGCGGCGGCGGCGGGACGCGCGGGGAACGCGGCCAGCCCGGTCGAGGCGATCCCCGCGCCGAGGGCGGCGCCCTTCAGCACGCGGCGGCGGCTGTACTCACGAGTCACAATCGTGAATCAGACCACAGCCTCAACGTGACATCAATGGCAAAAATGTCACAACTTTGACGGGTCAGCCGCGGGTGTGGCCCTCACCGGTCACGACGTACTTCGTGGACGTCAGCTCCGGCAGCCCCATCGGGCCGCGCGCGTGCAGCTTCTGCGTCGAGATGCCGATCTCCGCGCCGAAGCCGAACTCCTCGCCGTCGGTGAACCGCGTCGAGGCGTTCACCATCACCGCGGCCGAGTCGACCAGCGACACGAAGCGCTTCGCGGCCGGCTGGGACGCCGTCACGATCGCCTCGGTGTGCCCCGACCCGTAGGTGCGGATGTGCGCGACGGCGTCCTCCAGGGAGTCGACCACGCGGGCGGCGATGTCGAGCGACAGGTACTCGGCGTACCAGTCGTCCTCACCGGCCTCCACGACGTCGTCGCTGTAAGAGCGGATGCGGTCGTCGCCGTGGACGGTGACCCCGGCGGCCTTGAGCGCCTCAAGCGCGCGCGGGACGAACGCGTCGGCGACGTCGGCGTGCACCAGGAACGTCTCCGCCGCGTTGCACACCGACGGGCGCTGCGTCTTGGCGTTCAGCAGGATCTCGACGGCCATGTCCACGTCGGCGGCGGCGTCCACGTAGACGGCGCAGTTCCCGACGCCCGTCTCGATCACGGGGACGGTCGACTCCTCCACCACCGAGTTGATCAGCGACGCGCCGCCGCGCGGGATCAGCACGTCCACCAGGCCGCGCGCCCGCATCAGGTGCTTCACCGACTCGCGGGACGTCCCCGGCACGAGCTGCACCGCGTCGGCGGGGACCTCGGTGTCGGCGAGCGCGGCCTGCATCACCTGGACCAGCACCGTGTTCGAGTCGTGCGCGGACGACGAGCCGCGCAGCATCGCCACGTTCCCGCTCTTCAGGCACAGCGCCGCGGCGTCCACGGTCACGTTCGGCCGACCCTCGTAGATCATCCCGACGACGCCGAGCGGCACCCGCACCTGCCGCAGCTCCAGGCCGTTCGACAGCACGTTCCCGCGCACCGTCTCCCCCACCGGGTCGGGCAGCGCGGCGACCTGCCGGACCGCCTCGGCGATCGCGGCGATCCGCGCCTCCGACAGGCTCAGCCGGTCGATCATGTACTCGGAGGTGCCGTTCTCGCGGGCCCGCGCGACATCGACCTCGTTCGCCTTCACGATCTCCGAGGCGGCGGCGACCAGCGCGTCCGCGATCCGGTGCAGGGCCGCGTCCTTCGCCGCCCGCGGCAGCGGCGCCAGCCCGGCCGCCGCGTCCTTGGCGCGCCGCGCCACCCGCAGGAACTCCTCGCGCTCGCCCTCGCCCATCACAACGCTCCCTCGTTCGAGCCGGTCCGGGGGACGCCCCCAGGCCCCCCGGTCATTTCAGAATCACCAAATGGTCGCGGTGGATTATCTCGCGTTCGTACCCGGCGCCCAGCTCCCGCGCCAGCCAGCGCGTCGAGCGCCCCATCAGCTCCGGGATCTCGGACGCGTCGTAGTTCACCAGGCCGCGCGCGACGACGCGGCCGTCCGGGTCGCACAGGTCGACCGGGTCGCCGGCGGCGAAGTCGCCGTCCACCCCCGTCACCCCGGCCGGGAGCAGCGACTTGCGGCGCCGCACCACCGCCTCGACGGCCCCCGTGTCCAGTGTGACGCGGCCCTGGCCGGTGGTGGCGTGCGCGAGCCACAGGTTCTGCGTCGACATGCGGCGCCCCTCGGCCGGGTGGAACAGCGTGCCGACCCGGTCGCCGGCGAGCGCGTGCGCGGCGGACGCGGCGTTGGTCAGCACCACCGGGATGCCCGCGATGCGGGCCGCCTCCACCTTGGTGACCATGCCGCCCGTGCCGACGCGCCCGGACCGGCCGAGCTTCACGTCCCTCAGGTCGTCCGGCCCGCGGACGTCGTCGACGCGGCGGGCGCCGGGCTGGCGCGGGTCGCCGGTGTAGAGCGCGTCGACGTCCGACAGCAGGACCAGCGCGTCCGCGCGGATCAGGTGCGCGACGAGCGCCGCGAGCCGGTCGTTGTCGCCGAACCGGATCTCGTCGGTGGCGACGGTGTCGTTCTCGTTCACGATCGGCAGGATCCCCAGCGCGAGGAGCTGCCCCAGCGTCCGCTGCGCGTTGCGGTGGTGCGAGCGGCGCATCATGTCGTCGGCGGTGAGCAGCACCTGCCCGACCGTCAGCCCGTACCGGGCGAACGACGAGGTGTAGCGGGCGAACAGCAGGCCCTGCCCGACGCTCGCCGCCGCCTGCTGGGTCGCGAGGTCCCCGGGGCGGCGGGTCAGCCCGAGCGGCCCGAGCCCGGCGGCGATCGCGCCGGACGACACGAACACGATCTCGGTGCCGTCGGCGCGGCGCGCGGCGAGGACGTCCACCAGCGCGTCGATGCGGTTCGCGTCGATCGTGCCCAGCGGCGTCGTCAGCGACGACGACCCCGCCTTCACCACGATCCGGCGGGCCTTGGCGATCTCCTCGCGCTCGCTCACGGCTCCCGCGCCTCCCCGCTCACGACCAGCCGTCCAGGCGGCGGTCGGTGCCGCGCGGGCCCGTGGCGGCCTCGCCGGCGGGGACGTCCGGCTCCCAGTCGAACACGATCGAGTCGTCGGCGGTGCCGATCAGGACCGTGGCGCCCGCGCTGGCGCCCGCCTCGGCGAGCGCGTCCTCCACGCCGAGCCGGGCGAGCCGGTCGGCGAGGTAGCCGACGGCCTCCTCGTTGGCGAAGTCGGTCTGCCGCAGCCACCGGACGGGCTTCGTCCCGGTGATCAGGTAGGTGTTGTCGCCGAGGGCCTTGACCTCGAACTCGGTGTCGCCGCCGACCGGCTCCGGCCGGATCACGATGCGGGTCGGCTCCGCCGGCGGCAGCGACGCGCGGTACTCCGCCACCATCGCCGCCATCGCGAACGACAGCTCCCGCAGCCCCTCGTGCGTCGCCGCCGACACCTCGAACACCCGCAGCCCGCGCGCCTCGAACTCGGGGCGGACCATCTCGGCGAGGTCGCGGCCGTCCGGCACGTCGACCTTGTTCAGCACCACGATGCGGGGCCGGTCCGACAGCGGCCGGTCGCCGAGCACCCGGTCGTAGGCCCGCAGCTCGCGCTCGATGACCTCGAAGTCGCTGAGCGGGTCGCGGTCCGGCTCCATCGTCGCGCAGTCGAGCACGTGCGCGAGGGTGGACGAGCGCTCGATGTGGCGCAGGAAGTCCAGGCCGAGGCCGCGGCCCTCGCTGGCGCCCTCGATCAGGCCCGGCACGTCCGCGACCGTGAACGTCGTGTCGCCGGCGCTGACCACGCCGAGGTTCGGGATCAGCGTCGTGAACGGGTAGTCGGCGATCTTCGGCTTCGCGGCGGACAGCGCCGCGATCAGCGACGACTTGCCCGCGCTCGGGAACCCGACGAGCGCGACGTCGGCGACGCTCTTCAGCTCCAGGACCACGTCCCGGGCCTCGCCCGGCTCGCCGAGCAGCGCGAACCCGGGCGCCTTGCGCTTGGCCGAGGCCAGCGCCGCGTTCCCGAGGCCGCCGTGGCCGCCCTTCGCGACCACGTACCGGGTGCCCTCGCCGACCAGGTCGGCCAGCACCCGGTCGCCCTCCTTCACGACCGTGCCGTCCGGGACGGGCAGGATCACGTCGCCGCCGTCCGCGCCGGTCCGCATGCTGCCCTGCCCCTGCTTGCCGTTCCCGGCCTTGCGGTGCGGGCGCCGGTGGTACTCCAGCAGGCTCGCGGCGTTGGAGTCCACGACGAGGACGACGTCGCCGCCGCGCCCGCCGTTCGCGCCGTCCGGCCCGCCGAGCGGCTTGAACTTCTCCCGGTGGATCGAGGCGCAGCCGTTGCCGCCGTTGCCCGCCGCGACGTGCACCACCACCCGGTCGACGAACTGCGCGCCCGATCCCGCTCCTGCGGCCACGGTGACTCTCCTCGGTGAAACCTCGTGAAAAAGGCGAAGGGGCGGACCGTCGAACGGTCCGCCCCTTTCGAAACGTCTGGAACCCAGGCGGACTATTCCGCCGGCGGGACGATGCTCACCGCGTTGCGCCCGCGGTACCGGCGGAACTGCACCGAGCCCGCGACCAGCGCGAACAGCGTGTCGTCACCGCCGCGGCCGACGCCCGGGCCGGGGTGGAAGTGGGTGCCGCGCTGCCGGACGATGATCTCGCCCGCGTTGACGACCTGGCCGCCGAAGCGCTTCACGCCGAGGCGCTGGGCGTTGGAGTCGCGACCGTTGCGGCTGGACGATGCGCCCTTCTTGTGTGCCATGAGACCGCTCTCCCTTACTTCCCGGCCTTGATACCGGTGATCTTGACCTCGGTGTACGGCTGACGGTGACCCATCCGCCGCTTGTACCCGGTCTTGTTCCGGTAGTGCATGATGTTGATCTTCGGGCCCTTGACCGCGCCGAGGATCTCGGCGGTCACCTCGTAGCGCACCAGGTCGGCCGAGCCGCTGACGACGTTCTCGCCGTCCACGACGAGGACCGCCGGGAACGTGACGGTCGAGCCGACCTCGCCGGCCAGCTTGTCGACGGTCAGCACGTCATCGACGGCGACCTTCTCCTGCCTGCCGCCTGCGCGGACAATCGCGTACACCGCGGAAACCCTTCGTCTGCGCGCGCTTCCGGACTGAACCGGTCCCACGCGTGGCTTACCAGCCCCCGGATGGGGGCCTACCCCCGGCACCGGGCCGAGAGCGGCACACCAGGAAAGACCCTGGCGCTCTCTGCTTGCCCTCACCGGATCGGCGAGGTGAGCACCGAACGGACCCCGGACGGGGTTCGTGGTGCGGGTTCAGTTGACGCGCCCACGACGCGCCGAAGTACGAGGATACCGGATGCCCTGACCGCAACGCGAACGCGCGGCCAGGGCACCGGGCACTTCGTCAGTCGTCCGCGGACTCGCCGACGTCGGCGGTGGCGCGGGTGCGCCGGGTGCGGCGCCGCCGGGCGGCCGGCTCGGCCTCCGGCTCGGGCTCGGCGGCGGCCTCGGCGGGCGCGGAGCCGTTGGACTCGGCCGCCGAGGCGTCCGCCGCGACCGGGCCGGCGCCGTTCAGCTCGCCGCCGGACGGCTCGGCGCCGTTCGCGGTCACCGGGACGGGCTCGGCGGAGTCCAGGGCGCCGGGGGCGGTGCCCGCGGCCTCCTCGGCGGCCTCGGCGGCCTCCACCGCGGCCTGGGCCGGGGACTCGTCGATCTCGGGCGGCGGGCCCGCCGGGCGCTTCGCCGGGCCCGACCTCCTCGGCCGGGTCCGGACCGGCTCGGGCCTGGCCTCCGGCTCCGGCTCGACCTCGGCCACGGGCTCGGGCGCCGGCTCGGCCGCCTGCTCCTTGGGCTTGGCCTCGTGGTGGGCCAGCTTCTCCTCGACGGCCTTCTCGACCTCGCCCTTGCGCTTGCGGCGGCGGCCGCTCTCCTTGCCGGCCGCCTTGTCCGGCTTGGGCTCGACCGGCGACAGGTGGACGTGGATGCCGCGGCCGTTGCAGGACTCGCAGGTCTCCGAGAACGCCTCCAGCAGGCCCTGGCCGACCCGCTTGCGGGTCATCTGGACCAGGCCCAGCGAGGTGACCTCGGCGACCTGGTGCTTGGTACGGTCCCGCGACAGGCACTCGACGAGGCGGCGCAGCACCAGGTCCCGGTTGCTCTCCAGCACCATGTCGATGAAGTCGATCACGACGATGCCGCCGACGTCGCGGAGCCGCAGCTGGCGGACGATCTCCTCGGCCGCCTCCAGGTTGTTGCGGGTGACGGTCTCCTCCAGATTGCCGCCCTGCCCGGTGAACTTGCCGGTGTTGACGTCGATGACCGTCATGGCCTCGGTTTTGTCGATCACCAGCGAGCCGCCGGACGGCAGCCACACCTTGCGGTCGAGGGCCTTGGCGATCTGCTCGTCGATGCGGAACGCCGACAGGGCGTCCTGGTCGCCCGTCCAGCGCTCGACGCGGTCGGCGAGGTGCGGGGCCACGTACTCGACGTACTCGGAGACGGTGTCCCACGCCTCGGCGCCGGACACGACCAGCTTGGAGAAGTCCTCGTTGAAGATGTCGCGCACGACCCGGATCGTCAGGTCGGGCTCGCCGTAGAGCAGCGACGGCGCCGAGGCCGTCTTCACCTTCTTCTGGATGCTCTCCCACTGGGCCGCCAGGCGCGACACGTCGCGGGAGAGCTCCTCCTCCGTGGCGCCCTCCGCGGCGGTGCGGACGATCACGCCGGCGTTGTCCGGCATGACCTTCTTCAGGATCGACTTGAGGCGGCTGCGCTCCTTGTCGGGGAGCTTGCGGCTGATGCCGGTCATCGAGCCGTCCGGCACGTACACGAGGTAGCGGCCGGGCAGCGAGACCTGGCTGGTGAGCCGGGCGCCCTTGTGGCCGAGCGGGTCCTTGGTGACCTGGACGAGCACCGACTGGCCCGACTTCAGCGCCGACTCGATGCGGCGCGGCTGGCCCTCCAGCCCGGAGGCGTCCCAGTTGACCTCGCCCGCGTACAGGACGGCGTTGCGGCCCTTGCCGATGTCGACGAACGCCGCCTCCATAGACGGCAGGACGTTCTGGACCTTGCCCAGGTAGACGTTGCCCACGTACGACTGGTGCGTTGCGCGGTTGACGTAGTGCTCGACGAGGACGTCGTCCTCCAGGACGGCGATCTGGGTGCGCTCGCCCTCCTGCCGGACGACCATGACCCGCTCGACCGACTCGCGGCGGGCCAGGAACTCCGCCTCGGTGATCACCGGCGGGCGGCGGCGGCCCTGCTCGCGGCCCTCGCGGCGGCGCTGCTTCTTGGCCTCCAGCCGGGTCGAGCCCCGCACGGACCGCACCTCGTCCTCGGCGGCGGCGCGCTCCTCGCGGGCCGTGCGGACGTGCACGACGGTGTTCGGCGGGTCGTCGGTGTCGGCGCCGTTCTCGCCGTCGGTGCCGGAGCGGCGCCTGCGGCGGCGCCGGCGGCGGCTGGTGCCGGACTGGGCGTCGCCGTCGTCCTCGTCGTCGGCCTCCTGCTCGGCCTCCTCCGCCTTGGGCTCCTTGTCCGCGTCCTTCTTGGCGGCGTCCTTCTTGGCCGCCTTGCTCGACCTGGTGCTCTTGGCGGCCTTGCCGGACTTGGGCTGCTCGTCCTTGGCCGGCTCCTCGGCCTCGGCCTCCTCGGCCGGCGCCTCGTCGTCGGCGCCGTCCCTGCCCCGGCCGCGGCCCCGGCCGCCGCGGCGGCGGCGCCGCCGGGACGGGCGGTCCTCGGAGTCGTCCTCGTCGGCCGGGCCGTGGTCGTGATCGTGGTCGTCGTCGCCGGTGTCGCGCTCGGCGGCCGGCTGCTCCGGCTCGTCCTTGGGACGGGCGGGCGCCTCGGCCTTCGGCTGCGGCGGCTGGAAGACGACCATGGGGGGCTGGAACGTGACGCCGGGGATGCCGACGCCGCTCGCGGGCTCGGTCTCCGACACCTGCTCGGGGGTGACCTCGGCGCCCGCGACCGGCACGGCGGGGATCTCCGGCACCGGCGGGACGGCGGGCGGCTCGGCGGCCGCGGCCGTGCGGCGGCGGGCACGGGTGCGCGTGCGGGGGGCGGGGGCCTCCTCGGCGTCCGCCTCGGGCTCGGGGGAGGTCTCGGGGGAGGTCTCGGCGCCGGTCATGGGGACGGGCGCGGGCGTCTCGGCGGCGGCCTTGGCGCCGCGGGCGCGGGTACGGGTGCGGGTGGCCCGCTTCGGCGGCTCGGGCGCCTCCTCGGCGGCCGGCTCCGCGGTCTCGGGCTCAGGCGCGGCCTCGGGCTCGGGCGCGGCCTGGGTCTCGGGCGCGGTCTCCTCGGCCGCGGGCTCCGCGACCTCGGCCCCGGCTTCGGTCTCCTTCGCCTCGGCCTCCGCCGTCTCGGCCTCCGCCGTCTCGGCCTCCGCAGTCTCGGCCTCTTCGGCCTCCTCGGTCTCGGCTTCGCCGGCCTCGGCGGCGGGGGGCTCCGCGGGGGCGTCGTCCACCTCGGGCGGCGGGCCGGCGGGCCGGCTCGCCCGGCGCGGGCGCGAGGTCACGCCCGTGCCCTGCTCCGCCGCACTCCCGTTCGCGCCGCTCGCGGTCTCGGTCGTCTCTTCTTCGGTGCCGTCGGCCGCGGCCGAATCGACTTCGTTCTCAAGCATCCGGGCAATCTCCCGTCAGGCTCCCGGGCGCGTCCGCCCGTCCCGCCCGGGGGCGGATCGGTGCGGTGCGCCGCGCGGGAGCACCTCGTCAGTCATCGGCGTCGTCATGGCCGGACGGTGGTCCGGCCGCGACGACGAAGTCGTCGGGGGCGCGCCAGCCGTACCCTGCGGAACCGGTTCCGTGCTCCCACGGCTTCGGTCCCCCGGTCAGGCGCTGACGGCATCCTCGCTCGCGGCGTCCCCGGGCTGCGGCCGCACAGGGCCGCGGGCCGTCTCGGCGTCGTCGCCGGACGGCAGGCCGGTCTCCCGGTCGGGATCCAGGGGATCCGCGAGGCCACCGGTGTCCGCGTCGAGGGGCCCCTGCGCCAGCCTGGTCACCAGCGGCGGTGACGGCGGCGCGAGGTCGGCGACCTGGCGCAGTCCGGTGAGGATGTCGTCGGGTCGTACGGCCGGTGTGGAATGCCGAACAACCATTCGAAGTATCGCACAAGGGGCATCCGCCGCCTCCGCGGCGCGCCGGTCCAGCTCACACGCGGACACGGCGGCGCGCACGTCGAAACGGCGCCGTCCCTTCTTGGTGAGGCGTTCCACCTCGATGACCGGGGCGGCCATGAAGGCGGCCACGGCGGCGGCGGCGTCGCCCTCGGGCACGCCGTCCAGCCTGATCCGCCATTCGGACGCCTGGAGCCGATCGGCGAACGCGCCCGGCTTGACCGGTGCGTCGCCGCGGCCCGCCCGGACCGGCACGACATCGACGATGTCGAGCCCGGGGGGCAGAGCCGCGTCCAGATCGGCCCGGACCCGCGCAGGATCGCGGGTCTCGGTGAGCCCGATCTCGAGGTATTCGGCCTCACTGGCCACCCCTGTCGCCGCCGCACCCGCGTACGAGATCTTCGGGTGGGGGGTGAATCCGCCGCTGAACGCGACAGGGATCCCGGCGCGCCTGACGGCGCGTTCCACGGCCCGGGAAATGTCGCGGTGGCTCGTGAACCGCAGCCTGCCCCGCTTGGCGTAGCGGACGCGCAGTCGCTGGGTCACGGGGGCCGGCGCCGGACCCTCCGGCATGGGTGCCAGGGTTCTGGTCCTTCCTACTCGTGTCGAGTCGAAAAACTAGGTCTCCCTATAGAGTACGGGTCCCCGAGCATCGTTCGGCCAAGCGCGGGTGCCGCGAGGCCCGGACCGCCGCTGCTCAGGCCGATCCCGCAACCGCTTCCGGACACCCGGACTCCCGCGCGGGTCGCCGCCCGGGGCCTCCTCAGACCACGGAGAGCGGGAGCAGCTTCTTGCCGGTGGGGCCGATCTGGATCTCGGTGCCCATCGTGGGGCACACGCCGCAGTCGTAGCAGGGCGTCCAGCGGCAGTCCTCGACCTCGGTCTCGTCGACGGCGTCCTGCCAGTCCTGCCAGAGCCACTCGCGGTCGAGCCCGGCGTCGAGGTGGTCCCAGGGCAGGACCTCGACCTCGTCGCGCTCCCGGACGGTGTACCAGGCGAGGTCGACCGGCTCGCCGGCGAACGCCTCCTCGGCGCAGGACGTCCAGCGCTCGTAGGAGAAGTGCTCGCTCCAGCCGTCGAAGCGGCCGCCGTCCTCCCAGACGGCGCGGATGACCTTGCCGACCCGCCGGTCGCCGCGCGACAGCAGGCCCTCGATGATGGACGGCTGCCCGTCGTGGTAGCGCAGGCCGATGGCGCGGCCGTACTCCTTGTCGCCGCGCAGGGCGTCCTTGAGGGCGTGCAGGCGCCGGTCGACGGTCTCGTGGTCGCACTGCGCGGCCCACTGGAACGGGGTGTGCGGCTTGGGCACGAACCCGCCGATGGACACGGTGCAGCGGATGTCCTTGCGGCCGGTGGCCTCCCGCCCGGCCTGGATGACCCGCTTGGCCATGCCGGCGATCGCGAGGACGTCCTCGTCCTCCTCGGTGGGCAGACCGCACATGAAGTACAGCTTCACCTGCCGCCAGCCGTTCTCGTAGGCGGTGCTGACGGTGCGGATCAGGTCGTCCTCGGTGACCATCTTGTTGATCACCTTGCGCATCCGCTCGGAGCCGCCCTCCGGCGCGAACGTCAGGCCGGAGCGCCGGCCGCCGCGGGAGAACTCGTTGGCGAGCGTGATGTTGAAGGCGTCCACCCGGGTGGACGGCAGCGACAGCGAGGTGTTGGTGCCCTCGTAGCGGTCGGCGAGGCCCTTGGCGACGTCGCCGATCTCGCTGTGGTCGGCGCTGGACAGGCTGAGCAGCCCGACCTCCTGGAAGCCGGACTCCTTCAGGCCCTGCTCCACCATGTTGCCGATCGTGGTGATCGACCGCTCCCGCACCGGGCGGGTGATCATCCCGGCCTGGCAGAACCGGCAGCCGCGGGTGCAGCCGCGGAAGATCTCCACGCTGAACCGCTCGTGCACGGTCTCGGCGAGCGGGACGAGCGGCTTCTTCGGGTAGGGCCACTGGTCGAGGTCCATGACGGTGTGCTTCTCGATCCGCCACGGGACGCCCGGGCGGTTCGGCGCGACCCGCTGGATGCGGCCGTCGGGCAGGTACGTCACGTCGTAGAAGCGGGGCACGTACACGCCGCCGGTCGCGGCGAGCCGCATGAGCAGCTCGTCCCGGCCGCCGGGGGCGCCCTCGGCCTTCCACTCGCGGATGATCTCGGTGATGCCGAGCGCGATCTCCTCGCCGTCGCCGAGCACGGCGGCGTCGACGAAGTCGGCGATCGGCTCGGGGTTGAACGCCGCGTGCCCGCCCGCGATCACGATCGGGTGGTCGTCGCCGCGGTCGGCGGCCTCCAGCGGGATGCCCGCGAGGTCGAGCGCCGTGAGCAGGTTGGTGTAGCCGAGCTCGGTGGAGAACGACACGCCGAGCACGTCGAACGCGGCGACCGGGCGGTGCGCGTCGACCGTGAACTGCGGGATGCCGTGCTCGCGCATGACGGCCTCCATGTCGGGCCAGACCGAGTAGGTCCGCTCCGCGAGGACGCCGTCGCGCTCGTTCAGGATCTCGTAAAGGATCTGGACGCCCTGGTTCGGCTGGCCGACCTCGTAGGCGTCGGGGTACATCAGCGCCCAGCGGACGTCCGCCTCGTCCCAGTCCTTGAGCTGGGAGTTCAGCTCGCCGCCAACGTACTGAATCGGCTTCTGCACGCTCGGGAGCAGCGGCTCCAGGCGCGGGAAGAGCGACTCGACCGGCATGACGGAATCCTCCGTGCTGGGGACGTGGGGATGAGCGTCCAGCCTACGCGTTGGCGGCGCCCTAATCGAACGCGCCGACGATCAGCCGGACCTCTGCCGACCGAGGCTAGTCGAACGCCCTGCGGCGCACGTGGACGGCCTGCAGCAGACCGAACGCGATCATGTTGGCGAAGGTGGCGGACCCGCCGTAGGACACGAACGGCAGCGGCAGCCCGGTGATCGGCATGATCCCGATCGTCATGCCGATGTTCTCGAACGCCTGGAACCCGAGCCAGCACACGACGCCCGTCGCGACGAGCGTGCCGAACAGGTCGGCGGCCTGGGTGGCGATGCGCAGCCCGCGCCACAGCACCACGCCGAGCAGCGCGACGATGATCGCGGCGCCGACGAAGCCGAGCTCCTCCCCCGCGACCGTGAAGATGAAGTCGGTCTGCTGCTCGGGGACGAAGTGGCCGCCGGTCTGCTCGCCCTGGAACAGACCCTTGCCGAACGCGCCGCCCGACCCGATCGCGATCCGGGCCTGCTGGGCGTTGTAGCCGGCGCCGCGCGGGTCGGCCTCCGGGTTCATAAACGCGGTGAACCGGGCGATCTGGTAGTCCTGCAGCAGGCCGAAGAAGAACACGGCGGCGGCCGCGGCGACCCCGCCGCCGACGAGCCCGAACAGCCAGCGCTTCTGCGCCCCGGAGATCGCCAGCATGCCGAGCACGACCGCGATGAACACCAGCGTGGTGCCGAGGTCCGGCTGGAGCATGATCAGCACGCCGGGCAGCCCGGCGAGGGCGAGCGCGAGCAGCACGTCCCGGCGGCCCGGCCCGATCTCGCCGTCGCGCGGCTCGCCGAGGATCATCGCGAGCAGCACCACGAGCCCGACCTTCGCGAACTCCGACGGCTGCACCTGGAACCCGCCGCCGAGCACGATCCACGAGTGCGACCCGTTGATCGTCGAGCCGAGCGGGGTCAGCACGACGAGCAGCCCGACGCACGCCACCCCGTACAGGATGGGGACGTAGGCGCGCAGGAGCCGGTAGTCGAGGACGGTGACGACGCCGCCGAGCACGAACCCGATGATCAGGTTCAGCACGTGCCGCTTGAGGAAGCTCTCGGGGTCCTTGCCCTGCTCGGTGAGCAGGTGGAACGTGGCCGAGCGCACCAGCAGCGCGCCGACCAGCGACAGGGCCAGCACGGCGAGGAACAGCGGCCAGTCGAGGCGGCGCAGCCCGGCCAGGCGGGTCTGCCACGTCCGCCGCGCGGCGTACGCCTCGACGCTCCCGACCCCGGAACCGGTGATCACGGGGCGGCTCCCGTGTTCGGCGTCTTCGGCAGCTCGGACGGGAGCTTGCCATCATTGAGCAGCGGCTTCTTGTCCTTCGTCCCGTACATGGCCTCCCAGATCTCGCGGACGGCCGGGGCCGACGTCGAGGCGCCGAAGCCACCCTGCGAGACCATCGCGACGACCGCGAAGCGCGGGTCCTTCACCGGGCCGAACGAGGCGAACCAGGAGGAGTCCTGCTTGCCGTAGACCTCCGCGGTACCGGTCTTGCCGCCCACGTCGACGCGCTTGAAGTCGAACCCGTTGAAAGCGCCCGCCGCGGTGCCGTCCTTGGTCACGTCGGCGAGGGCGTCGCGGATGTACTTCAGCACCTTCGGGTCGACCGGCAGCTTCTTCGGCTCCGGGGCCTCGATCCGGCGGACGACCGTGCCGTCCGGCCGCACGACCGCGACCCCGAGCCGCGGCACGACGAGCTTGCCGCCGTTGGCGACCGCCGCGTACGCGCGGACCAGCTGGAGCGGCGTCACGAGGACGTTGCCCTGCCCGACCGAGAAGTTCGCCGCGTCACCGGGCCGCCACACGTACCCCTCGGTGCAGTTCTCCGTCGCGACCGCCTTCAGGTAGGCGGCGCGCGCCGGGTCGGTCTTCGCGACCTGCGGGTAGCCCTCCTTGGCGCCCTTGCAGTTGCCGGCCTTGGTGGCCTCCCAGTAGTCCTTCTTCCACTTGCGGTCCGGGATGCGGCCGCTGCTCTCGCTGGGGAGGTCGATGCCGGTCCTGGTCCCGAAGCCGTACTCGCGGGCCATGTCCACCATCGAGTCGGTGACGTTCTTCTTCGGGTGCATGCCGCCGTCGCGCTGCCACTCCAGGTAGGCGAACCGGTAGAACACCGTGTCGCACGACTTCACCAGCGCGGTGTGCAGCGTCATCGGGCCGTACCCGGTGCCTCCGGCGTTGCTGAACGCGCGGTTCCCGACGTTGTAGGAGCCGGGGCACGGGTAGATGCCCTTCAGGCTGGCCCCCTCCTTCACGGCGGCGGACACCGAGGAGATCTTGAAGGTGGAGCCGGGGGCGAACTGGCCCTGGGTGACCCGGGAGATCAGCGGCTCGCCGTTCTTCTTGCCGAGCAGCGCGTCGTACTTCTCCTGCGAGATGCCGCCGGTCCAGATCGACGGGTCGTAGGTCGGGTAGCTGGCCATCGCGACCATGCGGCCGGTGCGGACGTCCATCACGACCGCGGCGCCGGCGTCGGCCGGGTGGCCGCCCCTGCGCGCGTTGTCGATCGCGTGCTTGAGCGCCTTCTCCGCCGCGCCCTGCACCCCGGCGTCGATACTGGTGACGAGGTTGTTGCCGGCCACCGCCTGCTGCTCCTCCGCGGTGCCGGTGACGCGCCCCTGGCTGTCGACGAGGACCCGGCGGAACCCGGGCTCGCCGCTCAGCACCGCGTCGTACTGCGCCTCCAGCCCGGCGCGCCCGACGAGGTCGACGCCGCTGTACCCGGTGACCTTCAGGCCCTTGCGCTTGTCCAGCTCCTCCTGCGTGACGGGCTGGAGGTAGCCGAGGACCTGCGCGGCGCTCGCCCCGTCCGGCTCCGGGTACTCGCGGACGGCCTGGATCTGCGCGGTGACGCCGGGGAAGTCCTCCTGCCGCTCCATGATCTGGAGGGCGCGCTTCGGGTCGACGTGGTCCTCGACGGGGATCGGCTGGTACGGGGAGCCGGGCCAGCAGGGCCGCTTGACGGTCGGCGAGCACAGCCGGATCCGCTTGGACATCTCGTCGTGGCTCGTCCCGAGGACGGCGGCGAGCCGCTTCAGGACGGCCTCGCCGCCGTCCTTCTGCCGCGACAGCGTGGTGCGGTTGACCGACACGACGAGCGCGCTGCGGTTGCGGACGAGCGGCTTGCCCCGGTCGTCCATGATCACGCCGCGGACGGCGGGGACGACGATGTCGCGGGTGCGGTTCTGGGCGGCGATGCCCCGGTAGTGCTCGCCCTCCAGCACCTGCAGCGTCCACATGCGACCGACCAGGACGAGCAGCAGCGCGCCGACGAGCACGTACAGGACGACGAGGCGGAAATGGGTCCTGGGGTTCACAGGGCCCCGCCCCGCCCGGACATCGCGCGGTACCGGGCGGCGGGCACGGCGAGGCCGTCGCCGCGCGACCGCTCGCCGCTCTCGTAGCGTCTGGTGGCGCGCAGCACCGCCCAGACGACGAACGGGCTGGCGATGATGTCGTAGAGGACCTGCAGCGGGACCATGCGCGACACGGTCCCCCACTCGGCGCGCGGGTCGCCGAGGATCATCCCGGTCGCCGCGTACAGCACGGTCCCGGCGAGGGCGCCGGCGGCGACGGCGAAGAACGGGACGACGGACTGGCGGTCCATCTCGGCGGACGCGACGCCGCACAGGTAGCCGATGAGGCAGTAGACGAGCGCGTACCGGCCGATGGTGTGGTCGGCGGGCGGGATGATGTCGGCGGCGAGGCCGGCGAGGAACCCGGTGACCATGCCGGTCATCGACCCGGCGACCAGCGCCAGCGCCACGACGGCCAGCAGCACCAGGTCGGGCTGCACGCCGCCGGGCAGCGGCAGCCGGTTCGCCACCGACACCTGCAGGATCAGCGTCACGGCGATCACCACCGCGGCCACCGCGCTGCGGCCGGCCGGCGACGCCTCGGGTGGGTTCAGCAACGTTCAGTCCCCCGCGCTCGGTTCTGTGGACGGGCTCGCGGAGCCGCTCGGCCGCGCGTCGCCGCTCTCGCGCGCCTTCGGGCTCTTGGTCGCCTTCGGGCTCTTGCTGGGGGGCGGGGTGGGGGTCACCGGCGGTTTCGGCTTCGGCGGGAGCACCGCGTCCCGCGGGTCGGTCTTCGGCGGGGCGACCACGACGGCGACGACGTCCAGGCTGGTGAACTTCACGAACGGCCGGACGTAGGCGGTGCGGGTCAGCCCGCTGGTGGACTTCTCGATGCGGGCGACCTCGCCGATCGGGACGCCGGGCACGTACGGGCGCTGGCCCTGCGACCCGAGCGTCACGATCCGCTGGCCGACCTGGATCGGCGCGGAGGCGTCCAGCAGCTGGAAGCGCAGCGGCGTGGCGCCGCCCCCGCCGAGGCCGCGGCGGCCCCGGCCCTGGGTGATGCCGATCTCCTTGGACGCCTCCAGCCGGGAGCCGATGGAGGAGGTCTGGTCGGTGGCGAGCAGCACGGTCGAGGTCGCGGGCCCGACCCGGGTGACCCGGCCGACGAGCCCGGCGGCGCTGATCACGGTCATGTCGGGCTTGATGCCGCTGCGGCTGCCGACGTCGATGGTGACGGTGTCCTCGAAGCCCTGCCCGGCGGAGATCACCTGCGCGGCGTGGATCGTGTAGCCGCCCATTCCCGCGGTGCCGAGCAGCCGCTGCAGCTGCGCGGACCGCTCCGTGTCGAGCCGGGCGGAGCGCAGCTGCTCGCGCAGCCGCTGGTTCTGCCGCGCCAGCTGGTCGGCGCGGCGCCGCTCGCCGGGCGCGTCGGTGATCGTGTCGAAGGTGTCGCCCACCGGGCGGACGACGGACGCGGACGCCCGCTCGACCGGCCCGAACACGCTCGCGCCCAGGTCGCGCAGTCCGCGCAGCGGCGACTGCGCGCCACCGCGGTAGTCCACAGTGATCATCGTGAGCGCCACGACGAGCAGCCCGCCGAGCACCATGCGGGTGCGCCGGGTGTCCTTCACGCACCGACCTCCGGTTTCCTCAGTCCCCCGGGTGCACTGCCAATGGCGGGCGAACCCGTCCTACGGCGGGCGGACCCGTCCGATCAATGCCGCGGCTCCGGCACGAGGACCTGGCGGAGCGACTCGAAGTCCTCGACGCACTTGCCGGTGCCGAGCACCACCGAGTCGAGCGGGTTGTCCACCAGGTGGATGGGCATCCCGGTCTCCTCGCGGAGCCGTTCGTCGAGGTTCTTCAGCAGCGCGCCGCCGCCGGTGAGCGCGATCCCGCGGTCCATGATGTCGCCCGACAGCTCGGGCGGGCACTTGTCCAGCGTGGTCTTCACCGCGTCCACCACGGCGTTGACCGGTTCCTCGATCGCCCGCCGCACCTCCTCGGCGGAGATCACGACGGTCTTCGGCAGCCCGCTCACGAGGTCGCGGCCCCGGATCTCGGCGTGCGGCTCCTCGTCGCCGCCGGGATAGGCCGAACCGATGGCCATCTTGATCTCCTCGGCGGTCCGTTCCCCGAGCATCAGCGAGTATTCCTTCTTGGAGAAGGAGATCACCGCCTGGTCGAGTTCGTCGCCGCCGACGCGGACGGACTGGCTGGTGACGATGCCGCCGAGGGAGATGATCGCGACCTCGGTGGTGCCGCCTCCTATGTCGACGACCATGTTGCCGGTCGGCTCGTAGACGGGCAGCCCGGCGCCGATCGCGGCGGCCATCGGCTCCTCGATGATGTACACGCGGCGGGCGCCGGCCTGGTAGCCGGCCTCCTTCACCGCGCGCTGCTCCACCCCGGTGATCCCGCTCGGCACGGCCACCACGATCCGCGGCTTGGCGAAGTGCCGGCGCTTGTGGACCTTCTGGATGAAGTAGCGCAGCATGCGCTCGGTGACGTCGAAGTCGGCGATGACGCCGTCCTTCAGCGGGCGGACGGCCACGATGTTGCCGGGCGTGCGGCCGATCATCCGCTTCGCCTCGATGCCCACCGCGACGATCTTTCCGGTGTTGGTATTGATCGCCACCACGGAGGGTTCGTTCAGGACGATGCCACGCCCGCGCACGTACACCAGTGTGTTGGCGGTACCAAGATCGACGGCCATGTCCCGGCCAAGAAACGACAGCTTGTTACCCATGAAGAAAGGGAGCCCTTCATGATTGACGGGCGTGTATAGCGGCGCGTCCATCGTAACGTGCGCCCCCGTCCGCGGGCAGTCACCCCGCCGCCGCGCGTCGCGGAAAAAACGCGTCCTGACCAGCTCGGTTTTCGCTAAAGAAGACGCGGGCCGGAAGATCCGGCCCGCGCTCGAACGGCGCCCTCGCTGGCGCCTCTCAGCCCAGTTCGGGGAAGAAGAGCTTGATCTCGCGCTCGGCGGAGTAGGTGGAGTCGGAGCCGTGCACGATGTTCTCGCCGATCTCCAGGGCGAAGTCGCCGCGGATGGTCCCGGGGGCGGCGCTGACCGGGTCGGTGGCGCCGGCCAGCGAGCGGAACGCCTCGATGGCGCGCGGGCCCTCGACGACCATGGCGACGAGCGGGCCGCCGGTGATGAACTCGACCAGCTCGCCGAAGAACGGCTTGCTCGCGTGCTCCTCATAGTGGGACTCGGCGGTCTCGCGGGCGAGGGTGCGCAGTTCCAGCGCGACGAGCTTCAGGCCCTTGCGCTCGATCCGGGAGATGACCTCGCCGATGACACCGCGGCGGACGCCGTCGGGCTTGACCAGGACGAGAGTGCGCTCGGACACGAGTGGTTCTCCTTGCGGAATTTTCGGTTTCGGTAAGCGCGCGAATACTACCCGCCCCGCGGGCCGGAAGCGGCATTACGGCGGCGCGCCGCCGCGACGGCGGTGGCGGCGGCGAGCGGCACGGCCGCCATTCCGGCGGCGATGAGCCAGTCGTGGTAGCCGGCCAGCAGGGCGTGGACCTGCTCGGCGCCGGTCGCCGGACGGGCCCGTCCCAGCCGCGCCGCCTGCAGGGACAGGACGAGGAGCTGCCCGGCGAGCACGGCGGGGAAGCACAGCGACAGGCCGAACAGGGCCGCGCCGGGTGCCGCGCCGCGCAGCGAGGCGGCGAGGGCCAGCCCGGCGCCGGCGCCGAGCGGGACGAGCGGGATCAGCAGCGCCCACTGCCCGCCGGGCCCCGCGCCGATGTCGACGGCGAGGCCGAGCGGAAGTGCCAGGACCAGCAGCAGGAACCCGGCGGGCACCGCGCCGCGGGCGGACGCGCGGGTCGCGGCGAGCGCGGCGGCCAACGCGGCGGCGGCCGCCGCGGCGAACGGGAGCAGCGGGACGCCGGCGCCGCGCGCGTGGGCGGTGGCGGCGGCGAGGCCGGCCAGCGGCGCGGCGACCGGGTAGCCGAGCAGGCCGACGGCGATCATGGCGATGGCGCAGCCGTGCGGGCTGCCCGCCGGAGCGCGCCGCCCGGCGGCGGCGGCGAGCCCGAGCAGGGCGGGCACGGCGAGGCCCGCGAGCACGACCCGCGCGCCGGGCGACCATTCGTGGGCGGCGGCGACGGCGAGGAACCCGAAACCGGCCGCCGGGGCCAGCGGCAGGAGGAGCAGGCTGCGTTCGCCGTGCCCGCCCGTGGGCAGCGCCCACCGGACGCGGCCTCGCAGGAGCGGGCGCAGTAGCGCGGCGCCGACGGCGGCGACGGCGAACCAGGGGAACGGCGCGAGGGCGGCACGCCAGCCGGCTCCCACCGCGCCGACTGGGCCGGGGGCGGCCGCCAGCGCCAGCGGCATCGCCAGGACGAGCATGCCCGCGAGCACGCCCGCCCAGACGGCGGTGAGTCGCCGGTCGCGGCGCTCCAAGACGAGCACGAGCGAGGCGGGCAGGACGATGCCGGCACCGGCGCCCTGGGCCGTGCGGGCCAAGGCGATCAGCGGCAGCGACGGGACCGCGCGGGCGGCGCCGAGACCGGCCAGCAGCACGGCCAGGCCGGTCGCGAGGACCGTCCACGCGGGGAACCGGCGGGCGGCCGCGGCGGCGAGCGGCACGGCGAGCAGCAGCGCGGGCAGCGACAGGCCGGTGGCCTGCAGCAGCCGGGGGACGCCGGAGTCGCCGAGGCCGAGGTCGCCCAGCGCGGCGGGCAGCACGTCCGCGGAGGCGTCGGGCACGGTCAGCACGGCGGCGGGCAGCGCGGTGCCGGTCAGCAGCAGCGCGCCGAGCCCCGCCAGCCTGCGGCGCCCCGCGCGTTCGGCGGGGGCACCGGCCGCGGCGGGGGCACCGGGCGCGGCACCGGGCGCGGCGGGGTGCTCGGCCGTCAGGGGCGGGGCGGGAGGCGGGTGCGCTGCGTCGCCGGACAGTGCGTTGCCGGACACGGCCTGCTCCTTCGGAGGTCGTCATCCGCCGCAGCGCGCATTTCCGAAAAAGGAAGGATGTCCAAATTGGGACGATTAATCTAATTCGCGGTATTCGGCGGGATGAGTGGCTGCCGTCCCCGCAGAACTTAGCGCGGCTGCGCGCTCGCCGCCTTGCGTCCCAGCCAAATGGCCGTCCACCAGAGCGCCCCGAAAACGACGCCGAGGAAGAACATGACCGGCACCATGAACCCGGTCGCGATGAGCAGCACCTGCAGCACGGTGCCCGCCGGAACCGCCCACGGGCGGCGCAGCAGCCCCGCCAGCACCAGGCAGGCGAGCGCGAGGCTCCCGCACACGCCGCCGGCGACCGCGCCGTCCACGTCCAGCACCGCCACGGCCACCGGGATCGCCAGCGCGATCACGATCGCCTCGCAGGCCAGCACGGTGGCGAACAGCCTGCGCGCCGGGTTGTCCGCGACCTGGGTGCTCATGACCGTCCCTCCGCGACGCGCAGCAGTGTGCGGGCGTCGCCCGCGGTGACCACCGACCCGGTGATCAGAACTCCGGCGCCCCGGTACTCGCCGGTCTCCTCGGCGAGGCCGATCGCCCGGTCGATCGCGTCGTCCAGCCGCTCGGCGACATGGACGCGCTCGGGGCCGAAGATGCCCTCGGCGATCTCGGCCAGCTCCTCGGGCGGCATCGAGCGCGGCGAGGAGTTGCGGGTCACCACCAGCTCGGTCAGCACGGGTTCGAGCTGGTCCAGCACGCCCGCGACGTCCTTGTCGGCGGAGATGGCGAGCACCCCGGCGAGCCGGGTGAAGCCGAACGACTCGGTGACGGTCTGCACCGTCGCTGCCATCCCGGCCGGGTTGTGCGCGGCGTCCAGCAGGACGGTCGGGCCCGTCCGCGCGACCTCCAGCCGGCCCGGCGAGGCCGACTGGGCGAAGCCGCTGCGCACCAGCGACGGGTCGAGCTGCCCCTCCTCGCCGCCGAGGTAGGCCTCGCCCGCCGCGATGCGGGTCGCGGCCTCCAGGTTGGCCTCCCCGCGGGTCGGCGCGCCGCCCGCGAACGCCTCCACGGCGGCCAGGGCCGTCGCGGCGTTGCCCGCCTGGTGCTCGCCGAACAGCGGCAGGAAGATCTCGTCGTAGACGCCGTGCAGGCCCTGGAGCCGGAGTTGCTGGCCGCCGACCGCGACGTCGCGGCTCAGCACCCCGTACTCGATGCCCTCGCGCGCCGCGGTCGCGCCGATCTCCGCGACCCGGCGCAGCAGCACCTCGGCCGCCTCGACCGGCTGCTGCGCCAGCACCGCGACCGCGCCCGGCTTGATGATCCCGGCCTTCTCGCCGGCGATCTCCTCCAGCGTGTCGCCGAGGTAGCGGGTGTGGTCGAGCCCGATCGGGGTGAGCACGGCGACCACGCCGTCCGCGACGTTCGTGGCGTCCCAGGCGCCGCCCATGCCGGTCTCGACCACGGCCACGTCGACCGGCGCGTCCGCGAACGCGGCGAACGCCATCGCGGTCAGCACCTCGAAGAACGACAGCCGGGACGGGTGCTTGCCGTCGACCAGCTCGACGTAGGGCAGGACGTCCTCGAAGGCCGCGACGAAGCGCTCCTCGCCGATCGGCTCCCCGTCGATCGCGATGCGCTCGCGCAGCGTGGTCAGCTCGGGGCTGGTGTACAGGCCGGTCCGCAGGCCGCGCTCGCGCAGCAGCGCCTCGATGAGCCGGGCGGTGCTGGTCTTGCCGTTCGTCCCGGCGATGTGGATCACCGGGTACGCGCGGTGCGGCTCCCCCAGGACGTCGACCAGGTCGCGGACGCGGTCGAGGGTGGGGTCGATCTCCCACTCGACCCCGCGCGCCATGATCGCGGCGACGGTCGCCCGGTAGCCGGCCGGTTCGGTTCGCTGACTCACGGCTCGAGCCTACTCGGCGGCGCGCCGCACTCCGTCCGGGCCCACACTGGAGGAGTGGACGTGTTCTTCCGGGAATGGGAGCGCCGCGCTCCGGGCGAGACCCGCGACGTCGAGCGGGCCCGCGCCCTCGCCGGGGCCCTGGGCGTCCTGGGCCCGTCCGCGCCCGTCCTGACGGTCGTCGGCTCCAAGGGGAAGGGCACGGCGGCGACTTATGCCTCGGCCTTTCTCGCCGCCGCCGGCTTTCGCGTGTGCACCGTCACCAGCCCCGGCCTCCGCACCGATCGCGACCGGATCCGGATCGACGGACGCGCCGTTTCCAGCGAGGAACTGGCCATTCTCGCTGCCGACCTCGATACGGCCGTCCGCGCGCTCCCGCCGCCCTCGGACGGGTACCTCTCGCCGTCCGGGCTCTTCCTGCTCGCCGGCGTCCTGCACGCGCGCCGGGCGGGCGCGGACGCGCTCGTCCTGGAGGCCGGCATGGGCGGGCGGTCGGACGAGGTCGCCCTGTTCCCGCCGGACGTCGCCGCGATCACCCCGGTCTTCCTGGAGCACGCCGGCGTCCTCGGCGACACCGAGGCCGAGATCGCCCGCGAGAAGCTCGGCGTGGCGGCGCCGGGGACGGTCGTGCTGTCGGCGCCGCAGTCCGCACCGGTCGCCGAGGTGCTGCGGGGCGTGGAGGTCGTCGGCCCCGGCGGCGCGGGCCTGCCCGCCGACCTGCTGCCCGCCGGCCTCGGACGCGCCGGAGCCGAACTCGGCGTCGCCGCCGCCCGCCGCCTGCCGGGCGCCGCCGAACCCCCGGCGGCGGCGCTGCGCGAGGTGCTGGCGTCGGTCGTCCTCCCCGGGCGGATGTCCCGGCACGCGGTGCCGGGGTCCGCGACGGAGGTGCTCGTCGACGCCGCCATCGACGGCGCCGGGGTCACCGCCGCGCTGGCCGCCGCGCGGGACGCCTGGGGCACGGTCGACCACGCCGTCGTCTGCCTCCCCGACCACAAGGACCTGGACGGCGCCGTCGCCGCGCTGGTCGGCCTGCCCGTGACGTTCGTCCGGCTGCCGCTGCCGCACCTGCGCTTCACCCGCCCGCTACCGGACGGCTGGGACGTCGTCGACGCCGACGCGATCACGCCGGAGTCGCTGGCGACGCTCGGGCACCGCGTCGCCGTCCTCGGCACCGGCTACTTCACCGGGCGCGTGCTGGACGTCCTCGGCGCCGACACCGAGCGGCTCTTCGTCACTTCGGCTTCTCGACGTCCTTCCTGATGCGCCCCATCACGTCGGTCATCAGCGGGAACTGCGGGTTCACCGTCGGACGGTTCGCCGCGACGATGCCGTAAGAGTCCCGGGTCGCCCACGCGCAGTAGGTGTGGGTCTCGGCCAGCACGGCGAACGTGCCGCAGAACGCCTTCGCGCCCTTGCCGCCCAACGGGACGTCCTGGCCCCAGATGAACGTGGTGGGACGCGTCTTGCGCAGGAACGCCGCCGGATCGCCGACCGCGCCCGTCCCGCCCATGAACAGGACGTTCAGCTTTCGCACTGGCTCCGCGGTGTAGACGGCCGTGCCGTGCTGCGCGGCCGGGACGCCGCCCGCCTCGACGGCGCGCGCGACGAACGGGTACGCCGCGCTCGCCTGCGGCGCCGTCAGCGCGTCCTTGTGCAGCCCGCCGGCCGCCGCGCCCGCCGTGATCACCTTCTTGGGCGCGGGGAGCGCCGCCGTGGGCGCGTCCTGCACGCCGCCGCCGCCCGTCCGGAACGCCAGCGCCCCCGCCATCAGCGCGACCCCGGCGACCACGGCGGCGCCGGCGACGAGCAGCAGCCGGGGGACGCGCCGCCGCCGTCCGGCGGCCGGTGCGGCGGGGACGGGCGGCAGCGGGCCGGTGCCGTCCCTGACCACCGGATGGCCGCCGGTACCGACGGCGGGATGCCCACCGGTGCCCACGGCGGGGTGCCCGCCGGTGCCGACCACGGGATGCCCGCCGGTGCCCACCCGCGGGAAGGCGCCCGAACCGCCCACCATCGGGTGCCCGCCCGTGCCCAGCGACGACAGCGGCCCCGTCCCGCCGGAGTCGGCCGACCACCACGGGCGCTTCCCGCCCCAAGGCGCCGGATCGGCGCCCCCTTGCGCGACTCCTTCGGCGCCGCCCCGAGCCGAGTCCGCCTCATCGCCGGACATGTAGTCCGGCATGCCGGGCTGGCCCTCGGCGGGGGGAACACCCGCACCCCCCTCAGAGACCGGCCGGTCCGGCTCCCTACGCTCCGCATGCGCTCCGCTCCGGGAACCGGACTGACCCTCAGTGGGGGAAACCCCCACACCCCCCTCAGAGAGCAGCCGGTCCGGCTCCCTACGCTCCGCATGCGCTCCGCTCCGGGAACCGGACTGACCCACTGTGGGGGGAACCCCCACACCCCCCTCAGAGAGCAGCCGGTCCGGCTCCCTACGCTCCGCTTGCGCTCCGCTCCGGGAACCGGACCAGCGGGGTGACTCCGCCATTGCACTCCTGATGGTTCACCTAGCACCAAAAGCCCGCAGGCCCACCCGGATCGTAACGGCGGCGGGCCCGCCGCGCCGACGGTTCGCGCGGTCGCGTCCGTTCGCTTCCGGGGTTCGCGCGTCAGCCCGCGGGCAGCGCCGCCAGCTGCGACTCCAGCCGGGTGATGTCGGCCTCCGCCTGGGCGAGCCGGTCGCGGTTCTTCGCGACGACGGCCTCGGGCGCCTTCGCCATGAACGCCTCGTTGCCGAGCTTGCGCCGCGCCTGCTCGACCTCCTTGCGGGCGGCCGCGAGGTCCTTCTCCAGGCGCTTGCGCTCGGCGGCGACGTCGATCGCGCCGGCGGTGTCGAGCCGTACCGCGACGCCCTCGACGGGCAGGGACGCGGTCGCGGCGAACCCGTCGCCGGGCGCGGTGAGGCGCAACAGCGCGCGCACGCCCTCCTCGTGCGCGGCCAGCGGCGACCCGCCCCACTCCAGCGCCGCCGCGACCCGCTGGCCCGGCTTCAGGCCCTGGTCGGCGCGGAACCGGCGGACCTCCGTCACGAGCCGCTGCAGCGACTCGATCTCGGCCTCGGCCGCCCGGTCGGCGCGGGCGGGCTCGGCGGCCGGCCACGGCGCGGTGACGATCGTGCCGCCGCCGGTCAGGGACGTCCACAGCTCCTCGGTCACGAACGGGATGACCGGGTGCAGCAGCCGCAGCAGCTTGTCGAGGACCTCGCCGAGGACGCGCCGCGTCGCCTCGGCCCGCTCGTCGGCGAGCTGCACCTTGGCGAGCTCCACGTACCAGTCGCAGACCTCGTCCCACGCGAAGTGGTAGAGCGCCTCGCACGCCTTCGCGAAGTCGTAGGACTCCAGGTGCTCGTCGACCTCGGCGATGACCGTCTGGAGGCGCGACAGGATCCACGCGTCGACGGTCGTCACCTCGGCGGGCATGTCGCCGCGGACGTGCGCGCCGTTGATGAGCGCGAACCGCGTCGCGTTCCACAGCTTGTTGCAGAAGTTGCGCGAGCCCTGCGCCCACTGCTCGGCCACCGGGACGTCGCCGCCCGGGTTCGCGCCGCGCAGCAGCGTGAAGCGGGTCGCGTCGGCGCCGTACGCGTCCACCCAGTCGAGCGGGTCGATGACGTTCCCGAACGACTTGGACATCTTCTTGCCGTACTGGTCGCGGACCATGCCGTGCAGGGCGATGGTGTGGAACGGCTGGACGCCGTCCATCGCGTACAGGCCGAACATCATCATGCGGGCGACCCAGAAGAACAGGATGTCGTAGCCCGTCACCAGCACCGACGTCGGGTAGAACCGCTGCAGCTCGGGCGTCTTGTCAGGCCAGCCGAGCGTGGAGAACGGCCACAGCGCCGAGGAGAACCAGGTGTCGAGGACGTCGCCGTCCTGCGTCCAGCCGGCGGGCGGCTCCTCGTCCGGGCCCGGGCACGCGACCTCGCCGTCCGGCCCGTACCAGACCGGGATGCGGTGCCCCCACCACAGCTGCCGGCTGATGCACCAGTCGTGCATGTTGTCGACCCACTCGAAGTAGCGGGACGCCATCTCCGGCGGGTGGATCGCCACGCGGCCGTCGCGGACGGCGTCGCCGGCGGCCCGCGCCAGCGACTCCACCTTCACGAACCACTGCAGCGACACGCGCGGCTCGACGACCGTGGAGCAGCGCTGGCAGTGCCCGACCGAGTGCTTGTAGGGGCGGACCTCCTGGACGATCCGGCCCTGCTCGCGCAGCGCCGCGACGACCGCCGGGCGCGCCTCGAACCGGTCGAGGCCCTCGAACGGGCCGGACGCGGTGACGACGCCGCGCTCGTCCATCACCGACATCGACGCCAGGTCGTGCCGGCGGCCGATCTCGAAGTCGTTCGGGTCGTGCGCCGGGGTCACCTTGACCGCGCCCGTCCCGAATGCGGGGTCCACGTGCGCGTCCGCGACGACCGGGATGCGGCGGCCGGTCAGCGGAAGCTCGATCTCCCGCCCGACCATGTGCGCGTAGCGCTCGTCGTCCGGGTGGACGGCCACGGCGGTGTCGCCGAGCATCGTCTCCGCCCGGGTGGTCGCGACGACCAGCTCGTCCTCGCCGGAGCCGTACCGGATCGAGACCAGCTCGCCGTCGACCTCCTCGTGCTCGACCTCGATGTCCGACAGGGCCGTCAGGCAGCGCGGGCACCAGTTGATGATGCGCTCAGCGCGGTAGATCAGGCCGTCGTCGAACAGCCGCTTGAAGATCGTCCGGACGGCGCGGGCGCGGTCGTCGTCCATCGTGAACGCCTCGCGCGTCCAGTCGACGCTGTCGCCGAGCCGGCGCATCTGCCCGAGGATCCGGCCGCCGGACTCGGCCTTCCACTGCCAGACCCGCTCGACGAACGCCTCGCGGCCGAGGTCGTGGCGCGACAGGCCCTCCTTGGCCAGCTCGCGCTCCACCACGTTCTGGGTGGCGATGCCGGCATGGTCCATGCCCGGCACCCACACCGCCTCGTGGCCCTGCATGCGCCGCCGCCGGACGAGGGTGTCCTGGATGGAGTGGTCGAGGGCGTGCCCCATGTGCAGCGAACCGGTGACGTTCGGCGGCGGGATCACGATCGAGTACGCGGGACGCTCCGGCGCGCGCTCGGGGTCGGCGGTGAACAGCCCCGCCGATACCCACCGCTCGTAGAGCCGGCCCTCTACATCGGCCGGTCGGTACTGGGTGGGCAGGTCGACGTCCGCGGCGGCCCCCTGGCCGCGCTCACTGCTGGGCTGTGTCACGGCTGACGATTCTACGGGGACGACAGGGGTGAGGCGCCCCGGGGACGTGCGCGTGTGCGCGACAATCGGCACCGGCGAGCACCCCGCCGAGCCGCCTCGCCGTTCCGGCTCCTGGAAAGGACTCAAGTTGAGCGGTTGGAACCCCCCTCCCCCGCCCGGCGGCGCCCCTCAAGGTCAGCCCGTCCCCCCGCCTCCCGGCGCCCCGGTTCCGCCCGGCGGCGGCGTTCCCCCGGGCCCGCCCATGCCCGGTACGCCCATGCCCGGTGGGCCGGTGCCGCCCGGCGGGCCCTTCCCGGGGGCGCCCTACGGGCCGCCGCGGCGCCGCGGGGGCGGCGGCAAGGCCCTCGGCTGCCTGATCGGGGGCTTCGTCGTGTTCCTCCTACTGTGCGCGGGCGGGTACGGCATCTACCTGCAGCAGACGTCCCACACGCTGACCGCGCCGTCGTCGGCCGGCGGCATGAGCCGCGACACCGCCACCGAGGCCAAGGCCGACGACGCCGTGAACCGGCTGAGCCGGATCCTCAGCGACGCGAGCGACTACAAGGTCCACCGGACCGTCAGCGCGGTGTACGGCCTCGGCAAGGAGAAGTACCTGTTCGTCGGGGGCACCGGCGACCACCGGCTGAAGTACCCCGAGCAGGACTTCAACAGCGCCGTCAGCAGCGCTTTCACCGGCATCGACAACACGGTCTACTCGCCCAGCACGGTGAAGCTGTCGGACGCGGGCGGTGACGGCGTCGGCCTGTCCACCACCATCCAGGTCTCGATCATCACCTCCGCGGGGACGCGGAACACCACCGGCTACATGGCGTCCTGGTCCACCCGGACCACCATGGGCATCGTCATGCAGATCGGCGAGCCGTCCGAGAGCATCGACCTTCCGAGCGTCATGCGCCGCATCCGCGCGGACGTGGAGGACTGAGCACGGATCCGGATGACTGAGCGCGGGCGCGGAGGAGCGGGCCGCCTCCCCGTCCGTCCGGCTGAGAGCGTTTTCCCGCCGAGGTCGGGACACAGGTCACCTGACACCGGGTCGCCCCGCCCGAAAAGGTGGTGCCCTGAGGTCCGCGACACCGGGCGGAGAGAGAGGGACGGGATGCGAGCGGTACTGGCACGCGCCGCCGTGCTGGCCGGCGCGTTCACAGCGGGGGCCGTGGCGGCACGTGCCGCGACCATCCCTCACCTCCGCCGGCTCACCGCGGACCTGCAGCGCTCCCGGGAGCGGATCCTCGCCAGCCGGGAGGAGGAGCGGCGGCGGCTGCGGCACGACCTGCACGACGGGCTCGGGCCGACCCTCGCCAGCCTCGCCATGTCGCTGGACGCCGCCCGCATCACGCTCGCCTGCGAGCCGGAGCGGGCCGACCCGCTGCTCGCCGACGTCCGGGACCGGCTGGCCAGCGCCGTCGGCGAGATCCGCGACCTCGCGCACGGGCTGCGGCCGCCCGCGCTGGACGACCTCGGCCTCGTCGCCGCCATCGAGTCGTTCGCGGACGGCTGCTGCGAGCGGGTCGACGTCCGGTTCGACGGCGAGCCCGCCGGGCTGCCCGCCGCGGTGGAGGTGGCCGCGTACCGGATCGCGCAGGAGGCGCTGACGAACGTCCGGCTGCACGCGCCGGCGAGCTGCGCGTCCGTCCGGCTGAAGCGCGACACCGACCTGCACCTGGTGGTGGCCGACAGCGGGCCCGGGCTGACCGACGCCGCGCGCGGCGGCGGCCGGCCGCGGCCCGCGCGGGGCCTCGCCGCGATGCGGGAGTGGGCCGCCGAGGTCGGCGGCAGCTGCGAGATCACCTCCCGCAGCGGCGGCGGCACCCTCGTCGCGGTCCGGCTGCCGCTCGGCGCCGCGGAGACCGCCGCCGGGTATCATCAACGTCCCTCGGTCGGGAGAAAGCGGGCGTAGATGTCGGAGACCATCCGGGTCCTCATCACCGACGACCACCCGGTGTTCCGGCAGGGCCTGAAGGGCCTCCTGCAGGCGCTGGGCGTCGAGGTCGTCGGCGAGGCCGAGAACGGGCCGGAGGCCGTGCGGATGGCGGCCGAACTGCAGCCCGACGTCGTCGTGATGGACCTGCACATGCCCGGCGGCAACGGCATCGAGGCCACCCGCACCATCACCCGCACGAGCCCGCGCATCGGCGTCCTGGTGCTCACCATGTTCCGCGACGACGACTCGGTGTTCGCGGCGATGCGCGCCGGCGCCCGCGGCTACCTGCTGAAGGAGTCGGGCGCCGAGGAGATCGCGCGCGCCGTCCGGGCGGTCGCGGCGGGCGAGGCCATCTACGGCCCGGAGATCGCGCGCCGCGTGCTCACCTACTTCACCGACATGCCCGACCCGCGGCAGGCCGCGTTCCCGCAGCTGACCGAGCGGGAGCGGGAGGTCCTCGAACTGATCGCGCAGGCCCGCAGCAACGCCGAGATCGCCGCGACGCTCTTCCTCAGCCAGAAGACCGTCCGCAACCACGTCTCGAACATCTTCATGAAGCTGCACGTCGCCGACCGCGCCCAGGCCATCGTCCTCGCCCGCGAGGCCGGGCTCGGCGAGTCCGCCCCCCGCTGAACCCCGCGCGCCGGGACGAGTCGTCCGCGCACCGCCGCATTCCAAGGCACGGCCGCCCGAGCGTCCGTGCCTCCGGTGCCCGTGCCTCCGGTGTTCGTGCCTCAGGTATCCGTGCGTCCGGGTCCGGGCCGTCGCCCCCGGAAAGGCGGAACGCCCCCGGTCGGTGTGACCGGGGGCGTCCCTGGGTGTCTCTCGCTCGCCCTACGCGCTCTTCTCGCGCGGTTCGCGCTTGGGGCGGTCGCGCGGGACGAGGGTCGGGTTGACGTGCTCCAGCACGGCCTCCCGGGTGATCACGACGCGGGCGACGTCCTGCCGGCTCGGGACCTCGTACATCACGGAGAGGAGGACCTCCTCCATGATGGCGCGCAGGCCGCGGGCGCCGGTGCCGCGGAGGATGGCCTGGTCGGCGATCGCCTCCAGGGCGTCGTCGGTGAACTCCAGGTCGACCCCGTCGAGTTCGAAGAGGCGGTGGTACTGGCGCACCAGCGCGTTCTTCGGCTCGGTGAGGATGTTGATCAGGGCCTCGCGGTCCAGGTTGTGCACGGAGGTGATCACCGGGAGCCGGCCGATGAACTCGGGGATCATCCCGAACTTCAGCAGGTCCTCCGGCATCACGTCGCCGAGCACGGCCGACGACTCCTCGAAGTCGGACTTGGAGCGGATCTGCGCGCCGAACCCCATGCCCTGCTTGCCGACCCGGGACTCGACGATCTTCTCCAGCCCGGCGAAGGCGCCACCGCAGATGAACAGCACGTTCGTGGTGTCGATCTGGATGAACTCCTGGTGCGGGTGCTTGCGGCCGCCCTGCGGCGGGACGCTCGCGGTGGTGCCCTCCAGGATCTTCAGCAGCGCCTGCTGGACGCCCTCACCCGAGACGTCCCGGGTGATCGACGGGTTCTCGCTCTTGCGCGCGACCTTGTCGACCTCGTCGATGTAGATGATCCCGGTCTCGGCCTTCTTCACGTCGTAGTCGGCCGCCTGGATCAGTTTGAGGAGGATGTTCTCGACGTCCTCCCCGACGTATCCGGCCTCCGTCAGCGCCGTTGCGTCCGCGATCGCGAACGGGACGTTGAGGAGTTTGGCGAGCGTCTGCGCGAGTAGCGTCTTGCCGGATCCGGTGGGGCCGAGCAGCAGGATGTTCGACTTGCCGATCTCGACCGGGTCGTCTCTGCCGCTGTCACCCGACTGGATTCGCTTGTAGTGGTTGTAGACGGCGACGGAGAGCGCCTTCTTCGCCGTCTCCTGCCCGATCACGTAGGAGTCGAGGAACTCGTAGATCTCCCGCGGCTTGGGCAGGTTGTCCCACTTGAGGTCGGAGGTCTCGGAGAGCTCCTCCTCGATGATCTCGTTGCAGAGATCGATGCACTCGTCGCAGATGTACACGCCCGGACCCGCGATGAGCTTCTTGACCTGCTTCTGGCTCTTCCCGCAGAACGAGCACTTGAGCAGGTCACCACCGTCGCCGATGCGTGCCACCCAACTGTCTCCTTTTCGTGGGGCCGCCCGCCTTGGAGGATGCGGCGCAGCTCGGTTGCGTCCCGAAGGCTCTCGACGTTGGACTCGACGTTACCGCCTCCGACGGACTTGGAAAGCCCCTCGCCCGGAAGTGTGGCGCCCGGGCTCGGGGACTCTCCCGTCCTTGTGCCGTCTCAGGACGACACTACCTCGGCTTTCCGCTTCCTGCTGGCGAAGACGTCGTCGATGAGGCCGTAGTCCTTGGCCTCGTCCGCCGTCAGGATCTTGTCGCGCTCGATGTCGTGGCGCACTTCGTCGATGCTCCGGCCGCTGTGCTCGGCCAGGATGCTCTCCAGCAGCTCGCGGATCCGCATGATCTCGCGCGCCTGGATCTCTATGTCGCTCGACTGCCCGTAGGTGCCCTCGGTCGCGGGCTGGTGGATCAGTATCCGCGAGTTGGGCAGCGCGGCCCGCTTGCCGGGCGTGCCGGCGGCGAGCAGCACCGCGGCGGCCGACGCGGCCTGCCCGATGCAGACCGTCTGGATGTCCGGCTTGACGAACTGCATCGTGTCGTAGATCGCCGTCATGGCGGTGAAGGACCCGCCCGGCGAGTTGATGTAGATGCTGATGTCGCGGTCCGGGTCGATGGACTCCAGCGTGATCAGCTGGGCCATCACGTCGTTCGCGGAGGCGTCGTCGATCTGCACGCCGAGGAAGATGATGCGCTCCTCGAACAGCTTGTTGTACGGGTTCATCTCCTTGACCCCGTACGTGGTGCGCTCGACGAACGACGGAATGATGTAGCGGTTGTCGACCGGCATCGGGCCGGCGCCCGGCCGGACGATATCGGCGAAACCGGGACGGTACAGGTCGCTCATGGTGGGCCTCCGATCAGTGGTCAGGTCGTCAGGAGACGGTGCCCTCGGAGGGCACCTGGGTGGCACTGAGCACCACGTGGTCGACGAACCCGTAGTCCTTCGCCTCGTCGGCGGTGAACCAGCGGTCCCGGTCGGAGTCGCGCTCGATCTGGTCGAGCGCCTGGCCCGTGTGCACGGCGATCTTCTCGGCGAGCGTCTTCTTCACGTAGAGCATCTGCTCGGCCTGGATCTTGATGTCGGAGGCCGTGCCGCCGATGCCGCCGGACGGCTGGTGCATCATGATCCGCGCGTGCGGCAGGGCGTAGCGCTTGCCGCGGGTTCCGGCGCACAGCAGGAACTGCCCCATCGACGCGGCGAGGCCCATGCCCACCGTGACGATGTCGTTCGGGACGTACTGCATGATGTCGTAGATCGCCATGCCGGCGGTGACGGAGCCACCTGGCGAGTTGATGTAGAGCGTGATGTCGCGGCGGCCGTCCTCGGCCGACAGCAGCAGGAGCTCGGCGCAGATGCGGTTGGCGATGTCGTCGTCGACCTGCTGGCCGAGGAAGACGATGCGCTCGCGCAGCAGCCGCTGGAACAGCTGGTCGCCCAGAGGCAGCAGGGGCGCCTCGGCGACCCGTGCCTGGATCCGCGACGACTCGTCGAAAGTCGGAGGCATGCTCACCGGGTGTTCCTCCGGTCCTTTTAATCGGTTCGGATGCTTGGACATTAACGCGCTCCCGGGCCCGCTTAAGCCCGGGGGGCCGCCTTTTCGCCAGGGGCGTACCCGCGTGCGGCCGGATGTCCCGCGCGTTCCGGACGATCTTCGCCAACGCGGCGCCCCGTCCCCGGCCGGAACGGGACACGCCCCGCACCCGGTGGTCGGGTGCGGGGCGTGTCCGCGGTGCGCCGGGGACGTCCCGGAGGCGTGCGGCCGCCCCGGAGCGGGGCGAAGCCGTCAGAAGCCTCAGGCGTCCTTGTCCTTGGCGTCCTTCTCGTCCTGCGCCTCGGCGGCCGGGGCCTCCTCAGCGGCGGCCTCAGCGGTCTCCGCGGGCGCCTCCTCCGCGGCGGCGGCGTCCTCGCCCTCCTCCTCGGCCTGGACGGTCTCGCCCGTCTCGCCGTTCAGCTCGCGCTGCACGGCCTCGACGTCGATCTCGTTGCCCGACTCGTCCTTGACGGTGACGTGCTCGACGACGAGGTTCAGCGCCTTGCTGCGCAGCACCTCGGAGACGATCGCCGGAAGCTGGTTGTTCTGCGTCAGGTACTCGGCGAGCTGCTGCGGCTGCACGCCCATCTGCATCGCCTGCGTGACGACGTACTCGCTCAGCTCCTCGTTCTCGACGCCCAGCTCCTCCTGGACGGCGAGCTGGTCGAGGACGAACCCGCCCTTGACCGCGAGGCGGGCGGCGTCGGCGACCTCGGCGTCGAACTCCTCGGCGGACTTCTCCTCGTCCTTGAGGTAGTCCTCCTTGGTCATGCCGGCCATCTGGAGTTGCTGCTCCAGCTGCTGGTTGCGGCGGCCGATCTCCTCTTCCACGACCTTCTCGGGAAGCGGGATGTCGACCTTCTCCAGCAGCGCCTCGAGGGCCTTGTCGCGCGCCTCGGACAGCTGCTGCAGCTTCACCTGCCGGCCGAGCCGGGTCCGGACGTCCTCGCGCAGCTCCTCGATGGTGTCGAACTCGCTGGCGAGCTGGGCGAACTCGTCGTCCAGGTCGGGCAGGTTCTTCACCTTGACGCTCTGCACGGTGACGGTGATCTCGGCCTCCTCGCCGGCGTGCTCGCCGCCGACCAGGGTGCCGGTGAACGTCGCGTCCTCGCCGGCGGCCAGGCCGGTCAGCGCCTCGTCCAGCCCCTCGATGGCCGAGTTGCTGCCGACCTCGTAGGAGTAGCCGGTGGTGGAGGCGTCCTCGATCTCCTCGCCGTCGATGCGGGCGACCAGGTCGATGGAGGCGAAGTCGCCCTCCTCGGCGGCGCGCTCGGCATTGGTGAGGGAGGCGAACCGCTCGCGCAGGTTGCCGAGGGTCTCCTCGACCTGCTCGTCGGTGACCTCGGCGTCGTCCACCACGACCTCGAGGCCGTCGTAGTCGGGCACCTCGAACTTCGGCCGGATGTCGACCTCGGCGGTGAACGCGAACTGGGTGCCGTCGTCCAGCTCGGTCACCTCGACGTCGGGCTGGCCGAGCACGAAGATCTCGGTCTCCTCGACGGCGCGGCCGTACAGCTCCGGAAGGGCGTCGTTGACGGCCTCCTGCAGGACCGCACCCCGGCCGACGTACTTGTCGATCAGCGGGGCGGGGACCTTGCCGGGCCGGAAGCCCTTGATCCGCACCTGCTGCGAGATCTCCTTGTACGCCTTGTCGAGGTTCGGCTTGAGCTCGTCGAACGGAACCTCGACGGTGAGCTTGACCCGGGTGGGGGTCAGCTCCTCGACATCGGTCTTCACTGGGGTTGGTCTCCTTGATCGGGCGCTGTCTCGGCCGCGGCGTTCGACGCGTGCTCAACTCGAGGGGCGCGGCCACGCCGAAAGCCGGCTCCGCGCCTTCGCGCGCTCAAGTGTATGGGGTCACGGCGCCGGCTGCGGACATCGGAGGCCCGCAACACCGGCGAACACCTGTCAACGATGCCGCACAGGCAGTGACATACGTGCCCCGAACCTCCATACTCGTCCGGGATGAACGGGATAGCCGCGGCCTTCAGTGCGACCGGTCTCTACTACCTCGGGTTCGCCGTGTTCAAGCTGGCGGCGGACCGGATGCCCGCGCTGCGGGGCAACCGCATCCCGCACATGATCTGGACGATCGTGAGCAACTGGATCTTCCTGATCGCGCTCTCGGTCGTGCTCGGCGGGCTCACCCTGCAGATCATCGCCCTCCGGAACCTGCCGCTGTCCACCGCCGTGCCGATCTTCATGTCCGGCATCGTCCCGCTGCTGCTGATCGCGCTCGTGTTCTTCGGCGAGCGGCTCACCGCGCGCGAGTGGCTGAGCCTGCTGCTGACCGGCGCGGCGATCCTGCTGCTGACCGCGTCCCTGAGCGGGGACGAGCCGATCGGCTCGGCGGACGCCCCGCTGTGGAAGATCGCGGTCGTGGTGGCCCCGGCGGTGGCGGTGCCCGTGCTCATCCTGGTCCTCGGCGACTACCGGCCGGACGGCCGGCACGCCCGCCCGGTCACCGGCATCGCCTACGGGCTCAGCGCCGGCTTCCCGGTCGGCACCGCCGAGCTGGCGATCAAGGGGTGGAGCGACGACCCGCACGCCGCCGGAGCCGGCATCCTCGCGACGCCGTGGCCGTACCTGACGGTGGTGGCGGCCGGCATCGGGTTCGGGATCATGGTGACGGCGTTCCAGCGCTGCCGGGTCTCGATCGTGGCGACGGTCATGACGGTCGCCGCCAAGTCCTACCTGCTGGCGATGGGCTCGTTCATGTACGGGGAGCCGTGGCCGCAGGACGCCGCCCGCTCGGCGATGCGGCTCGGCGCGCTGGCGCTGGGCGCGGTCGCCGTCCTGCAGTTCCCCCGGCACCGGCCGGTCGAGGAGGAGCCGGACGGGGCGTCCGGCGGGGCCGCGGCCCGGGAGGACGCGGCCGCCGCGCGCGACCCGTTCGGCGGGGCGGCGGTCGGCGGCCCGGTGCTGGGCGGGCCGGTGCTGGGCGGGCCGCGGCTCGGCGAGGTGTACGGGGCTCCGGTGCCGCCGCCGCGCTCCCCCTACGCGCAGGACCCGCTCGGCCAGGGCCCGTACAACCCGCCGGAGGGATACGAGCGGCCGGAGGCGCAGGCCCCGCAGGAAGGACCCTCGCGGGAGGGAGCGCCGCCGCGCCGGCCGATCCGTCCGCAGAGCCCGACCGAGACCGGGTCAGACGGGCGCTGGCGCGGCTTCAACGAGTGAGCCCCCGGCCCGCCCGCGCCGGTGGGCGGCCTGTTCCGGACGCGACGGTCCCCGGCCTCCGCTGAGAGGCCGGGGACCGGTTCGTCTCAGCGGCGCTTGGAGTCGCCGCCCGGGAGGCCCTTGTCGAGGCCGGCCCGGCGGAGGGCGTCGGCCATGGCGCCGCCGCCTCCCTGGCCGCCGCGCTGGTTCTGACCGCCGCGGCCCTGCCCGCCGCGCCCGCCGCCGCGCTGGTTCTGGCCGCCGCGGTTCTGCCGCCCGCCGCCGTCGCGCTGCTGCTCCCGGCCCTGCCGCGGGCCGCCCTGGCGCCCGCCGCCCTGCTTGGCGCCGCCGCCCTGCTTACCGCCGCCCTGCTTGCCACCACCGGACTTGCCGCCACCGGGCTCGTCGTCCAGGCGGAGGGTGAGCGAGATGCGCTTGCGCTGCAGGTCGACGTCCAGGACTTTCACGCGGACGATGTCGCCGGGCTTGGCGACGTCGCGCGGGTCCTCGACGAACTTGTCGGACATCGCGGAGATGTGCACGAGCCCGTCCTGGTGGACGCCGACGTCGACGAACGCGCCGAACGCGGCGACGTTGGTGACGACGCCCTCCAGCAGCATCCCGGGTTCGAGGTCGGAGAGCTTGTCGACGCCCTCCTTGAACACGGCGGTCTTGAACGCCGGGCGGGGGTCGCGGCCGGGCTTCTCCAGCTCGGCGAGGATGTCGGTGACGGTCGGCAGCCCGAACGTGTCGTCGACGAAGTCGCCGGGCTTGAGCGCGCGCAGCGCGGCGGTGTTGCCGATGAGGCCCTTGATGTCATCGCCGGCCGCGTCCAGGATCCGGCGGACGACGGGGTACGCCTCCGGGTGCACGCTGGAGGCGTCCAGCGGGTCGTCGCCGCCGGGGATGCGCAGGAAGCCCGCGCACTGCTCGAACGCCTTCGGCCCGAGGCGGGGCACCTCCTTCAGCCCGGCGCGGCTGCGGAACGGCCCGTTGGCGTCGCGGTGCGCGACGATGTTCTCCGCGAGGCCCTCGCCGATGCCGGACACGCGGGTGAGCAGCGGCGCGGACGCGGTGTTGACGTCCACCCCGACGGCGTTCACGCAGTCCTCGACGACGGCGTCCAGGGAGCGGGACAGCTTCACCTCGGAGACGTCGTGCTGGTACTGGCCGACGCCGATCGACTTGGGGTCGATCTTGACCAGCTCGGCGAGCGGGTCCTGCAGCCGGCGGGCGATGGACACCGCGCCGCGCAGCGAGACGTCCATGCCGGGCAGCTCGCGGCCCGCGTACTCCGACGCCGAGTACACCGACGCGCCCGCCTCCGACACCATGATCTTGGTGAGCCCGAGGTCGGGGTGCCGGGCGATCAGCTCGGCGGCGAGCTTGTCGGTCTCCCGCGACGCGGTGCCGTTGCCGATCGAGACGAGGTCGACCTTGTGCTCGCGGGCGAGCCGCGCGAGCGTCTCGATCGACTCGTCCCACTTGCGGCGCGGCTCGTGCGGGTAGATCGTGTCGGTCGCGACGACCTTGCCGGTGGCGTCCACGACGGCGACCTTGACGCCGGTGCGCAGGCCCGGGTCCAGGCCCATGGTGGCGCGGGTGCCGGCGGGCGCGGCGAGCAGCAGGTCGCGCAGGTTGGCGGCGAACACGCGGACCGCCTCGTCCTCGGCCTCCTGCCGCAGCCGGGTGCGCAGGTCGATGCCGAGGTGGACGAGGATCCGGGTGCGCCAGGCCCAGCGGACGGCGTCGGCCAGCCACGGGTCGCCGGGGCGGCCCTGGTCGGAGATCTGGAACCGGCGCGCGATCTCCGCCTCGTAGGAGCTGCGCGGCGCGGAGTCGTCGGCCTCCTCGGGCTCCAGGTCGAGGTCGAGGACCTCTTCCTTCTCGCCGCGGAACAGCGCGAGGACGCGGTGCGAGGGCAGCTTGGCGAACGGCTCGGCGAACTCGAAGTAGTCGGAGAACTTGGCGCCGCTCTCCTCCTTGCCCTCGCGGACCCGGGAGACCATCCGGCCCTGGTTCCACATGCGCTCGCGGAGCGCGCCGATGAGGTCGGCGTCCTCGGCGAAGCGCTCGACGAGGATCGCGCGGGCGCCCTCCAGCGCGGCGGCCGCGTCCGCGACGCCCTTCTCGGCGTCGACGTAGCCGGCGGCCTCGGCGTGCGGGTCGCGGGACGGGTCGCCCAGCAGCGTCTCGGCGAGCGGTTCGAGGCCGGCCTCGCGGGCGATCTGCGCCTTGGTGCGCCGCTTGGGCTTGTACGGGAGGTAGATGTCCTCCAGCCGCGCCTTGGACTCGGCGGCCATGATCTGGGCGCGGAGCTCGTCGGTGAGCTTGCCCTGCGACTCGACCGACTCCAGGATGGCGGCGCGCCGCTCGTCCAGCTCGCGCAGGTAGCGCAGCCGCTCCTCCACGGCGCGGAGCTGCGCGTCGTCGAGCGTTCCGGTGGCCTCCTTGCGGTACCGGGCGATGAACGGGACGGTCGCCCCGCCGTCGAGCAAGTCCACCGCGACCCGCACCTGCCCCTCGCGGACGCCGATCTCCTCGGCGATGCGCTGGGTGATGGTCGGCGTGGTCTGGCCGGTGGACGTCTGGCTGATGGTCGCTGTCACAGCTTGGATTCGCTTTCTCCCCTGGGTGTCGCCTGTGCATTGTCCAGGGAACGGGGCCGGTTGTCTTGTCACCGCTCGAATGACGGACCGGTCGGCGACCGGCCGTCCCGCTCACTCCGCCAGAGGGTAGGGCTAACTCCCCCATGATCCGCCCCGGTTCGGGGGCTTAGGCCCACTGGGCGGCGGGGCGTCCGGCGACACAATGGTGGGACCGGGAGCCCGGCGCGGCGGGCTGCCCCAGGACCTCGGATCCCTTGGAGGACGGGTGGACGGCAGGAAGCGCCTCATCGACCGGATGAGGGAGATCGCCCGGGGGACGTTCCTCAACGTCCTCCGCTCGGTGGTCCAGATCGTCCTGGCCTACACGGTGAACCTCCCGCTGTTCATCCTCGCCGTGCTGGCGATCGCCTTCATCCCGCTGGGGGTGGGGATCGTGCTGGCGCCGGCGGTGCTGCTGGCGATCCGGGCGGTGGCGAACCTGCAGCGGACCCTGGCCGCGGACTGGCAGGGCGTGTCGATCCCGGAGCCGTACCGGCCGGAGCCGGCCGGGGCGTCCGGTCCGATCGGGCGCTTGAAGTGGGTGCTCGGCGATCCGGCGACGTGGCGGGACCTGCTGTGGTCGCTGCTGAACGTGCCGGTCGCGCTCGTGCTCGGGGTGCTGGCCGGGGGCATGACGGTGTACGGGCTTGAGGGCTTGTTCGTGGCGTGGTGGGTCGCGCTGCTGACGAACTACGGCTGGGGCCCGTTCTGGATGCTCGACGACTTCGGCGTGGTCGGGTACGTGGGGACGGCCGTCGGCGGCGCCCTTCTGCTGGTGCTGTCGGTTCCGGCGGGCGGGGCGATCTTGAAGGCGCACGCGCAGTTCAGCCGGTCGCTGCTGGCGCCGACGCGGAGCGCGCTGGCGGAGCGCGTGCGGCGGCTGACCGAGACGCGGGCGGAGACGGTGGACGCCTCGGCCGCCGAGCTGCGCCGCATCGAGCGGGACCTGCACGACGGCGCGCAGGCCCGGCTGGTCGCGCTGAGCATGAACATCGGCCTGGCCGAGGAGATGATGAAGCACGACCCGGAGACCGCGCAGCAGCTGCTCGCGGAGGCGCGGGAGGCGAGCGGGACGGCGCTGACGGAGCTGCGCGACCTGGTGCGCGGCATCCACCCGCCGGTGCTGGCCGAGCGCGGGCTGGACGGGGCGGTGCGGGCGCTGGCGCTGACCCTGCCGCTGCCCGTGGACGTCCACGTCGACCTGCCGGGCCGCGCCGATGCGCCGGTCGAGTCGGCGGCGTACTTCGCGGTCGCGGAGATGCTCGCCAACGTCGTCAAGCACTCCGCCGCGCGGCGGGCCTGGATCCAGGTCGAGCACTCCGGCGGCCGGCTGCTGATGATCGTCGGGGACGACGGGACGGGCGGCGCCGACCCCGCCGCCGGCAGCGGGATGCGCGGTATCGAGCGCAGGCTCGCGGCGTTCGATGGGACGATGGCGGTGACGAGCCCGCCCGGCGGGCCGACCGTCGTCACCATGGAGCTGCCGTGCGCGTTGTCATCGCCGAAGATCTCGCCCTCCTCCGGGACGGGCTGATCCGCCTGCTCGGCGCGTTCGGCTTCGAGGTCGTCGAGGCGGTGGACAACGGGCCGTCGCTGCTGCGGGCGCTGACCGCGCACCGCCCGGACGTCGCGGTGGTGGACGTGCGGCTCCCGCCGACGTTCACCGACGAGGGGCTGCGGGCGGCGCTGGAGGCCCGCAAGGAGATCCCCGGCCTGCCGGTGCTGGTGCTGTCGCAGCACGTGGAGCAGCTGTACGCGCGGGAGCTGCTGTCCGACAGCAGCGGCGGCATCGGCTACCTGCTGAAGGACCGCGTGTCCGACGTCAAGGTGTTCGTGGAGGCGGTGCGCCGGGTCGCGGACGGCGGCACCGCCCTCGACCCGGACGTGGTGGCGCAGCTGCTCACCCGGCACGCCCGCGAGGAGCCGCTGCAGCGGCTGACTCCGCGCGAGCGCGAGGTGCTCGGGCTGATGGCGGAGGGGCGCTCGAACGCCGCCATCGCGGCGAAGCTGTTCGTCACCGAGAAGGCGATCAGCAAGCACACCAACAGCATCTTCGGCAAGCTCGGGCTGCCGCCGTCCGAGGACGACAACCGCCGGGTGCTGGCCGTCCTCGCCTACCTGGGCGCCTGAGCCTCCCCCTCGGCGCGGGCTACCGGGCCCACGGCGGGACGATCCGCTCGGCGCCCTGCGGGGCGATCGCGCACTTGGTGTCGTCCACCAGCTCGTCGGGGTCGTAGGCGAGGCAGCCGGCGTGGGCGGCGACGACCGCGGTGAAGCCGGTGTCGCCGGTCGTCATCTGCCGGGGCACGTCGGCCGCGAGGACGATGGTGTCGCCCGGCCCGGCCTCCATCGTGCGGCCGTCGAGGTCGATGGTCGCGGCGCCGTCCAGGAACGTCCACACCTGTTCGGTGTCGAAGGCGTGCAGCGGGCCGGTCCTGCCGGGGAGCATGTCGACGCGCCAGACGGCGATGCCCTCGGTGCCGCCCTGGGTGGGCGTCGCGAACGTGGTCATGGTGCCGTTCGGCGTCTCGGTGCGGCGGCCGTCGGCGTTGCGGATGAGCGTCACGGGTCCTGATCCCCTAGATTTGGACAACATGGTTGTCCATATAGTCAACGAGGTTGTCTTTCATGTCAAGCGACGGCACGGCACCTGACGGTGTGGCATCCGGCGGCGGGCCCCCGGACGCGCCCGGCTTCGAGCTTCCGCTGCGGCTCTTCCTCGCCTTCCGCGTGATCGTCGACGAGGTGCACGCCGAACTGGCGCGCGAGGGGCATCCCGAACTGCGCCCGATGCACGGCTTCGTCTTCCAGGCCATCGGCCCGGACGGCACGACGGCCGTGGAGCTCGGCCACCGGCTCGGGGTGTCCAAGCAGGCCGCGGGCAAGATGGTCACGTCGCTGGAACGCGCCGGGTACGTCGAGCGCGGCACCGACCCGCGGGACGCCCGGCGCAAGATCGTCCGGCTGACCGCGCGCGGGATCGACTCGCTCGACCGCTCCGCGCTGGCCTTCGAGCGGATCCGGGCCGACTGGGTCCGGGCGCTCGGCGCGGACCGCGTCCGGGCCCTGGAGCACGACCTGCGCCGCATGACCCCCGCCGACCTGTGGCGGCTCGACATGCCGGGCTGGTTCGGATCCGGCTGAACTTTTTCGCGGTCGGTGACCGTACGGGTCCAGGCAGTCGCTTAGACCACTCGCGGCGGGGCCCGCGGGGTTGCCGCAGGCCCTTGAACGCGCCGTTCCGCCCGGTTACCATCCTCCCAATTCTTAGGAAACTTTCCTAAGAGTTGAGCGGGGATTCCTGTTTGATTCGGGGGCCGGACCGAACGGAGAATCATGTCAAGACCGGGCGGACGGCGGGCCATCGCGCTCGCCGGCGCAGCGACACTGGCGGTGGCCACCGCCCTGCTCACGGCGCCACCGGCGTCGTCGGCGGGGACCGTCACCGCCACCTGCAAGAAGGGTTCCGACTGGGGCACCGGCTTCGACGGGACCTGCACCATCACCAACGGGAGCGGCGCCGCCGTCACCGGCTGGAAGCTCGAAGCGGACCTGCCGTCCGGGACGTCCATCGGCAACGTGTGGAACGCGACCAAGACCGTCTCCGGGAACCACTACACCTTCACCAACGCGGGCTGGAACGGCACGATCGCGGCCGGCGCCACCGCCAGCTTCGGGTTCGGCGGCAGCGGCTCCGGGTGGTTCACCAACTGCACGGTCAACGGCGCGTCCTGCGACGGCTCGGGCAACCCCGGCGACGACACCGAGGCCCCGACCGCCCCGTCCGGCCTCACGGTCACCGGCAAGACCGCCACCAGCGTGACGCTGTCCTGGACCGCCTCGACCGACAACGTCGGCGTGAAGGGCTACGACGTCTACAACGGCAACACCAAGGCCGCCTCGACGACCGGCACGAGCACCACCGTCGGCGGGCTGTCCGCCAAGACCGCCTACACCTTCAGCGTCAAGGCCACGGACGCCGCCGGGAACACCTCCCCCGCCTCGGCCTCCGTGTCGGTCACCACCGACGACGGCGGCGGCGGCAACCCCGGCGCCGGCGACAAGGTCATCGGCTACTTCGCCGAGTGGGGCGTCTACCAGCGGAACTACCACGTCAAGAACATCCAGACGAGCGGCTCCGCCGACAAGCTGACCCACATCAACTACGCGTTCGGCAACGTCACCGGCGGCCGGTGCGCGATCGGCGACTCCTACGCCGACTACGAGAAGGCCTACACCGCCGACCAGAGCGTCGACGGCGTCGCCGACACCTGGGACCAGCCGCTGCGCGGCAGCTTCAACCAGCTCCGCAAGCTGAAGAAGCTGCACCCGAACCTGAAGATCCTCTGGTCGTTCGGCGGCTGGACGTGGTCCGGCGGCTTCACCCAGGCCGCGCAGAACCCGGCCGCGTTCGCCGAGTCCTGCTACAACCTGGTCGAGGACCCGCGCTGGGCCGACGTGTTCGACGGCATCGACATCGACTGGGAGTACCCGAACGCCTGCGGGCTGACCTGCGACACCAGCGGGCCGGACGCGTTCAAGAAGCTGATGAGCGCGGTGCGGGCCAAGTTCGGCTCCGGCAACCTCGTGACGGCCGCGATCACCGCCGACGCCAGTGACGGCGGCAAGATGGACGTGACCGACTACGCGGGCGCCGCCCAGTACGTCGACTGGTACAACCCGATGACCTACGACTACTTCGGCGCCTGGGACGCCAAGGGACCGACGGCGCCGCACTCGCCGCTCACGTCCTACCCGGGCATCCCGCACGCCGGGTTCAACTCCACCGACACCATCGCCAAGCTCCGGGCCAAGGGCGTCCCGGCGAGCAAGCTGCTGCTCGGCATCGGCTTCTACGGCCGCGGCTGGACGGGCGTCACCCAGTCCGAGCCCGGCGGCACCGCCACCGGCGCCGCGCCCGGCACCTACGAGGCCGGCATCGAGGACTACAAGGTCCTCAAGGGCAAGTGCCCCGCCACCGGCACCGTCGCCGGCACGGCCTACGCCAAGTGCGGCAGCGAGTGGTGGAGCTACGACACCCCGTCCACCATCCGGGGGAAGATGTCCTTCGCCAAGGACCAGGGCCTGGCGGGCGCCTTCTTCTGGGAGCTCAGCGGCGACACCGCGAACGGCGAGCTGATCGCCGCGATGCGCGGCGGACTCGGCTGAGCGCGATGAGCCGTCTCGGCTGAGCTGTTCGCAGGAAGGGGTACTCCCAGCCCCTCAGCAGGCCGAGACATCCGGGCCCCCGACCAGACGGACGCCGGTCGGGGGCCCGCCCCTTTTCCTGTGGGGCGAGTTCAGGCGAGGGACTGGCCGCCGTCCACCGTGAGGACCTCGCCGCTCATGTAGGGGTTGGCCATCAGGAACACGGCGGCGGAGGCGGCCTCCTCGGCCGTCCCGAACCGTCCGAGCGGCATGGCGGCGCCCGCCTCGGCGATCGCCGCGTCGCCCTCCGCGCCGTCGGCTCCGTAGCGGCTGCGCAGCAGGGGCGTGTCGATGGCGCCGTAGCGGATCGCGTTGGCCCGCAGCCGGGCCGGCGCCAGCTCGACCGCCAGCGCGCGGGCGAGCGTCTCGACGGCGCCGGCCGCCGCGACCGGCGCGGCCATGCCCGGACGCGGGCGGGCCACGAGGATGCCCGAACTGAGCGTGATCGAGCCGCCCGGCTCCATGCGGGGGACGGCGGCGCGCACGATGTCGAGGACCGCCCCCACCGGTGCCGCGACGGCGTCCCGCGCGGCGTCCCGGCCGAGTTCGGTGACCGGGCCGATTCCCGCGGGGTGCCCGGCCGTCATCAGGACGTGGTCGACGGCGCCGGCGCGTGCGAACACCTCCTCCATCGCGTCATCGTCGGTGACATCGGCGGGCATCCCGTGCACCTCGGCGGGGGCGCCGGTTCCGGCGGCGGTCACGCGGGCGACGGCGGACTCCAGCCGCTCCTCGTCGCGGCCGACGAGCAGGATGCGCGCGCCGACCGAGGCGAGCAGCCCGGCGGCGGCCAGGCCGATGCCCGAGCTGCCGCCGAGGACCACCGCCGTCCGTCCGGCCAGGCTCGACGGGAGCGGCGAGCGGACGGGGACGGGCGCCGGTACGGGTGCGGCGGTCGTGGCCATGGGATCCTCCTAAATAAACCATCTGGTTGTTTTAGTGTGATCCCGCGGCCGGGCCCAAGTCAACCGGATGGTTTAATTGCGGCCATGGGCTACGACGCCGAGGCGACCCGCCGGCGGATCTTCGAGGCCGCCGCCGCCGAGTTCGCCGCGCGCGGGCTCGCGGGCGCCCGGATCGAGCGCATCGCCACCGAGGCGCGGGCCAACAAGCAGGCCATCTACCTCTACTTCGGCAGCAAGGAGAAGCTTTTCGGCGCCGTGGTGCGGGCCGCGATGGAGGAGATCGGGAAGACGACCGAGATCGATCCCGCCCGCCTGACCGAGTCCGTGGGCCGGCTCTTCGACTGGTACCAGGAGCATCCGGAGCTGATCAGGCTCCTGCTCTGGGAGGCACTGGAGACGCGGGGCGAGGTCCAGGGCGAGGACGAGCGGCGCGAGGCGTTCCGGCGGAAGGCCGACCGCTTCGCCGGCGCGGCCGGCGGCAGCGCGGAGCCGGGCGCCGGCTCGCCGGAGGTCGGGGACCTGATGTTCACCGTCTTCGGCCTCATCGCGTGGAACTTCGCCGTCCCGCAGCTGCGGCGGCTGATCCTGGACGAGGACGACGAGGCCGCCGCCCTGGCGCGCCGCCGCGCGGCCGTCCTGGAGGCGGCCCGCGTCCTCGCCGCAGCGCACGGGTCCGGCGGGGGCGGTACAACGCGATGATCAGCGCGGTGCTGTTCGACCTCGACGAGACGCTCCTCGACCACGAAGGCGCGGCGGGCGAGGCGGTCGCCCGCCTGTTCCCGGACGTGGACGAGGAGTGGCTCGTCCGGCGCTGGCACGAACTGACCGAGGAGGCCGTCGACCGGTACCTGGCGGGCGAGCTGGACTTCACCGGCCAGCGCCGCGCCCGGATCCTCCGGCTCGCCCCGGAGCTGGGTCTCGGCGACTGGGACGACGCCCGCGCCGACGCCTGGATCGCCCGGTACGTGGCGCTGTACGAGGCGGCGTGGCGCCCGTTCCCCGAGGCGCGGCGCGTCCTGGACGTCCTGGCGGCCCGCGGCCTGCGGCTCGGCGTGATCACGAACGGGGACGCCGAGCAGCAGCGCAAGAAGATACGCGCGATCGGCCTGGCGGACGTCCTGCCGTACGTCGTGGCGTCCAGCGAGGCCGGCTCCGCCAAGCCGGACCCCGCGATCTTCCGGACGGCCTGCGCGGGCCTCGGCGTCCCCCCGGAGTGCGCCGCCTACGTCGGGGACCGGCTCGTCACGGACGCGCAGGGCGCCGCCGCGGCCGGGCTCACGGGCGTGTGGCTCGACCGCGCCGGCGGCCCCGCGCCGGGCGAGCCGCCCGTCCCGCGCATCACGACGCTGGAGGCGCTGCCCCGGCTGCTCGCCGGCCGCTGACGCCGGGGGTCAGCCGGTCTGCAGGACGGCCTCGATCTCCAGGATGATCTGGACCTTCTCCCCCAGCCCGAGGCCGCCGCCGCCCGGGACCTTGGCGGTGTCGCCGACCCCGAACTCCAGGCGGCTGATCTCGCCCGTCGCGGTGAACCCGGCGCGGGCGCCCTTGAACGGGTCGTCCTCCCGGAACGGGTCCGGGCCGAACCCCTCGATCTCCAGCCGCAGCGGGACCTGCCTGGTCAGGCCGCGCAGCGTCAGCTCGCCGTCCAGGACGAAGCCGTCGCCGTCCCGCCGCACCCCCGTGGAGCGGTAGGTCATCGCTGGGTACTTCGCGACGTCCAGGAAGTCGGCGGACCGGACGTGCTCGTCCCGCGTGGCGTTGCCGGTGTCGACGGAGGAGAGGTCGATGGTCGCGGTCACCGACGAGTCCAGCGGGTCGTCGCCGGTCACGATCGTCCCCTCGAACGTGCCGAACCGGCCGCGGACCTTGCTGACCATCAGGTGCCTGATCGTGAAGCCGACGCCGGAGTGGAGGGGGTCGATGGCCCAGGTGCCGGCGACGTAGCCGGGGACCTCGACAAGCTCGGCGGTCATGGTGTCTCCTAGGTTATGAATGGTAAGGCGGTTCCGATCGGTAACCGCTCCCATAGTGCGGAGACCCCCGCGGTCGGCACAAGAAGGCACTTTTTTCTGCCCCGGTAACCTGGAGGGAACCATGGAGCACCACCCGGACCAGTGCCGGGCCCGCGAGATCCTCGACCGGGTCGGCGACAAGTGGTCGCTGCAGGTGATCGCGCTGCTCGGCGAGGGGACCAAGCGGTTCACCGAGCTCAAGCGCGAGATCGAGGGCATCAGCCAGCGGATGCTCACCGTCACGCTGCGCGGCCTCGAACGCGACGGCATCGTCACGCGGACCGTGTACCCCGTCGTGCCGCCCCGTGTGGAGTACTCCCTCACCTCGCTCGGCGCCACCCTGATGGACGCGGCCGAGACCCTCGTCATGTGGGCGGCGACCCACATCGACCAGATCGACAGCGCACGCGCCGACTACGACGCACGCGCCGCCGCGGAGGCGTCCCTCGTGAGATCCGCGTCGCAGAACACGCAGACGTAGTGCTCGTCTTTCACGACGTTGAGCTCCCCGCATTCGGCGCAATGCCGGAAAACGAACAAGGCCGTGAATCCCTCGGGCCGCTGAAACCCCGCGCGGTCCAGCGCGGCGGCGACGGCGGGCCAGGATTCCTCCCCCGGGCAATACCCGGTCGACTGGTTGCTGACCTCGGTGACCACCGCGCCATCGAAGGCGATCTCACCCGCTGCCAGGACGTCGCGTCCGCCGGCGCACACCACGTGCTCACTGCGGCGCGGCGCAATGCGCAGAACCCCGTCGAGAGTGACGACAAAGGTGAACGGCTCGTCCTGGGCTTCCACGTCGGAAGCCGACCTGACGGGCTCACCCGCCGTTCCGGAACGGACCAGCGCCCGCAACTCCGGCGGCCCCACATAGGCGTACACATCGCCACCGTAGGATCGTCCGCCGCTCAGCGCACCCGAAAAACCATGTGCCGCTCCTCAGACCGCGGAGGTACGGTGGGCGGCGATGGTCATTCACGAGGTGGGACGGCGAGCTAGCCGCGCCGAGCTGGGGAACGAGCAGTCGTGCCCGGCCCGGCTCGGCGGTGTGCGCCGTCATCCCATCGACCTCGTGAGGCCGTCCCATGCGCTCTTCTGACATCCGCTCGACCTTTCTCGGCTTCTTCCAGGAACGCGACCACCGCGTCGTGCCGTCGAGCCCGCTCGTCCCGTCCGATCCGACGCTGCTGCTGACGAACGCGGGCATGAACCAGTTCAAGCCGTACTTCCTCGGCGAGACCACGCCCGAGCATCCCCGCGCGGTATCGGCGCAGCGGTGCGCGCGCACGTCCGACATCGAGAACGTGGGCCGCACCACCCGGCACGCGACGTTCTTCGAAATGCTCGGCAACTTCTCCTTCGGCGATTACTTCAAAGAAGAGGCGATCACCTGGGCGTGGGAACTGTTCACACGCCACTACAACCTCGACCCGGAACGCCTCTGGGTCACCGTCTACCGCGACGACGACGAAGCGCACCGCCTGTGGCGGCGCATCGGCGTCCCGTCCGACCGAATCCAGCGGCTGGGCATGGAGGACAACTACTGGTCGATGGGCATACCGGGCCCGTGTGGACCGTCGTCCGAACTCCACTACGACCGGGGCCCGTCCTTCGGCCGCGAAGGCGGCCCGGCCGTGGACGGCGAGCGCTACCAGGAACTCTGGAACCTGGTCTTCATGCAGAACCTCCGCGGCGAAGGATCGGGTAAGGACGATTACCCGATCCTGGGCGAACTCCCGGCGCGGAACATCGACACCGGCCTCGGCCTCGACCGCCTCGCCGCGATATTGCAGGGCGTCGACACCGTCTGCGAAACCGACCTCCTTTCGCCGACCCTCCACCTCGTCCAGGAAAGGGCGGGGCTCGCCTACCCCGGCCGCGACGGAAGCGACGACTCGACGTCCTTCCGCGTCGTCACCGAGCACTCCCGCTCGATCGCGTTCCTCATCGCGGACGGCGTCCTGCCCGCCCGCGACGGCCGCGGCTACGTCCTGCGCCGCCTGATGCGCCGCGCGATCCGGCACGCGCGCCGCCTCGGCATCGACCCCGCGCTCCCGGACCTGACGTCCAGCGTCGTCGGCACCTACCCGGAACTGGCGCCGCAGTCGGACCTCATCCGCCAGGTGGTCACCTCCGAGGAAGAGGCGTTCGGCCGCACGCTCCGCCAGGGCACCCGCCTCCTCGACACGGCGATCAGCCGCGCGACGTCCACGATCTCCGGCCGCACGGCGTTCGAACTGCACGACACCTACGGCTTCCCGATCGACCTGACCATCGACGCGGCGCGCTCCGCAGGCCTCACCGTCGACGAGGACGAGTTCGCCGAACTCCTCGACCGGCAGCGCCGCAAGGGGCACCGGGTCAACCAGGACCGCAAGGGCGACGCGGTCGCACGCCAGGACCACTACCGCCGCATCACCGCGCGCCACGGCCTCACGGACTTCGTCGGCCACCACACCGAAACAGCGGAAACACGCATCACCGCGCTCCTCGGCCCCAGCGGGGAACTCCCGAGCGCGCACGAGGGCGACGAGATCGACGTGATCCTGACCCGCAGCCCGTTCTACGCGGAGTCGGGCGGCCAGGTCGGCGACACCGGAACGATCCGCACCACCGGCGCGACCCTGCACGTCCTCGACACCCAACTCGGGCTGGACGGCCTCCACGTCCACACCGTCCGCGTCCTGGACGGCGAGCTGCGCCCCGGCGACGAGGCGGAGGCGTCCATCGACGGCGACCGGCGCGCGGCCACCGCGCGCTCCCACAGCGCGACCCACGTCCTGCACGCGATGCTGCGCCGCCTCCTCGGCGACCACGCGACCCAGCGCGGCTCCCGCGTCGAACCAGGCCGCCTGCGCTTCGACTTCGCGCACTTCTCCCCCGTCGACACCGTCGCCGTCCAGACCCTCGTCAACGACTACCTCCTGGACGACCCCGAAGTGCGCGTCTGGGAAACCAGCCGCTCCTCGGCGGAAAAGGCAGGAGCGCTGGCGATGTTCGGCGAGAAGTACAACGACGACGTCCGCGTGGTCGACATCGGTGACGCGTCCCGCGAACTGTGCGGCGGCACCCACGTCGGCCACGGCTCGCAGGCGGGCCCCGTCCACATCGTCGGCGAGTCGTCCATAGGCACGGGCCTGCGCCGCATCGAAGCGCTCACCGGCCCCGACGCCCTCCGCCACTACGACCAGCAGACGCACCTGCTCAACGAACTGGCGGCACTCCTGAACGTCCACCCCAACGAAGCACCAGACCGCCTCCGCCAGCGCCTGGAAACCCTCACGGCGACCCAACGCGAACTAGAGGAACTCCACAGAACGAACCTGCGCGTCCAGGCCCAGCACCTCTCCCCCCAGAAGGAACCTCACCCCAACGGTTGGCTCCTGGCCCAAGCGATCCCCGGCCTAACCCCCAGCGACCTCCGCACCATCGCGACCGACGTCCTCACCCCGCGCGGCGTAGTGATCCTTGGCACCACCGCCAACGACAAAACCGCACTGGTCGCCGCAGTGGGCACAGACCTCGACATCACGGCACGCGACCTCCTGACCCGCGCCGCCCAAGAGCTGGGCGGCGGCGCCGGCGGCAAGGGCAGGATCGCGAACGCGGGCGGCCGCCACCCCGAGAAGCTCCCGCACGCGATCGCCACGGCCGCGACCGAAGCCCGTGCCCTCCTCGGCTAGGCGAGCGACCAGGGTCTGATCAGGACTAGACTTCTCCCCGTCATCGCGATCAGCGGTGATGTGCGGGCTGTAGCGCAGTTTGGTAGCGCACTGGCTTTGGGTGCCAGGGGTCGTGGGTTCGAATCCCGCCAGCCCGACCGGGGAGACCGTCCGGCGGCCGACCACCGTCTCCACCCGTCCCCGAAACCCTGTACGCTACGGGTTGGCGATCGAGACCCCCGAGGCTCTCCATCCGCCCGCGGGCGTAGCTCAATGGTAGAGCCCCAGTCTTCCAAACTGGCTACGCGGGTTCGATTCCCGTCGCCCGCTCTCCTATTTCCCCAGGTCAGAGCCCTGTGGGGCGATCTTGAGAGCACCTTCCAAGATCATTTGTCACCCATTTGTCACTGGGATCTGGCACGTCTGAGCGGCATCCTGGTTCAACTGCGAACCTTCGTGATCATGGTCTGACCGTCTCTGGCGGAGATCAGCACGGTGACGGATCTTGCGCCCTCAACGCGGAAGGTCCGGCTCCCGGAGAGGGAACCGGACCTTCGTTCGTTGGACGGCTCGCTAGCTCGGCTCGATGCCGAGGAGTCGGCGGAGGTCGACCGTCACGATGCGGTAGCTCGTGCCGATGCGGATCACCTTGCAGGGGAACTGGCCTTGTCGGGCGAGCTGGTAGGCGCGTGTTCGTCCGAGCCCGATGGCACGAGCGGCAGTTTCCACGCTGATCGTGGTGGGGAGGGCGAGCAACTCGTCCTGGCTCATCTGCTTCACGCTCCAGCCCCTCTCCGCGGGTTGCCGAACCATCTCGTGCGCAGCCGCCCGTTCTCGGGATGTCTCGCTCGTGGCTCGGCTCGTCGGAGCGTGGCCGCAGGTGCCGGTTCGGTGACGGGGTTGGGGGACGGTGTCGCGCCGCCTCCGGGCGACAGACCGCTGCTGTGAACGTGGTTGATCGCGCTCCGGGCCTGGTCGACCGCCTCGCTGCATCCCGCGCCCTGGTGGCGGGCGTGGAGGATGGCGCGACTGAAGGCATCGAGTGCTTCGTCGAGGCTCGCACCGTGGTCACGAACGAGTCGTCCGTCCATGTGCTGACGCATGAGGAAGCGTTCGAGTTGGAGGAGAAGTTGGTCGAAGCCGGAGGCGGCTGCGTGGACGGCGTCCAGCACCGCGTAGACGGTCGCCGGCCCGGCAAGGCCTTGCGGTTGACCGACCGCCCGCTTCAGCGCGCGGACGGCGCCCTCCAACTCGTAGGCGGACTGTTCTGTCTCGTCATCGGTCTGGACGTCACGACTGGGCTGGGTGTGGTCGAAGGTCATGAGTGCACTCCTGAAGGTGCAGACCCTCTGTGGGAGGGCCAGAGTTGATCGTGGACATGACCCTTCCTTCCTGATGGGGAGCGGCAGGCAAACGCTCTGCCACTCCATGACGTTGTTTACGCTCCGTCATTGTGCACGTACCGTGATCACGACTCCACCATTGCGAACGCATCGGCAAGTCGCCCCTACCCCTGGTCAGCGCCTGGGTGCACCCTTTCGATGCGAGGGCCTCTCAGACGGACGAGCTGCGCGGGTGCCCGTGGACCTCAACCCGTCGACCAACGGCACAGGGAAGGACTCGGCCACGAGACGTGCCATCACCCGCCCCTCTTCAAGGGTCTCCGCGACTTGCGGCGGCACGGAGGTAGCTTGCCGGGGCTCCGTCCGTCGGACGACGTGCAGCCGCCCGGCGGCCCGGCGTGCGGCATCGGCTTGGGCAAGGCGCTGCTGAGCAAGACGATGCTCCGCTACCGATTCGATGAGGTCTGCAATGTTCGCGATGAGGAACAGCAGATCAACCGTGAGATCCCGCTTCTGCTCGCGTCGATCTCCCCAGCAGACGTTGGTGATCGCAAGCGCCCGTGCTGCCGCGCGCAGGGCGCTTCCGTACGGCGTGACTGGTGGTGGACGGCCGAATGGTTCTCGGGCCGCGCGGTCGTAGGCGTCGGCGGCCTTGGCCAGTTCGCGGTTGCCGGTGATGTCCGCCGTGACGTGCAGGACGTCAGCGGCCGCGGCTGCGAGGTCAGCACGGACACCTGGATCATGAAAAACTCGCATCTGCCAAGCCGCTGTCCCGGCTACTCGGGCGGCCTCCTGGTAGGCGGCAACGCGCACCTCGTGGTCGGTGGACGAGCCCGTCGTCCACCTTTGCGACCGGGCCACCGGTCGGCGGACCTCGCTGTCCGTCCACTTATGGCGCAGCTTGGGCAAGGTGAGGTCGGTGGCAAGCTTGCCACCGGAGAAGAAGATCGGTTCACCCTCCGAGTTGGTGTACTCGGGCATCGCGACGGCGTAGCCAGTGACCTCACCGGGCGTCCGGACGCTGAATCTCAGCCGTACCGCCAGCCCGCGCTCGCGCAGGCCGGCGAAGAACGCCTCCTCGCTGCCGGACGATGCGGCGACGGCGGCCACGTGCCGCCGCAACGCAACACGAGGCGGCTCCTCCAACCCGGCGCGCTGGGCCCGCTCCAGCTCAGCCCGCGAAGGACGCGGCGCCGCCGTCCGATCCGCGGGCGCGGTCCGGCACAGCCCATACCGTTGCTCGACGACCTGGCACGCTGTGCGGGCCTTGAGGTAGTCGCGGGTGATGTTGGGTCTGCGGCCGTCCTCTCGCGCGAGTGTGGCCACGACATGGATGTGATCGTCCGCGTGGCGCACGGCGATCCACCGGCACGCCTCGGGATCGCCGCGTGGTGCGATGCCGGTCTGGTGCATCAGCTCCTCGGCGACGTCGGCCCACTCCTCATCGGTCAGGGGACGATCGGTCCGGGCGGTCCGGAGCGAGCACTGCCAGACCGACTCAGCGGGCCAGCTCCGCCGCATCGTCTCCAGCGGAGAGCGCAGCGCCTCGGCCAGCGGCCGGAGATCACGCTTCCCGTCCGCGCGCCGTGTGGGCTCCAGGACGGCCGGGTGCCGGTATCCGGCAACGATGTGCGGATCGGCATGCTCGTTCCGCTTGCCCGGCCCGTACAGATAGCGCAGCAGATTCCCGACATCGGCGCCGCGAGTGACCTTCGCAATCACGGTAGACGTCGACCAAGTTCGACGATGACGGCCTCGGTCCGCCGCACCACCTGGAAGCAGTACGCCGCCAGCCACGTCACCGATTCCGGGACCTGGCCGTGGGCGTTGGCATGGCGCACGAGCTGGTTGAGATTGACACCGACCGCGTTGATCTGACGGCTGGCATTGCACAGTTCGGCATGCAATGCGACGAGCGCCCCGTCCACAGGCCGCTGCTCTCGAATCGCAGTCCGAACCATCTTCACAACGAAGGCGCTGCAGGCGAGTCCGGCACGCGTCGCCGCTTCGTGGATCTCTTCGTACTCTTGGTCGCCGACCCGGATTCTCAACTCCCGCTCTCGCCGCCGCCCTCCGCCGAGCTTCGCTCGACGCTGCAGCGGCTCCGAGCCGTCGCTGCCTCGTTTGGATGTCGTCATGTACCTCCGCTCCTGGCTTTCTGAGGGACCGCGCTCGGTCCCCTACCTGGCCAGTGTGATCTTCCGAGCGGAAGTTATCCACAACAGGTAGTGCTCTACCAGCTATCTTGCATCCCGCACTGAGTTGATTATGCGTCAGGTTAAGAAACTCAGTTCATGTCAATTGACGAGCCGATCCTGTCGCTCGCTGCCGGGTACTACTGCAGCGTTCACCTTGCTGACGAAATCCTCACTACCCGCTCTGCGCGACAAGAACACGAATCGCCGAGAACGTCTTCGGTGTCGGATTTGGCTTCGACCAAGCCGCGGCTGTCATCCAGGGGCATCCATTCGATCCGCTCGGCCTCCCAACCCTCGGTAGGCGGTCCGAAGTGAGTGGCGCCCTCCGCCCAGAAGACGTGGTACTGCGAGTCAGACATTTCTGGGGTCGGGTGGGCAACGGCGAGAGGACGCATCGGCCCCGCCGCCACCCGGTCGCTTCCTCAACCTCGCGGTCGGCTGCACCGCCAGGTTCCTCCCCGTCGCGGCTATCGCCGAAGAGCACACGACACCGATCGTCCACCACTACCTCGCCAGCGCAGCCGGCTCGGGATCGGATGATGCGCTGCTCCAGATGATGGCCGCCGGTGATCTCGGGTGAACGTGGCGCTTGAACACCCGAATGCCTCGGCTCGCGGGGTCCACGAGGCGGCCGCAACTCCCTGCTTCGAACTAGCTCAACCATCTGATTACAAGCGAGATCAGAACCGTCCAGCGCTGCCCCACACGTCTCCTGACCAGCGGTGCGACATCCCGCACGCCGACACCCGTCAGAGGTCATCCGACTCCGTTGTAGCAACCACACCCGGTCCCGGAGAGTGCGCCTACGCGAGCGACGAGGCGGTGTGAACAGCCGGTTTCGAGCGGGTCCTCCCTCCTGTCCGCCAGGGGGCTGGTGGCCTGAGGGCGTGAGGTCCCCGATTTAATCACACCCCCTCTGAAGATCCCTCTTCGGTCAGCTTTCACCGGCGGCGCCAATTGAGCGTTCTGCGTTGTCGATCAGCTCTTTGTAGGTGAGGACTTCGACGCGGCCAAGGTGCGTGTTGAGCGTACGGAAGGCTTCGTGGATCGCGACCTCGGGCACGCTCGGCTGCGCTGCAGGATGGCCGATCAAGACAGTCGCGCTCGCACGCCGTGTCTCGATACCGATTTCATTGCGGATCCTAAACCGATGTTCATCGAGCCCGACGAGGTAAGCGATAGCCTGACTCACGGCGTCGTTGACCGCCGACGCCGCGACCCAAGAGCCGCGATGTTTTTTCACCAATGGATTCCGCAAGCCCATAGCCAGTTTAAGTTCCACAATCTGGAGCGCTCCGTCGGCGCGAACCAATGGAATGTCGTACTCATCGCCCGGCACTAGTCTTCGGTATGTCTTTTCGTCGTCAACGTAGCGCCCACCGAAGATCCAGTATTGTCCGTTGAGCGCTTGCTGGATTTGGTGTTCGGTTGCTTGAGGATCCTCAACCACCGTCCGCAGAGCGGTAAGGCCAGCCGCCCGACGCTGAAGTTCGGCTGCCCGCAGCAGAGTCTCCCCAGTATCATCAGCAGCCAACAGAGCGAGGGCCTGGGGGGTCATCACGAGCCGGCGTGCCTCCTCCCGGGCGTCCTCCACGTCTATGCGATTCCGAAGCACCCTCTCTATCCAGAGCGCATGCTCGGCTCGCCCTCGCGGAATCCGGTAACGCCCCGGACGGCCCTCCGGAGCCTCAATGAACGCAGCGTCTTGAGCAAGGGACTCGACATGCTCCAGCAACTCAGGCAGCGCGGCACCTGGACGCTCCGCCAAAAACTCTTGGCCGACTTCGGCGAAGAATTTCAAGCTCGCTGCAGAAATTCCCGCAACGAACTTACGATTCGTCTCACTCCGCAAACCGTCCTGGAACAGCCGGTACTGTTCCTCCAAGACAGGCCTGAGTATTCGCCCTTCAGCGTAGTCGATCGAGTCCTGCACGAGCCGCACCACGTGCCACTCGTCATAGTCCGCCGCCCTCTGCCGCGCTTCAGCCAGCAGCGCCACCAGCTCCGCACCGCCGCGGCGGTGCCCACCGGTTCCTCCAGCCATGTGGGTGATCGCACGATGGATCCATTCCTTCACACGTGGCTCAACTGCGTGTTCGTCAACCTGCCTGAGCTGACGCTCTAACGCCCAATCGGCGCGAATGTCCATCCCCAAAGTATGCAGCCAACTTCACCATGGGGCCGCACTTCGCGACATCGTGCATGTGGCGGTTGCGGTTGATTCATTTCCCACGCCATCGTCCGGCTGGGCCGCAGGGACCATCAAGAGCGACTTACCCGGTGAAGGTTCATCCGTGGAGCGTCCGGCTGGGTCAGACGTCCTCTTCTAGGAGTTGGGCGGCAGCCTTTGGTTCCATGACGTTGAACCAGGCCTGTTCGGGACCAAAAAGACTTCGCTCTGGGAGCCTGACTGCGGTGTCCCAGAGTTCCGGGTCGCAGCCGGGAACGTGCCGCAGGATCACAGCGACCAGATCGCCGGGGACAGAGCCGGTGATCTTCACGGCGACATAGGTCTCGTTTCCGTCGTCAGCACGGACGACGATGCCCAACCGGAAGCCGGGCAGATCGGCAGCATGCTCGTGACCGTCGTGCAGAGACCCGCGCGCCAACTCGCGGATCACCCTGATCAGTCGGCGGACCAGGCGGGTGCCTGCTTCCAGATGATGGCGCTTGTGGTCGTCGTCGGTCGGCAGCAGATGACCGATATAGGTTCTGCCGCCAAGCGGTTTGGCGTTCTCAGCGTTGTAGCGCGCACGAGCCGCCTGGGCGTCACGCGTGAGGGCCTGGTAGAAGTCGTCGCCGGAGCCGTCCTCACGTATGCCGGCGGCGATCAGCCAGGGCATGTTCGTATCGGGCCAGACGGCGCCGCGCCAGCGCTGGACCTTGACCTTGAAGACGACCTTGTCGTCTATCGCGCGGATCCGTTCGTGGCCGACCTCGTCTGCCGCGAACTGGGCGCGGGCCTTTGCCAGCAGGGGATGGTCTATCTCTTCTAAAGTCTGATCAAGCGGAGGCAGCGGGAGGCCGAGGTCCTCCAGGAGCGCCCGCAGCGTCGGTCGAGTCGGTTCCATCGATCAGGTGTCCTCGCTGATCCCGCCGAGTCGTTCGATGTCCTCGGCTGGGATGTCGGTCAGGAGGGAGACGCTGGAGGCGGCCGACCCGTCAAGCTTGCGGAGCTTGTCGAGCATGGCCTGACGCATCTCCTCGCGGCGGGACGCCAGGTAGGCCCGGACAGCCTCACCCACCAGATCCTTCTTGGTCATCCCGAGGAAGTGGGCACCGTCAGTGATCAACTCATCTGTGTCCAGGTCAACCTTGAGCGGCGCGGCGGCCCGTCCCGCCGTGGGCTTTGCGGCAGCCACACGATCACCTCCCAGTACCTTGGTACCCCATGGTACTTCGGTACCACGTGGATGTGGGATCGGCAGGTGGAGGAACCGCGGCCCCGGGCAGCGCGGGGTTACACAGAGCGCAGGTTCGGCCACGTCTCAGTGTGCTGGGCGACTATCTGGTCAGCGAGGACGGCCTGTAGTTGGCTGATCTTCGCTTGGGCTTCGGTGAGCTGAGCTTCGAGGTCTGAGGCTGTGTCCTGGCTCCCCTGCTGGGTGGCGCGGATCTTGGCTAGGGCTTCTAGGGCGGTTTCGTCGGCTGTGGGGAGGGTGTGGAGGTAGCGCTCCGTCGTGGAGATCTTGCGGTGGCCGAGGCGTTCTTTGACGACCTGGAGGTCGGCGCCGCCGGCTAGGAGCCAGGAGGCGTGGGCGTGGCGGAGGTCGTGGATGCGGGGTGACCATCCGAGGTCGGCGGCGTCTCGGGCCGGGTGCCAGCAGTGGGTTCGGAACCAGTTGGCGGAGATGTGGGGGGCGTCGTCGATGACGCGGGGGTTGCGGGGGTTGTCCTTGCCCTGGGCACGGCACTTGGCGCGGTAGGCGGCGTAGGCGGCTCGGCAGTGGTGACATTTGCACTTGCCGAGGCTGTACGCCGTGATCGTTCCGTGGGTGTAGGTCCGGCCGTTCGGGGCTTCGAAGGTGAGGGTGTCGGGGTCTAGGAGTTCGAGTTTGGGCGGCTCATCTCGGCGGCGACTGAAGAAGAGGTCATCGGGGGAGAGGTTGTTGGCTTCTGCATGGGCCTTGAGCTTGACGACGATCTGGGGGCTGAGTTTGAAGCGGCGCCAGCGCTTGCCCTTGGGGTAGTCCTTGACCAGGAAGCGGCGGCCTTCGGGGTGAAACCTGGGGACGAGTTCGACGACCGAGCGACTGACGGTGAGGATGCCGGTAGCGAAGTCGAGGTCCTTGACACGGAGTTCGGTCAGTTCGCCCCAGCGGAGGCCGCTTTCTATGTCGGTCTCGACCAGGAGCTTGGCAGTCGCGTCTGGGAGGGCCTCGTAGATGCGGGCGAACTGTTCTGCGGTGATGATCTGGCGCGGCTTCTCGGGGACGGGATCGGTCTTCACGCCGCGGCTGGGGTGGTAGACGAGGACGCCGTCGTTGACCGCGGTCGTGAAGATGGCGTTGAGGATCGCGGTCTTGCAGTACTTGATGCTGTAGGCCGAGGCGCCCTGCTTCTTGAGGTGCGTGATCCACTCGCGGACGGTCTCTGAGGTGATGTCCTGCAGCTTCATGTCGCCGAAGTACGGCATGACGTGGGCGGCGAGGGCGTAGGCGTAGTCCTGGCGGGTTGAAGCCTCGATGCGGTGGTTCGGGAACCAGCGTTCCTCTACATAGGTGCGGAAGGTCTGGCGGGCGCGACGGGGGTCGCCGGCCTTGCCTTCGGCGATGCGCGACTCGGCTCGTTGCCAGGCGCGGTCTGCCTCCTTGCGGGTGCCGAAGGTGCCGGCCGTCTGGCGGACGCCCCGTGCGTCGTCGTAGAGCGCCTGGTATCGGGTTCCCTCTGGACCCTTGCGCTTGCGTGTGAAACCCATGGCCCCCCGACCAAGATCATTTGTCACTGGATCATGGAAATCCGAGCGATACCGACGAGTACAGGATGGCACACGAAACTGCCTCTGACCTGCAGTTTAATGGGTTTTCCATGATCATCGAAAGGGTGATCGGCGCCGCTTCCAAACTGGCTACGCGGGTTCGATTCCCGTCGCCCGCTCCACCATTTTCCCAGGTCAGGGGCCACATCACGGCGATCTTGGAGTGACTCCAAGATTTTCTATCACTGGTTCTATCACTGCACCTGTGCGTGATCATGGTGGATCCCGTCATCCGGACCGGCACCGCATAGCACTCCCTCGGCCCGCCGATTGGACACCGCCTCGCCCTCAGCGGACTGGACATCACGGACAAATCGTCCACGTTCGGGGCCCTCCGGCTCGTCGCCGAGCAGCGGGCACGGGCGGCGACGAGAAAGACGAACCTCGTCACCCTCCGCCCCACGCCCTGGCATCGCGCAAGAGGCCATCAAAGGACACAAGGGGAACTGTGACCGCGTACGCCTTCGACGAGGATCGCCACGCACTCATCGCCCTCTGGGACAACAGATCGAGCCACGTCGCCTCCACCTGCGCCGTACTCCCCCGCGACATCCCCGCCGGCGCGGTCCAGCATCTCGCTCAGACTCTGACCTGGTTTTCCGCCCTGGCCTGACGGACCTACACCCACCCGGCCTCCGCATCGGACGAGCAAGAGGTGAACACCGAAGGCTGGCAACGCGAAGAAGACCGGAAAGCGTTCACGACAGTGGCGCAGCTAAGCGCGGTCGATGAGCGCTTGGACGCCGTCGAGGATGCGATCAAGGCCGAAGTCGAGTGGATCGAGCTCCGTGGAGGTGAATACGCCGTCGGCGATCGCCTTGGTCAAGGCGGGGAAGCGATCGCGGTGGCGGTTGAGTAGTTCGCCGGTCAGGCGGCCCCATTCGCGGTTGTGGTCCTCGTCGAAGTCGGCCAGTTGCTGGGCGAGGTTGCGTACCTGCCCGGCGATCAGGAGGAAGACCTGGTGGCGTTGGCCAGTGGTCAGGCCGGTCGGTTCCAGGGCGGCGAGTGCGGTGTCCATCCAGGCGAGCTGGTGGGGGCCCATGATCTGTCGGCGCATGGCGGTGGCGGCCAATAGCCAGGGGTGGGCCTGGTAGACCTCCCACTGGCAATGGGCCCACGCGGAAAGCCGAGGTCGCCAGCCGGAGCCGGCGGCCGACAGGTCGGGAGGCTCGGCGAGAACGGCCTCGACCATCAATTCGACGAGTTCGGCCTTGCCCGGCACGTAGCGGTACAGGGCCATGGCCGAGACGCCGAATTGGGCGGCGACCTTGTTCATGGAGACGGTCTCCAGCCCTTCGGCGTCGGCGAGGGTCACGGCGGCCTCGGCGATACGCCGGGGGGTGAGGCTGGGCTTGGGGCCACGGGCTGGTTGGTCCTGCTCGCCCCACAGCAGCGCGATGCCCGTCGGCAGGTCGCGCACCTTCTTGTCTTTGTTCTCCCGCCGCTTGGCCGCCTTGGCCATGGTCGCTCCCCTCGGTGAGGTCGTTCGGGAGGGGCGGTTGACACCCTCCCGCAACTGTATATAGCGTAAACTCGCTGGTTGCTACCATAAACAGTTTAGAGGAGTAACAGATGCTCGGCATCGCCATCGCCGCAACCGTCACCGTGGTCATCGCCGTCCCCGCCGCAGGCCTGCTCGGCTACCGTCAGCTCAGGCGCACCGCCCATGCCAAACGACTGCGCATCACCAGCCCGCACGGCATCGAGGAATCCGGCTTCGTCCGCATCGGTGGCATCGACCAGTGGATCTCCATCCGGGGCGAAGATCACCACAACCCGGTGATCCTGGAACTCCACGGCGGCCCCGGCGCCACCAACCTGATCTTCACCTCGCGCACCCGCGCCTGGGAACGGCACTTCACCATCGTGCGGTGGGACATGCGCGGCGCCGGCAAGACCTTCGGCCACAGCGGCCCCGACGATCAGGGCGACCTGAGCCTGCAGCGACTCGAGCGCGACGCCCTGGAGGTCACCCACCACATCCGCGCCCGCCTCGGCGTGGACAAAGTCGTGCTGCTCGCCTGCTCCTTCGGCTCCTTCGTCGGGCTGCGCCTGGCCCGCAACCACCCGGAGCTGTACTGCGCCTACGTCGGCACCGACCAGAACGTCAACGCCGGCGGCCGCGACCACACCGCCTACCGCGCGCTGCTGGACCGGCTCGGCACGGCCGGCAAGCGTAAAGAACTGGCCGCCGTCACCACGATGGGCCCGGACAAATCCACCTGGAGCATCGAGGACTGGTCACAGTACAACAAGCACACCGTCGGCTCCGACCCGCTCACCTTCGACACCATCAAGACCGTCGTGATCGGCTCCCTGCTGTCCTCCCCCCTGCACTCCCTGCGAGAACTGCCTGCCTACACGAAGGCCATGAGCTTCTCCCAGCGCGTCGCGCCCGAATCCGCGACCATCGATGAATGGGCCGAAGGAACCACGTTCACCATCCCGTTCTTTATCTTCCAGGGCGAGCGCGACGTCATCACCCCGCCCGAGCCGGTCCGGCGGTTCTTCAACGACGTCACCGCCCCGGCCAAGGACTTCGCCCTCATCCAGGACGCGAGCCACTTCGCCTCCTTCCGCCACCCCGACCAGTTCCTCGACCTGATGCTCACCAAAGTCCGGCCCCTGCTCACCAGCCAACCGAACACCTGATGAAGCGCCCCAACCCTTGCCATCACAAACCCGTCGGACCGGCGACCGGACATCGGAGCCGCTGCCCGGGTTCGGCCACCGACACCTCAGGCCACAACCGGCGATAGCGGGCCACTGCTCGGTTGAGGAAATCCACAGTCATGAGCAGGCACGTTAGGGCGACGACCACCTCGGACGACCCCGTCCCGCCGAAGGACGAGCCCACCGACGCCGAACTGGACACCACCCCCGCCGCCTCCGACGCCCACCTGGTCGACCATGCGCACGCACACGCGGGCCCAGCGGCCGCGCTGGCCGCCCTGCTCAGCGACACTTCACAGTTAAGGCTTCAATCGCAGCCATAGGGGCTTTTGTTGGCTTTGCATCAATTACTATCTCGACCGTCGCAAGCAGCGCCGAGAGCCACTTAAAAAAATATCCCGTGAGGCGGTCGGGAGCGGGGTGCCACGGTCGCTTGCGGATAGTGGGACATGGCCGCTGAGCTGCGTTGACGCTGGTTTCAAGATCAGGAACCGACACGATGCCCGCGTCCAGGTCAAGAGACGGCGCGTGGGCCGCTGGCGTCGGCCCCGCGTCTGGCCGCCCGGAGCGTGTGCGGCGGGGGTGCCGTCAGCGGACGGACGCGCTGGGCCGCGCATCGTGACGCGTCCGCCCGTCCGCCGGCGAACCGAAGTCACGGGGTCGCGCCGCCGCCCGCCTCGAAAGCCCGTGCCACCGTCTCGCGGACCTGATGCCACAGGTCGTCGTGAAGTGATGCGTCCAGCCCCTCGGCTCGAAAGACCGCCTCTGTGAACGAATCCACGTCCAAGGGTGGCGATGCACAAAGCGCCGCCTGATCTGCTGGGGACAGACAGAACCCCAGGCGGACGCACAGGTCACGCAGTAGGAAGCCCACATCCTCAGGGGCAAGCTCGGGAACGGTCACACCCACCATGCTCGGCCACCGACACAGCTAGGACCAACCGGGTTTCCCCGGCGGGTGAGCGGATGTTGCGGGCTGGCCTGGAAGGGTGCTCCATTCAGGGCGTGGTCTGCTGGTCCTGTGGGGGGGCGTCTCGCAGACCCGTCGTGCGTTCACCGCTCGCTCCACGTCCCGTGGTTGCCTTGCGCGTTGGAAGCAGCGGCGGGTCACGCTGCGGATGCTGGGCGTGCTGCGCACGAAGGTCTGCCAGAACGAGGCCGTGGCGTCGGTGCCAGTGCCGGGATCATCGGCTCCTTGAGCATCGACTCTGGTCTGGCTGGCCGCACACCGGTGGCCGGCCCGCGGCTACGAAACGCCATACCGCCACCAGTGCAGCCATGATCCGCTGGGCCGCCTTCGGCCTCATGGCCCTCTGCCTGATCCGCGGCGGACGACCCTCCGTCCGCCAAGACCCCTCACATACCTATAACGAGATCATTTTCGAACGCGCACTTTGAGAGCCCCGGCCGTACCGCTCGGCTCAGGGGCTCTCGTCGTGATGCGCATGATGGGGTGTCAGGGGAGGTCGTGTGCTCCGCGCTTGATGTCGGCGGCCAGGCAGCGGAAGCGCTCGACCGGGAGTGTGATGCGGGGGCCGCTCGGGTCCTTGCTGTCACGCACGCCGACGTCACCAGAGAGATTCGCAACCTCCACGCAGTTGGACTGACCGCCTGTACCGCTGCGGCTCGACTTGCGCCACTGGGTCATGTGAACTTCTCCAGTTCAGCCTCCAGCAAGGCCCGACTTGGGCCGACTGGGGCGGCTATGTCGCTCATCAAGTCGTACCTTACTGCCACTTCCTGCACATCGAACGGGTCCATGAGGAAGCAGCCACGCGTCGCCGCTTCGGTGAGCCTTTTCCACCAGCGCTTGTTGGTTGGTGATCACAGCACGATCGCTGGCGGCGTGGCGGGTCCTGAAACGTGAAGAAGCCCTGGTAGGACG
>NZ_JBICUA010000021.1:0-135432 GCF_043197915.1 Actinomadura geliboluensis | reverse complement strand
ACTGGCTTTTAACACGCTGTTGAGTTCTCAAGAAACGGACACCCACCGCGCCGAACCCCGCTCTCGCGGACCCCGGCTCCGGGGCAACCCTTCTAACTTACCTGTTCCGCTCCCGTTGTCAAGTCGATCCGCGAAGATCTTTTTGACGGTCGGAGGCGTCCCAGTCCCCCTGCGGCGACGAGTCACCCCCAGGCCGTGAGCCTGGCGATGGTCGATCCGTAGGAGTCGCCCCTGCGGGCCGGCCACCTCGCGGCGTCCTGCATCCCGTGTTGGGCTTTTCGGTATCCTACACCAGCCCGAGCGCCGCTCGAACCAATTTTGGAGTCCCATCCCCTCGGGCCGGCCGCCTCGTCGGCGTCCCGCATCCCATTTGGGGCTTCCACCTCAGGACAACCCAACTTGGGGCCGGGTTATTCCTGGTGGCTTCCCCCGAGACCGGCCGCCCTGCGGCGTCCCGCGTCTCTCGGGGCACGGGAGACATTATGGTCCTCCGCGAGCACCGTCAAATCGGAGTGCTCGCGTCCCGCGCACCTCTTGTCACCCGGACACACCATCGGCCCCATTGACCTCGCCTTTCACGCACTACGTGCGCCGGGTCACAGTGATGTAGCGTGCGCGGACAGCCCGCTTTACGGCGCCCTGCGGTCCGGGGGCGGGCAGCGGCTCCCGGCACGAACAGTCCGCCGAGGTCAGGAGGATCACCTCGTGAATGTGCCCGTCGCCATCCGCGCTTCCGCCGAACGCCTCGTGGTCGCCGCGACGATGGGGCCGACCATCCATGACGTGCACGCCTGGCGGTTCAAGGTCGTTCCCGGTGCGATCGAGCTGCACGCCGACCAGGACCGGTTCCGGCCCATGCACGACCCCGCGGGGCGCGGCCTCCACCTCAGCAGCGGCGCCGCGCTCGTCAATCTTCGCCTTGCCGCGGCTCAACTCGGGTACGCGGCCGTGGTGCGGCTACTGCCCGACCCCGGGCGGCCATCAGTCCTCGCCTCGGTGCGGCTGGCGGGACACCATCGCGTGAGTCGCGCTGAACGACTCCTCTACGCGGCGACGTTGAAGCCCTTCCCCGGGAACCGTCCCGCATCGGGGCTTCGCCCGCCCCTGCCCCTCGTGCACGAGTTGGGCGAAGCAGCCCGTCTGGAAGGGGCCGGCCTTCACCCGCTTCCCGACGTTCCGGGGGCTAGGGGCCGGCGCGCCATCCTCACAACCCGTGGTGACTCCCCGGCCGCATGGCTGCGCGCCGGCCAGGCGCTTCAGCGCCTCCTGCTGAGCGGTGCGGCCCGATCCGTCTTCGTCTCGTTCATGTACGAGGCGGTAGACATGCCGGAGGCCGAAGTCCATGACGTGACAGAGCCCGGCGAAGTGGCCCAGGTGCTGCTCGAACTCGTCCAGAGCGCGGACGGCCGCCTACACGAGCCGCCTGTACGTGGACAGGACGAAGGACAGCGGGGCGGTGAGCGGGTCCGGTAGCGGCCGCAGCCGCTCGCGGAGCAGATCCGCCGGGACGTGGTGCGCGCTCGGGCCCATCCCGACGAGCGTGGTGATCTCGTCGTGGGTCAGCGCGGCCTCCGTCTCGATCTCCTGGCGCGAATCGAACTTGAAGTAGCCCGCGAGCGCGGCGTCCATCCGCTCGGCCTTGCGCTTGTCGATCGTGAGGAGCCCCAGCGGCTCCACCAGGGTGCCGAGGTGCCGGGGCGACGGGGTCACGGTGAACAGGAGCCCGTCGTCGCGGAGCACGCGGTGGAACTCGGCCGCGTTGCGCGGCGCGAAGACGTTGACCACGATGTCCGCCGCGCCGTCGCGCAGCGGGAGGGGGCGCCACAGGTCCGCGACGACGGCGCCCGCCCGGGGGTGGGCTTTGGCGGCGCGCTTGGCCGCGTGCTTGGAGATGTCCAGTGCGAGGCCGACCGCGCCGGGCGCCCGGTCGAGGATGCGGCCCAGGTAGTACCCGGTGCCGGCACCCGCGTCGACGACGAAGGACGGTGCGGCGCGGGACACCGCGAGGGCGAGGCGATCGGCGGGCTCGGCGAAATGGCCCGCCTTCAGGAACGCGTCCCGCGCGCGGACCATCTCGGGGGTGTCGGCCGTGCCCGGACGGGCGTTCCCCGGCAGAAGGTTCGCGTACCCCTGCCGCGCGATATTGAAGGTATGCCCGCCGGGGCAGGAGAGTCCGCGGTCGGCCAGTTCGAGGTCGGCTCCGCACACGGGGCACACCAGGCATGGGACGACATCGGCGAGCATCCGTCCATCATCGTCCATGCCGGCCCGGCATCGGGCCCTGCCGCCCCGTTCTTTGCCCTCGTGCCGCGCACTCGCCGCCGGGGCGACTCCGGGGCGTCGGCTCGGCGCAACCCGCGGCGGTCGGCTCAGGACTCCGCGCGCCGGCGGACGTCCTCCATGTCGAGGCCGCGGACCTGCTCGATCACGTTCTCCAGCACCGGCTCGGGAACGGCGCCCGGCTCGGCGAACACGATGAGACCGTCCCGGATCGCCATCAGCGTGGGAATGGACCTGATGCCGAACCGCTGCGACAGCTCGGCCTCCGCGTCGGTGTCGACCTTCCCGAACACGATGTCCTCGTGCTTGGCCGCCGACTTTTCGAAGACCGGGGCGAAGCGCTTGCACGGACCGCACCACTCGGCCCAGAAGTCGACGAGCACGATGCCCTCGGCCTGAGCCACCTCGTCGAAGTTGTCAGCGGTGAGTGTGACGGTCGCCATGTCGGTTTCTCCTCAGTCGGGGTATCAGGTCGTAGAGCGGCACACAGCCTCGCAGTATTCCCCACCCGGGAATCACAGAGCGGTAATTAGCGTTCTCCCCTTAGGGAGATCGCACCGGAGAAGGGTCAGGATGGCTGCAACCCGTACCAAGGGCGACAGGGTCGACGTCCCCGACAAGGATCTCGTCGGGGCGTACCTCGACCGGATCGGCCGCACCCCCCTGCTCGACGCGCAGGAGGAGGTCGATCTGGCCAAGGCGATCGAAGGGGGCCTGTACGCCGAGCAGCTCCTCGAGGACGGGAGGGTGCCCGCGGGCGCCACCCGCGAGGAGCTGGAGGAGCTGGCCGCGGCGGGGCTGCGCGCGAAGCAGCGCTTCGTCGAGGCCAACTTGCGGCTCGTGGTCTCGATCGCCCGGAAATACCCGACCGACTCGTTGCCCCTCATCGACCTCATTCAAGAGGGGAACCTGGGGCTGATGCGCGCGGTGGAGAAGTTCGACTACCGCCGGGGCTTCAAGTTCTCCACCTATGCGACATGGTGGATCAGGCAGGCGATCGGCCGCGGGCTCAGCCACACGGCCCGCACCATCCGGCTGCCGGTCCACGTTGAGGAGGAGCTGTCCCGGCTGCGGCGCGCGGAGCGCCAGCTGGGCCGTGAACTCGGCAGGGAGCCGACCCGCGAGGAGCTCGCCGGGACCATCGGCGCCGACGCCGACCATGTGGACGAGCTGCTGCGCTGGCGGCGCGACCCGGCGAGCCTGGACGCGACCGTCGACGACGCCGGCGAGACGCCGATGGGCGACCTCCTGGAGGACCCGGAGGCCGTCACGCCGGAGGCGGAGATCCTGGCGCTGGACGACATCGAGGGCCTGGCGCGGCTGCTCGACCGGCTGCCGGAGCGCGAGTCCGCGATCCTGCGCGCCAGGTTCGGGATGGACAGCGGCCAGCCGCTGTCCTACGCCCAGATCGGCGCCCGGTACGGCCTGAGCCACAACCGGGTGCGGCAGATCACCGACCGTTCGCTGCGGCGGCTGCGCCAGCTGGCGAACGAGACGGATCTGAGCGGCCGCAGGGCGCTGACCGGCGCGCCGGCGGCGGGCGGGGCGGGCGCGCCCGAAGCCCGCCGGGAGCACGCGGCGGCCGGGAGCCGGGCCGCCTGACGGGACCGGCACCCCCATACCGTCGCGAACCGGGCGGCCCCGAGCGGGTCCGCCCGGTTCGCCGTTCCGGGCGGGGCGGGCGGTGCCATAGCCTTCTGGGGTGAGTACCTCCGCCGTCACCGGGGACCTCGACGCCTGGCGCGCGCTCCCCGCCCTCCAGCAGCCCGAATGGGACGATCCCGACGAGGTCCGCGCGGTCGCCGCCGAGCTCGCGACCCAGCCGCCCCTCGTCTTCGCCGGCGAGTGCGACCAGCTGAAGGCGCAGCTCGCGGACGTGGCGCGCGGCGAGGCGTTCGTCCTGCAGGGCGGCGACTGCGCCGAGACGTTCGAGGGCTCGAACGCCGACGCGGTGAAGAACAAGCTGAAGACGCTGCTGCAGATGGCGGTCGTGCTCACCTACGCGGCCAGCGTGCCGGTCGTGAAGATCGGCCGGCTGGCGGGCCAGTTCGCCAAGCCCCGGTCCAAGCCCGTGGAGGTGCGCGGCGGCGTGGAGCTGCCCGCCTACCGGGGCGACGCCGTCAACGGGTTCGCGTTCGACGCCGCGTCCCGCCGCAACGACCCGCAGCGGCTGCTGAAGGCCTACCACTGCGCGGCGGTGACGCTGAACCTGTGCCGGGCGTTCACCAAGGGCGGCTACGCCGACCTGCGCCAGGTGCACGCCTGGAACCGCGACTTCGTCCAGCAGAGCCCGGCGGGGCGCCGCTACGAGCAGCTCGCCGGCGAGATCGACCGGGCCCTGACGTTCATGAAGGCGTGCGGGGCGAGCCCCGGCGAGTTCCAGGAGGTGGAGCTCTACTCCAGCCACGAGGCGCTGCTGCTGGAGTACGAGCGGGCGCTGACCCGCATCGACCACCTCAGCGGGCTCCCCTACGACGTCTCCGCGCACTTCCTGTGGATCGGGGAGCGCACCCGGCAGCTGGACGGCGCCCACGTCGAGTTCCTGCGCCGGATCCGCAACCCGATCGGGGTGAAGCTCGGCCCGACGACGTCCGCGGACGACGCGCTGGCGCTGATCGACCGGCTCAACCCCGACGCCGAGCCCGGCCGGCTCACCTTCATCACCCGGATGGGCGCCGGCAAGATCCGCGACGTGCTGCCGCCGCTGATCGAGAAGGTGCACCAGAGCGGCGCGCCCGTCGCGTGGATCTGCGACCCGATGCACGGCAACACGTTCGAGGCGCCCAGCGGGCACAAGACCCGGCGGCTGGACGACGTGCTCGACGAGGTCGCCGGCTTCTTCGAGGTGCACCGGGCGCTCGGCACCCACCCGGGCGGCATCCACATCGAGTTCACCGGCGACGACGTCACCGAATGCGTCGGCGGCGGCCACGGCCTCGCCGAGGCCGATCTGCACCAGCGGTACGAGACGGCGTGCGACCCGCGGCTCAACCGGGGCCAGTCGCTCGACCTCGCCTTCATGGTGGCGGAGCTGTACCGCAAGTCGGCCTAGCGGCCCCTGGGCCCCGCCCGGCGGGGCCCAGGCCGCCGGGCGGCATGGGCGCGCTCCCACAGGAGGGGCCGCGCGGCGGCACGTTCCAGGGCGGAGATCCGCGTCAGATGTCGACCTCGGCCCACACGACCTTGCCGCCGGTCACCGGGTCGGCGCCCCAGGAGTTCGCGAACCGGTCGACGATGAAAAGGCCGCGGTGCGACTCGTCCAGCGGGCCGGGCACGGTCAGCCGGGGCAGCTGGGCGGCGCGGTCGCGGACCTCGACGCGGACGCGGCCGGTGCCGCGCAGCAGCCGCAGCTCCAGGGCCGTCCCCGCGTGCCGGACGGCGTTGGCGACGAGTTCCGCCACGATCGCGGTGACGAGCTCCTCGCGGTCCATCAGCGCCCAGGTGCGCATGGTGCGGGCGGCGAGGCGCCGTGCGTACTCGACCGCCTCGGTCTGCGGCGCCGCGCGCAGTGTGGTCTCGGTCATCGGGTCGGTCACTCCGCCCGCTCGCCGTTCTTCATCGTGTTCACTCACCGCTCATCGGCCGCCGCCTCCTCCGCCGGGCCCTCGATCAGGAACCGGTCGAGCCCCGTGGTGCGCAGGACGTTCTCGACGCGGCCGTAGGCGCCGGTGACGGTCAGCGTCGCGTTCTGGGCGCGCGCGTGCTTGTACGCCCGGACGAGGACGTTCAGACCGGAGGAGTCGCAGAAGTCCACCGCCGCGAGGTCGACGACCACCGCCCGCTCGCCCGCGTCCACGAGCTCGGTCAGCCGAGTGCGCAGCTCTTCGGAAGAGTGCAGGTCGATGGAGCCGCGCGCGGCGATCGTCGCGCGGCCGTCCTGTCGTGTCGTGTGCAAGGCAAGCCCCACGCCACCCCACCTTACCGATTGTTGGTCTCCATCATGACGCCCGTAGAACGATGAGGGCAATGTCGTCGTTCGAGGGCTCCGGGCCGAAATCGCGCACGGCGCGTTGAATGCGGGCGGCGACGGCGCCCGCGCTGAGCCCGGTGCAGCCGGCCAGCAGCCGTTCGAGGCCGTCGCCGTCGCCGAGCAGCCGGCTCCCGGAACGGCGTTCGGTGACGCCGTCGGTCACGCAGAGCAGGACCTCGCCCCGGCGCAGGTCGACCGTGTCCGTGTGGAAGTCCACACCGTCGAAGACGCCGAGCAGGGCCTGGGCCGTGGCCGCCTCGCGCACGCCGCCGTCCGGGTCGAGGACGAGCGGGAGCGGGTGGCCCGCGCTCGTCAGCCGGATCCGCACGCCGTCGGGGCGGCGGGTCGCGATCTCGCCGTGCAGCAGGGTCAGCAGCCGGCCCCGCTCGCCCTCGCCGAGGATGAGCCGGTTGAGCCGGGCCAGCACGGCGGGGACGGACATGTCCTCGGCGGCGAGGATGCGCAGCGCGTGCCGGGCGAGGCCGGTGACGGCGGCCGCCTCGGGGCCGGTGCCGCACACGTCGCCGATCGCGAACCGCCAGCGGGACGCCGACGCGGGCCCGCCGGGGCCGGGGCCGCTCTCGAACACGTCGTAGAAGTCGCCGCCGACCTCGCTGCCCTCCCCCGCCGGCTCGTACACGACGGCGACCTCCAGGCCCGGGATCTCGGGGATGCCGGGCGGCAGGAGGCTGCGCTGCAGCGCGCTGCTCATGGCGGTCTGCGCGGAGAACAGCCGCGCGTTGTCGACGGCGAGGGCGGCGCGGCGGCTGAGCTCCTCGGCGAGCTCGATCGCGCTGCGCGGGAAGCGGTCGCCGGGCGGGCGGCCGATGACGATGGTGCCGATGCGCCGGCCGCGGGCGATCAGCGGGAACGCGTAGACGTGGTCGGCGGCGGTGTCGCCGGCGGCGGCGCGGACCTCCTCGGGGGCGGTGGCCAGGCCGTTCCAGGGGCCGGGGCCGTCCATCGGCGGCGCGGCGCCCGCGTGCTCCAGCAGCTCGCGGAGCCCGTCGGCGCGGTTCTCGTCGGCGTGCCAGACGTAGGCGAGCCGGTCGGGCTCGCCGTCGGCGACGGTGTAGACGGCGCACCAGGTGGCCAGCCGGGGGACGACGAGCTGGGCGACCAGGGCCATCGTGCGCTCCTGGTCGAGGGTGCCGGCGAGCAGGTCGCTGGCCTCGGCGACGAAGCTGAGCCAGCCCCGCCAGGACCGTTCCAACTCCCCCACCCGGGCCTTCTCCAGGGAGAGTGACATCTCGTCGGCGAGCCGGCCGAGCCGGACGCCGTCGGCTTCGTCGAAGCGGCCGGGGGCGGACGAGACGGCCACCACGACGCCCGTGAGGCGGCCCTGGGACTCCAGCGGCGCGGCGGCCACCGAGCGGGCCTGCAGGGCCGTGGCGGTCGGATCGGCTTCGGCGGCGACCCACGGGGACCCGGCGCGGGCGGCGGGGCCGAGCCCGGCCACCGACAGCTCGCCGAGGGGCAGTTCCGCGGCGGTGCCGGCGGACGAGCCCATGATCATGCGGCCGTCGCGCTCGGTGAGCAGGACGGCGGCGCCCTCGGCGCCGAGGATCTCGCGGGCGGTGGCGACGCCGTCCTCCATGGCCTCCACGGCGGCCGGGGAGCGCAGCAGGCGGTCGCCGGCGACGGGCATGTCGCCGACGTCGCCGCTGAGGGCGCCCTCGCGGCCCTGCGCGCCGGCGGCCTCGCGGGCCTGCTCGCGGTCGCGCGGGCCGCGCTCGCGGGTCTGCGGGCCGCGGCCGGCGGGGCCGTCGCCCGCGGTCTCGGCGGGGGCGGCGGTCTCGGCCTCGGCGGGGGCGGCCGGCGCGCCGGGACGGGCCAGCCGGAACCAGACGCCCTTGGTGCGGTGGTCGTAGGAGACGCCCCAGGACGCGGCGAGCCGGGCGATCGACGGCAGCCCGCGGCCGCTGGAGGCGGTCACGCCCGGCATCTCGATGCCCCGGGTGGGGTGCCGGTCGCGGACCTCGATCTTGATGTCGCCGTCCTCCAGCCGGCAGGAGACCTCGAAGGACGTTCCGGCGTAGGCGATCGCGTTGGTGGCGAGCTCACTGGTGGCCAGCACCGCGTCGTCCGCGGCCTCGTCCATGCCCCAGTCGGCCAGCACCTTCCGGACGAAGCGGCGCGCGTCCGCCACCGCCGCGGCGGCGGACGGGAAGGTGGCCGACGCCGTCTGCCGATCCAAACGTCATCCCTTGCTCGAAGCGTCTCTGCCCCCGTCCGACCATCGTGGCAGACGGGTCGGCCGCGCGGCCACGAGAGCCGAGAAGGGGTTTTCGTGACGCGTCCGGCCTCGATGAACGCTACCCCCCGCCACGACACGACAGACCGTAACACGAAGACTACAAGCGCGGATGCACGGTCATCGACGTCCGTTCACGGCAGACCCGCGAACGGGTCCGGGCACCGCCCGGCGACGTAGAGTACAGGTGCGGCCGGAACAGAGGGCCCAGGGAGGCCGGCCGGAGGCCCGGCGGGAGGGTCCCTTCCGTCCGGGCTTTCGACGAGGTGTCCGGATGTTCGACGATCGCGGGCCAGGAGGATGAAGAGAATGCCGCGTACCGCGTCACGTGCCCGCCCCGGCGGGTACCGCGACACGACCCCGCGCTACAGCGACGCCGACCTCGAGCCGCTGCTGAAGGCGCTGGTAGCCGTGCGGGACGGCAGGGCGAGGGCGGAGCTGGACGTGCCGGGCGAGGGCGCCGTGGCGGAGGCCGCGGCGATCCTGGAGGAGATCCGGCAGAACGAGCAGGAGCTGGCCTCCGGGCTCAGCCGCGTCCGGCGGGAGATCGGCCGGGAGGGCAAGCTGCGCGGGCGGCTGGCCTCGGGCGGCCTGCGCGGCACGTGGGCGACCTCCGTCGAGGACGCCAACGCGATCATCGACAAGCTCACCGACCTCGCGACCGGGATGAGCCGGGTGGTGGAGGCGGTCGCGGCCGGGGACCTGAGCCAGCGGGTCGAGCTGCGGGTGCGCGGCCGGCCCATGCGCGGCGAGCTGCTGCGCATGGCCAAGTCGGTCAACGGGATGGTGGAGCTGCTCGACCAGTTCACCTGGGAGGTCACCCAGTTCGCCCGCGAGGTCGGCACGGAGGGCCGGCTCGGCGGGCAGGCGCCGGCGCGCGGCATGACGGGCCGCTGGCGGGACGTGACGGCGTCGGTGAACGTGATGGCGGCGCGGCTGACGTCGCAGGTCCGCGACATCGCGGAGGTCACCACGGCGGTCGTGAAGGGCGACCTGACCCGCAAGGTGACGGTGGAGGCGAGCGGTGAGCTGCAGGAGCTGAAGCTCACCGTGAACACGATGGTCGACCAGCTGTCGGCGTTCGCCGACGAGGTCACCCGCGTCGCCCGCGAGGTCGGCACCGAGGGCCAGCTCGGCGGGCAGGCGAACGTGCGCGGCGTGAGCGGCGTCTGGAAGGACCTGACCGACAACGTCAACGCGATGGCGAACAACCTGACCAACCAGGTCCGCAACATCGCGCAGGTCACCACCGCCGTCGCCGACGGCGACCTCGGCAAGAAGATCACGGTCGACGCGCAGGGCGAGATCGCGCAGCTCAAGAACACGCTGAACACGATGGTCGACACGCTGTCGGCGTTCGCGGACGAGGTCACCCGCGTCGCCCGCGAGGTCGGCACGGAGGGCCGCCTGGGCGGCCAGGCGCGGGTCCCGGGCGTGAGCGGCGTCTGGAAGGACCTGACCAACAACGTCAACGGCATGGCGTCCAACCTGACCTACCAGGTCCGCAACATCGCGCAGGTCACCACCGCCGTCGCCGAGGGCGACCTCGGCAAGAAGATCACGGTGGACGCGCAGGGCGAGATCCTGGAGCTGAAGGACACCGTGAACGGGATGGTCGACACGCTGTCGGCCTTCGCCTCCGAGGTGACGCGCGTCGCGCGCGAGGTCGGCACGGAGGGGCGCCTCGGCGGCCAGGCGGTCGTGCCCGGCGCCGGCGGCGTCTGGCTGGATCTCACCGACAACGTCAACGCGATGGCGAACAACCTGACCAACCAGGTGCGCGGGATCGCGCAGGTGACGACCGCGGTGGCGCAGGGCGACCTGACGCGCAAGATCGAGGTGACCGCGCAGGGCGAGATCCTGCAGCTCAAGGACACCTTGAACACGATGGTCGACACGCTGTCGTCGTTCGCGTCCGAGGTCAGCCGCGTCGCCCGCGAGGTCGGCACGGAGGGCCGCCTCGGCGGCCAGGCGATCGTGCCCGGCGCCGGCGGCATGTGGAAGGACCTGACCGACAACGTCAACGGCATGGCGTCCAACCTGACCTACCAGGTCCGCAACATCGCGCAGGTCGCGACCGCCGTCGCGCACGGCGACCTGACCCGGCGCATCGACGTCAACGCGCAGGGCGAGATCCTGGAGCTGAAGACGACGCTGAACACGATGGTCGACACGCTGTCGTCGTTCGCGTCCGAGGTCACGCGCGTCGCCCGCGAGGTCGGCAGCGAGGGCCGGCTCGGCGGGCAGGCCGAGGTCGAGGGCGTGTCCGGCACCTGGAAGCGGCTGACCGAGAGCGTCAACGAGCTGGCCGGGAACCTGACCACGCAAGTGCGGGCGATCGGCGAGGTCGCGAGCGCGGTCGCCACCGGCGACCTGACCCGGACGATCACCGTGGAGGCGCGCGGCGAGGTCGCCGAGCTGTCCGACAACGTCAACCTGATGGTCGCGACGCTGCGCGAGACGACCCGCGCCAACGAGGAGCAGGACTGGCTCAAGACCAACCTGGCGCGGATCGGCGGCCTCATGCAGGGCCACCGCGACCTGCTCCAGGTCGCCGAGCTGATCATGCGGGAGCTGACCCCGACGGCGAGCGCCCAGTACGGCGCGTTCTACCTGGCCGAGACCGCGGGCGAGGAGGCCGAGCTGGTGCTGATCGCCGGCTACGGGACGCGCCGGGGCCGGGACGGGGCGGTGCGGTTCGCGCTGGGCGAGGGCCTGGTCGGGCAGGCGGCGCAGGAGCGCCGGCCGCTGCTGATCGCGGACGCCCCCGCCGACTACGTCAAGATCGGCTCGGGGCTCGGCGAGGCGTCCCCGGTCAACATCATCGTGCTGCCGATCGTGTTCGAGGACGAGGTGCTCGGCGCGATCGAGCTGGCCTCGTTCGGCCGGTTCACCGACGTCCACCTGGCGTTCTTCAGCCAGCTGATCGAGACGATCGGGGTGACGCTGAACGCGATCCGCGCCAACGCGCGGACCGAGGCGCTGCTCGGCGAGTCGCAGCGGCTCGCGCAGGAGCTGCAGGAGCGGTCGGACGAGCTGCAGCGCCAGCAGGGCGAGCTGCGGCACTCCAACACCGAGCTGGAGGAGAAGGCGGCGCTGCTGGCCCAGCAGAACCGCGCGATCGAGATCCAGAACTTCCAGATCGAGCAGGCCCGGCGGACGCTGGAGGAGCGCGCCGAGCAGCTGGCGATCTCCTCGCGGTACAAGTCGGAGTTCCTGGCGAACATGTCGCACGAGCTGCGCACGCCGCTGAACAGCCTGCTCGTGCTGGCCAAGCTGCTGTCGGAGAACCAGGACGGCAACCTCACCGGCAAGCAGGTGGAGTTCGCCCGGACGATCCACGAGTCCGGCACCGACCTGCTGGAGCTGATCAACGACATCCTGGACCTGGCGAAGGTCGAGGCCGGGAAGATGGAGGCGCACCCGCAGCGGCTGGCGGTGTCGTCGCTGGTCGACTACGTGGACGCGACGTTCCGGCCGCTGTCGGTCGACAAGGGCCTGCAGTTCGGCGTGGAGGTCGCGCCGGACGTCCCGGCCACCCTGAACACCGACGAGCAGCGGCTGCAGCAGGTGCTGCGGAACCTGCTGTCGAACGCGGTGAAGTTCACCGCGGAGGGCGAGGTCCGGCTGCTGATCGAGCGGGCCGGCGACATCGACTTCACGCTGCCGGCGCTGTGGAACACCCCGGACGTGATCGCCTTCCGGGTGATCGACACCGGGATCGGGGTCAGCGCGGACAAGCTGCAGGAGATCTTCGAGCCGTTCCAGCAGGCCGACGGGACCACGAGCCGCCGCTACGGCGGCACCGGCCTCGGCCTGTCGATCAGCCGGAACATCGCGCGGCTGCTCGGCGGGGAGATCCACGCGGAGAGCCAGCCGGGCCGCGGCAGCGTGTTCACGCTGTACCTGCCCGCACAGTACAGCGAGCGCGAGGACCGGCGCCGCCCGGAGCCCCAGGCGGACGCGGTCGGCGGCCGGGAGGTCGACTTCGGCGCGGGCGCCGAGAAGGGCAACGGCGCCGTGGTGCGCCCGCTTCCCGCCGGTAAGGCCGAGGCGGGGCCGGCGGCCGAGCCGGTGCCCCCGGCGACCGAGCCCGAGGCCGCGCTGAACGGCATGGTCGAGGAGCCCCCCGCGGACTTCCTCGACACCGTCCTGTCGGGCCGCAAGGTGCTGATCGTCGACGACGACGTCCGGAACGTGTTCGCGCTCACCAGCGTGCTGGAGGGCTACGGGATGGAGGTCCTGTACGCCGAGGACGGGCAGGCCGGGATCGACCTGCTGCACCGCAACCCGGACGTGGCGGTCGTCCTGATGGACGTGATGATGCCGGGCCTGGACGGGTACGCGACGACGGCGGCGATCAGGGAGATGCCGCAGTTCGCCGACTTGCCGATCATCGTCATCACGGCCAAGGTGATGAAGGGCGACCGGGAGAAGAGCCTCGCCTCGGGCGCGTCGGACTACGTGCCGAAGCCCGTGGACGTGGACCATCTCCTCGACGTCATGAGGAACTGGCTGCAACCCTCCGTCGTCCGCTGAGGAGAGGAGAGACCCGGGCAGTAGGGTCGCCCTGTGGGCCCGTCGCGGCCCGCGGCGGCGGGGACCGGAATCGGAGAGGCGCGCGTGGACGACAAGGCGAAGATCCTGCTCGTGGACGACCGCGAGGAGAACCTGATCGCGCTTGAGGCCATCCTCAGCTCGCTCGACCAGGACCTGGTCCGGGCCCGGTCCGGTGAGGACGCGCTGAAGGCGCTGCTCACCGACGAGTACGCGGTCATCCTGCTGGACGTCGTCATGCCGGGCATGGACGGCTTCGAGACGGCCCGCGACATCAAGCGCCGCAAGAAGACCCGCGACCTGCCGATCATCTTCCTCACGGCCGTGAACAGCGACCCCGACTACGCGTTCCGCGGGTACGCGGCGGGCGCGGTCGACTTCATCTCCAAGCCGTTCGACCCGTGGGTGCTGCGCGCCAAGGTGTCGGTGTTCGTGGAGCTGCACACCAAGAACAAGCAGCTCCGCGACCAGACGACGCTGCTGCGCGAGCAGGCGGCGCTGCTCCGCGAGCAGCAGCGCCGCCTGGACGAGCAGCCCGGCGCCGACCCGTCCGAGCAGGTCTGGGCCCGCCTGGCGGCGGTGGAGGAGCAGGCCGAGGTGGTCGGCAAGCACGTCCCGCCCGCCCGCCGCGACGACTACGACGAGCTGACCCGCCGCCTGGCCGACCTGCGCCAAGCCCTCAACGGCGCAGAGACCCCTTAACCGGGAAGGGAACCTTAACCGGGCTGAGGTCCCGTAACGACGGCCTCAGCCCGCCACCTCAGCCATGCGACGACCTGAACCATCGCGATCGCGTCCGAAGGCAGGTTCGAGCGAAGCAAGAACCTGATCGCGCAGCGAGCCGCCAGGCGAGCCGAAGCGATGCAGCGATCGCACGTGGTTAGTTCGGGGTGGGGCGCCCCAGGCGCCCCACCCCGAACTAACCACGATTCAACACAGCGCGGGCGGCGGCGATGCGGGCGAGGGTGCGGTCGCGGCCGAGGATCTCCAGGGACTCGAACAGCGGGAGGCCCACGGTGCGGCCGGTGACGGCGACGCGGACGGGCGCCTGGGTCTTGCCGAGCTTGAGGCCGTGCTCGGCGCCGACGCGCTCCAGCCGGTCCTTCAGCTCGGCGGCGTTCCAGGGGGCGTCCCGGTAGGCGTCCTCGGCGGCGGCGAGGATCGCGGCGGCGGGCTCCTTCATCGCCTTCTTCCAGGACTGCTCGTCGGTCGGCGGCTCGTCCAGGCAGACGAAGTCGATCATCTGGACGATCTCCGAGAGCAGCGTGATCCGGGTCTGGGCGAGCGGCGCGAGCTCGGCGAACACCGCGACGTCCACGTCGAAGGGCGCCCGCTCCAGGAAGGGCAGGCACTCGGCGATGAATTTCTCGACGGGCAGCGCGCGGATGTACTCGCCGTTGAACGAGCGGAGCTTCTTCTCGTCGAAGAACGCGGGCGAGGAGTTGACGTCCTCGATGCGGAACTCGTCGACGATCACGTCCCAGGGGACGATCTCGCGGTCGCCGGACGGGGCCCAGCCGAGCAGCATCAGGTAGTTGCGCATGGCCTCGGCGAGGTAGCCCTCGGCGCGGTAGTCCTCCAGCGCGACCTTGTCGCGGCGCTTGGACAGCTTCTGCCGCTTCTCGTTGACGATGACGGGGACGTGCGCCCAGACGGGCGGCTCGCCGCCGAGCGCCTCCCACAGCAGCTGCTGCTTGGGCGCGTTGGACAGGTGCTCTTCGCCGCGCACGACGTGGGTGATGCCCTGGCTCATGTCGTCGACCGCGTTGGCCAGCAGGAAGGTGACCGAGCCGTCGGCGCGGGCGATGACGAAGTCCTCCAGGACGGCGTTCTCGAAGACGGGCTTGCCGCGCAGCAGGTCGACGACGGTGGTCTGGCCCTCGTCGGGGGTGCGGAAGCGGAGGGCGCGTCCGGGGCCGGGCTCCAGGCCGCGGTCGCGGCAGAAGCCGTCGTAGCCCTTGTGCTGGTCGCCGGTGCGGGCGACGATCGCCTCGCGGCTGCAGTCGCAGTAGTAGGCGCGGCCGGCGTCCTTCAGCGTCTGGACGGCCTCGGCGTGCCTGTCGGTGTTGGCGGACTGGAAGTAGGGGCCCTCGTACTGCTCGCCGTCCATCCCGAGCCAGGCGAGGGCGCGGATGATGCCCTCGGTCCATTCGGGGCTGTTGCGGGAGGCGTCGGTGTCCTCGATGCGCAGTACGAGCGTCCCGCCGGACTGGGCGGCCATCACCCAGTTGAACAGCGCCGAGCGGGCGCCGCCGACATGGAACATGCCGGTCGGGGACGGGGCGAAGCGTACGCGGATCGAAGAGCTCGAAGACATGCCTCAAGGGTAGAGCGCGCGGGCCCCCGCTCGCGCCGGGACCCGCGCGCCGCCGCGGATTCAGGGCCTCCAGCGCGGGTCGCGGCCGGCCAGGCCGAGGACCCGGTCGAGCAGGGGCGCGTCCTCCGCCACGGGCACCTCGGGCCCGAACGCGCCGTACTTGCGGCTGACGTCGGCCATCGCGCGGGTCTGCTCCCAGGCCGCCTGGACGGTCTCGGCCGGGAAGGCGGGCTCGCGGCCGGTGGCGACCGCGAGGTCCCAGCCGTGCAGGACGCCTTCGACGAACACGATCCCGCCGATGAACCCGGCGGGCATGCCCTCCTTGGCGCCGGTGAGGCTGGTGTTGCCCTCCCATGCCGCGGGGTCCTGCCACGCCTCGGCGGTCTTGCGGGACTGCTCCTCGAACCGCTCGGCCCAGTGCGGCTCGGCGGTGAAGTCGTGGTCCTCCCCAGGCCCGGTCGGCGGCGCCTTGCGCGCAGCGGCCTCGGCCCGCCCGGTCCACAGGATCAGGTGGTTCACCAGGCCCCGCACGTCCCATTCGGGGCACGGGGTGGGCGCGTCCAGTTTCGCGGGCGGGATCTCCAGGACGATCCGCGCCGCGGCCTCGGCGGTGGGGAGCATCTGGCTCCGGATATCCATGGTCTTTCCCTCGCTCATCAGTTCGAACACACGTCCACGCTAGGACGGAACGCGGCGCGGGTCTTGAAGAAACGCGACACCGGTAGCCTGGATCCGATGGACCGATCCCTACCCGGCGGGACGCGCGGCATCCTGCGCCCCCGGACGGGCCTGGAGCGCTTCGACGTGGAGCGGATCGCGCCCTGCCCCGCCCTCGCGCCGTTCGTGGCGAACTTCTGGGTGCTGCGGTGGGATCTGCGGGGCCGTCCGCCGCACCGGCAGCAGGTGCTGACGCGCCCGTCCGTGCACGTCACGTTCACGAGTTACCTGACGTCCGGGGCGACGCGCGCGCGGATCGCGGGCGTGGTGCGGGACGAGTTCGCCGAGGAGATCCACGGCGAGGGCCGCGTGGTCGGGGCGGCGTTCCGGCCGGGCGGGTTCAGGCCGTTCATGGACGCGCCCGCCGCCTCGCTGACCGGCCGCTTCGCGGGGGTGGACGAGGTGTTCGGCGCGGCGGGGCTCGCGCTCGCCGGGGAGGTCTTCGCGGCGGCGAGCGCCGAGGAGGGCGTCGCCCGGCTGGAGGGGTTCCTCGCGGAGGCGGCGCCCGAGCCCGACCCGGCGGCCGAGCGGGCGGCCTCGGTGGTCGCGCGGATCGCGGAGCGCCCCGGCCTCGTCCGGGTGGACGAGCTGGCCGCCGCGGAGGGGCTCAGCGTGCGGGGGCTGCAGCGCCTGTTCCACGAGTACGTGGGCATCAACCCGAAATGGGTGATCCGGCGGTTCCGGATGCAGGAGGCCGCCGAGCGCGCCGCGTCCGGCGCGGGCGTCGACTGGGCGGCGCTGGCGGCCGAGCTGGGCTACGCCGACCAGGCGCACTTCACCCGCGACTTCACCGCCGCCGTCGGGACGCCGCCCGCGCGGTACGCCCGCGAGGCGGGTCCTGGCACTATCGAGGCATGACCGTCCCCCGCCCCTCCCCCGGCGACCCCGACCCCCTCGATGACCTGGACGCCTTCGGGGCGCTCGCGGCCCGGAGGCTCGGCTCGTTCGCGCACACGACCGTCCCGGACGCGCCCGGCCTGCGCCGCGCCGGGGTCGTGCTGTGCGCGGTGGAGCACGGCGGCGTCCCGTCGGTGATCCTGATCAAGCGCGCCTACCGGGGGCGGAACGCGGGCCAGTGGGGGCTGCCGGGCGGGCGGCTGGAGGACGGCGAGACAGAGGAGGAGGCGGCGCTGCGCGAGCTGCACGAGGAGATCGGGCTGGCCGCCGGGCCGGCGGACGTCCTCGGCCGGCTCGACGACTTCCCCGCCAGCTCCGGCTTCGCGATCACACCGATCGTGGTGGCGCTACGGGATCCGGGCCCGCTCGCGCCGAGCCCGGACGAGGTCCACTCCGTCCACTACACGAGCCTGCGGCGGCTGGCGGACGACGACACCCCGCACTGGGTCCCGCAGCCGGACGGCGGGAGCCTCCTGCAGATGCGGCTCGGCCCGAGGTGGCGCGTGCACGCCCCGACCGGGGCGATGCTGTGGCAGTTCCGGGAGGTCGTGCTGCTCGGCAGGCCCGCCCGGGTCGCCGGTTTCGCCCAGCCGGACTGGACGCGCAACTGACCCGGCGCGCTCGCGCCCTGCGGCCGCCGGCTCAGAAGGTGCCGCCGTCCACGACGATGCGCTGCCCGGTGACGTAGGACGCGCCGTCCGAGACGAGGAACCGCACGACGTCGGCGACCTCTTCGGGCGAGCACACGTGGCCGTACGGGGACATGGCGTCCTGCTGCCGGATGTCCTCGACGCCCGCGGTGGCGCGCACGAGCCGGCGTCCCATGTCGGTGTCGACCAGCCCGGGCGCGACCACGTTGACGTGCATGCCGTTGCCGCGCTCCTCCTTGGCGAGGACCTGCGCGAGCGCCTCCATCGCCGCCTTGCCCATCGCGTAGGGGCCGCCGAACGGCGGCATGATGTCGGTGATCACGCTGGAGACGAACACGACGTCGCCGCGCTCGGCGCGGCGCAGCAGCGGCAGCAGGGCCTGGCTGACGTGGTGCGGGCCGAACGCGTGGACGCGCATGACCCGTTCCAGCTCGGCCGGGTCGGTGTCGGCGACGCTGTTGCCGCGGCTGGCGATCCCGGCGCTGTGCACGAGGATGTCGAGGGAGCCGAGCTCCTCCTCGACCTGCCCGGCGAGGCCGCGGCAGTCGTCCACGCCGTCGACCGAGGCGCGGAAGGCGCGGCCGCCCACGCCGGCGGCCTCGATGTCGGCGACGGTCTTGCGGGCGGCCTCCTCGTCCCGCCGGTAGGCGATGCCCACCCGGGCCCCGTCGGCGGCCAGGGCGAGCGCGATGGCCCTGCCGATCCCGCGGCTGCCTCCGGTGACCAGGGCGGTACGGCCGGCGAGAGGACTCATGGGGGCACTCCTTTGTCAGGGGTCGCTTACCACGGTCCATCCTGCACGTTCGAGGTGTGCCGGGGTAAGCGGCCCCCGGTGCGGGCGCCCGCGGCGGAGCGCTAGGCCGCGGGCGCGGCCTCGATCACGTAGTAGGAGGAGGGGGGCAGCGGCCCGGTGAACGAGACGCCGGTCAACCCGGCCGCGTCCAGCAGGTCCCGGAACTCGGCCTCGGAGCGCTCGCGGCCGCCCGTGGCGACGAGCATGTTGAGGTCGTTGCGGACGACGCGGGCCGTCTCCGGCGTGACCATCTCCGGCATCACCTGCTCCAGGACGACGACCCGCGCGCCGGGCTCCATCGCCGCGCGGATGTTCCGCAGGATGGCGAGGGCCTTCTCGTCGCTCCAGTCGTGCAGGACGCTCTTGAGCACGTAGGCGTCCACACCGGCGGGAACGGACTCGAAGAAGTCGCCCGGCACGATCTCGGCCCGGTCGGCGACGTCCGCCAGCGTGCCGGACGCGGCGTCGAGGCCGGCGGGCAGGTCGAACAGGAGCCCGCGCAGGCCCGGGTTCGCGCGCAGGATCGCGGCGAGCAGCGTGCCGTCGCCGCCGCCGAGGTCCGCGACCGTCCCGTAGCGGGAGAAGTCGTGGGCCCCGATCATCTCGGGCGCGACCGCGCGGGTGTGCTCGGCCATCGCCGTGTTGAACGTCGCCGACAGCTCCGGGTCGGTCGCGAAGTACTCGAAGGACGTCCGGCCGTTCACGCGCTTCCACGCCTGCTCGCCGGTGCGCAGCGTCCCGGTCATGTCGCCCCACGTCCGCCACACCTCGGGGCCGCAGAACAGCCTGATCAGGGCGCGGACCGAGTCGGGCGCGTCCGCGCGCAGGCGCTGCCCTTCGGCGGTCAGCGCGAACAGGTCCTGCTCCTTCTGCTCGACGGCGCCCAGGGTGACGAGGCCGCGCAGCAGGCGGAGGAGGGACGGCGCATGGGTGCCGGTCGCCTCCGCCAGCTGCCCGCTCGACCTCGGCCCGTCGGCCAGGGCGTCCGCGACGCCTATCTCCGCGGCCGTGTGCACGATCTGCGCCGGCATGTATCCGAAGGCCGCGTCCAGCAATGGTGATCTCGACATCGTCGGCTCCTTTTCCGTTCGTCCGAGGACGCTACGGACCCCCGCCGTACGCCGTCTTGGACGAATGGAACCTTCCCCACCAGGCTGGGCACCCACGTGGGCGCCGGGTCAGCGGGTGAGGGCGCGGAGCCAGGTCTCGGCGATGCCGAGGTGCTCGTCGGTGAGCCCGGTGAGCGGGTCGATCTCCACCAGGAGGTGCTCGGCGACGCCCGGTTCGCCGGCGATGCACTCGGTGGCGTCCGGCTCGTCCTCGAACCAGACGAACGGGCGGCCCTCCGCCCACGCCGCCACGTGGCGGGCCTTCCACGCGCCGAGCGAGCGGCCCTCCGCGCTGCCGGGATAGGACGGGATCGGGACGAACGGCAGTTCCGGCAGCCCGATCCTGGGCGCGATCCAGCCGTTGGCGTGGCCGCACCAGTAGCTCGCCCAGGCCAGCTCGGCGCCGGTCGACTCGGCGAGCTGGAGCAGCGCGGGGCCGTGCGCAGGGTTGAGCCAGAGCTTGAACCGCATGCCGTTCGGCGAGCACTGGTGCCGTCTGAACCCGCGATGGGGCCTCTCGAACGGATTGAGCACCCCGTCGACGTCCAGCAGCACCACCGGCGACCCCATACACCGGACGGTACGTCATCGCGGGCCCGGGGTCGAAGGTCATTTCGCGCGCCGTGTTCCGGAGGGCGCCGGGCGGGCATCCTCCGGGCATGTGCCGACTGTTCGGGATGACCACGGGCGGGCCGCGCGTCCACGCCACGTTCTGGCTGCTGGACGCGCCCGAGAGCCTGGAGTTCCAGTCCCGCCGCATGCCGGACGGGACGGGGCTCGGCTGGTTCTCGCTCGGCGAGGAGCCCGTCCGCGACCGCGCGCCGATCGCGGCGTTCCAGGACGCCGACTTCAACGCCGAGGCGCGCAACATCGTGTCGCACACGTTCATGTCGCACGTCCGGTACGCCTCCACGGGGGCGCCGGACGTGCACAACTCGCACCCGTTCGTCATGGACGACCGGCTGTTCGCCCACAACGGCGTGGTGCGGGGCCTCGACGGCCTCGGCTCGTGGCTCACCGACGTGGACCGGGCGCTGATGCAGGGCCAGACCGATTCCGAGCTCGTCTTCGCCTACGTCACCGCGGAGATCCGGCGGCACGGCGACACCACCGCCGGGCTGGTCGCGGCCGTGCGCCGCATCGCCGCCGAGCTGCCCGTGTTCGCGCTGAACGTCCTGCTCGCCGAGTCGCGGCGGCTGTGGGCGCTGCGCTACCCGGACACCCACGAGCTGTGGGTGCTCACGCCGACGCTGGAGAAGCCCGGCCCCGCCCGGCACCTGGCGTCCGACCGCGAGCCCGGCCAGGTGCGGGTGGCGGCGCACCGGGAGGCGTGCCCGGCGGTCGTCATCGCCAGCGAGCGGATGGACGACGACCCCGGCTGGCGGCTCCTCGCCCCCGGCGAACTGCTCATCCTGGACGGCCTGGAGGCGACCTCGGCGTTCCCGTTCGACGCGCCCGCGCACCCGCTGACGGTCGCGGACCTGTCGCCGGCGGAATCCACCTCCCAGGTGTGAACGACCCGGGCGTGATCGCCCCAGGTGTGATCAACTCCGCGCGACCGGACGTAGGGTGGACGGCCGAAACCCCTTTGAGGAGCCCGGATGACGCACGAACTCACGCTGATGGCCGTCCACGCCCACCCGGACGACGAGGTGCTCGGAACGGGCGGCCTGCTCGCCCGCAGCGCCGCCGAGGGCATCCGCACGGTGCTGGTCACCTGCACCAACGGCGAGCAGGGCGACGACTCCGGCGGAGTGAAGCCCGGCGAGCCCGGCCACGACGCCGAGGAGGTCGCGCGGCGCCGCCTCGGCGAGCTGCGCGAGTCGGTCGCGCTGCTCGGCATCGATCACCTGGAGCTGCTCGGCTACCGCGACTCCGGCATGGACGGCTGGGCGACCAACGACGACCCGCGCGCGTTCGCGAACGTCCCGCTCGACGAGTCCGCCGGGCGGCTGGCCGAGTTGATGGAGCGGTACCGGCCGCAGGTGGTCGTCACCTACGACGAGAACGGCGGCTACGGGCACCCCGACCACATCCAGGCGCACCGCATCGCGCTGGCCGCCGCGGAGCGGACCGGCGTGCCCGACAAGTTGTACTACACCGCCATCCCCCGGTCGGGCATCAAGCAGATGTTCGACGCCGTCCGGGAGGCCGGCGTGGAGATCGACTTCGACCCGCCGGAGGACTTCGGCACCCCCGACGAGCTGATCACCAGCGCGGTCGACGTCTCCGCGCACGTGGACGCCAAGCGCAAGGCCCTGGAGGCGCACGCCAGCCAGGGCGAGAACATCTTCCTGCTGCGGATGCCGGAGGAGATGCAGCGCGCGGCGTTCTCGTACGAGGCGTTCGTCCGGCACTTCTGCCGCGTCGAGGCCCCGGACAAGGAGGAAGACCTGTTCGCCGGCCTCAGGTAGCCCGCCGCTGCGCCCGGTAGTGGTCGAGGACGTCCTGCCGCAGCAGGTAGCCGAACCCCGCCCGCTCCAGGCGCAGCGCCAGTCCTCCCGAGTCGGTGCCGAGGGCCGCGGCGGCGGCGCTCAGCCGCCAGTCGTGCTCGGCGAGCCTGCGCAGCAGGTATCCGCGCCTGACCTGCGTGTCCGACAGCCGGAACGACTTCAGGTAGGCGACCCGGCCGTCCCCGTCGGTGATCGCCTCGCCGATGTGGTTCTCGCCGCGCAGCGCGAACGACGGCAGGAACCGCGCGAGCTCGAACCCGTGCAGGTGCTGGACGACCTGCCGGGTGCCGTCCTCGTCGAACAACTGCCCGGCCATCACCGCGTCGTGGAACGACGCCCACTCCTCCCGCTGGATCTCGGCCGCGGCCCGCAGGTCCGCCAGGGTGCGGATGCCGGCGCCGTCGATGCGGGCGGACAGGTCGCCGGCGGGCGCGCCCAGCAGCCCGTACATGTAGATCAGCTCGCCGAACAGGTCCTCGACCAGCGTCGGGTGCAGCGCCCGGTAGTCGTCGGGATGCGGGACGACGAAGGCGCTCGCCAGCGAGTCCGCGACGTAGACCATGACGCCGCACTGCCCCGGATGGATCTCGAAGATCCTCAGCGCGTCCTCCAGGCCCCGCACCCGGTGCCCGGTGTAGGTCTCCTCGCAGCGGGGCGACAGGCCCCGGGCGACGGCCCGGCGCGCCCACTCCTCCCAGGCGATCTCCGGGCCGCCGAAGTGCAGCGCGAGGTAGCCCTCGACGGCCAGGTGCAGGGGCAGGAAGCGGAGCCGGTTGCGGTCCGCCTTCCGCGCCATGCGCCGCACGACCCGGACCGGGATGCGCGGCGGCGCCTGCTCACTCGCGCGGTCCAGCAGCCGCGTCCCGTAGGAGGCGCCCGGGAGCTGGTCGCCGTCGTCCCATGCGGCCACGAAGGCGTGCGGGACGAACGACACGTAGTACGCGTCGCCCACGTCCACGACCGACACCGGCTCGGCGTACACCTTGCGGTGCAGCCGCAGGTTGGGGACGGGCTCGTCACGGATGAGCGGGACGAGCCGCACCGAACCCCACGCCTGCGCCGGGCCCGTCTCCAGTCCCTCAAGGTCGAACGTCATGCCGGCGCTCCCAGGAACCGGGCGGCCCGGTCGTCGAGGTGGGCCCGCAGCTTGGCGAGCCCGACCCGCCCCTCGGCGAACCTCGCCAGCTCCACCAGCGTGGCCAGGTTCTCGGCGTCGCGGATGCCCGCCGTCGGGACGGCCGGGGCCAGCCGCCGCACCTCGAAGCCCTCCGCGTCGTACACCGGGTTGAGGTGCACGATCAGGGTCCGCTGGCCGGGCGCCACCCGGTGGCCCGGGTCGAGCCGGGTCCGCCAGACCCGCAGCACGTCGGCGGCGAGGCCGGGCGGGGCGTTGTCCCAACCGTCGGAGACGATGAGGAGCCGCTCGGGGGCGGTGTCCAGCGCGTCGATGATCCGCAGGCCGAGCGGCGTCGGGCCGGACGGGTAGAGCAGCAGCTCGTCGGTGCGGCCCGACGTCCACAGCGGCGTGTACTCCTTCGCCAGCGCCTCCAGCAGGTAGTGCACGGCGAGCGCGACCGCGAGCGGGCGGCGCCGCTTCTCCCCCGAGCCGAGGGAGGAGTAGCTGTCGTCCAGCACGGCGGCGACCCGGCCCCACGACCCGCGCGCCGCCCCGGCGACCCGCCGGGCCGCGGTGCGCAGCGCCCGCGACAGCTCGGCGCGCCGCGCGGACCGCTTGTCCAGCGACAGCGACAGCACATACGACGCGAGCCGCGTCAGCGGCATCTCCCCCAGCTCCGCGGAGACTCCGGCGCCCTGCATGCGCAGCCGCTCCAGCCGGGTCATCCGGTGCTCGATCCGCTCCAGGAACACCTGGCGCGGGATCCCGTGCTTGGCCGCGAACCCCTCCGCGACCGTGTACGGCAGCTCGTAAATGGCGGCCTGCTCGTAGTGCGCCCGGCGCCACCGCTCGAAGATCGGCGTCTGGAACGCCTTCACCGACCGCGGCGCGAACAGGAAGGAGTGCTGCTCCGGGTCGAACCGCAGGTGCGCGTGCCGCGCGACGTCCTTCACCGCCCCGCGGTACTTCACGAAGTCGAAGGCGGGGTCGCGGCGCCCGGCCATCCAGTCGCGGATGATGGCGCGCGTCCGCCGGTTGTTCACCCCGAGCCGCCGCAGGTCCCGGAAGACCCGGTACACGCGCTGCTGCGGCATCGTCTCCAGCCGCCGCGCGATCAGCAGCCCTTCGCGCCTGCGCCGCTCGACCGCGACATCGCCCGCCCGCACCAGCAGGTTCCGGATGATGATCGCCGCGTTGTGGTCGTTGACGTCCAGCGCCAGCGCGGCCGCGTACACCTCGCGGTAGTTCTCCAGCATGTACTCGTGCAGGAACCCGAGGCTGAGCCGCTGCTGCGCCCCGTCGCCGTGGAACTCCCGCTGCCCGGTCGAGGTGATCGCCGCGTTGACGAACATCAGCACGTCCTCGCACGCGACGAGGTCCGCGAACGTCTCGCTCATGGTTTCCCGGGCTCGGTGGGGGCGATGGGGGGCGCCGGCCGGGGAAGGGAAGCGCGAGCTGGCGAATCATCACTTCAAAGGTGGGTTCCGGAAGTCGCACCGAAGTCCCGCGGCCGGCTCCCGGAACCGTAACACCGCCCCCGCTCCCGAGCCTCCGAATATCCGCGGACGGGGCGGGGTGGTCAGGGACGGTGATGATTAGGGACGGTGGTGATCAGGGGCGGTAGGTGCCGAAGTACCAGGTGTTGCCGTCGGGGTCGCGGGCCGCGTAGTCGCGGGAGCCGTAGTCCTGGTCGGTGAGGGGGCTGGTGATCTCGGCGCCGGCGGCCTCGGCGCGGTCGTGGTGGGCGTCGGGGTCGTCGACCGCGACGTAGACCGAGGCCGGGGCCGTGTCGGCGGTGCCGAGCATCAGCAGGCCGGTGTCGAAGCGCATCTCGGCGTGGACGATCCTCCCGGTGTCGTCCCGGTGCGCGGCGATCTCGGCGAAGCCGAACGCCTTCTCCAGCCACGCCATCGTCCGCGCCGGGTCGGCGGACCTGATCAGCGGGTAGAAGGTCCGGCGGATCTCACTCGTCATGTCGTCCTCCCTGGGTCTGGCATGCCCAGTGTGCGGGGCGAGGATCCGCCCCGTCTTGGACGGATGGCACCTCAGCGGCGGGCGGCGTCGCGTTCGGCGGCGAGGCGGCGGGTCTCGGGCGAGACGGGGGCGCCGAGGATCGCGGCGACGACGTCGATCAGGTAGCTGGTGAACAGGCGGTCGTCGGTGCGGGGGCCGGAGCGGGCGCGGCGGGCCAGCTCGATCGACGCGTACAGGATGGCGGTGAAGCGGCGGTGCAGGCGGGCCGCGTCCTCTTCGAGGAGGGGCTCGACGAGGTTCCGCCAGCGGCAGAGGCTGTCGCGGGGGTCGTCCAGCACAGCCATCGGGACGAGCGGGTTCGGGCGGTTCACCACGTCCGCCCAGATCTGCAGGTAGGCGCGGCCGGACGGGTCGGCCAGGCGGGCCGCGAGCGGGCGGACGAGGGCGGCGGCGAGCGGGCGGACGCCCCGCTCGCCGTCCTCGTAGGCGTCGAGCAGGGCGTGCCGGCGGGCCTCCACGTCGGGGGCGTGCCGGGCGAAGATCGCGCGGAGGATCCCGGCGCGGTCCCCGAAGTGGTACTGGACGGCCGTGGCGTTGCGGGCGCCGGCCTCCTGGAGGATCTCCCGGAGGCTGACGGCGTCCACGCCGCGCGCGGCGTACAGGGCCTCGGCGGCGTCCAGCAGCCGCTCGCGGGTGTCACTCATCGGCGATCGCGAGCTCCAGGGCCTCGGCGAAGCGCTCGCGGGCGGCCTCGCGGCGGGTCGGCAGGTGGCCGGACGGCCATAGCCCCTCGACCGGCTCGACGTCGCGCAGCAGCTGCCGGGCCAGGGTGATCTTGTGGACCTCGGTGGGGCCGTCGGCGATGCCGAGCGCCTCGGCGGCGAGCAGCATGCCGGCGAACGGCATCTCGTTGGAGACGCCGAGGGCGCCGTGCAGGTGCATCGCGCGCTGGACGACGTCGTGGTAGACCTTCGGCATCGCGGCCTTGACGGCGGCGATGTCCTTGCGGACCTTCTTGTAGTCGCCGTGCTTGTCGATCAGCCAGGCGGTGCGCAGCACGAGCAGCCGGAACTGCTCGATCTCGATCCAGCTGTCGGCGATCTTCTCGCGGGTCATCTGCATCTTGGCCAGGGCGCCGAACCGGGTCTGCCGGGACACCGCCCGCTCCAGCATCATGTCGAACGCCTTGCGGACCTGCGCGATCGTCCGCATCGCGTGGTGGATGCGGCCGCCGCCGAGGCGGGTCTGCGCGATGACGAACGCGCCGCCCTCGTCGCCGAGGAGGTTCTCGGCCGGGACGCGGACGTCCTCGTAGCGCAGGTAGCCGTGCGAGCCCTCGCGCTCGCCGCCGACGCCGACGTTGCGGACGGTGGTGAGCCCGGGCGCGTCGGCGGGCACGATGAACATCGACATGCCCTCGTAGGCCGACACGTCGGGGTTGGTCACCGCCATCACGATCAGGAAGGTCGCGTGGCGGGCGTTGGAGGAGAACCACTTCTCGCCGTTGATGACCCACCCGTCCCCGTCCCGGACGGCGCGGGTGGTGAACAGGGTGGGGTCGGCTCCCCCGTGCGGCTCGGTCATCGAGTAGGACGAGGAGATGTCGCCGTCCAGCAGGGGGCGCAGGTAGCGGTCCTTCTGCTCGGGCGTGCCGAAGTGGGCGATGATCTCGGCGTTGCCGGAGTCGGGCGCCTGGCAGCCGAACACCGACGGCGCCCACCGGGAGCGGCCGAGGATCTCGTTCAGCAGAGCCAGCTTGACCTGGCCGTATCCCTGCCCGCCGAGGTCGGGGCCGAGGTGGCAGGCCCACAGCCCCTTGGCGCGGACCTGGTCCTGGAGGGGGCGGACGAGCCGCTTGTAGCGGGGGTCGCTCTTGTCGTAGGGGTCGCCGAGCACCAGGTCGAGCGGCTCGACCTCGTCCCGGACGAAGGCGTCCGCCCAGTCGAGGAGTTCCTGGTAGTCGGGGTCGGTCTCGAAGTCCCATGCCATGGCGAGCCTCCTGCGTCGTTTCCCCCGATAATCGACCTACCTCAGTAAGTAATGCAAGTGCATGACTGTTACCCTCCGGATGACCTTGCGCCGGAAAGGGACCCGCCGTGCAGCCTGAGCAGATCGACCGCGCCCTCGTGGACTTCGCCGTCCTGGCCGGGTGGATGGACGACCGGGGCCTGCCGGGCGGCCCGTTCGAGGACGTCGCGCCGCTCGCGGGCGGCACGCAGAACACCCTGATCCGGTTCCGCCGGGGCGGCCGCGACTACGTGCTGCGGCGCGGCCCGGCGCACCTGCGGGCCAGGACGAACGACGTCCTGCGCCGCGAGGCCCGCGTGCTGGGGGCCCTCGACGGCACCGACGTCCCGGCGCCGCGCCTCATCGCGGCCTGCCCGGACGAGTCGGTGATGGGCGGCGCGGTCTTCTACCTGATGACGCCGGTCGAGGGCTTCAACGCCTCGGTCACGCTCCCGGCCCTGCACGCGGGCGACGCGTCCGTCCGGCGGGAGATGGGGCTGAACGCGGCGCGCGCGCTGTCGGCGCTCGGCGCCGTCGACCACGAGGCGGCCGGGCTGGGCGACTTCGGCAAGCCCGAGGGGTTCCTGGAGCGGCAGGTCGGCCGCTGGATGTCCGAACTCGACTCCTACAGCGCGCTCGACGGCTACCCCGGCCCCGACATCCCCGGCCTGGACGACGTCGCCCGCTGGCTGGAGGAGCACCGTCCCAAGGTGTGGCGGCCGGGCATCCTGCACGGCGACTACCACCTGGCCAACCTCATGTACTCCTTCGACGGCCCCGAGGTCGCCGCGATCGTCGACTGGGAGATGTGCACGATCGGCGACCCGCTGCTCGACCTCGGCTGGCTGCTGGCCACCTGGCCGGACCGCGACGACCAGAGCGCCGCGCTGGCCGGGCCGCTGGGCGAGGCGGGCGGGCTGCCGGCCGCGGACGAACTGGTCGCCACCTACGCCGAGCGCGCGGACGCCGTCGCCGGGCGCGACCTGTCGTCCATCACCTGGTACGCGGTGCTCGCCTGCTTCAAGCTCGGCATCGTCCTGGAGGGCACGCACGCCCGCGCGTTCGCGGGCAAGGCGCCCCGGGAGACCGGCGACCTGCTGCACGCGATCACCCTCGGCCTGTTCCGCCGCGCGCAGGGCTTCATCGGCGCATGATCGAGATCCGGAGCGGCGGGCCCGCGGACGCGCCGCTGATGCTCGCCATGCTGGACGGCGCGGTCGCGTGGCTCGCGGCCCGCGGCCGGACGGGCCAGTGGGGCAGCGAGCCGTGGTCGGGCGATCCGCGCCGCGTGGAGCGGATCGAGGGCATCGCCCGCGACGACGAGCTGTGGGTCGGGCAGGTGGACGGCCGCCCGGCCGGGGTCATGGCGGTCGCGCCCCGTCCGGCGCCCTACGTCGACCCGGCCGGCGAGCCGGAGCTGTACATCACGCTGCTGGTGACCGACCGGGCGTTCGCCGGGCACGGCGTGGGTTCCGCGCTCATCGCGAAGGCCAAGGACGAGGCGCGGGCCAGAGGCGTCTCCCTGCTGCGCGTCGACTGCTACGGCGGCGGCGACGGGCGGCTCGTCGAGTACTACCGCCGCAACGGGTTCGAACCCGTCGCCGAGTTCACCGTCGGCGACTGGCCGGGGCGCCTGCTGGCACAGCGGGTGGAGCCCCGCGGAGCTTGAAAATCCGCGCGGCGCGACGCAGCCTGGGAAGGGACCGGTGCGAACGGGGCAGTCGGTGACGCCCTTACGCCGCACGGACGGCGACCGAGCCGCTCGTCCCGTTCCGCCGGTCGAGACCTCCTGCCGGGAACCCTCTTGTCGGATTCCCGCCAGCACCCGCACCCGCCCGGCGGGCACGCTCATGGCATGGCAGGGAACTTCCGCTTCGGCGTCGTGGGCGAGTCGATCAGGTCGGGCGACGGCCTGGTCGAGACCGCGCGGCGCGCCGAAGCCCTCGGATACGACGTGCTGACGCTGCGGGACCATTTCGTCGCCGAGCCGTTCGGCGACCAGCTCGCGCCGATGGTGGCGCTGGCGTCCGCCGCGTCCGCCACGACCACGCTGCGGCTGGGCACCATGGTCCTCGCCAACGACTTCCGGCATCCGGTGATGCTCGCCAAGGAGGCCGCCACCCTCGACCACCTGTCGGGCGGGCGGTTCGAGCTCGGCATCGGCGCGGGCTGGCTCCGCGACGAGTACGAGGCCGCGGGGATGCCGTTCGACCCGGCCGGGACGCGGGTCGGGCGGCTGGAGGAGTCGCTGCGGATCCTGCGGAGCCTCCTCGGCGGCGAGAAGACCGACTTCGCCGGGGAGCACTACCGCGTCGACGGGCTGACCGTCTTCCCGCGGCCGGAGCGGCGGCCGCCGCTGGTCGTCGGCGCGGGCAGCGCCCGCATGCTCGGGATCGCCGGGCGGCACGCCGACACGGTCGGCGTCCTCCCCCGCGCCCTGCCCGAGGGCGCGATCTCCGACGAGCTCACCGAGCGGCTGCCGGACATCATCGCCCGCAAGGTCGACCGGGTCCGGGAGGCCGCCGGCGGCCGGGACGTGGAGCTGAGCATGATGGTGAACCCCGTGTTCGGGGACGACCCGCGCCGCACCGCCGCCCGCGTCGCGGTGACGCGGGGCTGGGGGACGTCGTCGGCGGGGCTCGTGCTGGAGATGCCGTCGCAGTTCGTCGGCCCGCCCGAGCACATGGCCGAGCAGATGCTCGCCCGCCGCGACCGCTACGGCTTCACCTACTACCAGGTCCCGGACTCGGCCATGGAGGCGTTCGCGCCCGTCGTCGGGCTCCTGGCCGGCTAGCCGGGGGCGGCGAAGCCCGCGTTCATGGCAAGGCTCAGCTCCTGCTCGGTGAGCCGGTCGCCGGCGAGGGCGGCGACGATGCGGCCGTGCTGGAGGACGACGACGCGGTGGCACAGCTCGACCAGCTCGGCAAGGTCGCTGGAGGCGATCAGCACCGCCTTCCCCTCGGCGGCCAGGCCCCGGACGATGCCGTGCAGCTCGCCGCGGGCGCCGACGTCCACACCGCGGGTCGGGTCGTCCAGGACGAGGACGTCCGGGTCCGCGTCCAGCCACTTCGCGAACACGGCCTTCTGCTGGTTGCCGCCGGACAGGTCGCTCGCGCGGGCGTGGACGCCGCCGCGGACGCGGAGGCGCTCCAAATGCTCGCGGGAGCGGGCGACGAGGCGGGAGCGGCGCGGCATCGGCCCGCCGCGGCCCTGCCCGAGCCAGCTCACCGACGTGATGTTCTCCCAGAGCGCCTTGTCAAGCATCAGCCCGCGGCCCTTGCGGTCGCCGGAAACGTAGGCGACGCACATCGTGACCGCGTGTCGGGGCGAGCGCGGCGACCGGCCGTCCGGCAGCCGGACCGTCCCGGACGTGGGCCGGGCCCGGCCGCAGACGGCGTCGAGCACGGCGAGGTGGCCGGACTCCTGCAGCCCGGCCAGCCCGACGATCTCGCCGCCCGCGACGGTGAGCGACACGTCCCGGAGCCGTCCCGGCACGGTCACGGAGGCGAGGGCGACCGCGGCTACGCGGTCAACCGCGAGGAGTCGGAGGCCGGGGTGTCCGCGGTCGCCGCGCCGATCCTCGACCGGCGGCGCCGCGCCATCGCCGCGATCTCCATCACCGGGCACGTGTGCCGGCTGGACCTGGACCGGCTCGCGCCGGCCGTCCGCACGGCGGCGCGGGCGCTGTCGAGGGAGCTGGCGCGGGAGGGCCCCGGAGAGCTGAAAACGGGGACTCCCCGGTGATCTCGCGATACCGGGGAATCCCCGTCTTCCATGCACCGGCAGCCCTGTGCCGGGTCTATGTGAGGCCGGACGGACGGAAGTGAGCGGGCTCACATCGCCGTCACGGGCCTTCTTCTTGTGTCAGCCGCTTCACCGGGTCACCGGTGATGTGGCCTCAGTTCCTTCGGGTCAGGAGCCGAAGGGACGCGGAGCGCCCTTCTTCCCGGCGCCGTGGCCCCAGGACAGGACCTCCCACTTGACGCCCTTCAGGTGGCCCTCACCCGTGCCGGAGTTGTACTTGCTCTTCGGCTTCCCGCCGTCCAGCAGGTAGCGGAAGGTGTAGGTGTCGAGGTCGAGCATGACGCCCCGGTGCGAGGGCTTGCCCGGCCCGCGGTCGCCGACGAAGCCGGTGACGCTGCGGCCCTTGTAGCTGACCTTGACCTTGGTGTGGAGGGGCCAGCTCGGGCTGGCGAACAGGCCCTTCTGCATCGGCTTGCCGCCGGCCGGGGCGCCGGTGTCGCCGTTGACGCCCGACCCGTCGTCCCAGAAGTAGGACGCGGTGGTCTTGCCGCTCAGCAGCGACTTGGAGCCGGTCTTCTCGCGCTTGGCGTCCGGCTTGGCCGCGGCCTTGGAACCGGACTTGGAACCGGCATCGGGGGCGGCCTTGGCCTCGCCCTTCTCAGCGGCGTCGAAGGTCTTCTTGGGGGAGGTCTTGTGCTCCTGCGAGGCCACGGCCTGCTGCGACAGGAACTGCTTGTCCGGAGCGGAGTCATCGCTGGCCGCTGCGACGCCGGCCACCAGCATGCCCGCGAGGGCGGTGCCGGTCACGCCGGTCAGGACGACATTGATCGCTCGCTGCTGCATTGATTTCCTTCGTTCGGGGTACAGGGCTGCCGCTCCGCGCCGGGGCGCTCCGCCGGGTGGCGTCGCGCCGGATTCCGGGCAGGGGGAAGCGGCTCCGAGACTCGGGACTCGGGAGGTGCCGCCGCGGTGAAGGACCCGCTTGGAACGATCCACGGGCATGGTGGACCGCGCCCGCACTCAGGTGCGCACGACCGTTCTCGGGCATGCGTGAACACGGGCTTGGTTCAAACGGAAGGAACGCCGGGCCGGGGGCTCATGGGCGCATCCCGGATACGCGCGGCCGGTGCATGGGACGACCGCGGTTCGGCGCGATGATTCCCGCCTGGCGGGCGGGAGGCGACGGCTATGCGATTGGCCAGGTCAAGGGTTCTTTGACCCGACCTGCGGTTGACTATATACGGCATTACCGTACTTTCGCCAAACCGCCGTTTTCTTTACCTTTGCCCAGGTAGATCGTTTTCCCGAGGACTGGACTGGAGCCCCTTTGGCATCGGGCTTCCGGGTCGTCCGCCCCGCAAAGAACGATCTTTATGGTCCCCGATCACGGCCTGCGCGAGCGCGCCGTACCGCCTCAGAGACCGGGCAGAGGGCCGAGGAGAACGCTGTAGCGGACTGCCACAGCATCACCGCGACACCCTAAAGAACACACCCACTACAACGGGCATTCCAACCATCCCCCCAGAGCAGGTAAAGCCTGGGTTCGGGCGGCCGGAGGGCCTGCAGGGCCGGGCCTCCGCGCGCCTGCACGGCGGGGCCTCCGCGCGTCTGCACGGCTCCCTGGAGGCCCTCAGGGGGCGACGACAGCGGCCCGGTCAAGCCCTGGCTCGGCGCATGACAAACGCCGCGGGGCGAGCCCGCGGCGTCGAAGGGTCCGGCTGGTTCAGTGCGTCGGGTAGACCGTCGGCACGAGCGGCGTCGGCCCGGTGCCACCGGTGAAGAGCGGAGCCCCCGGCTGCGGCGGGACGAACGGCCCCTCCGTGTAGACCGGCTCGGGGTAGCCGGGCTCCGGGTAGCCGGGCTCGGGGTACCCGGGCTGCGGGTACGCGGTGCCCGTGTAGGGGGCGCCCTGGTAGGCGGATTCGCCGTAGGGGTCGGCCGCGGCCACGATGGGTCCCTGCGCCGCCGGCACGGCCTGGGCCGGAGGTGGCGGTACGTGGGATCCGTCGGCCCGGCGAGGCTCGGGCCCTGGGAGGCCCTGCTGCCCCGCACGGCGCTCGGCCAGCAGGGCCATGAGCGCGTGGGCGGTCTCCGCGTCCATCCTCAGCAGGACGCTCGGCATCCCGGACTGGTCGACGAACGGGGAGACCGAGGGGGCGGCCGGCAGCTGCGGAAGCGCGGCCCGCATCTCCTCGCGGAGATCCTGGGCCAGCCGCAGCGCCTGTCGGTCACTGTCGCTCAAGTGTGCGTTCATCGCGATCTCCGGGGAGTTCACGTGCGGGGGTCCGGGATCATCCTGCTAGGGATGGCGTGCAGGTGCAAGAGCTGATGCACGTGCATTTCAAGAAATATCCCCCCGTAACCCCGGCCCCTGTCGATCGTTCCAACGTCCCTCCATCCCGCGCCCGCCGGGCGTCGATACCGGGTCTGACCAGCACGGATCTGCGGGCCCGGCCGCCCTCCCGGACGAGATGCGCGCACACCGCCTGTACGGTGCGTGCCTCCCCGGCCACGTAGACGAATCCCGGCTCGGCCGGCCGGTCGAGGTCGCACGCCGCGCTGGCTCGGGTCCTGGCGGTGGTGATGTCCGCCACACGCACCCATAGTCGAGGCCGGGCACACCGTCGGCCCGGATCCACCCCATGTGGCCGGGCGCGGGGCTGGTGCGGGGGGCTCGGGAGCCCGGCATGCTGGACGGGTGACGGAGACACTGAGCATCCGGGCCCTGAACCGGGCGACGCTGGCGCGGCAGATGCTGCTCGCACGGGAGGCGGTCCCGGTCACCGAGGCGGTGGCGCGGCTGGGCGGCATGCAGGCGCAGGAGCCCAAGCCGCCTTTCCTGGGGCTATGGACACGGCTGGACGGTTTCCGAGCGTCTGATCTGCATGCGGCCTTGCAGGACCGTACGCTCGTCCGGGCCACCATGATGCGGGCCACACTGCATCTGGTCACAGGCACCGACTACACGGCGTTCCGTACGACCCTGCAGCCGATGCTCGACGGCGCCCTGCGCGTTCTGGGCGACCGCGCCAAAGGGCTGGACCTGGACGAGGTCGTGCCCGCCGCGGGTGCGCTCCTCTCGGACGGGCCGCGCACCTTCAACGAGGTCCGCGCACTGCTCCAGGAGCAGTTCCCGGACGTCAACGACCGCGCCCTGGGCTACGCCGTCCGGTTGTGCGTGCCGCTGGTGATGGTCCCCACACAGGACAGGTGGGGCTTCCCGCGTACGGCGCAGTTCACACTCGCCGGCGGCTGGCTGGGAGGCGAGCCGTCCGCCGAGACGGCGCTCGACGAGTTGATGCTCCGGTACCTGGCGGCCTTCGGGCCGGCCTCCGCCGCCGACGCCCAGACATGGTCCGGCCTGGCGTCCGCCGGGGAGGCCCTTGAGCGCCTGCGGCCCGGCCTCCGGGTCTTCGCCGACGACAAGGGCCGGGAGCTGTTCGACCTGCCGGACGCGCCGCGCCCCGGAGAGGACGTCCCGGCGCCGGCGCGGTTCCTGCCCGAGTTCGACAGCCTCGTCCTGGCGCACGCCGACCGCAGGCGCGTGATCTCCGACACCGACAGGCCCATGCTCACCACCAAGAATCTGCGCGTCCGCGCCGTCTTCCTCTGGGACGGGTTCGCTCGCGGCATCTGGGACACCGAATACAAGCGCAAGGTCGCCACCCTGACGTTGCGGCCGTTCGAACGCCTCCCGCAGGCGGCCGTCAAGGCGCTGACCACCGAAGGGGAGGCGCTGCTGCGCTTCCTGGAGCCCGACGCCAAGGAGACCGTCGTCACCGTCGAGGCATAGGCATAGCCACGGGCGCGCGGGAGGGTTCAGGCGATCGTGCGGCCCAGTCCGTCCCAGTAGGGCGCGCGGAGGTCCTTCTTGAGGATCTTGCCGCTGGGGTTGCGCGGCAGCGCGTCCACGAAGTCGACCGAGCGCGGGCGCTTGAAGCCCGCGAGCCGCTCGCGCGCGTAGGCGAGCACCTCGTCCGCGGTCAGCTCGGCGCCCGGCGCGAGCACGACGACGGCCTTGACGGTCTCGCCCCAGCGCTCGTCCGGCACGCCGATGACCGCCACGTCCGCGATGGCGGGGTGGGCGGCGAGGACCTCCTCGACCTCGATCGGGTACACGTTCTCCGCGCCGGTGACGATCATGTCCTTGATGCGGTCGGTGAGGAACAGGTAGCCCTCGGCGTCGACGTAGCCGGCGTCGCCCGTGCGGAGCCAGCCGTCCCCGGCCAGCAGCCGGGCGGTCTCCTCCGGGCGGTTCCAGTACCCGGGCGTGTTCTGCGGGGAGCGCGTCAGCACCTCGCCGACCTCGCCGGGCGCTCGCTCGGCGTCCCCGCCCGGCTCGACGATCTTCACCTCGACCCAGTCGTAGGGGCGTCCGGCCGAGCGCATCAGGTGCGCGCGCGGGCCCTCGGGGTCGTGGTCCTCGGGGTCGAGCTGGACGATCGCGCCGGTCGTCTCCGTCATCCCGTACAGCTGGAACAGCGGCGCCTTGAACGTGTCGAGGGCGCGGCGCAGCACCTCCGAGGTGATCGGGGACGCGCCGTAGGTGATCGCGCGCAGCGCCGAGTAGTCGCGGCCGGCCGCGCCCGGGACCTGGCACATGAACTGCAGGACGGCCGGGACGATGAACGCGTTGGTGATCCGCTCCCGCTCGAACGTGTCGACCAGCGCGGCCGGGTCGATGTCGCGGACGAGCACCTGGCGGCAGCCCGCGTACAGCCCGGCCAGCGCCCAGCCGGAGCCGCCGATGTGGAACAGCGGCATCGGGACGAGGCTCGCCGAGGAGCCGTCCAGCCGCCAGCGGCGGGCCATCCGCTCCCCCACCTCGAAGTTGGCGTTGCTGAGCTGGACGCCCTTCGGGACCCCGGTCGTGCCGGAGGTGTAGAGCTGCACGACGATGTCGTCCGGCTCCCCCGTGAAACCGGGGTCGTCGGCCGGATGCGCCGCCAGCCAGCGCTCGTGCTCGTCGCCGGTGCGGACGACGCGGCCGGGCAGCGCGTCCGCGAGGTCGGCGAACTCGGCGTCCAGCACGGTCACCGGCGCGTCCGCGTCCGCGACGATCGCCGCGATCTCGGCGGGGGTGAGCCGCCAGTTCACCGGGACGGTCACGGCGCCGATCTTGGCCGCGCCGAACAGCAGGTCGAAGAACTCGGGCGCATTCTTGCCGACGTAGGCGGCGCGCGACCCGGGGCCGAGCCCCGCCGCCCGCAGGGCCTGCGCGGCCCGGCTGGAGCGCTCGTCGAGCTCGGCGTAGCTCACGGTCCGCCCGTCCCCGGTGACGGCGGGCGCCGTCCCCCGCTCGCGGGCGTGGTCTCGGACGATGGACACGACCCGGTACTCCACCCCGGCCCCTTCCGAATCCCATTCGGTTATGTGTCGCCGACCTTATCGATCCGGACGCCGCCCGGGGAACCACTGGTCCGCCGCCACTTGCGGACATGACGCTGTGAGCGTGGACAACTTCGAATGGTGATCAATCCGATACCTGAACTGATTGAAAGATCCACCAATTGGGCGCAAGCTGTCCCCGACGTCTGGAATGCCCCGCCCGTTCCTTCCGACCGACCGCCGACAGGACACGATCAATGTTCGAGATCTGGGAGACGAGCGAGCCGGCCCGGCTCATCAGCGACGCGGGGAGCCTGAAGGTGGCGCTGGAGAAGGTCGACACGATGTGCCGCCTCCGGCACGACCAGGCCGTGGCGCACGTCGGCGACGCCGGCCGGGGCTACCACTTCGAGATCAGGGATCCCGAGGGCAAGGCCCTGGCACGGCTCAGCTACGTGCCCGACACCTCCCGCGCGTACCAGAGCGTGGTGGTGGAGGAGATGCGCGGCGACAAGCACGGCGGCCCGTAGCCGTCCTCCGGACGGCGACCCCGACGGACGACGCCGGGAACGCTGGAAGACGCCGAATCACGCGGCCCCGGCCCTTGCGGCCGGGGCCGTCGCGTTCGTGCCCGCCCCCTGCCGCCTCCGGCCTCCGCTGGCTATGGGCTCGCTCCCTTCCGCGAGTCGCCCGCCGGCGGCCGAGCGGGTCCCGGCCGGATGACAGGATGCTGTGTGCCCGTGCAATCGGACCGTGGGAGTGGCGGTGTGGAAGTCGCGGCGGCGGCGCGGTCCCGGATCGCCGGAGTCGTCCTGGGAGCCTGCTCTGGAGTCGGCGGCCGGTGCTGTGGTGGCCGAGGCGGTCACGGCACTGGCGCGCGGTGATGGCGCGGCGTTCCGAGAACTCGTAGCCGAACTGGAGCAGGGGCCCGGCACGCCACTGTGGACGCACGCCACGGATCACCACCTGGCCGACCGGCTCCGGCAGGGCGTCACCGGGGCGTGGAGCCGGGGCTGGCAGCCGGCCGACGTGATCAGGTTCGTCTCCCGCCGGTACACCGCCCGGCACGCGGGGCTCGCGGCGGACGCGATCGCCGGCGAGCTGCGCGCCTACTCCGCCACCACCGTCGACGCCGTCTGGCACGAGCAGCTCGCCTCCCTGGACGCCACCGTCTGGTGGACGGACGACGACGCCCACCCGGCCGAATGGTGCGACCGCGAGGGCGTGGCACGCGCCCGCTACATCGCGACGGCGATCGAGCTCGTCCACCTGCTGGAGACACTGCCGAGGCTCCCGCCCCTGGCCCCGCCGCCCGGCTCGGCATCGTCCAGTGCAAGCACGCCCACACCGGAGACGACGCGGGACGTGGATCAGCGGATGCTCGGCAAGGTCCGTGCGCTGCTCGCCAAGGCGGAGTCGACCGAGTTCCCGGAGGAGGCCGAGGCGCTCAGCGCGCGCGCCCAGGAACTCATCGCGCGGCACAGCATCGACCATGTGCTGCTGGCCGCGGAGACGGGCGACATGGGAGGGCCCGCTGGACGGCGCGTCGCGGTGGACAACCCTTACGAGGCGCCGAAGGCCGTACTGCTGACGGTCGTGGCCGACGCGAACCGCTGCCGCGCGGTGTGGCATCGGGAGTTGGGGTTCTCCACGGTCCTGGGTTTCCCGGCCGATCTGGCCGCGGTGGAGATGCTGTTCACGTCGCTGCTGGTCCAGGCGACGTCCGCCATGGTGCACGCGGGTCCGCGGCGCGACGCGCGAGGACGCTCACGCACGCGGTCGTTCCGGCACGCCTTCCTCAACGCGTACGCGTCCCGGATCGGGGAGCGCCTCCGCGAGGCCGCGGGCGAGGCCGCGGACCGGGCGGCCGCGGGCGCCGGCGGGAAGGATCTTCTTCCCGTGCTGGCGGCGCGCGACCGGGCCGTCGAGCAGGCCGTCGACACGATGTTCCCGAACCTCGCCCAGGGGCGGGCGGGTTCCGTCTCCAACTACGAGGGCTGGGTGGCCGGGCGCGCCGCCGCGGACCTCGCCAGCCTGAACGGGCGCTCCGAGGTCACCGGAGCGTCTCGCCGTCCTTAGCGCACGGGGTCCCCCCGGGGGGCGAGGGGGACGTCCGTTCATGTGCTGTGCTTTCTTCTCGGCCTATCTGGTCTTGCCTGGTCTCGGGAGCGGGTCAGCCCTTCTTGCGCCGGGTGTTGCCGCCGCGCCCGCGCAGCGGCACTCCCGCCTCCTTCAGCACGTTGTAGATGAATCCGTACGACCGGCCGGTCTCGGCCGCCAGGTCGCGGATGCTCTCACCGGCCGCGTACCGCGGAGCGAGCTCGGCGGCGAGCTGCGTGCGTTCGGCACCGGTGACGCGGGTGCCCCTCGACAGTGTTCGAGCCACGGGGACCTCCTGTTTTCAAGGCTGGGCGGCGGGGCCCGTCCCCGCAGCTCACAGCAGTGTTGATCTCCCCAACGTACACATTCCCCCTGATTACGCCGTCGATGCCGCGCGAATCACCGCGAATTCGGCCGAAGCTGGTCTTATCCGTGGTGAACGGCGTGTCGGATCTAGACAGACGGGTCCGGAACCGCTGGCGGTCGTCCGTTCCGAACGATCACCGCCTGCAGCGGCACCCGGACCGGAACCCGGTCCAGGCCCGGCACGGCCGGTTCCGCGCCCTGGGCTCGCACCGGCCCGGTGGCCTGGGAGGCGGCCTCGCGGAGCGACAGGTCCGAGCGGCGCAGCGGATGCCGCGGCGGAGCGAACGGGAAGTGCGACTCCTCGGCGAGCCCGTCGACCACCAGCAGCTCACCGGGTTCGAGGAGCCGCCAGCCGGGATCGTCGTCCATCGGCTCGCTCGCGATCACGACGGCCGGGACCGGGCCCGGCCCGCCGGCGGGGGCCCGGCCGGGGCCGCCGTCCGCCGCCCCCGGACCGCCGGCGGGGCGCCCGGGCTCGCTCGCACCGCCCCGGTCCGGCGAGAGCACCCACAGCTCGTTGCTCTCCGGGTAGCGCAGCGCCCACAGGCGGCCGGCCTCGGCGATGAGGAGGTTGAGCGCGAACACGGGCAGCTCCGCACCGATGCGGCGCACCGCCTCGACGATCCCGGCCGTCGTGTCGCCGCGGCGCCGGATCTCGGCCGTCAGGTAGGCGAACACCAGCTCCGAATCGGTCTCTCCGGCGACGTGGGCGCGCTCGATCTCGGTCAGCCACGTACGGAGCACGTCCAGCCCCTTCACCACGCCGTTGTGGGCGAACAGCCGGTCGTTCATCACGAAGGGGTGGCAGTTGCGCACGGTCAGCCCGCCCACGGACGCGTCCCGCACGTGCGACACGAAGGTATGGGACGGGACGTTGCGCGCGTGCAGGTCGAAGTCGGCGTTCTCGAAGGCGGCCAGGGGCGCGCGGTCGCGGACGGGCTCGCCGCCGAGCGAGAACCAGCCGAGGCCCGCGCCGTGCTGCATGCGGTGGCTCTGCGCGCGCAGGCTCCGCGGCGCGTCCAGCAGCCAGTGCGCCGCCCTGACGCGGGGGCCTCCTGTACTCATCCCGAAAAGCCGGCACATGTCGTCACCTCTTGATGATCTTAACTGCGGGTGACGGGGATTTTACCGAACGTCGCGGCCGACCGCCCGGTGAATCGCCGGTGTCCCGGCCAGGCAAGGCCGGACGTCCGGCAGCGGGAAGACACGGCCGGACCTGCGCGGTTCACTGCCGGTCAACGGACCGACCCACCTGGAGGAAGCCATGCCGGAGGACGCGACCACCGAGTTCTGGAAGAACCTGAAGCCGATCCAGAACTCCCAGAAGCCGGACGCCCTGCCCGAGGTGTACCTGCCGAAGGTCGCCACCGACGACGACCGCTACTACGTGCCGTTCACCGAGACCGTCGGCTCGCGCCCGCTCTGGATCAACGTCAAGGACAACTCCTGGGCGGACATCCTGCGCGCCACCAGCGCCGGCCTGGTCAACAGGCACTACCACCCGCACGAGGTGTTCGCGTACACCATCTCCGGCAAGTGGGGCTACCTCGAACGCCCGTGGACGGCGACGGCCGGCGACTTCGTCTACGAGGCGCCGGGCGAAGGCCACACCCTCGTCGCCTACGAGAGCGGCGAGCCGATGAAGACGATGTTCATCGTGAAGGGCCCGCTCATCTGGCTGGACGAGAACGGTGACACGGAAGGGTACTTCGACGTCCACGACTACATCGCGATGTGCCGCGAGCACTACGAGAAGGTCGGCCTGGGCTCGGACTACGTCGACTCGCTCTTCCGCTGAGGGACGCTGGCTAGACTCGACCTCCCACCTGCGAGGGAGGTCGAGATGGCCGCTTCCGTGCTGGAGTCGCGTGTATCGACCGAGGACGTCCCGCCGGGCGACCGGGTCTCCTACTGGGAGCAGTACAACGCGCGTGCGCTGGTCGGGCTGACCTGCACCTCCTACGCCGAGGGCGGCCTCCTGGCCCGGCAGGCGAACCTGCGCGTCGGCGGGCTGCGCCTGGCCGACATCCGGGGGAACGAACACGTCATCGAACGGACGCCCGGCATCTGCCGCGACTTCCCCAAGGACTCGGTGTTCGCGAGCCTCGTCCTCAAGGGCGAGGCCGTCTTCTTCCACTCCGGTGGGTGCCTGAAGGTCGGCGCGGGAGACATCGTCCTCTACGACACGTCTCGTCCGTACCTGTTCGGTTTCTCTGCTCCGATGCGGAAGCTCCTCCTGGACGTTCCGCGCGAGATGTTCGCAGAGCACTTCCGCACGCCGGTTCTCCCCGCTCCGATCGCCCTCAACGCCTCACGCCCCACCCCCGCCTCCCGCACGCTGCGGTCGCTTCTGCTGGAGCTGACAACGGGCAAGGGGCCCGGCCACGCCGACGACCTGGCCCTCGAACTCCTCGGCCTGCTCGCCGCCGAGCAAGCCGGTGACCGCCCCGCGTCCCCCACCCGGCTGCTCCACCTCCTCGTGGCCAGGGACTACATCGACCGGCATCTGCACGATTCCGGGCTGAGCGCCCAACGCGTCGCGTCCGCGCTGGGCATCTCCGTCCGCCACCTCAGCCGCGTCTTCGAACCGGAGGGCACTACACCCGTCCGCTACGTCATGGACCGCCGGCTGACGAGGGCCAGGGCGGACCTGGCCGACCCGGCGTCGGCCGCGGCGACCGTCGCGGAGATCGCGCACCGCCACGGCTTCGCCAGCCAGGCCCACTTCACACGGGTCTTCCGGGAGCGCTTCGGCACCACCCCCGGCGCGATCCGGCCGCGCTGACCAGAGAGTTATCCCCAGAACCGGATTCGGGTGCCTCTTCCCGGGACGGGCGCGCAAGCTGGCGATGTCCCCTCCCGGAAGGAGCGGCCCGATGGCCACGATCACGTTCCCGGTGCCCGCCACCACGACCTCGCGGTTCGCCGTCGCCACCGACGGCGTCCCGCACGATCTCCCCGGCATCCTCCGCGAAGCCGCGGCCGGCCCCTTCCACGCCCACATCGCCGGCCGGCTCGGCTCGCCGCAGCTGCAGCTCACCCGGGAGAGCTCCGCCACCCTGCGCTGGGATCCGGGCGAGATCCGCGCGGCCGTCCCGGAGGACCGGCCGGCCGCGCAGACCTTCAACGACGCCTCGGATTTCGCCGTCATCACCGCCTTCGCGCCGATCACCGACCAGCCCCGCGGCGCCCAGGCGGCCCGCGCCGCCGCGTACGCCATCGCCCGGGCCACCGGAGGCATCGTCGCCGATCTCGTCACCGGCCACATCCTGGCCCCGCCCGCCGCCGAACGGACGCGCTTCGTCCTCGCCGACCGCTGGCTGGGCGACGCCCTGCCGCCGTTCCGCGCCAACGGCCGCTGCACGGCCGCCGACCCGGAACTGGACCCGGAGGGCGTCAACGGGTGCGCCTGCGTCCGCCTGCGCACCCGCGGCCTCCGCCGCTTCGGGCTCCCCGAACTCCAGATCACCGACGTCGCCTGCCCGCACGACCTCGCCGCCCTGAACGTCCTGCGCACCGCGGCGCGCCGCCTCCTGACCGACCACTGGTCCTGGCTCGCCACCGGCCCGGCCGGGCGCGACCGCACGATCCCCGCCGAACTCGACCTCTCCCAGCGCGACTTCAACGACTTCTGGGGAACCACCCGCCGCGTTCCGCTCGCCCCGCCGACCCCCTTCCAGATCACCCTCACCCCGCTGACCTCGCGCCTCCTCACCGTCACCCCACCCGCGACCTTCGACGGCACGATCAACGACTGGCTTTGGGGCGACACGCTCCCCCTGGGCATGTACGACATCCTGAAATCCCCCGCAGACCCCCCACAAGCCGCCTAACCCCCACCACAGCCACACGCGCGCCCTCGCGCTTCCACCGACGATGTCTGAGGCGCGAGGTCGCACCAGAGTTCAGGGGAAGGCATCCACCCACATCCTCCACCTGCCCGAACACCACAAAACCGGGTGCCACCAGAGCACCACCGCCCCCTGAAACGCGCGCCGCCCCCTCGCCCCGCAGCCGCAAGACCACATGGCCATCGGGGGTGGGCGCCGTGGCCGATCACAGAAGCGGGCCCGACCACCACCCACGACCCCGGCCTGGACACACCACCTGGCGAGCCCTGAAGCCTGGGCGAGCCCTGAAGCCTGGCGAGCCCTGAAGCCTGGCGAGCCCTGAAGCCTGGCGAGCCACCTGGCGCCCCTCGAAGCCTGGCGCCCCTCAAAGCCTCGCGCCCCTCGAAGCCTGGACATGCCACCCAGCGAGCCTTGACGGCTGGGCATGCCACCCAGCGATGGGTGAAGGCTGGTCATGCCAGCTGGTGAGCATCGGCACGTTCGGGTCGTTCATCGGGTTCGGCTTCGCGTTCGGGCAGGTCCTGCCTCCGCGGCGGCGAGCACGGCGATCATCGCCTTGTCGAACCCTTGACGGACGTCACCTACGCCTACCTAGGGACGCGCAGCAATATGGACACAGCAACGCCGCGGCCGGCGTGCTTCTCGGTATAAACGTGCGGGTCGTCGCGCCACGCCATCGGTCTCGACACATCACCCGCCCTTCAATGGCGAACAAATCGCCGCAAAGGGGGCAATTTACCGAGGAGCGATCTACGCTTGCGCCTTCCGGGAGGCGATAACACCGAGTGAGACTTATAACACCGTGCGGCCACCCATGCATACCAGCCCGTCGGCTTCCGGAAGTGTCGGTCAGTGGCACATCATCTGCGGAGCCCGCGTGGAGACCGCTGGCGGCATGGCCCGGAACACGCGTGCCAGCAGGCTATACCGCCGAGAATTCACGCCTTTCGCTTCACGCCGCCACACCTGCTCGATCACATCACCCTCTCGCTTACATCTAGGACATAACGCGCATTTCCTCCACCATCACGCCGCAACCCGCCACCCAGGAACCTTCCGTCGAGTGTGAGCAATGTTCAACGCTCCGTAGCCGAATTGACTACGATCGGCATTCTCACGGTGACCGACGCGATCCCCCGGGGCGAAGATGAACCGCTTTCAGGCCCATCCCAGGCTGGCCGACCTGCTCGGTGACTGGCTTCGCTGCACCAGCGGCGTGCTGGGCTGTACCGCGATGGCCGGTGCGATCTCCATGGGAGCCGCCGCGTCCGCGGAGGCCGCCGCGCATCCCGAGCCGGGGGCGCGCAGATCCGCGCCGCCCATCTGCCGTCACACCGTGAGCATGGGCGACTGGCAAAAGTGCAAGGAGGCATGGCGGTCGATGTACGAGAGGTCTCGCAGAGGATCAGGCCGCGGCCGGGACTTCCCTCGCTGGGCGGACCGGCACACCTGGAAGCCCAAGTCCGGGCACAAGCCGCCCTCCCCCGTACCGGTCGAGAGGCCGACGCCCCGCGCCACCCGGCCGGATCCCCCACGCGGCGAATCCCCCGCCCCCGACCGGAGGTTCCCGTCTCCCGTGGTCTCCTCCCCCGAGCCGACGCGCATACAAGACCAGGCGGACGAGGTGGATTCACGTCCCCCTTCCCTGCAGCCCGTACTGCTGTTGAGCCTGCTCATCCCCGCCGCGGCCGCGATCTGCTACCCCTTCCGGCATCGGCTCTACGCCGTCGCCGCAGCAGGTCTGCCCGCCCTCGGCCTCCCCGAGGAGGAGCCGGCCCCGGCCCACTTCGACTACCGCCCCGCCCTCGACCCGTTCGCCGCCCCGGCCATCGGCCTGACCGGCCCGGGCGCGGTCTCGACCGCGCGCGTCCTCGCCCTGGCCGCGCTCGACGAGCACGGCGACGACTCCCTGGTCGTGATCCCACGCCCCGACGCGACCATCCTTTTCGGGTTGGCCGAAGACGAACTGCTCGACGACGACACGGCCGGGCTCTTCATCCCGGGCAATCTCGACGCCGCCCTCGCCTACCTGGAAACCGAACTCGCCATCCGGCAGAACACCGGAGTGACGAAGGCACGCCGGCTCCTCCTCGTGGCCGACTGCACCCAGGAACCCGACCGGATCAAGGCGCTCCTCGCCCGGCATCCCGGCGGCGCCTCAGCGATCCTCGTCGGCCCGTGGACGGGCGAGCGGGCCACCATCGACGACACCGGCCTGGTCACCGCCCCGGCGAGCCTGGCCTCCAGCCTGCCCGGCCACGTTCCGGCGCTCTCCCGCACCGAGGCCCGCGACCGCCTCCTCGCCGCCCTGGCACGCCACAAGAAGCCGGGAAAGCCCTCCCCCAAACGCCGCTCCTCCTCCCGTCGCCCCTGACCATGACCGTCTCTCAGCCCGTCACACCTCCCACCCTCGGGCACAACCACCCGCCCCAAGGCAATGACAGAGGCACCCTCCATGACGCCGGGATCGCCGGTCAGGAAGCGGCCTGCTCGTGGCTTGCGAGTTCGGCTCTGACCGTGCCGAGGCTTCGCAGCGCCCGGCTCAGGAGGGCGATGTCCGGCGGCTGTTCGGCGTCGCCGTCCACGTAGGCGAAGCAACGCAGCATCCAGCCGCGCACCACGTCCTCGACATGGGCCTCGGACTCGCGCTTCTTGACGAGGGTCAGGTGACGTTTCTCCTCGGCGATCTCGCGTGCCAGACCGTCGTCCGCCCTCAGGGCCTGAATGTCGGAGAGGGCGTACCGGCCGAGCCGGTCCGTCGTGAGTCCGCGTTCGCTCGCGACGCGGTCGAACGTCCGGCGGGGCCAGTCGAGTATCGACATCGCGCCGCCCACGTCGACGGACTCCATGAGCGGCCCCTTCCTCGTCGAGACGACGGCACGGACGGTCTCCGGGTCGAGCCGGTCCAGGTCGCGCATGAGGTACACCGGGTACCCGCGGAACGTGCTGACGACGTCGAGGGCGCCCTGGGCGACCAGCACCTCGACGTCCCGCCGTTCCACGTCGAGGCCCACCCTGGCGGCCAGACGGGCCGCCGCGCGCGCGGAGCCGATCGGCGGTTCATCGCCGAACCTGGCGATGACCTCCTTGCCGGCCTCCCCGGCGCTCTCGGCCAGGTCGGCGGACCACCGTCCACCGTCCAGGTCGGGCGCGGGGAGGACGCCGTGCTCCAGGCCCACGCGCAGCTGCCACCGGGTGAGCCCCAGATGACCGGCGAACTGGTGGGCGCCGTACTGTGTGCGGTCGATCTGCGCAGCCATTGCCATGCCTTTCGTCGCGGGTTCGACATTGACGCCACTCAGCCTCGCGGACGGGAACTTCCGAGAGCTACGGAACGCGATTCTGTGGACAATCCATAGATGCATAGCGGATTAATCGGATAACTCGGGCGATCGACCCGGTCTTCAGGAGAGCGCGCGGCATGCGAGGCTGGTTCCATGGAGCGCTTGGGAATCGGGCTCGCGGCCTTGGGGCGGCCCGCTTACATCAACGTGGGCCGGGCCGTTGAGCTGCCGCCCGAGCGGAGCGTGGACCTGATGCGCGACGCGACCTGGGACGTCCTCGACACCGCCTACGCGGCCGGTATCCGGTGGGTGGACACGGCACGTTCGTACGGCAGGGCGGAGGAGTTCCTCGGGGGCTGGCTCAGCGCGCGCGGTGCTGACGATGTGACCGTATCCAGCAAGTGGGGCTACACCTACGTCGGCGACTGGAAGACCGATGCTGCGGTGCACGAGGTCAAAGAGCACTCTCTTGGCCGCTACCGCGCCCAGTACAGGGAGACTCGCAAACTGCTGGACGGGCACCTGTCCGTCTACCAGGTCCACTCTCTGACCGAGGAGAGCCCGCTGTTCCAGGACCTCCGCCTACAGGAGGCTCTGGCTGAACTGAGCGCCGAGGGCGTCCGCATCGGTTTCTCCACGTCGGGCCCGCGACAGGCCGACACGATCCGCCGAGCCATGGCGCTGGACGTCTCGGGTCAGCGACTCTTCACTTCCGTCCAGTCGACCTGGAATGTCTTGGAGACGTCGGCCGAGGACGCTCTGCGCGACGCACATGACGCAGGGCTGCATGTTCTGCTCAAGGAAGTGCTGGCCAATGGGAGGCTCGCCGTACAGCCACCCGCGGCCGTGCTGTCCGTCGCGTCCAAGAACAATGTGCAGCCGGACGCAGTGGCGCTGGCAGCGGCGCTCAGTCGACCTTGGGCCGGCACAGTCCTGATCGGTGCGGTCAGCCCGGCCCAACTCGAGTCGAACCTTGCGGCGTCGACGCTGTCCCTAGACGAGGACGAGTTGCGGGTACTGGCGGAACTGCGCGTTCCACCGGAGCACTACTGGGCCGAACGAAGCGCGCTGCCCTGGACTTGAGCGCCGCGCACTGCCGGACGTGTGTCCGCCCATGGCACGATTAGGCGCGGCCCACCATGATCGGATCCTCCCCTTGTCCATGCAGTCAGAACTTCCAGATGTGATCGGCCCGTACCGTGTGGTCGCCCGGCTCGGTGCCGGTGGGATGGGCGAGGTGTTCCTCGGCGCGTCACCCAGCAGGCGCCTCGTCGCCGTGAAGGTGATCCGCCCGGAGTTGCTGGACGATCCGCGGTGGCGGGAGCGGTTCCGCCGTGAGGTGACGTCCGCGCGGTCGGTCAGCGGCTTCTACACGGCACCCGTCGTCGACGCCGACCCGGATGCGGACCGGCCGTGGCTGGCGACCCAGTACATCCGCGGTGTGAGCCTCGCCAGGGTGGTCCGGGAGAAGGGTCCCCTTCGCGAGCGGGCCGCGTGCCGGCTGGGGGCGGGGCTCGCCGAGGCACTGATCGCGATCCATCGTGCGGGCATCGTGCACAGGGACTTGAAGCCGTCGAACGTCCTGCTGGCTTCCGATGGACCGAGGGTCATCGACTTCGGTATCGCGAGGCCGCTGGACGCACTGCCGCTGTCTCGCACTGAAATACTCGGGACACCCGCTTACATGTCGCCAGAGCAGGCCCTCGGCGACCCCGTCCACCCGGAGAGCGACGTGTTCTCCCTCGGCTCGACGCTAGTGTTCGCGGCCACGGGAGCCGCCCCCTTCGGCGGCGGCCACAAGGTCCGCGGACGCATCGTGCACGGCGAACCGGACCTCACCCGTCTGCCCGCACCCATGCTCGGGCTCGTGAACCGCTGCCTGTGCAAGGACCCTGGGGAACGTCCCACACCGGAGCAGATCCTCGTCGCACTGTCCACGCTGCTGGACGCGCACTATGGCGAGGAGTGGCCGCCCGTGGACGTCGAACAACTCATCGGCGTGCAGGAGCGAACCCTGATCGACATCACAGCCGAGTTGCCCACGCTCAAGGAGTAGCAGGACGTCCTGTTACGGCAAGCCCTGCGCGAGTGCGTCCCAGAAGGCGGTCTCGTAGGCGTGCAGGAGGCGGGCCGCACGAGCAGCCTCGACCGGGTCGTCACCGGACGCCAGCCCGGACGCGATCACGTCCAAGGCTTGCTCCTCGAAACCGGGCGGGGATTCGGCGAAGAACTGGAAGAAACCGACCGCGTCCCCGGAGAGGCCGTACCGCGTCTGGAGGGCCCGCGCGGTGCGCGCACAGTACGAGCCCCACTCCTCAAGGTTGGCCAGCATGGCCAAGGCGACCTCGCTGGCCGTGCCGAACGCCGCCTTCTGCGCGAGAAAGGCCGGGTACGCCTGCGCCATGGGTTTCGGCTCGTACGCCATGAGATTCTTCTCACTCTGGCCTAGCGCGGCGGCGAACTCCCGGAGCAGCCCCAGGGCCTCCGCCTCGCCCTGGGCGAGCCCCAGGAACAGCTCACCGGACGACGAATCCGGAAACCGCGCCGCCAGCAGGGCGAAACTCCGCCGATCGCTACTAACGATCCGATACTCCTCGCCTGCCAGCCAGACCAGGCGATCTCGGGGCATCTCACCCGTCTCCAGCATGTCGACGAAACGGTTCGCGCGCGCTCCGGCCGCGAGCTCCGCGCGAGCCCGCGCGACGAGTTCCGCGGCCCCGTGATCGGTCATGACTCCACCGGAACACCCGAGCCGCGCCTCCGTCAACCGGGACGGGCCGGATTAGCGTTGGTGATCACGTGGATACGATGAAGAGAAGAACGTCTACGCAGGTGTGGACCCAGTTGGGAGTGAGCGAGTATGTCGGACTTCGAGCTCGACCACGCGGGCGGCCGGATGCCTCTGGAGGTCGCCGAGGCGACCGAAGGGCCGTCAGGGCTGGTCGTGGGCAGCCTCCTGAAGGAGACGGGGCATGTCACGCTCGATCCCGGCTTCACCAACACCGCGTCCACCACGTCGGCGATCACCTACATCGACGGTGAGGCGGGGATCCTCCGCTACCGGGGCTACCCCATTGAGGAACTGGCGGAGAAGTCGTCCTTCCTCGAGGTGGCCTACCTGCTGATCTACGGCGAGCTCCCGACGACCGACCAGCTCGACACGTTCACCGACAAGGTGCGCAACCACACGCTGCTGGACGAGAAGTTCCGCGCGTTCTTCTCCGCCTTCCCGCGCCGCGCGCACCCCATGGCCGTGCTGTCGTCCGCGGTCAGCGCCCTGTCGACGTTCTACCAGGACAGCCTCGACCCGTTCGACCCCGAGCAGGTCGACCAGTCGAGCATCCGGCTCATCGCCAAGCTGCCCACCATCGCGGCCTACGCCTACAAGACCTCCAACGGGCAGCCCCTGCTGTACCCGGACAACTCCATGGGCTACGTGGAGAACTTCCTCCGCATGATGTTCGGCCTGCCCACGCAGTCCTACGACGTCGACCCCGAGATCGCCCGCGTGCTCGACATGCTGTTCGTCCTGCACGCCGACCACGAGCAGAACTGCTCGACCTCGACCGTGCGGCTGGTGGGCTCCAGCCAGGCGAACCTGTTCTCGTCGGTGTCGGCGGGCGTGGACGCGCTGTTCGGCCCCCTGCACGGCGGCGCCAACCAGGCCGTCCTCGAAATGCTGGAGCGCATCCACGAGAACGGCGACGACGTCGACTCGTTCGTGGCGCGCGTCAAGAACAAGGAGCCCGGCGTCAAGCTGATGGGCTTCGGCCACCGCGTCTACCGCAACTACGACCCGCGCGCAGCGGTCGTGAAGAAGGCCACGGGCAAGGTCCTGGACGCGCTCGGCAAGTCCGACCCCCTCCTGGACCTGGCCATGCGCCTCGAAGAGGTCGCGCTGAGCGACGACTACTTCATCGAGCGCAAGCTCTACCCGAACGTGGACTTCTACACGGGCGTCATCTACAAGGCGATGGGCTTCCCCACGAACGCGTTCACCGTCCTGTTCGCACTCGGCCGGCTGCCCGGCTGGATCGCCCAGTGGCGCGAGATGATGAACGACCCGGCCACGAAGATCGGGCGTCCGCGCCAGGTGTACGTGGGCCCGGGCGAGCGCCACTACGTGGCCCCCTCCGACCGCTAACAACTCCCCCGCACGCTCACCCGGATCGTCCGTCCGCCCTAGGCGGCCGGACGATCCGCTTTTTCAGGCCCCCGTGGGCATCCGGCCCTCTATCCACAGAATCGCGTTCTAGTGAAGGAGCGCGACGGCCTCCTCGAAGCTGGGCAGCGAACGCCGGTCCAGGCCACGAGGAGGCTGCAATGCGCGTCACCATCACGGTTCCCGAAGAGACGACCACCGGCTTCGTCATCGCGGCCGACAGGGATCCCGGCGACATCGCGTCAACGCTCCGCCGGCATCTCCCGGTCCCATTGAGCACGGCGGCGGCAATGCGCCCCGGCACGCCGCACCTCATGATCGCGTGCCATCCCGCCAACGATTCCCCCTGGGATCTGAGCACCGTGGTCGGAGAAGACGAGGACGCAGAAAGGCTCCACCACGCCGCACGGCATATCGGGGTCACCTCCGTCCTACCGGTCGGTGACGTGCCGTCCGGCCCTCATGTCGCGCGGGCCACCGCCAGGGCGATCGCGGAATCGCTCTGCGGAGTGCTCGTGGACCTCGCCACCGGCCGGACACTGCCCCTGCCGCGCCTCGGCCGCCCGGACGGCTTCGCCCTCGCCGACGAGTGGCTCGGCACCGGCCTGCCGCCCTACCGGAACTCCGGCCGCTGCACCGCCGACGAGGACGACATCGACGGCTGCGCCTGCGTCGCCCTCCACACCACCGGGCTGCACCGCTTCGGCATCCCCGAACTGGAGATCACGGAGGTGGCGTGCCCCCACGACCTGGCCGCGCTGAACCTCCTCCGCACAACCGCACAACGGCTGCTCCCCCTAGGGCGGCACCCAGGCGACCACACGCTGCCGAATGAACTCATCCTGACGAGCGCGGACTTCTCCGCATTCTGGGGCAACCAAGACCCGATGTGGGACGACGGCCCCATCGCGGTGCAGCTGGCCGAAGCCGCACCCAACCGCCTGAGCATCCGGCCGCCCAGGGGCTTCCCAGGCACGCTCAACGAATGGCTCTGGGACGAACTCCCACCCGTCCTGCACGAAGTCCTGACCTGCGAACCCGACCGCACACCCACACCGAACTGACCACCGGTCTCCGGACCCCAACGCCGAAGGTCGGCAGAGCGACTCGCCCGTAGCCGGCGGGTCAGTCGCGGAGCGGTGGATTGGCTAGCGTCGTGCGGCATGGACAATGTTGAAGCGCCCGGGGCGTTGGAGACCGTGCTGGCCGACGTCAGAAGCGAACGTCATGCCCAGGACCGCATGTGGGGAGTCCAAGAGTTCCCTGATGGGAGCGGCCCCGAGTTCAGCGGCGAGGCGGAGCGGGCGAAGCGGGAATGCGCCGCCGCGTGGACGAGAGGGGAACTGACGTGGCGGCACATCCTGGCCGAGGAATTCTTCGAGGCTCTCGCCGAATCGGATCCGGTCGCTCTTCGAAATGAGTTGGTGCAGACCGCCGCCGTCGCCGTCAAATGGGTTCAGTCCCTGGATCGGCGCCACGGCGCGATGGTCCATTCGGCCAAGGAGGGAGGTGGATCCGCCGAGAAGCTGGTCCGCGACCGGATACCCGAGATCATCCGGGCGTCCGGCCGGGAGCCGGAGACCCGGGTCGCCGACTCGGGCGAGCACGCCGCACGGCTGCGCGCCAAACTCGTCGAGGAAGTCGGCGAGTACATCGCCAGCGGCGACCCAGGCGAACTCGCCGACGTCCTGGAGGTCGTCCACGCTCTCGCCGCGACCCACAAAATCACGCCCGCGGACCTGGAGAGGCAACGTTCCGCCAAGGCAGCCGAGCGAGGCGCCTTCAACGACCGGGTGATCCTGCGCCTCCAGACCTGATACGCGCCCCACCTGAAGCCATGGCCACGCAGGAAATGTCACCCAACAAGGCCAGAGGCTCCAAGCGCCTGACAGAAACCGTTGTCCCCCAGGCCCGACAACGGTGCCGCAAGACCTCAAGCGGCGTCCACGCCGGGAGTTGGCGTAGTACGTCCTGCCTCGTGTGTCCGGGTGACGCCCTGATGAGCAGGCGACTGACCCGCAGGAGTACGCGGTGACGCTCGCACCCGCCCGGTGGCGCTGCCCCTGACGCACGACATCCATGCTCAACGCACAGCGCCCACCCCGACCTGCAGCACTCACCCCCAACGCGCAGCACTCACACGTAACGTGCGACATCACCCCGACGCACGGCGCTTATGCCCAAGGTGCAGAACTCGCACGCAAAATGCTGCGCTCGCATTTGGTCTGCGGCGCTACCGTGATGCGCAGCGCTCGGACCTGACGAACGGCATTCGCACCGGAGGTGCGCCACTCGCACCCGACAGGCGCTCACCCCACGAGGTGCGACACTCGCACCCGACGTGCAGTGCTCGTACCTGACCTGCGGCACTACCGTGATGCGCGGCGTTTCGAATCTCACGAATGGATTCGCACACGAGATGCGCCACTGCACCGAACGCACGACGCTCACACCCTGCGTTCGACACTCGCACCGGACGTGCGGCGCTTACCTCCTGGGAGATGGTGATGCAGGCGCGCCGCCGAGGTGCGCGACTCGCACCCTGCGCAGGACGCTCACCCCCGAGGCGCGGCACTCACCCAACGTGCGACGCTCGCACCCGATGCGCAACACCACCGCCGGACATGCGGGACTCGGACCTGACCTGTGGAACTCCCGTGTCAGCCGGCGCTCAAACTCGAGGCACGGATGCGCACCCGAGGTGCGCCCCTCGCACCCTATGCAGGACGCTCACCCCCGAGGTCCGGCACTAACCCCGACGTGCGGCGAATCGCACCCGACTTGCGGCGCTCCCGCGATGCGCGGCGCTCGGACCTGACACACGGATTCGCGCCCGAGGGACGCGGCTCGCACCCGTGGGGCGCTCACCCCAAGGTGCGACACTCACCCCAAGGTGGGGTCTTGCACCCCGGCCCGTGGCGCTCACACCCTACGTTCGGCCCTCGCGTCGGACGTACAGCGCTTGTATCTGACCTGCGGCGCTTACCTCTCGGGCGGTGGTGATGCAGGCGCGGCGCCGAGGTGGCGCTGCTGCAACCCGCGTGGTGGTCCCGATGAACTGTTGCCAGCGACCATCTGGAGGGCTTCGTCCGGCGGGCCACTCGTCCTGACATCTGGCGCTTGCGGTGGGTCCAGTCGTCTCGGCCGGACGTCAAGTCCGCGTGTCTCATCATCCTCGAACACATGTTCGGGTAGCGTGTCGTCCCGTGCTGATCGATGAACCCGTTTCCGCGGAGATCACGTCCACCGGCCGTCCGTCTTGCCTCACCGGCCGGCGAGGCCGTTACCGGGTGCGCCGGGTCCTGGAGGAATGGCAAGCGCCCGGTCAGGCGAGGTACTACCGCCTCCAGGTCACCACACCTGATGGCCCCGCCATCGCGGAGGTACTCAGCCCGAGCGACGCAGAGGCGGCCTCGTGGACGCTCCACCGCATCTGGTCCTGATCCTCCAGGCGCAGTCCTTCCACTGGAATGCAACCGACCAGCCGGTTGCGGGCAAGGGGCCGTGGTCGGCCGTTCGCTTCGTGCGCGGTCGGCGCGTCCGACATCTCTGAGGTGGCGCTCGAATCGGTGCGCTGGATCAGTGTGGTTGCGATAGGCATCGCTCGAACGCGGTGCCGTTGAGCTATGGCTCCGGCATGCATCCACGCAGTGGTGTGGCCGCTCAGCTGGTGGTCTGCCACGTTGGCTGTGTTGCAGGGAAGTGGGCCCGCTCTCGTCTCGTCGTGAACGGGTCGGCAGGTCTGGCGGTCGGGGCGTGAGGGCTCAGAGAGGGTGTTAGGGCATGCCTAGGCGGGTGGCCAGGGGCGGGGGGACGGGGTAAGGGCGCTCTTTGGGGAGGAGGGCCTTTGCTTGGGCGGTGCGGCCGGCCTTGAGGTGGTCGTGGATCTTGCGGGTGAGCGGGGTGCGGTCCTCGATGTCCAGGATCCAGTCGTCGACGTAGCGGTCGATGATGTGGCGGCTCAGGCCGATCTGGATGCTGCGCGTCTGCAGTTTCTCGCCGCGGAGGGAGCGTTCGGGGTCCCACTGGACGTGGACGGCGGCGGCCGCGAACTCGCGGCGCCATTCGTCGGAGCTGCGGAAGACGCGGCGGTCCGGGTCCGTGGGGACGGCCAGGCTCAGGGCCTCCTCCCAGCCGGTCCGGCTGATCCGGACGGCGAGGATCGTCTCCTGGCCCGGTTTGCGGGCCCAGCCGCTGCGTGCCATGAGCCACAGGAACGACGGTTTGATCCATGTCATGCGCCGCCGGGAGAAGGGCGGGAGGAAGGTGCCGTGCTCGGCCGCGGGCAGGCCGATCCCGGGGGCGTACGCCTGGTACACCGTGATCGAGTCGCGGTCGTGGGAGGCCCGGATTTCGCGTGTGCCCATGGTCCGGTCAGGGTGCCCGAGGGGGCGGCGGGGCTCAACCGGTTTTCGGGGCGGTTCGCTTGCGCCGGTGGGCCTTCTGGCGGCATGCGGCGCTGCAGAAGCGGGCGGGGCGGCCCGTCTGCGCCGGTGTGAGGGGGGCCGCGCAGAGTTCGCAGCGGGCGACGTTAGTTTCGTTTCGTTTCGTTGCTTCGGGGCGGAGTCCGTCGTACGCGAGGGATGCCAGGCGGCCGTTGCCTCCGTGCCTGCGCTCCATGTACATCGCGGCCGTCATTAGGGCGCGCACGTCTTGGACGTCGACGTCTGCGCGCACCGCTCCAGCGGCCTGAGCTCGCTCAAGCAGGACGTCGAGGGCCGCAGTGAACTGCGCGTCCGCGCCGCATACGTCGAAGCTGCCTATGTCGGCCGCCAACGCCTCGCTCAGCGCGTGGTTGAACATGGCCCGCTGGACGACTTCCGTAACGAAACCATAGAAGGCCGCGCCCGGGTCCGGCGCGTCCCCGAGCGCTTTCGCCTCGGCGACGATCTGTTCGACGCGGTCGGTGACCACGGCCGCGAACAGCGCCTCCTTGGTGGGGAAGTTGCGGTAGACCGTGCCGGCTCCCACGCCCGCGCGGCAGGCGATGTCGTCGAGTGGGACGAGGTGGCCCTCGGCGGCGAACGCCTCGGACGCGGCCCGCAGGATGCGCTCGCGGTTCCGGCGGGCGTCGGCGCGCTTGGGCGGGGTGCTCACGCCGTCCTCCTTCGGCTGCGTTGACAAGCGGGGCGGTCGTTCCGGTACCGTCCTAAGCGGGTTGTACGTTCCGATTATAGGAGGACCGATGACTGCGGTACGGCTGATGCGGGAGCGGCTGGGCAGGGTCGGCGTGGGGCTGATGACGCCGATCGCCCCCGCAGACGAATGGCGGCGGGCGGCCCGGCGCGTCGAGGACGCGGGCTACGGGTCGCTCTGGACGAACGAGGCCATCGGGGGCCGCGAGGTCTTCACGCAGCTCAGCGTGCTGCTCGGGGCGACGGAGCGGATCGTCCTCGGGTCGGGGGTCGCGAATCTATGGGCGCGGCATCCCGCCGCCATGCAGGGTGCGGCGTCGGTCCTCGCGGACGCCCATCCGGGACGGGTCGCGCTCGGCGTGGGCGTCAGCATTCCCGCGTTCGTCGAGCAGAGCGGGCAGAAGTGGACGAGCCCGCTGGCGCGGATGCGAGAGTACCTCGACGGGATGGACGCGGCGGTCGCCGCGGCGCCGGTGCCCGAGGTGCCGTTCCCCCGGCTGCTGGCGGCGCTGGGCCCGAAGATGCAGGGTCTCGCGCGCGACCGCGCGGACGGGGCGCTGCCAGCGGCGATGCCCGTCGAGCACACCAGGGCGGCCAGGGAGCGGCTGGGCCCGGACAAGCTCCTGGTCGTCACGCTGACCACGATCCTGGAAGCGGATCCCGGGAAGGCGCGCGCCGTCGCCCGGCAGATGCCGCTGCTCAGCCTTCCCGGCTCGCCCTACGCACGCGTGCTGCGGGAGCTGGGCTACCCGGACGAGGCACTGGCCGGCGGTGGTTCGGACGAGGTCGTCGACGCGTGCTTCGCCTGGGGTGATGAGGCCGCGATCGGCAAGCGGGTCCAGGACCATCTGGACGCCGGAGCCGACCATGTGGTCATCGCGGCCCTCGCTCCGGATCCGGCGGCGGCCGCCGACCTGTACGAGCGGCTCGCCCCCGCGCTGGTCTGATCGCCGGCTAGCCGGGCTGGACAAGGCGGGTCTCGTAGGCGGCGATCACCAGCTGCGCGCGGTCGCGGGCCTGCAGTTTGGAGAGCAGGTGGCCGATGTGGGTCTTCACCGTCGCGGGGCTGAGGTGCAGGTGCTCGGCCAGCTCGGCGTTGGACAGGCCGCGGGCGATGAGCGTGAGGACCTCGCGTTCCCGGTCGGTCAGCGCGTCCAGGGCGGCGGGCGGCGGCTGGACGGGCGCGGGCCGGCGGACGAACTCGGCGATCAGGCGGCGGGTCACGGTGGGGGCGAGCAGCGCCTCGCCTGCCGCGACGGCCCGGACGGCGGACAGCAGGTCGGCGGGCGGGGTGTCCTTCAGCAGGAAGCCGCTCGCCCCGGCCTTGAGCGCCGCGTACACGTAGGCGTCCAGGTCGAAGGTCGTGAGGATCAGCACGCGCACGTCCGTGAGGTCGGCGCAGATCCGCCGGGTCGCCTCGATGCCGTCCATCTCCGGCATGCGGACGTCCATGAGGACGACGTCGGGGCGCTCCCGCGCGGCCAGTTCGACGGCCTCGGCGCCGGTGCCGGCCTCGCCGACGGCGCGGAGGCCGGGCGCGGTGTCGATGAGGACGCGGAAGCTGCCGCGCACCAGGGCCTGGTCGTCGGCGACGAGGACGCGCAGTTCCAACGGTCTTCCTAGGGCTCGTACGGGAGGTCGGCGGACACGGCGAAGCCGCCGCCCCGCCGGGGTCCGGCGGTGAAGTCGCCGCCGTACATCATGACGCGTTCGCGCATGCCGATGAGCCCGTGGCCCCCGTCGCCGCCGGGCAGGACGCGGGCGCCGGGCCCGTCGTCGGTGACGTCGATGCGCACGCGCTCCCCGTCGGCCCGGACGCTGACGCGGCACCGGGCGGGCGCGGCGTGCTTGACGACGTTCGTGACCGCCTCCTGGACGATGCGGTAGGCGGAGAGCGCGACGCCTTCGGGGAGGGTGGGGGCGTCCACGTCGAGGTCGACGTGGACGCCGGCCATCGCGGCGCGCTCCGCGAGGGCGGTGAGGTCGGCGAGGCCGGGGGCCGGGCCGAGGTCGGCGTCGGTGCGCAGGACGCCGAGGAGGTGGCGCATCTCCGCGAGGGAGCTGCGGCTGGTGGTCTCGATGACGCGGAGGGCGTCGAGGCCCTCCTCGGGGCGGGCCTCCGCGACGTGGAGGGCCACCCCGGCCTTCACGGCGATCAGGCTCATGCTGTGCGCGACGACGTCGTGGAGTTCGCGGGCGATGCGGAGCCGCTCGTCGGCGACGGCCTGGTCGACGAGGCGGCGGGCGGAGCGGTCGGCCTCGGCGCGGCGCTCCCGGACGACGCGGCCGAGCGTCCAGGACGCGCCGAGGACGGCGAGCCCGAGCACGGCCTCCCCGGCCTTCTCGGCGTGCCAGTCAGCGGGGCCGACGATGGCGCCGGCGAAGATCACGACGGCGCTGCCGACGCCGATCAGCGGGGTGGGGATCCAGCGGCGGCGGCGCCGGGCCAGCGCGACCGGGTAGAGGGCGAACGCGGCGGCGGCGTAGGAGTCGAACGGCAGCCCGAGCAGGAGCGCGGCGGTGGACGCGGCCAGGACGGCGGCGAAGACGGGGACCGGCCACAGCCGCCGCACCGCGAGGGGCAGGCCCGACGCGGCGGCGACCGCGACGGCGGCGACCGCGGAGGTCTCCGGGGCGGCGGACAGCGTCAGCATCAGGAGGGTGTAGACGACCGCGGCCCCGGCGTCCAGCCAGATGAGGGCGCGCCGGCCGAACCGCATGAAGAACGGCGAGCGCAGTTCGGATTCGTCCACGTCACGACGGTAGCGGGCGGGGCGGGGCGTCGCCTCCGACCGCCGGCCGTCATACCGGGGTCGGAGGTGGGGCCCGGTGCTCGGCGCACGGTCGGACGGGCGGGTCCCGCCCGCGCTCCGATGCGCGGCGGGCACGTGCGGCGGGAGCGTTGACCGCATGATCGAGGTACGCGAGCTGACGAAGCGGTACGGCGGGACGACCGCGGTGGACCGCCTCTCCTTCGTGGTGCGGCCGGGGACGGTGACCGGCTTCCTCGGCCCGAATGGCGCCGGGAAGTCGACGACGATGCGCGTCCTGCTGGGGCTGGACAGGGCGGAGTCGGGCGAGGCGCTGGTGAACGGGGGCCGGTACGCGGCGCTGCGGCGGCCGATGCGGGAGGTGGGCGCGCTGCTGGACGCGGGCGCCGTGCACGGCGGGCGCCGCGCGTTCGACCACCTCGGGTGGCTGGCGCGCAGCAACGGGATCGGGACGCGCCGGGTCGCGGAGGTGCTGGAGCAGGTGGGCCTGGCCGGGGTGGCGCGCCGGCGGGTCGGCGGGTTCTCGCTCGGCATGCGGCAGCGGCTCGGCATCGCGGCGGCGCTGCTCGGCGACCCGGGCGTGCTGATGTTCGACGAGCCGGTGAACGGCCTGGACCCGGACGGCGTCCGCTGGATCCGCGAGCTGATGCGGTCGCTGGCCGCCGAGGGGCGGACGGTGCTGGTCTCCAGCCATCTGATGAGCGAGATGGAGCTGACGGCCGACCGGCTGGTCGTCATCGGGCGGGGCCGGCTGATCGCGGACACGTCGGTGCGGGAGCTGGCCGACCGGTTCCGGCGCGGCGTCCTGGTCCGCTCACCGCGTCCCGCCGAACTGTCCGCCGTGCTGGCGCGCGCCGGGGGCGGTGTCGAGTCCGCGCCGGACGGGGCCCTCACCGTGACGGGGCTGGACGTCGCCGCGATCGGTGACACGGCGGCGGCGAACGGGATCCCGCTGTACGAGGTGACGCCGCGCAACGCGTCCCTGGAGGAGGCGTACATGCGGCTGACCGCCGACAGCACCGAGTTCGGGGCGGTGGCGCGATGACCGGGCCGGCCGACGCGATCGCCGCGGAGTGGTACAAGCTGCGGACCGTCCGTTCGACGGCCGCCGTCCTCGGCACGATCGTCGCGTTCACGCTGCTGTGCGTCCTGTGGTCGTGGTACGTGGCCCAGTACTGGGACGGGCTGTCGGCGGAGCGCCGGGCGACCGCGAAGGCGGCGCCGGCGGAGCAGCCGCTCGCGCTCGCGCTGCCGGTGTGCGCGGTGGTGCTGGGGGCGCTGACGCTGACGTCGGAGTACTCGTCGGGGATGATCCGAACGACGCTGGCCGCGATGCCGCGCCGGCTCGCGCCGTTCCTGGCGAAGGCGGGCGTCGCGGCGGCCCTCATGGCGGTCGCGGCCTGGGCGGCGCTGGCCGCCGGGACCGTCGCGGGCGATGTCATCGTCGGCGACCGGGCCGTGCCCACGTTCCAGGGGCCGGCGGCCGATGTCGGGGCGCACCTGCTGTGGGTCGGGCTGGAGACGGCGGCGATCACCCTCGTCGCGTTCGGGCTGGGCGCGGTGCTGCGCTCGACCGCCGCGACGATCACGGGCGGCATGGCGGTGCTGTTCGTGCTGCCCCCGCTGGTCCGGCTGCTGCCGTCCCCGTGGGACGAGCGGATCTGGTCGGCGCTGCCGGGCGGGCTGGCGAACCAGATCGCGGGGGCGCCGGGCTCGTCCGGTGACCCCGGGGCCCTGTCGTCGCCGGCGGCGGTGGGGCTGCTGGCGGCCTATGTCGTCGTCGCGCTGGGGGCCGGCGCGTACGCGTTCGTACGGAGGGACGCGTGATGGTGGACGCCCTCGCGGCCGAGTGGTGGAAGCTCCGCTCGGTCCGCTCGACCTATGTGGTGCTGTCGGTGACGGCCGCGTTCACCGGGCTCGTCGTGCTGCTGGCGTTCCAGATGGCGCACGTCTGGGACGGGCTGGAGGCCGACCGCCGCGACGACCTGCTGCTGCGTCCGCTGCAGGAGATCGCGAGCTGGGTGGCGTCGCTGTGCCTCGCCGTGCTCGGCGTGCTGTCCGTCGCGTCCGAGTACCGGACGGGCATGATCCGCACGAGCATCGCCGCCGTCCCCAGGCGCGGGACGCTGCTGGCGGCGAAGGCGGCGGTGGTCGGGGCGGTCGCCGCCGTCGCCGGGCAGGCGGTGGCGGTCGGCGCGTTCCTCGGCACGCGGTTCGTGATCGGGGACCGGCCCTTCGCCGACCAGCAGGCGTCCATCGCGCACGACCTGCCGGGCATCGTCCTCGCCGGGACGGTGGTGCCGGTGTTCGCGCTGCTCGGCCTGGCGCTCGGCGTGCTGCTGCGCTCTGCGGCGGGATCGATCGTGGTGGTCGTCTTCGTGTGGCACATGCTGCCGCTGCTCGTCCAGCACCTGCCCGGTGCGTGGGGTGAGCGCGCCGCGTCGGTGATGCTCGGGGGCCTTCCCCGGCAGATCGCGGGGCTCAGCGCGGACAACTCCATCTACGGCGATCTGCTGTCGCCGGTGCAGGCGGCGGCCGTCTTGGTCGGGTACGCGCTCGTCCCGCTGGTTTTCGCGGCGTTCGTCCTGAACCGTCGCGACGCCTGAGCCGGGTCCGGACGCACGAACGGCGGCGCCCCGCGTCGGGGCTCCGCCGTTTCCCGCGTTCCGGCCGGCGTCCGCGCCTCGGCGGCCGGCCGGTCTCAGGCCCGGTCTGTCAGAACCGGCCCGCCTGGAGCGAGGTCGCCCGGACCGCCAGGCGCTCGCGGAGCATGTCGATGGCCTCGTCGATGCGGGGCGCGGCGGCCTGGGCGCGGACGCGCCGGCCGTTCAGGTCGACGACGGCCTGCGCCAGCGCCGGGCGCGGCAGCGACGGGTCGTTGACGACGCTCAGCGTGACCTGGACGGAGCTGACGCCGCGGGCGCCGGCGAGCGCCTTGCGGACGGCGCGCTCCGCCGCCGCGCGCTCGTGCGCCGAGACATCGCCCGAGGTCAGGAACCGGATCTCCGGTCGCTCACGGGTCGCGTTCATGTTTCCCCCAGATGGACGGTGGTGGCCGGCTGATCGGCGGTGGGGCGGGCACGATGGCCGCCTCACACTGATCAACGTCCGGCGGCCCCGAGATCTTGCCCGGACGGGACGAGAGCTTCGTCACGCGGCCGGGCACGGCCCGCGCCGCCCGCCCGAAGATTCACCAAAACACGTGACGTACGACATTCACGCGTCTCACGACGGATCTGGGAATGGACTGTCAGGATTAGCCGCGGGCAATGCCGAGAACGGCGGGTAATTGGTCCTCCAACGGCGGCGCGACCACCGGTGAAATGACCCGCGCGCCGACTGCGGCGGGATGCCGCTACCACGTTCCGCAGCCGGACCGCCACCGACAGCACTGGTCACCGGCCATCCCCACCTGCCCCGCAGCACGCCCGCCCCGCGACGCGCCCGGCAGCGGGCGCGTTTTCCATACCTCCCAAAAAGGCGTCCGCATCCTCTAACATAGGGCGGTGCCGTGCGGCCCACACGCAGACCCGTCGACTGGCTGGTGACCCCTTGTCCCAGGATTCAGCTGCCCCAACACCTCCGTCCGAAGGTGATCCGGCCGGACGGCTGATCGATTATCCCCGGCGCGGCGGGCCCACCGTCCTGCGCATTCTCCTCGGTGCGCAGCTGCGCCGGCTGCGCGAGGCCCGCGGCATCTCCACCGAGCAGGCGGGCTACGAGATCCGCGGCTCCCACTCCAAGATCAGCCGGATGGAGCTCGGCCGGGTCGGCTTCAAGGAGCGCGACGTCGCCGACCTGCTCACCCTCTACGGCGTCTCCGAGCCCACCGAGCGCGCGCCGCTGCTGGCGCTGGCCAAGGAGGCCAACAACCCCGGCTGGTGGCACCGCTACGGCGACATCCTGCCGAGCTGGTTCGAGGTGTACCTCGGCCTGGAGGAGGCGGCCTCGCTGCTGCGCACCTACGAGCTGCAGTTCGTCCCCGGGCTGCTGCAGACCGAGGACTACGCGCGCGCGGTCGTCCGGCTCGGCTACTCCGACGCCTCGGAGGAGGAGGTCGAGCGGCGCGTCCAGGTCCGCACGACGCGGCAGGAGCGGTTCACCTCCCCGGAGGCGCCGACGCTGTGGGCGGTGCTGGACGAGGCGGTCGTGCGCCGCCCGCTCGGCGGCCGCGACGTGATGCGGGCCCAGATCAGGCACCTGATCGAGGTGTCGGAGCTGGCCAACGTGACGCTGCAGATCGTGCCGTTCGGGGCGGGCGGGCACGCGGCGGCGGGCGGCCCGTTCACGATCCTGCGCTTCGCCGAGCCCGGCCTGTCCGACGTCGTCTACCTGGAGCAGCTCACCAGCGCGCTCTACCTGGACAAGCCGACCGACGTCGACACCTACATGCGCGCGATGAACAACCTGTGCATCACGGCGGCGCGGCCCGACGACACCGCCCGGTTCCTCGCCGGCATCCTGAAGGAACTCTGAGCCGGTCCGGGGAAGCCCCCGGTCAGAGGGCGTCGCCGCCGATGACGCGCGTGCCCCGGCTGCGGCTGCCGCCCCGGAACTCCGCGATGACGTCCCCGTCGGGGACGCGGCGCACGGTCACGTCGTAGATGCCGCTGCGGCCGAAGCGGACTCGCTCGGACGCCGACGCCTCCAAGACGTCTCCGGCGCGCGCGCTCGCCACGAACACCACGTCCGCCGACGCGGCGACCGTCACGGCGTCATGGGTGTTGCACGCGTAGGCGAACGCGGAGTCGGCGAGCAGGAACACGTAGCCGCCGTGCGCGATCCCGAAGCCGTTCACCATGGTCTCGGCGACCGCCATGCGCAGCCGCGCCCAGCCGGGCGCGACCTCCACGACCTCCATGGCGAGGTCCTGCGCGACCTTGTCCCGTGCGTACATCGTCTCGGCGCATCGCCGCGCCACCTCTGCCGCGTCGTCCACCGGCCCAGCGTAAGGGCCGCAGCGCTCGCCGGGGCGGCCGCGAGGCCACGGCTTGAGAGGCGCGCCCCTGGGAAGGTCATCGGGGGTCCGGGGGTTACACCGGTGGCCGCACCACGGCCGGAGTCACGAGGAGGAGCTAACCATGCTGTACGGCGAGGAACACGTCCGGCGCTACCAGGAGACCGACGGCGCGGAGGGGCACGACTGGCAGGGCACGACGACGCTGCTGCTCACCACGACGGGGCGCAAGACCGGCAAGGAGCGCACGACGCCGCTCATCTACCAGCCCGACGGCGACGCCTACCTCGTCGTCGCGTCCAAGGGCGGCGCGGACGAGCCGCCGCTCTGGTACCGCAACCTGCAGGCGGACCCGGAGGTGAAGGTGCAGGTGAAGGGCGACAGGTTCACGGCTCGGGCGCGCATCGCGACGCCGGAGGAGAAGCCGGCGATGTGGCGGAAGATGGCCGCGGTCTGGCCCGACTACGACGAGTACCAGAAGAAGACGAGCCGCGAGATCCCCGTGGTGGTGCTGGAGCGCGTCTGACCCGCCGGCCGCGGGTTCGCCGACGCGGCGCGCGCGGGTTCACTTTCGCGGCGCGGGCGGGGCGTGTAGCGTCGTCGTCGTAGAACATCCATTCGACCGCCGTCCGCCGACGCAGCCGAGGTGCCGAGGTGCCCACGTCGCAGAGCACTGAGACCCGACCGAGTGCCGACACCGATCCGGTGCAGCCGCGGCTGCTGCGGCGGTGGGACGTCGGCGCCGAGGCGGCGCTGAGCCCGCTGCCCGCCGGTCCCGGCCGCCGGTCCTGGCGTGTCGACGCCGCCGCGGGGGCGTTCTTCCTCCGCGAGTACACCGAGCCCGACCGCCGCCGCGTCCGCTTCCAGCACACCGTCACCGCCGCGCTGGACGCGGCGGGGCTGCCGGTGCTCGCGCCGCTGCCGGCGCGCGGCGGCCGGACGCTGGTCACCGCCGCCGGCCGCGGCTACGTCCTGTACCCGTGGGTCGGGGGCCGGGGGCGCGGCGGGCTGGAGCTGACGTTCGCGGGCTGCGAGGCGCTCGGCGCGCTGCTCGGCCGGCTGCACGCGGCGCTGGACGAGCTGACCGCGCCCGTCCAGCAGAGCATGCTGGTGCCGACGCCGCGCGCCGCCGACGCGGCCGCCGACGTCGCGCGGATGCTGGCGGACGTCCCCGGCGACGGCGACGGCACCGACTTCGACGCGCTGACCGCGCGCCGGCTGCGCGAGCGCCGCGACCTGCTCGCCGAGTTCGCCGGGCACCAGCCGCCCGACATCGAGGTGAGCACGGTCGGGCACCTGCACGGCTCGTTCCACGCCGGGCACCTGCGCTACGGCGGGTCGGGCAACGTGACGGCCGTCCTCGGCTGGGACGGGCTGACGACGGGCCCGGTCGCCGGCGAGGTCGTCCGCGCGGCGGCGCGGCTGTTCGCGTGCGAGGACGAGCGCGGTCTCGACCTCGACCGCGTGCAGGCGTTCGTGCGCGGGCACCGCTCGGCGTACCCGCTGGACGCCGGGCAGATCCAGGCCGCCGTGCACCGCGAGTGGTGGGAGCGGCTCTGCGACGTCGCGCCGCTGCGGCACCGCTACCTGGGCGAGAACGGCGCGGGCGGGCGCGGCGCGGCGGCACTGGTGGCGTGGTGGTCGGCGCAGCTCGACCGCACCCTCGACGCGTTCGCCGCGCCGTACACCGACGTGTACGCCGACGCGCCGGACGACGGCCACGCCTACGGCTGACCGGCCGCCGCTCTCCCGCCCCTCACTGGGTAGGGGCCTCCTTGACGCGCGCCGGTGCGCGACGATGCGCGAGGCGCGACCGTGTGCCAGGATGGCCACCGCACGATTATGAACTGGATAGTCCAAAACTGGGAGGGCGAGATGACGCAGATCGCGATGCTCGGCACGGGGATCATGGGCGCGGCGATGGCCCGGAACCTGCTCCGCAACGGCCACGGGGTCGCCGCCTGGAACCGGACGGCCGCGCGGGCCGAGCCGCTCGCCGCCGACGGCGCCACCGTGGCGGGCTCCCCCGCCGAGGCCGTGGCGGGCGCCGAGGTCGTCATCACCATGCTGAAGGACGGCGAGACCGCCCTGTCGGTGATGGCCGATGCCGCGCCCTCGCTGCGCCAGGGCCAGGTCTGGGCGCAGATGGGCACGGTCGGCCTCGGGTCGCTGGAGCGGCTCGCCGCGTTCGCCGCCGAGCAGGGCGTGACGTTCGTCGACGCGCCCGTCCAGGGCACGAAGCAGCCCGCCGAGCAGGGCAAGCTCATCGTGCTCGCCGCGGGCCCGCAGGACGCGCGCGGTGTCCTCGGCCCGGTGTTCGACGCGGTCGGCTCCCGCACGCTGTGGCTGGACGAGAGCGGCGCCGGCGGCGCGGGCACCCGGCTGAAGCTCGCCGCGGTCAGCTACGCCATCTCGCTGACCTCGGTCGTGGCCGAGTCCGTCGCGCTCACGAAGGGCCTCGGGCTGGACCCGGCGCTGCTCGGCGAGGTCCTCACCGGCGGCCCGCTCGACAGCGTCTACCTGCAGGCGAAGATGAAGGCCATGGTCGAGGGCGACTTCGAGCCGAGCTTCGCCGTCCGCAACGCGGAGACCAACACCCGGCTCATCCACGAGGCGGCTGAGGCGGCGAAGATCCGGGTGGACGTCAACGACGCCGCCGGGGAGCGGTTCCGGCGCGCCATCGAGCAGGGCCACGGCGACGAGGACATGGCGGCCACCTACCGCGCGAGCTTCCAAGCCTGATCCAGCCCGCTTCCAGCCGGGCTCCGCGCGGGCGCGTGGCGGTGCGCCGGGGCCGGGCGGCCGGAGGCGAGGATGGGGCCATGGACGTTCTGAGCAGCCGCATCCTGCTGCGCCCGCCCGACCCCGCGCGCACCCAGGCCTTCTACCGCGACGTGCTCGGCCTCGCCGTCTACCGGGAGTTCGGCCCGGCCGACTCCCCCGGCGTCGTGTTCTTCCTCGGCCCCGGGTTCCTGGAGGTGTCGGGGCACGGCGCGGGCGAGACCGGCTCGTCCCCGCTGATCTGGCTCCAGGTGCGGGACGTGCGCGCCGAGCACGAGCGGCTCGCCGCGGCCGGCGCGCGCGTCGTCCGGGAGCCGCGGGAGGAGCCGTGGGGCCTGGTCGAGATGTGGATCGAGGACCCCGACGGCGTCAAGATCGTTATCGTGGAGGTCCCGGCGGGGCATCCCCTGCGCCGCGACCCGCGCTCCTGACCCGGCGGTGACGATGACTCGCGACCACCCGAACCCCGACTACTGGAACCACAACGTCCACTACCACGGGCTCGTCCTGCGCAACGTGCCGCGCGGCTGCGGCGAGGCGCTGGACGTCGGCTGCGGGGACGGGCTGCTCGTGCGCCGCCTCGCGCCCCGCGCCGCCCGCGTCACCGGGCTGGACCGGTCGGCGGAGATGATCGCCAGGGCGCGGCGGCTGAGCGAGGGCGTCGGCAACGCGCGCTTCGTCGAGGCCGGGCTCCTGGAGCACGACCTGCCGGCCGGGCACTACGACTTCGTGTGCAGCGTCGCCGCGATCCACCACATGGACTTCGTGAAGGGCCTCGCGGCGATGCGCGACGCCGTCCGGCCGGGCGGGAGCCTGGTCGTCGTCGGCCTGGCGAACAACCGGGGAGCGCGCGACTGGACGGTCTCGGCGCTCGGCCTCCCGGCGCACCACGCGCTGCGGCTGCGCAACCGGCGGCGTGCGGGCGATCCGGGCGCACCGGTCCTCGACCCGGAGATGACCTGGGGCGAGGTGCGGGAGGAGGCACTGCGGCTGCTGCCCGACGCCGTGTTCCGGCGGCACCTGCTGTGGCGGTACTCGATCGTGTGGCGCAGGCCGCGCTGACCCGCACCGCCGCTGGAAACTGGAAAACACTGGAATTGTCCGGAAGCACCTGTACTGTCTGCCGCATGTCCCCGCCCCCCGGCGGCCCGACCCCCGGCGCCCCCACCCCCGACGAGCTGGAGGCGCGCATCACCGAGCTGCGCGCCGCCGTCCGGCGGGCCGTGGCCGCCGGGGACCGGCGGGAGGCGCGCGGCCTGCGCGCCCGGCTCCGCGAGGCCGAGCAGGCGTGGGACGAGGCCGTCCTCGGCGACGGCGGAGCCGACCCGGAGCCCCGCCGCGATGACCGCGGACGCAACGACCGCGAACGCGGTGGGCGCGAGAGCGGCGGACGCGGGCTGCTGCCCGTCCGCGACCAGGTCCACCAGGCGCTGACGCTGCTCGGCGCCCCCGCGGCGCCGAAGCTGATCGGGTCGGTGTACGCGGCGTTCTTCCCCGGCGAGATCGCGGGGTCCCGGCTGACGAGCCTGCGCCGCGACGAGGAGCGCTCCTTCCGCACCGCGCCGTACGCGCGGCCGTACTACCTGTGCGCCGCGCTGACCGCCGACCTGCTCGCCCCCGCGCGCGGGCTGCTCACCGTGAGCACCTGGCCGCTGGAACGGCGGATCGTCGGCCCGCTGAGCCCGCGCACCGACTTCCTCACCGCCGCGGTGCGCCTCGCCGAGCACGCCGGGCGCGGGACGCCGTCCCCGGACGTGCAGCGGCTGCTGTGGCGTTTCGCGTCCAACATTCCCGGCGCGGTCACCGGTACGGTCGGTACGGCCGATCCGGAGGCGCTCGCCGCGGCCGCCCGGGCCGAACTGGACGTGCACCGCGAACCGGACCTGCGGCGCCGCGGGGCCGCCGCGGCCCGCGCCCGGGAGCGGCTCGACGACGCGGAGCGGCTGTTCGGCAGCCGGCTGCGCGCCGTGCGGGCCTCCGGGCGGCGCCCTGCCCTCGATGGAGAGACGGACCGATGACCGACACCGCACCGGATCTGGACCGGCTGCGCGGCGGCACTCCCCCGCGCAACCACGACGCCCGCACGATCGCCGCGCTGACGTCCAATCCGGGCTGCGCCCGGCGCGGGCTGATGGACGCGGCGGGCGTCGACAAGGACGCGGTGGCGCGGGCCCTCGGGTTCCCCGCGCCGTTCGGGCAGTCGCAGTTCGCGATCACGCGCGGCAACGCGTTCGAGGCGCAGGTGAAGGCGGACGGGTGCGCGGAGCTGCTGACGCTGCTGCGCGAGCGGCTCGGCCTCGACGTGCCGGAGGTCGCCTACGACGACCTGGAGGTGGTCGCGGGCAACGAGGGCCGGGAGCTGCGGCACTCGCGGACGCGGCGGCTGCTCGCCCGCGCGCTGGAGTCGGGCGAGGGCACGCTGTTCGACCATCCGCTGCTGCGGCTGGAGATCGCCGGGTACCCGGCCTACCTGGAGCCGGACGTCATCGCGTTCCAGCTCGCGGGGCGGCTGCACGTCATCGAGATCAAGTCGTTCGCCGTCGTGGACGGGCAGGCCGAGCCGGAGCAGGTCGCGGCGGCGGCCCGCCAGTCGGCGGTGTACGTGCTGGCGCTGCGCCGGCTGGTGGCCGAGCTCGGGCACGACCCGGCGCGCGTGTCGCACGAGGTGTTCCTGGTGTGCCCGGAGAACTTCTCCAACCGCCCGACGGCGACACCGCTGGACGTGCGGCCGCAGCTCGCCGTCCTGGAACGGCAGCTCACACGGCTCACCCGGGTCGACGCGCTGCTGGCCGAGCTGCCCGACGGGCTGACGTTCGAGGCCGGCGAGGACCTGGCGGCGTCGGTCCAGGCGGTGGAGGCCCGGTACTCCCCCGAGTGCATGTCGGGCTGCGAGATGGCGCTGTTCTGCCGGGACGAGGCGCGCGCGTGCGGCGCGACGGGCGCGCTCGGCCGGTCGGTGCGCGACGACCTCGGCGGCGTCGACACGATCGGCACGGCGCTGGCGCTGGCGGACGGCTCGCTGACCCCGTCCGACGACCTGGCCGAGACCGCGGAGCAGCTGCGCGCCGCCGCGCGGCTGCGCGCCGAGGCCCTGCACGGGGCGGCGTGACCCGTCGATGAGCGCACTGTCCTCGCTCGCGCAGTTGCAGGCGGCGGCCGCGGGGGTCGCGCAGCCGCTCGCGACCGTGCGGCACTGCCAGGTGTCCGGCGCGCCGCTGGTCCTGGTCCCGCTGAAGCTGGCCGGAGAGGCGGCGGCGCCGCTCGCCGTCATGGCCGGGAGCGCGCCGGACGCCGCGACGCTGCTGGTCGTCCCGCAGCCGCGCAACCGCGACCTGCGGTTCAGGTTCGCCGCCGCGCTCGGCAGGCTCGTCCTGAACCACATCGAGACCAGCCGCGGCGAGGTGGAGCAGCTCCCGCCCGGTAAGGAGGGCGACGAGCGGATCCGGTACGGGGACGCGCCGCAGCTGCTCGTCCCGAACCGGGGCGGCGTCGCGTTCCTGCGGCTGATGGGCCGGTCCACCCGGTTCCGCAGCACGGAGGGCCCGTACGCGGTCGACCCGGCGGTGCCGGTGCTCGGCCGGTGGCTGACGTGGTTCGCCGAGCGGTTCGACCATCCCGGGTCGTCGCTGCTGATGGCGATGACGGAGGCGCTGCGGCTGCACTGGGCGACGGGCCAGAGCTCGCTGGAGGACGGCAACCTCGCGGCGCTGATGGGCTGGATCGACCCGCCCGACGGCATGGACGGCCCGGCCGCCGCGGCCCGCGCCGAAGATCCCGTGCTGTGCCCGCCCGCGGGGCCGACCACCGACCCGACGTTCGACAACGAGGTCCTCGCACCGGCGATCGCCGCCTACGACCGGGCCGGTCCGGGCTCCCGCGCCGAGGAGCGGCTGCGGGACGTCCTCGCCGGGCAGCTCACCCCGACGTGGGAGCTGATGTGGCGGGGCGTCGAGCTGCTCCGGGCGCTGCCGGAGGGCGCGAGCGTGCCGCGCCGCTGGGAGCGCGACCGGGACGCCTTCACCTATTACCACCAGACGTTCGGCGAGGCGTATCCTCAAGCGCGCCGCGACCCGCCCGTCCGCGCGGCCCGGCGGCTGCACGACCTGGAGCGCGCGCAGGACGCCTACGACGCGCAGCGGGCGTTCGACGACCCGCTGGTCATGGCCGAGCACCGGCTGGCCGGCGCGGCGTTCGGCGGGACGGTCACCGAGTGCGACCCGGCCCGGCTCGACGAGACGGGCAAGCGCCCCAAGCTGCGCCCGCTGCTGCGGGTCGGCACGGCGGACCCGGTGCGGCTCGACGTCGGGACGACCGTGTGCAGCGCGGCGCGGCCCGCGCTCAAGGGGAGGATCGTGGAGATCGCGGACGGGTCCGTGCTGCTGGAGCTGACCGGCGGGATGGGCCGCAAGCTCACGCCCGAGCCGGGCGCCGTCCCGGCGGCGGGCGCGCGGGTCTGCTTCACCTCGCTGTCGGAGGGCTCGTTCGGCGCGGCGAAGTTCCCCGACCGCGAGGACACGCCGTGGACCCACGGCGGCCCGCCCGGCGAGTACACGCCGACCGGCGAGGACGCGGAAGAGGAATGGGCGTGAGCGGGCACGCGGGCCGCCACCTGGCGCCGGTGGCGGCGGACGACCTCGACCCGTCGGCCGCGGCCGGGCGGGTCGTCGACGCCGTCCTCGCCGACCTCACGGGCGGGCACCGCGGCGTGGTCGTCGACTCGCCGCCCGGCGCGGGCAAGTCGACGCTCGTGGTCCGCGCCGCCGCGCACCTGGCCGAGGCCGGCGAGCGGCTGATGATCGTGGCGCAGACGAACGAGCAGGTCGACGACCTCATCGAGCGGATCGCGGGCAAGCACCCGGCGATCACGCTGGGGCGGCTGTCGGCGTCGGGGTACGCGCCGTCCGAGCGGGTGCTGGCGCATCCGCAGGTGCGGGTGGCGCAGAAGGCCGCCGACCTCGCCGAGCACACCGTCGTGATCGCGACGGCGGCGAAGTGGGCGACGCTGTCGGACGGCACGTGGCCGTGGGCGATCGTCGACGAGGCGTACCAGATGCGCTCGGACATGCTGCTGCGCATCGCCGGCCGGTTCGAGCGGGCGCTGTTCGTCGGCGACCCCGGCCAGCTCGACCCGTTCTCCACGGTGGAGGTCGAACGCTGGACCGGCCTCACCTGGGATCCGATGCGCAGCGCCGTCTCGGTGCTGCTGGCGCACAACCCGGACCTGCCCGTCCACCGGCTGCCGGTGTCGTGGCGGCTGCCCGCCTCGGCGGCGCCCGTCGTGTCGCGGGCGTTCTACCCGTTCACCGGGTTCCGCGCCGGGACGGGGCCGGGCGACCGGCGGCTGGAGTTCGGCGCGCGCGGCATGGGCACCACCTACGACCACGCGCTCGAAGAGGCGGCGGCGACGGGCTGGGCCCTGTACGAGCTGCCGGCGCGGCACACGCTGCGCACGGACGCCGAGGCGGTCCGCGCGACGGCGGCGCTCGCCGTCCGGCTGCTGCAGCGCGGCCCCGTCGCGCACTCCGAGCAGGGGTCGGCGCCGGTGGACGCCTCCCGCGTCGCGATCGGCGCCGCGCACCGCGACCAGGTGACGGCGATCCGCGCCGCGCTCGGCCCGCACGGCGAGGGCATCACGGTCGACACCGCGAACCGGCTCCAGGGCCGCGAGTACGACGTCACGGTCGTGCTGCACCCGCTGTCGGGGCGGCGCGACGCGACCGCGTTCCACCTGGAGTCGGGGCGGCTGTGCGTGCTGACGTCCCGGCACCGGCACGCGTGCGTGGTGGTGGCGCGGGCGGGCATCCCCGAGCTGCTGGACGCGCACCCGTCCGCCGAGCCGGTGCACCTCGGCGTCCCGGTGAAGTTCCCGGACGGCTGGGAGGCGAACCAGTCGGTGCTGGCGCATCTGTCCCGGCACCGCGTCGCGGGCGGCTGAGCCGCGGGCGGGCGGCGGCTATGCGGGCCCGGCGGTCGCGGCCCAGCGGCCGTTGTGGCGGGTGATCGTGATCGGGTGGTCGAAGCAGGCGCTGACCAGTTCCGTCGTGAGCACCTCGCCGGCCGGGCCGGAGGCGAGCACCCGCCCCTCGCGCAGCAGCAGCGCGTGGCTGGTGCTGATCGGCAGCTCCTCCAGGTGGTGCGTGACGAGCACGGTGGTCAGGTCCGGGCGGTCGGCGCGCAGCTGGTCGATGCTCTGCAGCAGCCGCTCCCGCGCGGCGACGTCGAGGCCGGTGGCGGGCTCGTCGAGCAGCAGCAGCGCCGGGTCGGGCATCAGCGCCCGCGCGATCAGCGTCCGGCCCCGCTCGCCCTGCGACAGGGTCGGCCAGCGGGCGTCCGCGCGCGCCGACAGGCCCATCAGGCCGATCAGCTCGTCGGCGCGGCGCACCTCGGCGTCGGTGGGCGTCCAGCGCGGGACGAGCTCGATGGTGCCGGTCACACCGGTCAGGACGATCTCCCGGACGGTCCGCGCCGACTCCAGGGGGTGCCGCGGGTTGACCTGCCCGATCAGCTTGCGCAGGTCGTGGACGTCGACCCGGCCGAGCCTGCGGCCGAGGATCTCCGCCGTGCCGCGCGTCGGGTGCGTGTAGGCGCCGAGGATGCCGAGCAGCGTGCTCTTCCCCGCGCCGTTCGGGCCGATCAGCGCCCAGTGCTCGCCGCGCAGCACGGTCATCGTGACGCGGTCGAGCAGCGGCCGCCGCTCGCGGACCAGATCGATCTTGTCGGCGTTGAGCACGACGTCGGACACGGGACCTCCCGATTCGATGACTCGGCATGGGGCACGCGGGGAGTGTGCGGCGCGCGCGGGGACGCGGAGGCCGGGATCGCCGGGGCGGGCGCGTCGGTGAAGATCTTCAACGTACCCGAGCGGCGCCGCCCGGTACGACGGAGGCGTCCGGCCGGATACTGTGAGATCCGGTGCCTCAGCGATCAGGGGAGGGACATGGAGGACATCGGCCTCATGTGCGCCCGCTGCGGCGGCGAGGTGCACGATGTGACGCACAACCGCGAGGGCTCGCTGGACGGCGTCGGCTACCGCCACAACCGGCGGGTCGAGCCGTGGGACCACGAGCTGGAACTGGCGGTCGGCGAGGCCCTCCCGCGCGAGCCGGGCTGCGACTTCTGCGGCGCGTCCGGGCCGAGCTGGCTCTACTACCCCACGCTCGACCCCGACGACACCGACATGTTCGAGGTCGAGCTCGACACCACCGACCTCTCCGACGACGACACCGCCGTGGCCGTCCTCAACATGCTGTATCCGTGGTACGCGTGCGACACGTGCTCGGTGCTGGTCGCCGACCGCAACATCGACCTCCTCATCGCCCGCGCCCTCGACCACACCCCCGTCCCGGCGGACGGGCCCGTCGACGAGGACACGGTCCGCGCCCGGCTCCAGGCGTCCCTCTCGGTCTTCTTCACCACGCGTCCCGGCCGGCCCCAGCCGTCCCGCGCCGTGTAGCGGCGCGGCGGGGCGCGGCAGGGGGCGCGGCGACCGCCGCACCCCCGCGGGCCGGATGTCGGTGGGGGACATTAAGATCTATGCCGTTTTGGTGAGATGAGTGCGGGCACGGGGGCGGACATGATCATTGACCGGCGGTTCCATGGGCCGGACGGGTCGGGGAACGGCGGATACGTCGCGGGGCGCCTCGCGGGGCGCGTCCCGATCGACACGGTGACGGTGACGCTGCGGCAGCCGCCGCCGCTGGACACCGAGCTGGCCGTGACGGTGGAGGACGAGCGCGGCCACAGCGTCCGGCTGTGGGACGGGGAGCGGCTGATCGCGGAGGCGCTCGCGGGGGCGATCGTCGTGCCGCCGATCGCGGCGGTCCCGTTCGAGCGGGCGCTGGAGGCGGCGGAGAAGTTCCGCACGCAGGAGAACCACCCGTTCCCGCGCTGCTTCGTCTGCGGGCCGGAGCGGGAGCCCGGCGACGGGCTGCGGCTGGAGCCGGGGCCGGTCGGCGAGGGGTGCGTCGCGACGCCGTGGGTGCCCGAGCGGGTCCCCGAGCGCGAGCTGGTGTGGGCGGCGCTCGACTGCCCCGGCGGCTGGTCGTTCGACGTCGCGGGCCGCCCGGCGGTGCTCGGCACCATGACCGCGCAGGTGATGGACGTGCCCGAGGCCGGCGAGCGGTGCGTCGTGGTGGGGCTGGCGCGCAGCCGCGAGGGCCGCAAGATGCACGCGGCGACCGCGCTGTACGGGGCGGACGGGCGGCTGCTGGGCCGCGCCGAGCAGATCTGGATCGAGATCGACCCCGAGGCCTTCGGACGCTGAGCCCGGCCCGCCGGCCGATGATCCGCAGCCGGCCGACCCCTGCCGGTTCCGCATGGATCGCGGAAATGTGTCGCCGGGCACTGTCGCCCCGGCCGGTTCCGCTGTTCAATCTGAGCTGCCGCGGATACGGAGGCGGAGCTCATGAGCGGAGACGGGTTACTCATCCTGGGGCTGGCGGCCCTGGCGATCTACACGGGCGTCCACTGGGAGCGGGCGCGGCGCAGCGTGACGGACCTGCGGCTCAGCCGCCGGCGGATCGCCACCCTGCGGCGGACGGCGGCGCGCGAGCGCGGCCACGTCATGCTGATCAGCGCCGTGGCGGTGGCCGCGTTCTTCCTGGCGGTCCGGTACGGCTGAGCCCGGGCGGCGGCCCGCCCGGGCGCGACGGCTCCCGTCAGGGGCCGGCGAAGAGGGGGTCTTCGCGGTCGACGCCGTTCAGCGGGCGGCCGTGGTTCTGCGCCTCGGCGCCCGGCACCTGGTGGCCGCCGGTGCCCGAGCCCGGCTCTCCGTTCGGTGCGGGGGCCGGGTAGGGCAGCGGCGCGCCCAGCGGGGCCATCGCACCGTTCGGCGCGACCCCGTTCTGCGCGACCCCGTTCTGCGTGACGCCGTTCTGCGTGACACCGTTCGGGGCGGTGCCGTGCGGGAGCGGGCCGCCGATCGGGGGCGGGCCGGGCGGCAGGCCGGCGGGCTGCACACCGGGGCCGTTCGGGACGCCCGGTCCGTTCGGGACGCCCGGCGGGGGCACCGGGGTGCCGCCGCCCGGCATCCGGCCGCCCTGCGGGACGCTGGACGACAGCGTGCCCTGGGTGAACTGGTCGACCTGGCGGCGGGCGCGGTCGGCCTCGGCGCGGGCGGCGTCGCGCTCCTCGGCGAGGGCGGTGAGCGCGGCCTGCTGGTCGGCGACCGACTGCGACAGGTGGCGCAGCTGCACGGCCTGGTCGTTGATCTTGCCGGTCAGCTCGTCCCGCTCCGCGGTGGCTGCGGCGGCCCGGGCCTTCGCGGCGTCGCGCTCCTTGGCGGCCTCGTCGGCGCGCGCGTTGGCGCGGACGACCTCCGCCTCGGCCTCGGACTGCGCGCGCAGCGCGGCGGTCCGCTCGGCCTCGGCCTTGCTGGCGGCCTGCATGGCGCGCTGCCGCTGCGCCTCGGTGTCGCGCATGGCGTTGCGCAGGTCCTCGGCGCCCTGCTTGGCGACGGCGGCCTCCACCCGCTGCGCCTCGGCGGCGCCCTCGGCCTCGGCGAGCTTCGCGTGCAGGCCGACGAGCTCGGCCCGCGCCGCCTCCAGCGCCGCGAGCAGCTCGGTCTCGCGAGCGGCGACCCGGTCGCGCTCGCTCTCGGCGGCGAGCTTGGCCGTCATCGACTGCTGCGCGACCTGGTGGGCCTCCTCCCAGGCCTGCTGGGCGGCGTCGCGCTTGGCGGTCGCGAGCCTGGCCTCCTCGCGGGCGCGCCCGGCGTCCTGCTCGGCCGTCTCGGCGCGCTTGCGGGCCGACGACGCCTCCTGCCACGCCTCCTCAGCCTTGCGCTGGGAGGCGTCCCGCTCGCTCTGCGCGATGGCGAGCTCGCGGGCGGCCTCGGCGCGCACCTCGGCGACCCGCCGCTCGACGCCGGCGACGCTCAGCTCGGAGGTCAGCGAGTCGGCGAGCAGGTCGGCGGCCTTCTCCAGCCGCTCGACCATCTCCCACGCCGACGCGACCTGCCCGGTGAGGCCGGGGGCGTCCCGGCCGCGGTCGCGGCGCTCGCGGGCCTCGCGGGCGCAGGCCCCCTCGTTGTCCTGGCAGTAGCGCACGGCGCGTACGGCGCCGACCGGCTGCGGGACGGGGCGTCCGCAGTTGGCGCACGGCCAGACCGCGACGGGGTCGCCCACGCGGGCGACCGCCGTCTCAGTGCTCTCCCCCGCGCCTTCGGAGACCGCGCCGCCCTGGGGAGCCGCGGCCGTCCCGGGGCCGCTATTGTCGCGCTCTTCGCTGTTAGGCATGGAATGAACCATACGCACTGACGCACGTCACCGCAGTGACTTGTGAGGCGGATGTGGGGGTGCCCACGTCGTCGAAAAGTGAGCGGCGAACGCGTCGGTCGCCGTGATGAGGCGGTCGCGCGTGCCGGGCTCGCTCCCGCCGTGCCCGGCGTCCTCGACGATGTGGAATTCCGCCTCCGGCCAGGCACGATGCAGATCCCACGCCTGGTCCAGCGGCGTCTTCATGTCGTAGCGGCCGTTGACGATCACCGCCGGGATGTGCCGGATCCGGTCGACCCCGGCGAGCAGCCCCACCGCCGGGAGGAAGCCGCCGCCCGCGATGTAGTGGTGCAGGATGCGGGCGAACGCCAGCACGACGGCGTCGTCCAGCTCCGGCGGCGTGACGGGCAGCAGCGTGTTCGCCGCCATCTCCCAGTCCATCAGCGCGCGGGCGGCCGGCATGTGCACCGCCGGGTCGGGGTCGGCGAGGCGGCGGCCGTAGGCGGCGAGCAGGTCGTCGCGCTCGGCGGGCGGGACCGCGTCCCGGAACGCCTCCCACTCGGCCGGGAACAGGTGCGCCGCGCCGGTCGGGGTGAACGCCCACGCCTCGTCGGACCGGCGGACGAGGTAGACGCCGCGCAGCACCATCGCGGCGACCCGGTCCGGGTGCGCCTGCGCGTAGGCGAGCGCGAGGGTGCTCCCCCAGCTCCCGCCGAACACCAGCCAGCGGTCGATGCCGAGGTGCTCGCGCAGCCGCTCGATGTCGGCGACCAGGTGCGGCGTGGTGTTGTGCTCCAGCGAGACCGCGTGGTCGCCGGCGTGCGGGACGCTCCGGCCGCAACCCCGCTGGTCGAACAGCACGACCCGGTACTTCGCCGGGTCGAAGAACCGCCGGTGGTCGGGCAGCAGCCCGCCGCCGGGCCCGCCGTGCAGGAACACCGCGGGCGCGCCGTCCGGGTTCCCGCAGGTCTCCCAGTAGATCCGGTCGCCGCCGCCGACGTCGAGCAGACCCGACTCGTACGGTTCGATCGGCGGATAGAAGTCTCGCAACCCCGTGCCCCCGTCATACGCCGCGATTAGTGATCTTCGGTGCACACTACCCTCTCCGCATGACGCAGCCGAGGTGCACGCAATGCGGAACCGAAGATCTGGAGCCGGGCTTCATCGAGGACGCGGGCGACCACTCCCGCGGCTACGCGCGCTGGATCGCCGGGCCGCTGGAGCGCGGCGTCTTCGGCGGCGCGAAGCGCCTGGGGCGGCAGCGCTGGCAGATCGACGCCTGGCGCTGCCGCCGGTGCGGCCACCTGGAGCTGTGGGCCGCCACCCCCGTCTGAGCTAGAGCTGGGCCATCGCCTTGCGGATGCGCTTGTCGGAGACCGGGAAGCGCGTCCCGAGCTGCTGCGCGAACAGGCTGACCCGCAGCTCCTCCAGCATCCACCGGATCTGCCGGGCGGGCTCCTCGTCGCGGCGGGACGGGTGCAGCCGCCGCAGCGCCTGCTCGTACTCCTGCGCCAGGACGTCGACCTGGTGCGCGAGCATCCGGTCGCGCCCGGGGTTCTCGGGGAGCTTGTCGAGCCGGACCTGGAGGGCGCGCAGGTAGCGGGGCAGGTCGGGCAGCCGCGCCCAGCCCGTCTCGGTGACGAAGCCGGGGTGGATCAGCGCCGCGAGCCGGCCGCGGATGTCGGTCAGCGCGGGCACGAGCGTGAGGCTCGCGGTGCCGCGCACCCGCCGGTCCACCTCGTGGGCCTCGGCGAGGATCCGCTCCACCAGCCCGACGACCTGGGCGGTCGCGTCGTGCAGGTCGGCGCGGACGCGGTCGTACAGGGCGCGGAAGCCCTCCTCGTCCCAGGCGGGCCCGCCCGCCTCGGCGATCAGCCGGTCGGCGGCGGCGGTGACGCAGTCGTCGAACAGCGCCGCGACCGAGCCGTGCGGGTTGTGGCTCAGCGCGAGCTTGCCCTGGTTGGTCAGGCGGCCCTGGACGAGCTTCACCGGGGACGGGGCGTTCAGCAGGATCAGGCGGCGCGTGCCGAGCCACATGGCGCGGCGCTGCTCGGCCTCCGTCTCGTACATGCGGACGGCGACGCTCTCGCCCTCGTCGGTGAGCGCCGGGTACGCCTTGACGTCGTAGCCGCTCTGCTTGCGCTCGTAGGTGCGGGGCAGCTCGCCGATCGTCCACTCGGTGAGGCCGGAGCGCTCGACGGTGGACGCCGCCTTCGACAGCGTCCCGCGCACCGTGCCGGCGAGGCGGCGCTTCAGCTCGTCGAGGTCGGTGCCCTCGCCGAGCGTGCGGCGCTTCTCGTCGACGACCCGGAACGTGATGCGCAGGTGGGCGGGGAGCCGGGACGGGTCCCACGCCTCGCGGGCGACGGGCACGCTCGTCATCGCGGTCAGCTCGCGCTCCAGCGCGTCCAGCAGCGGCTCGGTGCGCGGGGCGACGCGGTCGAGGACCTTGCGGGCGTAGTCGGGCGCCGGGACGAAGTTGACCCGCAGCTGCTTCGGCAGCGACCGGATCAGCTCGGTCACCAGCTCCACCCGCAGCCCCGGGACCTGCCATTCGAACCCGTCCGGCCGCACCTGGTTGAGGACCTGGACGGGGACGTGCACGGTGACGCCGTCGGCGTCGGTGCCGGGCTCGAACTGGTAGGTCAGGCGCAGCCGCAGCGGGCCCTGCTTCCACACGTCCGGGTAGTCGGCCTCGCTGACCCCGCCCGCGGTCTCGTTGATCAGCATGGACTTCTCGAACCCGAGCAGGTCGGGATCGGTGCGCCGGGCCGTCTTCCACCAGGCGTCGAAGTGCCGCCCGGACACGACGTCCTCGGGGATGCGCGCGTCGTAGAAGTCGAAGAGCGTCTCGTCGTCGACGAGGATGTCGCGGCGCCGGGCGCGGTGCTCCAGCTCCTCCACCTCGTCCAGCAGGGCGCGGTTGTCGTGGAAGAACCGGTGGTGGGTGTCCCAGTCGCCCTCGACGAGCGCGTGCCGGATGAACAGCTCGCGCGACAGCGCCGGGTCGATGCGGCCGTAGTTGACGCGGCGGTCGGCGACGATCGGCACCCCGTAGAGGGTGACCTTCTCGTGCGCCATGACGGCCGCCTGCTTCTTCGACCAGTGCGGCTCGCTGTAGTTGCGCTTGACCAGGTGCTCGGCGAGCGGCTCGATCCAGTCCGGCTCGATCTTGGCGTTGACGCGGCCCCACAGCCGGGACGTCTCGACCAGCTCCGCCGACATCACCCAGCGCGGCGGCTTCTTGAACAGCGCCGACCCCGGGAACACGGCGAACTTCGCGCCGCGCGCGCCGAGGTACTCCTGGCCGCGGCGCTGCTTGCCGTCCTTCTTCTCCGCGTCGATCAGGCCGATGTGGGAGAGCAGGCCGGCGAGCAGCGAGATGTGGATGCGGTCGGGCGGCGCGTCGGCGGTGTTGAGCGTGACGCCGAGCACCTTGGCGACCTGCTTGAGCTGGCCGTGCAGGTCCTGCCATTCGCGGACGCGCAGGAAGTGCAGGAACTCGTTCTTGCACATGCGGCGGAACGCGCTGCCCGACAGCTCCCGCTGCTGCTCGCGCAGGTAGTTCCACAGGTTCAGGTAGGCCAGGAAGTCGGAGGTGGGGTCGGCGAACCGGCGGTGCTTCTCATCGGCGGCCTGCTGGTGCTCGGCGGGGCGCTCGCGCGGGTCCTGGATGGACAGCGCCGACGCGATGACCAGGACCTCCCGCACGCAGCCGTTCTTGTCGGCCTCCAGCACCATCCGGGCGAGCCGCGGGTCGACCGGCAGCTGGGCGAGGCGGCGGCCGAGCGGGGTGAGCCGCTTGCGCGGGTCCTTCTCGGCCGGGTCGATGGCGCCGAGCTCGTGCAGCAGGTCGACGCCGGCCTTGACGTTGCGGCGGTCCGGCGGCTCCACGAACGGGAACGCGGCGATGTCGCCGAGGCCGAGCGAGGTCATCTGCAGGATGACCGACGCGAGGTTGGTGCGCAGGATCTCCGGGTCGGTGAACTCGGGGCGGGACTCGAAGTCCTCCTCGGAGTACAGCCGGATGCAGACGCCCTCGGACACCCGCCCGCAGCGGCCCTTGCGCTGGTTCGCCGACGCCTGCGACACCGGCTCGATCGGGAGCCGCTGCACCTTCAGCCGGTGGCTGTAGCGGGAGATGCGGGCGGTGCCGGGGTCGACGACGTACTTGATGCCGGGGACGGTCAGCGACGTCTCGGCGACGTTGGTCGCGAGGACGACGCGCCGCCCGCGGTGCGGCTGGAACACCCGGTGCTGCTCGGCCGCGGACAGCCGCGCGTACAGCGGCAGCACCTCGGTGGTGCCCTTCTGCCGCGTGAAGTGCTTGGTCAGCGCGTCGGCGGTGTCGCGGATCTCCCGCTCGCCGCTGAGGAACACCAGCACGTCGCCGGGGGCCTCGCGGCCCAGCTCGTCCACCGCGTCCACGATCGCCTGGATCTGGTCGCGGTCGGGGTCGGCGGACGGGTCCTCCGGGTCGATGACGGGCCGGTACCGCACCTCGACCGGATAGGTGCGGCCCGACACCTCCACGATCGGCGCGTCCCCGAAGTGGGCGGAGAACCGCTCGGGGTCGATGGTCGCCGAGGTGATGATCACCTTGAGGTCGGGCCGGCGGGGCAGGATCTCCTTGACGTAGCCGAGCAGGAAGTCGATGTTCAGGCTGCGCTCGTGCGCCTCGTCGATGATCAGCGTGTCGTACTGGCGGAGCAGCCGGTCGGTCTGGATCTCGGCGAGCAGGATGCCGTCGGTCATCAGCTTGACGAGCGTGTCGTCGCTGGAGCGGTCGGTGAACCGCACCTTATAGCCGACGGTGTCGCCGAGCTCGGTGCCGAGCTCCTCGGCGATGCGGTCGGCGACCGTCCGGGCGGCCAGCCGGCGTGGCTGGGTGTGCCCGATCGAGCCGAGCACGCCCCGGCCGAGCTCCAGGCAGATCTTGGGGATCTGGGTGGTCTTGCCGGACCCGGTCTCGCCCGCGACGATCACGACCTGGTGGTCGCGGACCGCGGCGAGGATGTCGTCCTTCTTCTGCGCCACCGGCAGCTCGGCCGGGTAGCCGATCGCGGGCACGGCGCGGCGGCGCCGCTCGACCCGCCGCTCGGCGGCCTCGACGTCGGCGGCGATCTCCTCGGCGACCTTCGCGCGGCGCGCCGCGTCCCGCATCTTCTGGACGCCGTCGATCCGGCGGCGCAGCCGGTGCTGGTCGCGGAGCATCAGCTCCGGCAGGCGCGCGCGCAGACCGGCGAGCGGCGATTTCACACTCGTCCCCATAACCATCGACAAGGATAGGGTTCCAGGCTCCCCGGCCTCGCTGACCCCACAACCTTCGCACCGTAGCCGGAACGCCCGGCGCTGGGCGATCCATTTTCCCGCCGTTACAACACCGCCGCCCGGAACCGCATTCCGGGCGAGCACGCTGCGTCGTCATTCATTCACGGAAAGTCCTCCCTTCGAGGTCCGGCTCCGTCATCATGGGTGAAGTGGAACCCCCGACCACCGCGGGCCGCCACCGGATCGACCGCCTGCTCGGCTCGGGCGGGTTCGCCTCGGTCTGGCTCGGCCACGACCCGGACCTCGACGCCCCCGTCGCGATCAAGATCCTCGGCGAGCACTGGACGCTCCGCGCCGACGTGCGGGAGCGGTTCGTGCAGGAGGCGCGGCTGCTGCGCCGCGCCGACTCGCACCGGCTGGTGCAGGTCTTCGACATCGGCGAACTGCCGGACGGGCGGCCCTACTTCGTGATGACCTACGCCGACCGGGGCACGCTCGCCGACCGGCTGGCGGGCGGCCCGCTCCCGGCGGACGAGGCGCTGCACGCCGCGCGGGAGATCGCGCGCGGCGTGCAGGACCTGCACGACCTCGGCATCGTGCACCGCGACCTGAAGCCGTCCAACGTGCTGCTGCGGTCGGCGCCGGGCGGCGGCGAGCGGCTCATGATCGCCGACCTCGGGATCGCGCGCAGCGGCGACCACCTGTCCTGCCTGACGCTGCCCGCGGGCTCCCCCGGCTACATGGCCCCCGAGCAGGCGCAGGTCGACGGGGCCCCCGACCACCGCGCCGACGTGTACGGCCTCGGCGCGCTCACCCACCACCTGCTGACCGGGGAGCCGCCCGCGGTGCCCGCGCGGCCGCCGAGCGCGGCACGGCCCGCCGTCCCGCCCGCCGTGGACGCGGTCGTGCTGCGCGCGCTGGACCCCGACCGCGAGCGGCGCTGGCCGTCGGCCGCCGGGTTCGGGGCCGCGCTCGCGGGCGCCGCCGCGACCGGGGCCGGCACCGCCACCGCTCCCGCCGAGGCGGGCGGGCGGCGGGCCCGGCACCGGTCGCTGGCCGCCGCGACCGCGCTGGCCGCCGCGGCGACCGCCGCCGCCGGGACGTACTGGGCGCTCGCCGGGCCGGCGGGCGGAGCGCACCACCGCCCTGCGGACCGGTGGCTGCGGGCCGGCTCCGACGTCCCCGACCGGTACCGCGGCCTGATCGTCCAGGCGGGGACGTGGTGCCGGATGCCGGGGCTGAGCCCGGCGCTGATCGCGGCGATGCTGAAGGCGGAGAGCGGCTTCGACCCGCACCTGTCCGACCCGGCCAGGGACGAGTACGGCATCGCCCGCTGGACGCCGCGGGTGCTGGTGTTCTGGCAGCCGGGCGGGCTCGACAACCCCGAGCCCGCCCCGGGCCGGATCACGCCGGAGCTGTCGATCCCGGCGATGGGCCGCTTCCTGTGCTTCTGGGGCAAGGACCTGAAGAACGTGCCGGGCGACCCGGCACTGAACCTCGCCGCCACCTACCGGACGTCGTCCAAGACGGTGGTGAAGGCGGGTGGTGTGCCCGCCAAGGTCAGGCCCTACACCGACCTGGTCCGCCGCTACTTGGACGACTACCGGCCGCGTTAGCGCCGCGTCCGGCCGGCCCGGCTCAGCCGGCGCCGTAGACGGGCTCGGGGGCGGGGGCCTTGGCCAGGAGGTCCTTGACGACGTCGCCGACCTCGGCCGGGTCCCAGCGGGCGCCCTTGTCGGCCGTGGGGCCGTGCCGGAAGGCGTCCATCACGCAGATCTTGCCGCCCTCGGCCTCGAAGACGCGGCCCGTGACGCCGCGGGACCCGGCGGAGCCGAGCCAGACGACGAGCGGCGAGACGTTCTCGGGGGCCATCGCGTCGAACTCGCCCTCGGCCGGGGCGGCCATCGTCTGCGCGAAGACCTCCTCGGTCATCCGGGTGCGGGCGGCGGGCGCGATCGCGTTGACGGCCACGCCGTAGCGGCCCATCTCGGCGGACGCGACGAGGGTCAGCCCGACGATGCCGGCCTTGGCGGCGGAGTAGTTGCCCTGGCCGACGCTGCCGAGCAGCCCGGCGCCGGACGAGGTGTTGATCACGCGGGCGTCGACGTCGCGGCCCGCCTTGCTCTCGGCCCGCCAGTACCGGCCGGCGTGCTTGAGCGGCAGGAAGTGGCCCTTGAGGTGGACGCGCATGACGGCGTCCCACTCGTCCTCGCCCAGGTTGATCAGCATGCGGTCGCGCAGGAACCCGGCGTTGTTGACGAGGGTGTCCAGCCGCCCGAACGTGTCGATCGCGGCCGCGACCAGGGCGGCGGCGCCCGCGTCGGTGGCGATGTCGTCGGTGCTGGCGACGGCCTTCCCGCCGAGCGCCTCGATCTCCTCGACGACGTCGTGCGCAGGGCCCCCGGACGCGTCGCCGGTGCCGTCGCGCGCGACGCCGAGGTCGTTCACGACGACGAGGGCGCCCTGGCGGGCGAACTCCAGCGCGTGGGCGCGGCCGAGCCCGCGGCCGGCGCCGGTGACGGCGACCACCCGGTCCTTGCAGATCATCGTGATTCCTCCTTGTTCACGGTGGCGGCGTCCAGGAAGGCGGGGCGCTCTCCCCCGCCGTGGACCTGCATCGACGCGCCGGTGACGTAGGACGCGAGGTCCGAGGCCAGGAACGCGCAGGCGGCGCCGATGTCGTAGGGGTCGGCGAGGCGGCCCATCGGGACCGTCCCGGCCACGGCCGCGATGCCGTCCTCGTCCCCGTAGTGCAGGTGGGACAGCTCGGTGCGGACCATCCCGAGGATCAGCGTGTTGACCCGGATGTGCGGCGCCCACTCGACGGCGAGCGAGGTGGTGAGGCTGTGCAGGCCGGCCTTGGCGGCGCCGTAGGCGGCGGTGCCGGGCGACGGCCGCACCCCGCTCACGCTGCCGATGTTGATGACCGAGCCGCCGCCGCGCTCCATGATCTTCGGCTGCAGGGCGCGCGCCATGATCAGCGCGGAGGTCAGGTTCAGCTCGATGATCTTGACGTGGGTGCGCAGGCTGCCGTCGGCGACCGGCAGGTAGGGCGCGCCGCCCGCGTTGTTGACCAGCACGTCGACGCCGTCGAGGCCGTCGGCGAACGCCTGCACGGCGTCGGGGTCGCGCACGTCCAGCGAGACGAACCGCGCCGTCCGGCCGCCGGCCTCGGGCAGCGCCTCGGGTTCGCGCCTGGCGACCGCGACGACGTCGGCGCCCGCCTCCAGCAGGGCGCGGCTGATCCCGGCGCCGACCCCGCGCACGCCCCCCGTGACCACGGCGGTCCGGCCGCCCAGGTCGAGCGTCAGTGACATTCCGCCTCCTCTGCTACCTTCTGTTCTAACAAATGTTTGGTGGAAAGGTAGCGCATGGGAGTCTCCACCACGACCCTGGACGGGGTCGCCGAGATCGTCGTGGACGCGCCGCCGGTCAACGCACTGACCGTCGCGGGCTGGTACGAGCTGGCCGACGCGGTGCTCGCCGCGGGCCGCGACCCCGAGGTCGGCGCGGTCGTGCTCCGGGCCGAGGGCCGGGGCTTCAACGCGGGCGTCGACATCAAGGAGATGCAGAGCACCGAGGGCCACGCCGCCCTCGTCGGCGCGAACCGCGGCTGCTACGCCGCCTTCGCCGCCGTGTACGACTGCGAGGTCCCGGTCGTCGCCGCGGTCCACGGCTTCTGCCTCGGCGGCGGGGTCGGCCTCGCCGGCAACGCCGACATCGTGGTCGCCGCGCAGGACGCCTACTTCGGGCTGCCGGAGGTGGACCGGGGCGCCCTCGGCGCCGCGACCCACTTGGCCCGGCTCGTCCCGCAGCACCTGATGCGCGCGATGGTCTACACGTGCCGCAACGTCACGGCGGCGGAGCTGCACCACCACGGCTCGGTGCTGGAGGTCGTCCCGGCGGACGAACTGCGCGCCAAGGCCCTGGAGGTCGCCGCGAACATCGCCGCCAAGGACCGGTACGTGATCCGGCGCGCCAAGGAGTCGCTCAACGGCATCGACCCGGTCGACGTCAAGCGCAGCTACCGCTACGAGCAGGGATTCACGTTCGAGCTGAACCTCGTCGGCGCGGGCGACGAGCACCGTGACGCCTTCGTCGCGAAGGGGGCCAAGTGAGTTCCAAGGTGATGTCGGCCGACGAGGTCGCCGCGTCGCTGGAGAGCGGCATGACCGTCGGGATCGGCGGCTGGGGGTCGCGGCGCAAGCCGATGGCGCTCGTCCGGGCGATCCTCCGCTCCCCGGTCACCGACCTGACCGTGGTGAGCTACGGCGGCCCGGACGTCGGCCTGCTGTGCGCGGCCGGGAAGGTCCGGCGGCTCGTCACGGCGTTCGTGACGATGGACTCGGTCCCGCTGGAGCCGCACTTCCGGCAGGCGCGCCAGACGGGCGCGATCGAGCTGACCGAGTACGACGAGGGCATGTTCCTGTTCGGGCTGTACGCGGCGGCGCACCGGCTGCCGTTCCTGCCGACCCCGGTCGGGCTCGGCTCGGACGTGATGAAGGTCAACCCGGAGTTGAAGACGGTCCGATCGCCGTACGACGACGCGACCGAGCTGGTCGCCGTCCCGGCCCTGACGATGGACGTCGCGCTCGTCCACATGAACCGCGCCGACGCCCGCGGCAACGCCCAGTACCTCGGCCCCGACCCGTACATGGACGACCTCTTCGCCAAGGCGGCCGGCCGCACCTACGTCTCGTGCGAGCGGCTGGTCGACACGGCCGACTTCGCCAAGGAGGGGCCGGTGCAGTCCATGCTGATCAGCCGGTCGCACGTGGCGGGCGTGGTGGAGACCCCGAACGGGGCGCACTTCACCGACTGCGTGCCCGACTTCGGGCGGGACGAGAAGTTCCAGAAGCTCTACGCGCAGTCCGCGGCCGACCCGGAGAAGTGGGCCGAGTTCAGCGCGCGGTTCCTGTCCGGCGACGAGGCCGCCTACCAGGACGCCGTCCGGACCTGGCGGGAGGAGTCCCGATGAGTGATGTGACGCGCGCGGAGGTGTGCGCCGCGGCGTGCGCCGACCTGTTCCGCGGCGACGGGGAGATCGTCGCGGCGGCGGTGGCGGGGTTCGTGCCGATGCTGGGGTCCCGGCTTGCGCGGGCCACGTTCGAGCCCGACCTGCTGACGACCGACGGCGGGCCGTCGCTGAGCGCCGAGCCGGTCCCGCTCGGCCGGTCGGCGGAGACCGTCGAGGGCTGGCTGCCCTTCCGCGACCACCTGTGGCTCGTCCTGAACGGCCGCCGGCACGTGGTGATGGGGCCGAGCCAGATCGACGCGCACGGCAACACCAACATCTCGTGCATCGGCGACTGGGAGCGGCCGTCGCGGCAGCTCCTCGGGGTGCGCGGCGGGCCCGGCAACACGCTGCTGAACACGACGAGCTACTGGGTGCCCAAGCACTCGACCCGCGTGTTCACCGAGAAGGTCGACATGGTGAGCGGCGTCGGCTGGGACCGGGGCGCGCACGAGATCCGCGCGGTCGTGACCAACCTCGCCGTTCTCGACTTCGACACCCCGGACCGGCGGATGCGGCTGCGCTCGGTGCACCCGGGCGTGAGCGTCGCGGACGTGACCGCCGCCACCGGCTTCGAGCTGGCCGTCCCGGACGAGGTGCCCGAGACGCGGCTGCCGGACGAGGCCGAGCTGCGGATCATGCGCGAGGTGCTCGACCCGAAGGGGCTGCGGGAGCGAGAGGTTCCGGCATGAGCGAAGCGAACCGGGGGGTGCGGGGGACCGCCCCCCGAAGGAGGTGGGCCTGATGGAGCAGCTGCTCGACACCCCGCTGACCCGGCTGGCCGGCGTGCGGCACCCGGTCGTCCAGACCGGCATGGGATGGGTGGCCGGGCCGCGGCTCGTCACCGCCGTGGCGAACGCGGGCGGGCTCGGCATCCTGGCCTCGGCGACGATGACCCTCGACCAGCTCGCCGACGCGATCCACGAGGTCAAGGACCGCACCGACGCGCCGTTCGGGGTCAACCTGCGGGCCGACGCCGGCGACGCGGCCGACCGCATCGACCTGCTGATCAAGGAGGGCGTGAAGGTCGCCTCGTTCGCGCTCGCCCCCAAGCAGGAGCTGATCGCCAAGCTGAAGGACGCCGGACTCGTGGTGATCCCGTCCGTCGGCGCGCGGCGGCACGCGGAGAAGGTCGCGGGCTGGGGCGCGGACGCCGTGCTCGTCCAGGGCGGCGAGGGCGGCGGCCACACCGGCGCCGTCGCCACCACGCTGCTGCTGCCGCAGGTCGTGGACGCGGTCGACATCCCGGTCATCGCGGCCGGCGGCTTCTTCGACGGGCGCGGCCTCGCCGCCGCGCTCGCCTACGGGGCGGCGGGCGTCGCGATGGGCACCCGGTTCCTGCTGACCTCCGACAGCTCGGTGCCCGACGCGGTCAAGCAGGTCTACCTGCGGACCGGCGAGACCGTGGTGACGCGGCAGGTGGACGGCATGCCGCACCGCGTGCTGCGCAGCGAGCTGGTCGACACGCTGGAGAAGTCCGGGCGGGTCGGCGGGCTCGTGCGGGCGGTGCGCAACGGCGCCCGGTTCAAGAAGCTGTCCGGGATGTCGTGGCGGGAGATGATCGCCGACGGCAAGGCGATGAAGCACGGCAAGGACCTGTCCTGGTCGCAGGTGCTGATGGCCGCGAACACGCCGATGCTGCTGAAGGCGGCCATGGTGGACGGCCGCCCCGACCTCGGTGTGATGGCCTCGGGCCAGGTCGTCGGCGTCATCGACGACCTGCCCACCTGCGGTCAGCTGATCGACGGCATCGTGCGGCAGGCCGCCGCGGCGATCACCGCCCAGCAGTCCCTTCTGGTGCGCTAGGCGCGCCCAGGCCGCGCAGCACGGCCGCCAGTCCCCCGCGGAACTCCTCGTCGGGGCCGATCCGGCGGCCGTGCCGCGCGGTCTCCGTCAGGTGGGGGAACTCCTCCCGGGGCAGCGCGGCGATGGCGGCCGTCCCCTCCCCCGACAGCGCCCCCAGATGCTCCAGCTGGATCGCGCCGATGACGTAGGCGAGCACGGCGCGCAGCGCGATGGCCCCCCGTCGCCCGGTGATGCCGGCCTCGGCGAGGATCGCGGCGACCGCCTCCCCCCAGCACAGGGAGCCCGCCGACGCGTGCCGGTGGGCGAGCGTCAGCGGCATGATCGCGGCGTGCGCGACGAAGGCGTCCCGCAGCCGCAGCGCCATGGCCGTGATCCGCTCCTCCCACGGCCCGTCCTCCGGCGGCACCGGGTCGACCTCCGCGTAGACGAGGTCGACGACGAGACCCTCCAGTTCCTCCCTGTCCCGCACGTAGCGGTAGAGCGCCATGGTGCTCATCCCGAGCTCCTTGGCGACGGCGCGCATGGACAGCCCGGCGAGCCCGTCGCGGTCGATGACGACGAGCGCGGCTCCGGCGAGCTTCTCGGTGGTGAGTGAGCGTGGTCGAGGCATGGCGCTTGACAGCGTACGACATACGCCTACGATCTTAAGCGTATGCCGTACACCTAAAGGAGCGGTGCCATGCACCTCGCGCCCGGTTCCGACATCCCCGCCCGTGAGCTGACGCCCGTCAGCGGCCCGGCGGTACCCGTCCCCGACCCCGGCCGCCTCGTCCACCTGCAGTTCCGCCGGTTCGCGGGCTGCCCGGTCTGCAACCTGCACCTGCGCTCGTTCGCCGTCCGGCACGCCGAGATCGAGGCCGCGGGCGTCCGCGAGATCGCGGTCTTCCACTCCGCCGCCGAGGAGCTGCGCGAGCACGTCGCCGGCCTCCCGTTCGCCGTGATCGGCGACCCGGGCAAGCGGCTGTACGCCGAGTTCGGCGTGGAGTCCGCCCGCCGCGCGCTGCTCGACCCGCGCGTGTGGTGGACGATCGTCCGCGCCCTCGCCGCCGGCGGCCGGGCGCTCGCCCGCGGCCAGGCGAAGGCGCCGAAGCTCCGCCCGGACGGCGGCCGCCTAGGCCTGCCCGCCGACTTCCTGATCGGCCCGGACGGCCGCCTCCTCGCCGCCAAGTACGGCGAGCACGCGGGCGACCAGTGGAGCGTCGACGAGCTGCTCGCACTGGCCGCCGGCGCCCCGGCCCCCTCCGGGCGGCGCTGAGGTTCAGCCGCCCACGGCGAGGACGAGCTTCCCGGTCGTGGCGCCCGACTCGATGCGCTCGTGCGCCTCGGCGGCCCGCTCCAGGGGCAGTTCCTCCACCTGGACGCGCAGGCCGCCGGAGGCCGCTGCGGCCACCGCGCGGCGCAGCGCGCGGCCCGCCTCGGCCGGCGCGGTCCCCGCGAACGCGGCGAGGTTGAACCCGGACACGGTCTTGTTGGCGAACCACAGCTCGTTCGCCGGGACGCCGACGTCGTCCGCGCCGGACGCGTTGCCCATCACCACCAGCCGGCCCATCGGGGCGAGCGCGTCCAGGCTCGCGCGGCGGGCGGGGCCGCCGACCATGTCCACGACGATGTCGAAGCCGCGGCCGCCGGTGAGGCCGGCGACCTCGCCCGCCAGGTCGCCGCGCAGCACGACTTCGTCGTAGCCGAACCGGCGCGCCGCCTCGACCTTGGCCGGGCCGCCGACGGTCCCGGCCACCCGGCCCGCGCCGAGCAGCCGGGCGGCCTGCCCGAGCTGGCTGCCGACGCCCCCGGCCGCCGCGTGCACCAGGACGCTCTCGCCCGGCTCGATGCGCGCGACGCGGTCCAGGACGAGGAACGCGGTGGCGCCGTTGGACGGGACGGCCGCCGCGACGTCCAGTCCGAGGCCCAGGCCGTCGAGCGGGGCGACGAGCTCGGCGGACGTCACGGCGACCTCCGCGTAGCCGCCGCCGTCCACGATCGTGAGGGCGGCGACGGGCTGGCCCCTGCGCAGCCCCTCGACGTCCGGCCCGACCTCCCGGATGCGGCCGGACACCTCGATGCCGGGGACGAACGGCAGCGGCACGTCGACGACGCCCCGCCGGTACAGGACCTCGGCGAAGTTCGCCCCCGCGTACGCGACGTCGATGGACACCTGCCCCGGCCCCGGCTCGGGGGCCTTCACCTCGGCCGGGCGCAGGACGTCCGCGCCGCCGAACTCGGGGATCGTGACGGCGCGCATCAGTACCGGCCGCCGACGGCCGCGGGCACCTCGCCCAGCTCGGCCAGGTCGGTCTCGGTGAGGTCGAGGCCGGCGGCGCCGGCGTTGTCGCGCAGGTAGCGCCGCTTCTTGGTGCCGGGGATCGGGATGACGTGGTCGCCCTGCGCGAGGGTCCACGCGATCGCCACCTGCGCGGGGGTGGCGCCGTGGCGGGCTGCGACGGCCTTGACCACGTCCACGATGCGCATGTTGGCCCGGAGTGCGTCCTCCTGGAAGCGCGGGTTGCCGGCCCGGAAGTCGGTGCCCTCGAAGTCGGCCGAGGTGACGGTCCCGGTCAGGAACCCGCGGCCGAGCGGGGAGAACGGCACGAACGCGGCCCCGTTGGCGGCGCACCAGCCGACCACGTCGCCCACGCCCCCGCCGGTCCCGGCCGTGTCGCCGGGCATGGTCCCCGCGCGGCCGCCGGGCGCGCCCATCGCGTCGCGCGTCCACAGCGACAGCTCCGACTGGACCGCCGCGACCGGGTGGATCGCGTGCGCCTCGGCGGCCTGCGCGACGCTGACCTCCGACAGCCCGAGCGTGCGGACCTTGCCCTCGGCGACCAGTTCCGCCATCGCCCCCCAGGTCTCGGCGAGCGGCACGTCCGGGTCGACCCGGTGCAGGTAGTACAGGTCGATCACGTCGGTGCCGAGGCGGCGCAGGCTGTCCTCGGCGGACGCCTTGGCGTGCTCCGGGCGGCCGTCGCGGACGATGTTCCGGGTGACCGGGGACTCCACGACCAGGCCCGTCTTCGTGGCGACGACCGCCTCATCCCGGCGGCCCTTCAGCGCGCGGCCGACGAGGGTCTCGTTGTGGCCGTCGCCGTAGGGCTGCGCGGTGTCCAGGAACGTGACGCCGAGGTCGAGGGCCTCCCGGATCAGCGCGACCGACGCCTCGTCGTCCCGCTCCGACTCGGTGTAGGCCCAGCTCATCCCCATGCACCCGAGCCCGACGGCGCCCACCGGCGTGCCCGCGAAATCACGCGTCCTCATGACTCGTCCTCCTTCGGTTCTCGCTACGAGGACGATCCTGCAGGGCGCGCGCGGAGGATGGCAGACTCCGTTGAACCTGGGTGTGGCACCACCACCCTCAGTGCGGAACGGGCCCGCGGCCCCGCGGAGTCAGCCGGCGGCGGGCAGGGCGCGGCGGGCCATCAGGCGTTCGAGGCGCTCCTGCGTGCCGGTGCCGGGCCGCGGGTTGTGCAGCACCAGGTGGTGGCCCGGACGGTCGGCGAGCGGCAGCATCGTCCCCTCGAAGACCAGCTCGCCCGCGTCGGGGTGCTGGATCCCCTTGACGGCCAGCGGCGGCGCGCTCACCTCGTGGCGGGGCCACAGCTCGGCGAACTCGGGGCTGGCGGCCAGCATGTCGGCGATGAGCCGGTCGAAGCCGGGGTCGTCGGGGTAGCGGGCGGCGTCGGCGCGGAACCGCGCGACGACGTCGGGCGCGGCGGCGGTCCAGTGCGTGTGCATCGACCGGTAGCGGACGTTGGTGAAGAACGTCACCAGGCAGTTGTGGTCGGTGTCGCCGTAGCCGAACACCTCGCGGGCCGCGTCGTTGATGGCGAGGAAGTTCCAGTGCCGGTCGCGGACGTAGGCCGGGCGCGGGGACCAGGCGTCCAGCACCCGCTGCAGCTCCGGCGTGACCGGGACGGCCGGGTCGGCCTCCGCCCGCGGCGGGTTCAGGCCGGCGAGCAGGTACAGGTGCTCGCGCTCGGCCGCGTCCAGCCGCAGCGCGCGGCCGACCGCGTCGAGGACGTCGCCGGAGACCTTGATGTCGCGGCCCTGCTCCAGCCACGTGTACCAGGACACCCCGACCCCGGCGAGGACGGCGACCTCCTCGCGGCGCAGGCCCGGCGTGCGGCGCCGGCCCCCGTCGGGCATGCCGACGTCGGCGGGGGTGAGCCGGGCGCGGCGGGTCCGCAGGAAGTCGCGCAGCTCGTCGCGGCGGCGGCCGGGGGCGGCGGCGGGGGTCGGGCTGGCCATGCCGCCACGATATCCGCCGCCCGCCCGGTCAGCCCGCGCCGTCCAGCAGCCGGCGGCCGATGATCATCTTCTGGATGTCGGCGGTGCCCTCGCCGATCAGCAGCATCGGCGCCTCCCGGTAGAGCCGCTCGATCTCGAACTCCGTGGAGTACCCGTAGCCGCCGTGGATCCGGAACGCGTCCTCCACGACCTCCTTGCAGTACTCGCTGGCCAGGTACTTCGCCATGCCCGCCTCGAGGTCGTTGCGCTCGCCGGAGTCCTTGCGCCGCGCCGCCATGACCATCATCTGGTGGGCGGCCTCGACCTTGGTGGCCATCTCGGCGAGGCGGAACAGGACGGCCTGGTGCTCGGCGATCGGCCTGCCGAACGTCTCGCGCTGCCGCGCGTAGTCCAGGGCCAGCTCGTAGGCGCGCCTGGCGACGCCGCAGCCGCGCGCCGCGACGTTGACACGGCCGACCTCGACGCCGTCCATCATCTGGTAGAAGCCCCGGCCTGGCGCGCCGCCAAGGATCTGGGCCGCCGGGACGCGGTACCCGTCGAAGAGCAGCTCGGTGGTGTCGACGCCCTTGTAGCCCATCTTCTCGATCTTGCCCGGGACGGTCAGGCCGGGCGCGACCTCGCCGAAGCCGGGGGTCTTGTCGATGAGGAACGTCGTCATGCCGCGGTGGCCGGCGTCGGGGTCGGTCTTGACGAGCGTGGCGACGAGGTTGGCGGAGCCGCCGTTGGTCAGCCACATCTTCTGGCCGTCGATCACGTAGTCGTCGCCGTCGGGCACGGCGCGGGTCGTGATGGCGGAGACGTCGGAGCCGCAGCCGGGCTCCGACATCGAGAACGCGCCCCGGACCTCCCCGGTCGCCATCTTCGGCAGGTAGTGCGCCCGCTGCTCGGCGGTGCCGTGGTGGGCGATCATCCAGGCGACGATGAAGTGGGTGTTGACGATGCCGGACACGCTCATCCAGCCTCGCGACAGCTCCTCCACGACCAGCGCGTACGTCAGCAGCGACGCGCCGAGCCCGCCGTGCTCCTCGCCGATCATCAGGCCGAAGAGCCCGAGGTCCCTCATGCCGTCGACGATCGCCTGCGGGTACTCGTCGGCGTGCTCCAGGGCGGTGGCGACCGGGAGGATCTCCCGGTCGACGAACGCGCGGACGGTCGCGACGATCTCCCGCTGCTCGTCCGACAGCCCGTGCGTCTGCTGCAGCCTGCTCATCCGTGCTCCCTCTCTGGCGGCCCCGAAGCCCTAGCGGCCCTCGAAACGCGGCGGGCGGCGCGCGGCGAACGCGGCGCGGCCCTCGGCGAAGTCGGCGCTGCCGAACAGCGCGGTCTGCTCCTCCATCTCGGCCTCCAGCAGCCCGTCCGGGTCGAGGTCGGTACAGGCCAGCAGCTGCTTGGCGGCGGCGACCGAGAGCGGGGCGAGCGCGGCGGACTCGGCGGCCAGGCCGAGCGCGGCGTCCAGGGCCCCGCCGGGCGGCGCGAGGGAGTCGGCGAGGCCGATCTCGTAGGCGCGGGGCGCGGGGACGGTCCGCCCGAAGACGAGCATCTCCTTGGCGCGGCCCATGCCGACGCGGCGCGGGAGCGTCCAGAGCAGGCCGCCGTCGGCGACGAGGCCGACCTTGCCGAACGCGGCGACGAACCGGGCGTCCTCGGCGGCGACCACGTGGTCGCAGACGGCGGCGAGGGACACCCCGAGCCCGGCGGCGGCGCCCTCGACGGCCGCGATCACCGGTGTGCCGCACGTCGCGATGAGCCGGACGGCCTCGTGCAGCGGGGTGAGCCGGGCGCGGACGTCGTCCGGCGCGGCGCCCTCCATCGACCGGACGTCGCCGCCCGCCGAGAACGTCCCGCCGGCGCCGGTCAGCACGATCGCCCGCACCGCGGGGTCGTCGGCGGCGCGCCGCAACTCCGCCAGGAGCCGCTCGCGCGTCGGGAGGTCGACCGCGTTGCGCGCCTCCGGCCGGTTCAGCGTGAGCACGCGCGCCGCGCCGCGATCGGTGACCGTGACCACCTGGTCGTCCATCCGCCCTCCCGGAAATTTTTTATACGATACGCGGCCTGCCGCGGCCGGGTTCGGGCGGCCTCACTCCGCCTCGGCCGCCCAGAAGCCCCGCGCCTCCAGATGCACCACCAGCAGCGTGCCCGCGTGCCGGATGTGGGCGCGCATCGCCTGCCGCGCGGCCTCGGCGTCCCCGGCGCGCAGCGCGGCGAGGACGAGCCGGTGGTCGTCGACCGACGCCCGCGTCCAGCCCTCGATGCCCGCGTAGAAGCGGCGCGGCGCGTACCGGACCACGGTCTGCAGCAGCCACGCCATCTTCGGCGACCCGGCGCGCAGGTTGATCAGCCGGTGGAACTGGTGGTTGGCGCGCTCGACGCCCGCCGAGTCGCCGGCCGCGAACGCCTCCTCCAGCAGCGCCTGCGTCCGGTCGAGGGCGTCCAGGTCGGCCTCGGCGGCCCGGCCGGCGGCGCGGGCGGCCAACTCGCCGGCGAAGTACGCCTGAGCCTCGAACAGGTCCTGGACGTCCTGCCGGGTGAGCGGCGCCGGCATGAACCCGCGGCGCGGCTCCAGCGTCACGAAGCCCTCGCCGCGCAGCGACAGCAGCGCCTCCCGGACCGGGGTGACGCTGATCCCGAGGTCGTCGGCGATCCGCTCCAGCCGGAGGAACTCGCCGTGCCCGACCTGGCCGGACATGATCAGGTCGCGGACGTGCGCGGCCACCTCGTCGCTCAGCTGGCGGCGGCGGCCGAGGGCCGGGCCGCCGGATCCGGCAGCGGTCATCGTCCCCCCTGGGCGCCTGCGGTATTTTCACATCAAATATATGAGAGATCGCCCCCGTGCGGGAGCCCGCGCGGGAGGAGGGTGGAGCCGCCGTGTTCACGCTCAGCGACGAGGAGCGCGCCATCGTCGAGGTCGTCGCGGACTTCGTCGACAGGGAGGTCCGCCCGGTCGCCCGGGACCTGGAGCACGCGGGCGCGTACCCCGAGCGCCTCATCGACCGGATGAAGGAGCTCGGCGTCTACGGCCTCGCCGTGCCCGCGCCGTACGGCGACGTCGCCGTCTCCAAGGCGTGCTACGCGCTCGTCACCGAGGAGCTGGCGCGCGGCTGGATGACCCTGGCCGGCGCGTTCGGCGGGCACACGGTCGTCTCGCACCTGCTCGCGGTGTTCGGCACCGAGGAGCAGAAGGCCCGCTACCTGCCCCGGATGGCGACCGGCGAGCTGCGCGCCACGATGGCGCTCACCGAGCCGTCCGGCGGCTCGGACCTGCAGGCGATGAGCACGACCGCGCGGCGGGACGGCGACCGGTACGTCGTCGACGGCGCCAAGATGTGGATCACCAACGCCCGGATGTCGGGGCTCATCGCGCTGCTGTGCAAGACCGACCCGCACGCGTCCCCGCGCCACCGGGGCATCAGCATCCTGCTCGTGGAGAAGGGCCCCGGCCTGACCGTCTCCCGCGACCTGCCGAAGCTCGGCTACAAGGGCGTGGAGAGCTGCGAGCTGTCCTTCGACGGCTACGAGGCGCCGCTCGACGCGCTGCTCGGCGGCGAGGAGGGGCGCGGTTTCGCCCAGATGATGCGGGGCCTCGAAGTGGGCCGCATCCAGGTCGCGGCGCGCGCGCTCGGCGTCGGTCGCGCCGCCCTTGAGGACTCCCTCCGCTACGCCCAGCAGCGCGAGGCGTTCGGCAAGCCGATCTGGCAGCACCAGTCGATCGGCAACTACCTCGCCGACATGGCCACGCAGCTGCGGGCCGCGCGGCTGCTCACCCTCGACGCCGCCCGGCGCCTGGACGCGGGCGAGCGCTGCGACATGGAGGCGGGCATGGCCAAGCTCTACGCCTCCGAGGCCGCGATGCAGATCGCGCTGAACGCCGTTCGCATCCACGGCGCGGCGGGCTACTCCACCGAGTTCGACGTGGAGCGCTACTTCCGCGACGCCCCGCTGATGATCGTCGGCGAGGGGACGAACGAGATCCAGCGCAACGTCATCGTCAAGCAGCTGATCGAGCGCGACCGGATCTAGGGCGGGGGGCTCCGGCCTCACGGCGCGGTCGCGGGGTCCTCGCCGGCGCGGATCCAGCCGAACGTGCGCTCCACGGCCCGCTTCCAGTTGTCGTACTCGGCGGCGCGCCGCGTCGGCTCCATCGCCGGGACCCAGCGGGCGGCCCGGTGCCAGTTGCGGCGCAGCCCTTCGAGGCCCGCCCAGTAGCCGACGGCGAGCCCGGCGGCGTAGGCGGCGCCGAGCGACACCGTCTCCACCACCATCGGCCGCTCCACGGGCACGTTCAGCATGTCCGCGACCATCTGCATGACGAGGTTGTCGGACGTCATGCCGCCGTCGGCCTTCAGCTCCTTCAGGCCGAGCCCCGAGTCGGCGTTCATCGCGTCCACCACCTCGCGGGTCTGCCAGCCGGTCGCCTCCAGCACGGCCCGCGCCAGATGCCCCTTCGTGATGTAGGACGTGAGGCCGACGATGATGCCGCGCGCCTCGCTGCGCCAGTGCGGCGCGAACAGCCCCGAGAAGGCCGGGACGATGTAGCAGCCGCCGTTGTCGTCGACCGTCCGGGCCAGGGTCTCGATCTCCGGCGCGGTGGAGATCAGCCCGAGGCCGTCCCGGAACCACTGGACGAGCGCGCCGGTGATCGCGATCGAGCCCTCCAGCGCGTACACCGCGGGCTCGTCGCCGATCTTGTAGCCGACGGTGGTGAGCAGCCCGTTCGCGGACTTCACCGGCGTGGTGCCGGTGTTCATCAGCAGGAACGCGCCCGTCCCGTAGGTGCACTTGGTCTCGCCCGGCGAGAAGCACGTCTGCCCGAACAGCGCGGCCTGCTGGTCGCCGAGGGCGGCGCCGATCAGCACCCCGGGGAACACGCGGCGGGCCGTCCCGTAGGTCTCGGTGGACGAGCGGATCTCCGGCAGCATCGCGGCCGGCACGCCGAAGAAGTCGAGCAGGCCGGCGTCCCAGGACAGGGTGCGCAGGTCCATCAGCAGGGTGCGGCCGGCGTTGGTCACGTCGGTGACGTGCACGCCGCCGTCGACGCCGCCGCTGAGGTTCCAGATCAGCCAGCTCTCCATCGTGCCGAACAGGACCTCACCGCGTTCGGCGCGCTCCCGGAGGCCGGGCGTGTGGTCGAGCAGCCAGCGGATGCGCGGCGCGGAGAAGTAGGCGGCCAGCGGCAGCCCGCTGCGCTCGGTGACCATCGCGGCGCCGGGGGCGCGGGCCAACTCGTCCACCAGGGCGCCGGTGCGGGTGTCCTGCCAGACGATGGCGCGGCCGATCGGGACCCCGGTCAGCCGGTCCCACAGGACGGTCGTCTCGCGCTGGTTGGCGATCCCGACCGCGGCGACCTGGTTCGCGGTCACCCCCGCCTGGGCGAGCGCCTCGGGGGCGATCCGCTCCAGGTTGCGCCAGATCTCCATCGGGTCGTGCTCGACCCAGCCCGGCTTCGGGAAGTGCTGCCGGTGCTCGCGCTGCGCGACCGACACCAGCCGGCCGCCGTGGTCGAACAGGATGCACCGCGTCGAGGTGGTGCCCTGGTCGATCGACATCACGTAGCGCTCGGTCACGGTCGGCCCCCTCCCCCCGGACGCGGCGCCGGGGCCGCGGCGTCACCAGCGCGAGCCCCCGAGGTCGCGGGAGACGGCGCGGGCCGCGTCCCGCACGTACCCGACGAGCCGCGGCTCGGGGACGCGCCGCGCGTCGCAGATTCGCTCGACCGCGCCGGAGATGCCGATGGCCCCGACCACCAGCCCCCCGTGCCCGCGGATCGGCGCGGCGATGCCCGCCTCGCCGATCGACAGCTCCTCGGTCTCGGCGGCCCAGCCGTTCTCCCGCACCCGGGTGGCGGCCCGTGCGAGTTCGCGCGGATCGGTGATGGTGCGCCGGCAGTAGGACTCCAGGACGGTGTCGCGGATGGACGCGGCGGCGTTGGCGTCGTGGGCGAGCAGCGCCTTGCCGAGGGCGGTGGCGTGCAGCGGCAGCAGCGAGCCGACGTCCATGGCCTGGAGGGTGTCGTCGGGCCGGAAGACGTGGTGGACGACCAGGACCTTGCCCTCCAGCAGGGTCCCGATGCGGACGGCCTCGCCGCTGCGCGAGGCGAGCGCGTCGGCCCAGTTGATGGCGCGGGACCGCAGCTCGTTGACGTCCAGGTAGCTGGTGCCGAGATGCAGCAGGGCGGCGCCGAGCTGGTACTTGCCGGTGCCGCCGTCCTGCTCGACGAAGCCGACGCGCTCCAGGGTGCGCAGGATGCCGTGCGCGGTGCCGCGGGCGAGCCCGAGCGAGCTGGCGACCTCACCGACGCCGAGCCGTCCCGAACTGGCGGCGAGCAGCCGCAGGATCGCGGCGGCGCGCTCGATCGACTGCACGGGTCCGGGCACGAATCCCAGGGTAGTTCTCCCGGCGGTGTGCCGACAATGTCGGCGCTTGTCGTGATTGTCGTCCCGTACGGTCCGAACTGCCCGGATTCTGTGATCTCGTGCACAGATTGGAGGGTAACCGGCGCCGGGCAACGGGGAAAGTGTTCGACATTGTCGGCAGTCTCCCGTTGTCGGCGGTCCATCCCCGACTTACCGTCTGGCCAGCCTCACGGGGCCTCGCGTCCACCCCACCTGCCGAGGAGAGCCCATGACGGAACGCACCGCGCAACGACCGAGAATCCCCTCGCTCGCCGGTGAGCTCGCGGCCGAGTTCGCCGGCACCCTGATCCTCATCCTGTTCGGCGTCGGCGTCGTCGCGCAGGTCGCCGCCGCCGGCATCGGCGACCACGACAGCATCGCCTGGGCCTGGGGGCTCGGCGTCACGCTCGGCGTCTACGTCGCCGCCCGGATCAGCGGCGCCCACCTCAACCCCGCCGTCACCATCGGGCTCGCCGCGTTCAAGGAGTTCGCCTGGCGCAAGACCGCGCCCTACATCGCCGCGCAGACGGCGGGCGCGTTCATCGCGGCGCTGCTCGTCCGCTGGAACTACAGCGAGGTGCTCGCCAAGGTCGACCCCGGCCACACCATCAAGACGCAGGGCGTCTTCTCCACCCTGCCCGGCAACGGCACCCTCCCGGTCGGCACCTGGGGCGCGTTCCGCGACCAGGTCATCGGCACCGCGATCCTGCTGTTCGTGATCAAGGCGCTGACCGACATCCGGAACTCGCCGCCGCTGGCCAACCTGGCCCCGTTCCTGATCGGCCTGCTGGTGGTCGCGATCGGGATGGCGTTCGGCACCGACGCCGGCTACGCGATCAACCCGGCCCGCGACTTCGGCCCCCGGCTCGCCTCGTTCCTCACCGGCTACGGCGGCGCGTGGCGGGACCAGTACGGCGACCTGTACTTCTGGGTCCCGATCGTCGGCCCGCTGATCGGCGGCGTCGTCGGCGTCGGACTCTACAAGGCCCTGATCGGGCGGTTCCTGCCCCCCGAGGAGCCCGCCCAGGACATCGCCAAGCCCGAACCGCAGTACGAGACGGCCTGACCGTCCCGCACCCTCATCCCAGGAGACCGCACGCATGGCCGACTTCGTCGGAGCCCTCGACCAGGGCACGACCAGCACCCGCTTCATGATCTTCGATCACGGCGGGAACGAGATCGCCCGCCACCAGCTGGAGCACGAGCAGATCCTGCCGCGGGCGGGCTGGGTGGAGCACAATCCGACCGAGATCTGGGAGCGGACCCGCGCCGTCGTCCAGACCACGCTGAACAAGGCGAACCTGGGCCACACCGACCTGGCCGCGTTCGGCATCACCAACCAGCGCGAGACGACCGTGGTGTGGAACCGGCGCACCGGCCGCCCGTACTACAACGCGATCGTCTGGCAGGACACCCGCACCGACCGCATCGCCGCCGCCCTCGAACGCGACGGCAAGGGCGACGTCATCCGCCGGAAGGCCGGGCTGCCGCCGGCCACCTACTTCTCCGGCGGCAAGATCCAATGGATCCTGGAGAACGTCGACGGCGTCCGCGAGGCCGCTGAGGCGGGCGACGCCGTCTTCGGCACGACCGACACGTGGGTGCTCTGGAACCTGACCGGCGGGACGAACGGCGGCGTCCACGTCACCGACCCGACCAACGCCAGCCGCACCATGCTGATGGACCTGGAGACCCTCAGCTGGGACGACGAGCTCCTGTCGTTCTTCGGCATCCCCCGCTCCATGCTGCCGGAGATCAAACCGTCCTCGGCGCCCGCCGGCTACGGAGTCACCCGCGCGGACGGCCCACTCGGCGGCGAAGTCCCGCTGACCGCCGCCCTGGGCGACCAGCAGGCCGCGACCGTCGGGCAGGTGTGCTTCGCACCCGGCGAAGCCAAGAACACCTACGGCACCGGCAACTTCCTCCTGCTCAACACCGGTGAGGAACTCGTCCGGTCCAAGAGCGGCCTGCTGACGACCGTCTGCTACCAGTTCGGAGCCGACAAGCCGGTCTACGCGTTGGAAGGCTCGATCGCGGTGACCGGGTCGGCCGTGCAGTGGCTGCGCGACCAGCTCGGCATCATCTCCGGCGCCTCCGAAAGCGAAGCCCTGGCGCGCCAGGTCGACGACAACGGCGGCGTCTACTTCGTCCCCGCCTTCTCGGGCCTGTTCGCCCCCTACTGGCGCTCCGACGCCCGCGGCGCCATCGTCGGCCTGTCCCGCTTCAACACCAACGCCCACGTCGCCCGCGCCACCCTCGAAGCCATCTGCTACCAGTCCCGCGACGTCGTGGAGGCGATGCGGGAGGACTCCGGCGTCTCCCTGGACGTCCTCAAGGTCGACGGCGGTGTCACCGCCAACGAGCTGTGCATGCAACTGCAGGCCGACATCCTCGGCGTCCCGGTCTCCCGCCCCGTCGTCGCCGAGACCACCGCCCTCGGCGCCGCCTACGCCGCCGGCCTCGCCGTCGGCTTCTGGAACACCACCGACGAACTCCGCCAGAACTGGAACGAGGACAAGCGCTGGCACCCCACCTGGGACGACGACCAGCGCCAGACCGGCTACGCCGGCTGGAAGAAGGCCGTCACCCGCACCCTCGACTGGGTCGACATCGACTGACCACCCCCGGGCCGCGGCCCCCAGCCGCGGCCCGGGCCCCGTCGTCCAGCCCCCGCCCACCGCCAATCAGTTAACGAACTTCCTTCGGCCCCGTCGTCCAGCCCCCGCCCACCGCCAATCAATTGACGAACTTCCTTCGGCCCCGTCCTCCAGCCCCCACCCACCGCCATTCAGTTGACGAACTTCGTTCGGCGTTATTTCTTTGGGAGAGAGCAGTGACATCCGTAGCCCTCGGTCCGCTGTACCGCGAGGACGCGCTGCGCGCCCTCGCCGAGGCCGAGTTCGACGTGCTGGTGATCGGCGGCGGCATCGTCGGTGCCGGCGCGGCCCTCGACGCGATCTCGCGGGGGCTGTCCGTCGCCCTGGTGGAGGCGCGGGACTGGGCGGCGGGGACGTCCAGCCGCTCCAGCAAGCTCATCCACGGCGGCCTGCGCTACCTCGAGCAGCGCGACTTCGGGCTGGTGCGGGAGGCGCTGCGGGAACGCGGCCTGCTGCTGCATCGGCTCGCGCCGCACCTGGTGCGTCCCGTCCAGTTCCTGTATCCGCTGCGCAACCGGGTGTGGGAGCGGGCCTACGTCAGCGCGGGCGTCACCCTCTACGACACGATGGGCGGCAGCCGGGCGCTCCCGCGCCACCGGCAGCTGACCCGGCGCGGCGCGCTGCGCCAGGCGCCCGCGCTGCGCTCGGACGCACTGGTGGGCGCCGTCCAGTACTACGACGCGCAGGTGGACGACGCCCGCTACACGATGATGGTCGCCCGCACCGCGGCCCAGTACGGCGCGAAGGTCGTCACCCGGGCCGAGGCGACGGGGTTCCTGCGCGAGGGCGAGCGGGTCACCGGCGCCACGGTCGTCGACCTGGAGGGCGGTCAGGAGATCGCCGTGCGGGCCCGTCGGGTGGTGTGCGCGACCGGTGTGTGGACGGACGGCGCGCAGGCGATGACCGGCTCCCGGGCGGCGTTCGGGGTCCGCGCGTCCAAGGGCGTCCACCTGGTGGTGCCGCGCGACCGGATCCCGATGGAGACCGGCCTGATCACGCGAACGGCCAAGAGTGTGCTGTTCATCATCCCGTGGGGGCGGCACTGGCTCGTCGGCACCACCGACACCCCGCACGACGACGGGCCGGACGAGCCCGTCGCCGAGCACACCGACATCGGCTACCTCCTCGACCAGGCGAACGCCGTCCTGCGGACGCCGCTCACCCACGACGACATCGAGGGCGTCTACGCGGGGCTGCGGCCGCTGCTGTCCGGCGAGTTCGACGACACGACGCGGCTGTCGCGCGAGCACGCGGTCGCCGAGCCGGTCCCGGGCCTCGTCGTCGTCACCGGCGGCAAGTTCACCACCTACCGGGTGATGGCGCAGGACGCGGTGGACGCGGTCGCCGACGGCCTGGACGAGTCCGTGCCCGCGTCCGTCACGGCCCGGCTGCCGCTCCTCGGCGCGACCGGCTTCGAGGTGCTGTGGAACGAGCGGCGCCGCCTCGCCGCCGAGTCGGGCCTGCACGTCGCACGGGTCGAGCACCTGCTGCGCCGCTACGGGGCGTGCGCCCTGGAGGTCCTGCGGCTGGTCGCCGACAGCTCGGCGCTCGGCGCGCCCATCCCCGGCGCCGAGGACTACCTGTGCGCCGAGGCCGTCTACGCGGTGACGCACGAGGGCGCCCTGCACCTGGAGGACGTCCTGGCCCGCCGGCTCCGGGCGGCGATCGAGGAGTGGGACGGCGGCGTGGCCGCGGCGTCCCGCGTCGCCGAACTGGTGGCGCCCGTCCTCGGCTGGGACGAGGAGGACGTCCACGACGAGATCAAGCGGTTCGTCCGGCGGACCGCCGAGGAGCGCCGCGGCGGCGCCGCCCACGCGGAGGCCGCCGCCTAGGCGAACGTCGCGGTCATCGCGGTGACCCCGCCGGGCGCCTCGATGGACAGGTCCCCGTCCGGGGAGCCGGCCGCGACGAACGGCTGCCGCGCGTAGACGGGCCGGCGGGCGCGGAACGACAGCTCGCGCACCGTCCGGCCCGCCCGGCGCGGCAGTTCGAGGCAGAGGATCGCGAGCAGCGGCCCGTGCACGACGAGCCCGCCATGCCCCTCGACTTCGGTCGCGTACGCCTTGTCGTAATGGATGCGATGGGCGTTGTAGGTAAGCGCGCTGAACCGGAACAGCAACACCGGATCAGCGGTGACCGGCAACATCCAAGGCGCCTTCACATCAGGGCTGGAAAACGACACCTCGCCCGGCGAAGACTTGGCATCGCCGCTTCGGTAGACGAGATCCTGCTCCTCCACCGCGATCTCAACGCCGGCCCGCAGAAAGACATGGCGGACGGTGACGAACAGCATTTCCCCACTGCGCCCTTGTTTCACGACCGTCGAGAGGAGCTCCGTCCTCCGGGTGACCGTGTCGCCGACCCGCAAGGGCTCCCGAATGCGAAACCGTCCTCCGGCAAACATGCGGCGCCGCTCAGGAATGGGCGGTAGGAACCGCCCGTCGCGCGGATGCCCGTCCGGCCCCAGCTCCCGCTGCGCGGGCCGCTCCAGGAAGTGGACCCACTGCCACAGCGGCGGCAACTCGTCGCCGGGCGGCTCGACGTCCAAGACCCCCGCGAGCGCCGCCGAGGGCGCCGCGTCGATGACCTCGGTCGCCTCCTGCGGCTCCGGCGCCCATCCCGCGATGTCGATCATCGGCTCATCGTCCCAGCCCGCGCGTCAGGCCGGGATGAGGGGGCAGTGGGTGCCCTTGTAGATGGTGGGGACGCACCGGTTGCAGTGGATGCACAGCGACGGGGTGGACGGGTCGGCGGCGATGCGGTTCACGAGGTCGGGTTCGCGGAGCAGGGCGCGCGCCATGGCGACGAACTGGAAGCCCTCCTCCATCGCCTTGTCCATGGTCTCGCGGGTGGTGATGCCGCCCAGCAGGACGAGCGGCAGGTCCAGTTCGGCGCGGAACCTGCGGGCGTGCTCCAGCAGGTAGGCGTCCTGGTACGGGTACACGCGCAGGAACCGCTTGCCGAACATGCGCAGGCCGACGCGCATCGGCAGCTTGTAGCCGGCGGCGAACTCCGGGATGGGCATCTCGCCGCGGAACAGGTACATCGGGTTGAGCAGCGAACTGCCCGCGGTCAGTTCGAGGGCGTCGACGGTGCCGTCGTCCTGCAGCGCGCGGGCCACGTACAGGCTGTCGTCGATCTCCAGGCCGCCGCGGACGCCGTCCCGCATGTTGAGCTTCGCGGTGATCGCGATGCGGTCGCCCACCTCGTCCCGGACGGCGCGGGCGATGCCGAGCGCGACCTTGGCACGGTTCTCGATCGGCCCGCCGTACCCGTCCTTGCGCTTGTTGAGGCGCGGGCTGAGGAACGAGCTGGCCAGGTAGTTGTGCCCGAAGTGGATCTCCACGGCGTCGAACCCGGACTCGATCGCCAGCCGTGCGGCGTCGGCGTGCGCGCGGGTGATGCGCGCGATGTCGTCGGCCGTGGCGACCTTGGTGAACGCCATGCCGAGCGGGTTGAAGAAGCGCCCCGCCGAGATCGCGGGCAGCTTGTTGGAGCTGGCGTCCGCGACCGGCCCGGCGTGCCCGAGCTGCGCGGACGCGGCGGCGCCCTCGGCGTGCACGGCGTCGGTGAGCCGGCGCAGCCCCGGAACGGCCTCGGGCCGCATCCAGATCTGCCCCCGCTCCGTCCGCCCCTCGGGCGAGACCGCGCAGTAGGCGACGGTCGTCATGCCCACTCCCCCGGCGGCGGGCCGCCGGTGGTACTCGATCAGCTCATCGGTGACCAGGGACTCGGGCGCCATCCCCTCGAAGGTTGCCGCCTTGATCACCCGGTTGCGCAACGTCAGCGGCCCCAACCGAGCCGCCTCGAACACGTCCACACCAGCCTCCGTTCCACCTTCTTGAGTGAGAACCCCGATCCCCGAGTGAACAACCACCGGCTCTGGCTTGAACCTCGACCACCGGTCACGGGTCGGGCGGCCGGAGGGCGCCCAGCGCCCGGAGGCCGCCCGACCCGCGACGGGGGTTCCAGGGGGTCGCCCCCCTGGGCTAACGCAACCTCTCGATGATGGTCACGTTGGCCTGGCCGCCGCCCTCGCACATCGTCTGGAGGCCGTAGCGGCCGCCGGTGCGGTCCAGTTCGTGCAGGAGGGTGGTCATGAGGCGGGCGCCGGTGGCGCCGAGGGGGTGGCCGAGGGCGATGGCGCCGCCGTTGGGGTTGACCTTCGCCGGGTCGGCGCCGGTCTCCTTCAGCCAGGCGAGGACGACGGACGCGAACGCCTCGTTGATCTCGACGGCGTCGATGTCGTCCATCGTCATGCCGGTCTTCTTGAAGGCGTAGGCGGTGGCGGGGATCGGCGCGGACAGCATCCGGACGGGGTCCTCGCCGCGCGCGGAGATGTGGTGGATGCGGGCGCGCGGGGTGAGGCCGTGGTCCTTGACGGCCTGCTCGGAGGCGATGAGCAGGGCGGCGGAGCCGTCGGAGATCTGGGACGACACGGCGGCGGTGAGGCGCCCGCCGTCCACGAGGGTCTTCAGGCCGGCCATCTTCTCCAGCGTGGTGTCGCGGCGGGGGCCCTCGTCGGTGGCGACGCCCTCGTAGGGGGCGATCTCGCGTTCGAAGCGGCCCTCGTCGATGGCGCGGATGGCGCGCTGGTGCGACTCGTAGGCGAACCGCTCCATGTCCTCGCGGGACAGGTCCCAGTCGCGGGCGATCATCTCGGCGCCGTGGAACTGGGAGACCTCCTGGTCGCCGTAGCGGCGCGTCCAGCCCTTGGAGCCGGCGAAGGGGCCCTCGGTGAAGCCGAGCGGGGCGGCGGCGGTCATCGCGGACGCGATCGGGATCTGCGACATGTTCTGCACGCCGCCCGCCACGACCAGGTCGGACGTGCCGGACAGGACGGCCTGCGCGGCGAAGTGCACGGCCTGCTGGGAGGAGCCGCACTGCCGGTCGACGGTGACGCCGGGGACCTCTTCGGGGAGCCCGGCGGCGAGCCAGCAGGTGCGGGCGATGTCGCCGGCCTGCGGGCCGATGGTGTCGACGCAGCCGAACACGACGTCCTCGACGGCGGCCGGGTCGATCTTCGTCCGGTCCATGAGCGCGGTGAGGACGTGCGCGCCGAGGTCGGCGGGGTGCGCGCCGGCGAGCCCGCCGTTGCGCCGGCCCACCGGGGCCCGGACTGCGTCGACGATGTACGCCTCGGCCATGGTCTTCTCCTTCGTACGGGGGCTAGCTCGCCTGGATGCCTTCGAGGAACATGGCGAGGTACTGCTTGGCGATGTCGTCGGCGGACAGCCGCCCGCCGTGCTGGTACCAGTTCGCCGCGACCCACACGGTGTCGCGGATGAACCGGTAGACGAGGGTGCGGTCGAGGTCGGCGCGGAAGGCGCCCTCCTTGACGCCCCGGTCCAGCAGGGACAGCCACATCTCCTCGAACCGGCGCTGCGAGTCGAGCAGGTAGTGGAACCGCTCGCTGGTGGCGAGGTGCTTGGACTCGTTCTGGTAGAGGACGACGGCGGGCCGGTGCCGGTCTATCGAGCGGAACGACTGCGCGACGATGGCCTCGAGGGTGTCGCGGGCGTTGAGGTCCGCCGCGAGGACCTGCTCGTACCCGGCCCACATCTCGTCCAGGAAGGTGCGGAGGATCTCGTCGGCCATCGACTCCTTGGAGTCGAAGTGGTAGTAGAGGCTGCCGCCGAGGATGCCGGCGGCGTCGGCGACCTTCCGGACGGTGGTGGCGGAGTAGCCCTGGGAGGCGAACACCTCCGCGGCCGTGGCGAGCAGTTCCGCCCGCCGTTCCGCGCGGGCGGCGGCGGTGCCTTCGGCGTCGCGCCGTCGTGGACTCATCTTGTTCCTATGCGTGCTGGGAGGAGACGGAGACGACCTCGCCCGTCATGTAGGACGAGTAGTCGCTGGCCAGGAAGACGATAACGTTGGCCACCTCCCACGGCTCCGCGTAGCGCCCGAACGCCTCGCGCCGTGTCAGCTCGTCCAGCAGTTCCTCCGACGTGACCTTCACCAGGTGCGGGTGCATGGCGAGGGACGGCGACACGGCGTTGATCCGGACGCCGTGGTCGGCGGCCTCCAGCGCGGCGCAGCGGGTGAGGGCCATGACGCCGGCCTTGGCGGCGGCGTAGTGGGACTGGCCCTTCTGCGCCCGCCAGCCGATCACGGAGGCGTTGTTGACGATGACGCCGGAGCCCTGGTCGCGCATGGTGCGCAGGGCGGCGCGGGTGCAGCGCATGGTGCCGTTGAGGGTGATGTCGATGACGCGGTCCCACTGCTCGTCGGCCATGTCGACGAGGTCGGCCGTCCCGCCGAGCCCGGCGTTGTTGACGGCGACGTCGACGCGGCCGTAGCGCTCGACGGCGAGCGCGTACAGCGCCTGGACCTGCTCCTCGGAGGTGACGTCGCAGGGCAGCGCGGCGACGCGGTCGGCGCCGAACTCCTTCTCCAGTTCCTGCGCGGAGGCGGTGAGCCGCCGCTCGTGCGTGTCGGAGATCAGGACGCGGGCGCCCTCCTCCAGGCAGCGGCGGGCGGTGGCGCCGCCGATCCCGGCGCCGGCGGCGGCGGTGATCACGACGGCGCGGTCCTTCAGCAGGCCGTGGCCGGGGACGTAGGGCGGGGGCGTCATCCGCGTGCCTCTCTCGGGAGCCCGAGCACGCGCTCGGCGATGATGTTGCGCTGGATCTCGTTCGACCCGGCGTAGATCGTGTCGGAGCGGGAGAACAGGAACAGCCGCTGCCAGTCGTTGAGGTCGTAGTCTCCCCCGGGGGCGGACCCCCGGACCCCCTGGGCTTCGCCCGAAGAGCGCTCGTGGGGCTCACCATCGGCGACGAGCCCGGCGGCGCCGAGGACGTCCATGGCCAGCTCGCCGAGCTCGCGGTGCCAGGTGCCCCAGACGAGCTTGGAGATGGACGACTCGGGGCCGGGGGCGCCGGCGGCGACGCCCGCCATGGTCCGCACCGCGTTCAGCCGCATGATCTCCAGGCCCATGTAGGACCGGGTGAGCCGGTCGCGCAGCAGCGGGTCGTCGATGGCGCCGGTGCGGCGGGCGAGGTCGGCGACGCCCTCGAACTCGCGGGCGAACCCGACCTGCTGGCCGAGGGTCGCGACGCCGCGCTCGAACCCGAGCGTGGCCATCGCGATCTTCCAGCCCTCGCCGGGCGCGCCGACGATGTTGCCGGCGTCGGTGCGGGCGCCGTCGAAGAAGACCTCGTTGAACTCGGAGGTGCCGGTGAGCTGGATGATCGGCCGGATGTCGACGCCGTCCTGCCGCATCGGGACGAGCAGGTACGACAGGCCCTTGTGGCGGGACGAGCCGGGCTCGGTGCGGCAGACGACGAAGCACCAGTCGGCTTCGAGGGCGAGCGACGTCCACACCTTCTGGCCGTTGACCGTCCAGTGGTCGCCGGACAGTTCGGCGCGGGTCTGCACGTTGGCGAGGTCGGAGCCGGCGTCGGGCTCGGAGTAGCCCTGGCACCACAGCTCCTCGACCGCCACGATCGGGGGGAGGAACCGGGCGCGCTGCTCGTCGGTGCCGAACGCGATGATCGTGGGGCCGAGCAGGTTCTCGCCGATGTGGTTGACGCGGGCGGGGCCGTCGGCGAGCGCGTACTCCTCGTGGAAGATCACCTGCTGCTCGACGGTGGCGCCGCGGCCGCCGTACTCGCGCGGCCAGCCGACGCACGTCCAGCCGGCCGCGGCCATGTGCCGTTCCCAGGCCAGCCGCTCCTCGAACGCCTCGTGCTCGCGGCCGGGTCCGCCGAGCCCGCGGGCGTGCGCGAACTCGCCCGAGAGGTTCGTCTGGAGCCAGTCGCGGACCTCGGCGCGGAACGCGCGGTCCGCCGGCGACTCGTTCTGCTTCACGCCAGGGACTCTACCAAACAGTTGTTAGAAAGAATCTCTCCCCAGGGCGGGTTCCGCCGCGGGCGCGGCCGCCGGCTCGCGGGCGGGCGCGGGCGCGCGCTCGGGCACGGGCGGCGGCTCCCGGTGCAGCAGGTCGAACAACCGGTCCCAGCGGGCGAGGACGGCGTCGGGGTGGAAGCGCAGCACCGACGCCCGGGCCGCGGCGCCGAGGGCGCGGCGCTCCTCCGGGTCCCCCATGAGGCGGTCCAGCGCGGCGGCGAACGCGGCCGTGTCGCCCGGCTCGACCAGGACGCCGCTCTCCTCGCCGGCCCCGAGCAGCGCGCGGACGCCCGGTGCGCAGTCGAACGCCACCGTCGGCAGCCCGTACGCCATGGCCTCCAGCACCGACATCGGGAAGCCCTCCGCCCGCGACGGCAGCGCGAGCACCGACGCCTCGACCAGCGCCTGCTCGACGTCGGTGACCACCCCCCGGAACTCCACGGAGCCCGACAGCCCGGCGGCGTCCGCCCGCGCCCGCAGCTCCGCCTCCTTCGGGCCGCCGCCGTAGACGTGGAGGCGCCAGTCCGGATGGCGCGCGCGGACCGCCTCCCACGCCTCCAGCATCAGGTCGACGCCCTTCTCGTGGGACAGGCGCCCGACGCAGGCGACCACCGGGAGGTCCAGCGTCGGGTGGACGGCCGGCGTCACATGCAGCGGGTTCGGGATGTGGTCGACGTTGGTCATGCCGTCCCTGGCCCAGGCGTCGGCGTCCTCGGCCGTCAGCACCAGCATCCGGTCCGCGCCGGCGTAGTGCTCCCTGATCCTCCGGTACCGGGTCGACTTGCGGGTGGCCTCGTACGACTCGTGGCTCATCGCCACTACCCGCAGCCCGGACGTGTCGGCCAGCCGCACCCACTCCATCGCCCACACCTGCGCCACGATCACCACCGCCCCGGGCCCGGCGGCGGCGAACAGCTCCGACAGGCGCCCGGCGCCGCGCCGCTGAGCCGCCGTCCGCCGCAAATCCCGCGCGCGCGCCGCCGGGTTCAGCTTCTGCAGCGTGCTCTTCGGCCGCCACGCCAGCACCGGCGCCCGCCATTCCCGGTGCAGCACCTCGACGGCGTAGGAGCCGTCGCGGTCGTGGTGGTACGGCTCCGCGCCGCGGGTGATCCCCACGAGGGTGACGCGGTCCCCGCGCCCGGCCAGCAGGCGCGCCATGTGGTGCGCCCAGCGCTGCAGCCCGCCCATGTCGTCGGCGTTGTTGCACACGATGAAGACGTCACGCGGTGCGGCCATGGCTGCTCCCCCTGCGGCTCGTGCGTTCACTCCTGCGGCCCGGCCGTGCGGCCGGGAAGTAGCGGTCCGCCACCATCCGGGCGGCGGTGCCCCGGTCGTGCTCGCCGAAGCGCGCGGCGAACGCGCGGCGCCGGGGGCCGTGGACGGCCTCGGCCGCGTCCAGCCCGGCCAGTGCGGCGACGAGTTCCCGCTCGGTGCGGGTGATCGGCCCGGGCCCTTCCCGGTTCAGGTCGAGGTATCCGGGGGCGAGGTCGCGGCCGTCCGGCAGGTGCAGGACGATCGGCCGGTCCAGCAGCGCGAAGTCGAACATGATCGAGGAGTGGTCGGTGACGAGGGCGTCCGCGAGCAGCAGCAGGAGCGTGGCGTCGGGCACCGCGCCGACGTCCCGCATGACCGCGCGGGCGCCGGGCGGGACGTTGGCCTTGCACAGGTAGTGGGGCCGGACGAGCAGCACGTACTGCTCCCCCAGCTCCCGCGCGAACACCTCGGGGTCGATGGGCGGCTCCAGCAGCCCGCCGGGGCGCCCGTCCGGCCCGGTGGAGAAGGTCGGCGCGTACAGGACGGCGCGGCGCCCATCGTCCAGGCCGAGGGACGTGCGGAGCGCGGCGACCTCGGCGGCCAGCTCCGGATCGCCGTCCACCCCGTTGACCAGGGGGTCGTTGCGGGGATAGCCGGCCGGGAGCAGCTCGGAGCGCACCCCGAGGCCGGCGCACAGCGTCTCGACGTCGTGCCCGGAGCGCACCAGGAAGCAGTCGTAGCGCTCCACCATCCGCCGCAGCCGGGCCCTCTCGCCGGCGGAGGCCCTCTTCAGGCGGGGCTGGTCGAGGCCCATGGGCTTGACGGCCGAGCCGTGCCAGGTCTGGATATAGGTGGTCTCACGGCGTTTGCGCAGGCCCTCGGGGAAGCCCTGGTTGTCCACCCAGAACTGGGCGCGCGCCAGCGCCAGGAAGTACCGCCACGAACCCCGGCGGACGAGCACGGCGTCCTTGGGGAACCCCTTCGGGGAGGACGCGTACGCCCACACCGCCGTGATCGGCCGCCCCGTCCCGCGCAGCTCCCGGTAGAGGTACTTCGGGTTGTCGGAGTAGTGGCGTCCGAGATGGCTCTCGAAGACCACCAGGCCGGTCCGGACGGGCAGCCTGCTGAGCACCCGGTTGAACACGGCGATCTTGGTCCGGCGCGCGGTGAGCCGCCGGGCCGCCGCCCGCCGCACCGCCCGGACGCGGCGCCAGGCGAGCCGCCCCGGCGCCGAGGTGGCGGCGCGCCGCGCGGCGGCCCTCGCCAGCCGCGCCCACGGGCTCGCCGCCTCCAGCGTGAACGCCAGGTCGCCGCGGCCGGTGAGGCGGGAGCGGAGGCTGTCTCCGGCCAGCCGCGTCAGCCGGGGCCGGACGGGCAGCGCGACGCCCTCCAGCGGCGGCGATCCACGGCCCTCGCCGAGGCGGCAGACCATGTCCTCGCCGTCCGCCCGGACGCGCAGCCACGCGTCCCAGACGGGGTCGGCGAATCCGAGCGGCCTGATCTCGGCGGCCGGGTCGAACTCCGCCCGCCAGGCCAGGCGGTCGCCCTCGTGCCGGACGGCGACGCGGACCCGCGCCCGGCGCGCCCTGCGGCGCCGGTCGCGGAACTCCAGCGTCCCGGCCAGCTCGGCGTCCAGCGGGATCCGGCGCAGCGGGTTCGGCACATGCCCGGCGATCAGTGCGCGGCCGCCGCGCGTCTCCAGCCGCGTCACGGTCCCGGCCGGGCACAGCTCCTTCAGGGGCCGGACGTGGAAGCCGAGGCCGGTGACGTCCAGGATCCGGCGGCCGAGCCCCCCGCGGGGCCCGCCCTCGCCCCAGAAGACCCGCCCGTCCCGCTCCACCAGCCGGGCGCGGAGCACGGGCCGGCGCGGGGGCCGGTACTCGGCGGCGGCCAGCGCCCCGGCGTGGTCGCCCTCGCGGATCAGGTACGCGGCGATCGCGGGCAGCGGGTTGGCCAGCTCGAACACGCGCGGGTCCAGCTCGGCCAGGTAGCCGGCCGCGAGCTCCAGGAACCGGTCCCGGTGGGCGGGGTCGCGGCCGCGCAGTTCCCGCAGGTAGAGCAGCAGGTCGTGGTTGACGAACTTCACGTCCTTGGCGCGCCGCAGATCGTGCGCGCCGCGCAGCGCGAACAGCATGTCGATGCGCCGGTGGATCTCCAGCCGGTCGGCGAAGTTGGCCGGCTCGGACCGCCGGTTGGAGATCGACGGTGCCCCCGTCCGCCGCCGGACGAGCCAGCGGTAGACGCGGTGCGGGATCAGCGCGGTCCGCTCCGCCGCCAGGTAGGCCTCGGCGGTGAACAGCAGGTCCTCGTAGTGCAGCCGCTCCACGAACCGCAGCCCCTGCTCCTCCAGGAACCCGCGCCGGTACGCCTTGTTGGTGGAGAGGGTGTCGTAAAGGAGACCGGGGTTCTCGCGCAGCGACCCGTAGACGGCGCTGCGCTCGTACAGCCAGGGGTACCAGGGGCGGACGCGCCCCTTCGCCCCCTCCGGCATGTCCAGGAAGACCCGCTCGCACAGCCCGGAGACCAGGTCGGCGCCGGTGTCCTCGGCGGTGGCGAGCAGGTTGAGGCAGGCGTGCCGGTCCAGCAGGTCGTCGCTGTCGAGGAACATCACGTACCGGCCGGACGAGGCCTCGACGCCCGCGTTGCGGGGCCGGCCGCAGCCGCCGGAGTTCACCGGCAGGTGCACCGCCCGGACCCGGCCGGGCCGCGCGGCGGCGATCCGATCGGCGACCTCCCCGGTGCCGTCGGTGCTGGCGTCGTCGACGATCACGGTCTCGACGCCGCCCAGGGACTGCTCCAGCGTCGAGGCGACCGCATGGGGAAGCCGCCGGGCGTCGTTGTAGGCGATCACCACCACGCTGACATCCGGGCGCACCCGCTCGGCCTCCCCTCACCGGTCCCGCCGCGCACCGGACCGGCCGCCGGGGCCGGAGACCGGTCGGACGCGTTGCCAGGGATTCCTTTCCAGGAACGCCCCAGTGAGGTCCAAGGAGCATCAAAGGCTGTCAATGCTTCCCATTACTCGCCTTCAACGGCGACTTAGGACACACCTCCAGGAACGCCCGAAGGCGCCCGGCCGGAGCCGGGCGCCTTCGATGCGTGCGCTAGGGGGAGGAGCGTCAGGACGCGTACTCCGGGTAGCCGTAGCCGACGACCTCGGACTTGTCGCGGACCTTCTTCTCCACCTTGTCGTTGCTGTTGCCCTCGACCGTGCTGATCTTGCCGTTGCCGTTGTCCTTCACGACGAGGCCGACGTGGTCGATGTCGCCGATGCTGCCCTTCGAGCCGTCCTTCCAGTCGAAGAACACCACGGCGCCGGGCTTGGGCTTGTCGCCCCAGCGGTCGGCCTTCTTGAACCAGGTGGCGTGCTGGACGGTGTAGGCGTCCCAGCCCATGTTCTTCACGCCGGTGTGGGCCCCGACCCAGGACACGAACATGTCGCACCACTGGGCGCCGTTGTAGGCCTTGACCGAGAAGCCGCCGTCGCGCTGGGCGGTGGCCTTGGCGTGCGGGGTCGAGACGTACCACTTGTGGAACTTGGTCTGGCCGCCCTTGCCCTCGCTGATGCCGACCTGCTTCTTGGCGAGCGCGATGGCCTCGGAGGCCTTGACCGGACGCGGCGCGACGCCCCAGCCGGCCTCGCGGGCCTCGGCCTGGGTCATGCCCGCGGACTGCTTCGACGTGGACTGCTTCGACGCGGTGCCCTGCTCGGCCACCACGGCCGCCTTCGCCTGGGCCGGGGTCTCGGCCGCGGCGCTGCCGCCGGCGAGGGGGTTGAGGACGGCGAGTCCGACGGCTCCGGTGAGCACGGCGCCCACGGCGACGCCGACGGCCTTGTCCTCGGGGGAGAAGCGGTTGAGCGAAAGTCGATCGAAACGACCGGTCATGCAGGGAATCTCCTATCTTCCATGACGCCTACCGGGTTAGCTGACGGATTCGGGCATGGAAGCAGCCCTACGGCGCGGCTCTGGGTCGCGCCGATTCACCCCTGGAACGTTGGGTCCCCGGCTCCGTCCGGTCGCTTCGACCGGCACGGACTCGGCCTCGCACCGCACATGCGGCGCAGACTTATCGGATGTATCTCAGTGACTGATCTCTGAGGGGTGCGCGCATCGTCTGGCGCGCATCGCGTGCGGATACCGCTCCGCGATCCTCGGCCGCCCTGGGAACGGACGACCGGCGCGGCAACGCATGGGGTGCGTTGCGGGATTCCGGATAGAAGGTACCAACCTTCTGAGGAAAAGCAAACCAGGCACAAATCTCTGTCTTGCCTGCTCAAAGCCCTTCCAAGGATCCTTCAACACCGTCAGGCCCCGGCATCTTCCCGATCTTTACCGAACTGGCCCTCAGCCCTTTGCCCATGGGCCTTACAAGCCAATGCCCAAAGGGTAAAGAAACCCGGGGGGTTCCGGGCCGCATGCCCCGCCGCACCCTTCGCGGGGCCTGCGGGGGCCGTTCTCATGCGGCCTAGCTCACAGGGCCTGCCCGCCACCGGATCCGGGTGCGCTTCGTCACTCGACGCGCAGCGCGAAAAGCGTGGTGTCGTCCGCCGCCCGGTCGTGCTCCATCCGCGCCAGGACCTCGTCCAGCACCTGGTCGGGGCGGGTCGAGGCATCCCGCAAGATGCCGGTGAGGCGCTCGATGCGCTCGTCCAGGTCCGCGTCCCTGCGCTCCACCAGGCCGTCCGTGTAGAGGAACAGCATGTCCCCGGGGTCGAGCTCGGTGGTGATCGTCGTGTACTGCCAGCCGGGCATCGCACCGAGCATCGGGTCGCGGACCACCTCCAGCGGCGCCGCCCAGCCGTCCCGGACCAGGATCGGCGGCGGATGGCCCGCGCACGTCCACTCCAACACCCGGCGGGCCGGGTCGAAATGCCCGACGATCGCGGTGCCCGTCGCCGGCGGGTCCATGTTCCCGACCAGCTCGTTCAGCCAGCCGACCAGCCGCCCCGCGGGCTCGCCCGTGCACGCGAGGCCCAGCAGCCCGTTCCTCGTGCGCGCCATCGCGGCCGCCGCGGGCAGCCCGTGCCCGGCCGCGTCGCCGATCGCGAACACGGCCCGCCCGTCCGGCAGCACCCGCGTCGCGAACCAGTCCCCGCCGATGCGGGCGGTGCTCTCCGCCGCCAGGCTGCGCAGCGCCACCGTCAGGCCCGGCAGCTCCTCGATCTCGTCCTCGTCCGGCAGGATCGCGCGGCGCAGCGTCACCGCGACCCGCCGCTCCTGCGCCGTCCGCGCCTGCTGCTTCAGCATCTGCCGCCGGGTCTCGGCCAGCGCCCGCTCCACCCCGCGCCGCCGGGTGATGTCCTGCGAGACGATATTGATCGAGATCGGCAGCCCGGACTCGCCCAGCACCGGCTCGGCGAACAGCCACAGGTGCCGCGGCGTCCCGTCCGGCGCGATCACCCGGTGCTCGGCCTCCACCGGCTCCTTGCGGGAGAACATCGTCTGGATGGCCTCCTCCATCAGCGGGAGGTCGTCCTCCGCCACGACCTTCGGCAGGTCGTGCGGCATCGGCGGCACCTCCTCGGGGTCGAGGCCGTAGTTCGCCAGCATCTGCGGCGTCCAGTCGGCCTCCCCGGTCGCGAGGTCCCACTCCCCGAAGCCGATCAGCGCCAGCCGCTCCACCCGCTCCATCCGCCGCGCGACACGGTCCTCCGCGAAGTGGTACCGCCACGTGACGCAGACCCCGGTCGACACCCGGACGCACCGCACGCTCATCCGGGACGAGCGGGACAGCCCCCGCTGCGCCGTGGTGTAGGAGAACGAGTCGCGCTCCAGCCGCGTCCCCGACTCCCAGACCTCCACGTACTCCTCGAACAGCCCGCTGAGGACCGCCCCCGGATCCGTGCGCAGCAGCCGGAGCCCCGTCAGCTCCTCCCTGCCGCGCCCGAACATGTCCTTGGCGACGCCGTTGAGGTCGGCGTACAGGAAGTCCGCCACGGCGCCGTCGGGGCCGACGACCGGCACCAGGTGGGCGCAGGAGTCGAGCGTCCCGTCCAGCAGCGCCCGCGCCACGGGGTCGTCCCCCACCTCGGCGAGGATCTCCGCGTCCCCCGCCGTGTCCTCCGCCGTCACCCGGCGCAGGACCTCCTCCGCCTCCGACAGCACCGCCTGGCGCTCCGCCGCGCCGCCCTCGGCCCGCGGCGCCCGCCGCCCCGCGAGCACCGCCCCGACCGGCCCGCCGCCGCTGTCCTTGACCAGCAGGGACGCCGCCTCCGCCAGGTCCATCTCCAGATCGCGCGCAAGCCAGATCAGATGCTGCAGAGCCTCCCCCGGCGGGACGCCGAGCCGCCGGGCCAGCACGACCCGCGCCTCGGCCAGCACCGCGCGGTCGTGCGCGGCCCCCCGAAGGTCCTCCAGGTCCGCAACGTGCACCCCGGGCTGGGTGCCTTCCGCTTCCGCCAACCCTGTCCCCCGTTCGGCGTCACCTGCCCCTGGGAGAAAAAAGCTACATACGCCAGCGAAGGACTATTCGCCCACAACCTGGTAAACAGCCCAGATCTTTGCCCGGGTTTTCCGTTCCCGCCCGAACCCGACCACTTCCGATGACCCGCCCCGCACGGAACCCTTCCCCACCCTGTGACGCCCGTCACGCTCGCAGGACGTCCCTGGTCAACGCCGTGATCCCCCGCGACGCCTCCCGGTACGACGTACCCGCCGGCCACAGCGTCAGCACCACCACGATCTTGTCCCCGACCACCCCGGTCGTGTGCAGCACGGGCCTCCCGAGGCCGAGATCGGGCCGCACCAGGGCCGGCCGCGCCCCCGCCTCGAACCCCGACCACCCCTGCTTGACGGCCGCCCCGTCCGCCACCCGCGGAATCCCGAACGTCTGATCGAACCCGTCCGTCCCCCGCGGCGTCGCCCGCCGCAACTGCTCCAGAACGAAACCGTCCACATGCCGGTACATCGTCACGACATCCCGCGCACTCAGCGCCGCATACCCCCAGAACCCGGGCTTCTCCGCAGGCGGCGGCGCCGCCTCCTCCAACCCCAGCCGCCGCGCCATCCGCTCGACGATCTCCCCCTGCCCGCCCCGCCCCCACAACTCCGTGGCCGCCCCATCGTCACTGGACCGCAGCATCACCTCCAGCAGCTCCCGATCCGCCGCCGAAGCCCGATGCCGCTCCAGATAGTCCAGCGCGATGAGGATCTTCACCACGGAAGCCGCCCGGAACACCCGCCGCGCCTCCCGCTCCGCGACCACCCGCCCGGCCCGGACATCGAAGACCACATAGGAAGCCCGAACACCCTCAGGCACCCGAGGCACGACCTTCGCCGGCCCCGCGGTCGCCGTCGTCACCTCGGGCTCAGGACTCCCACTCACCGGCCGAGCCCCTCCCCCGCACCCGCACAGCATCCCGGCGCACAACACCCCGCCGACCACGGCCCGCACAGACCCCATCCGCCCCGCCCAACGATCGACGGGGCCCGCAATCCCGGTACGCACGACCCCGCGGACTGCGCTACAGTGAACACGCCCGCCCAGAGCGGGCACCGGGACGTAGCGCAGTTTGGCAGCGCACTTGACTGGGGGTCAAGGGGTCGTGGGTTCAAATCCCGCCGTCCCGACAAGAAGTACCAGCTCAGAGGCCGTTTCTCCACCACGGAGAACCGGCCTCTTGATCGTTTGTTAGCCGTTCGTTAGTGAACCCGGCCGCCTCCCCCGTCATCCGGACGGTTCACACAGGACTGGAAGAGCCGCGAACCGCCCCGCGCCCTGTCCCGGTGTTCAACCAGGCCACACCGAGCCATCAGGCCCAGTCCGTCGCGGCCGCCCAGAGCAGGAGCGTCGCTAAGGCCCAGCGACCGCTGGGCCTAGGGTCGGGTTTGCCGACCCTAGGCCCCCTACGGCCAGTGCTCACCCTCATCTCCGCCCGGCCTCCTCGGTCGGGTTCTCCTGGACGCTTTCATCGCCGCTCGCGGACCGTGCTTGGGGTCCGATTTCGGCCGACGCGGCCGCGGAGCCTTCTGCGGGGCCCTCCACGGGGGTGAGCGTCTTCGGCGTGAGGCGGTCGTATTCGGTCATGGATCTCAGCCATCCTCGGGGGTGTTGGAGTGATCGGTGGCCGTTCGATGCCGCGGGTCGCCCTCGGCGCCGACGGTGGAGGGTGCCGTGCCGGCGGCGCCGCCGTCGAGCAATTCCTCGAAGAGGGTGCGGTAATGGCCCTGGCCTGGCGGAGCACCTCGGTCGAGGCCCCCTGCCCGGCCGCGCGGGCGCTGATCCTGTGGGCCCTCCGATAGTGATCCAAGACGCGAGAATGCCCGACCGACAGATCGGCGACCCGCTGCTCGTAATCCTGCGTTCCGTATCCGCGGTCCGCCATGACGCGACTGACGAGCCGGTCGGCGTCGGACAGCGCGTCCTCGGGGGCGTCCACAAACCGTTCCTGCACGCGGGCCCACTCGGCGTGGTAAGCCTGCCGGGCCGCCGGGTCCAGGGGATGCAGATCCATGTGCTCGACGCCGTTTCGCCTGCTCACCAACTGGCGCTCGGCCTCACGCCGGTTCCCGATGGCCTCCACGGTGCGGTCGTACTCCGGTCCGAACTGCCTGCGCAGCCCGTCGCGCCGCCGCATCGTCCACGTGACCAGCGCCGCCACCGCGGCCGCGACGATCACTATGACGATGACAGCGAATACCAGAGAGAGGGTCATATGATCCGCCTGCCCTTTTCGCAGCCGAAACCAAAAAAGTCACAGCGAGGCCGAACAAGAATCAGGTGCCGACGAGAAGATTGCGTCTCGCGAATGCCGGTGAAGTTCACTGCTCATTCCGTCATCAAATGCCATTCGTGTGCCGATGGATATGGGCAGGTCGAGAAATGTTCATCACCGAGGCCGGTCACACCTCGGTCGCACCTGAAGAAGCGCGGGCCGAACGCGGTCACGCGGTGACGGCAATCCCGACCTCAAGTGGGGTGGTGCCTCGTCGTCGACTGGTTCGAGGACCGGGATCGTCCGAGGCCGCCCGAGTCGTCCTTCCAACGGGCGGCCCCGGAGAGATCCGGCCGGTCCCCCGACATGGCGGATCACTGCCCAGTGAAGATGATCCGTCGAGTGATGGCTATGAGGTATTCGAGCACGGCTCATCTCTTTCAGAGCTTGCCGGAGTCGCATCGCGGACGGCGACCGGCGAGTCGACGGATCAGAATGCGGGTGGGACATCGCGCCGGAGATGGGCGAGGGCTTCTTCGGCGAATGGCTGGCATCGTGGACGCACTGGCAGTCGGGTCCGTGCGCGTCGCGATGCCAGACGATCAGGAACTGCAGGGCGAGCTGGTTGACGCGGTAGTCGTGTTCGGCCTCCAGCCGGTCGGTCTCGGCTTGGCGGTTCTGGGAGAGCGGGATCAGCGGGGCCACGTAGGCGGCTTGGGTGGAGAACACCAGGTTGAGCAGGATGAACGGGTAGGGTCCCAGCGCAGGAGCGCGCCCAGCAGGTTGACGGCTATCCAGGCGGCCACGATGAGTGTCTGCACGATGATGAACCGCCACGATCCGAACACCGCGGTGACCGCGTCGGCCAACCGCTCCCCGCGGGTGCGCTGCTCGTAACGGCGCTGGTTGGCCGGATGCCGATGGGCGCGGGGCCGACGAGTGATCATCGCGATGGCGGGACGGGAGACCGGCCCGCCTCCACCGGAATGGCGAGGCGGGGGCGGCGTGCTGATGCGGATGGAGTCGACCGGCCGCGTGGCTCAGGGTCGTGCACCCGAGCGTGAGCGACGGAGTTCCCGATGGGGGCCTTCTCAGGTGCCGGCAGTGGGAGCGGGCGGGTCCACGACCGTGGTCGGGGCGGGTTGCGGGGCGTCGTTGGGCGTGAGGGCGGGAAGAGCGGCGGACTTCTCGCGGGCGAGGAAGGCCCCAAGTTCGGCGATGGTGGTCATCAGCGGCGCGGGGAACACCACGGTACTGTTCTTGTCCACGCCGATCTCGACCAGGCTCTGCAGGTTCCGCAGCTGCAGCGCAAGGGGTGGGCCATCATCGTGTCCGAGGCGTCGCCGAGGGCGGCGGCGGCCATCGATTCGCCCTCCGCGCTGATGATCTTGGCGCGCTTCTCCCGCTCGGCCTCGGCCTGCTTGGCCATGGCGCGTTTCATGGTCTCGGGGAGCTGGATGTCCTTCAACTCGACCAGGCTCACCTCCACGCCCCAGGCGATGGTGGTGACGTCGAGGATCTCGCGGATGTCGGCGTTGATGCGGTCGGTCTCCGACAGCGTCTGGTCCAGGGTGTGCTGCCCGGCCACCTTGCGCAGCGTCGTCTGGGCGATCTGGTCGATCGCGGCGCGGACGTTTTCGATCGCCACGACCGATCACTCGCCCGGGCCGGGCCGATCGGCGGTTGGCGGGTCAGCCGTTCGGTTGGTCGGCGGTGGTGAGCCAGCTGAGCCGTTCGGACATGCTCCGGGCGCAGGCGACGACGGCGTGGACGTGAGGGGAGTCGTCGGTGGCGCGCCACAGGATCGACCAGGGGTAGAAGGAGGCGGGATCGGTGAGTGGCCGCCAGATCGTCCCGGGGAGGGCGGAGATGCAGGAGGAGGGCACGCAGTACAGGCAGCGGCCTTGGGCGACCAGGGTGGACGCGGCGCGGATGCTGTCGACGGTGCCCTGGTGCACCGTCGGGGTGAAGCCGGCGGTGCGGCACATCTCGACGGTGAACTGGTTGAATTCCGGGGCTTTCATCTCCTCGGCCAGCAGCAGCGGCTCGCGGGCGAGGGCCTCGACCGGTACCGCGTCCAGGTCGGCGAAGCGGTGCCCGCGGGGGACCAGGACGCCGAGGCGGTCCTGGCGGAACAGGTGCGAGGCGATAGCGCTGGGTGCGTGGGCGGCGCGGCCGATGCCCACGTCCAGGCGTCCGTCGACGAGCTGCTGGTACTGCTCGGGCACGCCGGCCTCGATCTGGTGGATCACCAGGTCGGGGTAGCGCGCCTGGGCCTCGTGCAGGATCTGCGGCATCGAGTCGTAGCTGGCGTCGATGATGCCGACCCGCAACGCCGGCGCGGTTCCCTGCGCGGTCCGGGCGGCCTGGGCGGCGCGCTCCACGTGGGCGAGGATCTGCCGCGCCTCGACCAGGAAGGCCGCCCCCGCCGGGGTCAGGGCGACGTAGTGCGTGGTGCGCTCCAGCAGGCGCACTCCGAGCTCCCGCTCCAGTCGCTGTATCTGCTGGCTCAGTGCCGACTGCACGATGTGCTCGCGAGCCGCCGCGCGCCCGAAGTTGAGTTCCTCGGAGACGGAGACGAAATAGCGGAGCTGGCGCAGTTCCACGTCTCCCGCCTTCCGGGCCGGAACAGCTGGACCCCTCCAAGGAGGGTAACAGCGCTGTGCGCGCTGAAGTTCAACGTCGCCGGCCGACGGTTATCACCGCCACTGATGACCCCTGCCCGTATTGCCCGGTTCGATCCGACCCGAGAGCGGGCTCAAGTGGGAGTAGGCGCCCTCCACGCGCCCGAGCCCGCCGGCGGCGTCCGAGCCGGACGTCCCTCATCGGATGGCGGCCCCTGCGCCCGGAACTGGAGTACTGACCGGGGGCGATGCGACACCCGGAAGGGGAGGTTCGATGAAGCACGAGATGAGGGTCCGCGCCATGGCCTCGGGCGTGCCGTACAGCCCCATGGCTCGGCGCCCCGCTGTGAGCATCTGGTCGGCGTGACGCCCGTCGCGCCACGCTCACATGGTTGCGCGGCGTGTGAGGCGCGGGGCGACCGGTGGACGGCGCTACGGCTGTGCCTGACCTGCGGCTGGGTGGCCTGTTCCGACGACTCGCCGCGCCGGCACGCGCGGGCGCACTACCAGGAGACCGACCATCCGCTCGCTGCCGCCATGGAGCCGGGATCGACCTGGAGATGGTGCTATGTCCACGAACGTCTCGTCTAACACTCTCGATACGCGGAGTTACCGTCCGTGCCGGAGGGCACATAGACGGGCATGGGGGAACCGAACGGGCCCGCGGAAGCGGTGGATCGCAGCGAAGGCTTCGGTGAGCGGCTGCTGGGACAGTTGCTGGACCGGGCGCACGAGATGCCGCCGCAGCTCATCGCCCCGCTGGTGGCCGAGGAGGTCCGCGCGATCGGCGGCCGGGACGTCTCGATCCTGTTGCAGGACTACGCCCAGCTGACGCTAGTGCCGCTGCCCGGCCGCGGCCTCACCGACGGTGAACCGCTGCCGCTGGAGGGGTCTGCGGCCGGGCGCGCTTTCCTGTTGGAGACCACCGTCGAACAGTCACGGCCCGACGGTGTGCGGATGTTCCTGCCGCTGCTGGACGGCAGCGACGAGATCGGCGTGATGTCGTTGACCTTGGACAAGGTCGACGACGACGACCGCCGGCTGCTGCGGCGGCTCGCGGGCCTGGTCGCCGACATGCTGGTGACCAAGAACCACTACACCGACCAGTTCCTGCGGGCACGGCGGCGCGCGCCGGTGAGCGTGCCCGCGGAGATCCAGTGGTCACTGCTGCCCCCGCTCACCATGACGACGCCGCAGGTCGCCGTCGCCGGAATCCTCGAACCCGCCTACGACGTCGCCGGCGACAGCCTCGACTACGCCCTCAACGACGACGTCCTGCACCTGGCCATGATCGATGCGATGGGCCACGGTCTGAACGCCGCGGTGCTGGCCACCGTCGCCGTGGGCGCCTACCGGCACGCCAGACGCGCCGAAGCGGGCCTCGCCGAGTTGTACGCGTTCATGGACACCGCCATCGACACCCAGTTCGGCCCCGACCACTTCGTCACCGCGCAGATGATGCGCCTCAACATCGGGACGGGCCACCTGCGATGGGTCAACGCCGGCCACCCCGCACCCATGCTGATCCGCGACCACAAGGTCATCTGCGCCCTCGAAGGCCACGGCACACTCCCTGTCGGCTTCGGCGGCTCCACCCCCCGGATCAACCACCGCCAGCTCCGCCCCGGCGACCGGGTCCTGGCCTACACAGACGGCCTCATCGAAGAGCACACCGCCGGCGGGACGCTGTTCGGCGAGGATCGCCTGATCGCCACCATCGAACGCGTCGGCCCTGCCAGCGCGACCGTCCAGCAGATGGTGCGGAACCTCTCCCACACACTCATGCGGGAAAGAGGCGGGATCACCAGCGACGACGCCACCCTCCTCCTCATCGAATGGCGCGGCGGAACCGCCGACCACCTCACCAGACCACTCCTGTGACCACGAGCCTCCCGGGCCCGGCCGGGGGGTGAGGCGGTGAGCTTGTCGCCCTCCCCGTGCCGCAACGGCACACGCGGCGCCACTCGCCACCCGGATCCCAGGAGACGCGTGGCGCTTCTGTGAACGGCGCGCTCGGTCCGACCGGTTGCGTCGACCGGTCATCTCCGGAAGAGAAGAGACCTTCGGAAATCCGCTGTTTCCCCTGCGGCCGGAGAGCGGTTGAATGGTGCTGAAACGAGCATGCGAGCCCGATGACCATAAGGTGCATCCGGACCGAATTCACGGCTCGTGCAAGGATTCCGCTCATGGGCAAAGACGCCTGGTTCATCGATGTGTTTTCACCGAAGGGCGGCGTGTGATGCCGATAGGCGGTATCGCCCTCCTCGTGGTCGGCGCGATTCTCGTTTTCGCCGTCACCGGATCCGTGAGCGGAATCGATCTGCACGCGGTGGGCGCTGTCCTCATGGTCGCCGGCGTGGCCCTGCTGCTGCTTCCGCTGGTCGTGCGCGGAAGGCCGCGTCCGAAGCGATGGTCGGCCCGCAGCCGCCAGGACGCCATCGACGAAGCGCGCACCCGGCAAAGACGGCAGAGGGTGCCCGATGACCATGAAAAGTGAATACCTTCGGCTGGTGATGGGACTCATCGGCGGCATGGTTCTCGCGGTGGCGATCGTCTGCGTGCTCATCGCGGCGGTCGCCGTCGTCGTTTCCTGAAGGGATCACCGGTCGGCGGCTGGGTCCCATTGCCACCAGGCGAAGGAATGGATGTACCGGACGCGCCTGCGGGAGGGCCGGCGTCCATACGTCAGGGCGATGATGCCGTGGCCGTCCGCGTGGCCGTCCGCGTGGCCGTCCGCTTGATCGGGCGGATGGCCTGCGGCCCCCGACGGGGTCCCGGGCGGCGCGGATGCGGCGGCGCTGACCTCGCCCAGCAGCAGGCGGGCGGATGCGCGCAGTTCCAGCCGCAGATCGCGCGGGCCGTGCGCGGCGGTGCGGGTGAGAAGGTCTTGGACGAGCGCCGTCAACTGGTCACTGAGGTCCCCTGCTGCCGACCCCAGCCCCCACGCTCGCAGCGCATCGTGAACCGTGCGGCGGACCTGTCCCGCCGCCGCCCTCCCGGCGGGCAACCGCCACTCGCCCGTGCGCAGACCGGGACGCGCGGCGGCATCGACGTCGTTCTCGTCGGGGACGCTCACAGTCCTCTCCGCTCGAGAACGAGCCCGGACCTGGATGTGCGCCGCAAGGCGGGCCGGAGACGCGGAACCGGGCTCGGTCTGGTCATATCGCAGCTCTTGTGTCCGGCGCCAAGGCGGTCATGCGGCGAGCCCGGCGCGGACTGCCCGGGGCGGGCAGGACGATGAGCGCGCGGTCGAGCCCGGAGGTGCGGAGCAGTCCGGCGACCTGCGGGCCGGGGGCGGCCAGGCGCAGGGTGATGCCGAGTCCGTGGGCGCGGCGGCGGATGCCGATCAGCACGGCCAGTCCGGCCGCGTCGGCGGACGTCACCGCTCTCAGATCGAGGATCAGCAGGCGGCCGCTGTGCCGCAACGCTCCGATCAGGTGTTCGCGCAGCGCCGCGGCGGCGGCGCCGTCCAAGGCGCCCGACAGTGCGACGATGGTGTGACCGGGACGCCGGTGGGCGGGCATCCGCACCTCGTCGGGGCCCCCGCGCGAGATCCGCGGCGGCGGGCGGGGTGGTGTGGTGGTGAAGGTGGTCATGGTGATCTCCGTTCGGAGAGAGGGCGGAAGTTCCGAGCCCGGGCGGCCCACTGACGGGCCGGCCGGGACAGGGTCGCATCAGCGTGTCGCCGGGTCACCTCTAAGGCGTCCGCCCTCGGATTCCCAGGCGTCCTCCGAGTCGTCCTGGGTGCCCGCCCGGCCGGGCGCTTCCGTGAGAGCGGCCAGCAGACCGGCGGTGTGCAGATGGTTGGCGGGGTGGGACGCCAGTTCCATCACCGCCTCGGCTTCGGCGCGGGTCGTGGAGACCGGGACGGTGAGCAGGTCGACGCGCCGCCCGTCGGCGTGAATCGCGGTGAGGAGCCCGGCGGGGAGTGAGTCGAACCAGCTCAGCCGCACCACCCGGGTGTCGGCCGGGCCGTCGATCCGCAGCCGGCGCGGCCGGCTGTCCCAGTCGTCCACCCGCAGCAGGACGTGGGTGATGGGACGGTGGTCGTCGACGGGGCCGTGGTCCTGCAGCGCCAGGACCAGCCCCGGCAGTTCCGCGACCGGGTCGGCCGAGCGGGGCCACCAGGCACCGTCCAGCGCGGTCCGCACTGAGCCGGGAGGAGCCGCAGGGCGCAACCGCAACCGTGGAGTCGAGGGTGGTGACAGGCTGATCGTCGTGCGGCGTTCGGTGGTGGTCCACATGGCCGGCACCTTCTCTTGGATTTCGATCGATGCGGTGAGCCGGTTCCTCATCGGAGGCGCTTGCGGGGCAGCGGCCGCAGTTGGGTGAGGCGGGCGGTGCCCAGGATCAGGGTGACCGCACTTCCGGCGGCCATCGCGGCCAGGAGCACGACAGCCAGCGGCAGGACACCGCTGATGCCGGCGAAGGAGATCCGTGTGTCGCCGGTGTTGCTTACCACGAGCACCATGAAGACGGCCGAGATGACCGCGACGGCCCACATCCCGGACCACGCCACGCTGGTGCGGGTCACCTTCACCGCCTGCGCGGCCGGCCGGGTCTTGCGTTGACCGGGCGAGCCGGGGCCGGGCTGGAAGCCCGCACCCGGACGGCTACTGGTGCGAGGCTCGTACGAATTCGGCATGACTCCCCCTCTCGGGGGCGAGCCGGTGTGACGGAACAATCTCAGAACGAGGAAGCCATCGTTGCCGGATAATTTGATCCTACCCGAGAATTCATGAATATTTGCAATTTTCTAAAGAGATTGTTTCGGGAGGCGGGCGGGAACAGGGGATCAGGATTCATTTGGGCTCCGGGCGGCGGTCATCGGTGCAAGTGATGGCGTGTGCACGCATTGCCTGTTTCCCGGCATCAGGCCGTCCGACTTGAATGAGGAGCAGCCGGTCACCGCTGGGGGCTGCGCCCGGCTGGTCCAGGGCCGTCCGCTCCTCCCCGAGCCGGCGACCCTGGACCGAGGACGACCCGTGGTGAGCGAGTCCTTTGGCTGGGTTGCTGAACAGGAAGTGAGCCCCATGACCGTCCGAGACCGGGTCCCCGCGATCCGAACCTCGAAATGCCGCCCCCCTCCCGGCGCGCCTGATCGGGGCGACCACGGGCAGCGGCCCTCAAGCGCGGACGCCGTTCCATCCTCGCCGGTGGTGGTGTCAGTCGCCCTTCCCGCGCCCGCACCGGATGCCGTCCGGCAGGCGCGCGCCTTCCTGACCTCCCGCCACGCCACCGGCGTGGACGAGTTTCTCTGGCAGTCCAGGGAGCGGGCGATGCCCGACCGCGACACCATCGGCGCGGTCATCGACGCCGGCGACCGGGCCCAGCGCGGGAACGGCGACAGTCCCGAGCCGGTCGAGGTCGCCGCGGCACTGCTGGTGCTGAGCGCGGTCCGCCTGAATCTGGACCAGACCGAGGCGCGCCTGCTCAACACTGCCCAAGCCGCGCGCCGGAGCTTCGAACAGATCGCCGCCGTTCTCGACCTCGGCGTCGAGGAGACCGAGGAGCGCTACCGGCAACTCAAACCACGCCTGGACGAACCGGCCGCCGCGCCGGGCCGGTGTTTCCGGCACATCCCCCGCCGTCCGGGCGAAACTGCTTCCACCGGAAAAATGAAGGAGTTCGAATGATCCAAATGGCCGACATCAGGGAATGGCGTACCTGCGCCGTCCTCGACTCCGGCGGCCACAAGATCGGCACGCTGGAATCGGTCTACGTCGACACCAGCACCGACGAACCCGCCATGGCCACCGTGCGGATCGGCCTGCCCACCCGGCACCGCCTGGCCTTCGTTCCCCTGGAAGGCGCGACCGCCGGGCCCGGCTACGTGCGGGTCGCCCACGACAGGTCGCGGGTCAAGCACAGTCCCGCGATCGGCACCGACGACGTGCTGCCCGCCGAGGACGAGGAGGCCGTCTTCCGGCACTACGGCCTGCACTACGAACCCGGCGCCGGCGGCGAGCGCCAGCTCGCCCGCCGCTGAGCGCCCGAACCCCGGCCGAAGGAGTGAAGGCACATGATGGTCTTCGTCCTCGTAGTAATCATCGCCGCGCTGGTGCTGGGCATCCTCGGCATTCTCGTCCACGGCCTGTTCTACCTGCTGATCATCGGCATCATCGTTCTCGTCGCCGATCTGGCGTTCCTCGGGGTGCGCTCGACCAGGCGCAAACGGCCGCTTCGCTGACCATCCGCGTGGAACCGGGCCCCCGACATCAGTCCGCGTCGTCCGCGGGCCGGTCGAAGTCGACTTCGACGTTCTCGAACCCCTAGTGGCGCTCGGTCTCGGCATGGAAGCGTAGGCGCGCCGGTCCCCGGCGGTCAGCTCGACGTTGTCGGTGAAGGGCGTTAGCAGGCTGCGGGGCCACAGCCGCCGCTCGCGCACCACGTTGATCTCCACTCCCACCACGAAGACGACCGGGCCCAGGTAGATCCACGTCAGCGGGCCGAGCACGAGACCGAACATGACATAGGTGGCGGTCGCGCCCTTGAGCATGTGGGCGAGCAGGAACGCACCGGCCCACTGCAGCACCTGCCAGACAAGCGCCGAGACGATCGCCCCCCGTCCGGACCTGCGCAACGGTGAGCGGCCGCGCGGTCAGCGCCCGGAACGTCACCGTGAACAGCACGACGTTGATGGCGACCGCCACCACGATGGCGCCCGCCCGCACGCCGGCACCGAAGACGCCACCGGACGCGGTCACCGCCGACAGCAGCGTGGTAGCCAGGACCACCCCGCCGCCGACCGCCAGCAACACCAGACTGCGCACCCTGGCGGCGATCGGGTTCGGTCGCGAGTTGCGCGGCACGCCCCAGATCTTGTTCAAGGCGTTCTGGAACCCGAGGTCGCCAGAGGCTGAGTAGGCGTAGCGGACGCAGGGGCGGCCAGCCGCCGACTCGTCCGGCATATCCCGGAACGGTCCTGCGGCCCGGCTCTCAGGCGGCAGAGCCGGAACCGCCGTGGTCTGTGAAGAGAGGATCGACCGATGACTGGTCGCGAAGCGCTACACGGTATTCGCGGGAGCGGACCTGACGGTCACGGGATCGGGAAGCGGGATGGGATGGTTAGGCAGGCGTTGGGTGGCGCGTGGGGGCTGGAGCCGGTCTGGTGCGGACCCCGTAGGGGTACATCACAGATAGGCCCATCACACGCACCAGCTCCGGTGCGCATCCGCGTTCAGGCGACTTTGCAGGTCGTTGCCCTCGATCAGGCGGTTTGCGGCGTACCGTGGGTTGCAGCGCGTCCGCTGGTCAACGCGCCACCGACCCGCACGCGCGCTATCCGCTGCGTGATCGGAGCGACGCCATGAACACCACTTATACGGCTCAAGGCCATACCGACATCCATCCGCGGGTTGTGCTGTCGGTCGTGCGTCGGCCTTCGTTCACCGTCGCCGCCCTGCAAGGCGAACTCGACCTGGTGACCGCGCCCGCGCTGTGCGACCGGCTACTGGCGCTGCTTCACCCCGGGCAGCGGATGCTGGTCCTGGACCTGTCGCAGCTGTGGTTCTGCGACGCGGCCGGAATCTCCGCTCTGATCAGTGTGTGGCACCGTGCTCTGGCCCTGGGCGTCTCGATGCGTCTGGCCTCCCCTCGCTCGCACGTGGCGAGGATCCTGGAAGACGCCGTCCTGGAGTACGGCCTCCGAACCTACTCGACCCTGCCTCGAGCGCTCAAGCAACCTCTGCCTCCGGCGCTGGAACCGGCCGCGGTCTGACGGGCCCGCGCTGGCGCCGTCGCCTGAGCGAAGGTTCATCCATCGCTGGACGGGTCTGTCACCCGATCACCGCCACGGTCCGCAGCCTGGCGTTGCCGGCGGTCGGCGGGCAAGTCGGCGCTCGCCGCCGGCGGCGGGTCCGTAGTAGACCAACTCCAGTGTTGCCGACCTTGCGGCCACCGAAGTCGAGCCCGGCGCCGGTGCACCATTCCCCCGGATGTCGGCCGATGAGCCGGGGCGGCAGGTCGTGCGCCCAGTCCAGCAACTGGCCCAGCAGCCATTCACAAGTAACGGCAGTGTCAGACAGGACGTTCGTGGACGTAGCACCATCTCCACATCGATCCCGGCTCCATCGCGGCGGCGAGTGGATGGTCGGTCTCGTAGTGCGCTCACGCGTGCGGGTGCGGTGAGTCATCGGAGCAGCAGCCGAGCCGTTCGTGCTGAACGGCACGCCCCGGCTCGCGGCGGGGAACAGCAGGTTCGTCGCGGCCTTCACCCCTTAGCAGCCGGGACGCCGCACCAGCAGACCGGCCCGCTTCACCTGCCGTGACAGCACCGCGTAGTCGCTGCCCCGCACGCGCCCTCCGGCATCGGTCCGGTGCGGTGCGCCGCCACGGGCGTCGCCCGGGGTGATGGTGCTCAATTCCCGGCGGCTCGCGAGCACATCTGGTGATCCACCAGTGGAGGCCGGCGTCCCCGAGCAGTATCAGCAACTCATCGACGGACGGTTGGACGCGGGCATCGACCGCGCTGCACTGGCCCCCAGCGGGGGCGCCTCGCACCTGTTCCACCGGGACCGCCTCGGCGTCGCCGTCTTCCGGCACTACGGCCTGGACTACCGGCCCGTCACCGGCGGCGGACGCCGGCTCGCCCGCCGCTGACGCGGCCCGGCGCGGGGCCCGGACGTCAGTCCGGGTCGTCGCGTCGAGGCGGGTCGAACTCCACGTCGACGTTCTCGAAGCCTTTGTGACGTTCGGTCTCGGCGTAGGAGGTGTAGGCGCGCCGGTCCCCGGCTGTCAGCTCGACGTTGTCGGTGAAGGGCGTCAGCAGGCTGCGCGGCCACAACCGCCGCTCAAGGACGACGTTGATCTCGGCGCTCAGCACGAAGGTGGCCGCGCCCAGATAGATCCACGTCAGCAGGCCGAGGACGATGCCGAACATGCCGTAGGTGGCGCTGGCGTCCTTGAGCATGTGGCCGAGCAGGAACGCGCCGGCCCACTGAATGACCTGCCAGACCAGCGCCGCGGTGAGCGCCCCCGTCCGGACCTGCGCGATGGTGAGCCGCCGGGCGGTCAGCACCCGGAACGCGACGGTGAACAGCACGACGTTGACGGCGACGGCCACCAGGATCGCCGCCGCCCGCACACCGGCGCCGGCACCGAAGACGCCACCGGATGCGGTCACCGCCGACAGCAGCGTGGTCACCAGGATCACCGCGCCGCCGACCGCCAGCAGCGCCAAGCTGCGCACTCTGGCGGCGATGGGGTTCGGCCGGGAGTTGCGCGGCACTCCCCACATTTTGTTCAAGGCGTTCTGCGTGGCCTGTACGACGCCCAAGCCGCCGTAGAGGCTGCCTACAACACCCGTGGCCAGAGCCAGGATGCTGCCGTGGAAGGAATGGATGTTCGCGCCGATCTGGTCCCCGAGGACCGGGAACTGCGCAAGCGCCGAATCCAGTACGCGTTGCTGCAGCCCCGGGTTGCCCTCCAGCGCGAACCCCAGCCCGGTGACAAGCAGCAGCAGCAGCGGAAACAACGACACGAACCCGTAATAGGTGATCAACGCCGTGAGATACGCGCCCTGGTCGTCCACGAACTTGTACACCACCGCCAGCGGCAGACCCGCCCAGCGATGCCGCCTCTGATAGGCGTCCATCCGGCCGACCACTCCCACACGGCCCTTCTTCCCCCATCAGCGCGCGCCCAACGCTCGACCGCCGGTCCGGGCGAGCGGCCGCCTCCTGCCCTCACCGGCCTCCCCGAGATCCCGGCGCTGCCAACCGGCGGCATCCGGCGTGATTTCCGGCATCGCGGTCACTCCCGTCCCTTCCTCGGCGTGCGCGGACGAGTTCAGGCACGAGCACGGCTGCCGGTCGATCGCCGTGCGCGAGTACGCGCTTTCTCCGTCCCGGCGCGGTCCTCCCACCGCCTCTCCTTACCTGCCACGGGCCGGAAAGGTGCGGACACGACCGCAGGGTTAGACCGCCGGTCGTGGGCGGCCTATGCTGCGTGTGACGGCGGTAGCCGTCTGTCGGGCCGCTCCAGACCCTGGCGGCGTAAATGCGTACGCTCCAGGGAGGGCTGCCATGACGGCATTCGAATCCTCGCCCCCATCCTCGGTTCCACCGGAAACAAGAGCGATTCCGGACACCACGGCCGGCGACCGCGGCCGAGCCGGGGCGCAGGTCAGTCTCCGGCGGACGGACGTGGAGTGCGGTGCCGGGTCGACCGCGATGCTGCTGGCCCTCGCCGGCGAGATCGACGCTTCCAACAGCGACTGGCTGGCCGTCCGGCTCAGCACCATCATCACCAGCGCGTCCGCCGGTCACGCCGGAACCGCCCCGAGCAGCGGTGTGGTCATCGACCTCACCCGCCTCAGGTTCTGCGACGCCGGCGGCATCACGGCCCTGGTCAAGGCCTTCAAGCACGCCCGCGATCAGCGGCTGGTCCTGAGCCTGGCCGTAGCCGCAGGGCGGGTCGACCGCGTTCTTCGCATTACCGGCATCGACGACGTCATCGCCCTGCATCCGGAGCCGGCGGACGCGTTGGCGGCCTTGCGCCGACGTGACGACCGGACGGCGCAGCGCCCGGAAGCCGCCCCCGACGGCTGACCTTGCACAGCGCTCCGTCCGTGTGGAGGCATCCGCCGCGTGGGCCGCCGAGCGGGCCGGCGTTCCGCGTGCTCGTCGCCGCCTTGCCGTCACCGTTCCGCGGTCAACCGTTGTCGACGGGGCGGCCGGGATCGTGCTGCCGGTGCAGGAAGCCCGCCACGGCGGGGTCGTCGTCGATGACGGCCTGTGCGAGGTCGGCGAGTTTGCGGTTGGTGTTGCGGGCCTGGGCGCGCAGAGCGGCGAAGGCCTGATCGAGTGAGGTCTGGTGGCGTTCGGCGAGCATGCCCTTGGCCTGCTCGATGAGCACACGGGTGTTGAGCGCGATCTGCAGTTGCTGGGACAGCAGTTGATGTTCGCGGGCTGCGCGTTCGCCCAGGATGCCGATGGTGGCCACGTCGGCCATCGCCTGCCCCAGCGACTGGACCGTGGTGGCCTCGTCGACGGCCAGGACCGTAGAGGGGGCGGTGAACAGGTTCATCGCGCCGATGATCCGCTCTCGCATCCGCATCGGCAGCGCCACCACCCCGCCGTAACCCGCGTCGAGGGCCGCGGCGCTGAACAGCGGCCACCGGGAGGCCTCGGCGGCCAGGTCGGCGACCCTGACGGGACGGCCGGTGGCGAAGCAGTCCAGGCAGGGGCCCTGCCGGGACTGGAGCTGGAACAACTCCAGCAGCCGGGTCTGTTCGGTGGAGGCGGCGATCACCTGCAGCTCGTCGGCCTGGTCGGTGAGAAGGATCCCGGCCGCCTCTACCTCCAGCAGTTCCACGCAGCGTTCGGCCAGCCGGTGCAGGAACTCGATGAGATCGAAATCGACCACCAGGGTGTCGGCCAGCTCGACGAACACCTCAGCGAGTCGTTGTTGCTGTGGCATGGCTGCTCAATCCATTTCCTCGGCCCAGTGGCTGGGGGTCCTGTCGTGTGACGTCGTCTCTTGCAGACCGCAGTGGTCAGCGTGCCGATCCATCGTGCCGTCAGCCGTCGGGAAGATCGTCGGGGTGGAACCGCAACCGCCGGTCCACCACCTGGCGGGCCAGCCCCGCCAGCGGGACACCGTCGGTGAACGCGCGGGCACGCAGCGCCGCGAACGCGTCCTGCAGACCGACACCGAGCTGGACGGCGACCATCCCGGTCGCCTGGTACACCTCGATCCTGCCCTCGCCCGGCCCGCCCAGCGGCCACGCCCCCTGGTCCGAGGCCGCACCGTCCGGCGAGGTCCGGCCCGCGGCCAGCATCACCGCCACCGCCGTCCGGCACAGCGTCACGGCGTCGGCGACCTGCTCCGCGGTCAGCGGTCCCGGCCTGACCCGGTACAGGGTGAGGGTGCCCAGCCGGATCGCCCCCACCTGCAGCGGGAAGGCGAACATCGCCCGTACCCCGGCCGCCGTGGCCACCGGCGCGAACACCGGCCACCGGGAGGCGCCGGCCGGCGAGGAGACATCGGCGACCAGCACCTGGCCTCCGGAGGCACCGGCCTCGATGCCCGGCCCCTCCCCCAGGGTGAACTGCTGCTCCTCCAGGAGCGCGGCCACCGCGTCGGTGGCGTACGCCTGCTGCCGCCGGTCCGGCCGGGTCGCCACCGACACCGCCGCCCCGTCCACCCCTACCGCCGCCACGGCCGCCTGGCACACGTGCGCGGGGGACACCGTCTCTCCGTCCGCGCACCCGGCGACCAACGCCCACAACCGGGCCGCCCGCGCCTCGCCCGCCGTCGGTATCGCCGCTCACCGCCCCACTGTCCGAAGCGACCGGATGGCCACACCCCGGCCCCAGCGTCCCACAGCCTCCCGAACAGCGTCGACGGGCGCCGAACACCGGCAGCCATCGTGGTTCACGCCGGTGACGGCCGACGGCACCCGGGCTTACCGGCCCACGGCCGCCCGGCGATCAGCTCTGCCGATCAGCCCTGCTCAGATCGCCTGTGTCGGCATCCCAGGCCAGCAGGTTCCACTGGAAGTGACAGGCGTGCCCTCTCGGGAATGCTCGCCCGAATGGAAGAAGACAGTGTGACCACAAGCGCGACCACGGACGCTCCGGCCCCCGGCGGTGCCCCCGCCCAGGGCCGTGGCGAAGCGGTTCCGCGGGGCAGCGACTACGCGCTGCTGTCCCGCGAGGTGAAGCGGGCCGGGCTGCTGGCCCGGCGGCCGGGCTACTACACCGTCAAGATCGTCTCAAATCTCGTCCTGCTGGCGGCCGGTTGGGCGGCCTTCGCCCTGATCGGACCGTCCTGGTGGCAACTGGCAGTGGCGGCGTTCCTTGCAGTCGCCTTCACGCAGACCGCCTTCCTCGGGCACGACGCGGGCCACCAGCAGATATCCGGCTCCAAACGGGTGAACGAGCTGCTGGGGCGGCTGCACGGCAACCTGCTGGTCGGGCTCAGCTACGAGTGGTGGATCTCCAAGCACAACCGGCATCACGCCCACCCCAATCAGATCGACCGCGATCCCGACATCGCGACCGGAGCACTCACCTTCACCCGCGAAAGCGCTCGGGCCCGGCACGGCCCCGGCGCCTGGCTGGCCCGGCACCAGGCATGGCTGTTCTTCCCGATGCTGCTGCTGGAAGGATTCCACCTGCATCTCTCGGGGGTCCGCGCCCTGTTCGGCGGCACGGCCACCGCGCGCGGGCCGGGCAGGGCCCGCCTGGCCGAGGGCGGTCTGCTGCTTGCCCACACCGGCGGATATCTCACCGCCCTGTTCTGGGTACTCCCTCCACTGCAGGCCGTGGGCTTCCTCCTCCTCCAGCAGGGCCTGTTCGGCCTGTACCTGGGCTGTTCTTTCGCCCCCAACCACAAGGGCATGCCGATGCTCGGCAGGAACGACAAGACGGACTTCCTGCGTCGGCAGATCCTGACCGCGCGCAACATCCGCGGTGGCCGGATCACCGATCTCGCGCTCGGCGGGCTGAACTACCAGATCGAGCACCACCTGTTCCCGTCCATGCCGCGGCCCAACCTGCGCCGCGCGCAGACGCTGGTGCGCACCTTCAGCGAACGCCACGGCATCACCTATTGCGAGACCGGTCTCCTCCAGTCCTACGCGCAGGCGCTGCGCCATCTCCATGCGGTCGGCGGGCCGTTGCGTCCCGAACTGGAGTACTGACCCCGCCGGCCGGGCACCGGAACCTTGCGTGACCGGACCCGGTCACTCCATCGACACGCGGTCACGGGATCGGGAAGCGGGATGGAATTGTCAGGCGGGCGTTGGGCGGGGTGGGGAGGTGGAGGCGGTCTACGGCGGATCCCGTAGATGGTTCATCGACCAAGAAGAACCCATAACCGGAGACCTCGTGGCCACCCTAGCGGTGACGAGGCGGTTCGACCTGACCGACGCGCAATGG
>NZ_JBICUA010000020.1:0-146848 GCF_043197915.1 Actinomadura geliboluensis | reverse complement strand
TGGCCTGTGAGCAGGGGCAGATGCCGTTGTCGCTGGTGGTGACCGCCGGGCAGCGCGGCGACGCCCCGCAGTTCGAGGCGGTGATGGCCGGGATCCGCGTCGCCCGGCCTGGTCGGGGTCGTCCCCGGACCCGGCCGGATCGGGTCCGGGCCGATAAGGCCTACTCGTCCCGAGCCATCCGTGCTCACCTGCGCCGACGCGGTATCGCAGCCACGATCCCGGTGCCGGCCGACCAGGCCGGACACCGGCAGCGGCGGGGCCGCCGCGGCGGCCGCCCACCCGCCTTCGACCTGGACGACTACCGCGGCCGCCACGCCGTCGAGTGCGGCATCAACCGCCTCAAGCGCCACCGGGCCGTGGCCACCAGATACGACAAGCTCTCCGTCCGCTACCAGGCAACCCTCGAGATCACCGCCATCAACGAATGGCTCCAACTACTTCGAAACACGCCCTAGTCGCCCGGAGTCAGAGTTTGGAACGCGTCCAGGCCACCAGCTCGTCGGCGGGAAGGGTGTTGACGAGCTGGGACGCCTCGACCCCGCACCGGGCCGCGCGCTCGCAGCCGAAGGGCTGCCAGTCGAGCTGGCCCGGCGCGTGGGCGTCGGAGTCGATGGAGAAGCGGCAGCCCGCCTCGGCGGCGACGCGCAGCAGGCGCTTCGGCGGGTCGAGCCGCTCCGGACGCGAGTTGATCTCGACGGCGACGTCGTAGGCGGCGCACGCGTCGAAGACGAGCGCGGCGTCGAACTCCGACTCGGGCCGCAGGCCGCCGCGCTTGCCGCCCGCCTTCACGATCCGCCCCGTGCAGTGCCCGAGGACGTTCACCCGCGGGTTCGCGATCGCGGCGACCATGCGCTTCGTCATGGCGACCCGGTCCATGCGGAGCTTGGAGTGGACGCTGGCCACGACGACGTCGAGGCGTTCGAGCAGGTCGGGGGCCTGGTCGAGGGTGCCGTCCTCCAGGATGTCGACCTCGATCCCGGTGAGGACGCGGAACGGCGCCAGCTCCTCGTTCAGCGCGGCGACGGTGTCGAGCTGGCGGCGGAGGCGGTCGGCGGACAGGCCGTTGGCCACCTTGAGGCGCGGGGAGTGGTCGGTCAGCGCGAGGTACTCGTGCCCGAGGCCGCGCGCCGTCTCGGCCATCTCCCGGATGGGCGAGCCGCCGTCCGACCAGTCGCTGTGGGTGTGCAGGTCCCCCTTCAAGGCGGCGCGGAGCGCGGCGGCGGCCTCGTCGAGCGGCTGCCCCTCGGTCGCCTCCAGGCGGCGCAGGTAGACGGGGGTCTCGCCGCGCAGCGCCTCCTCGATCACCAGCGCGGTGACCTTGCCGATGCCGGGCAGCGCGGTCAGCGTCCCGTCGCGGGCGCGGCCGGTTAGCTCGTCCGGCGGCGTCCGCTCGGCGAGGTCGGCGGCCGTGCGGAACGCCCGCACGCGGTAGGTCGGCTCGTGGGCGCGCTCCAGCAGGAACGCGATGCGGCGCAGCGCTTCGACGGGCTCCACGCCTCGCACCGTACCCAGGTATGACCTGATGCGTCCCACCACGGTGTCATCCGGGTGAGTCCGCGGCGGCTCTAGCCTGGCGGCATGGCCGGGGACAATCTCACGCTGCGGGGCATCCTGCGGGACGTGCTGGTGGCCGCCGCGTTCACGGGCCGGGCGGACCCGGCTCCCCTGAACCGGCCTTGGCCGCTGCTGCTGCGCTGGACCCGCTACATCGGCGTCGGCCGGCTCCCCTACGGGCTCGTGACGAACCTGTTCGGGCTCGCGCTCACCGTCGGGCTGGTCGCGGGGACGGTGTCGCTGCTGACCACCGAGACCACGCGCCGCGGCCTCGACGTGTCCGACGGGACGAAGCTGCTCATCGCGGTCGCGGTGACCGCGCCGCTCGCGCTGCGGGACCGGCATCCGCTGGGCGCGTGGCGGCTGAGCTTCGCGGCGATGGCGCTGGTCGACGTGGACGGGTGGCTGACCGTCCCGTACGTCCCGGCGGGCACGTTCGCGGCGATCGTGTGCGTGTACACGGTCGCGGTGCGCTGCTCGCGCGACATCACCCTCGGCGTCGGGATCATCTCCTTCGCCGGGGTGTGGATCAAGGACCCGGAGACCGGGGCCGGGGCGTCGGTGCTGCTCCTGCTGCCGCTGACGGTCGGCTACGCCGTCCGGGTGCGGCGGACGTCGCGGCGGGAGCTGGCCGAGCAGGAGCGGCGGCACCGGGACGCCGAGGCGGTGCTGACCGAGCGGCAGCGGATCGCGCGGGAGCTGCACGACGTCGTCGCGCACCACATGTCGATGATCGCGATCCAGGCGGAGGCGGCGCCGTACAAGGTCGCGGAGGTCCCGGACGAGACCCGGCGGGACCTCGCCGAGATCCGCGCGACCGCGCTGGACGCGCTGACCGAGCTGCGCCGGATCCTCGGCGTGCTGCGCGCGGAGGACGGCGCCGAGACCGCCCCGCAGCCGAGCCTCGACCGGCTCGACGAGCTGGTCGGCAACGCGCGCGGCGCGGGCCTGCGGGTCGAGACGCGGCTGGAGGGCGATCTCGCCGGGCTGCCGCCCGGCGTGGGCCTCACCGCGTACCGGATCATGCAGGAGGCGCTGAGCAACGCGATGCGGCACGCGCCCGGTTCCCGGGTGGACGTCGAAGTGTCCCGAGATGACGGTCTAGTGTGGCTCGGCGTCGTGAACGGCCCGCCCGCCGCCGGACAGGTCCCCGGCACGCCGCTGCCCGGCGGCGGCCACGGGCTGCTCGGGATGCGGGAGCGGGCCGCCGCGCTGGGCGGTGAGCTGACCGCCCGCCCCACCGCCGAGGGAGGATTCGCCGTGACCGCCACGCTGCCGCTGAGGGCGCGGGAGACGACGTGACGATCCGGGTCGTGATCGTCGACGACCAGGGCATGGTGCGCGCCGGGTTCGGCGTGCTGCTGAACGCCCAGCCGGACATCGAGGTCGTCGGCGAGGCGGTGAACGGCGAGGAGGGGCTGCGGCGCATCGCCGAGCTCGCCCCGGACGTGGTGCTGATGGACGTCCGCATGCCGGTGATGGACGGCCTGGAGGCGACCCGCCGGCTCCTGTCCGAGACGTCGGGCGACGCCCCGAAGGTCCTCATGCTGACGACGTTCGACCTGGACGACTACGTCTACGCGGCGCTGCGGGCGGGGGCCAGCGGGTTCCTGCTGAAGGACGCGTCCGCGACCGAGCTGGCCGACGCGGTGCGGGTCGTCGCGGCGGGCGACGCGCTGCTGTCGCCGTCGGTCACCCGGCGGCTGATCGCGGAGTTCTCCCGGCTCGGCGGGCCGCGCGCGCCGTCCCGCAAGCGGCTGGAGGAGCTGACCGAGCGGGAGACGGAAGTCCTCGGGCTGGTGGCGCGGGGCCTGTCCAACGGGGAGATCGCCGCGAAGCTCGTCGTCGCGGAGCAGACCGTCAAGACCCATTTCGGGCGGATCCTGATGAAGCTGGGGCTCCGGGACCGCCCGCAGGCGATCGTCTACGCCTACGAGGTGGGGCTCGTCCGGCCCGGCGACTGATACCCGGGTGGCACGCCGTCGGACCGTGGTCGCACGCCGCAAGACGGCTCCGCCGGGTGATCCCCGGCCGGGTGTCCGATTTCTACCTTCCTGATCAGTGCTGCGAACCACTGACCAGGAAGGACGGGCCCGATGCCGGGTGTGCGCCAGTCCCTCGCCGCCGTGTCGCTCCTCGCGGCGGGCTCGGCGGCCCCCGCGGCGGGGCACGCCGACCCGTACGCCGCCCCAGGGCCGGTGCCCGCGCTGTCCGCGCCGGCCCTGACCGCCCGCTACCAGACCACCGAGCGGGACATCGGCCGGGCCCTGGCCACGGCGGAACGCGTCCACGATGAGGACCGGGCGCGCGCGCTGTCCGCCTTCCTGGGCTCGGGCAGGCGGTTCCTTGCCTTCGACCCGCGCGGCTCTGGACGGGCCGTCGAAGTCGTCGGCGACCTGGAGCACGCCGACCGCATCGCCGTCGTCGTTCCCGGCGCGGACAACACGCTGGCCAACTACGACTCGCCCAAGTTCGTCGGCGGCGGCACCCGAGCCCTCTACCAAGAGGCTCGCGCGAACGCCGCGCACTCACGGTTCGCGGTCATCGCCTGGCTCGGTTACGACTCGCCCTCCACGCCGAGCCCCGGCGTCCTTACGGGCCGCCGAGCCGAGGACGGCGCGCGCGGGCTGGAGCGCCTCCTCACCGGCATCCACCGGGTGAACGGGAACGCCCGGTTCGCGCTGCTCTGCCACAGCTACGGCTCGGTGGTCTGCGCGAAGGCCGCCCCACGCCTCTCGCCACTGCCCGTGGACGACATCGCGCTCTTCGGCAGCCCCGGCACGACCGTCGACACGGCTTCCGACCTGGGGACGCCCGCGCGCGTGTGGGCGGGCCGCGCCAAGGGCGACTGGATGCGCTACGTGCCCAACATCCGCTTCGCGGGGCTCGGCTTCGGCACGGACCCCGTCTCACCGCGCTTCGGCGCACTCCGCTTCGACGCCGGCACCGGCCCGCACAGCGCCTACCTCAAGCCCGGCTCGCGCGCGCTTCGGAACCTCACCCTCATCGCCCTCGGCCGCACCGCGGAGGTCAGCCGTGCTTGACACGCGTTTACGAGAAGCGAACGTCCGCCCGGCCCGCGCGCAGGTTCGCCCGGCCCGCGCGCCGGAACGCGACTACGCGGTGGACGCGCTGCGCGTCCTCGCGATCCTGGGCGTCGTCCTCGGCCACTGGCTGGTCACCGCGTTCGTCGCGGACCCCTCCGGCCGCGACCTGCACGTCACCAGCCCGCTGAAGACGATGCCCTACCTCGCACCCATCTCCTGGGTCTTCCAGACGCTCGCCGTGTTCTTCCTGGTCGGCGGCTACTCTGCGGCGAAGTCACAGCGTCCCGGCGAAGCGTGGGGAGCGCTGATGCGGCGGCGCCTGACCCGGTTCGCGCGGCCCCTGCCCGTCCTGGCCCTCGCGTGGATCCCGGCCGCCATCGCCCTGCGGTGGGCCGGGTTCTCGTCCGGCACCGTCCGGACGATGCTCGAACTGGTCCTGAGCCCGCTGTGGTTCCTCTGCGTGTACGTGGTGCTGACGGCGTGCGGCCCGCTGATCGCGTCCGCGTGGGACCGGTTCGGGCCGCGCGGCGCCGCGCTCCTCGTCGCGGCGACCGCCGCGATCGACCTCGGCCGCTTCGCGCTCGACACGCCCGGGTGGACGGGCTGGGCCACCGTCCTCACCGCCTGGCTCCTGCCGTTCTACCTCGGCACCGGCTGGGCGCGCGGCGCGCTGCGCTCCCGCCGCGCCGGGCTCGCCCTGCTGGGCGGCGGCACGGCGGCGACCGCGCTGCTCGTGCTGCTCGCCGGGTATCCGGCGAGCATGGTCGGCGTGCCGGGCGCCGCGGTCTCCAACCTCAGCCCGCCGACACTCGCGGCCGTCGCGTTCGGCCTCGCCCAGACCGGCCTCGCGGTGCTGCTGCACGGGCCCCTCACCCGCTGGACGCGACACGCCCGGGTGCGGTCGGTCCTGGACGCGTCCGGCCGCTCCGCGATGACGGTCTTCCTGTGGCACCAGACCGCGCTGATGGCCGTGACCTCGGTGACGCTCCTCACGTTGGGTAGCCTGCAAGGGGTGCACACGGCACCCGGCCGCCCGGAATGGATCATGATGCGGCTGCCGTGGCTGGCCGCCTTCGCGGTGGTGCTGGCCGTGCTCCGCGCCCTGACCGGCCGGTTCGAACGGGCGCCGCGCCGCCGCACCGACCCTGGATGGTAGACATACGCACGATGCCGCCGAACGCCGTGATGCCGGGGTCCCACGTCCGGCGGCCGCCGGGGACGCATGTCCGGCGGCCGCGCTCGCGGCGGCTGCGCCGGGCCCTGGCGGGCGCCGCGTCCATCGGCGTGATCATGCTGACGACGGCCGGGACCGGGCACGCCGACCCCTACGCCGCGCCCGTCCGCGTCCCCGAACTGGCGCCCTCGACGCTGGACGTCCGGTACACCGCCGAACGCGGCGCCATCGAGGAGGCGCTGAAGACGGCGCAGTCGGTCGGCGACACCGACCGCGGCAAGGCGCTCGGCGCGTTCCTCCAGCCCGGACGCCGCTTCCTCTACTTCGACCCGCGCGGCGGCGGGCGCGCCGTCGAGGTCGTCGGCGACCTCACCCGGGCGCGGCGGATCGCGGTGCTCGTCCCCGGCGCCGACACCACGCTGTCCGCGTTCGACACGCGCGGCGGCAAACCGTGGTCGACACCGGGCGGCGGCGCGCGCGCCGTCTACTCGCAGGCGCGTTCCATGGCGACGGACCCGGAGCTCGCGGTCGTCGCCTGGCTCGGCTACGCGGCGCCCAAGACGTTCAGCAGCGACGTCCTCACCGACGACCGGGCCGACGAAGGCGCCGGGAAACTGCACCACTTCGTGAAGGGCCTGCACCGGGTCAACCCCAGCGCGACCGTGGGTCTGCTCTGCCACAGCTACGGCTCGGTGGTGTGCGGCCGTGCGGCGTTGGACGCGCCCAAGAGCACGTCCTGGCGTCACGTCACCGACATCGCCCTCTACGGAAGTCCCGGCACGTCGGCCTGGTCGGCGTCCAAGCTGAGCAGCACCGCCCGCGTCTGGGCGGGGCGCGGCACGACCGACTGGATGGAGGACGTCCCCCACGTGCGCTTCCTCGGCATCGGCCTCGGCCCCGACCCGGTCTCCCCCGAGTTCGGCGCGCGGGTCTTCGACGCCGGATCCGGCGGCCACAGCGACTACCTCGCCCCCGGCTCGGCGTCGCTGCGCAACCTCACCGACATCGCGCTCGGCCGCGCCTCCGAGGTCACGCACGGCTGACCCGTCCGGCACTCGGGGTCGGGTCATCATCGGGATAGTGGCACCCTGGGGTGGTGGACACCGCGAACGAGGCCGAAATCCGCGACCAGACCACCCAGCGCCTGGAGAAGGCCATGGGGACGTTCGGCACCGCGGCGCTGGCGAGCATGGAGGAGCAGCTCCCCTGGTTCCGGCGCATGCCGGCCGACCAGCGGTCCTGGATCGGCCTCGTCGCGCAGGCGGGCATCGCCGCGTTCGTCGAGTGGTTCAAGAACAACGAGAAGACGCGCCCGGCCATCGCCGGCGAGGTGTTCGGCACCGCGCCCCGCGAGCTGCTGCGCTCCATCAAGCTGCACCACACCATCGACATGATCCGCGTCATCATCGAGGTGGTGGAGACCCGGCTGGACGAACTGGCCGCGCCCGGCGGCGAGGCCCAGCTCCGCGAGGCCATCCTCCGCTACACACGCGACGTGGCGTTCGGCGCGGCCCAGGTCTACGCGCGCGCCGCCGAGACGCGCGCCGCCTGGGACGCCCGGCTGGAGGCCCTCGTCGTCAACGCGGTGCTGCGCGGCGAGGTCGACGACGGCATGCACTCGTGGGCCGCCGCCCTCGGCTGGACGTCCAAGCCCGTCACCGTCATCGCGGGGTTCACCCCGGAAGACGAAGAGCCCGAGGTCACCATCGACCAGATGCAGCTGGCCGCGCGCCGCGCGCGCGCCGACGTGCTCGCCGGCGTGCAGGGGCACCGCGTCATCGTCATCGTCGGCGGTGATATCGACCCCGTCGAGGCGGCCCGCCCCATCGCCGCCAAGTGCGGCCCCGGGCCCGTCGTCGTCGGCCCGCAGGTCGCCGACCTCTACGAGTCCACCCACTCCGCGCAGGCCGCCGTCGCCGGCCTGCGCGCCGCCGCCGGATGGCCCGACGCGCCCCGTCCCGTCCACGCGACCGAACTGCTGCCCGAACGCGCCCTGGACGGCGACGACGACGCGCGCCGCTACCTCGTGGAGAGCGTCTACAACCCGATGCTCGCCGCCGGCGCGCCCCTGCTCGACACGCTCACCACCTACCTCGAACAGGGCTCGTCGCTGGAGGCCACCGCGCGGCTGCTGTTCGTCCACCCCAACACCGTCCGGTACCGGCTCCGCCGCGTCACCGAACTGACCGGGCTGGCGCCCACCGACGGCCGCAACGCCTTCACCCTCCGCATCGCCCTGGTCCTCGGCCGCTTCGGGACGCGCTCCGCCCACGGCTGACCTCCCGGCCGACCCCTACCCGGCGGACGCGCCCTAAGGGGTTGTAGGGGTCGTACAAAGGGTTCCGACCAAAGTTCGTGCTGATCGGTATCGAGGTCAGCGGACATTGACGGAATGCTGGACGCTGTGATTCTCCTCGCATCGCCCGGCCAGGGCGCCCAGACCCCCGGCTTCCTGCAGCCATGGCTAGAGATACCCGGAGTCGCCGACCGTCTCGCCTGGTGGTCGGCCGTCACTGGGCTCGACCTGGTCAGGTACGGGACGGAGGCGGACGCCGAGGAGATCCGCGACACCGCCGTGGCGCAGCCGCTGCTGGTCGCCGCCGCGCTCGCCGCCTACGAGGTGCTCTACGAGGACGCCGTCCCCGGCGCCGTCGCCGGGCACAGCGTCGGCGAGCTCGCCGCCGCCGCGATCGCCGGGGTCCTGACGCCGGAGACCGCGCTGGTCCTCGTCCGGGAGCGGGGCCGGGCGATGGCCGAGGCCGCCGCCGTCACCGAGACCGGGATGACCGCGGTGCTAGGCGGCGACACCGACGAGGTGCTCGCCTCCATCGACAAGCACGGGCTCACCCCCGCGAACGTCAACGGCGCCGGCCAGATCGTCGCCGCCGGGACGATGGAGCGGCTCGCGACGTTCGCCGACGAGCCGCCCGCCAAGGCGCGGCTCCGGCCGCTGTCGGTCGCGGGCGCGTTCCACACCGAGCACATGGAGCCCGCCGTCGACACGCTCCGCCGGCTCACCGCCGGCGTCCGCGCCGCCGACCCGCGCACCACGCTGCTGCAGAACCGCGACGGCACCGCCGTCACCGGCGGAGGCGACTTCGTGGCCCGGCTCGTCGAGCAGGTCAGCGCGCCCGTCCGCTGGGACGCGTGCATGGAGACGATGCGCGAGATCGGCGTCACCGGCATCATCGAGCTGCCGCCCGCCGGGACCCTCACGGGCCTCGCCCGGCGCGAGCTGAAGGGAGTCCCGCTGGTCGCCCTCAAGACACCCGACGACCTCGACAAGGCCCGCGAGCTGATCAAGGCGGACGCGTCATGACCGCCGGGCTCACGATCCCCGCGCCGACCGCCGGCGCCCGCGTCCTCGCCTTCGGCGACTACCGGCCGGCCCGCATCGTCACCAACGACGAGCTGGCCGAGACCGTCGACACCAGCGACGAGTGGATCCGCAGCCGCGTCGGCATCACCGAGCGGCGCATCGCCGGCGACGACGAGGGCATCGTCGAACTCGCCGTGCACGCGGGCGGCAAGGCCCTCGCGGGCAGCGGCCTCGACCCGTCCGACATCGACCTCGTGATCCTCGCGACCTGCTCGGCGGAGTCGCCGATGCCGAGCCACGCCGCGCTCGTCGCGCACCGCCTCGGCATCGACGCGCCCGGCGCGTTCGACCTCAACGCCGCCTGCGCCGGGTTCTGCTACGCCCTCGCCACCGCCAGCGCCGCCGTCCAGGCGGGCAGCGCCCGCAACGTGCTGGTCATCGGCTCCGAGAAGATGTCCCAGTGGATCGACTGGACCGACCGCTCCACCTGCATCATCTTCGCGGACGGCGCGGGCGCCGCGGTCGTCAGCGGCAGCGACTCGCCCGGCATCGGCCCGGTGGTGTGGGGCAGCGCCGGCGACAAGTACGACAAGATCATCATCGATGACCGGCACTCGTTCATCCGGCAGGAGGGCCAGGCGGTGTTCCGCTGGGCCACCACCGCCATCGCCCCCATCGCGCTCCAGGCCTGCGAGCGCGCCGGGGTCAAGCCGGAGGACCTCGCCGCCATCGTCCCGCACCAGGCCAACCTGCGCATCATCGAGGCCATCGCCCGCAAGGTGAAGGCGGCCAACGCCGTCGTGGCCGACGACATCGTCCACTCCGGCAACACCTCGGGCGCCTCCATCCCGCTGGCGCTCTCCCGCATGATCGAACGCGGCGACGTGCCGTCCGGCGCCCCGGCCCTGCTGGTCGGCTTCGGGGCCGGACTGTCCTACGCTGCCCAAGTCATCCAGATCCCGTAGGCCGTCACGCCTGCCCGCCGGGCCTGGACCAACCCACCGAAGGAGAACGCAGAACCATGGCAGTCGCCACCGAAGAGCAGATCCTGACCGGCCTCGCCGAGATCATCGACGACATCGTCGGCATCGACAAGGCCGAGGTGACCCCCGAGAAGAACTTCATCGACGACCTCGACATCGACTCGCTGTCGATGGTGGAGATCGCCGTGGCCGCGCAGGACCAGTTCGGCGTCGAGATCCCCGACGACGAGCTGCGCAACCTGAAGACGGTCAAGGACGTCGTCAACTTCGTCCAGAACCTGCAGAGCTAGCACCTCGGGACGGCGCGCCGCCGGCCCGGCCGGAAGGCGGCGCGCCCGCCCTTCTCCCCTCCCAGTCCGCAAGGAGCACCCAGTATGAGCAAGAGCCAGACCAGAGTCGTGGTGACCGGTCTCGGTGCAACGACCCCACTCGGCGGAGACCTGCCGTCGACCTGGTCCGCCCTGCTCGCCGGAGAATCCGGGGTCCGGAGACTGGACTGGGAGGGCGTCGATCAGCTGCCGGTCCAGTTCGCGGCGACGCTGAAGGTCCAGCCGGACGAGGTCCTGCCGAAGCAGGCGATGCGCCGCCTCGACCGCAACCAGGCGATCGCGCTGATCTCCGCGCGCGAGGCGTGGGCCGACGCCGGGTTCGCGCCGTCGACCGGCGGCAAGCCGCAGAAGGGCATGGAGAAGGCCGGCGTGGACGGCGGCTACACCGTCGACGGCGAGCGCCTCGGCGTCGTGTTCTCCAGCGGCATCGGCGGCCTGCACACCGCCCTCAACAGCTATGACGTCTACCGCGAGAAGGGCTGGTCGCGGGTCTCGCCCTTCACCGTCCCGATGCTGATGCCGAACGGCGCCTCCGGGCACGTCGGCATCGAGTTCGGCGCGATGGCCGGCTCGCACGCCCTGGTCAGCGCCTGCGCGTCCAGCGGCGAGGCCGTCGGCTACGCCATCGACATGATCCGCGCGGGCCGCGCCGACGTGGTGATCTGCGGCGGCACCGAGTCGTGCATACACCCGCTGCAGATGGCCTCGTTCGGGGCCATGCGCGCGATGTCGACCCGCAACGAGGCGCCGGAGCGCGCGTCCCGCCCCTACGACAAGAACCGCGACGGGTTCGTCCTCGGCGAGGGCGCCGCGGTGCTGATCCTGGAGTCTGAGGAGCACGCCCGCGCCCGCGGCGCCCGCGTCCTCGGCATCGCCGCCGGCTGCGGCTACTCCGGCGACGCCTACGACATCGTCCTGCCCGACCCGAGCGGCGCCGGGCAGGCCAAGGCGATGCAGCGCGCGCTGAAGGACGCCGGGCTGGAGCCGGCCGACATCGTGCACATCAACGCGCACGCCACCTCCACCCCCGCCGGCGACGTGGCCGAGCTCGCCTCCATCAAGGCGGGCCTCGGCGAGGACGCCGCCCGCCAGGTGGCCGTCACCGCCACCAAGTCGATGACCGGGCACCTGCTCGGCGGCGCCGGCGCCCTGGAGTCGGTGTTCACCGTCCTCGCGCTGAAGGAGGGGCTCATCCCCTTCGTCGCGAACCTGGAGGAGCTCGACGACGAGGCCGACCTGGACATCGTCCGGGACGAGCCGCGCAAGATCTCCGACGGTCCGGCGGCGGCGCTGAACAACTCGTTCGGCTTCGGCGGCCACAACGTGTCGGTCGCCTTCCAGCGCGCCCTCTGACACCCACGCACGGCAACGGCCCGGCGAGCCTCACGGCTCACCGGGCCGTTGCCGTCCCAAGCCCTCGGCCGGCGCGCACGCCCCCGTCAGCGCGGTGGTCGTTCACCGGCGTGGGGGCGTGCGCGTCGCGGGGCGGGCACGCTCCGGCCGGCCACGCGCCGGGCGCCGCCGCCGAGGCGGCGGCGGCGCGCGGACCGGCGGGGCTCAGACGGCGGCGTGCAGCCAGCGGACGGGGGCGCCGTCGCCGGCCCGGCGGAAGGGCTCCAGCTCGTTGTCCCACGGCGTGCCGAGGAGGCGGTCGAGCTCGTGCTCCAGCGTGGTCTTGCCGACCGCCGCGTTGGCCATGACGGCGCGGAGCCGGTCCTCGGGGACGAGGATGTCGCCGTTGGCCCCGATGACGCCGGAGAAGACCCCGAGGGACGGCGTGAAGCTGAACCGCATGCCGTCGGTACCGGGTGTCGGGTCCTCGGTGGCCTCGAACCGCACGAGCTTCCAATTGCGCAGCGCCGAGGTGATGCCCGCGGCGGTACCGGGCTTGCCCTCCCAATGCAGCTCCGCGCGCAGCGTTCCCGGCGCGGCCGCCTGATCTGCCCACTCAAGGGAAACGGGCACACCGAGAACACCTGCGGCGGCCCACTCGATGTGCGGGCTCAGCGCAGGCGGCGCGGAGTGGACGTAAAAGACGCCACGTGCGGTCACCGGACCTCCTGGATCTGTACCGAGGCTCGTCTTCCCCTACGGCCTCGTACGTCCCAAGTCGGCGTCCGCGTCCCTCATTGTGCATCATCGGCCCGTCTGGCACCACCGTGAGTTCCTTGTTTATCGAACGCTTGACCGCACGATGCGCGCCGTTCACCGGGTCCGCGCGACAAGGGTAGGCCCTCCGCGAGCGGTCCGCGACGAAAGCACGCAACCCGGTGGGGCCGTCGCCGACCACCGCGACGCCCCTCACCGCCAGGAACTTTCCGTTCGTTTCCAGTGACGGTGCGTCGATGATCCGGCACCATGACCGCGGGGGCCGCCGGGGCGAAAGCGAGGACGGATGTTCGACCAGCAGGCGCGGATCGAGCGGGTGCTCGCCCGGCATCCCGGCGCGGTGGTGGTGGAGCCGCTGCCGGGCCGCCCGGCGCTGATCCGCCGGGACGAGATCCTCGTCGCCGGGCGGGACGCCGGCGCGGCCGAGGACGTCCTCCGGCGCTGGTCCGACGCACGGCACGACGAGTACGGCGTCTCCCGCCTGCGGCTGCGCGCCCCCGCGAAGGTGGACGTGTGCGAGGTCGCGGCCATGCTGGCGGCGGGCGGACCCGGCAGGGGTGCGCGGTCCCGGCGGCTGAGCGCGGCGCCGAACCACCTCGTCCTCGGCCAGCCGATGTGGTGGAGCGGGCCCGCCGACCTGCCCCGTCCGGCCGCGCCCCTGCCCGCGCCGGAGGCCGTCCAGGCGCGGCGGGAGGTGACGGTCGCGATCCTCGACACGGGCCTCGCACCGCACCCCTGGTACTCCGGCGCCGACTGGTACCGGAAGCAGCGCGCGGAGGACGCGGAGGTCCTCGACGAAGATCTCGACTACGCGCTGGACGCGCAGGCCGGGCACGGCACGTTCGTCGCGGGCGTGGTGCTCGCGCAGGCGCCGGCGGCGCGGCTGCGGGTCCGCCGGGTCATCGGCGGGGACGGGGTCGGCGACGAACTGGACGTGATCCGGGCGCTCGCCGCCGTCGCCGAGTCGGGCGGCGCCGACGTGGTGAACCTCTCCCTCGGCTGCCACACCTACGACGACCGCCCGTCGCCGGTGGTCGCCCAGGCCGTCGCCGCGCTCGGCCGCCGGACGGTCGTGGTGGCGTGCGCGGGGAACGCGGCGACCGACCGCCCGTTCTGGCCCGCCGCGATGAAGCCGGTCATCGGCGTCGGGGCGCTCGACGGGGACGACCGCGCCTGGTTCTCCAACCACGGCTGGTGGGTCGACGCGTGCGCGCAGGGCGTCGACGTCGCCAGCACGTTCGTCTCGTTCGACGGGGCGCGGCCGCCGGTGCGCGGCATCGACCCCGACCGGTTCGCGGGCTACGCGACGTGGAGCGGGACGTCGTTCGCGGCGCCGGCGGTCGCGGGCCGGATCGCCGGGCTCGCGGGGGCGGAGGGCGTCGGCGCGGTCGCGGCGGCCGACCGCGTGCTCGATCCGGCGGCCCATCCCGTCCGCGCGGGCCTGGGCGTCGTCATCGGGTCGCAAAGTGATACTGACAGTCAGCGTTCGATGGCATAGGGTCAGCAATAAGCGGGGGGCCTCGGGAGGAGACTTCGGTGGCCCATAAGGACGGAACGGACGAGCTGGTGGTCCGGGCGCGCGGCGGCGACGGTGACGCGTGGGCCCGGCTGGTCGAGCGGCACAGCGCGCTGCTGTGGTCGATCGCCCGCTCGCACGGATTGAACGACGCCGACGCGGGCGACGTGGTGCAGACGACGTGGCTGCGGCTGGTGGAGCGGATCGACGGGTTGCGGGACCCGGCGGCCACCGGCTGCTGGCTGGCCACCACGGCGCGGAACGAGAGCCTGCGGCTGGTGCGGCGCAGGAGCCGCGACGTGCCGCTGGTGCCGGCGCCCCGGCGGCCGGAGCCGGGCCCCGAGCGGGTCGTCGCCGACCGCGACCGGCTCGGCCGGGTCGGCGCCGCGCTCGACACGCTGCCGCGCCGCTGCCGGACGCTGCTGCGGCTGTTCGCGCTGGCGCCGAGCCACGCCGAGCTGGCCGCCGCGCTCGGCATCCCGGTCGGCAGCGTGGCGCCGACCCGGGCGCGCTGCCTGGAGGCGCTGCGGAGGCTCGTCCCGTGAACGACGACGAGCTGATGTCCGGGGTCCGGGACGCCTTCGAGGTCCTGGACCCCGTGCCCGCCGACGTGCTGGCGGCGGCGCGCGCGTCGATCGCGTGGCGGCTCCCGGCCGCGGCGCTGGCGGAGCTGGCGCACGACCGCGGCGGCCGGACGGCGGCCGGGGTGCGCGGCGGGGCGTGCCGGACGCTGACGTTCAGCTGCCCCGGCCGGGAGGTGGAGATCGAGGTGGCCGAGCAGGGCCGGGAGCGGGAGATCAGCGGGCGGCTCGTCCCGTCCGCGGCGGCGCTCGTCGAAATCCGGCACCGCGACCTGCCGCCGGGCGGGATCAGCGCGCGGACCGAGCCGGCCGGGCTGTTCTGCGTCCCGCGCGTCCCGGAGGGGCTGGTCAGCCTCGTGTTCCGGCTGGAGGACGGCTCCTCGATCGTGACGAGCTGGATCCATCTGTGACCGGGCCGGACGAGAGCGCGCTGCTGGCGTTGGCGGCGACGGACCCGGCGACCGCGTGGGCGCGGGCGCGAGAGCTGCTCGACGACGACGGCGGCGATGTCCTCGCGCTGCGGGTGGCGGGGCTGGCGGCCAAGGAGCTGGGGCGGCTGGACGAGGGCATCGCCCACCTGGACCGCGCCCTGCGCCTCGCCGAGGGCTACACGGCCGCACAGGTGCGGATGAACCTCGTCGGCCTGCTCACGGCGCGCGGCGACGTCAACGAGGCCCTCGCCCGCGCGGACGAGGCGCAGCCCGTTCTGCACGGCCGTGACGCTGACAGGCTCGCCGCGAACAGGGCATGCGCCCTGGCCCGGGCCGGACGGCTGGACGAGGCCCATGCGGTGGCCGAGGCCGCCCTGCCCCGGTTACGCGAGGGCCATGACGCGGCCGCGTTGAACGGCCTCCTCACCAATCTGGGTCTGGCGTGCGCCTTTCGCGGTGACTACGACGGTGCTGAACAGGCCCTGGCGGAGGCCGTCGCCGTGGGTGAGGCCGCTGGGCTGAGCCATCAGACGGCGATGTCGAAGGGCAACCTGGCCTTCGCGCTATCGCGGCGTGGGGACGCCCCGCGCGCGCTTCGCCTCTTCGCAGAGGCCGAGCCGGGCCTGACCGGTGAGCGCCTGGCGCAGTGCCGGTTCGACCAGGCGGAGACCCTCATCATGGCGGGTCTGGCAGATGAGGCGCGTCCCGTCCTGACCGCCGCCTTGGAGGCGGCCATGGCGAACGGGTACGGGTGCGATGTCGCGGACGGTTTCCTGCTCCTCGCCCACGCCGAACTGGCCGGCGGCAACCCGGAGGACGCCACCGCCGCAGCCGAGCACGCCCGCACCATGTTCGCCGAGCAGGAGCGCACAGGATGGATGCTCCTGGCCGAGCACGCCTTACTCAGGGCCAGATGGGCGTGCGGTGAACGCTCCCCGGTCCTGCTCCGTTCGGCGGCGGCGACGGCCGAGCGGCTGGAGGGCGGCGGCTGGTCCGACGCCGCCGACGAGGCCCGCATCGTGGCGGCGCGCGTTGCGCTGGAACTGGGCAGGCCCGCCGGGCACCTGCTGTCGTCCGTCGGGCGTTCGCGGGGCCGTGCGTCCACCCAGATCGCCGCCTGGCACGCCCTCGCCCTCGAACGCGCCGCGCGGCACGACCGTGAGGGCGCCGTGGCCGCCGTCAACGCGGGGCTGCGGGTGACCGAGGAGCACGCGGAGGTGCTCGGCGCGCTCGACCTGCGCGCCCGCGCGGCCGGGTTCGCCGCCGAGCTGGCCGAGATGGGCCTCGCCCTGGCCCGTTCGGCGGCGGAACTGCTCGCCGTGGAGGAGCGGCGCCGGGCGATCGCGCGGCCGGTGCGGGTCCGCCCGCCCGCCGACCCCGAGCGCGCCGCCGCGCTGGCCGCCCTCCGCGCGCTGAGCGCCGGCCACACCGCCGACACCGCGCGCGGCGGCGGGCCGTCCGCGCTCGCGCCGGACCTGGGGGCGCTGGAGGCGCGGATCCGGTCACGGACGCGGTGCCGCCCGTCCGGGGCCGCGCCGCCCCGCACCGCCGAGCCCGCCGAGATCGCCGCGGCGCTGGGCGACCGGGTCCTCGTCGAGCTGGTCGCGACCGGCGGCGAGCTGCACGCCGTCACCGTCGCGGACGGGCTGCCGCGCCGCCACCCCCTCGGGCCGTGCGAGGGCGTCGACCGCGAGACCGGCCTCCTCCGGTTCGCCGCGCGCCGCCTCGCCGAACGGGACGACCCGCAGGCCCTCGCGACCCTCACCGGCGCGGCGGAGCGCCTCGACCGGCTCCTGCTCGGCCCGCTGAGCCCTGTCACCGGCGACCACGACCTCGTCATCGCCCCGACCGGCGCCCTGCACGGCCTGCCGTGGGCGGCGCTGCCGTCGCTGGCCGGGCGGCCCTTCACGGTCGTCCCGTCCGCGAGCGCCTGGCTCCAGGCTCATGCGGCGGCTCCTCCCGGCGGGCACGCCGTCCTGGTCGCGGGTCCCGATCTGCGCCACGCCGAACGGGAGGTCGCCGCGCTCCAGCGGCTCCACCCTCAGGCGCGCGTCCTGACGGGCGTGCAAGCGCGCGCGGAGGCCGTCCGGGACGCCCTGGACGGCGCGTCCCTCGCCCACATCGCCGCGCACGGCGAGTTCCGCGAGAGCAATGCCCTGTTCTCGCGGCTGCGCCTCGCCGGCGGCCCGCTGATGGTGCACGACCTCGACGAGATGGCCGCCGCGCCGCACCTGGTCGTGCTGTCGGCCTGCGACATCGGCCGCGCCGGCGAGGGCGACGCCGTCCTCGGCATGGCCGGCGCGCTCCTCGCCCTCGGCACCGCCACGGTGATCGCCAGCGTCACTCCCGTCCGCGACGAGGCGACCCCGGAGTTCATGGCGGCCTTCCACGCGGCCGTGGCGTCCGGCCGCCGCCCCGCCGAGGCCCTCGCCGCGCTCCCCCGCACCCCGGCCACCACCGGTTTCCTGGCGATGGGCGCGGGGTGAGGGGGCGGGTGAGAGCCGGGTCAGGCGTCGCCGGTCGCGACGGGGTTGGACGGGTCGCTCACCCAGTCCGACCAGGAGCCGACGTAGAGGGCCGCGGGGATGCCGGCGAGGTTGAGGGCGAGGATCTCGTGGGCGGCGGTCACCCCGGAACCGCAGTAGGCGCCGACGTCGAGGGCGTCGGTGGCGCCGAGTTGGGCGAAGCGCTCGCGCAGCAGCCCGGGCGGCAGGAAACGGCCGTCCACGCCGACGTTTCCGGACGTCGGAGCGTTCCGGGCCCCCGGAATGTGACCCGCGACCGGGTCGATCGGCTCCTGCTCGCCGCGGTAGCGCTCGGCGGCGCGCGCGTCGAGCAGGACGCCCGCCTTCGCCAGCTCGGCGGCGCCCTCCGCGTCCAGCACGGGCAGCCGGCCCGGGTTGGCAATGAAGTCGCCCGGCTTCACCTCGGGCTCGGCCGTGCTCAGCCGGAGGCCCGCCTCCGTCCAGGCGCGGTAGCCGCCGTCCAGGACGCGCACCCGGTCGTGCCCGAAGTAGCGCAGCGACCACCAGACGCGGGCGGCGGAGGTGGAGTCGGCGTCGTCGTACACCACGACCAGGCTGTCGTGCGACACGCCCGCGCGGCGCATGGCCGCCTCGAAGACGGCGGGCTCGGGAAGGGGGTGCCGGCCGCCGCTCCCGGGCGGGCCCGCCACGTCGCGGTCGAGGTCGACGAACACGGCGCCCGGCAGGTGACCCTTGCGGTAGGACTCGATCCCCGGCGGACCCGCCAGATGCCATCGGACGTCCAGCAGGACCACGGGCGCCTGCCGCCGGAGCAGCCGGTCCAGCGCGGGCACTTCGATGAGAGGGTGCACACGGCCAGTTTGCGCGTAAATGCCCTGATTAGGGAGGGGCGAATCCTGGTTCATCTCATATCCGCTGTGTGTCAGGGACGGGACGTGGCGAGCAGCGGCACGAGCTGCTCCGCCGGGACGAGGGAGCCGTGCATGCCGACCATCCGGTTCAGCCACGGCTCCCGCTCGGACGCGACGATCGCGAGATCGGTGCGCGGGACGGCGATCACGTCGCCGATGCGCTCGCGCATGCCGTCGCCGAGGGGGCCGAACCAGCCGTCCGCCACGGCCTGCTCGCGCGGCACGACCCAGGCGCGGTCGCCGAGCAAGGCCGTCCAGGCGGCGAGCACGTCGTCGTGGGCGCCGGGCTCGCTGTAGACGTACCGGGCGCGGGCGTCCCCGCCGAGGAGCGCCACGCCGTCCCGCAGCTCGGGGACGGTGTCGGCGTCCACCCGCTCGGACGGGTCGACCATGCCGTGGTCGGCCGTCACGTACAGGGCCGCACCCGGCGGCAGCACCGCCGCGATCTGCTGGGCGAGCACGTCCACGAACCGCAGCTGGTGCCGCCAGTCGGCGGACCCGACGCCGAAGCGGTGGCCGGTCCCGTCCAGGTCGGCGTGGTAGGCGGTGACGTAGGCGCGGTCACCGCGGCGCAGCGCCGCCTCGGCGCGCCCGACGAGCTGCCCGAGGCCCTCGGCGGACAGGTACTCGGCGCCGCGGGCGGTCGCCCGGCTCAGCCCCGACCGCTTGTGCTGGCGCAGCGAGATGTAGCCGACCTCGACGCCGTCCGCCGCCGCCCGCTCGTACGCGGTCGGGACGGGCTGGAACGCCGCCGGATCCGGGTCGTCGTCCTTCCAGTGCAGGCAGTTCAGCAGCCGGCCGGTGCCGGGCACCGCCACCTGCAGGCCCAGCAGCCCGTGCCCGCCGGGCGGCGCCCCCGTCGCCAGCGACGCCAGGCTGGTGACGGTCGTCGCCGGGAACCCGGCCGTGATCGGGCCGCCGTCCATCGCGTTCAGGAAGGGGGCCTCGTCCGGATGCGCCCTGAGCTGCTCCCAGCCGAGCCCGTCCACGAGCAGAACGCACGCGCGCGGCAACTCGGGCAGCCCCAGCACGTTCACCGCACCCGGCACGCCGAGCGCCGCCAGCACCGACCCGGGAAGATCAGAAAGCGCCCCGGCCCCATACCGAGGTACAGGAACCTCCCTCACCGGGCGACCCTCCCCGTGGGAGGCAACTGGCGCTCCACTCCGGTCACCGGGCCGTCCTCCCCGTGGGGGGCGACCCCCCACACCCCCCGCAAAAGCGGACCGCCCGGCTCCCTACGCTCCGCTGGCGCTCCACTCCGGTCACCGGGCGGTCGCCGCCGAGAGCTCCTCGGCGAAGGCCAGGACCTGGGTGACGGCGTCCGCGCCGTCGGCCGCCTCGCTGACCCGCAGGGACAGGTCGTCGGCGGTGACGCTCCCGGTGTAGCCGTGGTCGGCCTCGCAGTTCTCGTCGCCGCAGGTGGCGGGTTCGAGATCGATGTGGGCGATCGCGCCCCAGCCGATGGTCAGCACGACCTCGGTGGGCGGGACGCCCGGCACGTAGGACGCCGGGTCCGGGACGACCCGCGTCACCGCGACCGACTGGACGCGCTCCAGCTTGACGGCCTCGGTGGTGGTGGACGCGTGCGGCTGGGCCATGCCCTCGCCGGGCGGATGCTCGTCGGTGTGGCACACCAGCAGCCGGGTCGCGGACAGCACGAGCACGGTCACGTGCCGCCGCACCTCCATCGCCGGGTCGAAGGTCGCCTCGTGGTGCACGACGTAGGCGACGACGGGCTCGTCACCGACGGCCGACTCGACCGCGTCCGCGACCAGGGCCGGGTAGTAACCGCTGCGCTCGATCGCCGTGCGCAACCCGTTGGCGGTCGCTCGGGTTTCCCTCATGGCCCCATCCTGCCCTGTCCGTGGCGGACGCGCACATGACGGCCCGCCGCGCGGTCATTCGCGCCCCCGCGGGGTAGGTGGGGGGCATGGACGAGCATCCACTGCCGACCCCGCCGCCGGTGCCGCCGCCCACCCCGGACCCGGCCCCCACGCCGGAGCCCCCGGTGCCTCCCGAACCGCCGCCGGGCCCCTACCCGGGCCCGCCGCCGCGGCCGCCCGGGCCCGTTCCGCCCGGCCCGTCGCCCGAACCGGTCCCGCCGGGGCCGCCGCCGGAGCCCACGCCGCCCGGCCCCGCGCCGGAGCCGACTCCCCCGGCGCCGCCGCCGGAGCCGATCCCGCCAGGACCGGAGCCAGACCCCGTCCCGCCGACCCCGGAGCCGCGCCCGCCCGGCCCACCGGGCTAGCAGGCCGCGCCTCAGAGGCGGCGGGGGCCCATTTCGGCGCGGGGGCCGAGGGGGCGCTCCAGCGTCAGCTTCACCGCGCGCACCGTGACGCCGTGGCCGTCCACCATGACGGGGTCCAGCTCCAGGCGCGCCACCTCGGGGAGGTCGTAGCCGAGGCGCGACGCGCGCAGCAGCAGCCGTTCGAGGGCCTTGACGTCCACGGGTTCGGCGCCCCGGTGGCCGAGCAGCAGCGGCGCCGTGCGGATCGCGCGGATCATCTCCGCGGCGTCCACGTCCGCGAGCGGGGACAGCCGGTAGGCGCGGTCGTCGAGCAGCTCCGCGGTCTCGTCGGCGATGCCGAACGAGATCAGCGCGCCGAACGAGCGGTCCTCCCGGACGACGACGCGGGTCGGCACGCCGTCCCCGCCGTCGGCGACCTCGATGCCGTAGCAGGCGAGCAGCTCCGCCGCCTTCTTCGCCGGGACGTCCACCGGGCCGCCGTCGCCGAGCCATTCCGCGACGAGGACGCGGGCGCGGTCGCGGTCCACGTCCTCGAACACCGGCATGCGGCCCGCGGGGCGCCGCCGCCACTGCGCGTACCTGATCACGTACGCGAGGGCGCGCACGGCGTCCTCAGGCGAGGTGTAGGACGGCACCGAGCCCTCGGCGGGCATCCCGTCCGGGCCGGGGACGCGCAGTTCGGCGGGCATGCCCTCGGTGCCCAGGTAGGTCGCGACGACCGGTTTGCCGGCGCCGGCGGCGAGCCGGAGCATCTTCTCCGGGACGCGCACGTCGTAGCCGCCGATCGTCGGCGGGGTGAACAGCGCCACGACCGCGTCCACCGTGTCGTCGTCGAGCGCGGCGGCGAGGGCGGCCTCGTAGTCGTCGGCGTCCGCGCCGGGGCCGAGGTCGATGCGCGGCCTGACCTGCAGGCCGTGCGCCACCGCCTCGTCCTGCGCGAGCAGCCCGAGCGAGTTGGAGTTGTCGATGATCGCGATGCGGTCCCCGGCGGGGAGGGGCTGGTAGGCCAGCACCTGCGCGACGTCGAACAGCTCGGCGAGGTCCTCGACCCGGATGACGCCGGCCTGCTCGAACAGCGCGCTGACCGCGTGGTCGGGCAGCGTGAGCGCGCGCGCCGCGTGCCCCAGCGGGACGCCCTGGGTGCTGCGGCCGCTCTTCACCGCGACGATCGGCTTGCGGCGGCCCAGCCGGCGCGCCAGCCGCGCGAACTTGCGGGGGTTGCCCAGCGACTCCAGGTACAGCAGGACGGCCTTGGTCGCCGGGTCCTCCTCCCAGTACTGCATGAGGTCGTTGCCTGAGACGTCCGCCCTGTTGCCCGCGGACACGAAGGTGGACAGGCCGAGGCCGCGTTCGGCCGTCCGCTGCAAGATGGCGATGCCGAGCGCACCGGACTGGGAGAAGAAACCGACCGGCCCGCGCCCCGGCATGGTCGGCGCCAAGGTCGCGTTGAGCCGCACATCCGTGTCGGTGTTGGCGATGCCCAGGCAGTTGGGGCCCACGACGCGCATTCCATACGCGCGCGCGAGGCTGACGAGTTCCTTCTGGTTGGCGCGCCCCTCCTCGCCGACCTCACCGAAGCCGGACGAGACCACGACCAGGCCCCGCACGCCCTTGGCCGCGCACTGCTCCACGACCCCGTGGACGCTGTCGGCGCGGACGGCGACGACCGCGAGATCCACATCGTCGGGAATGTCCAGGACGGACGCGTACGCGCGCACCCCCGCCACGGCGACCGCCGTCGGATGCACCGGGTACACCGGCCCGCTGAAGTCCCCGGCGAGCAGGTTCCGCAGGACGGTCTGCCCCACGCTGTGCTCCGCGCGGCTCGCCCCGATCACCGCCACCGACCCGGGGAACAGCAGCCGCTGGATCGACCGCGACTCGGCCCGGTGCTCGCGGGCCGTCATGACCTCCAGCGAGGTGTCGGTCGGCTCCAGGTCGAGGACGAGCTCGATCACGCCCTCCTCGAACCGCTGCTCCGCCCGGTAGCCCGCCTCCCGGAACACCCGCGTCATCCGGCGGTTGTCGGGCAGCACGCTCGCCACGAACCGGCGCACGCCCCGCTCTCGCGCCGCCGCCGCGATGTGCTCCAGCAGCACCGCGCCGAGGCCGCGGCCCTGGTGCGCGTCCTCCACGAGGAACGCGACCTCCGCGGTCTCCGGCCGGTCGCCGAGCCGGTCATAGCGGACGACCGCCACCATCACCCCCGCGATCGTGGCGATCAGCGCGACACGCCGGTCGTGGTCCACGGTCGTGAAATGTTCGACGTCGCGGTCCGACAGGTGGGGGCGCGGCGAGAAGAACCGGTAGTAGATCGACTCCGGGGACAGCCGCTCGTGGAAGGAGCGCAGGAGGTCGGCGTCATCGGGCCGGATGGGACGCAGGTGGGCCGTCCCGCCGTCGCTGAGCACGACGTCGGCCTCCCACTGATCCGGGTAACGCTCGGTCACGTACCCGAGGGTAAGGCACGGACGCTCCTGGGGCCGCGCCGGGAAAAACGGTCTTCCCCGCGTTTCGCTGCGCGTTCGAGACCTAATCGGGGCTCCGGAGCTGTTACGGTCGAGCACACGTCCAGACTTGCCGCTCGCGCGGGCCGTGTTGATCGAGGTGATGACTCCATGACGCGCGTGGTCGTGGTCGGCGATCTCATGACAGACACCGTGGCGCGTGCCGCGTATCCCCTGGCGAAGGGGAGCGACACGCCCGCCGCTGTAACGACCCACGGGGGCGGCTCCGGCGCCAACGTGGCGGCCTGGCTCGCCTTGGAAGGGGTCGAGGTCGCGTTCGTCGGCCGCCGCGGCTCCGACATCGCGGGCCGGAACCGGGACATGGAGATGATGGGGTACGGCGTCGACGCCCGCCTCGTCATGGACCAGGAGCGTCCCACCGGCACCTGCGTGGTCATGGTCACGCACAAAGGCGACCGGACGATGCTGTCCGATCCCGGTGCCAACGGCGCGCTCCTCCCCGAGGACATCGAGCGCTGCAAAGACCTGTTCAACCAGGGCACGCACCTGCACCTGTCCGGCTACTCGCTGATCAACGAGGGCTCCCGGAAGGCCGCCATCCACACCCTGGACCTCGCCCGCAAGGCGCAGATGTCCGTCTCGGTGGACGGCGGGTCGTCCTCCCCGCTCAAGCGGATGGGCGCCGAGCCGTTCCTGGAGTGGACGCAGGGCGCGCGGCTGCTGGTCGTCAACGCCAAAGAGGCCGAGATCCTCACCGGCCGCGACACGCCGGAGCAGGCCGCCAAGGTGCTGACCGCCTGGTATCCGCAGGTCGTCATCAAGAACGGCTCCGACGGCGCCCTCTGGTACACCAACGGCCGGCCCGAGCCCGTCACCGTCGCCGCCGAACCCGTCGAGAAGATCATCGACGGCACCGGCGCCGGGGACGCGTTCGTCGCCGGGTTCCTGCCGCCCTGGCTGGACGGCAAGCAGCCCGCCGACGCGCTCACCGCCGGCTGCCGGCTCGCCGCCCGCGCGATGAAGCACCTCGGCGCCCGCCCGACCCTCGACGTGGTCGACAACCAGATCAAGTAGGGCCCGGGCGCTCGAGTTGGGTCCGGGCGCGGGGTCAGGCGAGCGGGGTGTAGGTGCGGACGTCCTCCTTGACCGCCGCCCAGAGGCGGTTGAGGGGGTGCCCCGGCCCGTAGCGCTCCAGGTCGGCGCGGCGGACGAACGCGCCCGTCATCAGTTCGGCCTTGGGCTCCAGGTCGTCGTGCAGCCCGATGGCGCGCAGCGGCACCGCGTCGGGATCGTCCTGCGCGGCCATGCCCCGCCCGATCGACCCGGTGACGATCATGCAGCCGCGGACGAACCCGGACCGCAGCAGCGACAGCCCGTAGTGGACGTCGTCGATGTCGGCGACGACGTTGAGGCGGTCGCGGTAGTGCGGCCCGTACCAGGTGGCGAGCAGGTCGGCGACCAGCCCGGCCGGCGGCACCACCAGCGGGACGCGCCCGAGCGCGCTGGTCTCGACGGGCCCGTCCGGCAGCTCGCTCTCCGGCAGGTTGGTCAGCAGCAGCGCCTGGCCCCGCGCGTACTCGATGACCTCGTACTCCTTCAGCCGCAGATCGCCCTCGGGGGTGCTGACGATGCTCCCGCAGACGAGGTCGACCTGCCGGTTCTCCAGCCGCGACCACACGTCCTTCGTGCGGACGTGGGCGACCTTGAACTCCACCTCCCGCTGCCGGAACTCCTCCGACACCCGGTTCCAGGCCCGGGACACGATCGGCAGGGTGAACTCGGTGGTGCCGACGGTCAGCATCCGCCCCAGCCTGCGCCGGCTCAGGTGAATGGATTCCAGCCACTTGTCGAACGTCATGCGCGCCAGTTCGACGGTGGCCTCGCCGGTGGGGGTGAACAGGAAGTCCTTGCCGCGCCCCTGGCGGACCGTCAGCACCTCGCCGCAGAGGTTCTGGCTGTTGCGGTTCAGTATGTCGAGCTGCTTCTGGACGCTGGACTGCTCGCGCCCCAGCACCCGCGCGGCCCGCAGCGCGGACCCGGTCTCATGCACCACCAGGAGCGTCCGCAGCTGGTCGAACGTCATGTCGAGCAGCCCGGACGGACCGTCCAGGAGGGCGTCGAGGGTCGGTGACACGGTGAGGGACATTACTACCTGTTCCACCGGTCCGACGACAAATGGCCATGCGGCCAGCTGGGCGGGAACTGATGACATTTCCCACTGAACTTATCTAAAGATGTTCTTGCAAACAGCTGGACAGAGTTTTCTGACCTCTAGGACACTTTCTTTCGAGCCGCTCCCCGCCGCCGTCCCTCGTCCCGACCGGACGGCGGCGTTCCGGGCGCGCCCCGGTGGTGCCGGCCACCGGGGCCGCCGCCCGGCGACCCGACTCCCGTTCGCCGCGGCCCTTCTCCGCCGCGGCGCCGGGGCCGGACGCCGGCCCGTGCGCGGGGCCGCGCGCACGGGCCGGTCCGATCGTCCCGCCCGCGCCCACGGGGGCGCGCGGGCGGCCCACGATCACCGGACCCACCGCGCGCGCCCCGCTCGCAACGGCTGTCGGCAGGGCACGCTCGGGTAGCTCTCCGGGCCGGACGGTGCGATCAGTCCAGCGTGCGGGCGGCACGTCCGAGTCACCGCCTGTGGGACCGATGAATCTGCGGGGGCACGAAGGTCTGTATGGACGCCGCGAGAACCATGACGCCCGATCCCGACCGAAGGAGCCCGCACCCATGCCCCGCGAAGGCCCCGCCATACCGCCGCGAGCGACAACGGTGCTCCCGCCGCCAGGCCGACCCGTGAGCAGAGCCCCCGGCGCGAGCGTCCAATGACGTCCCTCCAGGAGAGACTCCAAGACGCGGCCGATGATCTGGTGGCGTCCGGCGCCGAGGTGGGCCTGCAGATCGCGGTCGTCCACAACGGACGGACGGTCGCCGACGTCGTCGCGGGCATGGCCGCCCCTGAGCACGCGGTGACACCCGACACGCTCTTCTACGCCGCTTCCACCGCCAAGGGCGTGGCGTCGGCGGTGGCCCATGTGCTCGTGGAGCGCGGCGAGCTCACCTACGACATGCGCGCGGCCGACGTCTGGCCGGAGTACGCGGCCCACGGCAAGGGCGAGACGACGCTCCGCCACGTCCTGCTCCACACCGCGGGCGTGCCCGCACCCCCGCACGACACCACGATCGAGGACCTGTGCGACTGGGACCACATGTGCGCCGTTCTGGCCGCGTCCGAACCGTGGTGGGAGCCCGGCACCCGCTTCGGCTACCACGCGCAGACGTTCGGGTTCCTGCTCGGCGAGATCGTACGGCGCGCCACCGGACGCACCCTGACCTGGTGGCTGCACGAGGCCGTCACGCGGCCGCTCGGCGTCGGGGACGACGTGCACTTCGGAGTCCCCACCGCGCACCTGCCCCGTGTCGCCCATCAGGAACCGCCGACGGAACCGCCACCGGACCCGGCTCCGGCCGACCGGTCACTCCCGCCCGGCATCAGACCCGACGCCGCATACGCCAACCGCCCGGACGTTCTCACCTCGGACATCCCGTCCGCCGGCACGATGACGGCCCGCGGCGCGGCTCGCGTCTACGCCGCCCTCCTGGGCCACGTCGACGGCGTCGACCTGGTCTCCCCCGCCCGCCTGGCCGACATGGCGGCCGTCCACGTCGACGGCATGGACGAGGTCATGGACATGCCGGCGACCTGGGCGTTCGGCTTCAGCGACTACCGTCCCGCCCGCCCGCGCCCCGGATCGACGTTCGGCATGCCGGGCATGAACGGCTCGGCCGCCTACGCCGACATCGACACGGGCGTGGCCGTCGCGGTGATGCGCAACCGCTTCACGCCCGACCTCACGGCGCTGACGCGCATCGACCACATCATCTGCGACACCATCGATCGGAGCGAATGACCATGCAGAACCCGACACCGCAGCTCGACGAGCGCTTCAGCGACCCCGCCGCCCAGGCGACCCCCTGGGCCACCACCCTCAAGGCCCTCGAAACGGCGCAGCTCTTCTGGATCACGACCGTCCACGCCGACGGCCGCCCGCACGTCACGCCCCTCGTGGCGGTCTGGCTCGACGACGCCCTGCACTTCTGCACGGGCCCGGAGGAGCAGAAGGCGGTGAACCTCTCGCACAACCCCCACGTCGTCCTCACGACCGGCTGCAACGACTGGACGCAGGGCCTCGATGTCATGGTCGAAGGCGAGGCCCGGCGCGTCACGGACCGCCCCACCCTCGAACGCCTCGCCGCCGTCTGGACCACCAAGTGGACCGGCCAGTGGCAGTACGAGGTGGCCGACACCGGCTTCGTCCACCAGGCGGGCGAAGCCCTCGTCCTGGCCGTGAAGCCGACCAAGATCTTCGCCTTCACCAAGGGCACCTTCACCCAGACCCGCTACACCCCCTGACCCGTCACCCCCGGCGTACCGGCGCGGGCGGGATCTCGGCCAGACAGGAGGTGTCGGGGACTCGCAGGTCACGGACGAATCCGGTCTGGATCCCGGCCACGCAGCCGCTGGGCTCGTGTTCGGGCACGTGGCCGACGTTGGGCACCTCCACGACCGTGGCGCGGCGGAACTGGCGTGCGGCCTGCCGCCCCGTCTCGGTCGGAGTGTTGGCGTCCAGGTCACCTGAGGTCACCAGGACGGGGAGTCGGGGAACGGCCCGCCGGTCGGCTGGCCCGTGCCGTGCCGGTCGGGCCAGCGGACGCAGGTGTTGCCCTGGTCGTAGCTCATGCTGGTCCAGGCCCGCTTTCCGAACGGCCAGTAGTCGCTCTCGGGCAGTGCGGCGCGCCCGGCCGCGAACTGCCGGAGCCGAAGGGGGACCGGCGCCCCGCGGTCCCACAGCGTCGGGTAGTCGTTGCAGACCACGGTCGCCGCCAGTTCGGGGTTGAAGGGCTGCGGGTCGTCCTGACGCAGTGAGGACCCGCTCAGCGGGGCCGTCTTCTGAGCCGCGTCGATCAGCATCGTGGTGTCGGAGCGCAGTGCGCTGCTGACCATCGCGGGGACGTCGCCGAGGCCGGCGGGCGCCGTCTTGGCCAGCCCGTAGACGATCGAGGCCAGCGCGGTGTCGTCGAGCCGCCGCCGCTGTCCGCCCAGCGTGTAGGAGACGGGCCGGGTGCGCAGCCGCTGGGCGAGCCGTGCGGTGTCGCGGAGCACCTGGTCGCCGTCGCAGGCGCCGGCGCTGCGTTCGCAGACCAGCCGCAGCGCCCGGCGGGCGGCCCGCGCGTTGGGACGTCCCCACATGTCCACGGCGAGCGGGTAGGCGCTGGAGAGCACGAGCGAGCGCACCCGCTCGGGGTGCCGTTTCGCGTAGACCGTCATCAGGTAGGTGCCGTAGGACTCCCCGATCAAGTCCAGCCGCGCGATGCCCAGCTCCGCGCGGACGGCGTCGATGTCATCGGCGATCTCGGCGGAGGTGTAGCCGCGCGCCCCGGCGCCCAGCGTCCGGCCGCACTCGCCGACCGCCCGCACGAACTCCTCGCGTGTCGCGGGCAGCGAACCGAGCGCGCCGCAGCTGACCGGGTCGGACCGGTTGACGCCGCGCGGATCGACGAGCAGCAGGTCATGGTCCTTCAGCAGCCCGCCGAACATGCGGGCATAGGTGGAGGCGGACGCGATCGCGGAATCGCCGGGGCCGCCCGGATTGATGGTCACGGTTCCCCTGGCGGGCCGGGACGTGTCGCGGTGCTTGATCAACGCGTAGGCCACGGTGATGTCCCCCAGCCCGGGGCGGGCCCGCACCAGCGGCACCCGCACCGTCCCGCACACCGCACCCGGCACCGGCACGCACCCGGCCGACGCGTTCTCCGCCGTCCGCTGAGGCGTCCCGGCACGTCCCGCCGGCACGGCGACCAGCCCACTCGCCACCACCGCGGCGACCCCGGCCACCAGCATCCCGCTGCCCTTCGAGATCAACTTCATGCACGGCAGCCTGGACGGCACGGTGTCGCACGCGCATCGTCCTGTACGGGTAACCCGCGCCCGCCCCCTGAGAGGGAGACCAACCCACCCCCGGGCACCACACCGGCGAATTTCATGGTTCGGTGGGCCTTCACCGTGGCCCCGCCATCGAGGCGGGCGAGCGCTTCTGATGTCCGTCCCCGGTGGCCCGATCCGGCCGCAGGCGCGCCGCCCGGGCCGCGTGGGCGTTTGCGCCACTCCGCCCGGTGGCGGCGGCAGGCGTGGGCGTGCCGCGTGCGATGCGGCGGGTGGGTTAGGAGGGGGTGGCGAGGGTCAGGGGGAGGACTGATTGGGCGCCCTCCTCCTTGAGGAGACGGGTGGCGACGGTCATCGTCCAGCCGGTTTCTATGCGGTCGTCTACCAGGAGGATGTGGCCGGGGTTGTCTTGGAGGGCCTCGGTGAGGGGCGCCGGGACGGCCAGGCTCTGCCAGACCTGGTGGAGGCGTTGGGCGCTGTTGTGGCGTCGGGGGCCTGGGTCGCCGAGTGGGGTCAGTTCGCCCAGGTACGGAAGGCGGCCTATCTCGGCTATGCGGCGGCCGAACGTGGTGACCAGGCGGGGGCGGGAGCGGGAGCCGATCGTGACGACGCCGGTCGGGCGGGTGCCCCAGTCCCAGGCGGCGAGGACCTTGACGACGGCGTCGACCAGGTCGGCGGGGACGTCGGTGTCGTCGGCGGCGAACAGGTCGCGGAGGCGGTTGCCCCAGCCGATGTCGGTGAGGCGGCCGAGGGCGCGGCCCGTCTCGGCCTGGAGGTCGGCCTTGATGCGGCCGGACACGCCGAGGTCGTCCTTGAGGCCGGTGGGCCACATGCGGCGGGGGGCGATGTCGACGCCGGGGCGGTGCAGGCGGTCGCGGGCGCGGGTCGCGCTCTCCTGGGCGACGTCGGTGGGCCAGTGGCGGCCGGTGCAGTTGTCGCAGCGGCCGCAGGGGGCGGCGGCCGGGTCGTCGAGCTGGCGGCGGAGGTACTCCTCGCGGCAGCCCGTGGTGGAGATGTAGTCGAGCATCGCCTGCTGCTCGCGGCGCCGCTCGGCGGTGACGCGCTCGTAGCGTTCGCGGTCGTAGCTCCAGGGCCGGCCGGTGGACGTCCAGCCGCCCTTGACGCGGCGGGCCGCGCCGTCCACGTCGAGGACCTTGAGCATCATCTCCAGGCGGGCCCGGGTGAGGTCGACCATCGGTTCGAGGGCGCCGGTGGAGAGCGGGCGGTCGGTCGAGTCGAGGACCTCCAGGGTGGTGCGGACCGTCTGCTCCGGAGGGAACGCCAGGCTGGCGAAGTAGGCCCAGATGTCGCGGTCCTCCCGGCCGGGGAGGAGGATGACCTCCGCGCGGTCGACGCCGCGGCCCGCGCGGCCGATCTGCTGGTAGTACGCCACCGGGGACTGCGGCGCGCCCATGTGGACGATGAAGCCGAGGTCGGGCTTGTCGAAGCCCATGCCGAGGGCGCTGGTCGCGACGAGGGCCTTGAGCTTGTTGTCCTGGAGGTCCTGCTCGGCCTGGAGGCGTTCGGCCTGCTCGGTCTGGCCGGAGTAGGCGGCGACCTCGTGGCCCCGGTCGCGGAGGTACCCGGTGATCTCGTGGGCGGCGGCGACGGTGAGCGTGTAGATGATGCCGGAGCCGGGCAGGTCGGCGAGGTGCTCGCCGAGCCAGGCGATGCGCTGCTCGGCGGTGGGGAGCGCGGCGACGGCGAGGTGCAGCGACTCGCGTTCCAGCGGGCCGCGCAGGACGAGGGCGTCGTCGCCGGCGAGCTGCTCGGCGACGTCCTGGGTGACGCGGGCGTTGGCGGTCGCGGTGGTGGCGAGGACGGGGATGCCGGGCGGCAGCTCGGCGAGCAGGGTGCGCAGCCGCCGGTAGTCGGGGCGGAAGTCGTGGCCCCAGTCGGAGATGCAGTGCGCCTCGTCGACCACGACCAGCCCGGCCCCGGCGGCGAGCTTCGGCAGGACGAGATCGCGGAAGTCGGGGTTGTTGAGCCGTTCGGGGCTGACGAGCAGCACGTCGACCGCGCCCGCCTCGACCTCGGCGAAGATCTGCTCCCAGTCGCCGGTGTTGGACGAGTTGATCGTGCGGGCGTGGATGCCGGCCCGGTCGGCGGCCTCGATCTGGTTGCGCATCAGCGCCAGCAGCGGCGAGACGATCACGGTGGGGCCGGCGCCGCGCTCGCGGAGCAGCCGGGTCGCCACGAAGTACACCGCCGACTTGCCCCACCCGGTGCGCTGCACGACCAGGGCGCGGCGGCGGTCGACGACGAGCGCGCTGATCGCCGTCCACTGGTCGTCGCGGAGCCGCGCGTGGTCGCCGGCGAGGGCGCGCAGGCAGCGCTCGGCATCGTCCCGGAGCCCGTCTGAAGTGCTCATGTGTCCTTGGTACCAGCGCCGTGGAAGACACCGCACCAAAAACGCGTTCTGTGGAAAAGGCGGGTGGGAGCCGGGGCGTTGCGGCCGCGAGTGCGTGGGTAGCCTGCTGGTCAAGATCAGGTGACGGCGGGGAAGGAACACAGCGGGGGCAATGCGCGCTGCCGAACGATTGCGGCGGACCTGGCAGGTCCTGATGGACGGGCATCCCCCGGAACCGCCAGAGGAAGAGCCCGGTGAGGTCGTCGACCCGCGTGCGGTCGATCTCGTCCTGCGCGTCGGTGAACTGCTGCTGGCGAGCGGTGAGACCACCGAGCGCGTCAACGAGGCGATGCTCAGCCTGGCCGTTGCCTATGAGCTTCCCCGGTGCGAGGTCCAGGTCACGCTGACGAGCCTTCTGGTGTCGGCCCACCCGGGCAAAGGGGCGCCGCCGATGACGGGGACGCGTGCCATCCGGCGCCGTACCCCGGCCTACTGGCGCCTTACGGCGCTGCATGATCTCGTCCAGGACGCCTCCATCGGCATGTTGGAACTGGACGACGCGCACAAGCGCCTCGCGGGGATCAAGAGCGGGCGCGCGCCTTATCCGGCGTGGCTGATGGTCGTGTCGCTGGGCCTCATCGCCGCCTCGGGCAGTGTGCTGTCCGGTGGTGGGCCGCTCGTCGCGACGACCGCGTTCATCGCGACGGTGCTCGGCGACCGCACCGCCGCGGCGCTGGCGCGGCGCGGCATCGCGGAGTTCTTCCAGCTGACGGTCGCCGCCGCGATAGGAGCGGGAGCCGCGGTCATCGTGGTGGCCCTGGGCAATCCGAAGGACGCCTCCACCATCGTCACGGGCGCGATCCTGGCGCTGCTGCCGGGACGCCCCCTCGTCGCGAGCATTCAGGACGGCATCACCGGCGACCTGGTGAGCGCCGGGGCGCGGGTCCTGGAGGTCTTCTTCATGATCGCCGCGATCGTCGCCGGGCTCGGCGCGGTCGTCTACCTCGCGGTCAATTTGAACGTCCCCATCGACGTCAAGCACCTGCCCACGCCGGCGGCGGAGCTGCGGCCGGTCGCGGTGATCGCGGCGGCGGCGATCTCCGTGACGTTCGCGATATCCCTTGCCGCGCCCAAGCAGGTCCTGCTGGCGGCGGCCTTGGGCGGTGCGCTCATCTGGGTGCTGTACGTCCTGTCGCGCGGGTGGAACGTTCCCCCGGTGCTGGCGGCGGCGGTGGCGGCGACGGTCGTCGGTGTTGCGGCGAACTGGCTGGCGCGAAGAAACCAGCAACCCGTCATGCCCTACGTGGTCCCGGCCATCGGCCCTCTGCTGCCCGGGACCGCGCTGTACCGCAGCATGGTGGAGCTCAACACGGGCTCCCCGAACACGGGTGTGCTGAGCCTCATCGGGGCCGTGTCCGTGGCGCTGGCCTTGGGCGCCGGCGTGAACCTCGGTGGTGAGCTGGTCCGCGCGTTCCAGCGCGTCGGCCTCGGCGCGTCTGGACGGTGGGCCCGTCCCGCGGCCCGCCGTACGCGCGGTTTCTGAGCCCTCGTTCTGTCGGTGGCGGACGTTACGTTCGCGGCATGTACCGACAGGGAGACATCCTGATCCTGCCCGTGTCCGAGGAGGCGGTCCCGCGGTCCGTGCGCGACCTGCCGCCCACTCCGCGCGACGGCCGGGGACGCATGGTGCTGGCCCTCGGCGAGGCCACCGGGCACGCGCACGCGCTGACCGCGCCGGGCTCGCTGCTGCGCACCCCCGACCCGCTCGCCCCGGACCATCTGCACCTGCCGTCCGGCGGGCGGCTGGTGCATGAGGAGCACGCGGCGATCACGCTGCCCAAGGGGTGGTACCGGGTGGTCCGCCAGCGCGAGTACGTGCCCGGCGCCGTGCGCGTCGTGGCGGACTGAGGGAGCGGGATGGTCACCGGAACCTTGCGCGAGACCCATTTCGTGGTCGGCGACTGGCAGGCGGCGGCGTTCGGCACCGGCCCCGCCGACCGCGCCCTGGCCGAGGCGGGGGTCGCCTCCGCCTACGCCTCCGCGGGCCTGCCCGCCCCTGAACGGTACGTGTGGGTCCCCTCCCCCGCGCGCGGGGCTGTCGCGGCGGCCGTCCTGGCGGGGCACGGCGACGCGCTGAAGACGGCGGGGCTGGACGAGCTGGTCGAGCAGGCCCGCGCCGACCTCGGTGAAGGGCCGGCGGGCGGGAGCGTCCTCGCGGACGTCCGCACCCGCCCGTGGGAGGCGATGCGTGCGGCGGCCTGCTCCGAACAGGGGCCGGAGCAGTGGCCGCGCACGTGGGCCGAGACGGGCGGCCTCCTGTGGGACCAGGTCCAGTCGCTGGTCACGCGGGTGCGCGCGGCCATCGGCGAGCAGGCCCACGCCGGGTCGCTCGCGGCCGGGAACGAGCGCCCCGCGCCGGATCAGGAGCAGGTGGCGTCCCTGCTGCGCGCCGCCACGCTCGACGCCGTACTGGGCCAGCACGACGCGCCGTGGCTGGCGCTGTTCGAGTCGCTCGGGCGGCTGGAGGGCCCTCTCGCGGGCCTTGCCGAGGTCGCCCGGTCGGCCGGCTGGTGGTGGCCGTACGAGCGGCTGGTGATCCTTTCGGAACGTCCGAGCGAGTTGCACCGTGACGAGCCTGGGAGGCTGCATCGCGGCGACGGCCCCGCTCTCGCCTACCCGGACGGGTTCGCGCTGCACGCCTGGCGCGGCATGCCCATCCCGCCCGATTTCGTGGCCTCGTTGACGGGCCTGACGGCCGACCGCATCTCGGCGGAGGCGAACGCCGAACTGCGCCGGGTCATGCTGGAGATCTTCGGATACGACCGGTACCTGGCCGAGACGGGCGCGCGTCCCCTTCACCGGGACGAGACGGGCGTCCTGTGGTCCATCGACCTGCCCGGCGACGAGCCGGTGGTCATGGTCGAGGTGGTCAATTCCACCCCCGAACCAGACGGGACGTACCGCACCTACTATCTGCGCGTCCCGCCCGGCACCCGCACAGCGCGCGCGGGCGTCGCCTGGACGTTCGGCGTGGACGAGGCCGACTACCACCCCGAGAAGCAGACCTGAGCCCGCGGGCGTCCCTTGGTCGCACTTCCCCAGTCACCAAGGGACGCCCGTCCTTCAACGCTCCAGCAGGGCCGGGATCCGTTCCAGGACGCCGCCGGCGAAGGTGTCGTAGAGCCCGAGGGGCTCCAGGTGGACGTAGCCGATGTGGCAGTCGCAGACGTCGAGCGGGCAGGGGCGCGGGGTCAGCGCGTCCCGGAACGTGCCGTCGTACAGGTTGCCCAGCACGGCCGGGACGAAGTGGCAGCGGCGGACGGTGCCGTCGCCGTCCACGGACACCACCGTGTCCCCCGTCCGGCAGGGGAGGCCGCGGCTGGCGTGGGGGCGGCGGCTGAGCGGGAAGAGCGGGTCGATCTCGGCCCAGGTGGCGGCTTCGGCGTCGTCGTAGACGCGCCCCTCGGCGGCATTGACCCACAGGTAGGTGCCGGTGGGCAGGTCGGCGCGCAGGCGGCGGGCGGCGTCGAGGTGTTCGGGCTGGCCGACGATGCCGACGCTGTACCGGACGCCACGTTCAGCCAGGTCCCGGCACTTCCCTAGGAAGCGTTCGTAGGGCACTTGGCCGGGATGGTAGGTCGCCCACAGCGCAAGCCGGGTGAGGTCGGCGTCGGCCGTCCACGACACGCGGTGGCTGAGGTTGGTCTGGATCGCGACCCGTTCGACATGCGGGAGATGGCTCAGCGTGGTGAGCGCCTGCCGGTACCAGGAGCGCACCAGCCCCTCGCCCCACGGCGTGAACAGGACGGAGACGGGGTGCCCGCAGCCGGCGACCCACGCCGTGAAGCGTTCTAGGGCGGCACGGTCGGCGCGCAACTGGTCCGGTGTGTCGCGGCGCTTGGCGAAGGGGCAGTACGGGCAGTCGTAGTCGCAGCTCGCGAGCGGTCCCCGGTAGAGGATCGTCAGGTGCCGCCCCATCAGCGCGCCTCGTAGGAGTCCATGAGGCCCTCGACGCCGGACGAGAAGAGCGCGGGGCCGATGGCGTCGGAGTAGGCGAGCCCTTCCGGCGTGAGCCGCACCGTGGTGTCGGACGTCTCCAGCCATCCGCGCTCACCGAACGCTGCGAAGTCGGCCGCGAAGTCGTCCAGTGGGTCGCTGTCGAAGCGCGCACGGTACTCGGCCCGGTCGACCCCGGCCGCCTGCAGCAGGGACTGGAGCAGATGGCGGCGGCGTTGCTCGTCGCCGTCCAGGGTGAACCCGACACGGGCGGTGGTGAAGTCGGTCTCGCTCACGTAGGAGTCGATGATGGAGCGCACCTGGCCGGCCCCCACCGCGTACTCGAACGAGTAGTGCAGGCGGGAGGTGTAGGAGCGGGCTCCGCAGCCGAGCCCGACCATGCCGTCCGTCTGGCAGCAGTACTCGGTGCCGTTGGCGGCGTCTCCGGGGAGCCGGAACATCCGCATCGACACCTGCTCGTAGCCTTCGGCAAGAAGGTGGTCACGGCCGATGCCGTACAGGGTGAGGCGCTGGTCGTCCCAGTCTTGGGCGCGGCGTCCCAGACCCGTCAGCGGACGGACGTAGAGGGGGTACAGGTAGACCTCCTCTGGACGCCATGCAAGCGCGGCGTCCAGGGAGTGCAGCCATGTCGCGGGCGTCTGGCCGTCGATGCCGTAGATGAGGTCGATGTTGAGGGTCGGGAAGCCCACGGCCCGGATGCGGTCCAGCGCGGCCTCCACTTCGGCGCGCTTCTGGGGCCGGACGGCCGCGCGCGCCTCCTCGTCCAGGAAGCTCTGCACGCCGATGGAGATGCGAGTGGTTCCGCGTTCGGCGAGGACGGTCAGGCGGTCGGTGGTGGCGGTGGCCGGGGACGTCTCCACGCCGAGCGGGATCGTCCCGAAGCCCTTGAAGCGTCCGGCGATGTCGCAGAGGCGCTCCAGCTCCGGGGCGGTGAAGTAGGTCGGTGTGCCACCGCCGAACGCGGCCGTGGCGAAGGCGGGGCCGTCCAGGGCGTCCAGTACGGCGGTCGCCTGCCGGTCGAGGGCGTCGAGGTAGGCGCCGGTCAGTTCTTCGGGCGCGCCCGTGCGCGTGAAGAGGTTGCAGAAGCCGCACCGCATCTCGCAGAAGGGCACGTGGAGGTACAGGAAGAGCGAGTCGAGCGGCTCCCCCGCCCACACGTCGCGCAGTGGAGGCGACGGGTTCAGCGGACGGTAGGCGGTCTTGTGCGGGTACGCGTACACGTATCCCTGGTAAGGCTTCACTGTAGAACGAACTCCCCGTACGGAACGGTCCAGACGACCTCGTGGCCGATGCGGTGCCCGGTGTGGCCGTCCTCGCCGTAGGCCGTCCCGTGATCGGAGCAGACGATGACGAAGCAGGGGCGGCGCATCAGCGCGAACAGGCGCCCGATGTGGGCGTCGACATGGCGGAGGGCTGCGGCGTGGCTGGCGCGCGTGTCGCCGTCGTCCCGGGTGGCGCCGGGCAGATAGAACCAGTTGGGCTGGTGCAGCGACGCGACGTTCACCAGGAGGAACAGCCGCCGGTCGGACGGCAGCCGTGCCATGGTCTCGGCGACGCGGTCGATCTGGTTGGGCAGCGCGTCGGGGTCGGTCACGCCGAACGCGGGCTCCCAGTGGCTCTCGGCGAACAGGGACGGCAGCGCCGACCCGAGCGGCGTCAGCTTGTTGAAGAACCCGACGCCGCCCACGCAGACGGTGTGGTAGCCGGCGGCGGCCAGCCCGGACGGCAGGTCGGCGGCGTCGAACGTCCACGTGTGGGGCGCGGTCGTCTCGCTGCCGGGGAACGCCCCCGCGAAGAGACGTGGGTGCGGCCCAGGGGAGGCGGGGGTCGGCATGAACCCGGCCAGCATCGCGGCGTGCGCCGCATAGGTGAAACTGCCCGGCGTGTGGCGGCGCTCCCAACGGCCCCCTGGGAGCAGCCCCGCGAGTGTGGGCGTCTCCCCTGCCGCCGCCAGTTCGGCGGCCACGTCGTAGCGGAGCGTGTCGAGAGTCACCAGCAGCAGATCGTGGGTGCCGACGATGGCGTTCATGTCGTGCGACACGCCTGCATCCATGTTCGTCACGCCGCCGCCCCCGCCGCGTCCTGAAGCAGAGCGACCTGGGCGCCGTACGTGTCGAGTCCCTCGGCCGGGCTACCGGGCAGACCGGTAAGCCCGGGTAGCAGGTCGCCGAACGCGTTCACCTCGCAGACGGCGAACCGCTTCAGGCCGATGCCTACGAGCAGGTCGACGCCGACCATCGGGCTGCCCGGGAAACAGGACGCGGCCCGCGCGCACACGTCGAGCGCCCGCCGCCATCTGGTCTCGCCGAGCACGCGCTGCACGGCTCCCAGGTCGCCCCTGGCGCCGCCAAGATGCAGGTTGGTCATGGGCGTTCGGCTCGTCCGGACGACCGCGTGCGTGGGTTCGCCGCCGATGACGACGACCCGCAGGTCGAACACGCGGCCGTTGATCGTGGCCTTGGGCAGCCACCGCTCGACGTGCAGGCCGTCCGGCGCGAGCAGGTCGATGAGCGCGGCGACCTCCTCCTCGGTCTCGTAGGAGCGGACGCGCAGCGAGTTGAGCAGCCGCCCGTCCGTCATGAACGCCGAGGTCACGGCCCTGATCCGGTCCGGCGGCGCGGTCTGCAGCGCCACCACCCCGGACGCGGACGAGCCGTGCGCGGGCTTGACGAACACGCGCCGCTCCCGCGCCTCGTCCATCCGGGACCGGAGCGCCGCGTAGCCGGAGACGTCCGGCAGCGCGGCCGGGACGGGCACCCCGGCCGCCAGCAGGCGGGCGTGCGACCGCCGCTTGTCGAACATGACCGCGATCTCCTCGACGTCGCCGAGCAGCCGGGCGCCGGCCGCCGACGCCTCCCCGGACATCCGCCGCAGCGCCGCCGTGAACGTCTGGTACCAGCGGGCGCCGCCGCCCACCCGGGCCGGTTCGCCGGGGCCGCGCAGCAGCGCGTCGGCCTCGCGGTCCTCGCCGGGCGAGTCGACGCGCACGAGGTCGCCCGCGGCCAGGCCGAGCGGGGCGCCGCGCAGGACGTCCGCCCAGGGCACGAGCCGCGGTTCGGGCAGCCCGGCGGACCGGCACGCCGCCGCGAACAGCGCGGGGCGCCGGTCGCCGGGCGTCCCCACGACGACGAGGCTCATTCGGCGACCGCGATGTAGGAGCCGCTCATGTCGAGCGCGAGCCGCCGCCACTGGGGCTTCAGCCACTCGGGGAACCCCTGCGGATCGTCCAGGTTCACCCGGACGCCCGGCAGCGCCTCCCGAACCCGCGCGCCCATCTCCTCGGTCAGGAAGTGGTGGTGCAGGTCGAGGTCGGCGAGGTGGCCGAGCGGGCGGCCGGCCAGCAGCGCCTCCGCGCCCGCGTCGGTGAGCGTGCCGAGCGCGAGGCTCAGCGACTCCAGCCGCGCGACGACGGGCGCGTCCGCGACGGCCTCGGCGATCCGGTCGTGGCCGGAGGCGTTCTCCAGCCCGAGGCGGCGCAGCGCGGGCAGCCGCTCCCCCGCGAGGATCGGCGCGAGGTCGTCGAGGGAGGCGACCCAGTCGGCCTGGCCGCCGCCCAGCCACAGGTCGAGGTGGCGCAGCCCCGGCAGGTCGCTCTCGGCCACCGACCGGACGATCCCGGCGGGCAGCATGGCCGCCTCGAACCGCAGCGTCCGCAGCCGGGCGCCGGCACGGGCGTCCAGCACCGGGAACAGCAGCCCGTCGGAGCCGCGCACCTCGAAGTGCTCCAGCTCGGGGAACGCCTCGAACAGCGGCGCGACGTCGGTGTGCTTGATCCACGAGAGGTGCAGGTCCCAGTCGCGGATGTCGCCGAGGAACAGCGCCCGGAGGCGCGGCAGCCGGTCGGCGGCGGCCACCAGCCGCTCCACCGGGTCGAACTCGGTGCAGTCGAACCCCCAGAAGCCGATGATCAGGTGGGTGACCTGCGCGGTGTCGACCTCCTGGAGGAAGCGGTCGAAGTTCTCGGGGACCTCAGCGCCCCACACCCCGTTGTCGTGGATGTGGTGGTAGATCCCCCAGGCGACGTCCCCGGCGGCGGGGAGCGGGCCGCCCTCCGGGTCCCCGTCGAACGCGTGGACGGGGAGCCCGGCGAACGTCGAGAGGCGTTCCTCGATCATTCGGACACCGCGATGTAGCGCCACTCGCCGTCCGGCTTCTCCTGCTCGTCCAGGTCGACCTCGACGCCGGGCAGCGCGGCCTTCACCCGCTCGATCATCGCGTCCGACAGGAAGTGGTGGTGCAGGTCCAGCTTGCGCAGGTGGGTGAGCGGCTGCCCGGACAGCAGCGCCTCGGCGCCCTGGTCGGTGAGGATGCCCATGGCGAGGCTGAGCGACTCCAGGCGCGCCACGACGGGCGCGCCCGCGACGGCCGCGGCGATCTCGTCCTGGATCTCGCTGTCCTCCAGGCCGAGGTGGCGCAGCGCGGGCAGCCGCTCGCCGCCGAGCAGCGGCGCGAGGTCGGCGACCGCGGTGTCGCCGCCGTAGTTCTCCTCGCCGAGCCACAGGTCGAGGTGCTCCAGGTTCGGCAGCTCGCTCGCGCCCACGGCCCGGACGATGCGGGCCGGGAGCCCGCCCGACTCGAACCGCAGCACCTTGAGCCGCTCGCTCTTCACCGGGTCGAGGGCGAGGTTCTGCGCGCCGCGCACCTCGAGCCGCTCCAGGTCCGGGAACGCGCTGAACAGCGGCGTGATGTCGGAGTGCTCGATCCAGGAGATCTCCGCCTCCTCGCCCGTGATGTCGCCGAGGAACAGCGCCCGCAGCTTCGGGAAGGACGCGGCGGCCTTGGTGAGCACGTCGACCGGGTCGGCGGCGCCGGAGTCGTAGTCCGCGCCCCAGTAGCCGATGATCAGCGCGGTGATCTCGGCGGTGTCGACCGTCTGCGCGAAGCGCGCGAAGACGTCGGCGAAGTCCTCCTCGTCGAAGGCCGTCCCGACGTACCAGGCGGCCTCGCCCGCCGCCGGGTACTCCTCACCGGTGACCGGGTCGGTGCCGGCGTCCCCCGCGTCGCCCGTTTCGGTCTCGTGGTTGAACGTGGCCACCGGCAGGCCGGCGTACTCCTCAAGGTGCTGATAAACGCCCATGGGTCCCCTTCGCGAGTTCGTCGGCACCATGTCCTATCAGGACCGACGGACAAACCGCGCGATTTCCGGCGAGGGCCCCGGCGGCGGGCGCCCCGGTGCGGGGCGCCCGGCACCGGCGTCAGGAGGCGATCAGCACCGACCCCTTGTACTTGTCCTCGACGAACTTCTTGACCTCGGGGCCCTGCAGCAGCTGGACGAGCTTCTTCACGCGCGCGTCGTCCTTGTTCTCCGGCAGCGTCACGATGCCGTTGGCGTACGGGTTGCCCTCGGCCTTCTCGGCGGCGAGCGCCTCCTTGTTCGGCGACAGCCCGGCCTCGATGGCGTAGTTGCCGTTGATGACCGACAGGGCCACGTCGTCCAGCGACCGGGGCAGCTGCGCGGCCTTGACCGGCGTGAACTTCAGGTTCTTGGGGTTGGTCGCGATGTCGCGCGGGGTCGCGGTCGTCGGCGCGTCCGGCTTCAGGGTGATCAGGCCGTTGTCGGCGAGCAGCTTCAGCGCGCGCCCCCCGTTGGCCGGGTCGTTCGGGACGGCGACCTCGGCGCCACGCGGGACGTCCTGGAGGTTCTTCACCTTCTTGGAGTAGACGCCGAGCGGCTCCAGGTGGACGGGCGCGACGAACGCCAGCTTCGTCCCCGACTGCTTCTCGAACTCCTCCATGAACGGGACGTGCTGGAAGTAGTTCGCGGTGACCTGCTTCTCCTTCAGCGCGGTGTTCGGCTGCTGGTAGTCGCTGAACTCCACGATCTCGATCTTGAGCCCGGCCTTGTCGGCCAGATTGTCCTTGACGTAGGTCAGGATGTCGCCGTGCGGGACGGGGTTGACCGCGACCTTCAGCGGGGCGTCCGGATCGTCCGACGCCTCCGACGAGCCGCAGGCGGTCAGCCCCACGAGGAGACCGACGGAGGCCAGCGCGACAGTGAGCTTGCGAAGCACGACAAGTGCCTTTCTGTGGGTTAGCGGTGGGTCAGGCGGCGGGCGACGAGGTCCCCCGCGGCCTGGATGAGCAGGACCAGGACGACGAGCAGCGCCACGGTCGCGAGCATGACCTTGGTCTCGAAGCGCTCGTAGCCGTAGACGACGGCGAGGTTGCCGAGCCCGCCGCCGCCGACCGTCCCGGCCATGGCCGTGTAGCCGATCAGCGCGATGACGGTGACGGTCAGGCCCGACACCAGGCCGGGACGCGCCTCGCGCAGCAGGACCTTGCCGACGATCTCCCGGCGGGTGGCGCCCATGGCGTCCGCCGCCGCGAGCACGCCCGGGTCGACCTCGCGCAGCGCGATCTCGACGAGCCGCGCGTAGAACGGGATGGCGCCGATCGTCAGCGGGACGATCGCGGCGGCGTTGCCGATGCTGGTGCCGACGACCAGCCGGGTGAACGGGATGATCGCCACCATCAGGATCAGGAACGGCAGCGAGCGGCCGATGTCGACGACGACGCCGAGGGCCCGGTTCACGGGCTGGGCGGGCAGCAGCCCGCCGCGCTCGGTCACGACCAGCAGGACGCCGAGCGGCAGCCCGAGCACGACGGTGAACAGCGTGGCCACGCCGGTCATGTAGAGGGTGTCCACCGTGGCGGGCCACAGCAGCGGAGCGACCTCGTCCCAGGTCATCGGGCGTCCTCCCGGTCGTCGTCGGCGGCCCGGCCGGCACCGCCGGGCGGGGTGGCGGGGTCGCCGGCGTGCTTGACGTCGACGGTCAGCCCGGACTCGCGCAGGAACGCGAGCTGGGCGGCGTTCGCCGCGGGGTCGCCGGGCAGTTCGAGCTGGAGGCGGCCGACGCGCTCGCCGCCGACCGTCTCGACGGCGCCGCCGAGGATGTTCACGTCCAGCGAGTACTTGCGGGCCAGCGCCGACACGAACGGCTCGTCGGTGGCGCCGCCGGTGAAGGTGACCTCGACGAGCGTCCAGCCGTCGCGGGGCTCGGCCGGCGGCAGCGGGAACAGGTCCCGGGCGAGCTCGGAGCCGGGCCGGGCGAGCAGCCGGGTGACCGGCCCCGACTCGGTGATCCGGCCGTCCCGCATGACCGCGGCCGAGTCGCAGATGCGCTTCACCACGTCCATCTCGTGGGTGATCAGCAGGACGGTGAGGCCGAGCCGCCGGTTGAGGTCGCGCAGCAGTTCCAGGATGGACGCGGTCGTCTCCGGGTCGAGCGCGGACGTCGCCTCGTCCGACAGCAGCACCTTGGGACGGCCGGCGAGGGCGCGGGCGATGCCGACGCGCTGCTTCTGCCCGCCGGAGATCTGCGCCGGGTACGCCTTCGCGTGCTCGGTGAGCCCGACCAGGTCCAGCAGCTCGGCGACGCGCTCGGCCCGCTCCGCGCGCGGGACGCCCATGACCTCCAGCGGGAACGCGACGTTCCCGGCGACGGTCCGGCTGCCGAGCAGGCCGAAATGCTGGTGGATCATGCCGATGCCCTGGCGGGCGCGGCGCAGGTTCCCGCCGCGCAGCGCGAGCAGGTCCTGCCCGCCGACCACGACGCGGCCCTCGTCCGGGCGCTCCAGCAGGTTGACGCAGCGCAGCAGGGTGCTCTTGCCGGCGCCGCTGCGGCCGAGGACGCCGAAGACCTCGCCCTCGGCGACGGTCAGATCGACCCCGTCGACGGCGATCACCTCGCGGCCGCGGTCGCGGTAGCTTTTTCGAAGTTTCTCGATCTGGATCACAGGAAAACATCCATGCGGGCACGGGCGCCGGACGAGCGGCGGCGGTCAGCGGGACGGCGAGCGACGCGGGCGAGCGCGGGCGGCACGGCGCGGCGTACGGCATGCGGCGTGCGGCATGCGCGGCGCGCGAACGCTCGGGGGGAACGCCTACAAAGCGCCTAGGAAGCGCCTACGAAGGCAAGCGCCTAGGAGCGGCCGGGCGGGAACGGTGCGTGGCTCAGCAGGTGGCGTTCGAAGAACATGGGCGACTCAGGGGTGTGGCGGACAGGCTCGCTTCGGGGCGCGAGACGCAGGACGGCAGGGGCCCTCAGCGGCCACACATTCGCCGGCAACACGTAGCCCGCATGGCCCGCCGCATCGGCGGGCGGTGCTCACGGCACGGGCGTACGGAAGACATGTCAGCAGTTAACCGGCTTCACACCAGTGACCGCAAATCCGGCGGGTGTGATGTCCATCGCGCTGAGTGGCGGACACCGACGGGGACGTCCGCGCTCAGTCGTCGCGGTAGTCGATGTAGGTGCTGCCGGACCCGCTGTGGACGGAGATCGACCTCGCGGCGCCCTCGTCGACGACGGCGGGGTTGAGGTGGGTGCTGCCCGAGCCTGTCCCGGCCCGGACGCGGTAGCGCGACCCCGGCGGCACGATGATCTTCGCCGTGCCCGACCCGGCGGACGCCTCGACGGCGCCCGGCGGCTCGGCGTAGCGCAGGTCGAGGGAGCCGGACGACACCCGCGCCCGGGTCTTGGCCGCGGCCAGCCCGGTCCCGGTGATCGCGCCGGACCGGGCCTCCAGCCGCAGCCGGCCGCGCACCCCGGCGACGCCGATCTCGCCGGACCCGGTGCGCAGGTCGAGGTCGCCGGTCAGGCCCCGCACGCTGATCTCCCCGGATCCGGACACCGCCGACACGCGCGTCCCCGCCGGGACCTGGACGTCGATGTCGGCGCCGCAGCCGCCGAGCACGTCCGAACTTCCGCAGCGGAACGTCACGAACAGCACGTCCTCCACGAGCGATTCCGTGACGCCGGGCCGGTCCAGGCCCCAGCGGAGCCTCGTGTAGACGCGGGCCTCGCCGTCCGGGCCTGGGCCGACGGAGACGGCGGCGCCGTCCATGTCGAGGCGCAGCTCCCTGATCACGTGGTGGTAGGGGGTGACGGACGCCGAGGTCTGCCGGACGGCCCGTCCGAGCGCCGCGAGCAGGACGGGCGTCACCACGACCAGCGCGGTCGCGATCGCCAGCGCGATCCACACGCCGCGCCGCCGGGGCCGGCCCGCGGCGATGGCCTCCTCCTGCCCGGCGGTCATGTGTCGCCGTCCAGGAAACGCAGCACGGCGAGGACGCGCCGGTGGTCGCCCTGGGCGTCCGGCAGGTCGAGCTTGGCGAAGATGTTGTTGATGTGCTTGGCGACCGCGCTCTCGCTCACCACCAGCGCCGCGGCGATGCCCGCGTTGGAGCGGCCCTCAGCCATGCCGGCCAGCACCTCCCGCTCGCGCGGGGTGAGCCGGCCGAGCGGGTCGGAGTGCCGGCGCAGCAACAGCTGCGAGACGACCTCCGGGTCCAGCGCGGTGCCGCCGGCGGCGACGCGGCGCAGCGCGTCCAGGAAGACCGAGACGTCCGCGACCCGGTCCTTGAGCAGGTAGCCGATGCCGCCGGCGCCGCTCGACAGCAGGTCGGCGGCGTAGCGCTCCTCGACGTACTGCGACAGCAGCAGCACCGCGACCTCGGGCGCCTCCCGCCGCATGACGAGCGCCGCGCGGACGCCCTCGTCGGTGAAGCCGGGCGGCATCCGGACGTCCACGATCGCCGCGTCGGGGTGGTGCGCGCGGACGGCGGCGAGCAGGCCCTCGGCCTCGCCGACGGCCGCCGCGACCTCGAACCCGGCGGTCTCCAGCAGCTTGATCAGCCCGGCCCGGAGCAGGACCGAGTCCTCGGCGATCACAACGCGCACGGCAGCTCCACGGTGACGGTCGTCGGGCCCCCGGCGGGGCTGGTGATCCGGAACGCGCCGTCCACCGACCGGACGCGGCGCGCGAGCCCGGTCAGGCCCGTCCCGGCGGACGGGTCGGCGCCGCCCGCGCCGTCGTCGCGCACCGTCACCCGCAGCACGTCGCCCCGGCGGACGACCTCGACGTCCACCTCGGCGGCGCGCGCGTGCCGGACGACGTTGGTGAGGGCCTCGGACACGACGAAGTACGCGACGGCCTCGACGGTGGAGGAGGCGCGGGGCTCCACCTCGACCCGCAGCTGGACGGGCAGCGGCACGCGGGCGGCGACGCCGGACAGCGCGGCGTCCAGGCCGCGGTCCTCCAGCACGGCGGGGTGCAGGCCGCGGATCAGCGTGCGCAGCTCGGCGAGGGCCTCCTTGGCCTCCTCGTGCGCCTCGACGATCACCCGCATGGCGTCGTCGGGGACGCCGGTGAGGGTCTCGCGGGCCAGGCCGAGGTTCAGCGCGAGGGACACGAGGCGCTGCTGCGCGCCGTCGTGCAGGTCCCGTTCGATGCGGCGGCGTTCGAGGTCGGCGGCGTCGACCACGCTGGCGCGCTTCTCGGCGAGGTCCTCGACGCGGCGCCGCAGCTCCTCCGCGCGGTCGGGGCCGAGCAGCCCGGCGGCGGCGCGGGCGTCCAGCCGCCGCACGCCCGCCGCCGCCCAGGGCGCCGCCGCGAGGAGCAGGACGCCGGTCACGACGAGCGCACCCGATTCGACCGGGTTGCCGAACACGCCGACGTGCGGCAGCGCCCACACGTAGAGGGGCACGGCCGTGAGGACGGCCCCCGCCGCCCACATCATGATCACGGCCAGTCCGCCGAGCGCGAGCGGCGGGCCCGCGACCAGGTGGTACTGCAGCTTCCGCCACACCTCGGGCGAGCGCACGTCGCGGAGCGGATCCCACGGGCGCCCGTCTGCTAGGTCCGGCATGGGCGGAATGTGCAGGCCGAGCACGGCCCAGCACCGCTCCCGCTGCCACGACGTCAGCGGACGCAGCGCGAGCAGCGGGAAGGCGACCGTCGCGGCGGCCAGGACGAGGACCGGCACGACGTCCACGGGCGCCCAGACCGCCCAGACCGAGCCCGGGACCGCCCATCCGGCGACCTGCAGCGGCACCCCGGAGGCGACGAACACGGTGTCGCGCCACGCCGCCGCCGTCCACGGCGCGCGCACGCGGGCACGGGCGACCGCGGAGATGGATGCCATGCGGCAACCGTATTGGCACGCTTCGTCCGCCACCATGGACCAAACCGGAGGACGGGGGTGAACCTAGTGCCACCCCAAGTCGGATGGCGATGCCACTGACCGCGCCGGGCGCCGCGGCAAGGCTGTGACCGGGCGTCCCGGAGCGCGGATGCCGCACCGGATCACCGTCCTCTGGGAGTGCCGAAATGGTCACCGTCGTCCCCCGCCCCGTCTCGTCCAAGGTCTCCTTCCGGCGCCGGCCGGTCCCCGATGTAGGGCGCGCCCTAGAGGGGCGGTGGGTGGGATGGGGGTTCATCGGGGGCGCTGCCGCACTGGTGCCTTGGATGTGGGTGCTCGCGACCACGATGCCGTCCACCGCGACGGTGTCGAACTGGTCGGCGGCCTGGGTGGGGCTGGACGCGATGGAGGCCGCCGCCCTGCTGGGCACGGGCGTGCTGTTCGTCCGCCGCGATCCCCGGTACGGGCTCGGCGCCGCCGTGGCCGCGGCCCTGCTGGCGGCGGACGCGTGGTTCGACGTGACGACCGCCATGCCCGGCGCCGCGCGCGCGTCGGCGATCGCGCTCGCGGCAGGAGTGGAACTTCCACTTGCGGCCCTGTGCGCCGCCCTCGCCGCGCGGTCGTACACGCAGCGTGGAGCCATGATCGACGAATTGGTGAACAGTGATCGGCAAAGCCTCGACGGGAGTGCGCCAGACGGGTGAAACCAGACGAGCCGGACCTCTAGAGTGAGTGCCATGTCGGGGCCCTCTCGCGGGAGGGCCCCTCGCCCTGCCTGCACGATCAGAGGTCCCCGAACATGAACGACCACGAGGTGCACGAGGAGTGCATGCGGCTCCTCCGGGACGGCCTGCCCGTCCCCGCTCCCGCCGCCTTCGAGGAGGGACGGGACTTCCTGCCGCTCGGACTCGACATGGACGGCGACGTCGCCGTTGTCACGTTCCTTCACCAGTGGGGCGACACGTCGGCGTTCGTCGAGGGGTGGACGTTCCACAAGCGCGACGGCGAGTGGCGGGAACTGGGCGGCGCCGGCGGGTTCGCGCCCGCCGAGCCCCTGGCGCGCCGCTCGTCCGGCGAGATGATGGGCCGCCACCTGCTCAAGTACGGGTCGGGGCGGAGCGTCCGCAACTCCAACCGGCTGCTGCCGTGGGGCGCCAAGTGGGTGAACGAGGCGCGGCTGCGGGCGTCGGCGGAGGTCGCGCGGGTCCGGGTCGGCAACCGGATCCTGGACGTCCCCGAGCACGGGCACGTCGTCGTCGTGTGGGGCGCCCGCCGGGGCCCGGTCGTGGAGGCCCTCGCCGCGGACGGCTCGGTGCTGGACGCCATGGACCTCGACCGTCCGGCCGTCCCGTCCCGTCCGCAGGGCTGATATTTGACCGTTCGGTCTTGAACGGGTTACCGTCCTGCCATGGCACGGACGAAGGAGTTCGACCCGGACGCCGCCCTGCGGCGCGCCCTCGACCTGTTCTGGGAGCGCGGCTACGAGGCGACGTCCATGGCCGACCTCGTGGAGCACCTCGGCATCGCCCGGGCCAGCATCTACGGCACGTTCGGCGGTAAGCACGAGCTGTTCCTGAAGGCGCTGGAGCGCTACCTCCAGGAGACCGACCCCAAGATCGCCGAGGCGCTGGCCCAGCCGGGCCCCGTGCTGCCGGCGGTGCGCGCGCTGATCGAGCGCTACGCGGCGGAGGCGGCCCGCGACCGGCCGCGGCGCGGCTGCCTGGTGGTGAACACGGCGGTCGAGCTGGCCGCGCGGGACCCTGACGCGGCGCGGCTGGTGGAGGCGAGCTGGTCGTTCCTGGAGGCGTCCCTGACGTCGGCGCTCACCCGGGCGCGCGCCCAGGGCGAGCTGCCGCCGGACAAGGACCCCCGCTCGCTGGCCCGGCTGCTGCTCGTCCTGTTCCAGGGCATGCGGGTCCTCGGCCGCGCGCCCGCCGACGACGGCCGCCTCCGGGACGCGACGCGCGAGGCGCTGTCCCTCTTCGACTGACCCTTGTCCCCGACCTCGGTCGGGGGTTCTGCACGCCCTTATTCAAGACCGATCGTTCTACAAAAAGGAGCCGTCATGGCCTTCCACGGCAAGACCGTCCTCATCACCGGCGGCTCGCGCGGCATCGGCCGCGCCACCGCGCGCGCCTTCGCCGCCGAGGGCGCCACGGTCGTCCTCGCCGGACGCGACGTGACCGCGCTCGCCGACGCCGTCAAGGAGATCGGGTCCGGCACGGCCGACCACGTGGTCGCCGACGTGGCCGACCCCGCGTCCGCCGCCCGGATGGTCGAGACGGTGGTCGCCCGGCACGGCGGCCTGCACGTCGCGGTCAACAACGCCGGGATCCTCGGCGCGGCCGGGCCCGTCGCCGACATCGACGCCGCCGCCTGGAACGACGTCCTCGCGGTCAACCTGACCGGCGTCTTCCTGTCGATGAAGCACGAGATCGCCCACATGCGCGCCAACGGCGGCGGGACGATCGTGAACGTCGCGTCCAACATCGGGGCGCATCGCCGGCTCCCCGGCATGGCGGCGTACGCGGCGTCCAAGGCGGCGGTCAGCATCCTGACCCGCACCGCTGCGCTCGACCACATCGGCGATGGCGTGCGCATCAACGCCGTTAGCCCCGGGGCAAGCGACACCCCCATGTCGCTGCTGCCGGGCGAGAGCGAGACTGAGCGGGCGGCGCGGATGAGCGCGTCCGTCCCGGCGGGCCGTGTGGCGGCCACGTCCGAAGTGGCCTCGACCGTCCTCTGGCTGGCGTCGGACGCCTCCACCCACGTGGTCGGCCACGACCTCGTCATCGACGGGGGTGTCACCGCCTGACAAGGCTTTTCGGGACCGCTCACAGGGCAGACTCCATGCATGGCCCTCACACCCGACTATGACTCCGACCCGGAGCGCTTCCGTCTCGCCGGCAGGGTCACCGGGAAGTACCTGATCGGGGCGCGGAGCCTGCACGACCACATCGCCATGAAGCTGGTCAACGCCGGCGCGTCCCTCGTCCTGGACATCGGCTGCGGGGAGGGCGCCCTCAGCGCCGCCCTCCCCCGTCCGGCGCCGCTCCGGCTCGTGGGGCTGGACGCCTCCGCCGACCTGCTGCGCGCCCACCCCGGGCCGCGGGTGCGCGGCGACGCGCTGCGGCTGCCGTTCCGGGACGGGACGTTCGACGCCGCCGTGGCCGTGAACCTGCTCTACCACCTGGACGATCCAGGGCTCGCCCTGCGCGAGGCCCGCCGCGTCCTCGCCCCCGGCGGGATGCTGCTCGTCTCCGCGATCTGCCGGAACGACAGCCCCGAACTGTCGCCCGTCTGGCGTCCCGAACCCACCCCGTTCGACGCCGAGGACGCCCCGGACCGGGTCTGCGAGGTCTTCGGCGAGGTCGAGGTGGAGCGCTGGGACGCCCCGCTGATCACGCTCCCCGACCGCGCCGCGATCCGCGACTACCTGATCGCGCGCCGCGTGCCCCGCCCCCAGGCCGCCGAGGCCGCCACCCACCTCGACACGCCCCTGCCGGTGACGAAACGCGGCTCCCTGGTCGTCGCCCGCCGCTGACCCGGCGGGGCTACAGCCAGCCGCGGTCCTGCGCGGCGCGGGCGGCGGCGTGCCGGTTGCCGACGCCGAGTTTGGTGACGGCGGCGGACAGGTAGTTGCGGACCGTCCCCTCCGACAGGCCGAGGTCGCGGGCGATGCGGGACACGGGGGCGCCGCCGGCGGCGGCGCGTAGGGCGTCGAGTTCGCGCGGGGTGAGCGGGCACTCCTCGGCGGCGAGGGCGTCGGCGGCGAGCTGCGGGTCGATGTAGCGGGCGCCTGCGGCGACCTGCCGGATGACCTCGGCGAGCCGCCGGCCGGGCGCGTCCTTGCCGAGGAAGCCGCGGACTCCGGCGGCCATGGCGCGGCGCAGGTTGCCGGGCCGGCCGTGCGCGGTCACGATCACCAGCCGGCAGGACGGCAGGTCGCGGGACAGCCGCTCGGCGGCGGCGAGCCCGTCCAGGCCGGGCATGTCGATGTCGAGGACGGCGACGTCGGGCTTCAGGGCGAGGGCCCGGTCGACGGCCTCGTCGCCGCGGCCGACGTCGGCGGCGACCTCGATGCCGTCCTCGGTCTCCAGCAGCAGGACGAGCGCCTCCCTGATCAGGAGGTGGTCGTCGGCGAGCAGCACGCGGATCATGCCTCTCCCTCCGGCGCGGCGGGGACGGCGGCCGCGACCCGGAACGTCCCGTCCCCGGCGGGGCCCGCGGCGAACTCGCCGCCGGCGGCGCCGATCCGCTCGGCGAGCCCGGCCAGGCCGCTGCCGGCGTCGCCGCTGCGGCGCCCGGCGCCGTCGTTGACGATCTCCACCTCGACGCGGTCGCGGCCCGCCCGGACGCTGATATCGCACCAGGTGGCGCTGGAGTGCCGCAGGACGTTGGTGGTGGCCTCGCGGGCGACCCAGCCGAGCGGCTCGTGGACGTGCGGCGGCAGCGCCGGGGACACTTCGGGGCGTTCGCAGCGGATCCCGGCGGCGCGCAGCACGGCGGACATGCCGTCCAGTTCGGTGCGCAGGGACGTGGCCCGGTAGCCGCGGACGACCTCGCGGACATCGCGGACGGCGTCCCGCGCCATGGTCTGGATCTCGGTCAGCTCCTTGCGGACGCGCGCGTCGTCGCGCTCCACGAACCGCTCGGCGACCTCGGCGCGCAGGGCGACCGCCTGGAGGCTGTGCCCGAGGACGTCGTGCAGGTCGCGGGCGAAGCGGAGCCGCTCCTCCCCCACCGCGGAGCGGGCCAGCTCGGCGCGGGCCTCCCGCAGTTCCTGGACGACGTGGAACAGCCAGACCGTGACGTATCCGGAGAAGGCGCCGAGCGGCACCGCGGCGACCTCGTACAGGACGGCCAGGGCGGGCAGCCCGAGCAGCACGCCGTAGACGGGGGTGAAGACGGTCGCCGCCGCGGCCGCGCCGATCGCCTCCCGGACGGGCAGGACGATCGCGATCAGCCCGGCCGGGACGAGCAGCGCGTTGCCCCAGCCCCGGTCGATGCCGAGCAGCAGCGGCATCGCCCAGCAGATCAGCGCGATCGCGGCCAGCCCGGCCCGGTGGGCGGGCGCGGTGCGGCGCATCAGGTTCTGCCACAGGAGCCGGGCGTACAGGACGAACGCGGCGCCGGTGCCGGTGAGGGCGAGCAGCAGGCGGCCCGCCTCCCGCCGCTCGGTGACCTCGTACCAGAGCGCGGGCGCCAGGAACCCGGCCAGCGTCATCACCGTCATCCCCACGATGATCGCGGCGATGACGGTGGGACGCGGGAGGGCGGGCTGCACGCGCCCAGCGTATGCGGCCGGCATGGTGCTCGTCGGGGGGCGCGGGGGCGGCGGTGGCCGGTCAGGCGGCGCGGTCGGCCGGCGGGCGCTGGAGCCGGGCGGCCTCGCGGCCGGTGACGAGGCATCCGTCGTCCAGGATCCCGACCCGGTCGGCGCGGCACGCCTCGTCCGGGTCGCGGGTCGTGACCACCGCGCTGACCCCGTCCGCGGCCAGCATGAGCAGGACGGACCACACCTCGCGGGCCGCGGCGGCGTCGAGCCCGGCGGTCGGCTCGTCGAGGAACAGCACGTCGGACCGTCCGACCAGGGCCAGCGCGATGTCGAGCATGCGCCGACGCCCGGGGGCCAGCCGCTCGAAGGGGACGTCAGCGACGTGGGTGAGGCGGGCCAGGCGCAGGGCCTCGTCGCGGGTGAGCGGGTCGAGCGTCCAGCGCCGCCAGGTGTCGATGACCTCGGCGACGGTCAGCCCCGGGAACAGGCCGCCGTCGCGCCACACGGCCCCAGCACGCGCGGAGTCGCGGTCGGTGTAGGGGTCGGCGCCGTAGAGGCGGACGGTTCCCCTTGTGGGACGGCGCAGGCCGGCGAGCATCTCCAGAAGGGTGGTCTTGCCTGAGCCGTAGCGGCCCAGCAGCGCGTAGACCTCGCCCTCGGCCACGGTGAACGAGACGTTTCGCACGGCCTCGTTCAAGTCCAGGTCGCGTACCTCGATCACAGGTGCCTTCATGGCTTCCATGCTGGCCGCCGCGGGCGCGGGCGTGCAGTCACGGACGTCAGGAACCGATCATGAGGTTTCGCAGGGGTGACCCATGACAAATGTCAGGGTTCGGCGATCGCCCATCCGGTCGGCGGGACGGTGGCGCCATCGGCGGTGAAGCTCGCTTCACCGGCCGCGCACGTCCAGTCGGCGGCGGGCAGTTCGATCTCGGCGGGCTCATCGCTCAGGTTGAGGACGACCCCGAGCCGCTCTGCGCCGCGCCCCACTGTGTAGGAGAGAACCGTGTTGGTCAAGGTGGCGACCGTGGTTTCGGCGCGGACCAGCCACGGGTGACGTCGCCTTAGCCCGATCAGCTGCTGGTGTAGGCGCTGGTAAGAGGCGCCGTAGCCGGGGGCCTCATCAGGGCGTTCCGGGAAGGCCGGCCGTATGGCGTCGTCTCCGCCCGGTCGTTCCTCCTTCACGCCTTCGAAGCCGAACTCGTCACCCGCGTAGATGGACGGGACACCGCCGACCGTCAGCAGGATCACGAGCGCGTGCTCCCGGTGCTCTTCCCGGTTCAGGCGGCTGGCGATGCGGGTCACGTCGTGGTTGCCGAGGAAGGTCTGCGGGGCGAACGTACCGAGCATCGTGTTGTGCCGGTCGAGCGCGTGGGCCAGCTCGAAGAAGTTGCCGTCGTTGAGCGAGCTCCAGATGGCCTTCCAGAGTTCGTACTGGGTGACGGAGTCGAATCCAGTGTCCTCCACCAGGCGGGTGTAGTCGCCGTGGATGACCTCGCCGACGAACCAGGCGTCGGGGAAGCGCGCGCGGACGCGGTCTGTGACCGTCCGCCAGAACTCCGGCGGAACCGCGTAGGCGGCGTCGAGACGCCAGCCGTCTATGCCGCGCTCCAGCCAGTGGGTCATGACGTCGGTGACGTAGTCGGCGACCTCGGGCTCGTCGTGGTTCAGCGTGACGAGCCTGTCGTGCCCTTCGAACGTGCGCAGATCCGGGTGGAACCACTTCCGGTACCGGGACGCGTCACCCTTCGCCGAGACGTCGGCGAAGGGCTCGAAGCCACGCCCGACATGGTTGAAGACACCGTCGAACAGGACCCTGACGCCCCGCTGGGAGGCGTCGTCGACGAGCCGTCGCAGGTCGTCCTCGCCGCCGAGCCTGGGGTCGACCCGGTAGTGGTCGACGGTGTCGTAGCCATGGGTCTCGGACGCGAACACGGGACCGAGCGCGAGCCCGTTGCAGCCGAGTTCGACGAGGTGGTCGAGCCAGCCGCCGAACCTCGCGAGCCTGGGCGGCGGGGGCGTCCCGGCAGGGAGGGCGTCCCGCTCGGCTCCGACGAAACCGAGCGGGTAGGCATGCCACCAGATGGCGTGATCGGGCCAGCGCATGCCCGTCCCTTACCCGGAGAGAGCGTCCCACCCGCCTCGCGCGGTCCTACGCGCGCACGAGGATGTCCTTGGTGAGCCCGTCCAGAGAGCTGATCCCCGAGAGAGTCATGGTCAGCTCCAGTTCCGCCTGGAGGCAGCGCAGTACGTGCTGTACCCCCGCCTGACCGGCCAGGCCCAGCCCATAGGCGTACGGGCGCGCGACAAGCACGGCCTTGGCACCGAGCGCCAGCGCCTTGGCGATGTCGGCGCCCGTCCGGATTCCGCTGTCGAATATCACGGTCGCCTGGTCGTGGACGGCCTCGACCACGCCCGGCAGTGCGTCCAGTGAGGCGATGGCCCCGTCGACCTGGCGTCCGCCATGGTTGGAGACGATGACGGCGTCCATGCCGGCGTCCACGGCCTGGCGGGCGTCGTCGGGATGCTGGATGCCCTTGAGCGCGATGGGCCCGTCCCAGTGGTCGCGCAGGAAGATGAGGTCGTCCCACGTCAGGCTGGGGTTCCCGAAGTTGGCGACCCAGTGCAGGATCGCCATGTCGCGGTTCTCCTTCGTGACGGGCCCGCCCACGGCCTTCTGGAAGACCGGGTCACTGAAGTAGTTCGCGACACCGATCCCCCGCAGGAACGGCAGGTACGCCTGGTCGAGGTCGCGCGGGCGCCATGCCAGCGTGAACGTGTCGAGGGTGACGACGAGGGCCGTGTAACCGGCGGCCTTGGCCCGCTCCAGGAAGCTGACCGCAAGCTCCCTGTCCTTGGGCCAGTACAGCTGGTACCAGCGGGGGCCGTCACCGTTGGCCTCGGCCACGTCCTCGATGGAGTACGAGGACGCCGTGCTCAGCACCATCGGCACCTTCTCGGCCGCCGCCGCCCGCGCGACGGCCAGCTCACCGTCCGGATGGAAGATGGACTGGACGCCGATGGGCGCGAGCAGCACCGGCGACGGCATCGAGGTCCCCAGCACCTCCACCGACAGGTCCCGTTCGGCGACGTCCCGCAGCATGCGCGGCACGATCCGCCACTGGTCGAAGGCCGCCCGGTTGGCGCGGGCCGTCGCCTCGCTGCCCGCCGACCCCGCCACGTAGCCGAACGCCTGCGCCGACAGCGCGCGCTCCGCGAGGCCCTCCAGCTTCGTCAGATCGGTCGGCAGCGTCGGGACGACGTCACCGAGCCCCTGCAGATAGATCGAGTTCTGGAAGTCGGCCAGCCCGCTCAAAGGAACCTCCACCTGGGGATATCGGTACCGTCGGTCCTCAAGATGCCAGGTTCGGCAAGGTGACGGAACGGCATAGATCCCCCGAGTTGGACGGCGCACCCGGTGGGGCGGGCGAAAGATGTCCCCGGGACCGGCCACAATGTGGGGCATGGCACGACGCGGATCCCAAGCCCCTCCACCTCCGCCCGACTTTGAAGAGAACATCGTCGACGTCGATGTCTCCGACGAGATGCGCGGCAGTTTCCTCGAGTACGCCTACTCGGTCATCTACCAGCGGGCGCTCCCCGACGCACGCGACGGCATGAAGCCCGTCCAGCGCCGGATCCTGTACTCGATGAACGAGATGGGCCTCCGCCCCGACCGCGGCCACGTCAAGTGCGCCCGCGTCGTCGGGGAGGTGATGGGCAAGCTGCACCCGCACGGCGACAGCGCGATCTACGACGCGATGGTGCGGATGGCGCAGCCGTGGGCGATGCGGATGCCGCTCGTGGACGGCCACGGCAACTTCGGTTCGCTCGGCGGCGACGACATGCCCGCCGCCATGCGGTACACCGAGGCCCGCATGTCCCGCGAGGCCATGCTGATGGTCGCGTCGATCGACGAGGACACGGTCGACTTCCGCCCCAACTACGACGGGCAGGAGCAGGAGCCGGAGGTGCTCCCGGCCGCGTTCCCGAACCTGCTGGTGAACGGCGCGTCCGGCATCGCGGTCGGCATGGCCACGAACATGGCGCCGCACAACCTCGGCGAGGTCATCTCGGCGGCCCGGCACCTGATCGACCACCCGGACGCCTCCCTCGAAGACCTGATGCGCTTCGTCCCCGGCCCCGACCTGCCCACCGGCGGCCGGATCGTCGGCCTGGACGGCATCCGCGACGCCTACGAGCGCGGCCGGGGGACGTTCCGCACCCGCGCCACCGTCTCCATCGAGAACGTCACGGCCCGCCGCAAGGGCATCGTCGTCAGCGAACTCCCGTACGCCGTCGGGCCCGAGCGCGTCAAGGCCAAGATCAAGGAACTGGTCAACGCCAAGAAGATCCAGGGCATCTCGGACCTGAAGGACCTCACCGACCGCAATGTCGGCCTCCGCCTGGTCATCGAGATCAAGAACGGCTTCAACCCGGAGGCCGTCCTCGCCGACCTCTACCGGCTCACGCCGATGGAGGAGACGTTCGGCATCAACAACGTCGCCCTGGTCGACGGCCAGCCCCGCACCCTCGGCCTCCGCGACATGCTGCAGGTCTACGTCGACCACCGCATCGAGGTCGTCCGGCGGCGCTCGATGTTCCGCCGCAAGAAGCGCGAGGACCGCCTCCACCTGGTGGACGGCCTGCTCGTGGCGCTGCTGAACATCGACGAGGTCATCCAGGTCATCCGGCAGAGCGACGACGCCGCCCAGGCCAAGCAGCGCCTCATGCAGATCTTCGAGCTGTCGGAGATCCAGGCGCAGTACATCCTGGACACCCCGCTCCGCCGCCTCACCCGCTACGACCGGCTCGAGTTGGAGAAGGAGAAGGAGCAGCTCGCCAAGGAGATCGCGAAGCTGACCGCGATCCTCGAATCCGAGCGGAAGCTCCGCGGCGTGGTCTCCAGGGAGCTCGGCGACGTCGCCAAGGAGTTCTCCACGCCCCGCCGCACGGTCCTCCTCGAATCCTCGGGCCACACCGCCGCCGCGGCCGTCCCCCTCGAGGTGGCGGACGACCCGTGCACGGTGCTGCTGTCGTCCACGGGCCTCCTGGCCCGCACGCACGACGCGTCGCCCCTTCCCGACAGCGGCCCCCGCGCCCAGCACGACGTGCTGACCTCGGTGGTCCCGGCGACGGCCCGCGGCCAGGTCGGCGCGGTGACGTCCCTCGGCCGGATGATCCGCATCGACGTCCTGGACCTCCCGACCCTGCCCCCCTCCGCGACACCCCCGTCCCTGGCAGGCGGGGCCCCGGTGGCCGAATACGTCGACCTGGAACCGGACGAAACGGTCGTTGGCATAGCCTCCGTCTCCGAAGAGGGCGGCGGCCTGGCGCTGGGCACCGCGCACGGCGTGGTCAAGCGAGTGGTCCCGGAGTTCCCGGCGAACCGCGACGAGTTCGAGGTCATCGGCCTGAAGGACGGCGACCGCGTGGTCGGCGCCGTGCAACTCCTCTCCGAAGAGCAGCACCTGGTCTTCATCACGACCGACGCCCAACTGCTGCACTTCGCCGCGTCCCTCGTCCGTCCGCAGGGTCGCGCGGCCGGCGGGATGGCGGGCATCAAGCTGGGCACCGGAGCGAGCGTCCTCTGGTTCGGCGCCCTGGACCCGTCCCGCGAGGCCCGCGTCATCACGGTCTCGGGCTCCTCGTCGGCCCTCCCCGGCACCCAGACGGGCGCGATCAAACTGGCCGACTTCGCCGACTTCCCGTCCAAGGGCCGCGCGACGGGCGGCGTCCGAGCCCACCGCTTCCTGAAGGGCGAGGACGTCCTGCTCCAGGCGTGGGCGGCCCCGACCCCCCTGCGAGCCGCCGCGGCCAACGGCAAGCCGGCGATGCTGAACGTCACGATGGGCCGCCGAGACGGCTCCGGCGAAAGGCTGGACACCCCCATCGTCTCCATCAGCGGCCCCATAGGCCCGGCCCCAGCAGCCGAAGAGGCGCCCCCCGAAGAATGACCAAAGAGGCCCCGGGACAACCCCGGGGCCTCTACTTCTTCACACTCCGGGCATCGAGATCCTCGTTGCACCGAACGATCTCCTCCGCCACCGCGACAACGTCACAAACCGGATGGAGGGCACCACCATCCGGCAGCGTGACGAAGAACGTCTCGTCCCGCACCCACACCGTGATCTCGGCCCGTACCGAGAGAACAGTCATCCGCCACCCTTCACCCAACTGCAGCGGCCCGATCCCCCGCGCGTCCAGCAACCGCCGCAACTCCCGAACCGCCTCAAGGCAGTCCCGGCGAGGCGGGCACCACGCCACCGTTGCGGGCAGCGCGAAGTACACGACCTTCCCCGACACCGGCACAGAGCCCAGCTGGGACCGGCTCCGATGCGCGCCCCACCGCCCCCGGTGCTCGACCGCCAGGGCGTTCACGAGCTCAAGCCCGCGCCCACCCTCGGCCTCGGGCGGCGGACGCAGGTTCGCCCCGGTCGGCACCGTCCCGCACCAGGCCGCGCAGTCGAAGACCCGCACCACGACCTCCTAGCCCTGCTTCCGCACGTAGATCTGCACCTCCGGCAGCCCCGCCGTCGGCATCGTCGGGAGCGGCCGCCCGCCCAGCGCGTGCACGAACACGTTGGTGGCCAACTCGGAGACCATCGTCACCGCGTCGTCCACCACCCCCTCGGGCAACCGCAGCGCCCCGAGCGTCTCCCCCACGGCCTCCCGCGCCACCCCGGCGCACCGAGCCTCCGGCGGCAACGCCCAAACCGCACACCCACCCGCCCGAACCACCCCGGCGGCGCTAGACGTATCCGACACCTCACCCCTCCGCGCTCTGCGACCAAGAGGCCACGCTCCGTGGCCATCACTGAGACGCATCGTGCTCCCAGGCACGGCGTGATCGCAAGTTAAAGCGAAAAATTCCATCTCACTGTCCGGCCGATCTTGAAGAATCGCCACCACGTGCGTAGCCGACACGGCACACTCAGTACATGCCTGAACGCCGTCCCACGATCCGCGAGCGCAAGCTCGCCGCCGAGCTGCGCCGCCTCCGCGAACGATCGACCATGCGGCTGGACCAGGTCGTCGCGGAACTCCAAGCAGCAGGTGAAGGACGTTGGTCCACCCCCAAGCTGTCCCGCATCGAGACGGCGGCCCAGGGAATCAAGACGTCGGACGTGAACCAGCTGTGCGACCTCTACGGCGTGACACCCGAGAAGCGCGAAACGCTACTTGCCCTGACCCGGACGGCACGGCAGCGCGGCTGGTGGGACGCCTACGCCGACACGATCCACACCGGCTACGCGTCCTACATCGAGCTGGAGTCCGAGGCCAAATCCCTTCGCTGCTACGACGCCCTCATCCTCAACGGTCTTCTGCAGACCACCGAGTACGCACGTGAAGTCATTCGAGTGGGCCTCATGCAATTCGCTCCAGCCACGGAGGTCGACCGACGCCTCGAGGTGCGAACGACTCGCCAGAACCTACTGCACGCGCGCGAACCTGAGCCGCTCCGCATCTGGTCGATCATCGACGAAGCAGCGCTCCGGCGCACCATCGGCGGTCCAGAGGTCATGGCTCGCCAGTGCCTCCATCTGATCGAACTTGCCGAGCAGCCGAACGTCATGCTCCAAGTACTGCCGTTCGCCGCAGGGGCCCATCCCGCCCCCACTGGCACGTTCGCCCACATGGCCTTCCCCGAACGGCACATGCCAGAGGTGATCTACCTCGACGGACTGACGAGCGCCCTCTACATCGAGGACGACAGTCAGGTCCACACCTACTCTCTGGCTTTCAACCAACTCGCCATGGCTGCACTCGGGGCCGACGAGTCACTGGAGCTGATCTCCCGGCTCGCCAGCGAGCTTCAAGTAGGGCATATTGGTACAAATGAGCACAAAAAGTGATCCGACCTCATGGGTTAGAAGTTCGTACTCGGCGCAAGGGGCAAACTGCGTCGAGGTCTCGACAAACGCGAGGACGTGCGCGGTACGCGACTCCAAGAACCCGACCGGCCCCGTCCTCACTTTCACTCCCGGTGCTTGGACGGCCTTGCTCCAAGCCGTCAAGACAGGAACCCACGACCTCCCCTGACCAGTATCGCCAGCGGCGGGGCCGCGGCCTTCTTCTGGAGGAGCTCCGGATGAGCAACGCGAAGTGGCAGGACGCGTCATGGCGCACAAGTAGCCACTCCCTGCCTGCCGGCACCGATTGCGTCGAAGTCGCTCAGGCCAGGGATGCGTGCGCGGTACGCGACTCCAAGAATCCGGTCGGCACCGTCCTCACCTTCGCTCCGCTGCTTGGGCGACCTTCCTCCAAGCCATCAAGGCAGGCGCCCATGACCTCCCTTGACAGGGTCGCCAGCGGCGGAACCGTGACGTTACCCCGGAGAAGCTGGATAAGCAGCTCGATGTGGCAAGACGCAGCCTGGCGCAAGAGCAGCTACTCGCAAGGTGGTGGTACCGAATGCGTAGAGATCGCGCAGGTCGGCAATAGCCGCGCGGTACGCGACTCCAAGAACCCGACCGGCCCCGTTCTTGCCTACTCGTCCGGCGAGTGGGCTGCCTTCCTTCAAGCCGTTAAGGCGGGCGCCCATGACCTTCCCTGACGTGGAGGGGTAGGTGGGAGGTCTGCGGTGGCTGTGGGATTAGTTCGGGTGGCTGGAAAACGTTAGGCGGAGTCGGGCGATCTCCGCTCGCCATTCCTCCGCGCCGCCGCTCTCGTCCCAGAGTCGTTCCAGCTCCGAGTGGGGGCCGATCACCCGATCTAGAGCCTTCAGCGCGAGAGGGCGCAGGTCGGCGGGCAGTTCCGGGATCTGCTCCTCCGGGCCGTAGATCGAGTCAACAGGCTGGCCACCGGGGCACTGCGCCGCGACCAGCGCGGCAGCGGCGACCGCCAGCACGCCTTCAGAACTGTCCACACAGGCGGCCTCGCCGGTCACGGCCTCCAGGGCTTCTCGGATCGCCGACGGACGCTCTTCCAAGGCCAACTCGTCCAGCTCCCCTGCGAAATCGGCGGCAGTGTCATTGCCGAACGGGCTGGCATCCCAAGTTTCCATGTCGGCCTCCAGGTCAGCGAGAAGAGCACCTTATCCGGATCGCGGGCATCATTTTCGGCGTGATGCGTCCGCTGCTCCTCCTCGACGTCGACGGGGTTCTCAACCCCTACGGCTACAGCCGTCGCCCGGCCGGTTACACCGAACACGAACTGTTCGCCGAGGACGACGAAGCCGTCCTGGTGAACCCGGAGCACGGCATCTGGATCAGCGAACTCGTTCGCGTTTACGACGTCACGTGGGCGACGGCCTGGAACCACGACGCCAACCGGCTCTTGGCGCCCTTGCTCGGCATCCCGCCGCTTCCCGTTCTCGCCATGCCGTCCATCCCGTTTCACCCCTGCGAGAAGGTTCTGCTCGTTGACCGGCTGGCCCAGCTCCGGCCCGCTGCTTGGATCGATGATCTTCACACTCCGGAGGCCCGTGCGTGGGCCTCCGGGCGTGGTGAGCCCACCTTGCTCGTCACCATCGATCCCTCGACAGGCCTCACTCGCCGGTCGGTCGATCGAGCCCTCGGGTGGGCCGTGGATCTTTGACGCCGAGAGTGTCAGTCGGTGCCGTTAGCGTGCCGGGTACGTCCTCTCCCTAGTTCAGGAGTCGTTGCAGATGGCGGAGCAGATGGTCGCAGTGGACGGTGTCGAGATCTGCGCGGAGTCCTTTGGCGATCCTGGAGATGCGCCCATCCTGCTCATCATGGGGATCGGCGCGTCGATGCTGTGGTGGGACGAGGACTTCTGTCGGCGGCTCGCGGACGGTGGACGCTTCGTCATCCGCTACGACCACCGGGACACAGGGCGTTCCACCACCTACGACGTGGGCCGCCCCGGGTATACGGGCTCGGATCTCGTCAATGATGCCGCCCGTGTGCTCGACGCCTACGGCATCCCAGCCGCACACGTCGTGGGGGTGTCTGCGGGCGGTGCGTTCGGGCAGTTGCTCGCGCTCGACCATCCACAGCGCGTCCTCTCACTGGTGCTCATCAGCACCACCCGCGCGGTGCCAGGCGGCCGGGAGCTACCGCCCCCGACCGAGGAGTTCGGACGCTTCGTCTCGACCGCGCAGGTCGACTGGTCCGACACCGGCTCGGTGATCGACTACCTCGTCGGCTACCAGGTCATGCTCGCGGGCACCGAGCGTCCGCCGGACGAGGCCGCTGTGCGGGATCTGGTCCGCCGTGACGTGGAGCGGGCCCGCGACATCAGGGCGGTCCAGAACCACAATGCGATCCCCGAGGACGATCGCCACTGGGGGCCGCTGTCATCGATAGCGGCGCCCACTCTCGTCATTCACGGCACAGCGGATCCGTTGTTCCCGTTGGAGCACGGCGTGGCCCTGGCCGAGGAGATTCCAGGCGCCGACTTCGTGCCGCTCAAGGGCGCCGGCCACGGGCTCGACCGCGCCGATTGGGAGGCCATCGGAGGGTTGATTCTCGATCATACGAGGGGCAATCGTGGTGGCGGGGATTCCTCGATTCGTGCAAGGGATGGCTTCTGAGTCGTTCAGCTCCATATGCCGGACGGGTCCCGGGGAGGACTGGGCTCCAACCGTGGAAGCTTGATAAATGACGTCACACGGTTCGAAGACCTGGCTCATCACCGGCGCTTCGCCCGGCATCGGGCGCGAACTCACTGAGCAGTTCCTCGCCGGTGGAGACCGCGTAGCCGCGACTCTGCGAAGGCCCGAGCAACTGGACGACCCGGCCGCCGAGTACGGCAACCGGCTGTGGCGGCACCGGCTCGACGTCACCGACACCGCTCAGCTCGACGCGGTGGTCGGCAAGGCGTTCGCCGATCTCGGGCAGATCGACGTGGTCATCTCGAACGCCGGCTTCGGCGTCCTCGGGGTCGCCAAGGACCTGGGCGACCACCAGGTGGAGCGGTCAATCGCCACGAACCTGACGGCGTCCATCCACCGCGCATGGCGCGTCGTCCCGCACCTGCGCGAACAGGGCGGCGGGGTGCTCGTGTAGATGTCCCGCATGGGCGGGCACTTCGCGTTCCTGAAGTTCGGCATCTACCACGCAACGAAATGGGGCATCGAGAGCTACTTCGAAGCCTTGGCGCGAGAAGTCCAGCCCTTCGGCATCAAGACGATGCTGGTCGAGCCCGCGGACACCCCTCCCCCGCCGGTCGAGGACATGCCCGCCAGCCAGTCCGGTGTCGCGCACCGACGATCGAGGCCGCGCTCTCCGCCGCTGCGGCTGCTGCTCAACTCAACTCCGACGCCTACGAGAACTTGACGTCCTCCCCCGTCTGAAGGCAGGGGATTCCAACCCGTCCGCTAGACAGAGCGGAGAGCGGGTTGAGGTTCGCGGTTCGCCGGCCGGGCCAACGCCCCGCCTCCCCGCGCGGCCACCGTGCGCCCCACGGCGGTGTCTCGAATGTTGCAGGCGGCGTTGACGTCGGCGTTGACCCGATGCCCGCAGGCGACGCACCGGAACACCGCTTGGCTCTCACGGTTGCCCGGGGCGCGATGCCCGCAGGTGTTGCAGGTCTGCGACGTGTACGCCGGGTTCACCCGGACGACGCGTCCGGGTGCTTTGTGTTCGAGTCGGGCGGCGAGCCGGGCCCACCCGCTGGCCAAGATCGAGCGGTTGAGACCGGCCTTCTGCCGGACGTTCGTGCCGGGGGCGTCGATCGTGCCCTTGGCGGAGCGGGTCATGCCCCGCACGTTGAGGTCCTCGACCGCGATCACGTCGAAGCGGCGCGCCAGATCGGTAGAGGTCTTCTCCACCCAATCCTTGCGGCGGTCGGTCTCGCGGGCGCGGAGCCGGGCGATGGCGGCCTTGACGCGGGCGCGGCGGTTCGACCCCCGGCGGGCGCGGGCCAGACGCCGCAGCAGCCGTTTCAGCTGCTTGGCCTCGGCATCGGTCAGGCCCGGCACGGCGCGGGTCTCCCCGGTCGACAACGCGGCGGACACCGCCACGCCCCGGTCGACGCCGACGGCTTCGCCGTTGCCGGGCGCGGGCACCGGATTGGGCACGTGCGCGAACGCGACATGCCACCGCCCGGCCCGGTCGCGGGCCACTCGGAACGACTTCACCCCGTCGGGCACGGCCCTCGACCACCGGAACCGAACCCACCCCACCTTCGGGACCCGCACCTCACCGGTACGGCGGGACAGGCGCCGCACGTCCCCGGGTTTGACCGCGACGATCCGGAACCCCTCGTGCAGCCCGGCTTTGCGCCAGGTGGGACGCCGGTGCGAGCCGCCGAAGAAGTTGCTCATCGCCTGCGCGAAGTCCTTGAGCGCCTGCTGCTGCACAATGATCGACCCGGCCGCCAGCCACGGATTCGCGGCACGGGCCTCGGTCAACTGGCGGCATTGCACCGCGAATCCCGGGGCGGAGCCGCGTCGGGGCGTCCACCACGCGTGCTGTTCCACGGCCAGGTTCCACACGTACCGGGCGTGCGAGCAGTGCTCCAGCAACCCCGCCTCCTGGACAGGGGTCGGGCACAGCCGGTACCGGGACATGCCCGCAACATACCGAGAGCCACCGACAAAACCCGGACGGTCACCGTGTCGCACGGTGCCGCGTTTCCTCCCCGCCCTCAAGGGCCGGGCATCCACGCTGCAGGTGTCTGGTGACGTCCGCGCTCCGTGAGCCGCTCGCCGCGTTCGAGGCCCGTCGCGACGCGGCCTACGCCGCCGACACCGAGGTCACCCCCTAGCCGTTCGGCCCTCAGCCCAGGCGGGAGCGGAGCTCGGCGAGGCTCTGCCGGATTTCGGACCACGGGAAGACGCCCCTGAGGTCGTCACCTGAATCGGGGGTCGGCAGGCGGGCCGCGTCCAGCACGACGGTGACGCCCCAGTCGCGCAGTTCGGCGACGCTGCGGACGAAGACGGGATGGCGGGCGAGGGCCTCGTTGGGCCACGGCGCCGCGACGATGGGACGCCCCGAGCCGACACCCTCATTGAGCAGGCCGAGTGCCAGGGTGTCGCTGATCCCGTGCGCCCACTTGTTGACGGTGTTGAACGTCGCCGGCACCACGGCGAACGCGTCGGCGGGCGGCAGGACGTCGGGCTCGTCGGGCTGCTTGTACTGCGAGCGGACGGGAAAGCCCGTCAGCTCCGCCAGCCGGTCGGCGTCCAGGAACTTCATGCCGGACGGTGTGGAGACCACGCAGACCGTCCACCCGTCTCCTTGGAGTTCCTCGACGAAGGGCGGGAGTTCCGCGGCGGGGCGCCCGCCGCAGGCGATCAGGTAGAGCACCGGGTCCTTGGCCACTCCCCCACCCTGCCATGGCGAGAACCGACCGCCGTTGGTCTCGTGCTTGACAGAGTCAGCTAACCGCATTAGCTTTTAGCTAACACAGTTAGCCAACGGAGGACGCCATGACCGAGTACCTGACCATCGACGGCGGGACGATCGCTTACGAGGTGACAGGGGACGGTCCGCTGATCGTCCTCGCGCACGGGGTGGGCGACAGCCGCGACGCCTTCCGCGCCGTGGTCCCGTCGCTGGTCGAGGCCGGCCACCGGGTCGCCGCGGTCGACCTGCGCGGCTGCGGCGAGTCCAGCGTCGACTGGCCGGAGTGGAGCCGCACCGCCATCGCCGGCGACCTGCTCGCCCTGATCCGCCACCTGGGCGGCCCGGCCGTCATCGTCGGACACTCGGTCTCCGGCGGCGCCGCCACCATCGCCGCGGCCCTGGAGCCCTCGCTGGTCACCGCCGTCGTCGAGCTGGCGCCGTTCACCCGCAAGCAGTCGCCCAGCCTCGGCGGCATGCTGAAGGTGAAGCGCTACCGGCGCGGCATGATGCGGCTGCTCGGCACGGCCATGTTCGGCAGCCTGCCGCTCTGGCGCGCCTACCTCGACGTGGCCTACCCCGGCCGGAGGCCGGCCGACTGGGCCGAGCGGCTCGGCCGGATCGAGTCCCTGCTGCGCGAGCCGGGCCGGATGAAGGCCATGCAGGCCATGGGCCGCAGCGCCCCGACCGACGCCGGCGCGCAGCTCGGCAACGTCCGCTGCCCGGTCCTGGTCGTGATGGGCACGCTCGACCCCGACTGGGCCGACCCGCGCGCCGAGGGCACCGCCGTCGTCGCGGACCTGCCGTCCGGCCTCGGCCGCCTGGAGATGATCGACGGCGCCGGGCACTACCCGCACGACCAGTTCCCCGAGCAGGTCGTCTCGCTCGTGCTCGACTTCCTCCGCTCGGACGCCGCCCGTGCCTAGGGCCGGTCTGGACCCGGCGGCCGTCGTCGCGGCCGGCGCCGCCCTCGCCGACGAGGTCGGCCTCGCCAACGTGACCATGGGCATGCTGGCCGAGCGGCTGGGCGTGCGCACGCCGTCCCTGTACAAGCACGTGAAGGGCCAGGAGGACCTCAACCGCCGCATCGCGGCCCTGGCGCTGGGCGAGGCGGCCGAGGCCGTCGGCGGCGCGGTCCAGGGGTACGCGGGCCGCGACGCCCTGGAGGCCGCGGCGCGCGCCTTCCGCGGGTTCGTCGTGGCGCACCCCGGCCGGTACGCCGCGACGATAGGCGTCGAACCGTCCGGATCGGACGATCCGCTGGCCGCCGCGGGGCAGCGGCTGCTCAGCGCGTTCTCGGCGGTCCTGCGCGGCTACGAGATCAAGGAGGCGGACACGAACCACGCCCTGCGCATGCTCCGCAGCCTCTGCCACGGTTTCGCCACCTTGGAAGCGGCCAACGGTTTCCAATGGAGCACCGACATCGACGAGAGCTTCGCATGGCTGATCGCCTTCGCCGACCGGGGCCTGCGCACCTTGTGAGGACGTCCGCCGCCCTGGAACGCGGTGCGTCGGCACCAGCGAAACCTACGAGCGGCCGAGCGGGGTGGTGGTCTCCTCTTTCGGGGCCGGTCCCGCTGAGCCCGTCTGTGACGCGGTCCGACGGGTGGCGGCCAGGGAGAGTGCTCCGACGACCAGCAGGGCCCAGCCGCCCGAGGCGGGTTCCAGCACCGAGACCAGCGCGCCGAGGACGAGCAGGAGCCATCCGGCCTCGGCGGGCACCGTGCCCGTGGCGATCAGGGATCGCCTGACGAGCAGCCCCAGGCCGAAGAGCGCCACGCCGCACAGCAGGAACCAGGAGGCCGTCAACCGGGCGTCGTCGCCGGCGACGGTGTTCCACAGGCCCTCCGAGACGATGCCGCGCCAGTGGGAGCGGTCGGAGCCGAGCCCCACCAGCACGTGGAGGACGGCGATCGCGAGGATCAGCCGCGGTGTCCAGCGGCTGAGGGCGGCGGGGCGCGGCTCTCGCGTCATGACGGCCTCTTCTCTCGTCCGGTTCACTTCGCGGCGTCCAGGAGCGGGAACAGCAGGTCGTAGATGGCGTGCTTCTCGGCGGCGGGAAGGGGCGGCATCAGATGCGCGCCGCCGATCAGGACCACGTAGAGCAGTTCGGCCATCCGGTCGGGAGAGGCGTGGCCGGCATCGCGGCAGAGGCCGCGCAGGTACGCGAGGCGGGTCGCGTCCACACGCCGCTGCGTCGCCGCCGCCTGCGGGTCCTGCTTCGCCCAGGCCCGCACGGCGATCTCCAGGTCCGGGCCGGCGTCGCTGATCGCCTCCCGCGCGAGGCGCTCCAGTTTCTCCCGCGCGGACGGACCGGCGGTCTCCTCCACCACATCGATGAGCGCGGTGGTGTAGCGCTCCTCGTAGTGGGCGAGGAGCCGCGCCCGGAACTTCGACATCGAGCCGAAGTGGTGGTAGAAGGCGCCCTTCGACAGGTTCATGCGCTCGCACATCTGCTGGAGGGTCACCGCCGGGGCGCCCTGCTCGGCGAGCAGAACGAGCCCCTCGTCCAGCCAGGCTCCGGAGTCCACCATGCCCCACCTCCATACCAAAAGGTTTGGTATGGAGCGTAACACCCGTGATCATCGGTCCGGGGACCGGGTCGGTCAGATCACGGGCGCTGTGGGGGCGCGGGCGAGGTCAGGTCTCGATGTCGTCGGGGCCCCAGTGGGCGTCCATGCGGGCGATCTTGCCGTCCGCGTCGAAGGTCATGACGTCGATGGCGCGCACGCGCATGCCGGGGACGTCGATGGTGAAGGCCATCGCGGCGCGGTCGCCGTGGGAGCCGCGGATGGGGGCGTCCAGCGTGAGCTTGGCGCCGCTGGCGACGGCGTTCGTGTAGAACTCCTCGATGGCGGCGCGGCCGGTGATCTCGGGGTGGCCGACCGGGTCCTCGATGACGGCGTCGTCGGCGTAGAGGCCGGTCACGGTCGCGACGTCGGCGGCGTTGAAGGCGTCCACGTAGGTCTGGAGCGCCTGCTTCATGTGTTCCTGGGACGGCATGCGGCGGAGTTTACCAAGCGTTCGCTTGGTCTCCTTGGGGCGCCGATGTAATTACACCGGCGAATGACAGCGGCGGAATCACATCTGATCGAGTTACGCCGGGGTGCTTTCCGTCTCGGCGGGGCGGGGCTGCAGGCCGCGTTCGGCGGAGGCGGCAAGGGCCTCCAGCAGGTCGGCCGGGCCGCCGGTGTCGTCGTCGTAGTGCCAGCCGCGGATGATCTCCTCGCCCTCGACGCCCGGGTTGAAGCGGCCCAGGGCGAAGCAGCCGGCGATGGCCATCCGGACGATGACGCGGGAGCTCTCGTCCAGGTGCGCCACATAGGCGGCCGCGTCGATGAGGCCGATCGCGGCGCGGGCGTTGCGAGGGCCGGGCCGGTCGATACGCCATTGCGCGTAAGGACGCAGGTAGTCCGCGATCATGCAGGTTCTCAGCACGGTCCTCATCGTGGGGCCGCGGCGACACGCCGGTGCCGGGTTTGACCGATGCCTTGCCGGACGATGACCGAGGATCAGCCGGTCAGGCCGTTGCGGTAGGCGTAGGTGACGGCCTGGGCGCGGTCGCGGAGGTTCGCCTTGGCGAACAGGTTGTTGATGTGGGTCTTCACGGTGGCCTCGGAGATGAACAGGTCGCCCGCGATCTCGGCGTTGGAGCGGCCCTGGGCGATCAGGGTCAGGACCTCGGCCTCGCGGCGGGTCAGGCCGTCGGGCAGGCCGGCGCGGCGGGGGCGCTCGCCCGCGGCGACGGCCTCGACCAGGCGGCGCTGGACGGCCGGGTCGAGCTGGGACGCGCCGTCGCGGACGGCGTCGACGGCGCGGGCGATCTCGTCGGCGCCGGCGTCCTTGGTGAGGTAGCCGCGGGCGCCGGCGCGCAGCGCGGCGAAGATCGAGTCGTCGTCGGCGTAGGTGGTGAGGACGACGATCCCGACCTCGGGATGGGCCTGCTTGATACGGCGGGTCGCCTCGACCCCGTCCATGCGCGGCATCCGCAGGTCCATCAGGACGACGTCGGGCCGCAGCTCGTCGACCAGCGCGACCGCCTGCTCACCGTCGCCGCAGGCGCCGGCGACGTCGATGCCGGGGAGCAGTTCGAGGAGCAGGACGAGGCCCTCGCGCACCACGGTCTGGTCGTCGACGATCAGGATTCTCGTGCCCACCGCGTCTCCCGTCACGCCGGAACCTGGAGGGACACACGGAACCCCGTGCCGTCCGGACCGGTGTCCAGGGTGCCATCGATCAGTTCGGCGCGCTCCCGCATGCCGACGAGGCCGTATCCCCCGCCGCCCAGCTCGATGACCGATTCGGTGCCGCCGCTGTCGGTCACTTCGAGTTCCACCTTGTCGGGCAGGTAGCGCAGGGTGACCTGTGCGCGCGCGCCGGGGGCGTGTTTGCGGACGTTAGTAAGCGCCTCCTGCGCGGTGCGGACGACCGCCAGGCCGGCTTGGGGTGAGAGTTCGCGCGGCACACCGGTCACTTGCACGTCGCAAGGACGGCCCGTGCTCGCGTAGAACTCCTCGGCGAGTTCGGCCAGCACCTCTTTGGGCTCCGGTATCTCTCCGCGGAGGGTGGCAAGGGCACGTCTTGTCTCCTCCAGGCCGGAGCGGGCGAGGTTCCGCGCGCGCTCTACGCGGTCCAGGGCCTGGACACGGTCACCGTCCCGCGAGAGGAGCAGCCTCGCGCCCTCCAGGTGGACGATCTGCGCCGACAGCGAGTGCGCGAGGATGTCGTGGATCTCGCGGGCGATGCGCGACCGTTCGGCGAGGACGGCGTTGGCCGCCTCGGCCCTCCGGCTGGCCTCCTGCGCGGCGGCGCCCTGGCGGCTGGCGACGGCGCCCAGCGTGAGGCCGGCGAACGCCGACATCAGGCCGAGGTCGGCCCCGCCCTGCCGGAACGCCTCCCCCAGAACGGCGATCGTGGCGACCGTCAGCGCGCTCACCGCGATGCCCGCCGGCAGCGGCAGCCGCAGGAGCAGCACCCACAGGCCGGCCATGCAGAAGAAGAACCCGCCGCCGGCGTGCGGCGCGATCGCGTACAGCGCCATCGCCGCCGCCACGGACAGCAGCAGGAGGGCGAGCCCCGGCCTCCGCAGGCGCGAGCCGTCCCAGCGGTCCAGCACGAGCCCGGCCCCGAGCAGGGCGAACATCACCGCGTTGAGGACGACGAGGGCCAGGCCGTCGCCGTGCAGGGCCGGAGCGGGGTCCCCGTGCAGCAGCCCCCGGATGTACGCGATCAGGCCCCACATCGCGAGCATGCCGACGATGAGCAGCCGGATGAGCCGCTCCGGTGCCACCACCTTGCCGTTCACGGTCCGACGGTAGCCCGTGCGAACCGGGCGGGCAGGCCCGCGCGGAGGGCCGGCGGCAGGGGGGCTGGAGGAACGTGGTCCCGCGTGTGCATGCCCTGACGCTAGGTGCCCGCGGCTCCCGCGCGGATCGGCGCACGGCTGTAGACCCGCTCTCCACCCCCGGGTGGAGGCGCCGGAACCTGGCCGCATGTGGCCGAGTTAGCGATCTTGCTATTAGACACGATCTTGTTTTTGAATCGTGGTTCCTTGCGTGGACCGCTCCAACGAGCCGTCCCCGCAGCATCCCCCGAGAAAGGCTCCATGCCTGTGAAACTCCTCTCCCGCGCCGCCCTCGCGGCGGCGCCCGTCGGCCTCGCGCTCGGACTGGCCGCGGCCCCCGCCCAGGCCGCCGCGCCGCAGGCCCCCGGCACCGCCCCGCTCGCGGCCCCGCAGGACCTGCCGCCGGACGTGCCGAAGTTCGACTTCGCCAAGCAGTGCCCGCCGCTGCCCGCCGGGCAGGACCCCGCCCTCGCGACCTGCCTGCAGCTGGTCGTGACCGGCGGCTCGATGAAGCTCGGCGGTCTCACCCAGGAGATCACCCAGCCGATGCGGACCGTCATCCAGGCGGTCCAGCCGTCCTGGTCGGACCCGGCCGAGTACACCAGCGTGAAGATGACCGGCAAGCCGATGACGGTCCCCGGCGGCGTCCTCGGGCTGCTCGGCTTCCCGATCGCCGGCTGGGACGGCCTGCCCTACAACAAGGTGCAGGTCCAGGCGAAGTACGCGGGCGGGTTCGACTTCAACCTCCCGACGACCGCGATCAACCTGAAGATCAAGCTGATCAACGACGCGATCGGCAACGGCTGCTTCATCGGATCGAACAAGGACCCGCTGAAGCTCAACCTCGGCATCGACTTCAACAAGATCACGGTCGTGACGGAGGGCGACTACACCGACCCGTTCAACAACCCGCCCATCCTGCAGATGCCGACCGAGGACACCTCCTTCGCGGTGCCGAAGACCAGCGGCTGCGGCATCTTCGGCCCGGTGATCGACTGGAAGGCCGGGCTGCCGTCGGCGTCCGGTAACAACGCGGCGTCGTTCCAGCTCTACATGGCCACCGCGCCGTACCAGTCGGCGAACGCCCTGACCGCCCGGAGCGCGCCGGACCCCGTCCAGACGTTCCGCAACCTCAAGATCGGCGACTGATCCACGTCGTCACGGGGCCGTCCACCACGGGAACGGCCCCGCCCCCCGCCACCGCGCCGGTCAGGCGTCGATGCGCTCGACGTCGAGCTCGGTGGCGCCGGCGGTGATGAACGCCCGGCGCGGCGCGACCTCGCTGCCCATCAGCAGCTCGAACACCTTCGCCGCCTCCTCCGCGTCCTCGATGCGGACGCGCCGGAGCACCCGGTGCCGGGGGTCGAGCGTGGTCTCCGCGAGCTGGTCGGCGTCCATCTCACCGAGGCCCTTGTACCGCTGGATCGGCTCCTTCCAGCGCTGGCCCTTGCGCTCCAGCTCGACGAGCCGCTTGCGCAGCTCGGCGTCGGAGTAGGTGTAGATGTACTTGTCCTGGCCCTTCTTCGGCTTGATCAGCTCGATGCGGTGCAGCGGCGGGACGGCGGAGAACACCCGCCCGGCCTCCAGCATCGGCCGCATGTAGCGGTGGAAGAGCGTGAGCAGCAGGGTGCGGATGTGCGCGCCGTCGACATCGGCGTCGGCGAGGATCACGACGCGGCCGTAGCGGGCCGCCTCCACGTCGAAGGTGCGGCCCGAACCGGCGCCGAGCACCTGGATGATCGCGGCGCACTCGGCGTTCTTCAGCACGTCCGCGACGGACGCCTTCTGCACGTTGAGGATCTTGCCGCGGATCGGCAGCAGCGCCTGGAACTCGGAGTTGCGGGCGAGCTTGGCGGTGCCGAGCGCCGAGTCGCCCTCGACGATGAACAGCTCGCTGCGGTCGTCGGTGGTGCGGCAGTCGACGAGCTTGGCCGGCAGCGCCGAGTTCTCCAGGGCGTTCTTGCGCCGCTGGTTGTCGCGCTGGGTGCGGGCGGCGATGCGGGTCTTGGCCGCGCCGACGACCTTCTCCAGGACGGCCCGGAGCGGCTGCTTCTGCCCGCGCGACGGGTTCTCGAAGACGGCGCGCAGCTCGCGGAGGACGACCTGGGACACGATGCGGGTCGCCGCGGACGTGCCGAGGACCTCCTTGGTCTGGCCCTCGAACTGCGGTTCCGGCAGCCGGACGGTCACCACCGCGGTGAGGCCTTCCAGGACGTCCTCCTTGATGACGTCCTCATCGCCGTTCTTCAGCAGCTTGGTCGCGCGGAGTTGCTCGTTGAGCACCTTCAGCACGGCGCGGTCGAAGCCCCGCACGTGGGTGCCGCCCTTCGAGGTGGCGATGACGTTGACGAACGACTTGGTGATCGTGTCGTAGCCGGTGCCCCAGCGCAGCGCGATGTCGACCTCGAGGTCGCGCTCGACGTCGGTGGGGGTCAGGTGGCCCTGGTCGTCCAGGACGGGGACGGTCTCGGTGAAGTGGCCGCGGCCCCGCAGCCGCAGCACGTCGACGAGCGGGGCGTCCTTGGCCAGGTAGGTGCAGAACTCGCTGATGCCGCCGTCGAACCGGAACGTCTCGTCGACGACCTCCTCGCCGCGCTCGTCGCGGACGTCGATGGTGAGGCCGGGGATGAGGAACGCGGTCTGCCGCATCCGGTCGAGGACGAGCTCCTGCTCGACCGTGGCGTCCTTCAGGAAGATCTGGAGGTCGGGCCAGAACCGGACACGGGTGCCGGTGGTCTTCTTGGCGACCTTGCGGACCTGCCGCAGCCCCGACTTCTTCTTGAACCGGGCGTTGGGCCGCCCCTCGTCGGCGAACTCGCCGGGAAGCCCGCGCCGGAAGCTGATCGCGTGGGTGTACCCGTCGCGGTCGACCTCCACGTCCAGCCGCGCCGAGAGGGCGTTGACCACGGACGCCCCCACGCCGTGGAGCCCGCCGGACGCGGTGTAGGAGACGCCGCCGAACTTGCCGCCCGCGTGCAGCCGCGTCATGACCAGCTCGACGCCCGGCAGCCCCGTCTTGGGCTCCAGGTCGACCGGGATGCCGCGGCCGTTGTCGCCCACCTCGAAGGAGCCGTCGGCGTGGAGCGTCACGCTGATGTGGGTGCAGTAGCCGGCGAGGGCCTCGTCGACGCAGTTGTCGACGATCTCCCACAGGCAGTGGGCGAGGCCCCTGCTGTCGGTCGACCCGACGTACATGCCGGGCCGTTTCCGGACGGCCTCCAGCCCCTCCAGCACCGACAGGTGCCGTGCGGAGTAGCCGTGCGGGTCTTCTGTTGTCGCTTCGGCGGTCGCGGCGGTCAACGTGCGTGCGCTCCTCGGGGGTAGGACGGTCGGCAGCAGGGTACCCCCGGGCGCCGACATTGCGGCCGGAGGCTCGCCGCCGCGGGCGTTCCGTGCGTCCCGGCCGCGGTCGCGCGCCGGTCCCCCGGGCGGCTCGCCGCGCGGCCGCGCCGCGGCCCGCCGGGCGTGCCCCGCCCTCCACTTCTAGACCTTAACGTCCACCTTTAGGTGGGTGTGCGGTAGACGCTCCGGTCCTTACTGTCCTCTGCATGGTGCAAACGATCGAGGCCACGGGCCTCCGTAAACGCTACGGGGACGTCCGGGCCGTGGACGGGGTGACGTTCGGGGTCGAGGAGGGCGAGTTCTTCGGCATCCTCGGCCCGAACGGCGCGGGGAAGACGACGACGCTGGAGATCATCGAGGGGCTGCGCGAGGCGGACGAGGGGGACGTCTCGGTGCTCGGGCTCTCCCCGTGGCCGCGCAACCCGAAGCTGCTGCCCAGGATCGGCGTCCAGCTCCAGGCGTCGTCGTTCTTCGAGCGGCTGACCACCCGCGAGCAGTTGCAGACGTTCGGCTCCCTCTACGGCGTCCCCGCAGCGAAGGCCGACGCGATGATGGAGCTGGTGGGGCTGGCCGACAAGGCCGACGTCCGGGTGGAGAAGCTGTCGGGCGGGCAGGCTCAGCGCCTATCCATCGCGTGCGCGCTCGTGCACGATCCGGAACTGGTGTTCCTGGACGAGCCCACCGCCGCCCTGGACCCGCAGGCCCGCCGCAACCTCTGGGACCTGCTGCGCCAGATCAACACCGAGGGCCGCACGGTGGTGCTGACCACGCACTACATGGACGAGGCCGAGATCCTCTGCGACCGCGTCGCCATCATGGACGCGGGCAGGATCCTGCGGCTCGGCCCGCCGGCGGTGCTGGTGCGCGGCCTGGACGCCCCCGCGCGCATCAGCGTGGCCAGCGGCATGCTCGGCGTGGACGACGCCCGACTCCTGCCGGGCGCGGACGAGGCCGCCGACGACGGCGTCTCGCTGACCATCTCCACGCGCGACCCCTCGGCCGTGGTCGCGGCCATGGCGGCCAAGAACGCCCTGGACGGCGTCCAGATCCGCGGCGCCACCCTTGAGGACGTCTTCCTGGACCTCACCGGACGGGAGTACCGGGCGTGAGCACCTACCAGAGCTTCAAGAGCCTGTCCCGGGCGATGCTCCTCGGCTTCAGGCGGGACCGGACCGCGCTGTTCTTCACCGTGCTGTTCCCCCTGATGTTCCTGGTCATCTTCGGTGGCATCTTCGGTCACCAGACGACGTCGAAGGTCACGGTTCTGGAGGTCGGCAAGGCACCGATCCTGGACGGCGCCGTCACGCAGGGGGCCGACCAGCTCGCCAAGGTCCTGAAGGTCACCAGGACGTCCGACCGCGCCGCCGCGCTGCGCAAGGTGGAGAAGGGCGACGCGGACGCCGTCGTCGAGCAGCGCGGGACCGAGCTGGTCGTGCACTACTCGGCCACCGACCAGGTCAAGTCGGGGACGGTGCGGGGGCTGATGGACTCCATCGTCCAGTCGGCCAACCAGGCGGCGACCGGTAAGCCGCCCGCCTACACGCTGGCCACGCAGCAGGTGGAGGACGACTCGCTCAAGGCCATCCAGTTCTTCACGCCGAGCCTGCTCGGCTGGGCGCTGGCCTCGGCGGGCGTCTTCGGGGCCTCCCAGACGCTGGTGACGTGGCGGACCAAGGGCATCTTGCGCCGACTCCAGCTCTCCCCTGCCCCGATACCCACCGTGTTCGCCGCGCGTGTCGCGGTCAGCCTGGCCATCGCGCTGGTGCAGTTCGCCTTGTTCGTGCTGGTGGCGCAACTGCCGATGTTCGGGCTGAAGCTCAGCGGCGCCTGGTGGATGGCCATCCCGATGGTGATAGCGGGCGTGCTGGCCTTCTTGTCGATCGGGATGCTGATCGGCGCGTGGGCCAAGACGCAGGAGACCGCCCAGGCGGTGACACAGCTGGTCGTACTGCCCATGGCGTTCCTGGGCGGGTCCTTCTTCCCGCTGGACGCGTCACCGGGCTGGATGAAGGCGCTGTCCTACATCTTCCCGCTGAGGTATCTCAACGAAGGGATGCTCAACGTGATGGGACGCGGGCTCGGCCCGTCCTCTGCACTGCCCCAAATCGCCGTTCTGCTGGGGGTTGCGGTGGTCGGCGCGTTGATCGCCGTGCGCCTGTTCCGATGGGACGACGCCTAATGTGACCTCGGTCACTTATTGGGCCATTCTGCTGTGGGCGTACGGAGAAGCAGGTTGGGAACGCCAGCGTCGGGTTAGATGTTGTCCTAAGTACCGACCCCGAGCATGAGGAAGGTGCCGTGACTGGAGCCCTTGCCCCAACCAAGCCGCTGACCGTCGCCGACCGATGCGACCGCTGCGGCGCCCAGGCCTACGTCCGTGCTGTTCTTGTAGGCGGCGGCGACCTTCTGTTCTGCGCCCACCACGGACGCAAGTACTCAGAGGCGCTGCGAGCCAACGGGGCCGACATACAGGACGAGACCGACCGGCTTACCGAAACCCCGGCCACCGCGTCCCCCGAGGAGCGGTAGATCTCCCCATAGAAACCCCAGGAACGGCGGTCACCGGCAACGGTGGCCGCCGTTCGCATTTCACCCCGCCGCGCTCCGCCGAGCCGCGAAGAGGCATGACTTCAGAGAGTAATTAGACAATCGCGCAGCGTAGTGAAATTGCTTCTGACCATGGGCCGGATCACTCCATCCACATGGTTCTCACCCCGGAGTGACATTCTTCACTCGATAGTGATAGCCACCCGCCGGAACGAACCCTTCCGCCGCGTACATCGCCCTCGCCGGCGCGTTCCGCTCAACGACGACCAGATACGCCCGTTCGCACCCCTGCTCGCGTCCCCAGCCGAGGAGGGCCCGCAGCACGCGGCGCCCCAGACCCCGCCTGCGCGCCTCAGGCGCGACGGCCATGGCGTAGACACCGAACCACTCCCCCTGCGGGACGCCTCGTCCGACGGCGAGACCGTCGAGGGACGCGTATCCGGCGCCCACACCGGTGAGGATCTTCTCCGCCATCGGCAGCTGATGGTCGTACCGGCCGTCCACCGACCACCACAGGTCGAGCCACTCCTGCGACGGCGCCTCCGTGATGTCGGCCCCGTCTCGTTCGTAGGGGACGGCCAGGTCGGCGACCATCGCGATCGTCGGATCGACCAGTTCGTAGCCTCGGCCCTCCAGGAGCGCGTCGAGCCCCTCAGGCCGCGCCTGGGCGTCCACCGAGAACACCGTCGGCAGCCCCAGCGCGCCATAGAAGCGCTCAGCCTCCTCCACGGCCCGGCCCACGTCCCCTGGGTCTCCCAGGGGCAGGACGGAGTTGGCCCGCTTGGTCACTCCTTCGGCATGGCGCAGCACCCAGCCGCCAATATCCTGGGTGGACGGCGCGGGCCACGCCTCAGCGACGAGCTCGCCCAACCGTGTCTCCAGAGACCGCGCCGCCATCTGTCACCGCTTTCGGGGGGATCGTGCACATCCTGCTGCCGCCGTCGGAGAAGAAGGCTACCGACGGGGACGGCCCGCCCCTCGACCTGGCCTCGCTGAGCTTCCCCGGGCTCACCGCGACGCGAAAGCGGGTCCTCGCGGGCCTCACCAGGGCGTGCAAGCGGCGCGACGCCGCCGACGTGCTCGGGCTGCCGGCCGGCCAGGTGGACGAGGCGCTGGCCCGGAACAAGGCGCTCCGGGAGGCGCCCACGCTCCCCGCCGCACGGCTCTACACCGGCGTCCTCTACGACAACCTCGACCTCCCCGACCTGGACCCCGACGCGGCCGCCGCGCAGATCATCGTCTTCTCGGGCCTGTGGGGTGCGCTGAGGCTCACCGACCGGGTCCCGCCGTACCGGCTGGCCATGGGCGTGTCCCTGCCGCCCACGGGCCGCCTGGGGACGCTGTGGCGCCCGGCGATGAGCAAGGCACTGCGGCTGGAGGACGACCTGGTCGTGGACATGCGCTCCGGCCCGTACGCGTCGGCGTGGAAGGCGCCGCAGCCGGCCGTCGCCGTCCGCGTGGTCCGGGAGCGCGTCACCGGCGGCGTCCCCAAGCGGACCGTCGTCAGCCACATGGCCAAGGCGACCCGCGGGAAGATCGCCCACGACCTCCTCAAGGCGGGCGCCGCGCCGCGCACCCCCGACGAGCTGCTCAAGGCCGTCGCCGACCTCGGCCACACGGTCGAGCTGAACGGCACCGACCTGGACGTCGTCCTGCACGACTGACGTCCCGGCACGGCGGGCGGCGAGCACGGGACGCGAGCCTCCACCGGCATGACGAGAACAGGGCCTCGCGCGTGCGCGCGGGGCCCTGTTCCCTCAGGTCGAACGATCAGTCCAGGTAGTCGCGCAGGACCTGCGACCGGGACGGGTGACGCAGCTTCGACATGGTCTTGGACTCGATCTGCCGGATGCGCTCCCGGGTCACCCCGTACACCTTGCCGATCTCGTCCAGGGTCTTCGGCTGGCCGTCGGTGAGGCCGAACCGCATCGACACCACGCCGGCCTCGCGCTCGCTGAGCGTGTCGAGGACGGAGTGGAGCTGCTCCTGCAGCAGCGTGAAGCTGACCGCGTCGGCGGGGACGATCGCCTCGGAGTCCTCGATGAGGTCGCCGAACTCGCTGTCGCCGTCCTCGCCCAGCGGGGTGTGCAGCGAGATGGGCTCACGCCCGTACTTCTGGACCTCGACGACCTTCTCGGGGGTCATGTCGAGCTCCTTGGCCAGCTCCTCCGGGGTGGGCTCGCGGCCCAGGTCCTGGAGCATCTGGCGCTGCACGCGGGCCAGCTTGTTGATGACCTCGACCATGTGCACCGGGATGCGGATGGTGCGGGCCTGGTCGGCCATCGCGCGGGTGATCGCCTGCCGGATCCACCAGGTGGCGTACGTGGAGAACTTGTAGCCCTTGGTGTAGTCGAACTTCTCGACGGCGCGGATCAGGCCGAGGTTGCCCTCCTGGATGAGGTCCAGGAACAGCATGCCGCGCCCCGTGTAGCGCTTGGCCAGCGACACCACCAGTCGGAGGTTGGCCTCCAGGAGGTGGTTCTTGGCGCGGCGGCCGTCCTCGGCGATCCACTCGAAGTCCTCGAGGTCCTCCTCGGACATCGCGGCGGCGGACACGGCGAGGCGCTCCTCGGCGAAGAGCCCGGCCTCGATGCGCTTGGCGAGCTCCACCTCCTGCTCGGCGTTGAGCAGCGGGACCTTGCCGATCTGCTTGAGGTAGTCCTTCACCGGGTCGGCGGTGGCGCCGGCGGCGGCGATCTGCTGGGCGGGCGCGTCCTCGTCGTCGTCGCCGAGGGTGAAGCCCTCCTCCTCGGCCGGGGCGGCGCCCTCGGCGCCCTTCCCGGCGGGGGCGGCCTTGGCGGCGGGCGCCGCCGGGGCCTCCTCCTCGTCGGCCTCGGGCTCCTCGACCTCGGCGGCCGTGTCGTCCTCCAGCTCGACGTCGAGGTCGGCGAGGTCCTCGTCGAGGTCGACCTCGACCTCGTCGTCGACCTCGGGGCCCTCGCTCTTCTTGGCCGGCGCGGCCTTGGCGGGCGCGCTCTTGACGGCGGCGGCGGCCTTCTTGGCGGGCGCGGCCTTCTTCGTCTTGGCGCCCTTGGCGGGCGCGGGCTTCTTGGGCGCGGGCTTGGCGGCGGCCGGGCGCGGCTCGGCGGCGGCCTCCTCCGGCGCGTCGTCGCCGACCACGGCGGTCACCGTGTCGGGCTGCTCCTTCGCGGCGGCGGCGGTCCTGGGCTTGCGCGCCGCCTGCGCCGCGCGCTTGCGCGGGCGCTTGGGCGCCGCTGAGTCGGCAGCGCTCACCATGACGGTCACACCCTCCTTGCTGAGGCTCCGCAAAATGCTGGAGGCCTTCGACACGGGGATGTCGGCCTCCTCGAACGTACGGCGTACGTCGTCGGCTTCGAGGTAACCCTGGGACCGTCCACGCTCGATCAGTTGCGCGATGACGTGATCGTGCAGATCCGACGCTTTCGAGGTCGAGCTAGCAGGCGACACAAATACCTCTCGAACGAACGTGTGGCTTGGTTGACCCAAGTGCCCTGACGGGCCCGGCCTCACACTGGGTGGGACCACACACGGAGCGGACCACCGGTGCGGGACCGCAGCGTACCCGCTCTGTCTGGGTCAAGCATTCTGGCACTGCTGCGCATTCCGCCCTGGAGTCCTACCCGGTAACACTCCACCTTAGAGGGCGCGGGACGGTCCTTCGAACGTGCTACTCCGTCTTGACGCGGTCTCAGGCGGTTTTCACGCGGGCTCGGGCGGGACGTGCAGGGCGAGCACGGTCACATCGTCCACCTGCTCGTATCCGGCAAGCATCCGATCGACCAGGAAGTCGACGAGTCTCTCGGGATCTCCTACCACTTCAGGTGGGGCGTCCGCGGCCACGGCGACAAGCTCGTCCAGCCCGGCGTCCACCCCACGCCTACGGTTCTCCACAAGTCCATCGGAATAGAACACCACAGTGTTGCCGGTCTCGATGGAAAAACTTGTCTGCTGCCGCTGGCTGGGCCAGCCGAGGGGCGTGCCGGGCTCCAGCGAACTGACGCGCGCGGGCGAATCCTGGGAGATCAGCAGGGGCGGCGGGTGGCCCGCGTTGCTGAATTCGCCCTGCCCGGTCTCGGGGTCGATGACGACGTACGCGACCGTGGTGAACTGCTCCTCGTCCTCGGTGGCGCTGAACAGCCGGTCGAGGCCGGCCAGGACCGCGGCGGGGCGCGGGTCGTTCAGCGCGAGCGCGCGCAGGGCGTTGCGGACGCGTCCCATTCCGGCCGCGGCGAGCACGCCCTTGCCCATGACGTCGCCGACGGCGACGGCGAGCCGCTGGTCGGGCAGCCGGAACACGTCGTACCAGTCGCCGCCGACCTGGACGTGGCGCGTGGCGGGGTTGTAGCGGGCGGCCAGCACCATGCTGGGCAGCTGCGGGAGGTCGCTCGGCAGGAGGCTGCGCTGGAGCTCCTCGGCGGTGCGGTGCTCGCGCTCGAACAGCAGGGCCCGCTCGACGGCGAGGGCGCACTGACCGGCCAGCGCCTCCAGGAAGACCCGCTCCTCCTCGGTGATCTCCCTGGGCCGGGTGAAGGAGAAGCGGAGCGCGCCGATCGGGGCGCCCGCCGCCAGCAGCGGCAGGCCCACCCAGGCGCGTTCCTCGGTGTGCTGGGCGAACAGGTCGCGCTCGCCGTGGCCGAGTTGCAGGCGCAGGCTGTCGGGGTGCTCGGCCAGGAACGGCCGGCTCTCCCGCACCGCCACCGACATCACGGTCTGGTCACTGACCTTGATGTCGTCGCGGGAGGCGGGGCTGGTCTCGCTCTCCGAGCCCGGCTGGGACGGCGTCACGATGCTGAGGCGCAGCTTGTCGTCGTCCAGCAGCGCCACGGCGGAGTAGTCGGCGCCTATGGCGGACCGTCCGACCTCGGTGATGACCTGGACGACCTGGGAGACCGTCAGGGCCTCGGCCAGCATCGAGGTGGCCTGCTGCAGGCGCGCGGTGCGCAGCGCAGCCGCCGACAGCTGCTCGGTCAGCCTGCCGCGCATCTCCTCGGCCTCGCGCTGGCCGGTCACGTCGGTGTTGGCGCCGACCCACTCGATGACCGTGTCGCCCTGCCAGATGGGCACGGCGCGCACGTCGAAGTGGCGGTAGGTACCGCTCTTGGTGCGGATGCGGTAGTTGGTCTCGAAGACCCGGTTCTCCTCGACGCACTCCTGCCAGACCGACTCGATGCGGGGACGGTCCTCGGGGTGCACCACCGACAGCCAGCCGCCGACGGCGTAGTCGTCCGGCGTCTGCCCGGTGATCGCGCGCCACTCGGGCGCGTCGTCGATCACGCCGCCCGCCGGAGCGGCGACCCACACCACCTGGGCGCTGGCCTCCACGAGCGAGCGGTAGCGCTGCTCCTTGCGGCGGATGACCTCTTCGGCCCGGCGACGCTCGGTCACGTCCAGGGCGGTGAGGACGACGCCCGTCTGGGCGCCCTCGGCGTCCCTGGCGGGCAGCCACGTGCAGGCGAGGATGCGCTCCTCGACGGCCGTGGCGACGCCCGGCGCGGCGCCGGGCGCCGGGTCGGAGGCGGCGCCTCCGGGGGCCTCGCCGGCCGGGACCACGAGGTCCAGATCGCTGACGGAGCGGTCCTCGTCGATGACCTTCCGCAGCGCCGTCTCGAAGGCCGCGCCGAGGGCCTCGGGCAGCACCTCGGACGGTCTGTGCTGCAGGAGCTCGCGCGCCGGCACGCCGAGGAGCGCGGCCAAGGCGTCGTTGGCCTTGCGGCAGCGCAGGTCGGGGTCGAAGAACGCCAGCCCGCCGGGGCCTTCCTTCAGCAAGGTCGCGTACAGCGCGGCGTCGGACGCATCCATGGGCCTGCCCTCCACCCCTGAAACGCGGGGATGCGGAACGGACGTCTCGGTGCTCATGGACAACACCTCCGCCCCAGAGGGTCCCGTACCGCGCGGCAAGTTTTCATCACTATGAGTGAATGGGAGCAGGCTAGCGCTCCCGCCTCCATCACAACACCGGTCGGAGTCAGGTATTCATCATCCCGATGGTTCGGCGTGTACGGAACCCCTGCTGAACATCGTTGTCCCTTCGGTCCCGGACGAACGCACCGGATTCGGACACCACCGCACGGGACGCGCGAGGCGGCCCGTCCGGACGGCGAGTAGGAGATGTTACGACCCTCCGGCGTCACCGCGCGTCAACTTCCCTAGTCCGGGTGTGTCTCCGGCTCGGCGCCCCCACGGCGCCGCTACTTGGCGGCTTTGGCGGCGGCCTTCTGCTCCTGCTTGAAGGCCCTCACCTGGGCCAGGGACTCCGGGCCCGTGATGTCGGCGACGGAGCGGTGCGAGCCCTCCTCGCCGTAGGCGCCGGCGGCCTCGCGCCAGCCCTCGGGCCGGACGCCGTACTGCTTGCCCAGCAGCGCCAGGAAGATCTGCGCCTTCTGCTTGCCGAACCCGGGCAGGCCGTTCAGGCGCTTGAACAGCTCCTTGCCGCTGTCGACGCCCTTCCACACCTTCTCGGCGTCGCCGTCGTAGTTGTCCACGAGGTACTGGCACAGCTGCTGGACGCGCTTGGCCATGGAGCCGGGGTAGCGGTGGACGGCGGGCTTCTCCGACAGCACCGCGGCGAACCGCTCCGGGTCGTAGGCGGCGATCTCGTGCGCGTCCAGGTCGTCGGAGCCGAGCCGCTGCGTGATGGTGTACGGGCCGGAGAAAGCCCACTCCATCGGGATCTGCTGGTCGAGCAGCATGCCCACCAGCGCCGCCAGCGGGCTGCGTCCGAGCAGCTCGTCGGCTTCCGGACGCTGTGCGAGTTGAACCTTCGTGGCCATGGCATCAGCTTAGGGCGGCCCTCGGATCTGTCAGAAGTCTTACGGGCGCGGCGCGGCCCTGGCAGGCGCGGCCGCGCGGTGCTCGAATGAAGTGGTGAACGAGGAGGAGCGGACACAGGGCAGCCCGGTCGGGCGGCGGGTCGTGCTGGGGATGCTCGGCCTCGGCGTCGCGGGAGTCGCCGTGGGAGCGTCGGTCCAGGACAAGGTGAGCCGGACGCTGGCGCCGGTCGGCCCGATCGGGGACGTCCTGCCTGCCGCAGGCGGTTTTCGCTACTACTCCGTCACGGACGGTGTGAAGCGGCACAGCGCCGCGACCCACCGCGTGACCGTTAGTGGCCTCGTCAACAAGCCGCAGGCGTTCCGGCTGGCTGATCTGGCCCGGCTTCCCCAGACGGTCATCGACCGCGATTTCCAATGCGTGACGGGCTGGCGGGTACCGGATGTGCACTGGGTGGGAGTCGCCCTGCCCGATCTGCTGGACGCGGTCGGTGTGTCACCGCAGGCCCGAGCAGTGCGGTTCACGTCGTTCGACGGCGTCTACACCGAGTCGCTCACGCTGGAACAGGCACGCCGTAGGGACGTCCTTGTCGCGACCCAGATGGACGGCAAGCCGGTGACCCACGATCACGGCGGCCCGACGCGCCTCTACGTGGCGCCCATGTACGGCTACAAGTCGCTGAAGTGGCTCAGCGGCATCGAACTGACCGACAAGGTGGAGCCCGGCTACTGGGAGAACCTCGGTTACGACGTGGACGCCTGGGTCGGACGGTCGAACGGGCGTAACGATGCACCGACATGACACGCGCGGGCACGAGGAGACCCCAGAGGCGGGTGCGTCGCGTTGGCTGCTGCGGTTCACGCGGGCGGAGCGGTCGATACACCATGCGACCGCGCTCTTGATGCTCGTCTGCCTGCTGACCGCGGCACTGCTCTACCTGCCGGTCCTGTCGACGCTGGTGGGCCGCAGGGAAATGGTCAAGACCGTCCACGTGTGGTGCGGGTTCGCGCTGCCCGTGCCGATCGTGCTGGGCCTGCTGTCACGCGCGTTCAGGGCCGACCTCGGGCGGTTGAACAGATTCGCCCCGCACGACTGGGAATGGCTCAGACGCAGCGACCGGAGGGCCGTGCAGGGCGGGCGGGGCGTCCTGCCGGTGGGCAAGTTCAACGCCGGGCAGAAGCTCAACGCGGCGTTCACGGCGGGCGCAATCCTGGTCATGCTCGGCACCGGCGAGATCATGACGTTCCCGGACCCGTGGGGCGACCGGTGGCGGACGGGAGCCACGTTCGTCCACGACTGGCTCTTCCTCGTCGTCGTCGTGGTGACGGCCGGGCACCTGTGGGAGGCGCTACGGGACCGTGACGCGCTCACCGGGATGCTGACAGGGCGGGTGGACCGCGGCTGGGCGGCGCGCCACCACGCCGCCTGGGCCGATGCCCGGACGCGCGGCGATGAGCCGCAGGGCGCCGGATCGCAAGGGCGGCACCGAGAGGGCACCTGAGGGCCGTCCAGAATTTGCCGAACGCCACCCCCGGCATGTCTTGACTCTTCCCGTGAAAGCGCTGAAATGGGACATCGAGGCGGGGTTTCCACGGAATCCCCCCGCCGGGGCCGGTCCGTGCCGCGCTTCGCCTCAGCCGGCGGCGCCCCGCCTGCCGGAACCCCGTGCCCGGAGGTGTGCGCAAGATGCCTGCACTGACCGATCACCAAATCGAGACACGCGACGCGCTCGCACGGCGCCTGTGCGACGAGTTCACCACCTTCCCCTCGGACGCGGTCCGGCGGTGCGTGGACGACGTCCAGGCATGCATGGACCACCTGGGGCTGGACGCCACGCCCGACAGCGTGGAGCGGATGGCGCGTGAGCACCTCACCGGCGTGCTGAAGTCGGAGCCTCCGTCCGGGCGCACTCCCGGCGGAGGGGTGGACGGCTGAGCGGCCGACGCGGAAAGGGCGCGGATCCCGCCGGTATTCGGCCGTGTCCCGGCCAACGTGCGCGCGCGATCTGAGAGGCTAGAAGGGTGAGTCCCCGCAGCCGCAACAGCTCCTCCGGGGACCCGGCCCGGGACGGCCACACCACCCCGGACGAGGTCTCGGCCATCTTCGACGGCATGCTGCAGCACGCGCGCGAACTCCTCGCCGTGCGCAGCCCCCTGGACGCGGAACTGATCGTCAGCGAGATCCTCGGCTCCTGGTGGGGGCACCGGCTCCCGGACGGCGACGTCGAGGAGGTCATCGGCGAGGCGCTGGTCGACCACGCCAGGGCCGCCGCCACGCCCGCCGCGCTGGCCCTGCTGACCGGGATGGCCTACATGGGCACGCCCCGGCAGGCGGCCAAGGCCGAGCGCGCTGCCCTGGAGCTGATGGCCGGCGGCGTCCCGCGGCCGGGATGGGCCGACCGCGTGGGGATGGTGGAGCCGGAGGGGTGCTTCGTCTCCCGGGACGTCTACGGCGACCAGGACTCCATCATCTGCACCTACACCTACGGCGGCGCCGAACGGCACGCCCTGGTCATCGTGGTCGACCGCACCAAGGCCGGGGCCGTCCTGCCGTCCGGCGACCCGTTCGCCTCCGCCGCGCCGGCCGCGCCGCCGGTGAGCGGCATGGTCAGGGACGCCTGGGTCTCCTCGCGGGTCGACGCGCTCCTCGACCGGTGCCGCCGCGACGGCCGCGACAACCCGCTGATGCGGTTCGAGGAGCTCGACCTCCGCGACACCGCGGCGCTGCTGCGGAGCGCCCTGGAGCTCACGGACGGCATCGACGACCCGCCGGTGAACGACACCTTCGGCACTTACCACGCGTTCGTCCGCGCGCGCGTGGACATCCTTCCGCCCGGCGGGCGGCTGCCCCAGCCGCCGGTGTACGGCCGGGACAGGCGCGCCACGATCGCGGCCCGGTTCCTCGCCTCGGACGAGGCGGAGGAGCTGTCCGACCTGTCCGCGGCGAGCCGGTGCGTGGACCGGATCATCGACTACGGCTGCACCCACGACTTCGGCCGGCCGCTGCGGGTCTCCCCCGTCAAATGCGAGATGTTCCTGCTCGACTGGCTGCCGAGGAAGGTTCTGCTGTCCCCGTCGGAACAAGAGGCTGTCCCGCACGTGCTGGGGGCCTGGGTCCGCTGGGCGGGGCGGCGAACGGGTCTTCCGGAGGAGGGCATCAGGGCCACCTTGGACGCCCTGTGGGACGCCACCGCGAAGTTCGCCGACGCCTACCGCGACCCGGCCGCGTTCGGCCTCGACCGCGACCTCGTCAAGCGGCTGCTGCCCGACGGCGACCTGGAGGCACTGCCGCGCCGCGCGTTCGCGATGCCGTTCCTGTCGGGCACCCACCGGCAGTCGGGCCGGCACGGCTTCATCGACCTGTCGAAACTCGATCCGTCCGACCCGGACGACCGCCGCGCGATCCTGGAGTTCGAGCATCCCGGCGCCGACGAGGCCCACCTCGACGCGCACGAGCGCCTCGCCGCGCGGCTGTGGGACGGCCGGCCCCCGCAGCTGTGGACGACCGCCCAGGCGCTGCTGGACGTCGGCTACGAACGGCACGAGATCCTGCACAGGCTGATCGCCGTCCTCGACCGCTTCGGGCACGCCCCGGAGGCGCTCCGCGACGCGCTGCGTGTGCTTCGTCACGAACCCCCGCCCGAGTGAACTCCCGGTTTGCGCGCGGCGTCCCCGACGACAATCATCGGGACCCGGGCATGGTCTCGCGGGGTCTCCGGGGCCCGGGGGCCGGCCCCCGGTCGTAGGGAGTGATCTTGTTGGAGTGGTCCGAGTTCGCCCGGCGGCTGGGACGTGAGCTGGCGGGGCTCGAGCGCGACACGATCCTCATCGTGCGCGAGCGGGAGGAGAGCCGTCACTACGTCCAGGCCATGCGCGAGCCCGACCGGCTCTACGCCGAGGCCGTGAGCAACAACTTCCTCGACGGGCCGCTGCTTCTCACGGTGGCCGACGAGGAGGTCATGAGCGACGCGGGCTGGCGCCCGCCCGCCGACCCCGCGCCGCGCAACTGGTGGACGGAGCTGCCCGAGGCCGGCGCCCCCGGCGGGATGCTCGGCGTGACGGACGGCGACTACTCGCGGCTGGCCGACGTGATGGTCACGGCCCTGCGCGACGTCCAGGGCGTCCGGCGCCCGTCCGACCTCGTCTACGAGTCGTTCCACCGGCACGGGACGGGCCTCATCGAGCTCGTCGGGTTCGGTATCGACGTCGCCGACCCGTCCAGGGTGAACAAGCGGCGCGCCGCGTCCGGCGGGGTCCTGCCCGAGGCCGGCGCGCAGCCGGCCGGCCTGCCCCCGGCGGGGACGCCGCTGCCGCTGCCGACGGACGGGCTGCCGAGCGCGGAGGCCGACCTGCTGGAGCCCCGCCTGGCCGAGGCCAAGGCGAACGGGGACAACACCACCTACTTCAGGCTGCTGGAGAGCGCCGACCTCGTGCTCCCCGCGACCGCCTCCGCCGTGGAGGACCCCGACCGCGCCGAGTTCCCCACCATCACCATCGGCGGCGACACCCACGTCACCGTGTTCACCTCGCCGGGCGCCCTCGCGCGCACCGGCGACCGCCATCCCGGGCTGTACCGGCGCACCACCTTCGCGCGGCTGGCGTCCGGCTGGCCGGACCCGGCGTGGCGGGTGGCGATCAACTGGGGGCTGCCCAGCGAGGTGCTGCTCGACTCGTCCGCCCTCGTCCGGCTGAGCGGCGGGCCGGAAACGCCTCCCGCCGCCCCGGAGGAGCCGTCCAACCCGTACGGGAGGGTCGATCCCACCGCGCTCTCCGGGCCGAACCCCGTCGCCGGTGGCTCGGCCCCCGGTCTGAACGGTTCGGTGCCGGGGCTGAACGGCTCCGTCCCGGGCCTGAACGGTTCCGTCCCCGACCTGCCCAGTGCGGACGACCCGCGCGACTCCTACGACGACTCGCATACGGCGATCGACCCGTACACGGTGGACGATCTGCGGGCGGCGCTGGCGGCGGGCACGGCCGAGCCCGAGGCACGCGAACCGGCACCGGCCGCGCCTCCACTCGGCGCACCGACGGACAAGCCCGCGGACAGGCCGGCGGACCAGCCGGTGGACAAGCCGTCCGACGACCGTGCACCGGACGTTCAGCCCCCAGTGGAGCAGCGGCCCCAGGACCAGCCGCGCAGCGATCCGCCGCCGGCTCCCCGCCCGGCGCCGGAGCAGCCCGCGAACCGCGCGCCGAGCACGCCGCCCTCCCCTGAGCCGCGCCCTGCGGGCGCCCCCATGCGGCTGCCCCACGGCACCCGGCTCTGGCGGACGGCCGGTGACGGTGACGAGACACCGCTCGCGGTGTACGACGCCATAGGCGGCGTCTGGACCCAGGTAAGGGCCGACGCCGTCCCGGCACCCTGGACCGAGTGACGCACCGTTCGGCTACCGTCAAGTACGGCATCCTCGCCCCCGCGGACGTGAAAGTGGATCCCGAGTGGACTGGAACGACTTCGCCAAACGGCTGACGCTGGAGCTTTCACGGCTGCCGGTCAAGTCGTTCCTCATCGTGCAGGGGCCGAGCGGGCTGCCCTATGCGCAGGCGATGCGCTCCGAGGGCGTGCTGGACGCGGAGGCCGTCGGCAGCGCGTTCCTGCCCCGCCCGCTGGCTCCGCGGCAGGAGCGGCGGCTCAGCGCGCTCGGCTGGGAGTCCCCGGACGGGGAGGAGCGCAAGAACTGGTGGGACCGGTACACCTGGCGCGACCGCGGCGGCCGCACCTCGGCCGAGCACCTGGAGGCGTGCGCGCTGCTCGCCGGGCAGATGGTGGGCGCCTTCCGCGACGTGTACGGCATCGAGTCCCCGCTGGAGCTGGTCTACCAGGCGAGCAAGGCCGGGCCGGACGGCGGGCCGCTGGCCCTGCCCGGCCTCGGCATCCCGCTGGCCGTGCCCGAGGACGAGGCGCGGCGTGCCGCGTCCTCCGCCCGTCCCGCGCGGCCGTCCGGCTCCGCCCTGGAGGACGCCCTCACCGACGCCCGGGAGCGCGGCGACCAGCACGGCTACCTGGAGCTCCTCGCGCGCGCGACCCTCTACCTGCCCGCGCCGGGTGAACCGGGCGCGGCCGGGCACCAGTTCGCCACGGCCCAGTTCGGGGACGGCACGTTCGTCCTGGCGTTCACCTCGCCCGGCGCCATGGACCGCTCCCTGCAGGGCCAGGCCGTCCACCACCGCGAGGCGACGCTGGCCGAGCTCGCCCGGCGCTGGCCGCACCCCGAGTGGCAGCTCGCCGTGAACCCCGGCCTGCCCAGCGCCTCCTACCTGGACGCCAAGGCGCTCCTCGAACCCGAGGAGCCGCGCAGGCCCGCCACCCCGACGCCGCCGGCGCCCACGGACGTCCATGTGGCGGGGCCCGCGTCCCGCCGCCGGGCCCGCGACGCCGCGTCGCGCACCGACACCCGCACCGACCTCCGTCCGCCACGACCGCAGGCCGCCAAGGCGCCGCAGAGCCCCGAACCGGCGCGGAGCCGTCCGCAGGCACCGGCCGCGGCCGGTGCGCCGCCAGAGGCGCCCACAGGCCCGTCCCGCGCCGCCGGTGCGCCGCGGCCGCCCGTCCGCGCGGCCCGGCCTCCGGCTCCCGCCGCCCCGGCCCCGTCGGCCGCCCCGACGGCGGCCCCGCCGCCTCCCGCCCCGCCCGCGCCCCCGGCCCCGCGTCCCCCGGCGCCCGCGCAGCGCCCCGCGGCGGCCGCCGCGCCGCCGCCCCCTGCCGCCCAGCCGGTCGCCAGGCCGCCTGCCCCGCCGATATCGCCGGCACGCGAGACGCCGAGCGACCCGCACGGCCTCCCGGTCGCGCCGCTCTACGGCCAGGGCAAGGGACGCCGCGACGAACCCGCCCCCAAGCCAGAGCCCGCCCCCAAGCAGGAGCCCGTCCTCACGCAGGAGGAGGCCACTGCCGCACCACAGGCCGGGAAGGACGCGTCCCCCGAGACTCCGTCCCAGGTGGTGATGATGCAGAAGGTGGTGCGGCCCGAGCATGTGCAGCACTACCTGGAGGGCGGCTACGACCTTGTCGCCGGTTACGTCCACCGCCTGCAGGACGTGCGGGAGATCCGGTCCCCCGCCGCGATGATCCGGGCGCTCGGGCTCGTGTACGAGGGGTCGCCCTTCACGCACGCGGACGAGCAGGTCTTCATGATCCGGTGGCCGGCGGTGAAGCCGGCGCTGTTCCGGCGCCCCCTCGGCGGGATCGACGAGTGGAGCATGGGCATCATCCCGGGCGGCTGGGTGATCGAGCGGGCGCCGTTCCCCGGGTCGGGGTACGCGCCCGGCGAGGGCCCGGCCATCCCGGAGTTCAAGATCGAGAGCCAGCGGCTGCCGCACGGCGCCGGGCTGTACCGGCTGGACGCGCGCGGCGCCGAGACCCTGGTCGCGGGGTACGACGCCGATCTGCGCAGGTGGCTGGTGAAGCTGCCGGGAGGGCGGGGATGAGCATCCGGCACGGGTTCTACGCGAGCTGGCGCGGCGGCGAGTACGAGGCCAGTCCCGACGGCGAGCAGGTGCGGCTGTACACGGCGAGGCACACGGACGGCTTCCGCCAGGTCTCACCGGACCGGTTCGTCCAGGTGGTGCCCCTGGCCGACGTCGACCGCCTGCAGTACGTGACCACGCATTGCACGTGGCGCGGCGAACCCTTCGTGGTGCTCGGCGAGCATGACGGCTGGCTCCGGGTGGAGTACTGCGGCGGTAAGGCCCCCGTGGCGGAGGGTCTCGGTCTGGAGCTGTTCGACCGCGGCGTGTACCAGGCGTGGGCGTCCCGGCACGAGGTCGAGGACCTGCACGAGGAGCCCGTCTGAGCCCGGCGGCGGGTGCGCTCGGTCAGTGACGCGGGATCGGTGGTAGGTCTTGGACATGGCGGTCATCGACATCAACGCCGACCTCGGCGAGGGGTTCGGCATCTGGGAGCTGGGCGACGACCTGGCGCTGCTCGACGTGATCACGAGCGCGAACGTGGCGTGCGGGTTCCATGCGGGCGACCCGCTGATCATGCGGCGGGTGTGCGCCGCCGCCGTGGCGCGCGGGGTGACGATCGGCGCGCAGGTGTCGTACCGGGACCTGGCCGGTTTCGGGCGCCGCGAGATGGACGTGGCCGCGCCCGAGCTGACCGCCGAGGTGCTGTACCAGATCGCCGCCTTGGACGGCATCGCGCGCGCGGAAGGCGGGCGTGTGGCCTACGTGAAGCCGCACGGCGCGCTCTACAACCGCGTCAGCCGCGACCCCGTGCAGGCGGGCGCGGTGGCGGAGGCGGTGAGGGCGTACGATCCGTCGCTGCCGCTGCTGACCCTCCCCGGCTCTGCGGTGCACGGGGTCGCCGAAGGGCTGACCGTGGTCGCGGAGTGCTTCGCCGACCGCGCCTACACGCCGTCCGGCGGGCTGGTGTCCCGCCGTGAGCCGGGTGCCGTCGTCCATGACGAAGACGCCGTCGTGCAGCGCGCGGTCAGGATGGCCGTGGACGGAACCGTCGTCGCGGTCGACGGCAGTGAGGTCTCCCTCAAGGCCCGTTCCATCTGCGTACACGGCGACACACCGGGGGCGGTGTCCCTCGCCCAGTCCGTCCGGTCGGCGCTGTCCGGCGCGGGCGTCGCGCTGGAGTCGTTCGCGTGAAGGTGCTGCGGGCGGGTGACGCGGCCCTGCTCGTGGAGACCGGCGACCTGGCCACCGCCCACCGCCTCAACGCCGCCCTCCGGGACGACCCGCCGCCGGGCGTCGTCGATGTGGTGCCCGGCGAGCAGACCGTCCTCGTGATGGCCGACCCGTCGGCCGACCTGGACCGCCTCGCGGCGCGCCTCCCGCACCTGCCGCTGCCCGACGACGTGGAGGGCGACGCCGCCCCGGTGGAGATCCCCGTGGTCTACGACGGCGAGGACCTCGACGAGGTCGCCCGCCTCACCGGGCTGTCGCGGGAGGAGGTCGTCCGGCGGCACGCCGGAAGCGCCTACACGGTCGCCTACCTCGGCTTCTCCCCCGGCTTCGGCTACCTGACGGGCCTCGACCCGGCGCTGCACGTGGCGCGCCGCGAGTCACCGCGGACGGCGGTCCCGGCCGGGTCGGTGGCGATCGCGGGACCGTACGCGGCGGTCTACCCGTCCCGGTCGCCGGGCGGGTGGCGGCTGCTCGGGCACAGCGGGCTGCGGCTGTGGGACGTCACGCGCGACCCGCCGTCGCTGCTCCGGCCGGGCACGCGCGTCCGCTTCGTCCCCGAGGAGTGTTCTTGATCGAGGTCGTGCGGCCCGGTCCGCTGGCGACCGTGCAGGATCTCGGCCGGCCCGGCCGCGCCCATCTCGGCGTCCCGCGGTCCGGGGCGGCCGACGAGCGCGCGCTGCGGCTCGCCAACCGGCTCGTCGGCAACCCCGAGGGGGCGGCGGGCGTCGAACTCACCTTCGGCAGCGCCGCACTGCGCTTCCACAGGCGCGCCTGGATCGCGGTCACGGGCGCCCCTGCGCCCGTCCTCATCGGCGACCGCGCCCATGGCACGAACGCACCGTGCTTCGTGCCGGACGGCGGAACGGTGGAGGTCGGCCCGCCTTCGTCGGGGCTCCGCAGCTATGTCGCCGTGCGCGGTGGTGTCGCCGTCGATCGGGTTCTTGGAAGCCGGTCGACCGACCTTCTGTCCGGCCTGGGCCCGGCCCCGCTTTCGCCGGGAGACCAACTACTGGTCGGCCCCACCGAGGGCCTCGCCGACATCGGCGTGGACGTCGCTCCAGCACCGGCCATGCCGGACACACCCGTGCTCCGGGCACTGCCCGGTCCGCGCGACGACTGGTTCACCGACGACGCGCTGGCCGCGCTGACGTCCACGCCTTACACGGTGTCGCCGGACAGCAACCGCGTAGGGGTCCGGTTGGACGGGCCTCCCCTCGTCCGCGCGCGCGACGGCGAACTGGGCAGCGAGGGGATGGTCACGGGGTCGGTCCAGGTGCCGCCCAGCGGGCTGCCCATCATCTTCCTGGCCGACCATCCGCCCACCGGCGGCTACCCGGTGATCGCGGTGCTCGTCTCGGACGCCGTCCCGGACGCGGCTCAACTCCGTCCGGGCCAGCAGGTCCGCTTCCGCCTCTAGACCGCCCTGCTCAGGGCTAGGTCAGCGAGCCAGAGGCTAGGTCAGCGGGGCCGGGGCGGACCAGTCCAGGTGGGAGACGTCGTTGAAGCCGCGGACGGACGTCAGGTCCCCGAGGCGCACCAGCAGGGAGATCGAGGCGTTGTCGGGGGCGAGGAACGCGAACGGCCGGGCGCCGGTCGCGGCGGCGAGCGCCTGCGCGATGACGCCGCCGTGGGTGAACACGGCGATCCGGCCGCCGGCGTGCGCCGCCGCGAGCCGGGTGAGGCTCTCCTCGACGCGCGCGGCGAAGGCGGCGCCGGATTCCGCGCCGGGGATGACGTCCCACCGCTCCTCGGCGAACATCCGCTGCGCCACCGGGTCGTTCTCGGCGACCTTCTGGCGGAACAGGCCGCCCTCCCACTCCCCGAGGTGGACCTCGCGCAGGCCCGCCTCGACGCGCGGCTCCAGGCCGAGGCGGCGCGCCAGGGGCGCCGCCGTCTCCGCCGTGCGGCGCAGGGACGTCACGTAGAGGGCGTCGAGCTTCTCCTCCGCGAGGCGCTCGCCGACGCGCTCGGCCTGCTCGCGCCCTTCGGGGGCCAGTTCCGGGTCGGCGTGGCCGTCCACGAGGGGGAACGACCGGTCGGCGCGCGCCGGTGCCGACGCGCCGTGCCTGACCAGAAGAATCTCGGTCGCGCCGTCGGGCGCCTTGTACCGCGTCTGCCGGTACTCGACCGGCACCTCCCGCTCGTCCACGAACGGCACCCTAGACGATCGCCGCAGCGTGCCCTGCGTCCGGCCCTGTTCAGGAGACCAACGGACCCACGCGGCCGATCTCGTCCTTGAGCGGCCCAGGCGGGACGTCTTCGAAGGTGGTCACGGCCACATCGCCGTCCTGCACTTCCCAGACGCCCACCACGCGGCCCTCATGCAGGACCACCGGGGAGATCCAGCCGGCCGTGCGGCTCACCTTGCCGCGATGCTCCGTCGGGACGAGGTAGGTCGCCCCTGTGCCCGCCCCTAGGACGTACTGGTCGAACGCACCCAGCAGCCGGACCGACGTGCTGGGCTCGGTGGCGAGCAGTTCGTCGCGGTGCTCGGCCAGTACGAACATCTGGACGCCGTCCACCTCCACCGTGGACAGGCCGTCCTCCGCTGCGGCGAACCAGCTCTTGACGTCCTTCTTGCGGCTCGCCTTGCGCATGAGCCAGTTGTCGAACATCTCGGGTGTCGCCGGCCCGTGCGCGGCGAGGTAGGCGTGGACGACGGTCCGGGCGGCTTCGTCCAGCGGCGGGAGGCCCGTCCAGCCCGGCAGCCATCGTTCCGGTGCGGCGAACGTGACGCGCGTACCCTGCGCCGGGCCGTGGCACAGCACGCCCCACCACGCCAGGGGCTTGAGCAGGACGCCCCAGCCCGACCCCAGCACTTCGGCGAGATGCCGTGAGCCGGTCTTGTCGATGACGGCTTCGGTGAGTTCCTCCCGTGTCAGCACCTCACCGCCGGCCAGCGCGGCAGTGGCCGCCTCTGCGAGAGCCTCCAGGTCGGCGGGCGTGGCACCGAAAGTCTTCTGCCAACTGGGCTTCTCCCAATGGCGGGTAGTGGAGCACAGCGCGAGGTAGGCGGCGGCCACATCGGCGGGCAGGAGATGCAGGGTGCCGCGCATGGCCCACGTCTTGACGAGGGTCCGCTCGTCCAGGAGCGCCTTGGCCACTGCGTCTCGTTCAGGGTTCCGCTGCCGCAGCGCGACGGCGAGTTCCGCGGCCGACGCCACCTGCGCCTGGACGCCCGCCAGCCGGCGTGCGACGTCCACCGCCGACGCCTCGCCCTGGGGCTCGATGTACTGCCGCCGCATCCGCCAGGCGAGAACCTGGGCCCACGTCACCGCTGTCATGCCCCGATTACATCGCAGGCCGCGGACAGAACCGTCCGTCTACCTCATGCCAGGCGGTGGGCGAGGTCGGCGAACGCGTTGCGCACGTCGGCGGGGGTGAGGAGCGTGAGGTCGTCGGCGGTGGCGCGGTCGCCGAGCTCCGCCGCGCGCAGCGCCCGGCACGCGCACGCCTTCTCGTAGATGGAGCGGGCGAAGCGGCCGTTGCCGAACTCGTCGATCCGGCCCGTGCCGCAGACGCGCTGGAAGACGAGGGCGAGGTCGTCCAGGGCGCCGTCGTCCCAGCGGTCGCCGCCCTGCTCGGCGATGAGCTGGGCGATGCGGAGCAGCTCGTCCGGCCCGTAGGAGGGGAACTCCACGCGCACGTCGAACCGCGAGGCGAGCCCCGGGTTGGACGCCAGGAACCGGTCCATGTCGGCGTCGTAGCCGGCGAGGACGACGACGAGCCGGTCGCGGTCGTCCTCGGCGCGCTTGAGCAGGGTCTGCACCGCCTCGGCGCCGAACGCGTCGCCGCCGCCGTACCCCGGGTTGCTCAGCGCGTACGCCTCGTCGACGAACAGGACCCCGCCGAGCGCCGAATCGACGACCTTGTTCGTCTTGAGGGCCGTCGCGCCGAGGTGCTCGCCGACGAGGTCGGCGCGCTGGGCCTCGACCACCTCGGGACGCGCGAGGAGCCCGGCCGCGGCGAAGATGCGGCCGAGCACGCGCGCCACGGTGGTCTTGCCGGTCCCGGGCGGGCCGGTGAAGACGAAGTGGCGGGTCGGCGGGCGGGTGACGAGGCCCTGCTCCTGCCGCATCCGCGCCACCTGGAGCTGGGCGGCGATCTCCCGGACCTGCCGCTTCACCGGTTCGAGCCCGATCATCGCGTCGAGCGAGCCGAGCGCCTCGTCCAGCGTGGGCGTCTCGGCGTAGCCGCGGTACCGCTCGGTGACCTCGGCGAACGCGGTCTCCACGTCCTCCGCGCGGAGGGTGACCAGGTCGTCGGCGCTGGGTCGGGCGGGCGCGGCGGACGCGGAGGCCGCGTCCACGACACGGACGTCCCGCGCGCGCGCCGCCGCCTCAGTCAGCGACCGAACGAACCGCCCGTTGCCCAGTTCGTCGATGATGCCGCGCCGCTCGACCTCCTCGAAGCGCGCGGCGAGCCGCCGCCGGGCCTCCGGGTCGAGCCGGTCCTCGCGGAGCCCGGTGTGGTAGTCGGCGATCCGCAGCAGCTCGGACGGCCGGTAGGACGGGAAGTGCACGCGCGTGCCGAAGCGCGAGGCCAGGCCGGGGTTGGAGTCGAGGAACTCGGCCATCTGCGCGTCGTAGCCGGCGAGGATGACGACCAGGTTGTCGCGGTCGTCCTCGGCCCGCTTGAGCAGCGTCTGGACGGCCTCGTCGCCGAAGCGGTCGGGCTGCCCCTCGGCGGAGTTGACCAGGCCGTACGCCTCGTCGATGAACAGGACGCCGCCGAGGGCGGAGTCGACGAGCCGGTTGGTCTTGAGCGCCGTGGCGCCGAGGAACTCGCCGACGAGGTCGGCGCGCTGGGCCTCGACCAGGGCAGGCTCCGGCAGCAGCCCGAACGCGTAGAAGATCTTGGCGAGGACGCGCGCGACGGTCGTCTTGCCGGTGCCCGGCGGGCCGACGAAGACGAAGTGCCGCATCGGCTTCTCGGTGGGGACGCCGGCGGCGGCCCGCAGGTGCGCCGCCTCGATGGACGCGGCGATGGAGCGGACCTGCCGCTTGACCGGCTCCAGCCCGATCATGTTCTCCAGCTCGGCGAGCGCGTCGGCGACGGAGATGTCCGGCGCGGCGTCCGTGCGGCGCTCCGGCGGCGCCTGCCGCTCCGGGGCCGGTGCGGCCTCGGCGGCCTGCGCGGCGGCCTGTGCGGCCGGTTGCGCGGCCGCGGCGGGGTCGTCCGCCGGTGCACGGCGGTCGGGCCTGCTCGGCCGGTCCTTCTTGTCGGGCTTGTCCGGAGTGGACGGGTTCTTGCGCGGGGCGGGCGGCATGGCGTCCCCCTCCGAGCTCGCCTGTTCCTGGACCCAGCCGGTCTCGTAGGCCTCGGCGGGCACCGTGCGGCGGGCCCGGTCCCAGCGGTAGGCGAGGACGGCCAGGGCGGCGGCCCAGCCGGGCGCCGCGCTCGCCTCCGGCAGCGGCTGGGCTACCGCCGCCGTGGCCACCCCTGCGGTGGCCAGCGTGAGCAGGGTCGTGCGCCAGGGCGTGTACCCGCGCAGGCGGAAGGCGACCACCGCGACGGGCACGGCGAGCACCGCCAGAAGCAGCGTGGGGCTCAGGTACGCAGGGTGCTCGCCGTCCGGGTAAAGCCTGCCCAAGGGAACCAACAGCGCGAGCCAGGACGCGATGACCGCGATGACCGCCATGCCCGTGGGCGAACGCAGCGTCAGGTGGACGACGACCAGCAGCACGATCGCGCCCACCGCCACGCCAAGGACCGGCCCCTCCAGCAGGACGGTGCCGGCCAGGACCAGAGCCATCAGCAGCAGGCCGCCCAGGAACCGCAGCCCGGGGGTGATCTGGAAGTAGCGCACCCGCAGGCGCTCGAAAAGATCCCGCGCCGCGGCGTCCTTCGCCGGGCGGGAGCGAGACCTGCCGAACAAAGCCATCAAGAGCGAGTAAAGCGCAGGACCGCCCGGAACGGGACTCCCCGTGCGGGGAACGTTGCCTCTCGTACGGCCTGCCTGGGCGCGGCCGAACGCACCTCGGTACCGAGACCAGGACATTTGTACTGTCCAAAAGTGCGGGTCTGATTCTTCAGCCGACACCGGCCGAATTCGTAACGCCGCAGCGCGTGCGTACCGCTGAGACCAGCCGCGGCGGCGCTGCCATGATGAGGCCCATGCGGATCCTGCGCACGCCAGAAGAACGCTTCACGCAACTCCCCGACTTCCCTTACGAGCCCCGCTACGCGGACGTCCCGGCCCAGGACGGTGACGGAACCCTGCGGATGGCCTATGTCGAGGCGGGCCCGTCCGACGGTCCCGTAGTGCTGTGCCTGCACGGTGAGCCGAGCTGGTCGTTCCTCTACCGCCGCGTCATGCGGGTCTTGGCGGACGCAGGGCTGCGCGTGGTCGTGCCCGACCTGGTCGGTTTCGGCCGCTCCGACAAGCCCGCCGAGATGACCGACCACACCTACGCCCGTCACATCGAGTGGACGCGCGCGCTGGTGTTCGACGCCCTCGGCCTCCAGGACGTGACGCTCGTCGGGCAGGACTGGGGCGGCCTCATCGGCCTGCGCCTGGTGACCGCCCACCCGGACCGCTTCTCCCGTGTCGTCGTCGCCAACACCGGGCTTCCCACGGGCGATTTCCCGATGCCGGAGACTTGGCTGAAATTCCGCCAGTCCGTCCGGACCGCACCCGAGTTCGACATCGCCCGCAACATCGCCGCCGGATGCCGCACGGCGCTGGCCGACGACGTGCGCGCCGCCTACGACGCGCCCTTCCCGGACGAGTCGTACAAGGCGGGGCCGCGCGCCATGCCCGCCCTCGTCCCGGCCGAACCCGACGACCCCGAGGCGCAGCCCAACCGCGACGCGTGGGACGTCCTGCGCGCGTGGGACAAGCCGTTCCTGGTGGCCTTCAGCGACAAGGACCCCATCACCGGGGCGATGGCACCGCTGTTCAAGCAGCTGGTTCCGGGCGCGCAGGGCGTCGAGCACCCTACGATCGACGGCGCGGGCCACTTCCTCCAGGAGGACGACGGGGAACGGCTCGGCCACGCGATCGCGGCGTTCATGCATTCCTGAGGAGCCTCCTTGACCGACCCCACCGGCGCCCTGCCCGGATTCGACCCCGCCCCCGGCGACGGCCCGCACGGTCCGCGCGGGATCCCGCGCGTCGCGGGCTACGAGATCGAGGACGAGCTCCGCGCCGCACCGTCCGGCAAGGACGGGCCGCTCCGGATCGCCGGGGTGGACGAGGTCGGGCGCGGCGCATGGGCGGGCCCCGTCGTGGTGTGCGCCGCCGTCACCGACCTCAGCCCGCCGCCGGCCGTGCCCGGCCGGGGCAAGAAGACCATCGCGCTGACCGACTCGAAACTGCTCACCGAGGCGCACCGCGAGTCGTTCGCCGACCTGCTGCCGGGCTGGCTCGCGGGGCACGCGATCGGCGCGTCGCCTCCCGAGGAGATCGACGAGGTCGGCATGACGGAGGCGCTGCGGCGCGCCGCCGTCCGCGCGCTGGAGGCGCTGCCCGAACGGCCCGACATCGTCCTCCTCGACGGCAAGCACGACTTCCTGGGCCGCCCCTGGCGCGTCCGGTGCGAGGTCAAGGCCGACCAAAGGTCGGTCACGGTCGCGGCAGCGTCCGTCCTGGCGAAGGTCCACCGTGACCGGCTGATGGCGGAGCTGGACGGCGAGTTCCCCGGTTACGGGTTCGCGGACAGTGCGGGCTACCCGTCGCCCGTCCACCAGAAGGCGCTGGAGGAGCACGGCCCCACACCGCACCACCGGATGTCATGGTCGTACCTGGACGACCTCCCCCGCTGGCGGCACCTGAAGAAGCACCGTGACCCGCTCGCAGGGGAAGGCCAACTCAGCCTTCTGTGACGCCCGTACAGACCCCTGCACGGGCACCGTCCAGGAGTCATCCCCGTCCGGCCGGGTAAGCGCCATCCACGGGAGGTACATGCCATGGATGCCGTTGTGAAGAACCTGTTGCGCGAGTCCGGCCGGACGTTCGCCGAAGAGGCGGGCATCACGCTGAAGGACCAGCCGGCCGCGCTGTTCAAGCTGCTCGTCCTGGCCAACCTGCTGAGCGCGCGCATCTCGTCCGAGATCGCGGTGTCCGCCGCCCGCGAACTGTTCGAGGCCGGCGGCGGAACCGCCCGCGGGATGGCCCGGATGTCGTGGCAGGAGCGGGTGGACGCGCTCGGACGCGGCCACTACGTCCGCTACGACGAGAGCACCGCGTCCCGCCTCGGCGACACCGCCGACCTCGTCCAGGACAAGTACAAGGGCGACCTGAGGCGCCTCGCCATCGCGGCCGAGCGCGACCCGAAGAAGGCCGCCGACCTGCTCCAGGAGTTCCCCGGCGTCGGCCCCACCGGCGTGGACATCTTCTGCCGCGAGGCCCAGGCCATCTGGCCGTGGCTGCGCCCCCACATCGACGACCAGGTGAAGAAGGGCGCCGAACGGATCGGGCTGCCCACCGACCCCGGCGAGCTCGCCGAGAAGGTCACCGACAAGGACCTGGCCCGCTTCACCGCCGCCCTGGTGCGGGTGGCCCACGACAAGAAGCTCGCGGACCACCTCAAGGCCGCGTGAGCGCCGGTCACAGACGCACGATGACCTCGTCCACCGGCTTGCGGGCGATGTCGGGCACCATCGCGTCGTCCGCCGGGTAGCCGACGGGGATCACGACGTACGCGCGCTCCTCCTGCGGACGCTCGCACACCTCGTTCAAGAAGCGCATGGGGCTCGGCGTATGCGTGAGGGTCGCCAGCCCCGCCTGGTGCAGCCCCGCCAAAAGGAACCCCACCGCGATGCCAACGGACTCCTTGACGTAGTAAGGGCGAGGCGTATCCGGGCCCTTGTGCACTTCGAAGACGACGATGACCGCCGGCGCGTCCTCCAGGAACGGCTTGCGCCAGTCGGTGCCCAGCGGTGCCAGCGCGTCCAGCCACTCCTGGGACGCGCGCCGCTCGTAGAACTCGCGCTCCTCCCGCTCCGCCGCCTCCCGGAGCCGCTTCTTGCGCTCGGCGTCGGTGATGACGACGAACCGCCACGGCTGCAGGTTCGCGCCGCTCGGCGCCGTCGCCGCGGCACGGATCGCGTGCTCGACGACGTCCGGCGGCACCGGGCGCGAGGAGAAGTCCCGCACCGTGCGGCGCAGCGCCATCGTGTCGGCGAACGCCTCGGCGCGCCGCGCCGCCTCCGCCGCCGGGACGTCGAAACGGGGCGCGGGAACGACCGGATGGGGCTGAGTGCTCATGTGATCGTTCCTACCGCCGCCGGCGGGCCCGGCACAATCGGCAGCATCAGCCAACGTTCCGGACCCGTTCCGACCACATGCGCGCCCGCGGCGGGTGGACTCAGTCCTTGCCGCGGGAGGCGACCCACTCCAGGTTCCAGGCGTAGGCCTGGTCGACGGCCATCTTCCCCCAGCGCGGGCGGCCGGGCGGCGGCAGGATGAAGCGTCCCTCGCGGCGGACGACCAGCTCGCCGTTCACGTTCTCGATGAGCGCCAGGACGGCGTCGCGGGAGGCGTCCACGCAGTCGTCCATCCGCATGTCGATCGGCGGCGCGCCCACCGGGAACAGCGTGGCGATCGCGTCCAGGCCGCGGAAGTCGTCGGCGCCGTCGTAGATCTCGGCGAACACCAGGATGCGCTTGAAGTCCTTGGTGTGGTCGAGGTTGATGTGGAGGTTCTCGCCCGACTCGATGGCGCCGGTGCGGTCGTCCTTGTCGAGCTTGATGAACGGCGCGCGCTCCAGGGCGCCCATGTCGCCGATCGCGTGGATGATGCCCTTGCGGCCGTCCTGCAGCTCCCAGAGGCAGCACAGGTCGAGGTCGAGGTCGACGCCGCGGCGGCGCTTGCCGAGGCGCCCCTTGGCGACGCCCTCACGGGCGGTCCAGTTGAGGTTGACGCGCATGTGGCCGCCGGTCGCACCGTGCTTGGTGAGCGACACCGACGGCGCGTTCTTGGTCAGGGAGATCTTGCCGCCCTGCTGCTGCGGCGCCGCCCCGGCGGGCGGGGGCGGAGGCGCGTACTGGCCGGGCGGAGGCGGCGCGTACTGGCCTCCCGGAGGAGGCGGGGGCGCGTACTGCCCGGGAGGCGGGGGCGGCGCGTACTGGCCGGGAGGTGGCGGCGGCGTGTACTGGCCTCCCGGCGGCGGCGGGACGTACTGGCCGCCGGGCGGAGGCGGCGGGGGCGCGTACTGCGGCTGCGCCGGTGCCTGCGGCTGCGCGGGCTGGGGCGGGGCCGGCGGCGGGGGCGCCGCCTGGCCGGGGTCGTCGACCGAGATGCCATAGTCGGTGGCCAGGCCGGCGAGGCCCGAGTCGTAGCCCTGGCCGACCGCGCGGAACTTCCACGCGCCCTGACGCCGGTACAGCTCGCCGAGGACGAACGCCGTCTCCGACGTCGCGCCCTGGCTGTCGAACCGCGCGACCTCCGCGCCGCCCGCCGCGTCCACGATGCGCACGTACAGGCCCTGGAACTGGCCGAACGTCCCGCCGTCGGAGGACGCCGCGATGACGATCTTGTCGATGGCGGGCTCGACCCGGTTCAGGTCGACCGACAGGACGTCCAGCACCGTCGGCCCCTGCTGCTTGCCGTCGTGCCGGACGGCGCCGGAGCCGTGCGCCGGCTGGTTGTAGAACACGAAGTCGTCGTCCGAGCGCACGCGGCCGCTCTCGGTCACCAGGAGCGCCGACGCGTCCGCGTCCGGCACGCCGGGACCGGCCTGCCAGCCCAGCTCGACCCGCACCGAGGGGACGGGCACCGCGGTGTTGGCACCCTTCTGCATCGACATGAACGCTCCTCATCATCGGCCGACGGTGACCAACCTATGGCGTGCCGCATCAGCCCCGCGACCTGCCCTGAGAGGAGGACGCACGGCGGGCGCCCAGGGTTCCGCCCGCCGCGCCGCGCGTCACGGGACGCGCGCGGTCCACTCGGAGGTGCTGAACTTGTCGGTGACGTACTTGCGGGCGAGCCGCATCTCGTCCTCGCCCACCCGGTCGGGGGTCAGCCCGTACCGCCCCCGGAAGTGCGCGATCATGCGGTCGATGATCTCCTCGCGGGGCAGTCCGGTCTGCCGCCGCAGCGGGTCCACCCGCTTCACCGCGCTGGCGATGCCCTTGTCGGACACCTTCTCCCGGCCGATCCGCAGCACCTTCAGCATCTTCTCGGCGTCGATGTCGTAGGCCATCGTCACGTGGTGCAGCACCGCGCCGGACACGAGCCGCTTCTGCGCCGCGCCGGCGATCTTGCCGTTGTCGGACGTGATGTCGTTCAGCGGCTGGTACCAGGCCTTGATGCCGACTTCGCCGAGCGCGCCCAGCACCCAGTCGTCCAGGAACGCGTAGCTCTCGGCGAACGACATGCCCGCGACCAGCGTCTCCGGCGCGTACAGCGAGTACGTGATGGTGTTGCCGGGCTCGATGAACATCGCGCCGCCGCCGCTGATGCGGCGCACCACGTCCACGCCGTGCTCCCGCGCCGCCTCCGCGTCGACCTCGTTGCGCAGCGACTGGAAGCTCCCGATGACCACGGCGGGCGACGCCCACTCCCACACCCGCAGCGTCGGCGGGCGGCGGCCCGCGCCGACCTCCTCGGCGAGCACCTGGTCGATCGCCATGTGCAGGGCGGGCTCCTGCGGCGGTTCGTGGATCAGCCGCCAGTCGTGGTCGCGCCAGTCGGACGCCCGCGCCACCGCGCGCCGCACCGCGATGCCCACGGCCTCGGCGGAAAGGCCGAGCATCACCGTGTCGCGCGGAAGCCCCGCCTGGACGCGGACACCGATCGCCCTGGCGTCCAGCCCGGCGGGCAGCCCGTCCAGGACGGCGTTGATCGCGTCCAGGGCCTCGTCGGGTTCGAGGAAGAAATCGCCACTGATCCTTGGGGCGCGCAGGAGCCCGTCAACGACGTCGACATCGGCGACCACGAGCTTGCCGCCGGGAACCTTGTACTCACCGTGCATCACATACAGGAGAACCCAGTGCACTGGTGCCCAATTCCACAGGTTCAACCGCGCGGCGCGTAGGGCATCGTTAAGGGACGGTTTTGCGGGGAGGGGACGGTTCCGGTGAGCAATCTCGATGTCCGGCCTAAGCCGGTGCAGACGGGCGGGCGTGACGAGGTGACGGCGCGGCCCGTGCACGAGTTGCTGCCGCCGAGGCGGGTTCCGCTGGGCGAGAGCACGGTCGTCCGCAGGCTGCTGCCCAGCCTGGGACGGCGCATGGTGGGCGCGTGGTGCTTCGTCGACCACTACGGGCCGGACGACATCACCGACGAGCCCGGTATGCAGGTGCCGCCGCACCCGCACATCGGGCTGCAGACGGTGAGCTGGCTCCACGGCGGTGAGGTCCTGCACCGCGACAGCCTCGGCAGCCTGCAGACGATCCGTCCGAAGCAGCTCGGGCTGATGACCGCCGGCCGGGCCATCGCGCACTCGGAGGAGTCCCCGCGCGCGCACTCGCCGATCCTGCACGGCGCTCAACTGTGGGTCGCGCTACCGGACGGGCACCGGCACACCGACCCCAAGTGGGAGTTCCACGCCGACCTCCCGGTGGTGACCGCGCCCGGCTTCACCGCCAAGGTCCTGCTGGGCGAACTCGACGGAGCCGCCTCCCCCGGCACGACGTTCACCCCCATCATGGGCGCGGACATCACCCTGGACGACGGCGCCGACGTGCGCATCCCGGTCGATCCGGACTTCGAGTACGCGGCGCTCACCATGTCCGGCCGCCTGGAGGTCGACAGCGAGCGGCTGGAGCCCGGCTCCATGCTCTACCTCGGCTGCGGGCGCCGCGAGCTGCGGGTCCGCGCCGACGAACCGGGCTCCTTCCTCCTGCTCGGCGGCGAGCCGTTCGAGGAGAAGCTCGTGATGTGGTGGAACTTCGTCGCGCGGGCCGGCGAGGAGATCGCCCAGGCGCGGGAGGACTGGATGACCGGCGACCGGTTCGGCACGGTCGAGGGCTACCACGGCGACCGGCTGCCCGCCCCCGAGACGCCCCCGACCCGCCTGAAGCCGCGCGGCCGCACCCGCTGAGCGGCCCCGCGGCTCTGCGACTGAGGCTGCGGCTGCGGCTGCGGCTGCGGCTGCGGCTGCGGCCCGGGCTCTACCCGAACTCGGGCTCGTGCCGGACGGGGAAGTTGACCGAGTTCGCGATGAAGCACAGCTCGTTGGCGCGCTCGTGCAGCTCGGCGGCCCGTCCGGCCTGCGCGGGGTCGGCCAGGGTCGTCCGGGGGCGCAGGACGACCTCGGCGAACCGTCCGCCGCCGTCCGGCGTCTCGGTCATGGTGCCGCGCGCCCGGTCCTCGTAGCCGGTCACCACGATCTTCTCCACGGCGCACAGGTGGAGGAACCACAGCATGTGGCACTGCGAGAGGGAGGCGACGAGCATCTCCTCCGGGTTCCACCGCGACGGGTCCCCGCGGAAGGCGGGGTCGGCGCTGCCCGCGATCGGCGGCTTGCCCGCCGCCGCGACCTCGTGCGCCCGCTCGTAGGCGCGGTACGAACTCGTCCCCGACCCGGTGTCGCCCGTCCACGTCACCGACACTTCGTACTCGTGGCTCTTCATCCCGGCCTCCCGCTCGATCGCATCCCGCGCCCTGCCACGTGATCGTCTCACCTGCGGCGTTCGCGATATCTCCCGGCATGCCGTCATACTCTCCGGCAAACCGGGCCCATCCCCGTGTCTAAGGAGTCGACGGCATGCGCTCTCGGCCGTTCTACGACGTCGTGGCAGCCCTCGCGCGGCTCGGCGTCGGCATCGTGTTCATGGCGCACGGCTGGCAGAAGATCGAAGCGGGCATCACCGCGACCGGCCGCACGTTCGACGGCCTCGGCGTGCCGCTGCCCACCGCCGCCGCCGTCTACTCCGCGTTCGTCGAGCTCCTCGGCGGGGCCGCGCTGATCGTCGGGCTCGGCCTCCCGGTCACCGGCGCCCTGCTGTTCCTCGACATGGCGGGCGCGTTCGTCTTCGTCCACGCCGACCAGGGCCTGTTCATGGTGGACGAGGGAGCCGCCAGGAACGGCTACGAACTCGTCCTCGCCCTCGGCATGGCGAGCCTGGTGTTCGCCGCGGGCGGCGGCGGCCGCCTCACCCTCGACCAGTGGGTGATCGGCAAGCGCCTGCGGGGCGCCGCGGCCGACGACGACGAGGACGACGCCGCGAGCTTCGTGGAATCGCTCCGCCAGGCCGAACTGAAGCCCCCGAAGAAGCCCCGCCGCACCCCGAAGCCCCGCGCCTCCGACCCGCCCGCCGTGACAGAGCCGTCCGCGACCGAGCCGTCCGCGACGGAGCCCCCGGCGACCCAGAACAAGCCGGCCGAAGACCCGGGCGGCGACGACGTCCTGGTGGCGGGCCGCCGCAAGGCGTCCCGCCACCGCCGTTCCTCGACGACCCAGCCGATCAAGCCCCCGGCGGGCGACGACAAGACCTCCCCCTGACACCGACGCGATCAACGTCGCCAGGCGGGCCGGAGCCCGCCGAACAGAACAGCCGAGATCCGCTCGCGGTCCTCGGGCGCGCGTCCCGTGGCCCAGGCGACCGCCGCGACGAGCGAAACGCCCTATGAAGCGCGTAGGGCCCGACCACGCACAGACCAGAGCGGGGTACCGGTCGTCCCCGGTACCCCGCTCCGTCTACGCGTCATTCAGCCGATATCGGCCCTGATCAGCTGCAGCCGCTGGTGGAGCCGCAGCCTTCGCAGACGTAGCAGCTGCCGGCCGGGCGCATCTTCGTGCCGCAGGTGAGGCAGAGCGGCGCGTCGGCCGTGCGGCCCTGGCGGCTCTCGATCGCCTCCACCGACGAGTGCGCCTCGGCGGCCGGGGCCGGCGCCGCCGGACGGGTGATCGCGGCGGACTGGGCGAGCGACTCGTGGTCGACCTCGTCCTCGGCGTGCAGGGCCGCCGGGTCCTCGCCGTTGGCCTGCATCGCGCGTTCCTCGGCGGTGAAGATGCCGAGGCCCGCGCGCTCCTCGTAGGGGAGGTGGTCCAGCGCCAGGCGGCGGAAGATGTAGTCCATCACCGAGGTCGCCATGCGGATGTCGGGGTCGTCGGTCATCCCGGCGGGCTCGAACCGCATGTTGGTGAACTTCTCCACCCACGTCTCCAGCGGGACGCCGTACTGCAGGCTGATGGAGATCGCCATGGAGAAGGCGTCCATCACGCCGGCGAGCGTGGAGCCCTGCTTGCCGAGCTTGAGGAAGACCTCGCCGACGCCGTCGTCCGGGTAGGACGAGGCGGTCATGTAGCCCTCGGCGCCCGCGACGGAGAACCGGGTGACGGTCGCGGGGCGCTGCTTCGGCAGCCGCCGCCGGACCGGGCGCGGCGCCAGCGCCTCGGCCGGCTCCGCCTTGTCCTTGTCCTTCTTGCCGGCGGCCGACAGCGGCTGGCCGACCTTGCAGTTGTCGCGGTAGATCGCGAGGGCCTTCAGGCCGAGCCGCCAGCCCTCGAAGTACACCTTTTCGATGTCCTCGATGGTGGCCTGCTCCGGCATGTTGACCGTCTTGGAGATCGCGCCGGACAGGAACGGCTGGACGGCCGCCATCATCCGGACGTGCCCCATCGGGCTGATCGCCCGCTCGCCCATCGCGCAGTCGAACACCTCGTAGTGCTCGGGGCGCAGGCCGGGCGCGTCCACCACGTGGCCGTGCTCGGCGATGTACTCGACGATCGCCTCGATCTGCTCCTGCTGGTAGCCGAGCTGCTCCAGGGCGCGCGGCACCGTGTGGTTGACGATCTGCATGGACCCGCCGCCGACGAGCTTCTTGAACTTCATCAGCGCGAGGTCGGGCTCGATGCCGGTGGTGTCGCAGTCCATCATCAGGCCGATCGTGCCGGTCGGCGCGAGGAGGCTGGCCTGGGCGTTGCGGTAGCCGTGCTTCTCGCCGGCCTTGAGGCAGTCCGCCCACTGCTTGGCGGCGGCGGCGTGGATGGTCTTGTCCATCTCGTCCAGCGTGCGGATGCCGTCGTTGGCGGCGGCGTGCTTGCGCATGACGCGCTTGTGCGCCTCGGCGTTGCGCGCGTAGCCGGCGTACGGGCCGACGACGCCGGCGATCTCGGCGGACCGGCGGTAGGCGACGCCCGTCATCAGCGACGTGATCGCCGCGGCGAGGGACCGGCCGCCCTCGGAGTCGTAGGCGTGCCCGGTCGCCATCAGCAGCGCGCCGAGGTTGGCGTAGCCGATGCCGAGCTGCCGGTAGTCGCGGGTCGTCTCGGCGATCTTCTCGGTCGGGAAGTCGGCGAACGTGATGGAGATGTCCATCGCCGTGATGATCAGCTCGGTGAGCTTCACGAACTTCGCGACGTCGAACGTGCCCGCGTCGGTGAGGAACTTCAGCAGGTTGATGCTGGCGAGGTTGCAGGACGAGTTGTCCAGGCTCATGTACTCCGAGCACGGGTTGGACGCGGTGATGCGGCCCGTCTCGGGGTTGGTGTGCCAGTCGTTGATCGTGTCGTCGTACTGGATGCCGGGGTCGGCGCACTCCCACGCCGCCTTGGCCATCAGCCGGAACAGCTCCTTGGCCTTGACGGTCGAGACGACCTCGCCGGTCATCCGGGCGCGCAGCCCGAACTCGCCGCCGGACTCGACGGCCTGCATGAACTCGTCGGAGACCCGGACGGAGTTGTTGGCGTTCTGGTACTGGACGGAGCCGATGTCCTTGCCGCCGAGGTCCATGTCGAACCCGGCGTCCCGCAGCGCGCGGATCTTGTCCTCCTCGCGCGCCTTGGTCTCGATGAACTCCTCGATGTCGGGGTGGTCGACGTCCAGCACGACCATCTTCGCGGCGCGGCGGGTCGCGCCCCCGGACTTGATCGTCCCGGCGGAGGCGTCGGCGCCGCGCATGAAGGAGACGGGGCCGCTGGCGGTGCCGCCGGAGGACAGCAGCTCCTTGCTGGAGCGGATGCGGGACAGGTTCAGGCCGGCGCCGGAGCCTCCCTTGAAGATGACGCCCTCTTCCTTGTACCAGTCGAGGATGGACTCCATCGTGTCGTCCACCGACAGGATGAAGCAGGCGCTCACCTGCTGCGGCGACTTGGTGCCCACGTTGAACCAGACCGGCGAGTTGAAGCTGAAGAGCTGGTGGACCAGCGCGTACTTCAGCTCGTGGTCGAAGATCTCGGCGTCCTCCTCGGAGGCGAAGTAGCCCTCCCGCAGGCCGGTCTCCACATAGCCGCGGACGACCCGGTCGACGAGCTGCTTCAGGCTCCATTCCCGCTGCGGGGTGCCGACCGCGCCGCGGAAGTACTTGGACGTGACGATGTTGACCGCGTTCAGCGACCAGAAGTCGGGGAACTCGACGCCGCGCTGCTCGAAGTTCACCGAGCCGTCGCGCCAGTTGGTCATGACGACGTCACGACGCTCCCAGCGCATCTCGTCGTACGGGTGCACGCCGGGCGTGGTGAAGATGCGCTCGACCTTCAGCCCTTTGCGGCCCCCCTTGCCGCGCCGTGCCGCCGAGCCGCTCACCGTCTCCGTCATGACCTTCCCCCTTCTCGGGCCCTCCCGCCGGACCCTGTTCAGGAACAACCCCGCCACCGCACGGACCATGCCCGCGCGGAGGCGCTTTCACTGTGCTTTGTGGATGCCGGAACCGCCCCCTACCGGGGCGGGCCGTGCTCCCCCGAGGAACCGGCCTTCCGCAGTGCTTCGATCTCCTTGGCGAAGTCGTCCAGCGACTCGAAGCTCCGGTAGACCGAGGCGAATCGCAGATACGCGACCTCGTCGAGTTCGCGCAGTGGCCCCAGAATCGCGAGGCCGACCTCGTGCGAGGGGATTTCCGCGGATCCGGACGATCTGATCGCCTCTTCGACCCGCTGCCCCAGCTTCGCGAGCGCATCCTCGTCGACCGGACGGCCCTGGCAGGCCCTGCGCACCCCGGCGATGATCTTTTCTCGGGAGAACGGCTCGGTGACCCCGCTGCGCTTGGCCACCATGACGAGCACATTCTCCTGGGTGGTGAATCGCTTGCCGCATTCCGCGCACGACCGGCGCCGCCGAATGGCGGCCCCGTCATCGGTGGAACGGCTGTCGATCACTTTGGTGTCAGGGTTGCGGCAGAACGGGCAGTGCACGCTCGATACCTCCCTGACGTAAACGAGTTACACCGATGTGATCGCCATATATAGGGAACTACATCGATGTGACTACTAGATGTTGTGGTCAACCGTACGGCTCGACGCAGGCCTTCGCAACCTGATCGGGAGCCTCGCACGTCACATCCGGCGCGTCCGCGCAGGTCACCTCCCGCCTCCCCGATTTCGTCCCGGGCGTGTCGTCACCCAGCGTCCACGGCGATCACAGAACGCCTGGTCGGAGGCCCCGCGGCCCCGGAAACCCCCACCCCGCCGAACGTCCGGGCAGGTAGCCGCCCCGCTCCCCCGAGCCCCACCCGTAACACGCCCCGGCGACCACGAGCCGCCCCATCGGACCACACGCACCCGCACGCCCCTGGGCGCGGGTGCGGAGGGGGCGTCAGCCGGCGGGGAGGCGGATTTCCTGGCCGGGGCGGACGACGGGGTCGCCGCGCAGGCCGTTGAGGTCCATGATGCGGTCCACGGTCCGCCGCGGGTCGGCGCCGGGGTCGGCGGCGGACGCGATGCCCCACAGCGTGTCGCCGGGCCCGACGACCACGGTGCGCGGCGGGCCGGACGGGCCGCCGCGGTCGCCTTCGCCGGCGCCGGCGAAGGCGCCGGGGCCGACCGTGAGCCAGAGGGCGACGAGGATGACGGTCGCGGCGAAGCCCACCAGAACGGCGCGGCCGCGGCGGGTCAGGCGGATCGGGGGGCGGTCACCGCGGAGTGAACCGGACATCTCTCCACTCCTCGTCGTCGAATGAATTTTCGATCGAACGCCTGTACGATGTTGTATCAGGCGGCGCCCGGAAAAAGCGAGTACATCTTCGAACAATTGTTTGATCATTAGGCCGGGACGCGATAGCGTTCATGACAAGGAGTGACCGATCGAGGCGCCCGGGAGGCGACGAGCGATGAGCAAGGTCCGGGACCTGCCCGACGGGCCGATGGACGAGACGGGCCTGACGCAGCGGCAGCGCATGGTGCTGGAGGTGATCCGCGACTCGGTCCAGCGCCGCGGCTACCCGCCGTCGATGCGCGAGATCGGCGAGGCCGTGGGGCTGACCAGCACCTCCAGCGTGTCGCACCAGCTCCGCTCGCTGCAGCGCAAGGGCTTCCTGCGGCGCGACCCGAACCGCCCGCGCGCCGTCGAGGTCCGGGTGCCCGGCGCGACGCCGGTGCGCACCGACGAGGAGGCCTACGAGGCCGCGGGAGGGCAGCCGGCCACGGCGCAGCCCGCGCCCGCCTACGTGCCGCTCGTCGGCCGGATCGCGGCCGGTGGCCCGATCCTCGCCGAGGAGTCCGTCGAGGACGTGTTCACCCTGCCGAAGCAGCTCGTCGGCGAGGGCACGCACTTCCTGCTGAAGGTCACCGGCGACTCGATGATCGACGCCGCGATCGCGGACGGTGACTGGGTCGTGGTCCGGCAGCAGCCGGTGGCCGAGCAGGGCGACATCGTGGCCGCCATGATCGACGGCGAGGCCACGGTCAAGACCTTCAAGCGGCGCGACGACGGCCACATCTGGCTGATGCCGCAGAACCCCGCCTACGAGCCGATCCCCGGCGACGAGGCGTCCGTGCTGGGCCGCGTCGTCGCCGTCCTCCGCAAGATGTAGCGCGCACGTCGAAACGGCCGCCGGAGGCTCTCCGGCGGCCCGTCGGCATGCCCACCGGCCCGGTCCCCACGAGCCCGACGGCGGCCCCCGCGCCCCGGGGTGGGGGCGCGGGGGCGGCGGTCAGCGCTTGGGGACGATGTTGACGATCTTGGGTGCGCGGACGATGATCTTCATGATCTCGGCGCCGCCCAGCGCGTCCTGGACCTTGGCCGAGGCCAGCGCGCGGCGCTCCAGCTCCTCCTCGGCGATGCCGGGCGGCACCTCCAGCCGGTCGCGGACCTTGCCGGCGATCTGCACGACGCAGGTGACCGACTCCTCCACCAGCAGCGCCGGGTCGGCGGTCGGCCAGCCGGCCCGGATCACCGGGGCGGTGCGGCCCAGCAGCTCCCACGCCTCGTCGGCGGTGTAGGGCGCGAACAGCGACAGCAGGATCGCGATCGTCTCGGCGGCCTCGCGGACGGCCGGGTCGGCGGCGCCGGGGCCGGAGTCGATGGCCTTGCGGGTCGCGGTGACCAGCTCCATGATCCGCGCGATCGCGACGTTGAACCGCTCGGTCTCGACCAGTGTGGTGGCCTCGTCGACGGTGCGGGCCGTGACGCGGCGCAGCGCCGTGTCGCCGGTCGCGGGGTCGGCGCCCGGCGCGGACGAGACCTCGGTGGCGATGCGGTGCACGCGGGACAGGAACTTCGACATCCCGTGCGGGGACACGTCGGCCCAGTCGATGTCGTCCTCGGGCGGGCCGGAGAACAGGATCGCCAGCCGGACGACGTCCACCCCGAACTCGCCGATCTGCTCGCCCAGGTCGACGCCGTTGCCCAGCGACTTCGACATCGCCTTGCCCTGGTTGATCACCTGGCCCTGGTTCAGCAGCCGGCGGAACGGCTCGGTGAAGTCGATCATGCCCATGTCGTACAGGACCTTCGTGAAGAAGCGGCTGTACAGCAGGTGCAGGATCGCGTGCTCGACGCCGCCGGTGTACTGGTCGACCGGCATCCACCGGCGGACCTGCTCGACGTCGAACGGGCCGCCCTCGTGGCCGGGCGAGCAGTAGCGGAAGTAGTACCAGGACGAGTCGACGAACGTGTCCATGGTGTCGGTGTCGCGGGTCGCGGCGCCGCCGCACTTGGGGCAGTCGGTGGTGACCCAGTCGGCCGCGGCGGCCAGCGGCGAGGTGCCCTTGGGCGCCAGGTCGGCGCCGCGCAGGCCCTCGGGCAGGGTCACCGGCAGCTGCTCGTCCGGGACGGGGACCTCGCCGCAGGACGGGCAGTGCACGATCGGGATCGGGCAGCCCCAGAACCGCTGCCGGGACACCAGCCAGTCGCGCAGCCGGAAGTTGACGGACCCGCGGCCGGTGCCGCGCTCCTCCAGGATCTGGATGATGCGGGCGATGCCGTCGGTCTTGCCCAGCCCGTCGATCGGCCCGGAGTTGACGATCGCGCCGTCGCCGGGGGTGGCGACGCCGGTCTCGGCGGGGTCGTCCAGCCCGGTCTCGACGACGACGCGGACCGGCAGGCCGAACTTCAGCGCGAAGTCCAGGTCGCGCTGGTCGTGCGCGGGGACGGCCATGATCGCGCCGTGGCCGTACTCGGCCAGCACGTAGTCGGACGCCCAGACGGGCAGCCGCTCGCCGTTGACCGGGTTGACCGCGTAGCGGCCCAGGAACACGCCGGTCTTCTCGCGCTCGGTGGACAGCCGCTCGATCTCGCTCTCCCGCGAGACCTCCTCGCGGTAGGCCTCGAACGCGGCGCGGTGGTCGGGGTGGCAGATCTCCTCGGCCAGCGCGGCGTCGGCGGCGACGACCATGAACGTCGCGCCGAACAGGGTGTCGGGGCGGGTGGTGTAGACGGTGACGGGCTCGTCCCGGCCCTCGATGGCGAAGTCGACGTCGGCGCCGGTGGAGCGGCCGATCCAGTTGCGCTGCATCAGCAGGACGCGCTCGGGCCACTTGCCCTCCAGCTGCGCCATGTCGTCCAGCAGCCGGTCGGCGTAGTCGGTGATCTTGAAGTACCACTGGGTCAGCACGCGCTTCTCGACCAGCGCGCCGCAGCGCTCGCAGTGCCCGCCGACGACCTGCTCGTTGGCCAGGACGGTCTGGTCCTTCGGGCACCAGTTGACGTGGCCGCCCTTGCGGTAGGCCAGGCCCCGCTCGTAGAAGCGCAGGAACAGCCACTGCGTCCACTTGTAGTACTCGGGGTCGGAGGTGTGCAGGCGGCGCGTCCAGTCGAAGGACGGCGCGTACCGCTGGAAGGAGGCGGCCTGCGTCTCGATGTTGGCGTACGTCCACTCGGCGGGGTGCGAGTCGCGCTTGATGGCGGCGTTCTCGGCGGGCAGGCCGAAGGAGTCCCAGCCGATGGGGTGCAGCACGTTGTAGCCGCGCTGGAACCAGTAGCGCGCGGGGACGTCGCCGATGGCGAACGCCTCGGCGTGCCCCATGTGCAGGTCGCCGCTGGGGTAGGGGAACATGTCCAGCGCGTAGCGGCGCTCGGTGGCGGTGTCCTTCTCATCGGCCGCGAACGGGTCGAGCTCCGCCCAGCGGGCCTGCCACTTGTCCTGAACCGCCCGTGGGTCGTATTGCTCGTCGCTGCTCACGCTTACAGACTCCGCTTCGTCCTTCAGGGTCCTGGGCCGTCCGCCGACATGAAACGGCCCCTCGCACAGGAGGGGCCACCACGCTGACGTCAGTTCGTCAACGTGGTCCTTCGAGGAGCAGCCTGGCTGACATACATCAAGAGTAGCGCAGCCGCAAGCCCTCCCGCCTGTGGTTAGGGCACCGGCGCGGGCGGCAGAAGCGGGCCAAGAACGAAATGCCACGTCAAAGCACCGGAAGAGGTGGCCTTCTCCCGGTCCGGTGCAGCAGGATGTGCGGAACCGTTCGTAGACTCGTCGGTAACTAACCGGCCGGTCACCTTTCGCGCGAGGAGTGCCATGCTCAACCTGTCCGTGCTGCTGGAGGACGCCGCCAGGGAGACGCCCGAACGGGAGGCCGTCGTCTTCGGCGACCTTCGGCTCTCCTACGCGTTCATCGACTCGGTCGCGAACCAGGTCGCGAACCTGCTGCGGTCGCGCGGCATCGGCCCGGGCGACAAGGTGGCGCTGTCCAGCCCGAACCTCCCGTACTTCCCGATGGTGTACTTCGGGGCGCTCAAGGCGGGCGCGGTGGTCGTCCCGCTGAACGTGCTGCTCAAGCCGCGCGAGATCGCCTACCACCTCGGCGACTCGGACGCGAAGGCGTTCTTCTGCTTCGAGGGCACGCCGGAACTGCCGCTCGGCGAGATGGGGCACGCGGGCTTCGCGCAGGCCGAGGGGTGCGAGCACTTCTTCCTGCTGCCCGCGAACCCGGCGGCGACGGAGTCCCCGATCGAGGGCGCGGAGCTGTTCTGGGCCGCGCTCGCCGGGCAGCCGGGCACGTTCGACACCGCGCAGACGGGCCCGGACGACACCGCCGTCATCATCTACACCAGCGGGACGACGGGCCAGCCGAAGGGCGCCGAGCTCACGCACAGCAACCTGCTGTCGAACGCGATGGTGGACGACACGCTCTTCTACCGGACGCTGCACGACACCTCGCTGGTGACGCTGCCGCTGTTCCACATCTTCGGCCAGACGTGCGTGATGAACGTCGGCTTCTACCGCCGCGCGACCCTCGTCATGCAGGCCCGGTTCGACGCGAAGCAGGCCGTCGAGCTGATGGTCAAGGAGAAGGTGAACATCTTCGCGGGCGTCCCGACGATGTACTGGGGCCTGCTGACCGACGAGACCTCCGCCGAGGACATCGCGACGATCAAGGAGAACCTGCGGGTCGCGGTGTCGGGCGGGTCGGCGCTGCCGATGGAGGTCCTCAAGGGCGTCAAGGAGAAGTTCGACGTGGACGTCCTGGAGGGCTACGGCCTCTCCGAGACGTCGCCGGTGGCCTCGTTCAACCGTCCGGACCGCCCGACCAAGCCCGGCTCGATCGGCCTGCCCGTGTGGGGCGTCGAGATGAAGCTGATCGACGACGACTGGAAGGAGATCGAGGGCGAGGGGCCCGGCGAGATCGCCATCCGCGGGCACAACATCATGAAGGGCTACTACGGCCGGCCCGAGGCGACCGAGGCCTCGATCAAGGACGGCTGGTTCCGCACCGGTGATGTGGCCCGCCGCGACGAGGAGGGCTACTACTACATCATCGACCGCTCCAAGGACATGATCATCCGCGGCGGGTACAACGTGTACCCGCGGGAGCTGGAAGAGGTGCTCATGACGCACCCGGACGTGTCGCTGGCGGCGGTCGTGGGCGTCGAGCACCCCTCGCACGGCGAGGAGATCAAGGCGTACGTGATCCGCAAGCCCGGCGCCGCCGTGACCGAGGACGAGCTGGTCGCGTGGGGCAAGGAGCAGTTCGCCAACTACAAGTACCCGCGGATCGTGGAGTTCCGGGACGAGCTGCCGATGACCGCCACCGGCAAGATCCTCAAGCGCGAGCTGCGCTGACCCGGCGGCGGGCCCCGGGGCCTCGGCGCGGCGTTCCACCGCACGCCGAGGCCCCGGGTAGGCCCGGTCGAGGGCTCAGAACGCGTAGGGCAGGCGCTTGATCCCGTTGATGAAGTTGGACTCCAGCCGGGCGGGCTCCGCGGTCGCGCGGATCTCCGGCGTCCGGCGCAGCAGCTCCCGGAACATCACGGTGATCTCGCGCCGGGCCAGGTGCGCGCCGAGGCAGAAGTGCGGCCCGGGCCCGCCGAACCCGACGTGCGGGTTCGGGTCGCGCAGGATGTCGAACTTCTCCGGCTCGGCGAACACGGACTCGTCGCGGTTGCCGGACCAGTAGTAGAGGACGAGCTTGTCGCCCTCCTTGATCTCGTGCTCGTTGAGCACGGTGTCGCGGGTGGCGGTGCGGCGCATCCAGATGACCGGCGACACGTACCGGACGATCTCCTCGATCGCGCCCGCGACGCGGCCGTCGAAGTCCGCGGTGAGCAGGGCCCGCTGGTCGGGGTGGCGGGTGAACAGGTCGAGGCCGTGCGCGATGGCGTTGCGGGTGGTCTCGTTGCCGGCGACCACCAGCAGGATGAAGAACGAGCCGAGCTCCTGGTCGCTGAGCGACTCGCCGTCGACGTTGGCGTTCACCAGCGCGGACGTCAGGTCGTCGGTGGGGTGCTCGCGGCGCCGCCGGCCGAGGTCCTCGACGATGCCCTTGAGCGTCTCGCCGGCGCCGAGCAGCGCCATCGCCATCTCCTCGGCGTTCTCCGAGGGCAGGAACTCCGAGTCGTTGCCGGCGAGGATGACGTTCGTGGCGTCCAGGACGGTCGTGTAGTGCTCCTCGCCGATGCCCATCATGTCGCAGATGATCTTCAGCGGGAGCCGGGCCGCGACGTCGGCGACGAAGTCGCCGGTGCCGCCGCCCGCGGCGACGTTCGCCACGATCTCCCCGGCGACGTGCTCGACCTGGTCCTCGAACCGCTGGATCATGCGCGGGGAGAACGCCCGGGAGACGATGCGCCGGATCTTGGCGTGCCGCGGGTCGTCCATGCTGATCATCGAGCCGAAGTACTCGTGCATGTCGCCCGGCATGTCCGGGATGCTGATGGCGCCCTTGCCGGAGCAGAAGTCCTGCGGGCGGCGGGACGCCTCGACGATGTCGGCGTGCCGGGTGAGCGCGTAGTAGCCGGGGCCCCGCGGCGCGATGATGATGTCGGGTTCCTCGAAGCGGACCAGCTCCGGGTGCCAGCGCAGCGTCTTGAACGCCTCGTGCCGGTCCTCGTGCGGCCGCCGCCAGAACTCCCAGTCCGTCAGGTTGATTTCCTCGACCTTGAGCACGCTGCCCACCACCTCATCGCATTCCGAACCTGATTCGGTTTACAGGCAGCCTCTCAAAGTAAAGCGGCAAGCGCACACTGATCGGCGAGGTGACCCGCCTCACATTAGCCGCGCCGGGCCCGGCCCGTCCGCCGGACCCGGCATCGCGCTCACATCCGCGCCCACGCCTCCGTGAGCACCGACCGCAGGATCTGCTCGATCTCGTCGAAGTGGGACTGGTCGCAGACCAGCGGCGGCGCCAGCTGCACGACGGGGTCGCCGCGGTCGTCGGCGCGGCAGTACAGGCCCGCCTCGTACAGCGCCTTGTCGAGGAAGCCGCGCAGCAGCCGCTCGCACTCGTCGTCGTCGAACGTCTCCCGCGTGTCGCCGTCCTTGACCAGCTCGATGCCGTAGAAGTAGCCGTCGCCGCGGACGTCCCCGACGATCGGCAGGTCGCGCAGGCGCTCCAGCGTGGCGCGGAACGCGTCCCGGTTGCGCATGACGTGGCCGTTCAGGTCCTCGCGCTCGAACAGGTCGAGGTTGGCCAGCGCCACCGCCGCCGCCACCGGGTGCCCGCCGAAGGTGTAGCCGTGCGCGAACATCTCCGTCCCGTGCTTGAACGGCTCGAACAGCCGGTCGGCGACGAGCATGCCGCCGAGCGGCGCGTACCCCGAGGTCACCCCCTTGGCGAAGGTGATGATGTCGGGCGTGAAGCCGAAGCGCTGCGCGCCGAACATCGTGCCGAGCCGGCCGAACGCGCAGATGACCTCGTCCGACACCAGCAGGACGTCGTGCCGGTCGCAGATCTCCCGGACGCGTTCGAAGTAGCCGGGCGGCGGCGGGAAGCAGCCGCCCGAGTTCTGCACCGGTTCCAGGAACACCGCGGCGACGGTCTCGGGGCCCTCGAACTCGATGGCCTCCTCGATCCGGTCGGCGGCCCACCGGCCGAACGCCTCGGGGTCGTCGCGGTGCTCGGCGGCCCGGTAGATGTTGGTGTTCGGCACCCGGAACGCGCTCGGCACGAGCGGCTCGAACGGGGCCTTCAGGCCGGGCAGCCCGGTCAGCGACAGGGCGCCGTGCGGGGTGCCGTGGTAGGCGACCGCGCGGCTGATGACCTTGTGCTTGGTGGGCCTTCCGGTCATCTTGAAGTACTGCTTGGCGAGCTTCCACGCGCTCTCCACGGCGTCGCCGCCACCGGTGGTGAAGAAGACGCGGTCCAGCCCGGCGGGCGCGAGGCCCGCGAGCCGCTCGGCCAGCTCGACCGCCTTCGGGTGCGCGTACGACCAGATCGGGAAGTAGGCCAGCTCGGCGGCCTGCTTGGCGGCGGCCTGCGCCAGCTCCTCGCGCCCGTGCCCGGCCTGGACGGTGAACAGCCCGGACAGGCCGTCCAGGTAGCGGCGGCCCGCCGAGTCGTACACGTAGGGGCCGTCCCCCCGGACGATCACCGGGATCTCGGCGCCGCCCTGGGACCCCGAGTGGCGCGCGAAGTGCATCCACAGATGGTCGCGCGCCGCCCTCTGCATCGCGTCGTGCTGCTCGCTGGTCACGTCCGGCTCCGTCATCACGTTCCCTCAGATGCGATTGATCCCGTTGTCATGATGCTAAGTGAGCACGGATTCCGCTGTAAATAGATAGTGATACACCGATATCCGAAGGATGACGGCCCTGATCGCCGGGACCTCCCGGCCGCCCGGTAGCGTGCGCCGCGAACCGAGGAGGCGGGACATGAGCGACATCACGACCGGATCGGTCACGGCGAACGGGCTCGACTTCGGCTACCTGGCGGCCGGCCCGGAGGACGGCCCGCTGGCCCTGCTGCTGCACGGCTTCCCCGACTCGGCGCACACCTGGCGGCACCTCATGCCCGAGCTGGCCGCCGCCGGGTACCGTGCCGTGGCGCCGTTCATGCGCGGGTACGCGCCCACGTCCGTCCCGGAGGACGGAGCCTTCCAGACCGGCGCGCTCGCCGCCGACGCCGTCGCCCTGCACGAGGCCCTCGGCGGCGGCTCCGACGCCGTCGTCATCGGCCACGACTGGGGCGCCTTCACCGCCTACGGCGCCGCGAACGTCGCGCCCGGCCGGTGGCGGAAGGCCGTCGCCATGTCCGTCCCGCCGATGTCGGTGATGACCACCGCGTTCTTCGACTACGAGCAGCTCAAGCGCTCGTTCTACATCTTCGTCTTCCAGACGCCCCTCGCGGAGCTGGCGCTGAACCGCGCGTTCATCGAGGGCCTGTGGCGCGACTGGTCACCCGCGGACGGCCGCGACCGCACGGCGGACGTCGACCACGTCATGGAGTGCCTCGCCACCCCGGCCAACGCCGAGGCGGCGATCGGCTACTACCGCGCCATGCTCGACCCGTCCAAGCTCATCGAGCGGTACGCCGCCGAGCAGGAGGCGGCCTCCGACATCGGCGAGGTGCCCGTCCTCTACCTGCACGGCGCCGCCGACGGCTGCCTCGGCGCCGACGTCGTCGACCTCGACGCCGTCCGCGCGGCCCTCCCGCCCGGCTCGCGCGCCGAGTCGGTTCCGGAGGCCGGCCACTTCCTCCAGCTCGACCGGCCGGACGAGGTCAACGCGCGGATCCTCGGCTGGCTGTCCTGACCAGGTCGGCGGCGCGTTCGCCGATCATGATGGCGGGCGCGTTGGTGTGGCCGCGGGTGATCTCCGGGAGGATCGAGACGTCCGCGACGCGCAGGCCCTCGACGCCGCGGACGCGCAGCTCAGGGTCGACCACGGCGTCGTCGTCGGTGCCCATGCGGCACGTGCCGGTCGGGTGGTACAGCGTCTCGGCGTGCCCCCGGACGTAGCGGGCGAGGGCCTCCTCGTCGTCCGGCCCGACGTAGGGGTCCATGGGCTCGCCGACGTAGGGCTTGAGCGCGTCGCCCGACATCAGCTCGTCGGCGTACTTGAGCCCGTGGACCAGGCGGCGCAGGTCGCTCTCGCCGGTCAGGTAGGCCGGGTCGATCGACGGCGGCGCGGCCGGGTCGGCGGACGCGAGCGTGATCCGCCCCGCCGACTCGGGCCGCAGCAGGACGACGCCGAGCGTCACGCCGTGCTCGGTCGGCGGTGTGAGGCCGTGCGCCACGTACGGGGCCGGCGCGAACACCAGCTCCAGGTCGGGCGCGGGCTGTGCCGGGTCGCTGCGGAGGAACACGACCGCCTCGCCGACGTTGGAGGTGAACGGCCCGCGCCGGGCGACCAGGTACCGGACGATGTTGGGCAGCGACTCGGCGCCCGCGAGCGTGACCTTCTTGGGGCAGTGCCGGACGACGCCGACCGACAGGTGGTCCTGCAGGTGGCGGCCGACCTCCGGCCGCTCCAGGACCGGCTCGACGCCCGCGGCGCGCAGCTGGTCGGGGTCGCCGATCCCGGAGAGCATCAGCAGGTGCGGCGAGCCGATCGCGCCCGCCGACAGCACGACCTCGCGGCGGGCGGTGACGCGCTCGCCGCCGTACTGGACGCCGGTCGCGCGGCCGTCCTCGATAAGGATCCTCGACACCGGCGCGCCGGTGACGACCGACAGGTTCGGGCGCTTGCGGGCGGGGCGCAGGTAGGCGTCGGCGGCGCTGCACCGGCGGCCGCGCCGCTGGCTGACCGGCGTCTGCGCGTACCCCTCGTTGGACGGCCCGTTCAGTTCGGGCAGCCGGGTCAGCCCGGCGGCGGCGCACGCGTCGAGGAACGCGCGGGTCGAGGCGTTCGGGCTGCGCTGCTCGGAGATCGTGACGGGGCCGGTCGTCCCGTACACGCCGCCCTCGTTGCTGCCGACGCGTCCCTCGGCGCGCTTGAAGTACGGCTCGACGTCGGCGTACGACCAGCCGGGCACGCCCCAGCCGTCGAAGTCGGCGGCGTGGCCGCGCACCCACATCATCGCGTTGAGCGAGGACGACCCGCCGAGCATCCGGCCGCGCGGCCAGTACAGCTCCCGCCCGTCCATCTCGGCCTGCTCGGCGGTGCTGAAGTCCCAGTCGTACTCGGTCTTGAACAGCTTGGCGAACGCGGCCGGGACGTGGATCTCGCTCTTGTCGTCCGGGCCGCCGGCCTCCAGCAGCGCGACGGTGACGGACGGGTCCTCCGACAGCCGCGCGGCCAGGGCGCAGCCCGCGGATCCGGCGCCGACGATGACGTAGTCGTAGTCCATGAGGGCCTCCGCACTCCGCTGGGCCGCGACACCGGCCCGTCAGTGCTTGCTTACCACCGGGGACGGGTCGCGTCCATGGCCCGCGCGGCTGCGGGCGGTCACTCCGCGGCCGGCGCGGTCACTCCGTCCGGCGCAGGCCCGCGACGAGGAACCCGACCAGCCGGCGCGCGTCGTAGCGGGGATCGGAGTCGGCGCCGATGCACAGGTTCCCGACGCCGCGCATGAGTTCGAGGGCGTCCACGTCGGAGCGGATCTCGCCCGCGTCGGCCGCGGCTCGCAGCAGTTGGCCGCACACGGGGACGAGCCGGTCGAGGAAGTAGTCGTGCAGGGCGCCGAAGCCGGGGTCGTCGGCCCGCAGCACGGCGGCGAGCCCGTGCTTGGTGACCAGGAAGTCGACGAACAGGTTGATCCAGCGGCCCAGCGCGGCGTACGGGGTCGGGCAGCTTCCGAGCAGTTCGGGCCCCGCTTCGGCGCAGGCCTCGACCTGGTGCCGGTAGACGGCGATGATGAGGTCCGCCCGCGTCGGGAAGTGGCGGTAGATGGTCCCCACGCCGACGCCCGCCCTGGCCGCGATGTCGCGCACCGGCGCGTCCACCCCGGACGCGACGAAGACCGCCGCGGCCGCGTTGAGCAGGGCCTCCCGGTTGCGCCGCGCGTCCTTGCGCTTGGACGGGGCCGCGCCCCGCGCGCCCTCGCCGCCCTCGCCGCCGTCGTTCACCGTGCGTCCCTCCACTGCTCCACTGCGCGCGCTTGCAATGCGGAACCGTGTTCCGTATCGTTCAGGAACACGGTTCCGCTTTGGCTCCATGATGCCAGAGCGGAGCACCGGTCATGCGCATACGCCCATGAACGCATTCGCCTATGAAGGAGACCGTCCATGCAGTACCGCACCTTGGGCCGCACCGGCGTGCAGGTCAGTTCGCTGGCGCTCGGCGCGATGAACTTCGGGGCGATCGGCGACACCCCGCAGGACGAGGCCACCGCCATCGTCGACGCCGCGCTGGAGGCGGGCGTCAACCTCATCGACACCGCCGACATGTACGGCCGCGGCGAGTCGGAGGAGATGGTCGGCAAGGCCATCGCCGGGCGCCGCGACGACATCGTGCTCGCCACGAAGGCGGGGATGCCGATGAGCGAGGAGCGCAACCACCGCGGCGCCTCGCGCCGCTGGCTGGTGACCGCGCTGGACAACAGCCTGCGCCGCCTCGGCGTCGACCATGTGGACCTCTACCAGATCCACCGGTGGGACCCGTCGACCAGCGACGAGGAGACGCTGTCGGCCCTGACCGACCTGCAGCGCGCGGGGAAGATCCGCTACTTCGGCTCCTCGACGTACCCCGCGTACCGGATCGTCCAGGCGGAGTGGGCGGCCCGCGCCGGCGGCCTGAGCCGCTACGCGACCGAGCAGCCCAGCTACTCGATCCTGCAGCGCGGGATCGAGGCGGACGTGCTGCCCGTGACCGAGCAGTACGGCCTCGGTGTGCTGGCGTGGAGCCCGCTGGCCTCGGGGTGGCTGACCGGCGCGGTCCGCGCGGGGCGGGAGGCCGGCACCCGCCGCTCGGCGCTGATGCCCGAGCGGTTCGACCTGTCCCTCCCCGCCAACCAGGCCAGGCTGGACGCGGTCGAGCGGCTCGCGGCGGTCGCCGACGAGGCCGGGCTGACGATGATCCAGCTCGCGCTCGGCTTCGTGACCGCGCATCCGGCCGTGACCAGCGCGCTCATCGGCCCCCGCACGCTGGACCACCTGCACGCGCAGCTCGCCGCCGCCGACACCGTACTGCCCGCCGACGTCCTGGACGCGATCGACGCGATCGTCGCCCCCGGCACCGACCTCGCGGCGCACGAGAAGTTCGACACCCCGCCCGCCCTGCTCGACGCCTCCCTGCGCCGCCGCTGAGGCGCCGCACGGACCTGCGGTTCCGGATCATGCCGGAACCATGTTCCGGATACCGCTGGTAAGCGCGTCGGCGTCGCCGCCCCGGTCAGGCGGGGGCGCCGAACTCCGGCACCTCGGAGGGCGGCAGGTCGGTCCGGATCCGGTGGTAGCGGACGGCGTGCCGCCACCGGCCGCCCTCCACCGCGGCGTCCCCGCTGAACTCCACCACGACCTCCGGCTCGGTCCGCACGTAGCGGATCGGCGGATGGGCGCCGTACAGCCCGCCGGCGAACCCGGCGGGCAGCTCGGGAGGCCACGGATGGTCCGGCCCGGCGTGCCGCAGCACGCCGCCGAGGACGGTCCGGGCGGCGGGCGCCAGCGGCGTCGTCCGCGCCACGACGCGGAGCCGGCCCTCGGCGTCGTAGCGGCCGAGGATCAGCGACTCGGGCGCCTGCCGGGTGCCGGTCACCCCGCCGACGACCGCCTCGGCGGTGATCCGCCGCTTCACCTTCCACCAGCGGCGCCGCCCCTCCTCGTAGGGGGCGTCGGCGTCCTTCACGACCAGGCCCTCGATGCCCTGCTCGGCCAGCGCGTCGAACCACAGCAGGGCCTCCTCGACGTCGGCGGTCTGCGGCGTGCCGATCACGCGCGCGCCGGGCGGAGTGTCGCCGAGCAGCGCCTCCAGGACGTCCCGCCGCTCGCGCAGCGGCCGCGGGCGCAGGTCGGCGCCGCCCGATTCGAGGACGTCGAACACGACGTAGTGGCAGGGCTCGTCGCGGGCGAGTTCGGCCCGGCGGCGGCCGGCGACGTGCCGGCGCTGCAGCGCGCCGAAGTCGAGGCGGCCGTCCGGCCCCCAGCGGACGATCTCGCCGTCCACCACGGTGCCGGGCGGGAACGCCGTGCCGACCGCCACCACGATCTCGGGGAACGCCTCGTTGAACCGCACCCGGCGGCGCGACCACAGCTGGACGTCGCCGTCCTCGTCCACCATCGCGACCGCGCGGAACCCGTCGAACTTCGGCTCGTAGCGGCAGCCGCCCGGGCACGCCTGCGGCGGCGGGACGCGGTCGACCGTCACGGTCAGCATCGGCTTCACCGGGGACCGGATGTGCATGGCCTCCCGTCCCCCGAGTTCGCTGGTCCTTTGACCACGCCCTACCCGCACCGAACTGCGCCGATATCGAAGCAGGACGAATGTTGACCGGCGGCAGGTCAGTTCGAGAAGCGCCGGATCAGGACGGCGAGGCGCTGGTCGTGGTGCGCGCGGCGCATGCGGCCGTTGCGCATCAGGGAGACGAGGCCGTGCAGCGCGCTCCAGAACGTCTCGGTGAGCGTCTCCAGCTCGTCCTCGCCGGCGAACGGCCGGACGGTCTCGCGCAGCTCGCCGAACGCCTCCTTCAGCGGCGCCGGCGCCTCGGGGGTCGCGAACGGCAGGTCGACGGCGAGGACGAACATCGCGTCGTAGAGGGCGGGCCTGCGGTCGGCGAACCCCGCGTAGGCGCGGGCGACGCCCGCGAGGGCGGCGGCGGGGTCCGCGGCCGCCTCGCGGACCTCGCGCAGGTCGGCGGCCAGTTCGGCGCACCCCTCGACCGCGACGGCCGCCATGATGGCGTCCTTGCCCTTGAAGTGGCTGTAGAGGACGGGCTGGCTGTACTCGATCTCGGCGGCGAGCCGCCGCGTGGTCACCGCGTCCCAGCCCTCGGCCTCGGCCAGCTCCCGCGCGGCCGTGACGATCAGCCGCTCCCGCTCCGCCCGCTCGCGCTCCCGGCGCGTCTGGATTGACATGGCAGCGATTCTAGCAGCGCTAGCCATTCTGCCAACGCTTGTGTTAGCGTCGATCCCGTTCCTAGCACTGCTAGCACTCGGAGATGCCTGATGCTCGCCCCCTTCGCCTACGGCCTCGCGATCGTCCTCGCCCTGTTCGTCGTCTTCATCGGCGCGCGCTTCCTCTACGCACCGCACGCGGCCGCCGCCGGGTACGGCGTCCCCGCCGAGCCCGGCAGCGGCGCCGACGCCTACCTGGCGATCAAGGGGGTGCGCGACCTCACCTTCGGCGTCCTCGGCCTCGCCCTCATCGCCTTCGCGAGCGCCCACGCCGCCGGCTGGTACATGCTGGTCGTCGCCCTCGCACCCCTCGGCGACACCCTGATCGTGCTGCGCCACGGCGGCACCAAGGCCACCGCGTTCGGCATCCACTTCGCGACCGCCGTGATCGTGCTCGTCAGCGCCGCCCTGCTCTTCGCCCTCTGACACGGGCGTTGCAGGTGAGCGCTCGCCTGCCAGGTCTGCTCCGCTTTGACCGACCTCCGGTCTCCGAACGGGAGCCGTCCCGGATCCGGAGAGAGCCGGCGCTGTCCTCGCCGGCTGATATGACAACCGCATCGCCCGTCCGCGCGGGCAACCCGTCCCGGCCGCGGCGCGCCGTCGGCGCCGCCGCGGCGGCGGCGGCGGGCAAGACCACCGCAGGCCCGACCGACCGTTACGAACCATTCCGAACCCAGGAGGCACCATGTCGCTGATCTCGCCGGACTTCGACTCGTCCGTGATCGTCCGCTCCGCCGAGGCCGAGGTCGTCGGCCGGGCCCCCACCACCATCCGGCTGCTCGCCGACAGCAGCTCGACCGGCGGCGCCCTGTCCACCCAGCGGGTCACGCTCACCGGCGGCGCCGACGGCGCCAAGCCGCACCGCCACGACGGCTCCGCCGAACTGTTCTACATGCTGGACGGCACCGCGCAGCTGCTGTCCGGCGAGCAGGTCGTCACCGCCGAACGCGGCGACCTCGTCGTCGTCCCGCCCGGCCTCGCGCACGCCTTCGCCGCCGCGCCCGGCGAGGACGCCGACATCCTCATCGTCATCACGCCCGGCGTCGAGCGGTTCGAGTACTTCCGGCACCTGGAGCGCATCGCCTACGGCAAGGTGCCGCCCGAGAGCCTCCTGGACGTCCAGGAGCTCTACGACACCTACTTCCTCGGCAGCGCCGCCTGGGACGCCGCCCGCGCGTGACCCGGCCCGGACGCCGACGAGCCGACCGAGAACGCCCGGTCGGCTCGTCACACTGGCGGGAGCGGGTCGCCCGTCACGATCCCCAGTCGGGACGCAGCGGCATGTTGCTCGCGCCGTCGTCGTGCACCTTGACGCCGAGCGTCTGGTGCAGCTGGATCCAGTTCTGGTTGAAGCCGAGCACGCAGCCCGCCATGTAGACGCGCCACACCCGGGCGGTCCCCTCGCCCACCTCGGCGACGGCCTCGTCCCAGTGCTCGTCCAGGTTCCGGCACCAGCCGGTCAGCGTGCGGGCATAGTGCTCGCGCAGATTCTCCTGGTGCCGGATCTCGAAACCCGCGTCGTTCATCTGCATCTGGACGTAGCCGGGCCCCTCCAGCTCACCGTCCGGGAACACGTACCGGTTGATGAACCCGTTCTCCTTGCGGGACGGGGCCGTGTTGTCCGGACGCGTGATGGTGTGGTTCAGCATCCGGCCGCCCTTGCGCAGCTTCCCGTAAAGGAACGAGAAGTAGGACGGCAGGTTCGCCTTGCCGATGTGCTCGGTGAGGCCGATGGAGCTGATCGCGTCGAAGCCGGTCTCCGTCACGTCCCGGTAGTCCATGTGCCGGACCTCGGCGAGGTCGGACAGCCCCCGGTCGGCGATCGCCTTCTGCGCCCACTCGGCCTGCTGCTTGGACAGCGTGACGCCGAGCGCCTTGACCCCGTACTCCTTCGCGGCGTGCATCACCATGCCGCCCCAGCCGCAGCCCACGTCCAGCAGCCGCATCCCCGGCTTCAGCGCGATCTTCTTCGCGACCAGGTCGTGCTTGTTGAACTGGGCCTCCTCCAGCGTCGCGTTCTCGTGCGGATAGCACGCGCACGTGTACGCCATGGAGGGGCCGAGCACCCACTCGTAGAAGGTGTTGGAGACGTCGTAGTGGTGCGAGATGGCCTTCGCATCCCGCCGCTTGGAGTGCCGCAGCCACGACGGGATCCGGCTGAACGGCGCCTCCTGCGGCGGCGGGTCCAGCCGGCGCGAGACCGCGCCGCGCAGCAGCGGGTCGCGGAAGACCGAGCCGGCGATCCGCGCCTTGTCGCGCGGCGTCACCTCGCTCAGCACCTGCTGCATCGTCGTCAGCGCCTCGATCATGTCCCCGTCGACGTCGATCATCCCGGTGACGTAGGCGCGGGCGAGGCCCAGCGCGCCCGGTGAGCGCAGCAGGTACGACACCGCGTACGGCGAACGGACGTCGAACCTGATGTCGGCGCCGGGCACCCCCGCCCGCGATCCGTCGTACGCCGTGAACTCCACTGGCGCCTCAGCCCCGGCGAGCCGCTCGAAGACCCTGGCCAGCGTCATGGTGATCCCTCCTGTCTCTCCGCCCGGACCCGGCCTGCCGGCCCTCGGCCCCGTGGGCTCCCCCGATACGGCGGGCGCATGTCAGCGTCCGCGCACGCACTTGTCGTAGAGGTCCAGCAGCCGCTCGGCGGGGTCGTAGCGCCCCTTGAGCCGCCGGTAGGTCTCCCCGTCGTAGTACCGCCAGAACTCGTCCCGGCCGTAGAAGGCCGTCGAGTAGAGGGACTTGTGCCCGTCGAGGGCAGCGACCTTCCGCTCGATGAGCCGGTTGTGGTACTCGGGGATCTGGCCGGGCGGGATGCGGACCGTCCCCCAGAAGCCGACGTTCACGTACGGGCGGCCGGTCTCCAGCGGGTACAGCGGCCACCGCTCCTTCGCACGCAGCGGGCACAGCCAGACGGGGCTCATGCCGACCTTGTCGTGGAAGAACTCCAGGAACTCGGGCAGCCGCTCCACCGGCACCTCGATGTCCTGGATGACGTCCTCGCGCGGACGCAGCCCCCGCCAGCGCTCCGCGCGCGCGATGATGTGGTACCGGCGGTCGTAGGCGACCAGCTTGCGGTACACGTCGGAGCGCTTGTACTTGTCGGGCCACAGCCGCCGGACCGTCGGGTTCTGCACGCCGAACGCGCCCGAGCACCAGAACCAGTCGGTGTCCCAGCGCCAGATGTAGTCGCGGACCGTCAGGAAGTCGACCGACCGCTCCTGGATGGACCGGTAGTAGATCTGCTGGCCGGTGTAGTCGGAGGTGTACGGCGCCGAGTCGGCGAAGAAGCCGAGCGTGATGTACTGCTCGCCGGGGCTGAAGTACGTCCCGTCCATGAAGTCGACGGATTCGCCCTCGAACGTCCCCGACTCGGTGATCTCGCCCATCGCCTTGGCCAGCTCGCCCGCGTCGGTGAACCGCAGGTGCCGGAGCCGGACGTACGGGCTGACCGGCCGCAGCTCGATCTTCAGCCGCAGCGTGTAGCCGAGCGTCCCGTAGGAGTTCGGGAACCCGAAGAACAGGTCGGAGTGCTCGTTGTCGCGCGTCGCCGTGACGATCTCGCCGTCCCCGGTGAGGACCTCCATCTCCAGGACGCCCTCGTGCGGCAGCCCGTCGCGGAACGACGTCGACTCGATGCCGAGCCCCGTCACCGCCCCGCCCAGCGTGATGGTCTTCAGCTGCGGGACGACCGTCGGCATCAGCCCGTGCGGCAGCGTCGCGTCGACGAGGTCCTCGTAGGTCGTCATCCCCTGGACCTGCGCCGTGCGCTCCCGCGCGTCGACGCTCAGCACCTTGTCGAACCCGGACACGTCCAGGCCGGGCGCCGCCGAGGGGTCGCGCCACCGGAACAGGTTCGAGGTCCGCTTCGCCAGCCGTACCGGCGTGCCCTTCGGGATCGCCTCGTAGGACCTCTTGAGCGCGTCCACCGCCCGCTGGTGGTCGCCCTTGACCGCAAGCTCCGTCATCTAGCCCCTCCCTGACCTAGTAAATCGATCATCCCATGCATCGTCCACATAATTCGGACGTTGCAGGTGTCACAGGTCGAGAGGGGAATAACCCCGTCGGCGTACACATCGGTCGTTTCGTCTCCTGGAGGCGACAGAAACCGCTACAGGGCGGCCACGTCAACCTTTCCCCTGAGGCGCATGCCGACAAACCCCGGTCACTTGACCAGGCGCAGGATCCACGGATAGCGGAACGTGCCGCCGGTCAGCGCGTACACCGCCGCGATCGCCGACAGTACCCACGCGACCGCGTACACGATCCCGCCGACGCCGAACGTGACGATCGTGAGCAGCAGCAGCGTCACCTGGAAGTTGACCGCCTCCGCCGCCTGCCGCCGGACGTACTCCGACCGCTTGCCGCTCAGCAGCATCAGCACGAGCGGCCCGACGAACAGCGTCGGCACCGCCACGGCGTGGGCCGCCGCCGCGAGCATCCGGTCCTCCCCCGTGACGGCCTCGGCGACCGGCGCCGCCCGGACCGGCTCCAGGTCGCGGGTGACGCCGCCCAGCTGGCTGCGCGTCTTCGACGTGATCGCCAGCTGGACGCGCATGTCGAACTCGTCCTCGTCGAGCCGTCCCTCGGCGTAGGCGTCCTGGAGCCGCTGGATGGCCGACTCGCGCTCGGCGTCCGAGACCCGCAGGTCCCCCACCGCGTAGCTGCTGTCCATACCCTCCATGCTGGGCGCAGCGGCGCCAGCGGACCATCAGGGATGACCCTGAGCCGCCCCTGAATCGGCCATCGGCCGACCGGTCTGGCCGTACTCCTTCCCCGGGACGAGCCGCCCGCCGTACAGCTCCGACACGGTCACGAACACGTACCCCTGCGCGGCCAGCCGGTCGATGATGCGCGGGACGGCCTTCACCGTCGTCGGGTGGATGTCGTGCATCAGCACCACGTAGCCGGGCTTGACCGCCTTCAGCACCCGCTTCTCGACGTACGCGCTGTCGCGGTGCTGCCAGTCGAGCGGGTCGACCGTCCACAGCACCTGCGCGAGCCCCTGCTCCCGCGCGGCCTTCGCGAGCCGCTTCGACATCGACCCGTACGGCGGCCGGAGCAGCACCGGCGTGACCCCCGACGCCCGCCGGACGGCCTCCTGCGTCCGCGTCAGCTCCGACACGACCTTCTTGCCGGACGCCGTCCCGAGGTCGGCGTGCGTGTAGCTGTGGTCGCCGATCTCGTGCCCGGCCTCGTGCTCGCGCCGCACCAGCTCCGGATGCTGGACGACGTTCTCCCCCACCACGAAGAACGTCACCCGCACCTTGCGGGCGGCGAGGATGTCGAGCAGCTCCGCCGTACTGGCGGCCGGCCCGTCGTCGAACGTCAGCGCCACGCACTTGACCCGCGAGCAGTCCGGAGGCGGCGGCGGTGGTTTCGGCTTGGGCTTCGGTTTCGGCTTCGCGGCCGGGGTTTCGCTGTGCGCGGCGGTGAGCCGGACCTCCGCCGGGGCCCCGCCGAGCGAGCTGAGCCACCCGCACACCGCCGCCGCGAGCACGGCCGCCGCCCCACGCCGGACAAGCTGCAGCCCGCCCATCAACACCCCCGCTGACGTTCCCCCAAGATCAGCCAGTCTAGGGCTCAGGCCCTTGCCCGCCGGGCATTCCGCCGCTGTGTCGGGAACCCGCACACCCGGTATGTCGTTATCGTCGTACACCGCATCCGCGAGCAGAGGACGGGGTGGGCGATGAGGTTCCGGGACCGGTTCGGGATCCGCAGGCACCGCGGGTCCACGGTGACGCGGCTGGACCGCGAGGCGACCGACACCGACATCGAGGCGCTGATCGCCTTCGCGCGCTCGCGCCGCGGCGTCGAGTTCTTCGTCGAGCCGGAGACCTTCGCCACCGACACCACCGCCGTCGCCGTCGCCCACGACGGCGAGTGGACCCGCCGCCGCGTCGGCTCCCCGAAGGTCATCGGCAAGGTGGCCCGCGACCTGGGCCTGCCCATCTACGACGTCCAGATCGTCGGCTACCCGCCCCGCATGCGCGCCTGGAACGCCCGCAACCCCGACCGCCGCATAGACCCCGGCACCCCCGGCCAAGCCGTAGCCCCCTAACCCCCCACCGCACAACAAAGCCACCTCTCCCCCACTCACAGCACAAACACCCGGCGCCCGCCCGCGCTATCGCTAGTGGGCAGGAGCCAGACCACGGCGCCAGCCCGTACGTCGCACAGGCGCATGGCGCTCGCTGCACGTGTGCGGTGACGCGGGCAGTCGAGGCGTCCGTTGGGTTGGAGCTGGGGGCATGGTGTTAGCCGGCCTTTCTGTTGTTGTAGGCGGCGGCTAGTTCGGCCGGCGTCATGCGTAGGGGGAGTTGGGAGGGCGGGATGCCGGCGTTGATGACTTCGCGGAGGATGACGGCCATCGAGTAGGTGGGGTCGGCGTCCAGGGCGCGTTGGAGGGCGACGTTGGCGAGGCCGCCGTCGCCGGCGGTGTAGGCGGCGAACGCCAGGAGGGACGCGGGGGCGGGGGCGTACCGCTCCTCGACGCGGCGGAGGATGTCGCGCCAGAAGGCGATGTCGGCGGCGGGGGCGTCCTCGTCGATGCGGATCCATGCCTCGTCCCGGAAGCGCAGGTCGGTGAGCAGGAGGCCGAGCCAGGCGGCCTCGTCGTCGGTGGGGCTGGCGCGGGCGTGGTCGAGCAGGGCGCGCAGGCGGGCGAGGTCCTCCTCCACCGAGGGGGTGCGGGCACGGTGCCGCTCGGCCCGGGCGGTGGCGGCGCGCATGGCGGCGCGGGCGGGGCCGTCGAAGGGCTGGACGGAGCGGACGAGTTCGTCGCGGTCGGCCAGCGCGACGTGGCCGGCGTAGGTCGCCTGGGCGGCGACGGCGCTGGCGGAGATGTCGTACGGGGTGCCCTCGGGCGGGCAGCAGGCGTCGTGGCAGGTGAGCGACCACCAGCGGCCGGCGGCGACGCGGATCGCCTCGGCGACGGGGACGCCGGACGCGGCGAGGGCTTCCCGCATCGGGGTGGCGGCCGCCTCGACCTCGGCGGCGGGGCCGTAGCCGAGGAGGAGGGAGCGGGCGTAGCCGTTGGCGGCGAGGACGGCGGCCGCCCTGCCGCCGTCGGCGGCCGGTAAGTCGAGCCGTACCGCGCATATGCCGCTACCGCCGTCGAAGCCGATCACGACGAGGCTGCGGGACGGGTGGAAGCCGAGCAGGTAGGGGACGGCGGCGATGGCGTCATGGGCGGTGCGGATCACGAGAGGTGCCATGCCATCGACGGTCGCAGGGCACGGAAGTGCCCGGTGAGAATTCCGTGCACTGTGGATAACCTCGGGGCGGACGTGGGTGTCCGCCGGGGGCGGTAGCGTTGGGCGGCGTGCCCGCCCCTGATCTGCTGAACGCCAGCGATACCCAGATTCCGGACATGCCGACCCTGCTCGCCGCGGCGGTCGCGTCCATCGGGGGTGCCGAGCGCCCCGGCCAGGTGGAGATGGCGCGGGCGGTGGAGAGGGCGATCGAGTCCGGGGAGCATCTCGCCGCGCAGGCGGGCACCGGCACCGGCAAGTCGCTCGCGTACCTCGTGCCCGCGATCCGGTACGCGGTGGAGAAGCAGACGACGGTCGTGGTGTCGACCGCGACGATCGCGCTGCAGCGGCAGCTCGTCGACCGCGACCTGCCCCGGCTGGCAGAGGCTCTCGGCCCCATGCTGGGCACGGAGCTGAAGTTCGCGATCCTGAAGGGGCGCCGCAACTACCTGTGCCTGCACCGGGTGCAGACGGGCGTGCCCGAGGAGGACGACGGGCCGAGCCTGTTCGACCCGCAGCAGCTGTCGACGCTGGGCCGCCAGGTCAAGCGGCTGAACGAGTGGGCGGACGAGACCCGCACCGGCGACCGGGACGAGCTGGTCCCGGGGGTGAGCGAGCAGGCGTGGCGGCAGGTGGCCGTCACGGCGAAGGAGTGCCTGGGCGCCCAGCGCTGCCCGCAGGGGACGGAGTGCTTCGCCGAGTTGGCGAAGGCTGAGGCCGGTGAGGCGCACATCGTGGTGACCAACCACGCGCTGCTGGCCATCGACGCCCTGGAGGAGTTCCAGGTCCTGCCCGAGCACGACGTGGTGGTGGTGGACGAGGCGCACGAGCTCGTCGACCGGGTGACGTCGGTCGCCACGGGCGACCTGAGCGGGGTCGGCGTCGAGACGGCCGCGCGGCGGTGCGGGCGTCTCATCGAGGAGGCCGTCGCCGACCGGTTGAAAGAAGCCGCGGAGGGGCTCGGCATCCTTCTGGAGGATCTGCCTCAAGGGCGTATGGACGTCCTACCGAGCGCCCTGGGCAACACCCTCGTGGTCGTGCGGGACGCAGCGCACGCCTGCATCACGGCGCTCGGCCCCGACAAGAAGGAGTCGGATCCGGGTGACATGGCCGCGCGCAAGGCCGCCCGGTCGTCGCTGGAAGACCTGCACGACACGGCCGTGCGGATGCTGGAGGCGTTCCAGCCCGAGATGGCCGAGCGCTTCGACGTGGTGTGGGTGGACAAGCCGTTCGTCCCGGACGGGCGCCCGAAGCGCCCGCCGGCGCTGCACGTCGCGCCGATCGGGGTCGGCGGCCTGCTGCGGGCGACGCTGTTCGAGCAGCGCACCGCGATCCTGACGTCGGCGACGCTGACGCTCGGCGGGTCGTTCGAGCCGCTCGCCAGGCAGTGGGGCCTGCCGCCGCTGGACGAGAAGGCGCCGAAAGACGCCAAGACGGCCGCGGAAGGGCTCGCCCAGACCGCGACGGAGAAGGGCGAGCAGACCGAGGTCGTGTGGTCCGGGCTAGACGCGGGTTCGCCGTTCGACCACCGGAAGGCCGGCATCCTGTACGTCGCGCGGCACCTGCCGCAGCCGGGGCGGGACGGCCTCGCCGACGCCTACCTGACGGAGATCACCGAGCTGATCGAGGCGGCGGGCGGGCGCACGCTGGGCCTGTTCTCCTCGATGCGGGCGGCGCGGCAGGCCGCCGACGAGCTGAAGGACCACCTGTCCCACCCCCTGCTGTGCCAGGGCGAGGACTCGACCTCCCTGCTGGTGAAGCAGTTCGCCGAGGACGAGCGGACGTGCCTGTTCGGCACCCTGTCGCTCTGGCAGGGCGTGGACGTCCCGGGCCCGTCGCTGCAGCTCGTCATCATGGACCGCATCCCGTTCCCGCGCCCGGACGACCCGGTGTCGTCGGCGCGGTCGCGGGCGGTCGCGGCGCGCGGCGGCAACGGGTTCATGGCGGTCGCCGCGACGCACGCCGCGCTGCTGCTGGCGCAGGGCGCGGGCCGGCTGCTGCGGTCGATGGACGACCGCGGCGTCGTCGCCGTCCTCGACCCGCGGCTGGCCACGGCCAGGTACGGCGGCTTCCTGAAGAACTCGCTGCCGCCGTTCTGGGCGACGACCGACCCGGACGTGGTCCGCGGTGCGCTGCGCCGCCTCGACGCGGCCGCCGCAGAGTGACTCAGCGGCGGTAGCCGGCGAGGAAGTCGCCGATGCGGCCGACGGCGTCCTCCAGGTCGTCGGCGTACTGGAGCGTGACGACGCGGAAGTGGTCGGTGGCCGGCCAGTTGAAGCCCGTGCCCTGGACGATGAGCAGCTTCTGCTGTTCGAGCAGGTCGAGGGCGAAGCGCATGTCGTCCTCGATCGGGTACATCTCGGGGTCCAGGCGGGGGAAGACGTAGAGGGCGCCCTGCGGCTTGACGCAGGACACGCCGGGCAGGTCGTTCAGCAGCTTCCAGGCGCGGTCGCGCTGCTCGCCGAGGCGGCCGGTCGGCAGGACGAGGTCGTCGATGCTCTGGTAGCCGCCGAGCGCGGCCTGGATGGCGTGCTGGCCGGGGACGTTCGGGCACAGCCGCATGTTGGCGAGGATGTCCAGGCCCTCGATGTAGGACTCGGCGTGCTCCTTCGGCCCGGACAGCACGACCCAGCCGGACCGGAACCCGGCGACCCGGTAGTTCTTCGACAGCCCGCCGAAGGTGAGGCACAGCAGGTCGGGGGCGAGCGAGGCGATCGGGACGTGCTCGGCCTCGTCGTAGAGGATCCGGTCGTAGATCTCGTCGGCGAAGACCAGCAGGTTGCGGCGGCGGGCGACCTCGACGACGCGGGTGAGGACCTCGCGCGAGTAGACGGCCCCGGTCGGGTTGTTCGGGTTGATGATGACGATCGCGCGGGTGCGGTCGCCGATCTTGGCCTCGATGTCGTCCAGGCTCGGCTGCCAGCCGTCGTCCTCGTCGCACAGGTAGTGGACGGGCGTGCCTCCGCAGAGGGAGACCGCGGCCGTCCACAGCGGGTAGTCGGGCGTGGGGATGAGGACCTCGTCGCCGTCGTTGAGCAGCGCCTGCAGGGTCATGACGATCAGCTCGGACACGCCGTTGCCGAGGTAGACGTCCTCGACGTCGATGTCGGTGACGCCGTTGTCCTCGAAGCGCTGCACGATGGCGCGGCGCGCGGGGAGGATGCCCTTGGAGTCGCTGTAGCCGTGCGCGTCCGGCAGGTTGCGGACCATGTCCTGGAGCAGCTCGGGCGGGGCCTCGAATCCGAACGGGGCCGGGTTGCCGATGTGCAGCTTGAGGATGTTGTTGCCCTGGGCCTCCAGCTGCTTGGCGCGCTTGAGCACGGGCCCGCGGATGTCGTAGCAGACGTTGGTGAGCTTCCCCGACTGGTTGACCTGCATGGATTTACCTTATCCGCGGCCCGCGCCCGCAATCCCCGTTCCCCCCGGCGTGGCGGGAGGAACGGGGACGGCGCGCGTCACGGCGCGGAGATCGCGGACAGGATCGCCAGCCGCGCCGCGCGCCGCGCGGGGCGGATCGCGGCGAGCGCCCCCGCCACCGCGCCGACCAGCGCGATGACCGCCAGCTGGACGGCGGGCGGGGCGAACGGGTTGCCGAGGGCGCTGCCCAGCCCCCAGCCGAGGAACAGCCCGAGCCCGATCCCGCCGGCGGTGCCGAACAGTGCGACGATCAGCGACTCCCAGCGGACCATCGACCTGATCTGCGGCCGGGTCGCGCCGACCGCGCGCAGCAGCCCGAGTTCGCGGGTCCGTTCGTGGACGGCGAGCGACAGCGTGTTGGCGATGCCGAGCAGCGCGACGACGATGGCGAGGATCAGCATCCCGTAGACGACGGTGATGAACCCCTGCTGCTCCTCCGTCTGCGAGGCGACGAAGTCGTCCCGCGTCTGGACCTCTGGGGCGCCGTACGCCGCGCTCAGCCGGGTCAGGGCGCGGGTAGCGGCGGCGGCCGACGCTCCTGGGCGCAGCTCGACGAACGCCCTCGTGTCCAAGGGCTGCCTGGTGTGGGCGTCCCATACGGTGCGCGGCACGAGGTAGTCGCCGGTCAGGTCGGTGTTCTCGTAGACGGCGCCTACGGTGAGCCGCTGGGACGTGCCGTCGGCGAACGTCACGCCCACCTGCGACCCCGCGCGCCAGCCCTTGTCGTCGGCGACGCTCTTCGACACCGCGAACGTACCGGCGTCCTTCATGGCGCCCTGGGTGACGTCCAGGTCGAGGACGCGGCCGAGGGCGGACGGGTCGGCGACGCTGACGGTCGACGGGTCGCCGTCCACTCGCATGCTGCCGGTCCCGGCCCCGGCGATCTCCCGGACCTCGGGCAGCCGCGCGGCGTCCTGCACGAGCCGGGTGCTGAACCCGCCGGTCTCGTTGTTGCCGGCGTTGACGACGAGCGATCCCTTGAACGACCCGGCGACGCTGTTCTCCAGGGACGCGCCCAGCGACCCGATGAACACCGTCATCAGCGAGACGACGCCGACGCCGATCATCAGCGCGGTCGCGGCGCCGGCGGTGCGGGCCGGGCTGCGGGACGCGTTGTCGCGGGCGAGCCGGCCCGGGACGCCGCGCAGCCGCGCCGCGGGGCCGCCGATGAGGGCCGCCACCGGGCGGGCGGCGACCGGCCCGAGCACGACCATCGCCGCGACGGTGACCACCGCGCCCGCGGCCGCCATCGCCATCTGCTCGGTGACCGCGCCGAACACGACGGTCCCGGCGGCGACGGCGGCGAAGACGCCGCCGACGATGATCCGGGTGTCGGTCGGCCGGGACGCCTCGGCCGCGACCTCGCGCAGCGCCGCCAGCGGCGGCGTCCGGGACGCCTTCAGCGCGGGCCCGAGCGCCGCGACCAGGGTCACCACCAGGCCGACCGGCACCGCGATGAGGATCGAGGTGGCGGCGACGGAGAGGCCCTCCATCGCGATCCCGATCCGGAACTGCATGAACAGCCACCGGAGCAGGGCGGCGAAGCCGAGCCCGCCGACGAGCCCGGCGAGGGTGGCGGCGCCGCCGACGACGAGCGCCTCGAACCCGACGATCGCGACGACCTGCCGGCGCCCGGCGCCGAGGGCGCGCAGCAGCGCCGACTCGCGGGTCCGCTGCGCCATCGTGATCGCGAACGTGTTGTGGATGGAGAACGCGGCGACAAGCAGCGCGACCCCGCCGAACGCGGCCAGCACGATCCGGAACACCCGCAGGAAGCCGCTCTCGACGAGGCTCATGCCCTCCTCGACCTGCGCCTTGTTGGTGACGGCCTCCACCCCGGCGGGCAGGACCGGCTTGATGCGGGACGCCAGTTCCGCCTGGCTGACGCCGTCCTCGGCGCGGACGGCGACGCCGCCGACGCGGTCGGTCCCCTTCGCTACGTACTGGCGGGCGCCCTCCAGTGAGAACGCCGTGAACGACGTCTCGCCGAACGCGTCCTCGTCACCGAACTTGCTGATGCCGACGACGGTCACCGGGACCTTCTGCGGCGTGAGCACCGCCGTGCGGTCGCCGACCTTGAGGTCTCCCTGGTCGGCGAACATCTTGTTGACGACAACCTCGTTGGGCGCGCGTGGGGCACGTCCGGAAACGAGGTGGTACGGGTTGAGTTCGGGGTCGGTCACCCAGTTGCCGGCCGTCCGCGGGCCGCGCGACTGGATCGTGGTGCCGTCCTTGGCGAGCAGCTGACCCGACCCCTGGATGGTGGGCTCGGCGTTGGCGACGCCGTCCACCTGGCGCACCGTGTCCACAAGGGACGCGTCGATCTCCCCGCGCGCGCCCCACGGCGCGTCGCTCACCTTGGTCGCGTTCCGCACGGTCACGTCTGTGCTGCCGTACGCCTTGGAGAAGTAGCCGTCGATGCTCGCCGCGAGCGTGTCGCCGAGGACGAGCGTCCCGGTAAGGAACGTCACGCCGAGGAAGACCGCCACCAGGGAGCCGACCAGTCGGCGTTTGCGTCCCCACAGTTCTTTGAAGACGAGCCCGGTCATGAGTGGTCTCCCAGCCCTCGCATGCGGTCCAGCACCCGGTCGGGCGTGGGGGCGTCCATGACGTCGACGATGCGGCCGTCGGCGAGGAACACGACCGCGTCGGCGTGCCCTGCGGCGACCGGATCGTGCGTGACCATCGCGACGGTCTGGCCGAGGTCGTCCACGGCGTTGCGGAGCAGCGCCAGGACCTCGGCGCCGGTGCGGGAGTCGAGGTTGCCGGTCGGCTCGTCCGCGAACACGATCTGCGGACGGGTGACGAGCGCGCGCGCCAGCGCGACGCGCTGCTGCTGCCCGCCCGACATCTCCGAAGGCCGGTGCGACAGCCTGTCCCCCAGCTTCAGGACGCGGACGACGGTGTCCAGCCACTCCCCGTCCGGGCTCGTCCCCGCCAGCGTGAGCGGGAGCAGGATGTTGTCGCGCGCCGTGAGGGTCGGGATCAGGTTGAACGCCTGGAACACGAACCCGATGCGCTCGCGGCGGAGCTTGGTGAGCCGCCGGTCCGACAGCGCCCCGAGCTCCTGGCCGCCCACGTAGACCTTGCCGGACGTCGCGTCCTCCAGCCCCGCCACGCAATGCATGAGCGTGGACTTGCCGGCGCCGGACGGGCCCATGATGGCGGTGAACCGCCCGTCCGGGAACTCGATGGTGACGTCGTCGAGCGCGCGCACCGCCATGTCACCGGACCCGTACACCTTGCCGAGGTGCTCGGTCCGGGCGCCGCCGTCGACTTCGCCGACCGTTCGTCTTGCCTCTGCTGCGTTTCCCATGCCGGGATCGTGGCCGCGCGCCATGCCGCCCGTCGTCGGGCGAGGAGAGGCACCCGCGCTGCTCCCCCGGACGCACCCGGCCCCGCCCCGGCTACCTCCGCCGCGGTATCCGCCCGCGGCGTCCGCCCGGTCCCGCCGCGAAGATCAATAAGACGCGATGTCCAATTGTGATGCGGGCAACATACATGCAGGCTTGCTTGCTTGTATCCGCGCTCGTACCTTCGAGCCATGGCAGTAAGCAGCCGCCGACGACACCGGCACGGCTCCTCCAGCCGCCGCACGCAGGAGGAACGCCGGTCGCGCACCCAGGCCCGGCTCCTGGAGGCGACCATGGAATGCCTGGTCGACCTCGGCTGGTCCGGGACGTCCACCACGGAAGTGGCCCGCCGCGCGGGCGTGTCGCGCGGCGCGCAGCAGCACCACTACCCGACGAAGATGGTCCTCGTCGCGGCGGCGCTGGAGCACCTCCTGGAGGCGCAGCGCCTGGCGTACGAGACGGCGTTCGCCGTACTCCCGGCGGAGCGCCGCAACGTCTCGGGCGCCCTCGACCTGCTGTGGGAGGTGTTCCGCGGCCGTCCCGCCAAGGCCCTCATGGAGCTGGCCGTGGCGGCCCGCACCGACGACGAGCTGCGGCCGCTGTGCATCGACCTGAACGAGCGGATCCTCCAGGTGATCCTGGAGACCTTCGAGCGGCTGTTCCCCCAGAACACGCTGCCCCCCGACTTCGCCCCGACGATGCTGCGCGCCCTGTTCGCGATGTTCGTCGGGCTCTCCATACAGAACGCACTGGACGACGATGCCGAAGGCCACCAGGCCGCGGTGCTGCGCCAGGTCAAGGACGTCGCGCAGCTGATCGTCCCGCAGCCGGGGGCGCCGTCGGGCGCGCCCATGCCCGACACCCCCGCACAGGCGTCCGCACCGGACGCACCCGAGCCGGCCGCGCCGGACGCGCCCGCGCGGCAATCCGTGTGACCCACTCCGACGACTCCACCCCCCGCACCACCGCCGGCCCGCGATCGGTACGCGCCGGCCGCATCACCCCGAGGGAGCGCCTCACATGCCGAAAGCCCCCACCGAACTCGCCGACGAGGTCCGCGAGCAGGTCAAGGACAAGAAGTCGTACCTCGGCGTCATCGACCGCCTGAACAAGGCGTCGGTGGACAAGCACTGGGAGGCCTACGCCGACATCCCCTGGGACGACCCCGAGTTCACGGTCGACAAGAACGACCCGCGCTGGGTCCTGCCGCCGTTCGACCGGCTCGGCGAGACGGCCTGGTACCAGGCGCAGCCGCCGGAGATCCAGGCGCAGATCGGGCTGTGGCGCGTCGCCACCGCGATGAAGATCGGGCTGCAGTTCGAGAACCTGCTGAAGCGCGGGCTGCTCAACTACGCCTACCGGCTGCCGAACGGCCGGCCCGAGTTCCGGTACGTCTACCACGAGACGACCGAGGAATGTCACCACGGGATGATGTTCCAGGAGTTCGTGAACCGGACGAAGATGCCGATCCGCGGCATGCCGCGCTCGCTCAGCCTCATCGCGCAGGCCGCGCCGTGGATCCCGCTGGTCAGCACCGAGATGTTCTTCGTGTTCGTGCTCGGCGGCGAGGACCCGATCGACTACGTCCAGCGCAAGTCCCTCAAGGGCGGGCACATCAAGCACCCGCTCGAAGAGACCATCATGAAGATCCACATCGCGGAGGAGGCCCGGCACATCTCGTTCGCCCGGCACTACCTCAAGCACCGGGTGCCGAACATGCACCCGATGCGCCGCCGGATCCTCGGCCTGGCCACCCCCGTCGTGCTCGGCGTGATGGCGCGGATCATGCTGTCCCCGCCCGGGCCGATGGTGCGGCACTTCAACATCCCGAAGGACGTCGTCCGCGCCGCCTACCGCAACGACGCGTCGCAGGCGGAGATCTCGAACTCGGTCGGCAAGATCCGCGACCTGATGGCCGAGCTGAACGTGATCGACCCGGTGAACAAGCGGGTGTGGAAGGCGTTCGGCATCTGGGACGAGCCCAAGCAGCGCCGCACCGTCGAATCCGCCAAGGCCGCCTGAGCATGGCGGCGGTTCAGCACCCCGCCGTGGTGACGCCGGCGGCGGGGCCGGGCGGCCCGTACAAGGTCGTCATCGTCGGGACGGGCTTCTCCGGCCTCGGCATGGCGATCGGGCTGAAGAAGGCCGGCGTGCACGACTTCGTCATCCTGGAGAAGGCGGACGAGGTCGGCGGGACGTGGCGGGAGAACACCTACCCCGGCTGCGCGTGCGACATCATGTCGCTGCTGTACTCCTACTCCTTCGAGCCCAAGGCCGACTGGTCGCGGATGTTCCCGAAGCAGGCGGAGCTGCTGCAGTACATCAAGGACATCGTCGACAAGTACGAGCTGGCGCAGCACATCCGGTTCAACGCCGAGGCGACCGGGGCGGAGTACGACGACGCCACCGACACCTGGCAGGTGACCGTCAACGGCGACGAGGTCGTCCGGGGGCGGGCGCTGGTCGCGGGCATGGGCCCGCTGCACCATCCGAGCATCCCCGACCTGCCGGGGCTCGCCTCCTTCGAGGGGGCGACGTTCCACTCCGCGCAGTGGGACCACTCCTACGACCTGACCGGCAAGCGGGTCGCGGTGATCGGGACGGGCGCGTCCGCGATCCAGTTCGTCCCGCAGATCGCGAAGCGGGTCCGGCACCTGACGGTGTTCCAGCGGACGCCGCCGTGGATCCTCCCGAAGCCCGACCGGCCGGTCACCGCGGTGGAGCGGGCGCTGTTCCGGCGCGTCCCGCTCGTCCAGCGCGGCTACCGCAACGGCATCTACCTGATGCAGGAGAGCTTCGTCCTCGGGTTCAAGAACCCGCGGCTGCTCAAGGCGGCCAGTTCCCTCGCCCGGTGGCACCTCGCCCGGCAGGTCCCCGACCGGGACCTGCGCCGCAAGCTCACCCCCGACTACACGATGGGCTGCAAGCGGACGCTGGTGTCGAGCGACTACTACCCGGCGCTGATGCGGCCCAACGTGGAGCTGACCACCGAGGGCATCGCCGAGGTCCGCGAGCACTCGATCGTCACGCGGGACGGCCGCGAGCACGAGGTCGACGCGATCATCTTCGGCACCGGCTTCCACGTCACCGACGCGATGGAGGGCGCGCACATCGTCGGCCGCGGCGGGCTGAAGATCCAGGACGCCTGGAAGGACGGCATCGAGGCGCACCTCGGCGTCGCGGTCGCGGGCTTCCCGAACCTGTTCCTGCTGCTCGGGCCCAACTCCGGGCTCGGCCACAACTCGATGATCTTCATCATCGAGGCGCAGGTCCGCTACGTCCTGCAGGCCCTGGCGATGCTGGACGCGGCGGGCGGCGCGCGGATCTCGGTGAAGCCGTCCGTCCAGGACCGGTTCAACCAGTGGGTGCAGCGCAAGTCGGAGGGGGCCGTCTGGGTCGCCGGCGGCTGCGACAGCTGGTACCTCGACCGCGCCGGCGTCAACCGGGCCGCGTGGCCGGCGTCCACGCTGAACTTCTGGCTGCGGACCCGCCGGCTGGACCCCGGCGACTTCCAGATCGAGCGGGACACCGGGCGCCGGGACGAGCCGGCCGCCTCCGCCTTGTAGCGGCGCGAGTATCGGCGGGCACCGCCCGCCCCCTACAATCCCCCGTAATTGAACATCTCATCCAATTAGCCACCGCGAACCGGGTCGCCCCCATGCGGCCCGGGCCCGCGGTTCATCGAGCGGAGCGCGCAATGAGCATCGCGATCGTGACCGGAGGCGCATCCGGCATCGGCCGTGCGATCGCCACGTCCCTGGTGGCGCGCGGCGACACCGTCGTCGTCAGCGACGTCAACGCCGACGGCGCGGCGAAGGTCGCCGAGAAGCTGAACACCCTCGGCAGGGGCAAGGCGTCCTCCGCCGCCCTCGACGTCACCGACGCCGACGCCGTCGCCGACCTCTACAAAGGCGTCAAGGCCGAGCACGGCCGGCTGGACCTCGTGTTCAACAACGCCGGCATCGCGATCGGCGGGCTGGCCGAGGAGCTCACCCTCGACCACTGGAACCGCGCGATCGACATCAACCTCAAGGGCGTCGTCCACGGCGTCCACGCCGCCTACCCGATCATGCTGGAGCAGGGCTCCGGCCACATCGTGAACACCGCGTCGCTGGCGGGCCTCGTCCCGATGCCGATCGGCATCCCCTACACCGCCACCAAGCACGCCGTCGTCGGCCTCTCCCTCGGCCTGCGCGCCGAGGCCGCCGGACGCGGCGTCAAGGTCAGCGTCGTCTGCCCGTCCTTCGTCGACACCCCGCTGCTGCACAACGTCAACCCGGACCTGCCCGAGACGGCGCTCAGCGGCGACGCGACCGGCGACATCGCCAAGGCGTCCCCGCGCCTCTACACGGCGGAGAAGCTGGCCCGCGACATCATGCGCGGCGTCGCGAAGAACCAGGCGCTCATCGTCGCGCCCGCGCACGGCCGGCTCGCCTGGCGCGGCGTCCGCCTCAACCCGGGCGCCGCCGTCCGCGTCGCCCAGCTCGCCGTCGGCCGGATCCGCGCCGGGAAGTGACGGTCAGCCGGGCAGCCGGCGGATGATCAGCAGCGCGACGTCGTCCTCGGCCTGCTCGCGGCCGATCAGCGCCGCCATCACCGCGGCGCCGACGTCCTCGGGCGGGCCCGCCGACACCGCGCGGCGCAGCCGCTCGATGCCGGCGTTCAGCGACGCGTCCCGCCGCTCGATCAGCCCGTCGGTGTAGAAGCACAGCAGCGCGCCCGGCGGGAGCGCGAGCGTCATGGTCTCGCGGGGCATGTCGTCCCCGAGGCCGATGAGGACGTCCGGCTTCGCCTCGACGGGCTGCGCGGGCTCGCCGGGCAGCGCGAGGATGGGCGGGCAGTGCCCGGCCGACGACAGCCGCACCCGCCGCAGGCCGGGGTCGAACACGGCGTACAGCACGGTCGCCGTCGCGTCGGGCTCGAAATGCTGCATCTTCCGGTCGAGCCTGCGCAGCACCTCGGAGGGGTCGGTGCTCTCCAGCGCGTACGCCCGCAGCGCGCTGCGCATCCGCCCCATCACGACGGCGGCGCCGAGCCCGTGCCCCGCGACGTCCCCCATCACGATGCCGATCTCGCCGGACGGGAGCGTGAACACGTCGTACCAGTCGCCGCCGACGCTGGCCTTGCCGGGCCGGTAGCGCGCGGTCAGCTCGGCGCCGGGGATGTCGGGGAGCGCGGCCGGCACGAGGCTGCGCTGCAGCTCCCGCGCGCCGGCGCGCTCGGCGCGGCTCGTGAGCGACTGCACGGCCATCGCGACGCGCGAGGCCGCGAGCCGCAGGAGCTCGATCTCGTCCTCGGTGAACCGGCGCGGGACGAGCGTTCCGACGTGCAGGACGCCGACGAGCGAGCCGCCGCCGATGAGCGGCACGCCGAGCAGCGACCGCAGCCCCCGCTGCACGAGCAGCGGATTGAACACGCCCGCGGTCGGCACGTCCGCGATGTAGACGGCCTGCCGCTCCGCGGCGACGCGCCCGGCGAACCCCTGCCCGACCGGGACGTGCGCCGCCTGGCTGACCTCCTCCTCTATGCCCTTCGCGGCCGTCGCCACGAGAAAGCGCCGCTGCCGGTCGAGCAGCAGCACGACGGCGGTGTCGACGTTCAGGATCCGGCGCAGCCGGTCGAGCAGCGTGTCGAGGAACTCGTCCACGTCCATATGGGCGAACGCCTCATCGGTGATCGCCCGGATCCGCTCCAGCTCGCGGGCGGCCCGGTCCCCGGTGCCCGCTGAGTTCTCCAACATTCCACCCATATGTTCGTTAGTTGATGTTCTGCAACTATTACCCGAGCTCTGCGGACCGATCCACTAGGTGACGCAGAACACGGCGGTGCCCTTCGCGAAACGGCCGACATAGGCTGGACGCCATGGAACGCATCCTGGTCAGCTCGTGTCTGGCGGGGCGGCGCGTCCGCTACGACGGCGCGGCCAAGCCGGTCGGGGACGACCTCTTCCACCAGTGGCGGACGGAAGGCCGCCTCATCCCATTCTGCCCCGAAGTATCGGGCGGATTGCCCGTGCCCCGCCCGCCCGCCGAGATCGTCGGCGGCGACGGAGCCGACGTCCTCGACGGCACGGCCCGCATCCTCACCGGCGGCGGTAAGGACGTGACCGAGGAGTTCCTCCGCGGCGCCCGCCTCGCCCTGGAGACCGCCCGCCGCTCCGGCGCCCGCATCGCCCTGCTCAAGGAGGGCAGCCCCTCCTGCGGCAGCCACCGGATCTACGACGGCACCTTCACGGGCGCGCACCACGCCGGCACGGGCGTCACGACCGCCCTGCTCCAGCGCGCCGGCATCGAGGTCTTCAGCGAGGACGACCTGGAAGCCGTCCAGGCCCACCTGACAGCTCTGGAAGCCTGACCCCCTCCACCCCGCCCTCCCGCATCCCGTCACCCATCAGCCGCATGCCCTCGGCCCGGCGGCGAGTTCGGTCAAGCCAGCCGACTCCCATCACGCACACGCACACGGCGGCAGTGAAGGATTCGATGAAGTGGATCTATCCGGCCACGGCCATCGACGCGGCGGGTGCCGTCCTCCCCGGAATGTTGGAGCGCGGAACCGGGGGGCTGCTGTGGGCCGGCGGCCTCAGCTCCGTCGTGCCGATGCGATGCTCGGCGGGGCCTAGCCGTCTCCGCTGCGGCGCATCAGCACCGGGCCAAGGGGCATCGACCGATGACCACCGCAAGGAGGGCCGGATTCGTTCATCCCGGCCGATGCCCAGGCCCGTCCGTCCAACGGCTCGGCTTACCGCCTTTCCAGTCGGCTCAGATCTCGTTCACCCGCGCCTTGACCGCCTCAAGGAACGTCGCCCAGTGCTCCGCATCGAGGACGAGCACGGCTCCGGACGGTGCCTTGCTGTCCCGGATCCCGATGCCGGGCCGCAGGCGGGCGACCTCGACACAGTTGCTCGAACCGTTGCTCCGGGAGCTCTTGCGCCACGTGGCGCCATCGCGCGCCGCACGAACCCGATCCATTGACCCTCCCTGGTTGCCGGACCCCTACCCTCATTAAACAAACCATTCAGAAGTGGGGGTTTAGGACGTCCTGAAGTCGATCAATGGTATGACCGCTTGGTCACGATGATCGTGGGCGAGGAGCGTCGGCCCGGCCTAGAAGGGGATGGCATGAGCGACCGGTCGAGCACGCATCTGCTCGAAATCGGAGCCGAGGTGGTGGTCAAGCGCTACCGGTCATGGGAGTACGGGCAACCGGAGCGGGAGTGGACCGCTCTGACGCTGCTCGACGAGCTTGTCCCCGGAACAGCACCAACGCCAGTCTCCGCCGACCTCACCGCCGCCCCACCAACGGTCGTGATGTCCCGTCTGCCTGGGTTACCTCTCTCCGACCCCGTCGGGACGGAGCAGGCCGCTGCGGTCGCGCGCACCGTCGTCCAGGTCCAGGAGGCGATTCCGCGGACGGCCCTGGCCTCACTTCCACCTCGCGCGGGCCGGCCCGCCGAACTGCTGCAGCAGGTGAGGGGATGGTGTGCGGAAGTATCGAGCGTCGATGCTTCCCCACTGGCCGTCAAGGCACTGGCTGAGGGCTCGCAATGGCTCCAACGCCCGGATCTGGCCGACCGGCTCGTTCAGCCGGGAACGCCGGTGTTCGGGACCGGGGACGGGAATCTCGCCAATTACCTGTGGGACGGCTCGGAGGCGCGCCTGGTCGATTTCGAGTACTCCGGCCTCAGCGACCGCGCGTACGAGTTGGCGGAGATGACCGAGCACATCTCGGTACGGCAGCGCGGCGGAGCCGCCCTCGTTCGAGTATTGAAGGAGGTGGCATCGGAGGAGCCGGGGTCTTCGAGGTTCACCGACTGCCGGCGGCTGCACGCGCTCTTCTGGCTGCTCCGGATCCTGGGCAGCGGCCAAGGCCGCTCGCCGGACGGATCGCCCGTCCTGGCCTCCCAGGCGACGAGAGTCCTCGATCTGCTGGGACAGAAATGAGAAAGGCCCCGCCGAAAACGGCGGGGCCTTCCTGCAATATGTGTCCGGCGGCGTCCTACTCTCCCACACGGTCTCCCATGCAGTACCAT
>NZ_JBICUA010000019.1:0-148674 GCF_043197915.1 Actinomadura geliboluensis | reverse complement strand
TGGGTTCTTCTTGGTCGATGAACCATCTACCGGAGACCTCACTGCATCCGGCTCACAACACGCCGACGCTCACCCCACTTCGAAACACGCCCTAGGTGTACTCGGTCATGGCGTTGGTGACAGTCGGGTGATCGGGGGTCGGCCGCCGAGTGCGGTGTGTGGGCGTTGGGTGTTGTAGTACTCCAGCCAGGGTGCCAGGTGGTCGCTGCGTTGGGTGTTGCTGGTGAACACCTGCTGGTAGGCCCATTCGGTGGCCAGGGTGCGGTTGAAGCGCTCGACCTTGCCGTTTTGCCAGGGGCAGTGCGGGCGGATGAGTTTGTGGCGTGCGCCCAGATCGGTCAGAACGGCGGCGAAGTCGCGGCTGCGGCGATAGCACCAGGCGTTGTCGGTCAGCACTCGTTGGATCCGGGTGATGCCGTGGGCGGCGAAGAACGCGGTGGCGCGGCGCAGGAAGTCGGCGGCGGTGGCGCCGGTCTCGTCGGGGTGGATCTCGGCGTAGGCCAGGCGGGTGTGGTCGTCGACGGCGGCGTGGAGGTAGTCGTAGCCGATGCGGGCGCGTTTGTGGCGGGCCAGGCGGGAGCTGCCGCGGCCGTGGACGCGCCAGCCGCCGCCGTCGGGGATGCGGCCGATCTTCTTGACGTCGAGGTGCAGCAGCGCGCCGGGCCGGTCGTGCTCGTAGCGGATGGTGGTGTGGCGGGTGGCCCGGATGGGCCGGCCGGTGAGCGGGTCGCACTCGGCCAGCCGCGGCACGTCATGGCGGCGCAGGATGCGGGTGACGGTCCGTTCGGGCACTCCGGTCGCCTCGGCGATGAAGGCCGGGGCCCGGCGGTGGCGGCGGCGGTGCTCCAGCACGCGTTGCTCGGCCCGGCGCGTGGTGCGGCCAGGGGTGCGGTGCGGTCGCGAGGACCGGTCGTGCAGTCCGGCCGGCCCCTCGGCGTCATAGCGGCGCACCCAGCGATGCGCGCACACTGCCGCGAGACCCCCAACTCGCGCGCCACGTGCGCGACCGGGCGGCCGTGGACGCGGACACGCTCGACCAGCAGACGACGGCCGTGGACAGTCAACCGTGCATTAGCGTGGGCCATGAGGACCTCCGAGACGAGTGAAGACCGACATCTCCACCGCACTCGGAGGTCTTCTCATTGATCAACTACCAGGCCCGGCGTGTCACCAACCTCATGGCTGAGTACAACTAGAGGGCTGCTTCTTCGCCCCGGTCTTCCCGGGCGACGAACTCGGCGTCGAAACGTGGAAGGACGGCGAAGCGACCCTCTTCGAGGCCGCCGCGGAAGACCGCACGGGCATCTCCGCCGGACGCGCCCGCTTCGCCTGACAGATCCGTTCAGGGAGCCTTCATCCGCTGTATCACCCCTCGCACCGGCGACCCCACGGGCGTGATCCCGCAGGTCAGCGAGGTGAGGGCGGCGCTTTGACGGCAGCATCCGACCAAGGGTGCGGCCGCGCCTGGGCAAAGCGTGACATTTAACGGCAATTGCCCGAAATGTCACCGTCGCAGTGCCGCCGTTCCCGATCCCCCTCGGGGCGCCCCCCGCCCCGGCCGGGAGCGGCAGCGGAAGGGCTCCCCCCCATGCGACGACTGCTGTCGTTCCTGCTCCCGGCCCTCTTGGCCGCGGCGCTGATCGCCGTCCTGGACGCGCCGGCGTCCGCGACCCCGCCCAACATCCCGTCCGCCGCGACCGCCGCGACCCGACTCGCCGAGCTCACCGTCGCCGCCGAATCGCACCAGAGCACCTACGACCGCGACCTGTTCCCGCACTGGATCACGATCTCCGGCGCGTGCAACACCCGTGAGACCGTCCTCAAGCGGGACGGCACGGGCGTCGTGACCGATTCGTCCTGCTACCCGACGTCCGGCAGCTGGTACTCGCCCTACGACGGCGCCACCTGGACCCTCGCGTCCGACCTGGACATCGACCACATGGTGCCGCTCGCGGAGGCGTGGGCGTCCGGCGCCTGGGCCTGGACGACGTCCCGCCGCCAGTCCTACGCCAACGACCTCGGCGGCCCCGAGCTGTGGGCCGTCACCGACAACGTCAACCAGAGCAAGAGCGACAAGGACCCGGCCGAGTGGCAGCCGCCGCGCGCCGCGTTCCGCTGCACCTACGCCCGCGCCTGGATCCAGGTGAAGTGGTACTACGACCTCACCGTCGACAGTGCTGAGAAGAGCGCCCTCACCTCGATGCTCGGCACCTGCTGAGCCGTCCCGCCGCCGAGTGTCTCTGCCGGGGCCTAGAGTCACCGGCAGAGACGCGGCGGACGGGGAGAACGATGACGGCGGCCGGCCTTGAGGGCATTGACGACATCGACTGGGCGTCGCTCGGTCACGCTTACGGGTCGGCTGAGGACTTCCCCCAGACGCTTCGGGATGCGGTCGGCGACGACGACGAGCGGGCCGAGGACGCGACCGAGCACCTGTTCGGCAGCGTCTACCACCAGGGCACGCTGTACACGGCGACGCCGCACGCGGTGCCGTTCGTCGCCCGCCTCGCCGCCGACCCCGGGACGCGCAGGCGCGACGTGCTGGTGTCCCTGCTCAGCGCGATCGCCGCCGCCGATGACGCGACCCCGGAGGTCCTCGCGGACGTCCGCGCCGCCCTGGCCCGTGAGGCTCCGCTGATGGTCCCGCTGCTGGACGACCCGGACACCGACATCCGGGACTACGCCACCTACCTGCTCGGCCACCTCCCGGGCTCGTGCGCCGCCGAGGTGCTGCCCGCGCTCCGGGCCCGGCGCAAGAAGGAGCGGTCGCCGCGGGTGCTGGCGGGCCTGCTCGCCGCCGCCGGCCGTCTCGACCCGCAGGGCAGCGCGGCGTGGCTGGCCGAAGAGGCCGCGGGACGGTCCGCCGCCGTCCGTGCCGGAGCGCTGTGGGCGATCGCCGCCAACGGCCTCCCCTGGACGGACGCCGCCTCGGAGGCGGCCGCCCGGTGCTGGCTGGAGGGCGAGCCGCTGAAGGGCTGGATCTGGGCGGACGACCCGTTCGACGACATCGCCGGCCGGATCGACGGCGCGTCGTTCGCCGCACTGGCCCGCACCCTGCTCGACCAGGGGCCCGCCGACTCCGCGCGGACGGCCGTCGACGCCGCCTACCAGCGCTGCGTGCGGTCGCGCCCGGCCCGTGCCGAGGTGGCGCCGGTGCTGGCGGCGGGCCTCCGGCACTCCGACCTCGGCGTCCGCGCCGCCGCCGCGACCGCGATCCGCGACGTGCGGGAGGCCGCCGTGGAGACCGCCGACACTCTGGCCGCCCTCGCCGCCGAGCCGCCCGCGGACGCCGACTCCCTTGAAGCGCGGGTTTTCGACGCGGCCTTGGAGACGCTGATCGGGCTGGGTGACGCCCGCTGGCGCGAGCCCTTCATCGCCGCGCTCGGCGCGGGTGCGGCGACGGCCGACGCCGTCAGCCTGCTGATCGACACCGGCGTGCCCGCCGACGCGGAGCTGCTCGCGGCCGTGCGGCGGCGGCTGGCGGCGATCCCTCTCGGAGGGCCCGCGGAGTCCGGCGGCTACGACGCCCACCTCGCGAGGATGCGCCGCCACAACGAGGTGAACGGACTGACCCGGCTGCTGCACCGCTGGGGCCCCGGCGCGGCGGAGGCGGTGCCCGAGCTCCTCCGGCTCGTCCCGCACGACGACTGGTGGACGGCCCGCGCGCTGGCCGCGATCGGCCCCGCGGCCTCGGCGGCGGTGCCCGCGCTGACCTTGACCCGCGACGACCCGGAGGCGTCCTGGCGGCAGCGCCTCGACTGCGCGCGGGCCCTCGCCGCGATCACCGGCGACACCGACCAGCTGACCGCCCGCATCGCCGAAGCCGCGACGGCCGACCCCGTGCTGGCGGCGCAGACGGCCGTCGACTACGAGTTGCCCCTCGACGACTTCCTGCCCGGCCTGCGCGTCCTCGCCGACGAGCCCACCGGAGACGACCCCTCCGCCGTCCGGGACCGGCTGGAGGCGGCGCGCCTGCTGCTGCGCACCGGCGACAAGGCCCCAGCCCTCCAGGCCGCCGCCGACGCGATCGACAGGGGCCGCCACACCACGGACGCGGCCGAACTCGCCGGCCTGGCCGGTCCGGACGCCGAGCCTCTCCTCCCGCGCCTGCGGGGCCTCCTCGGCGAGCGGCACTCCGACGTCGCCGCCGCGCGGGCGATCCGCCGCATCACCGGTGACCCCGCCCCGCTCCTGGACGCCGTCCGCCGCGCGCTTCCCTACCTGGGGGCCGGTCCCTGGCTCAACGCCCTGCTGCGCGAACTCGGCGCGGACGCCGCTCCGCTCGTCCCCGACCTGCGCGAGCTGATCGACGGCGACGCCGCGATCCCGGGCGTCGGCATCTACGGCCGGCAGGTCCGCCAGGACGAGGAGGAATGCCGCGAACTCCTCGCCATCCTGCCCGGTCTCACGCCTTAGCGCCGTCCGGTGATCCGCCGGGCCGCCAGGTGCGCTCCGGCGACACCGGCGGCGGCGAACGCCAGGCCCACTGCGGCGTCCCGTGCCCGCGCGGGGCGCAGCACGCCCTGGCGCCGCAGCCGAGCGCGGGCCCACACCGTGTACGGGACGACCACCAGGGCCGAGGTGACCGAGCCGGGCGTGTACTGCCGCAGCGCGGCGGCCTGCCCGAGATGGACCAGGCCGTGCAGCCCGAACCCGGCGAGCGCGGTCTGGTAGGTGGCGGACCGTCCGCCGGTGCGCTGCCCGTCGACCGCGGCCCCCGCGACGAGCGCCCCCATCAGGGTCACGGCGACGGCGAACTCGCGCTCGTCCACGGCTTCCATCCACCGCCACACGGCGGCGGGCGCCTGCGGGAACCGCTCGCGCAGTTCGGGCAGGTGCGCCCGGATCCAGCGCGGCCCGGCCGCGACCTCCTCAGCGTCGTGCACCGCCCACGCGACAAGCAGCCCGATTCCGGCATCTCGCATCACACCGCCAGTCTGGCAGGGGTGATCACGCGGAGCGGCGGCGGAGGCGGCCCCAGGGCTTGGCGACGGCGAGGACGGTGGCGAACGTCAGGGTCGTCAGGGAGACCGCCGGCGGGAAGAACAGGTTCGAGATGAAGGCCGGTTCGGGGGCGTCGGCGCTGAAGGTGCGGCCGTACTCGTCCACCTCGGCCATGCCCGGCTGGAGGGCCACCAGGATGAGGGTGCACAGGATCAGGTTGAGGACGAGCTTGACCGCCACCCACCAGTAGCGCACCAGCCCCCATCGGGTGCCGAGGCCCAGGATCACGCCGGTGACCAGGCAGATGAGCGCGGACGTCAGCATCGGCCACACGACGAACGTCGCGAGCGCCCGGTAGGCGAGGCCGCGGACGTCGTCGCTGCCGCCGAACCGGCCGGTCAGGACGAGGACGGCCACGATGACGTCGATCCCGATCCACGCCCCGGCGGACACGATGTGGACGATCAGCGTCGTCTTGCGCCAGCGCCTGCCGAGGGGGAGGCGGCCCTCCCGCCGCGCGCGGGTGCGTTCCTGTATCGCCATGTCCACGGTCCTTTCTGTGCGGTCTGCCATGACGATGCCGGTCGGGTCCGGGGGGTGTCGTCACGTGCGCGGCGGCTTGGCGCGTACGACGGGCGGCGCAGTGGGGGAGGCGGGCGGTACCACCGGCGAGGTAATTGGAGACTGTCTCTAGAGAAGGTCTCTGGAAATCGCTAGGGTGCCCGGTATGAGCCAAGGGTGCCGGGTGTGAGCGGGGCGTTGCGGGTCGCCGTCACCGGCGGGAACCGGGGTGTGGGACGCGCGGTGGCGGGCGAGGCCGCCCGGCGGGGGCACCGGGTGGTGATCGTGGCGCGGCGGCCGGACGCGGGGGCGGCCGCCGCGCGCGAGATCGGCGCGGAACTGGTCGTGGGCGACCTGTCGTCCGTGCGGGCCGTGCGGGAGTTGGCCGGTGCGCTGGCCGACGTCGACGTGCTCGTCCACAACGCGGGCGTCTGGCCCAGCCGCCGGGTCCTCACCGAGGACGGGTTCGAGCAGGCGTTCTTCACCAACCATCTCGCGCCGTTCCTGCTGAACCGGCTGCTGGAGGAGCGGCTGCGGCGGGTGGTGCAGGTCAGCGCCGGCCTGTACGTCACCGGACGGGTCGACCCGGACAGGACGCCGGCCGGGGACGACTTCCATGCCGTCCACACGTACGCCAACACGAAGCTGGCGAACCTCATGATGGTCCCGCTGTTCGCCGAGCGGTGGAAGGACGCCGGGGTGACGATCGACGCGGTCCATCCCGGAGTGCTCCGCACGGACCTCGGCGCCCGGACGGGCCTCTTCGGCGCCCTGCTGAAGGCCGTCAAGTGGACGCTGAAGCCCGCGTCGAAGAGCGGGCCGCCCGTCGCAGACCTGATCACCGCCGACGGGACGGGCCGCTACTTCCACGTGAAGAAGGAGACGCCGTTGAAGCCGAAGGCGCTCGACGCCCAGCTGGCGGCACGGCTCTGGGACGACGCCGAGAAAGTGCTCGATGTCGCCTAAGCACCAGGGCACGGACGAGACCGTCGCGCGCATCCTGACCGAGGCGCTCCGGGTGCACGCCGAACGCGGGCACGAGGGCTTCACGATGAAGGCCGTCATCGCGGCCACCGGGATGAGCAGCGGCAGCCTCTACCACCATTTCGGATCGTTCGACGGCCTGGCCGCCGCCCTCTACGCGCGCTGCATGGCCGACCTGCTCGACACCCTGTTGGACGCGCTGGAGGGAATCACCGACGCGCAAGAGGGCGTCGAGGCGGCGACAAGGGCCTACCTCAGATTCACGCGCGAGCGCAGTGACGCGGCACGGTTCATCCATACCTCGGCCTATGCGGCGTTCCTGCCGGAGCATGCGGCCGTCATCGCGGAGTTGAAGACGCCGCGCATCGCGAAGCTCGTCGCGTGGATGGTGCCGCATGTGGCGGGCGGCCGGGTCGCGCGGCTGTCACCGGTGATGATGGAGATGCTGCTGATCGGGCCGGTCGCCGAGACGGCGCGGCGCTGGCTCTCAGATCCGAGGTCGGTGGACCTGGACGAGGCCGCCGCCGTCCTACCGTCCCGCATCTGGGCCTCCCTCCAACCCTGAAGCGCTTAGTCGGCGGCGTAGCGGAAGCTGGTGTTGCCCGAGGAGCTGTCGGGGGAGTTGGCGGTGCGTGCGGCGACGCGGTAGCGGTTGCAGTAGGACGCGTGGCACAGGTAGGAGCCGCCTCGCAGCGACCTGCCGTCGCCCCAGGCGTCGGCGCACCATTCCCAGACGTTTCCGGCCATGTTGTGCAGGCCGTAGCCGTTGGGCGGGAAGGCGGTGACGGGGGCCGTGCCCTTGTAGCCGTCCTCGGCCGTGTTGCGGGTGGGGAATTGGCCCTGCCAGATGTTGCACATGTGCTCGCCGTCCGGGGTGAGGTCGTCGCCCCACGGGTAGCGTTTCCCGGTCAGGCCGCCGCGTGCCGCGTACTCCCATTCGGTTTCCGTGGGCAGCCGGACGCCCGCCCAGCGGCAGAACGCGGCGGCGTCGTTCCAGGAGACGTGGACGACGGGATGGTCCGCCCGCCCGTCGAGGGTGGAGCCAGGCCCTTCGGGGTGCCGCCAGTCCGCGCCGCGCACGGCGCACCACCAGGGGGCGCGGCCGGCCCTGGGGGAGACGCGGCGCAGACGGCCCGGCAGGAACCCGGCGAAGACGTGCGACCACCCGAACCGTTCGGCGTCGGTGCGGTGGCCGGTCGCGTCGGCGAACGCGGCGAACGCGTCGTTGGTGACGGTGTACGGGGAGATCGCGAACGGGGCCACGGCGACCTCGCGGACCGGGCCCTCGCCGTCGCCGGGGTTGGCGTCCGGGTCGTCGCCGCCCATCAGGAACGTCCCGCCGGGAAGGCGCTTCAGCACGGTCACAGGCTTCAGCGGGGTCACAGGCTTCAGCGGGGTCACAGGCTTCAGCGGGGTCACAGGGCCGCCAGGTCGCCGGCGATCGCGTGCAGGGTCTCGCGGTCGATGACGCCGACCGCCAGGCCCGCGATCTCCAGCAGGGAGAACGGCATCGCCTCGGGCAGCAGCGGGCTGTCCATGAGCGCGCCGAGGTGCTTGCGGAGCACCGCCTCGGCGGCCGGTTCGGCGACCAGGAGCCGGGTCGGCGTCGTCACCGACAGGCGGGACGCGGGGAACTCGGCGGCGGTCAGCGGCGGACGCTCCGACGCCACGACCTGCTCCCACTGCCGCCGGACGAGCAGGTGCGCGGACGCCACCGGGCCGTCCGCCGGGAGGCCGAGCCGCTCGTACTGCTCCGGCGGCGCGTCGTTCGCGCGCATCAAGTCGACCATCAACCCGGCCATGCGCAGTTCCAGGTCGTCGTCGATGAGCGGTGACAACTGCTCGGGGTCGGCTTCCAGGTCGTAGAGGAGCGTGCCGAACGCGTGCGGGTCGGTGTAGGAGAAGCCGGGGAGGCGCAGCGGCGCCACGCCTTTAGTGAAGGAGAAGGGGGACGCCATGGTCGCGTCCCGGAGCGTCTCCACCGGCATGCGGCCGCGCATGTGCGTGGGCATGAGCGTGTACTCGGCGAGCGGCCGGTTGCCCGGCTCAGCGCAGGCGCGCATGTACACGTGGCGGCCGTCGGTGACGCCGACGTGGCCGCCGAAGCAGCCGAACAGGCCCGCCTCCCGGACGGGGGAGTCGAGGGCGACGGTCTCCCGCAGCGGGGCGCCCAGCATGTCGGGGGTGCGGTCGACGCCGAAGAACTCCAGCAGCGTCGGCCCGAAGTCGATGGTCTGGACGAGGCTCGACCGCCGTTCGCCCGCGACCCGGCTGCGCGGGTCCCAGATGAACAGCGGGGTGTGGATGGTCTCGTCCCAGAACGGCGGGGCGTTCTTCCCCCACCAGTCGTGCTCGCCGAGCAGCAGGCCGTGGTCGGTGCAGACGATCAGGAGGGTGTCGTCCCACAGGGACAGCTCGTCCATCAGGTCGAGGACGCGTCCGAGCGACCGGTCGCACATCGACAGCAGCGCCAGGTACTGGTTCCGCAGGTGCTCGACCTGCTCGGGCGTCTCCGTCACGCGCCGGTAGTCGGGCCAGTCGAAATGCGGGCCGTCGTAGTCGTCCGGATAGAGCTTCTTGTAGTGGTCGTAAGAGAAGAAGGGCTCATGCGGGTCGAAGGTCTCGATCTGGAGGAACCAGTTGTCCTCGGCATGGTTGGTCTTGATGAAGTGGACGCCCGCGTCGAACGTGCCCGTCTGCGGATGGTCGGCCTCGTCCTTCATGTAGAGGCGGTTCACCCAGTCCTGGCGGCGCAACGGGTTCGCCGTGTGCGGGACGGAGTCGGGCACGTCGGGATCGGCGACATGCCCCTTCCACTCGTCGCCCTCCTGCCCCCGGAAGAACTCGAAGGTGCTGTAGCGCGGGTGGTAGGTCGCACCGCCGTCCAGCCAGTAGTGCTGGTGGTCGGTGGCGAGGTGGGTGTAGACGCCGTTCTCCTTCAGCATCTCCGGGACGGAGTCGTCGAACGGCTCCAGCGGCCCCCAGCCCCGGTGCAGGAAGTTGTGGCGGCCCGTGTGCATCTCGCGCCGCGCCGGCATGCACGGCATGCTCCCGCCGTAGCAGTTGTCGAACGTCGCGGTCCGCTCCGCGAGCCGCGCGAAGTTCGGCGCGTGCACGTCCGACGCCCCGTACGGCGGCAGGAAGCGCCGGTTGAGGGTGTCGAACATGACCATGACCGCTTTCATGAGGCACCTTTCAACGGACGCTCCTGATCCGGTACACGGAGGCGGACCCCAGCAGCATGATCACGGCGGACACCGCGTACAGCACGCGGTAGCCGCCCACGAACGTGAGCACGAACCAGGCGACGCCGAACGCCAGCGGGACGTTCTGCGCCGCGTTGACGACGCCGAGGTCGCGGGCGCGGCTGCGCTGGTCGGGGAGCACGTCCGTGACGAGCGCCTGGTCGACCGACAGGAACGCGCCGTAGCCCGCCCCGAGCAGCACCGCCCCCGCCATGGCGGACGGCCACGCCGGCGCGACCGCGAGCAGCGCCGCCGCGCCGGCCTGGAGCGCGCCGGCGACCGCGATGAGGTCCCGGCGGCGGCCGAGCGCGTCCGACGCCCTCCCGCCGAGCCAGCCGGTCGCCGCGCAGCACACCAGGTAGATCAGCGTGAGGATCAGCAGCGACCCGTCGGGGTCGCGCCGGTGCAGGACGTCGGTGAGGAAGTACAGCAGGTACGTCGTCCCGGCCAGGTTCCCGGCGTTGATCAGCACGCGGGACAGCAGCGCCCAGTAGTAGTCCGGGTGGCGGCGCGGATGCGGGAACGGGACCCGTTCGCCCGCGCCCGGCATCTCGTGCGCGTTCCGCGCGGCCGGGCGGGCACCCGGCCGGACGAGGAAGAACGGCAGCGCCGACACCGCCGCCAGCACCGCGATCAGCGCCCACATCCCGGGGACGGACGTGACCACCATCGTCACCAGCACCATCCCGACGACCAGCGCGACCACCTGCGGGACGCCCATCGCGGCGGACGCCGCGCCCCGCTGGTGGTGCGGCACCCGGTCGGCGATCACGGCGCTGAGCGCGGCGAGCACCGCCGCCGCGCCCATCGACACGACGACCATCAGGCCCGCCACGACCGGCCAGCTCGTCTGCGTCCCGATCAGCGCGTACGGGACGGCCGCGACCGCGAACCCGCCGAGCGCCCAGACGCGGCGGCGGCCGAAGCGGGTCCGGGTGCGGTCGCAGGCCATCCCGGCGAGCGGCACGCACAGCACCACCACGACGGAGTTCTGGATCAGCAGGTAGGACAGCACGTCCACCTTGTCCTCCGCCGCGATGCGGCCGATGAGGTGCGGGGTCATGAACTGCGGCGGCAGCAGGATCACCAGCCAGTACCCGAACCACGCGGCGGCGTAGCCGAGCAGCCAGCTCCGGCCGACCCCGGCGGCGCCGCGCTCGCCGGGGCGGCGGGCGGCCGTCAGTTCGCTCACGCGCCTCCCGTCCAGGTCTCGGCGCGGCGCCACATCTCCAGGTACGCCTCGGCGCCGCGGGCCATGTCGTCGACGAGCGCCTGCCCGCCGTAGGCGCGCATGTCGGCGATCCAGTCGGCGACGAGCCCGTAGTTGGCGACGCCGTCGGTGTTCAGGTCCCAGGTGCGCAGGCCGGTGCGGAGCCGGTCGAGCTTCACCGCCGGGTCGATCGGCGACGTGAACGGGTAGCGCAGCGGGTTCTGCGCCGCGTCCGCGCGCGGCGACGGCAGCGGGCCCATGCCGTTGGCGTCGAGCCCGTACCCGTAGCCGAAGGTGAAGCGCGGGTCACCGGCGCTCTTGTTGCGCCGCCACTCCGCCGCGAAACGGTCGGCGGAGCTCCCGTAGCCGGTGATCATTCCGCCGAGGCTGTAGACGCGCCGCATGTAGGTGTCGTCCGTCCAGCTGTGGGACGAGACGACGCCCGAGTACCCGGCGTCCTCCAGCAGGCTCAGGGTCTGGTCGGCGGCCTTCACGCTCATGTGGTCGATCTCGACGAGCATGTGCCGCTTCATCAGGCCCTTCACCATGTGGGCGCCGAGGTCGGTGAGGCCGAGCAGGTTGCAGTGCGGTGCGTCCGGATACAGCGGCAGCGTGATCCCGGCCTGCCCGAGCAGCCGGAGGAGTTCGGCGACCTGGCCGCCGACGACGCCCGCCGGGGCGATGGTGTTGTCGTGGGCGGCGCCGGTGCACGTCTCGGCCTGCCAGAACCGCCCGGTGCCGAGGAAGTTGCCCGCGTTGATGACGGCGCCCGTCGTGCCGCCGTCGAACCGCACCCCGCACAGGGCGTTGTCGAACTTGTGGCACAGGAACATCGAGGACACGCCGAGTTCCTTCATCTCGTCCAGGCCCCGGTCGATGTCGGCGCGCGTGCACTGCGGGACGCCGCCGATCACGCGGCAGCCGAACGGCTCGGACGTCTCGATGCCGAGGACGACGGCGAGCTTGCCCTGCCCGATGACCTGGCGGGCCTCACCGGCGTCGCGCACGATGCGGAACCAGCCCTTGCCTGGGCCGCCGCTGAGCCCGTCGATGTAGGACTGCATCTCCCGCATCCGCCGCGCTTCGAGCCGGATGACCGCCATCTCGTCGCACGCGTTGCGCTTCAGCGGATAGATCTCGCAGAGCTGCCGGTTGGCGACGAGCTGGTTGACCAGGACGCGCTGCCCGGCGCGCCAGGACCGTTCCAGCCAGGCGTAGTAGACCTGCTGGTGGGTGCGGGAGTCCCAGGCGGGCCAGTCCTTGAACGTCGGCCAGCCGGTGGGGTCGTGGGTGCCGAACGGGGTGCCGTGCCGGGTGAAGTTCTCGAACCAGGCGAACGCGCCGTTCCCGGCGTGGTCGGGGCAGTCGCGCAGCGCCGCCTGGACGCCGTCCGGGTCGAACGGCTTGCCGCACAGCAGTTGCCCGCCGAACGCCTCGTACGACATGAGGTGGCTGTGGGCGTCGATGTAGCCGCGGACCTCACCGCCGGCGGCGGGTGGCGCGGCGGCGAGGGCGGGTGGCGCGGCGGCGAGGGCGGAGGCCAGCGCGGCGAGCAGGGCGAGGACGAGCGGGATGCAGGCGGTACGTCGGAGGGAGCGTCGGAACGGCATGGGGCACCTCGACCGGGGTGGGGGGCCACGGATCTGAGGTGAGTGATATCACCGATCGAGCGAAAAGTGAACAAGGCTCATGTTATGGATCTGGGACGGGATCCGCCGCGAGGTCGGTGAAGTACGCCCGCAGCAGCCGGGCGCCGAGCGCGACCACGGCCGGGTCGCCGTCCTCCGCCGACTGGTAGGCGAGCCGGAGCAGGCCGTCCGACGCCGTGATGGCCACCAGCAGGACACGCTCGTGGTCGGCCAGCGGCGGCAGGCCCGCCTTCTGCGTGCCCAGCTCGTACATGCGCGCCGCCATCTCGGTGTCGATCCGGCGGACGAGGCCCTGGTCGATGGCGCCGGTGTCGCGGAAGTCGGCGATGAAGAAGCCCGGCACGGTGCGGCGCAGCGCGAGGCTCTCCTCGTAGACGAGCACGGCCGCGTCCGCCCACGTCCGCACCGGCTCGGAGGTGAGCCGCTCGTGCACCCGCCCGATCAGGATCGCCAGGTTCCGCATGGCCAGCTCGTACAGCAGCCCCGACTTGCCGTCGAAGAACTGGTACAGCGTGCCGATCGGGACGCCCGCCCGGCGGGCGACGTCCCTGGTGGTCAGCGCGTCGTGCCCGGCCTCGGCGAGCAGTTCCGCGCAGGCGTCGAGCAGCCGCTCGAACCGCTCCGCGCTGCGGCGCTGCGTCGGCCTGCGGCGCACCCCGTCCGTCATCGCCCCTCCCCGATCCGGCTGAACATGACACATGTTCATGTTCTAATGTGACGTCCACTCATGTTAGGAGAGGAGACGCGCGTGCTTCCCCGCTTTCCCGAGGGCTTCCTGTGGGGTACGGCCACGGCGGCCTACCAGATCGAAGGCGCCGTGAAGGAGGACGGACGCGGCCCCAGCATCTGGGACTCCTTCTGCGCCCGGCCGGGCCGCGTCAAGAACGGCGACACCGGCGACATCGCGTGCGACCACTACCACCGCTGGTCGGAGGACATCGCGCTGATGGCCGGCCTCGGCGTGAACGCCTACCGGTTCTCGGCGGCGTGGCCGCGCGTCCAGCCCGACGGGCGCGGTGCCGCGAACCCCAAGGGCCTCGACTTCTACGACCGGCTCGTGGACGCCCTCGCCGAACGCGGCATCCTGCCCGCGCTCACCCTCTACCACTGGGACCTGCCCCAGGCGCTCCAGGACGCCGGCGGCTGGATGAACCGCGACACCGCGCACCGGTTCGCCGAGTACGCGGGCCTCGTCGCCGACCGGCTCGGCGACCGCGTCGGCGTCTGGATCACGCTGAACGAGCCGTTCGTCCACATGACCGAGGGCTACGGCGTCGGGACCCACGCGCCCGGCGAAGCGCTCCTTCTGGACGCCCTTCCCGCCGCCCACCACCTGCTCCTCGGCCACGCCCTCGCCGTCCCCGCACTGCGCGAGCGGACGTCCGGCCAGGTCGCGCTCACCAACAACTACAGCCCGGTGTGGGCCGCGAGCGACGCGCCCGCCGACCGGGCCGCCGCGGCCGCGTTCGACGCGCTCCAGAACCGCCTGTTCACCGACCCCCTCCTCCTCGGCCGCTACCCGGACCTGAGCGCGTACGGCGTGGCCGACCTCCCGTTCGTCCAGGACGGCGACCTCGCCGCGATCGCCGCGCCGCTCGACCTGCTCGGCGTCAACTACTACAGCCCGACGAAGGTCGCCGCGCCGCACGGGCACGCACCCGCCTCCGGCGGCGCGTCCGTCCTGCGCGAGGTCGAGCGGCATCTCGACGGCGCGGGCCTGCCCTTCGAGGACGTGCCGATCGACGGCTACCCGGTGACGGCGTTCGGCTGGCCCGTCGTCCCGGACGGCCTGCACGAGCTGCTGACCGGCCTCCGCGACGCCTACCGGGACGCGCTGCCGCCGATCATGATCACCGAGAACGGCTGCTCCGCGCCCGACGAGCCCGGCCGCCCCGACCGGGACCGGATCGACTACCTGGACGGCCACCTCCGGTCACTGCACCGCGCCATCGGCGACGGCGTGGACGTGCGCGGCTACTTCGTCTGGTCGCTGCTCGACAACTTCGAGTGGGCGGAGGGCTTCGACCAGCGCTTCGGCCTCGTCCACGTCGACTACGCCACCCAGCGCCGCACGCCGAAGGCGTCTTACCACTGGCTGCGCGAGGAGTTGGCCCGGTACCGGTGAGCGGGACGCCCTGGCCTGATCGCGCGCGCCGCGCCCATCATGGACGGTTATGAGCGAGCTGACGATTCCGGGTCTGCTGGAGCGGGCCGCGCAGGACTCTCCGGACGCCGAGGCGGTCGTGGACGGCGACGTCCGGGTGACCTACGCGGAGCTGCGCGAGCGGGTGCGGGAGGCGACGGCCGCGTTCATCGGCGCCGGCGTCGGTCCGGGCGACCGCATCGCGATCTGGGCGCCGAACGGGCTGCGCTGGATCGTCACCGTGCTCGGCGCCATGGGCGCGGGCGCGACGCTCGTCCCGCTGAACACCCGGTACAAGGGCGACGAGGCTCGGTGGCCGCTCACCAAGGCCGAGGTCAAGATGCTCTTCCTGGAGGACGGGTTCCTCGGCATCGACTACCCCGGCATGCTCGGCCTGGACGAGTCGGGCGCCGTCCCAGGGCTGCCCGACCTCCAGCGCATCGTCACGTTCAACGGGCCCGCGCGGCCCGGCGTCGCCGCCTGGGACCAGTTCACCGCCGGGGCCGTGCCCGCGGCGGAGGCCGACGCGCGGACGGCGGCCGTCCGGCCGGACGACGTCGCCGACATCCTGTTCACGTCCGGGACGACCGGCCGGGCCAAGGGCGTCGTCGTCACCCACGAGCAGAACGTCCGCACCTACGCGGCGTGGACGAGCCGGACCGGCCTGAAGGCCGGCGACCGGTACCTCATCGTCAACCCGATGTTCCACACGTTCGGCTACAAGGCGGGCGTGCTGGCGTGCGTGATGAAGGGCGCCGCGATGGTGCTCCAGCGCACCTTCGACGTCCCGGAGACGCTGCGGCTGATCGAGCAGGAGAAGATCACCGTGCTGCCGGGCCCGCCGACCATCTACACCTCGCTGCTGGACGCGCCCGGCCGCGAGGAGCGCGACCTGTCGTCGCTCCGGCTGGCCGTGACGGGCGCGGGGGACGTGCCCGTCGCGCTGGTGCGGCGCATCAAGGAAGAGCTGTTCCCGCAGGTCGTGACCGCGTACGGGCTGACCGAGTCGTCCGGCACCGTGACGGCCTGCTCGGTGGACGACGATGACGAGATCATCGCGACGACGTCCGGCCGGGCCATCGACGACGTCGAGGTCAAGATCGTCGATGAGAAGGGCGAGCCGGTCCCGGCGGGCACCGACGGCGAGATCCTCGTGCGCGGCTACAACGTCATGAAGGGCTACCTCGGCGACCCGGAGGCGACGGCCGAGACGGTCCGCGACGGCTGGCTCGATACCGGCGACCGGGGCCGCCTCGACGAGCGCGGCAACCTCGCCATCACCGGGCGGAGCAAGGAGATGTTCGTCGTCGGCGGGTTCAACGTGTACCCGGCCGAGGTCGAGGACGCCCTCGCCCGCCACGACGCCGTCGCCGAGTCGGGCGTCATCGGCGTCCCCGACCAGCGGATGGGCGAGGTCGCCCGCGCCTACGTCCGGCTCCGCCCCGGCCGGACCGCCACGGCGGACGAGCTGATCGCGCACTGCCGGGAGCGGCTCGCGAACTTCAAGGTCCCCCGGGAGGTCGTCTTCGTGGACGACCTCCCGAAGACCGCGTCCGGCAAGGTCCGCCGCGTGGAACTCAAGGACTTCAAAGAGCAGCGATGACGCGGGCCCTGTGCTCGGCCACCGAGCCCCAGGCCGAGTACAGCGCGCGCGCCTTGCGGATCCACAGCGACGGGTCGTACTCGTCGGTGTAGCCGATCGCGCCGTGCACCTGGAGGGCCGTCTTGGCCAGGCTGTAGGACGCCTCCGACGCGGCGACCTTCGCGGCCGAGACGTCCCGCGCGAAGTCCGGCGTCCCGTACGACAGCGCCGCCCCGTACACGAGCGGGCGGGCGAACTCCAGCTCGACCATCGCGGTCGCCAGGTGGTGCTTGATCGCCTGGTACTCGCCGATCGGGCGCCCGAATTGCTGCCGCGTCTTGGCGTACTCCACGGACACGTCCAGCAGCGCCTGGCCGAGCCCGATCTGCTGCGCCGCGCACAGCAGCACACCGAGATCGATTCCCGCCGGGGGGTGTGGGGGGTCGGCCCCCCACCATGAATCGGTGAAGCCGCCGCCGCCCTCCACACGGAACAGGCGCCGCGCCGGGTCGAGCGACGCGAGCGCCTCACCGGCCTTGCGCTCCACCCGGTCGGCGGTCAGGACGAGGTCGGCGACGTCGGCGTCCAGCGCGTGCGGGACGGCCAGCGTCACGACCGCCTCGCCCTCCGCGATCCGCGGCAGCCACGGCGACTCGCCCAGCAGCTCGGCCGCCGCGAGGGTCTCCACGTACGGGCCGGGGGCGGCGGCGCGGCCGAGCTCCTCCGCCGCGACGGCCAGCTCCACCGGCAGCCGCCCGGCGCCGCCGAACTCCTCCGGCACCGCGACCGCGAACACCCCGGCCTCCGCGACCGACGTCCACAGCGCCCGGCCCGGCCCGGAGTCCCCGGCCGCCCACGCGCGCGCGATCTTCGCGGTGCCCGCGTCGGCGAGCAGCCGCCGCAGCGTCTCACCGAACATCCGCTGCTCGGCGTCCAGAACGAACTTCATCGGACCCTGCCTTCCCGGGGGGCGACCCCCGGACCCCCGGGGCGGGGCCCCGACGGTCCTCGCTTCGCTGCGGTCATCGGGCTCTGCCTTCCTGGGGGGCGACCCCCAGACCCCCGGGGTCGGGATCCCGACGATCCTCGCTTCGCTGCGGTCATCGGGCTCTGCCTTCCTGGGGGGCGACCCCCAGACCCCCGGGGTCGGGATCCCGACGGTCCTCGCTTCGCTGCGGTCATCGGGTTCCCCTCGGCAGGCCGAGCAGCCGCTCGGCGATCACGTTGCGCTGGATCTCGTTGGTGCCCGCGTAGATCGGGCCGGCGAGCGAGAACACGTAGTTCTCCAGCCACTCCGACTCGATCTCGCCGTCCGGGCCGAGCAGGTCGAGCGCCGTCTCGTGCAGCGCCACGTCCAGCTCCGACCAGAAGACCTTGTTCAGGCTGGACTCGGCGCCGACGTCGTCGCTGCGCGAGATCGTCTCGAAGCCCTTGAGCCGGTAGGCCCGCGACCTGATCCAGGCGTCCGCGACGCGGTCGCGCAGCGCGGTGTCGGACGGGTCGGCGCGCTCCTTCCACAGCTCGACGAGCCGCTCGGTCGCCGCCGTGAACCGGCCGGGGCTGCGCAGCGTCAGGCCGCGCTCGTTGCCGGCCGTCGCCATCGCGACCCGCCAGCCGTCGCCCGGCGCGCCGATGACGTCCTCGTCGGGGACGAACACCTTGTCGAGGAACAGCTCGGCGAACGCGGGCTTGCCGTCCAGCCGCCCGATCGGGCGCACGGTCACGCCTTCGGCGTCCAGCGGGAACATCACGTACGTGAGGCCCTTGTGCCGGGACGACTCCGGGTCCGACCGGAACAGCCCGAAGCCCTTGTCGGCGAACGCGGCGCGGGAGCTCCACGTCTTCTGCCCGTCCAGCAGCCAGCCGCCGTCGGTGCGCGTCGCGGTGGCGCGCAGCGCCGCGAGGTCGCTGCCCGCGCCCGGCTCCGACCACGCCTGCGCCCAGATCACCTCGCCGGCCGCCATCGGCGGCAGGATCCGCGCGAGCTGCTCCGGCGTGCCGTGCTTGAGCAGCGTCGGCGCCAGCAGGTTGATCCCGTTCTGGCTGACCCGGCCGGGTGCGCCCGCCGCGTAGTACTCCTCCTCGAAGATCAGCCACTGCAGGACCGACACGCCCCGGCCGCCGTACTCAGCCGGCCACGACACCACCCCGAGGCGCGCCGCGCCGAGCGTCCGCTCCCACTCCCGGTGGGCCGCGAACCCCTCCTCGGTCTCCAGCGAGGGCAGCGGCTCGGCCGGGACGTGCGCGCGCAGCCACTCCCGCACCTCGGCGCGGAACGCCTCGTCCGCCGTCCCGAACTCAAGATCCATGAGCACCCTTCTTTCTAACAACTGTTTGGTAGAGTAACCGACCCTCGCGGGCGGGCGCCCGCGCACCCTCCCGTCCAGTGAGATCCCCGGCGACCGCTCGGCGGCGATATCCGGCCGTTCGGCGCGAGACCGCCGCCGCTGTCCGCATGCGCTCGCGATCTTCCTGTCACGGGTCTTTCGCACCGTCCTACGTTCAGGCCGTGCATCGGACGAGGCGGTGAGGAGGGGCGGTATGCGGCGGAGGAGAGGGTTCTTCGCGGTCGCGCCGGCGGGCGCGGCGGCGCTCGCGCTGGCGGTGCCGATCGGGGTGTCGGCGCCGTTACCGGCCGCGGCGCGCGGCGCGAAGGCGCCGGCCTGCGCGGACGGGACGACCGTCCAGACCGACAGGGGAGCGGTGTGCGGCACCGCGGGCGACGGCGTCCGGGCCTGGCGGGGCATCCCGTACGCGGCGGCGCCCCTCGGCGACCTGCGGTGGGCGCCGCCGGTGCCGCACGCCGGCTGGACGTCCACGCTGCGGGCCACCGAGCAGGGCAGCCCGTGCCCGCAGCCGTCCGGCCTCGGCCCCGGATCGGCCGACGAGGACTGCCTGAAGCTCGACGTCGTCGCGCCCGGGAAGCCCCGCGGGAAGCCGCTGCCGGTGATGGTGGAGCTGCACGGCGGCGGGTTCCGGCTCGGGGCGCCGTCCGACGGGACGCACCTGGTCAAGGAGGGCGGCGTCATCAACGTCGGCGTCCACTACCGGCTCGGGATCTTCGGGTTCATGGCGCATGAGGGGCTCGGCGCGCACTCCGGCAACTACGCGCTGCGCGACCAGCAGGCGGCGCTGCGCTGGGTGCGGCGCAACATCGCGCGCTTCGGCGGCGACCCGGGCAACGTCACGATCTACGGTGCGTCCGCCGGCGGGTCGGGCGTGTGCGCGAACACCGCGTCCCCGGCGGCGAAGGGCCTGTTCCAGAAGGGCATCGCGCAGAGCGGCGAGTACAACTCGCTGCGCGGCGTCGACGTCCAGTGGCAGGCGCAGGACTGCAAGGCCGTCCTGCCGAGCGAGCGCGAGGCGCAGCGGGCGGGGGCCCGGTTCGCGGACGCGCTGGGCTGCTCCGACATCGCCTGCCTCCGCGCGCTGCCCGTGGCGAAGCTGCTGGAGCAGGCCGGGGAGGGCATCGGCGCCGACGTCGGTACGCAGGGCCCCGTCGTGGACGGCGAGATCCTCCCGATGTCGCCCGGCCAAGCCCTCGCCGAAGGAAAGGTCAACGACGTCACGCTGATGCACGGCGTCGACCGGGACGAGGTGCAGCTGCCCTCGGCCGAGACACCGGCGCAGTACCGGGAGTTCGTGCGGCAGCAGTACGGGCCGCTGGCCGACCGGGTCTTCGAGCTGTATCCGCTGGAGCGGTTCCCGGAGCCGTCGGCGTTCATCGCCTACCGGACGATCGTCGCCGACTCGAACTCGGTGTGCCCGGCGCTCCTCAACGATGAGCGGCTGGCCCGGCACATCACGGTGTTCGCCTACCAGACCGACAACCCGGACGCGCCGCCGATGTTCTTCCTCGACCCGACGAAGCCGAACGGGTCGTACCACGTCAGCGAGACCCCGTTCCTGGCGCCGATGCCCGGCGGAGCGGAGCTGACCCCGAACCAGGAGGCGTTCGGCCGGCAGCTGACCGCGCAGTGGACGGGCTTCGCCCGCACCGGGAACCCGACCGTGGATGGCACGCCGTACTGGCCGCGGTTCACCCGCCGCGACCCGGCCGTGCTGTCGCTCATCCCGGCGGGGGACAGCCAGGTCACGCACGAGATGGCACGGCAGCACCACTGCCGCTTCTGGAACCGGTACACCCCGTTCACGCACTGAGCGCTTTGTCGTGGAATGCCACAGTTTGTGCCAGACGTGCCAGATGCCCCACCCCACCCTTGATCGCCATCAGCCCCGCGGATTCCATGAGCGCATGCGAACCGCAGTGCCTCTGCGAACCACCGTGGTCGTGCTGGTCGTGCCGCCGGACGGCGCCGACGAGGTGATCCCGGTCGGGGTGGGGCGGACCGTCCGGTTCGTCCGGCGGTCGGACGTCCGGTACGCCGAGGCCAACGGCGACTACGCGCGCCTCCACACCGGCACGGGCAGCCACCTGGTCCGGGTGCCGCTGGCCGCGCTGGAGGAGGCGTGGCGGGACGCCGGGTTCGTCCGCATCCACCGGTCGCACCTGGTCTCGCTGGCCCACGTCGAGGAACTGGTCATCGAGTCGGGCCGGTGCACGCTCCGGGTCGGCGGCGCCCGGCTGGCCGTCAGCCGCCGCAACACCGGCGCGCTCCGCGACCGGCTGCTGCGCGGCGCCCTGCCCGGCGCCGACCGGCACCGGTCCGCCGGGCGCCGCGGCGCCCCGACCCCCTGAGGGAGATCGATCATGCGTCCCACGAGAAGGGCTCGTCCCACGAGAAGGGCTCGTCCCACGAGAAGCGCGGCGGCCGTGCTCGCCGCCGCCTGCCTGGCCCTGGCCGGGGCGGCGGCGCCGTCCGCGTCCGCGCCGTCCGCGTCCGCCCATCCGCGGTCCGGCGACTGGCCGTCCTGGCAGAAGGACCTGCGCGGCACCCGCTTCAACCCGGCGGAACGCGGGATCACGCCCGCGAACGTCGGCGGCCTCAAGCTCAAATGGGCGTTCGGGTTCCCCGCGCGGGCCGGTGCCCCGCACAGCCAGCCCGCCGTCGTCGGGCGCACCATCTACTTCGGCGGCCCCGACGGCCGCTTCCGCGCACGCGACGCCAGGACGGGCGCGGCCAAGTGGGAGTTCGACCTCAGCACGGTCGGCACGGGCTTCGCCCAAGTGCGGGACGGCGCCGCCGTATCGCGCGGCAAGGTGTACTTCGGCGACACCCGCGGCTACATGTACGCGCTGAACCAATACACGGGGAAACTGCTCTGGGCCACCCGGCTCGACACCACCGTCAGCGCCATCGTGACGAGTTCGCCCATCGTCTACCAGGGCCGCGTCTACGTCGGTGTGTCCAGCGGTGAGAACCTCCTGGGCAAGGACCACGCCTGCTGCACGTTCCGCGGCCACGTCGACGCACTGGACGCCGATACAGGCGAACTCGACTGGCGCTACTACACCGTCCCCGAGCCGAAGCAGGACGGCACCTGGCCCAACGGGGTGCCGCGCTATGCGCCGTCCGGTGGCGGCGTGTGGAGCACCCCCGCCATCGACCCCGCGACCCGCACCCTCTACGTCGGCACAGGGCAGAACTACACCGGCAGCGGAGGCCACTTCGACTCCGTCCTCGCCCTGGACACCCGCACCGGCCGCGCACGCTGGACGCGCAAGATGACCGACGTCGACACCTGGCGCCAGGAGTGCAGCAGCCCGACCCCGGAAGACCACCAGTACTGCCCCAACCTGCCCGACGGGACCGCCCTCGACTTCGACCTCGGCGCCGCGCCCAACATCTTCACCGCCGGCGGGCGCCGCCTCATCGGCATCGGCCAGAAGGTCGGCGTCTACCACGTCCTGGACGCCCGCACCGGCCAGATCGTGTGGCAGCGGCAGCTCTCCACGCCCATGCCGGGCGGCGGCCTCAGCGGCATCCAGTGGGGGTCGTCCTACGACGGGCACCGCCTCTACATCGCGACCTACATGGCGAACCCCGGCACCCTCTACGCGCTCGACCCCGCCAACGGCCACGTCATCTGGAAGACGCCGAACCCCTCCGACGGATGCACGACCGGCGGCGCGTCCCAGTACCCGGGCGTCTGCCGGCTCGGCCATCCGCCCGCCGTCACCACCACCCCCGGCCTGGTCTGGGAGGGCAGCATGGACGGCAAGATGCGCGCCTACTCGTCCCGCACCGGCGAGGTGCTCTGGAGCTTCGACACCATCGCCGACTTCCCGACCGTGGACGGCGGCACCGGACGCGGCGGCTCCCTCGCCGGCGGGGGCGGCGCGGTCGTCGCGCACGGCATGGTCTACGTCCTGACCGGCGACATGTTCACCCCGTACCCCAACGACAAGGGCTCGCTCCTGCTGGCCTTCGGCCGCTAGGGAACGGCTGCGGCCGAGGTCTGTCGGTGATCTTACGATTTCCGCCGTTCCGCCGGGGCTGATCCCTGTTGGAAGCGCCGCCGCCAGGGTTAGGATCGGCGCTCTAGAATCGCGTTCGGAACCTTCGGAGGGTCCATGGCGAGGATCGTCGAGCACGGCACCTGGAACCTGACGCCCGCGGACGAGGGACTGCACGAGCCCGGCCCCGAACTGCTGTGGAACGAGTCCTACTACTTCGACTTCGCCGCCCCGGACGGCTCCGTCGCCGGCTACGTCCGGCTCGGCCTCTACCCGAACTGGGACCGCGCCTGGTACTGGGCCGCGCTGGTGCGCCCCGGCCATCCGCTGCTCCTCATCGCCGACAACAACGCGCCGCTGCCCAAGCCCGGCACGGCCGACGTCCACGCCGACGCCTACACCGCGACCCAGCAGATCCCCGACCCCTTCGGCCCGGCCCGGATCACGCTGCAGGGCACCGCGTCCGTCCACCCCGACCCGTCCGGCCCCGCCACCGGGACCGCCGGGCTCTCCTTCGACCTGCGCTGGGACACCGTCAGCGGCGTCTACCCCTACAAGGACATCCCGCGCTACGAGATCCCGTGCACCGTCTCCGGCCTGGTCAGCGTGGCCGGCGAGAAGATCGCCGTGGACGCGCCCGGGGAGCGCGACCACAGCTGGGGCGAGCGCGACTGGTGGAACGTCTCCTGGCTCTGGACGTCCGGCCGCCTCTCCGACGGCATGTTCGTCCACGGCATGCAGGCCAACGTCGGCCTCCCGCTCCCGTGGCCGTGCTTCGCCGTCCCGCCGGGCGGCGACATCGAGCACCGCGCCGGCTTCTCCGCCGAGACGTCCTTCGCCGACGGCCTGCCCGCCCGCTCCGACCTCCGCTTCCCCGGCGCCCCCATGACCGTGACCCCGGTGGCCTTCGCCCCCGTCTCCGTCACGTCCCCCGACGGGCGGGACGCCCACTTCCCCCGCGCCCTGTGCCGCTTCGAGACCGAGGACGGGCGCACCGGCCACGGCTGGACGGAATGGCACCAGCCCCCCGGCTGGCAGGACCACGGCTGGACCCACCTGGCCGAGGAGAGCGCATGACCCCCGCCTCCGGCGCCGGGGACCTGACGGCGTCCTGGCTGTCGGACGCCCTCGAAACGAAGGTGACCGCCGTCCGGGCCGAACCGGTGGGCACCGGACAGGTCTCCGACAGCCTCCGCCTGCACCTCACCTACGCGGGCGAGACGCCCCTCCCGCCCACCATGGTCGCGAAGGTCCCGGCCGCCGACCCGTCCAGCCGCGCCGCCGCCCGCGCCATCCGCACCTACGAGGTCGAGGCGAGCTTCTACGCCGAACTCGCGGACGGCCTCGACGCGGGCATCCCCACCTGCTACTTCTCGGCCTACGCCGCCGAGGAGGACGAGTACACCGTCCTGCTGGCGGACCTCGCCCCCGCGCGGCCCGGCGACCAGCTCGCGGGCGTCACCCCCGAGGACGCCGCAGCCGCGATCATCGAGATGGCCGCCTTCCACGCGGCGGGCTGGGAGGACCCCGGCCTGGCCGCCCTGCCCTGGCTGAACCGCCACGACGCCGACGCCGCCGCCTTCACCGCCGCGATGGTCACCGACCTCTACACCGGCTTCAAGGACCGCTACGCCGCCGAGCTGGGCCCCGACGTCATCGCCCTGATCGAAGAGTTCATGCCCTCGCTGCCGGCCTACCTGACCGCCCGCGAGGGGCCGCTGACCCTGTCCCACGGCGACTTCCGTGCCGACAACCTGCTGTTCGGCGGCCCCCGCACCGCCGTCCTGGACTGGCAGACCTGCGCGTACGGCCCCGGCCTCGCCGACCTCTCCTACTTCCTGGGCTCAAGCCTGCCCACCGAGGCCCGCCGCGCCCACGAGAAGGCGCTGGTGGAGCGCTACCACGAAGCCCTGACGGCCCGCGGAGTCGTCCTGACCTGGGACGACTGCTGGACCGCCTACCGTCACCACACCTTCCACGGCATCGTCATGGCGATCGGCGCCTCGATGCTCGTGGAACGCACCCCGCGCGGCGACGAGATGTTCCGCACCATGACCACCCGCCACGCCCACCACGCCCGCGACCTGGACTCCCCGTCCCTCATCGCCTGACGCTCCGAAGGCCGGACCGCACGAACGCCGTGCCGAAACCGAGCGCCGCATAACCGCCGCCAAGGAAGAGGACGGTGACGAACATGGTCAGCGCAAGGCGCGACCAACTCCACAATCCGCGCTCATAGGCGATTCCGTCCGAGAGTTGTACCGGTATCCGCCGGCCCCGGTCGCAGGAGCCCGAGTGCTTCACCCTGACATTGGACGTGTGCGCGCCCCGATCAGAGCGAAAGTCCCCGTAGCATTTCCAGCCCGACTGGTGCCCGCGGCCGGAGGTCTCATGGGTGATGGTCAGCGTTCCGGCACTGCCAGACGCGCCGTACGTCGCCGCCGATTCCCGTCCGAAGGCGAGCAGCCCCCTGCCGCCGATGAACAGGAACGGCACCACGCAAAGGAACAGCACACCGAACACGATCCAGCCTCGGTCGCGCTCCGCTCCGGGTGTCGCCATGTATCCGTCCTCGGCTCAGGGGGCACGGTCGAAGACGACCGCTTCCTGGCTCGGACGCCCGCCGATCGTTCCGGGTTCATCGCCGAGCACTTCGGAGGGCGTGGCGATCGTATGATGTCGGGCAATATCGATAGCGGCGTTTGAGGAGGGTTCGTGGCATCGGACGGAGAGGCGTCAGGCCAGGACAAGCTTTCCCGGGTCAATACGAACATCCCTCATCCCGCGCGGGTCTATGACGCCTGGCTCGGCGGCAAGGACAACTTCGCCGCCGACCGCGCGGCCGCCGAAGCCGGGCTGCAGGCTTTCCCGTCCACGGTCAAGTCCGTCCGGGCGAACCGCGCGTTCCTGGCGCGGACGGTGGAGTACCTGGTCGCCGAGGCCGGAATCCGCCAATTCCTCGACATCGGCACCGGCCTGCCGTCGGCGAACAACACCCACGAGGTCGCCCAGGCGATCGCGCCCGAGTCCCGGATCGTCTACGTCGACAACGACCCGATCGTGCTCGTCCACGCCGAGGCGCTGCTGAAGAGCAGCGGAGCGGGCGCGACCGACTACATCGACGCCGACCTGCGGGACCCCGCCAGGATCCTGCAGGAGGCGTGCCGCACGCTGGACTTCACCCAGCCGGTGGCGGTCATGCTCATCGCCGTGCTGCACTTCATCTCCGACGAGGCGGACCCCTACAAGATCGTCGACACGCTGATGGCCGCCGTCCCGCCGGGCAGCCACCTGGTGGCGTCCCACACGGCGAGGGACATCTTCCCCGAGGAGATGGCCGCGTTCGAGCGGGCCATGAACGAGAAGTCGGCGGAGAAGGTGACGCTGCGCGACCGCGAGCAGGTCACCGGCTTCTTCAGCGGGCTGGACCTCGTCGAGCCCGGCGTCGTCGAGGTTCCGCGTTGGCGCCCCCGCTCGGACCTTGAGGCGTCCGCCCCGGCCGCCCTCTGGGGTGGAGTGGCCCGCAAGCCGGCCTGACGCCGCGGGGTCAACTTCCGTCCGCGCCTGCGCGTCGCTCGTGGCGCGCACGCGCGAGGCGGTAGGCCGCCTCCAGCAGTTCGCGGACGGCGGCTTCAGTGCGCGGGCCCGGGTTCACCACCGCCAGCCAGCCGACGGCGCCGTAGACGGGATGCGCGATGACGGTGTCGGCGGTGCTGGCGTCGACCTCGGCACCGGCTGGCTCGCGCGGTGCGTGGCCGGTCCAGCGCACGAACGCCTCTTTCCCGGCGGAGATGTTCACGCGGAAGGCACCCGGCCGGTCCAGGCGCGATGCTTCGTCGCCGGGATAGTCCTTGGTCACGAGCGTCGCGAAGGGCTGGGTGTTCGCCGGGACGACGCCGTCCGGCGAGTAGTAGAAGAACGTGTCGCCCCAGCTGATCTCCGGCGACCCGTCACCCGGGCCCGGCCGGGAGGCCAGGACGCCGTCGAGGCCCGTCGTGAAATCGATGATCTCGTCCATCGTCATGCGTTCTAGCCTGGCATTGAAGTGCTTGTGGAGACTTTCGGACCGGTACTGAGGGGCTTCGTGGTGTCAGGTCTCAACTCGCGCGGCATGCGCACGGTCGACGTCGCGCGGCGCGCCGGGTACTCCGTCCAGCAGGTGCGCAATCTCGAACGCGACGGCGTCCTGCCGCCGGCGACGCGCACGGCCACGGGCTACCGCGTCTACGGGGAGACGCACGTGCGGTCCGCGGTGGCCTACCGCGCCCTCGCGGCGGGCGCGGGGCCGGTCGAGGCCAAGAGGATCGTCCGGGCCGTCCACCAGGGTCCCGCCGCGGAGGCGCTCGCCCTTCTCGACGCGGTGCACGCACGCCTCCACGCGGAGCGCGGGGAGGTACGGCTGGCGAGGGACGCCGCCCAGGCGATCTCCGGCGAGCCGCTCGACGACGTCCGCGCCTCGGACGCGATGAGCATCTCCGAACTCGCCGCCGCGCTCGGCGTGCGCCCCTCGACACTCCGGCACTGGGACAAGGAGCAGCTCGTCGTCCCCGACCGCGACCCGGCCGGGGGAACGCGGCGGTACACCCCGGCCCAGGTGCGGGACGCGCGGATCGTCCACCAGCTGCGCCAGGCCGGATACCGCATCGAACCCCTCCGGGCCCTCATGCCGGAGCTGCGGAGCGCCCGGCGGCTGGAGGACGTCGCCTCCGCGCTGGCCGTCCGAGACGCCGCCATCGACGCCCGCTCCAGAGCCCTCCTCGACGGCGCCGCCGCACTTGGCGCCCTCCTCTCGCCGCCCGACGGGAGCGGCAGGGTCTGATGTACTGGACGGGTTCCCACCCGGCGGAGACCGTGAGGAGGCGTGCGGCATGGTGAACGAGAACGCCGACCGGCTGGCGGTGCTCATCGACGCCGACAACGCGCAGCCCGGAGTCGTCGAGGGGCTGCTGGCCGAGGTCGCCAAGTACGGGACCGCACACGTCAAGCGCGCCTACGGCGACTGGACGGGGACGAACCTGCGGGGCTGGAAGGAGCACCTGCTCGACCAGTCGATCCAGCCGATCCAGCAGTTCGCCTACACCTCAGGCAAGAACGCCACCGACGCGGCGATGGTCATCGACGCGATGGACCTGCTGTACTCCGACCGCTTCGACGGGTTCTGCATCGTGTCCAGCGACAGCGACTTCACCCGGCTGGCGGCGCGGATACGGGAGTCCGGGCTGACCGTCTACGGGTTCGGGGAGCGCAAGACGCCCAAGCCGTTCGTGGCGGCGTGCGACAAGTTCATCTACATCGAGAACCTGCTGTACGACCAGGGCCCGGCCACCCCGGCCGCCGAGACGCTCAAGCCGGCGCCCCCGACGCCGGCCGCCAAGCTGAAGCGGGACACCGCGCTCGTCAACCTTCTCCGCAACGCCGTGGACGCCGCGTCCGACGAGGACGGGTGGGCCGCCCTGGGCAGCGTCGGCCAGATCATCACCAAGCAGCGCCCCGAGTTCGACTCCCGCAACTACGGCTACAGCAAGCTCAGCGAGCTGATCGCCGCGACGACCCTGTTCGTCCTGGACCGCCGCGGTCCCGGCGACGGCAAGGGAAACACCATCTACGTCCGCGACAAACGCCACCAGGACGGCAAACCCGGCTCCTGAGCCTCAGCGGTTGGTGGGGGAGCCGCAGCACTTCTTGTACTTGCGGCCCGAGTCGCACCAGCAGGGGGCGTTGCGTTCGGGGGGCCAGTCGAGGGTGGGGGCGCCTTCGCGGATGCGGTCCCTCAGATGGTCGGTGCGGGTCTGCTTCTCCTTCGGGTCGCGGTCGTGGTCGTCCGCGTACTTGAGGAGGTCGTCCACCATCGTGGGGAGGACGCGCAGTTTGGACGCGTCGAGTTCGTCGAGGGAGGCGCGCCAGCCGCGTTCGACGTCGCGGAAATAGCCGGACGCGTCAGTGGGGGCGGTGCCGTGGACGAGGCCCTCGGCGAAGGCGCGTACGACGTCCGACCGGACGAAGAACGAGCCCGCGTTCGGCTGGGACGGGGCCGCGGCCTTTCTGAAGAGTTCGTCGATTTCGGCTTGCTCGTCCTCGGTGTGCAGGTCGAGCGTGTCGGGCGGGAGGCCGAGTTTCTGGCGGACGCGCTGGCGTCCGCGCAGCTCGGGCCGGAGGAACAGCTCGGCCTCGGCGAGTTCCCCGTCGTCCGCCATGAGGTCGCGGCACGCGGTGTTGAACCAGGTGAGGGCCTCCTCGAGTCGTCCCTGCTCTTCGAGGAACTCCGCGACCAGTTGGGCCGGCCCCGAGTGGACGCGGGCCCTGCCGAGCCGGATGATCTGCGCCTCCGCCTCGTCGGTACGGCCCAGCTCGGCGAGCAGGGAGATCTTCTCCGCGGCGGCGAACTGTGAATCCTCGCCCGCGTCCATGGCCATGACGTCGTCGTAGATCCGCAGTGCCCGGTGGCGCTCGCCTGCCAAGGACCACTGGCCGCCCGCCTCCAGCAGGATCTCCGCGCGTTCGTCCGGATACTTCGCGGCGTCGCGTTCGAGTTGCTGGGCGAAAGCCCGTGCCCGCTCCTTGGAGTCCTTCACGAGAAGAGCGTATAAGCGTCGATGTCGTCAGAGGCCAGGTCGGTGAGGAGGTCGGTGAGAACCTGCTCTTCCTCCACGCGGACGGCGCGGTCCTGCATCGCGGTGCCCAGGGGCGGGTCCCAGGGGGTCGCGACCGGACGGCCCGCCAGGGGTGTGTCCGAGGTCGCCTTGAGGTAGGCGGCCGCGTCGTAGCGCCAGGGACGCCAGCCGATGCGGGCGTGGACGGCGGCGGCGATCGCCACGCCGCCCCAGTCGAAGTCGCCGTGGTAGGCGAACTCTGCGCCGCCTCCGGCGAGGAGTTCCAGCAGGCGCCAGACCGCCATTGACGGACGGCCGTTGCAGCAGACGAGCGGCGGGCAGGCGGAACCCAGCGCGTCGGCCGCGGCGGCCACCACGACCGGGTTCTCGCAGATGCGGACGAGGCCTGCCCGTATGGGGGCCGTGTGGCGGCGCAGCTGGCGGAGGGTGAGCGACACGGGTTCGCCGCGCATGGCGGCGAGCATCCGGCCCATAGGGGTGTGCGCGTCGCCGGGCAGGCCCAGGCACAGGACGGTCGAGGAGAGTTCGTCCAGGTGCACACCGACGGCCGCCCAGGTTTCGCGGCGGGCCTCGGCGCCGCCGTCCGCGCGGAACGGTCGGCCGGTGAGGGCGCGTGCGGACGACAGGGCCAGGGAGGCGAGCGGGCCGTCGTCCAAGGCGTGGGCGTGCCCGCAGGTCTCGGCGGCGAACTGGCCGAGGGGGATGTCCGGGGACGGGAGGCGGCGCACCACGGCGGCGAGGCGGCGGAGCACGTCCCCGGCTTCGGCGGGGCCGGACGTCAGGCGCCGGACGACGCCGGTCGCGTCCAGCCAGGCGCGCCATTCGGCCAGTTCGGGGCGGGCGGCGAGGGCGTCGTCCAGCGGCGCGAAGGCGTCCCGCCACGCGGCGGCGATCGCGGCGTGCTCGCGGGTCAGGTCGCGTACGGGGCCGTCCAGGAGTTCGACGGCGGCGGCCAGGCCGTCCGGGGACGCGCCGCTGGCGCGCAGGACGCGGTCGACCTCGGGGAGCGGAACCGACAGCGACGTTCCGGAGCCCGCGCGGCGGCCGAGCAGCAGCTCGGCCGCGCGGCGTTCGGCGGCCGTGGCCCGCGCCAGGGTGACCTTCCCGGTGAGCGGGGTGCCGCGTTCCAGCCGCGAGCGGACGCGCCGCACCAGCCAGGCGGTGTCCGGCCCGCCGAGCAGGCGGCGGAGGCGGTCGGTGTCCGTCATTCGAAGATGTTCGCCTGCCCGGTCGCCGGTTCGGGGACGGGCAGGTCGGCGCGCGTGCGTTCGCGGCCGTCCCAGCGCCACGGCGTCACCAGGACCGCGTCGATGCCGTCCCGGCGGGACAGCTGGCAGATCGACAGGCCCGGCACCTGCGGGTAGCAGCCCCATTCGCGTTCGCTCGTCATGACCACGTCCATGTCGAAGGTGGCGAGCAGGCCGAGGCATTTGGCGCGGGAGTCGTCGTCCACGCCCGCGAACGCCTCGTCCAGGGCGACGAGCCGGGGCGCGTACGGGTTGCCGGCCGACTTGTAGTGCGCGGAAGCCGCCGCGAAGAGCGGGACCGAAGCGGCGAGCACCCGTTCGCCGCCCGACGCGGGGCCGGTCGCGGGACGCCACTGCCCGTCCTGGAGGCGCTGGATCGTGAACGCGTGCCACGACCGGTAGTCCAGCGCGCGGGTGAGCTGCTCCGTCCAGCCGGACGCCGGGTTGTCGGCGTGCTCGCGCGCGATCTGCTCCTGCAGGAACCGGCCGACGGCGGCGCGGTCGTCGGCCGACCAGGCGTCGATGGTCTGCCGGAGCTTCTCCCGGACGCGGCCGAGGCCCTCAGGGGCGTCCTTCGCGGGCTTCCAGACGAGCCGCAGCCGCATCCCGGTGGAGGTGGGGCGGGACGTCAGCTCGGCGTTCATCTCCCGCACCTCGTCCTCGGCGGCGGCGATGAGCTCCTGCAATGTGCCCGCGACCTCGTTCAGCAGGTGGTTCTCCAGGATCTCCCGCTCGCGCGCCGACAGCAGCCGGGCGCGCTGCTCCGTCTCGGCCTGGAGCGCGTCCGCGAGCCCGGGGACGTCGCGGGTGCGGCCCTGGAACAGCACGTCCACGACCATGACCCCGTCGTGGACGGTGAGGCCGACCGAGTGCCCGTGCCGGGACATCGCGTCCGACAGCAGCTTGTGCTCCTCGGAGACCCGTTTCTGGACGCGGTCCCACGGGCCGTCGCCGTCGTCGACCGCGTCGAGTTCGGTGTTGACGGCGCGGGCCAGCAGGACCGCCGGGTTGGGCGCCCATTCCTCGGCCGGGTCCGGGACGTCCAAAGCGGGCACGGCCACGGCCAGCAGGCCGGTCGCGGCGAACGCGCGGAAGTCCGCCACGGCCCCGTCGCGGACTTCGGCCGCCTCGGTGATCTGCTCGCGCAGCCTGTCGCGGGCCTCCTCGGCCTTGCCGCGTTCCGCGACCGCGGACCGCTCGCGGTCGCGTGCCCGCGACTCGGCTACCTCCCGGTCGGTGATGGCCCCCTTGACCTCCTCCAGCCGCCGGAACAGCTCGTCGACGGCGGCGCCCGCCGTCTCGACCAGCGCCCGGTGCGCCTCGGCGGCGGCATCGGCCTGCCCGCGCGCCTCCGCGGCCCGCTCCGCGGCCTCCGCCAGCCGGTCCCGGACGCGCGCGAGTTCCTCGGCCGCCTCCCGGGCCGACTCCCGCGCCGCGAGCAGGGTCTGCGCGGCGGGCCACAGCTCGGCCAGCGCCATCCGGTACCCGCCGACCGCCTCCCGCACCCGTGCGAGTTCCGGCCCGCCGTCGGGCAGGCCGACGTCGGAGGCGAACTCGGCGACCCGTTCCGCCGCCGCCGAGACCTCCTCGCGGCGCCGTGCCACGGCCTCCTCCGCGCGTGTGTGCTCGCCGTCGAGCTCCCGCCGCCTGCGGTGCTCGCCGGCGAGCCGGACGTGGGCCTCGCGCAGCGCGGTGTCGCGGGGAGCGGCCCGGTGCTCGGCGGCCAGCGTCTCCCGCCGCGCCGCCAGGCCGTCCAGCTCCGCGCCCAGCGCCGCCATCCGGGACCGGGTCTCGGCGAGGTCGGCGCGGAGCCGGTCGATGCGGGCGCGGCGGGCCGCCTCGCGGGCGCCCTCGCCGATGAAGTCGGCGCTGTCCTTGCGCCAGGAACCGCCGAGGACGCCGTTCGCCCACCGGCCGTCCACCGCGACCCACGTCCGCGCGCCCGGACCGAGCCCCAGCCCGGCGAGGACGGCCCGCACCGCGTCGGCGGTGAGCGCGGCCGCCTGCGGGTCGGCGCGGTCGATCGCGGGACGCAGCACCAGGGCGCACGACGGCCCCTGAACGGCCTCCCCGGTCAGCAGGAACGCGTCGTCCGAGCCGAGCAGCGCGCCGTCCCGCGTCACCCAGGCGTCGAGGATGCCGGACGCCTCCAGCGCGGCCTCCAGCCCGGCGCGGTGGTCGGCGGGCACGGTCTCGGCGAAGTCGACGACCTTCCACAGCGGCGCGCCCGGCCGGCCCTCCCGCGCGGCGGTGCGCGTGTACGGGACGGGCGGGACGTCGTGCCCGCCCGCCTCCAGTCGCCCGATCTCCTCCAGCAGCGAAGTCTCGGCGGCGCGTTCGGCCCGCAGCCGGGACTCCGCGTCCGCGACCCGGCCACCGAGCGCGGCCGTGGCCTCGCGGGCGGCGTCGTCCACGGCGGTCGCCGCGGGATTGCGCCCGTCGGCGGTCTCGGCCCACCCCTCCAGCTTCGCCAGGACCGCGTCGGGGTCGTCCACCCGGATCTCGACCAGCCCGGCCAGGTAGGCGACGTAGGCGTCCAGCAGGTCCGCGGCACCCGCCCGCGTCTCCGTTTCCGCCGCGGAGATCCGCTCGGCCGCCGCCTGCAGTTCGCCGACCAGGCGTTCCGCCTCGGCGGTGGCGGTCTCCAGCCGGGTCCGCGCGGCGGTGACCGCCGCCATCAGCCGGTCGAGTTCGGTGAGGGCACGGGACCGGTCGTCGGCGAGCGCGCCGGTCGCGCGGCGCGCCTCCGTGAGGCCGGCCTCCCAGCCGTCCATGGCGGAGGCGTGCGCCGGACCGAATCCGGCGGCCGCCGCCAGCGCCGCCGAACGGTCCCGGACGGTGTCGAAGGACGACTCGGCATCCTCCGCCCGCGACCGCGTCGTCTCCGCTCTGGCCTGCTTGCGCGCCACCTCCCCGGACAGCTCGTCGCGGTCGCGTTCCCGCGCCTTCGCGTGCGCGTCGCGCCGGCGGGCCTCCTCGCCCATCTGCCCGATGCGCTCGGCGTCGCGCATCTCCGGGCTGGTCTCCAGCGCCCGCCGGCGCGCCTCCAGCCGGGTCTTCTCCGCGGCCAGCCCGTCCAGCAGCCCCGCCACCTCGGCCAACTCGGTCTCGGCCGCCGCGAACCGCGTCTCCGCCTCGGTGAGGTCGCGGTTGAGGTGCTCGTACCTGCTCTGCGTGAGGCGCGGGCCGGCGGCCTTCCGCTTCGCGGCGATCTGGGCATAACGCACGTAGTGCCGGAGGAAGTCGCCGGCGGCCTTGTGCGCCTCCTCCAGCGCGTGCAGCGCGTCCCGCTCCTCGTCCAGGCCGCGGAACGCCTCCGCGACCGTCGTGATCAGTGCGGGGCTGAGCGGCGGCAGCGCCTCGGTCAGCGCCCGCGACAGCAGCCGCTCGTCCGGCTTCTTCGACAGCTGCGGCTGGCGAAGCTGGATCAGCAGGTTGACCAGCGCCTCGTACCGGTGCTCGCCCAGCCCGAACAGCGCGTCGTCCACGGCCCGCCGGTAGTCCGACGCCCGGTCGTAGACGATGCCGTGGCCGTCCACCGCCTCGCGGAGCTTCTCCCGCGTCAGCGACACGCCGGTCTCCGAGACGAGGGAGAGACCGGCGCCGACCCGCTGCGAGGTGACGAAGAACCAGTGCCGGACGATGCCGCGGTCCTTCACCGCCTTCAGCCCGCAGCCGAGCGTCCGGTACTCCGGCGTCCCGTCCGGGTGGAGCCGGCCGAACTCCAGCCAGGTGTAGCCGAGCCGCTCCGGATGCGGATGCCTCCCCCCGAGCAGCAGGTTCCACTCCATCCGCTTCTGCCGGTCGCCGTCCGGCTCGACGCGGTGCGGGGACAGCTCGCCGTCCAGCAGGAACGGCAGCGTCAGCGCCAGCACCTTCGACTTGCCGGTGCCGTTGTTGCCGCGCAGCAGCAGCCGCCCGTCATGGAACCGGAACTCCTCGACGTCGTAGTAGAACATGTCGACCAGCCCGGCGCGCAGCGGCTTCCAGCGCTCGGACGCTGGCAGGGGCATCCCGCTCATCCCACGGCCCTTCTCGTGTTCCCTGTGGGGGGACGCCCCCCCGCGCCCCCCGGCGACCGCCCTGGCTCCCGGACGGTCGGTTCCTCGACGGCGTACCGCGCGATCGCGGGACGTGCCCGGACCAGCCCGCCCGGCAGCACCTCCACCAGCCGCAGCGCCGCCAGCTTCCCGAGCGCGATGTCCAGGAGTTCGGACTCGGCGCCCGGCTCGGTGACGCCCTTGCGCCAGAACGATCTGTGCCGCGCCGCCGCGTCCCGGACGAACGCCTCCAGTTCGTCCCGCCGGGCCTCCGCACGTCCCGCCAGGTACTCGGCGACCAGAAGCGTGACGTGCCCGTCGGTGCGCTGCTCCGGCATCCGCACGTCGGTCAGCTCGTCGTCCGGATCGACCATGGCGATCCCCTCCGCCCGCAGCTCGGGCACGAGACCTGTCGCCTCCTCGATCCGGCGGGTGATCGCGACGCGCTGGGAGACGAGGTAGCCGCGTTCGGCGTCGTCCAGGTCGTCGTAGTACACCACGGGATCCTCCAGCAGCCGGCGCGTCAGGCCGCGCCGCAGCGCCCGGTTCCGCAGCTCGTCCGTATCGGGGACGGGCTCGTCGGTCAGCTCGGCGAGGCGCTCCTCGAACCCCGCCGCGGTGACCGTGGACGGCCCGCGCACCCCGGTGAGCAGCGACGCGAGGACGACCCGGCGCACGTCGTACAGGACGTCCCCGGACGCCGACAGGTACGACTCCTCGTCTCCTGACACCCGCCGCAGCACGCCCCAGCCGAGCAGCAGCCGCACCACCGCGACCAGATCGGCGCGCTCCGCCCGGCTGTCCAGGGTGAACGGGAACGCCAGGTCCGGCTCTGCGGCGGCGTTCAGCACCTCCTCGGCGAGCCGGCCGAGCGTCGTCTGGGCATCGACGCGCTCCAGCACCGCCAGCGCCAGGCACAGCACGACGTAGCGGCGCCGCCCGAACGGCTCCCCGGCCCTGCCGCGCGCCGGATGCGTCCCGTCGTCGAGTGTCGGCGCCGTCTTGAACAGGCGGGCCGTCTCGGCGTCCACATGGAGGCGCCAGCCCGTCTCCCGGTTCAGCCAGTCCCGCAGCTCCGACTGGTACCGGCGGACGAGGACGAGGTCCTCCGGACCGGACTCGACCGTCAGCAGCGGCCGCTTCAGCAGCGCCCGCAGCGCCGACCGGCGCCGCGCGAGGTCGTCGTCGCTCACGTTCCGCCCCCGCTCAGATCGGTGATCTCGATGACGTGCTCCGGGCCGGTGAGCACGCCGTCCTCGGTCGCGATGCGGATCTCGCCGCCGTCCGGGACGAGTGACAGCCGCACCTCCATCGACCCGTCCCCGGTGAGCGCCTTCACCTCCGTGTCGCCCGGCAGCCGCGCGGCCAGCGCGTCGCCCAGCAGTGCCAGGAACAGCCGGAACGCCCGCGGGTCGAGCACGCCGAGCTCCGACAGCAGTACCGGGCCGCCGGTGCGCAGCCGCGCCCGCGCCGCCGCCGTCTCCGCCGCCTCCCGGTCGGCGCGCTCGCGCAGCATCCGGCGCAGCTCCGACCGGTCCTGCACGCGGTTGGGCTTGCCGCGCCGCTCGTAGGAGCCGGTCCGGCGCAGCTGCGGCGAGATCCGCACCGGCGTTGCGTCCGCCCACGGCAGCCCCTGCGGCGCGTCCTCCTCCCACGCCGCCACCGTCGCGGCGGTGACGGTCAGGTGCCGCGCGGACGTCAGCCCGAACGCCGCCCGCCACAGCCGGTGCATGGCCTCCGCGTCCGGCGCGTCCGCGAACCAGCGGGCCAGCGTCCGGAAGTCGGCGGACCGGTCCGACCGGCCCGAGCGCCGCTCGTTCAGCAGCCCCACCGTGTCGACCAGCTGCTTGATCGCCGTCACGGCCGACTGCCGCAGCAGCCGCGCCTGCGACGGGCGGCCCGTCCCGCCGGACACGAACCAGTCGCGCAGGCCCCGCCACCGGTTGCGCCACGACTCCAGCGCCGCGGCCTCCGCGCGGCCGAACGCCTCGGCGGCGTCCGCGCCCTCCGGCACCGCGTCGGACGCCTCCCGCCGCGCCGCCACGGTCAGCAGCCGCTCGTGTCCGCGCGCCTCCACATCGTCCAGCAGCGCCGCGATCCGGGCACCGGAGTTGGCGAGATCGGCGATGAACCGGTTGATGTAGTCGATGAGCCGCTCCTTGTAGGCGATGAAGCCGTCGACGTCTCCGTCGGAGAAGTCGATCGCCCGGCGCAGCGACGCCATGAACGCCTGCGCGTTGTCGGCCAGCGAGGAGAACCGCTCGGCCAGCGTCAGCAGCAGCAGGTGGACCTTGGCCGGGTCGGGATCGGGTTCGTCCGCGAGCGCCGCGAGGCCCGCGAGCCGGTCGGCGATGTCGGTGAGAGCCACCGACTGGAGCACGCCGCGGCGGCCGATCGCGTCCTCGTAGAACGCGATGGCCTGCTCGGCGGCGTGTCCGGCCGCGGTGAGCTGGAACAGGAACCGCTTGCGGTGGAAGTCCTCGACGGTCGTGACGCGTCCGGTGTCGGCGTCGGCGCGCAGGTTGCCCCACTCGACAAGCTTGTCGAGGGCCTGCGCGAGCTGCTCGTCGCCGTCGCGGCGCAGCTCGGCGGCCACGTCCTCGGGACGCAGGTGGACGATGAAGCGCTCCTTGGCCCGCGCGAACGAGCGCAGCACGTCCCGGTACACGGGCGCGTTCGGCGCGCTCAGATGGGCGAATGGCTGCGGCTCGTCCGGCCCCGGGTCCAGATCGGTCACCGCACCATTGTGGGGGCCGGGAGGGGATGCGCGTGCCGACTCCCGCCATCGGGACGGGAAGCGCGGCTAGGAGGCGCTGAAGACGCCGATGCCGTTGGCGACCGCGCGTTCCGTCCCGTCCGACGGGCTGTTGCGGACGGTCGCCGCCTGCCCGCCCGGGACGCGCGAGACGAACGTCGTGGAGCCGCCGCCGTCCAGGTTGACGGCGTCGTCGGCGCCGACCTTCTTCAACAGGGACGCCAGTTCGGCCACCGTCAGGCCGCCGCTCCGCTCCGACCTGCCGTCCGCCACGACGAGGTACAGGCGCCGGCCGTCGCGGCTGACCCCGGCGGCGGTGCGCGGGGCCGGTCCGTTCGGGCTCAGGCCGTCCAGCGGCTCGCCGTCCCGCAGGATCGGGAACCCGCCGACCGCGAACCGGAAGCGGACCGGGCCGGTGAACCGGTACGACACCCGCACCCGGTCGCCGGGCCGGAGCCGGCGCAGCGCGTCCGCGCCCTTCTCCCGCCCGACCAGCACGGTCGTCCCGGAGGGGATCGCGCCCGCGCCGACCGTGTCGGACACGCCCGTCACCACGCCCCGCCGCACGGTCACCTCGGCGGCGTTCGTGCTGCACGGGGCGCTGCGGACCTCGTCCGTCCCGCACACGGCGCGCTGCCGGGAGACCTCACCCCACCGCGAGTCGAACGCGCCGACCCCGCCGACGTGGAGCGCGTACTGGTTGAGCCCGCGCAGGGCGATGGACTTCTTCCCCGACCGGACGGTGCCGGTCAGGCGGAGCCGCGCCACGTGGCCGCGCCGGTCGCGGCCGACGCCGATGACGTCCTCGGTGGACGTGCCGGGCGGCAGCCCCGGCCCGAACCGCTGCCCGTCCGGCACCGCGCCCTTGAGCGGACGGCCGCCGTCCACCGCCGGCCCGGACGAAGACCCGGTCGGCGGCACCCCCGGATGCGTCTCGCTGATGTTGAAGAAGTCGCCGTTCACCCCGGCCACCGCGTGCTGCGCGCCCGCCATCTCCGACACCGTCCGGCGCGCCGCGACCACGGGCGGACGCAGCAGCCCGACGGAGACCTTCGGGCTGCGCAGATCGACGTCCAGCAGGTCGCCCACAACGCGCCCGCCGGTCCCGGACGTCTCGAACGTCCGGAAGGTGACGCCGGGCGCGGTCCGCTCCGACGAGGTGAACCGCACCTGCCCGACCTCGGACGAGGGCAGCGCCCGCACCCGCACGTCCGGCCGCTCCCCGGACCCGGCCCCGTCCACCGGCCCCGACTCCGCGACCGCCGGGACGGCCCCGGCCCCCACCAGCCCGACCACGATCATCCCGGCCACGATCCCGCGCATCGACGCCCCTCTCAGCGATCACCAGCCCGATGATCATGACGCGTCCCCGGCGAAGCGCCCACCCGCCGCAGGTGAACACTCCCGCAAGACCCCGTAACGAGCTCGTCCTCGTCCAGGCATTCGCGTCCGGCGGCCGCGGATGGTTCGCGGTCGGCGAGGGCAAGGCCGTGTGGGCTCGGATCGCCATCCACAGTGCGGCGTCGCCGATGCCTGGACATTCGCCTGGACCAACGCGCCCGTTGCAGGAAGATCGCTGTTTCGCGGACGAGAGCAGCGGCCTTGACGCCGCCGCGCAGCGGGGATGCCGGGCGCCGGCGGCTACGGTGCGGGACGGGAGCGGGCGACGGCCAGGGTGAGCGCGGTGACGTGATCGGCGAGCGCCGCGACCAGTGCGGGCGGATGGCGGACGGCGAAGGGCCAGGGCAGGCCGGTGAGGATGCGTGCCATGGCGGGCAGGTCCTCCGCGCCGCTGACCAGGAGCACGCCGCCGTCAGGGCAGGCGTGCAGGTCGCCGAAGGTGGCCGGCAGATGGTCGCGGGCGGTGTCCAGGTCGGTGTCGAGCCATACCTCCGTGCGGTGGGTCCAGGCGCCGAGCGTCAATGTGCGCAGTACATGGGTGACGGGGTCGAATCCGTCGGGCGGGGTGAATGTGCCGGGCAGTTCGGCGGCGTCGCTGATCCGGTCCAGGCGGTACATGCGGATGGCGGCGCGGAGATGGTCGTGGCCGACCAGGTACCAGCGGCGTGCGTGCACGACGAGCCCGTACGGGTCGACCTCGCGTGCGCCGCGGGTGTGCTCGATCCGGACGGTGCGGCGGGCGTGGACGGCCGCGGCGAGCGTCAGCGCCAGGTGGGGTTCAGGGGTCAGCGGGCCTGTCGTCGCGGAGGTGGCGGCGATCAGCGCGGCGACGCGCCGGCGCAGCGGCGTAGGAAGGACGCGGTTGAGTTTGACCAGCGCCCGGTCGGTCGGGCCGGGCTCTCCCACCTGTTCGTGCTGCTTGCCGGTGGCCAGCGCGACCGCGACGGCGACCGCTTCGTCGTCGGCGAGCAGCAGAGGCGGCAGGCGCACGCCGCGGGCCAGCCGGTAGCCGCCGTAGCGTCCGCGGACGGACTCGACGGGGATGTCCATGTCGCGCAGGGCGGTGACGTAGCGGCGAACGGCGCGGGCGTCGACGTCCAGACGGCGGGCCAGTTCGTCGGCGGGCACCAGGCCGCGGTCTTGCAGGATCTCCAGCAGTGCCAGGACACGCGTCGCGGGACGGGACACGATCTCGATCCTAATGAGGGCGGAAAGCGTCCACAAACCTTCCTAGCCTTGCGCCGGTAAGAGATCAACCGAAGGGAGTCGACGCGATGTCGACCATCGTTCTTGTCGGCGGTTCGTTCCTCGGCGCATGGGCCTGGGAGCGCGTCGTGCCGCTGCTGACCGCGCACGGCCACCAAGTGCACCCGCTGACCCTCACCGGTTTCGGCGACCGGGCGCATCTGGGATCGTCGGACACGACGCTCACCACGCATGCCCGCGACATCACGGCCGCGATCGAGTACGCCGGGCTGCGCGAGGTGGTGCTCGTGGCGCACTCCTACGGTGGAGCGCCCGCCACGATCGCCGCCGCGATGATTCCCGGACGGATCTCCCGGCTGGTCTACCTCGCCGCGCTCCTGCCCGAACCGGGCAGGAGCCTGTTCGACGGCACGCCCGCGCACGTCGTCGATGCGATCATGCAGACTGTCCGGGACGGGCGGATCCCGGTGATGAGCGACGAGATCATCGACGCCAATTTCGGTGCGCACGGGCTCACCGTCGAAGACCGGGCCTGGCTGCGGGCACGCGGCGCCGGCCAGCCCATCGGCACCTACCAGGACCCGGCGCCGGCCGACCTGCGTGCGGTGCAGGGGCTGCCCCGCACCTACATCGCCTGCGCCGGCGACCCGGGCGGCCCGCCGAGCATGCCGGGCATGGAGGTCATCACGCTGGACGCCGGCCACTGGCCGATGATCACGGAACCGGAACCGCTGGCCCGGGTGTTGGACGAGGCGGCCCGGTCATGATGCGGCCGTACCAGGTGAGGATCCCGCAAGAGCCCCTGGACGACCTGGTGGCCCGGCTGGCCGCGACTCGGTTCACCCGTCCGTTGCCCGGCCAGGGGCTCGGCGTGCCCGCCGACCGCGTCCGGCACCTGGTCGAGTACTGGCGCGACGGCTACGACTGGCGCGCCTGGGAGCAGCGCATCAACGTCCACCCGCAGTTCTTGACCGAGGTCGACGGGCTTGACGTGCACTTCCTGCACATCCGTTCGGCCCGGCCGGACGCCTTGCCGCTCATCCTCACCCACGGCTGGCCCATGTCGGTCGTCGAGTTCCTGCCGCTGATCGACCGGCTGAGTGACGCCTTCCACCTCGTCATCCCCTCAGTGCCCGGCTTCGGGTTCTCCAGCGCACCGCGTGAGCCAGGTTGGAACCGCCGCCGCGTCGCCGCGGCGTGGTCGATGTTGATGCGCCGACTCGGCTACGAACGCTACGGCGCGCACGGCAACGACATCGGCTCCCTGATCTCCATCGAGCTCGGACGCCTGGATCCGCGCCGCGTCGTCGGGGTGCACGTCACCCAGATCTTTTCCCTGCCCTCCGCCGACCCGGCGGAGGGCGCCCTGCTGGGAAGCGACGACCGGGCGAAACTGGCCGCCCTGGAACGCTTCATGGCCGGCCGGAGCGCCTACCTCGCCCTCCAGTCCACCCAGCCGCAGACCCTGGCGTACGCGCTCGCCGACTCCCCGGCCGGCCAGTTGGCCTGGAACCTGCAACTGTTCGGTGACGCGGTGAGCGACGACTACATCCTCACCAACGCCGCCATCTACTGGCTGACCGACACCGCCGGCAGTTCGGCCCTGATCGGCTATCACGGCAACAAGCCGCCTGCCGAGCCGTCATCGGTCCCCCTGGGTCTCGCCTGCTTCGCCGACGACTTCTTCCCTTCCATCCGCCCGCTCGCCGAACGCGACCACAGCGCCATCGTGCACTGGAACACCTATGACAAAGGCGGACACCATGCCGCGCAGGAGCAACCCCAACTCCTCGCCGACGACCTCCGTATGTTCTTCACCGCCCGCCGATGACGTCGCCTGCACGCGCTCTGGCCGCGGTTCATCATGCGCCGCGCACAATCCGCGGAACCGGGTGACACGATCGGCTTCGACAAGAGAACCTGCGTCGTGCGCGGTGGTCAGGCGTCGGCTGTGAGGCCGTAGCGCTCCTGGTCGGACGGGCGCGGCGACTCGGGGCCGTCGCGGCCGAGGCGGAGCATGCGGGCCACCCGGACCGTGCGGAACTCCCGGCCGCGGACGCTGAACGCGTGGCCGGGCGTGGCCCGGATGCCGGCCGCCATCGCCTCCCACTCGGCGAGCTCCGCAGCCGACGGCGGGTCGCCGCTGAACTCGCGGAGGCGCGGCAGCAGGCCGGTGAAGTGCCCGGCCAGCCGCTCGCGCGCCTCGTCGGGGTCGTCGCCGCCGGTGAGCGGCGCCCAGGAGTCGCCGTCGAGCTCCACCACGATGAACGTGGGCGGCAGCACCACCACCCCCGGATGCGCCTGGACCGCGTGCCGCGCCTCCGTCCGGACGATGTCCGGGACCGACCCGATGACCGGCATGAACGCGACGAGGTTCAGCCGCAGCTGCGCCTCCCACTGCCCGCACGGCGCCGCCGGGTCGATCGGGTGGTCGCGCAACAGGCCGTCCGCGGCGAGGTCGGCGTCGGTGGACCGGGGCGGCTCCAGCACCCGGTCACCGAACTGGATGAACTTCTCGACCCGGACGATCCGGTAGCGGCGGTCGCCGATCTCCCACTCGTCCTTGGCGAGCTGCTCGCCCTCCTCCGGGTCGAGCCGGTCGGCCGCCGCCCGCATGGCCGCCGCGGTCGCCCGGTCCGGTTCGGCGCCGGCCGCCGTCCGCAGGTCCATGGCGAGGGCGTAGCGGGCCGCGGCCGGGTCGTCGCAGCCGAGCGCGCCGATGCGCCACGCGTCCCCGCGCTGCACCGCGTGCCCGAAGTCGGGGGCGCCGGCGGGAAAGATCTTCGGATAGCGCAGAATCCGCTCGCCGAGTTCCCGGTCGCGCACCGCCGCGACCGGATCGAGGCGGGCCACCACGTTGATGTGGTCGTACCCGCGCATCAACGCGAAGGCCATGACCCGCATCCTGACCGGACGGCCGCCGCCCCCGCACGGCTTTTCCCGCATTGCCGGACGGCCGCCGCCGACCTTGCACGGAATTGACCGCCTTTCGGCCCGCAGTTTTTTCCGGCGATCACTCTTCCAGGTCGATGACGACCTTCACATCGTCGGGATGGGAGGTGAAGGCGGCCTCGTACTCCTCCAGCGGGACGCGCCGGGAGATCAGCCGGCCCAGCCAGCCGAGGTCGGCCTCGGCGAGGGCCCGCGCCGCCGCCGCGTAGTGGCGCAGGTTCGCGTTCACCGACCCGAAGATCGCGTCGTTCTCCAGCACGATCTCGCGGTTGAGCGCGCCCGCGTCGACCTCCAGCGAACGCCCGGACGGCGACACCCCGGTCAGGCACACGATCCCGTACGCGGCGTTGTTCGCCATCGCGCCGAGCACCAGCTGGGACACCCCGGTCGCCTCGATCACCACGTCCGGCGGGCCGCCGCGCACCGCCTCCGCCAGGCCCTCGTGGTGGTAGGTCGCGCCGAGGTCGGCGACGAGCCGCGGCTTCGGGCCGTCCGCCACCCGGTCCAGGACGTGCACGTCCAGCCCGCGCTGCACGCCCAGCAGCGCGGCGAGCAGCCCGATCGGCCCGGCGCCCGTCACCAGCACCCGGCGCGGCTCGAACCAGGCCCGCCCGCCGACCTTCTCGATCTGGTCCCACGCCTTCGCGACGATCGTGGCCGGCTCCATCAGCACGCCGACCTCGGCGAGCCGCGGGTCCAGCCGCACGGCGTAGTCGGCTTCGACCCGCCACGCCCGGCTCGCGAACCCGTCGAGCTCCTTGATGCCGCGCTCGGTGTACCGGCCGTTGCGGCACATGTCGAACTCGCCGTGCGCGCACGCCCCGCACGGCTCCGGGTCGGGCCGCCGGACCACGCCGACGACCAGGTCGCCGGGGGAGAAGCCGCCGCCGGACGGGGCCTCCCGCACCCGGCCGAGCGACTCGTGCCCGATCACCAGCCGCTCGCGGCCGGGCGGCGCCCAGCCGTAGTCGCCGGCGGCGATCTCCCGGTCGGTGCCGCACACCCCGACCGCGAGCCCGTCGACCAGCAGGTCGCCCTCCCCGGGCTCGGGGTCGGGGACGTCGGTGACGGCCAGCGAGCCGGGCTTGTCCGGCAGGACGGTCAGGGCGCGCATGGCGCTTCTCCTTCCGCGGGTTCCAGGGTCACGACGGGCGCCTTTCGGTGCCGCTCAGCCGCCGCGCCGTGTTGACGAGCCCGACGTGCGAGTACGCCTGCGGGGTGTTGCCGACCTGCCGCCCGGTACGGGTGTCGTACTCCTCGCTCAGCAGCCCGAGGTCGTTGCGCAGGCCGAGCAGCCGCTCGAACAGCTCCGTCGCCTGCTCGGTGCGGCCGATGCCGTGCAGCGCGTCCGCCAGCCAGAACGTGCACGCCAGGAACGCGCCCTCGTCGCCGGGCAGCCCGTCCACGCCGCCGCCGTCGGCGGCCGTGTCGTAGCGGAGCACGAACCCGTCCCGGTACAGCTCGCGCAGCACCTCGTCGACCGTGCCGATCACCCGCGGGTCGTCCCACGGGAGGAAACCGACCTGCGGGATCAGCAGCAGCGCCGCGTCCAGCCCCCGCGACCCGTAGAACTGGGTGAACGTGCCCCGGTCGGCGTCGAAGCCCTTGGCGCACACGTCGGCGTGGATCTCCTCGCGCAACGCCCGCCACCTGTCGACCGGCCCTTCCAGGCCGTACCGCTCGACGCCCTGCACCATGCGGTCGACGCCGGCCCACGCGAGCACCTTGGAGTGGACGAAGTGGCGCCGCTCGCCGCGCACCTCCCACAGGCTGTTGTCGGGGTCGCTCCAGTGCCCTTCGAGGAAGTCCATCAGGGCGAGCTGCATGTCCCAGGCGTTGTGGTCCGTCTCGATGCGCGTGGTCCGGGCGAGGTGCAGGCCCTCCAGCACCTCGCCCCAGGTGTCGAGCTGGAACTGGTCGGACGCGGCGTTGCCGACCCGGACCGGCGACGACCCCTCGTAGCCCGCCAGCCAGTCCAGCTCGAACTCGGGGAGCCGCCGCGTCCCGTCGATGCCGTACATGATCTGCAGGTCGGCGGGGTCGCCGGCGACCGCGCGCAGCAGCCACTCCCGCCACGCCTTGGCCTCCGCGACGAACCCGGTGCCGAGCAGCGCCTGCAGCGTGAACGTCGCGTCCCGCAGCCAGCAGAACCGGTAGTCCCAGTTGCGCGGCCCGCCGAGCTGCTCCGGCAGGGACGTGGTCGCGGCGGCGACGATGCCGCCGGTCGGCGCGTAGGTGAGCGCCTTCAGCGTGATCAGCGACCGGCGGACCGCCGCGTCCCAGCGGCCCTCGTAGGAGTACTCGCCCATCCAGTCCGACCAGAACAGCTCCGTGTCGGTGAGTGCCCGCTCGGCCTCGGCGGCCTTCGGGCGCGGCAGGTGCGACGGCTTGTACGTCAGCACGAACGGCACCCGCTCGCCCGCCGGCACGGCGAAGTCGGCGTAGGTCGCGAGGTTGCGCCCCTCCATCCGGACGGGCGTGTTCAGCCACGCCGCGTCCGGGCCCGCGATCGCGTTGCGCTCGCCCTCGCGGTGCCGCACCCACGGGACGATCCGTCCGTAGTCGAAGCGCAGCCGCAGCTCGGTGCGCATCGGGACCCGCCCGCTCACGCCCTCCACGATCCGGACGATGTCGGCGGCCTCGCCGCGCGGCGGCATGAAGTCGATGACCCGGACGGTGCCGTCCGGGGTGTCCCACTCGCTCTCCAGGATCAGCGTGTCGCCCCGGTAGCGGCGCCGCGTGCACAGGCCGCCGGACGCGGGCGCGAGCCGCCAGAACCCGGCCCGCTCGTCGCCCAGCAGGGCGGCGAAGCAGGCCGGGGAGTCGAACCGGGGCAGGCACAGCCAGTCGATCGAGCCGTCCTTGCCGACGAGAGCCGCCGTCTGGGTGTCGCCCAGCAGTCCGTAGTCCTCGATTCTCAGTGCCAAAACGCGCACCCCCGCCTTCGCCTCACCGCCTACTCGGACCTACCCGTGATAGTGGATGTATGTCCCGAGCGGCAGAGGTTCCCGGGTAAGACCCTCGTCCGGAAACGGGCCGGCACGGCGGCTTGGGAGCTGCCGCCGTGCCGGGAGTTGCGGGGATGTATCAGGGGGCGCTGCAGGTGATGGACGGGTTCGCGACGTTTCCGCTCGGCGCGCCGGCGGTGAAGCCGAACGACGCGGACGTGCCCGCCGCCAGGGTGGAGTTCCAGGCCACCGGCTTGACGGTCACGACGTTGCCGCTCGTCGTCGGCGTGCCGTTCCACAGGGCCGAGATGGTCTGGCCGGAGTTCATCGTCATGACGACCGTCCAGGAACTGACGGAGCTGCTGCCGGCGGTGATGGTGACCTGGCCGTTGAAGCCGTTGTTCCACTGCGCGGTGCGGGTGTAGGCGCACGTGACGGTGCCGTCGCCTCCGTCATCGCCGCCGCCGTCGTCCCCGCTGCCGCCGAGGGCTTCGAGGACGGCGGTGTAGGCGGGCTTCTTGTTGTAGTTGTCGTCGAAGAGCAGGGCCGCACCCTCACCGGGGAACGTGTCGGGCACCCACGAGTACTTGTCGGTGATGCCCCACACGGTGATGACGTTGCACCGCGACACGGCGAGGCGGGCCGAGACGACCTTCTTGTAGTCGTTCGCCTGGGTGGCGAGCTTGGAGCTGTCCGCCGGGGTGTTCATGCGGATGTCCAGCTCGGTGATGTGGACGTCCACGCCCAGGGCCGCGAACCGCTGCATGTTGGCCTGCATGTCGGACGGGACGTTGCCCAGCGTCAGGTGCGCCTGGAGCCCGACGCAGTCGATCGGGACGCCGCGCGCTTTGAAGTCCTGCACCATGTTGTAGACGGCATTGCTCTTCGCGTTCTGGCCGTCGATGTTGTAGTCGTTGTAGCAGAGCTTGGCGTTGGGGTCGGCCTGCCGTGCGGCCCGGAACGCCTCCTCGATGTAGCCGTCGCCGATGACCCGCTGGAACACCGAGTCGCGGCGTGCGCCGGAGCCGTCCTGGAACGCCTCGTTCACGACGTCCCAGTAGTCGACCTTCCCGGCGAAGTGGCCGGCCTCCTTCGCGATGTGGTTCCGCATGACGCTCAGCAGGTCGTCGCGGCTGGAGATGTTGCTGACCCAGCCCGGCAGCTGGCTGTGCCACACCAGCGTGTGCCCGCGGATCGCCATGCCCTGCGCCTGCGCGTGGCTGACGAGCTGGTCGGCCGCGCTGAAGTTGAACGAGTCGCGGGACGGCTCGGTCGTCTCCCACTTCATCTCGTTCTCTGGCGTGAGCTGGTTGAACTCACGGTCGAGCGTGGTGACGTAGGCGGACTCGCCCATGTGGCCCTGGGCGGCGGCGGTGCCGAAGACGCGGCCCTTCGCCGCGGCCGCCTCCCCGAGCGTGCCAGGGGCCGCCGACGCGGGGAGCGCGACGGCCACCAGCATCGCGAGGAGCAGCGGCACTGCTCCCAGCACCGCGCTGAGTGCTCTTCTCATGGTTTCGTTCCTCCTTGAAGGACGGGCGTTGAGCGAAACCCGGCCCGACGGCTTTCCGGGGGCCCGAGATAAGAGGTCCTGAGTCCTCCGGTGTCGACCACGACCTTCTGCAGGACGACGGTCGGGTCGACCATCCAGAACTTCAGGGTGTGCGTCCCCGATTCGGTGATGGTGTGGGTCGTGACCGTGCGGTTCACGTTGTCGGAGGTGTTCCGCTCCCACTGCTTGTTCATGGTGGTGTCGTTGGCGCCGGTCTGCGTCGTGACGTTCACGACCTGCGGCTGCTCGTCGTCGATCGAGACGGCGTATTTCAGGCCCTCGGTGGAAAGGACGCTGTTGCGCGGCGACAGGTAGGCCCAGACCTTCACCGGGCCGGTCGTCGTCAGCGTCATGTCGTATTCGAGGCGCGGGCCCTTGCCGGGCTCCTGGCTGGGCGCGGTGACGGGGAACGGTTCCATTCCGGCGTCGGTGCGGCCGATTCCGGGGACGCGCTTCCATTGCGCCGCCGCCGTGTCGGTCGCGCGGGTGTAATGGCCCGCGTTCATCGAGACGTAGCCGCCGGCTTCGACGAACCCGTGCGCGCGGTACGACGACGGCTTCTTGACCACGGCCTGGACGGTCACCTTTCGCCGGTCCGGCCCGGAGACTTCGATGGGCACGCGGCTGGTCCCCTTCGGCGCGCGCGACCAGTCGATCCACACGGTGGCGCGGCCCTGCTTGTCGACCCGCCCCCGGTCGTGGGTGACCCGCACCCAGGGCTCAGCGGGTGTGATCTTGTACTGGAAGGGGTCGGATCCGCGGTTGAACACCTCGATGTACTGCGCGGGGCCGCTCTGGTAGGGGCTGAAGTCCGGCAGGACGGCCGCGGACTTCGCCGCCGGCCACCAGTCGTCGGAGCCGTCGACGGCCACGCCCATGTCGGCGCCGTCCGGGACCTCGATGCGCTTCAGCTTCGGGAAGATCTCGTCCGGCAGCGCCACGTTGTCGCGCTCGGGCTGCTGCCAGGGCGCGTTCGGGCCGTACCGCTCGACGTCGCCGTAGCCGATGTGCGGCTGGCTCTGGAAGCCGTCCCATTTCCCGCCGGCGATCCCGGTGTTGTAGTGGTTCGCCATCGCCTGGTCGTCGGCGAAGCGGGCCTCGGCGAGGTCGGCGTAGTCGTTGGTGGCCGCCCGCCCCTGCTTCGCGTACAGGATGTTGGTGAACTCCGCCTCGCGCAGTTCGTACAGGTTCGCGGTGGCCTTCACCTGGTAGTGGACGAGCTGGCAGTAGGCGTCCTGGTATTCCTTCGGCAGCCGTTCGCGTATCCGTTCCGCCTGCGCCGCCAGCCGCTTCCAGCGTGCGGTGAGCGTCGCCATCTCCCGGTACTGATTCAGGTAGAAGGGCGTTTGCTGGTCGTCATAGACGACCGCGCTGGAATCGGTGGGCAGGTCCTTGTCCGGGTCGAGGGTGATGCGGCGGTTGAGCAGTTCCGGCTTCCGCAGTGCTTGCAGGTTCCCGTACGTGTCGAGGACCTCGGCGATCTCGCCCGCGTGCTCGGGGCCGAAGTTCTGCGCGGCGTACTGCCGCTCCCATTCCTTGAGGTTCTCCAGCGGCCACTTGTCGGGGTTCCAGGCGTAGTCGAGGAAGAACTGGAGCGGCAGCTCGTTGCCCTTCATGTCGCCCACGTTCGCCACCCACAGATTGCGGATGCCGTACTGGTACGACTGGTGGAGCTGCTCCCACGTGTTCCCGAGCTGCGCGGTGTCGACCCACTTGTAGTTGCGGCCGCCGCCGACGTAGTCGAAGTGGTAGTAGAGCCCGTATCCGCCCGCGCGGGCCGGCAGGCTCCGGTCGGGCATCTTGCGCATGTTGCCCCAGTTGTCGTCGGTGAAGACCACCGTGACGTCGTCGGGCACGCGCAGGCCCCGGTCCCAGTACCGCTGGACCTCCTTGTAGAGCGTCCACACCTGCGGGGTGGCGGCCGGGTCCTTGCCGGTGACGTCGCCGAGGATCTCGCGCTCCTTGGCGATGATGCCGCGCATCAGCTCGATGCCGTCCCCGTCGGGAAGGCTGACGTCTCCGTTCCCGCGCATGCCGAGGGTGACGACGCCCTCGAAGTCCTCGTCGACCATCCGCTGGACGCCGTCTTTCCAGTACTTCTCGATGGCGGCGGCGTTGCGGCGGTAGCTCCACTCGCCGGTGCCCCCGTACGGGTCGTGGCCCGGTTTGACGATGGTGCCGTCCGCGTCGCGCTGCGCCGGGACGGCGTGCCGGTTCCACTCCTCGATGCCGCGCATCATCGGCGCCTCGTGGGAGGTGCCCATCACCACGCCGTACCGCTTCGCGGTCGCGTGGTTCAGCGGGTCGTCCTCGGCGAACGCCCGCCCCCACACCGCCGGCCACAGGTAGTTGGCCTTCAGCCGCAGCATGGTCTCGAAGATCTTGGCGTAGAACGCGTGGTTGAAGCCGCCCGGGAAGCCGGGCGCCTTGCCCGGCCCGAAGAACTTCGGCGCCCACCGGTTCAGCGCCGGGTTCTCGTCGTTGATGAAGAAGCCCCGGTACTTCACCGCGGGCGTGCCCTGCGTGTGCCGGCCCGGCTTCACGTACAGCGCGCGGCGGTGCTCGGACGGGACGTCGTTCCAGAAGTACCAGGGCGAGACGCCGATGCTCCGCGACACGTCGTAGGCGCCGTAGATCGTCCCGCGCTGGTCGCTGCCGGCGATGACGAAGGCGCGGCGGACGCCCGGCAGCGGGTGCTCCACCACCTGTTCGAGCGAGGTCTCCCACTTGCCCGCGATGCCCCGCACGTCGAGCTTGCCGGACGAGACGAGGCCGTCGATGAGCGGGCTCCTGCCGATCGTGCCGACGATGACGACGTCCCGGCCGGACGGCGCCCCGCCGGTGACCGTCGTGACCTCCGGCTTCACGCCGGTCACCCGCTCGACGTCGGACTGCAGGTCGCCGACGACCCGCACCACGCCGGGGAAGTCGGCGCCGCTGACCAGCAGCGGGGCGGCCCTGCCGCGCTCGACGAGCGGGAAGTGCCCGCGCCCGTCGCGGAAGGAGATGTAGGACGCCGGATCGGCGGGGCCGGTCCGGCCGTGACCTGCCGGGGCGGCACCGGCGGGTCGCCCCGCGGCGGACACGGCGGTGAAGGCGACGACGGTCGGGAGCAGGGTCAGAAGGACTTTCCACGTCCGCGGGGATCTGCCCATCGGCGGTCTCCTCAGTGGGGGAGCGGTCTCGAAACTTTTCGCTAGCTTTTCGAGATCAGTCAGGAAAATAACCCCAAGCGCACCTAGCGTCAACCACTTGCACACGCTTTCAGTGGTCAGCGGGCCCGCGCGTCGGCGCCTTTCCGTGATCGTTACTTCGAAATCTTTCGAGCCCGGCGCCGACCGTCTCGGCGCCCGTCGCGGCGGGCTTGCCGCGCGTCCGCCGCGGGCATCACTAAGAAGTCGGGCAAGTGGAACCCGGATCGGGGGGTCTTCTCGTTCCCTGCCGCATGTCGCCGCGTTCTTCGCGGCGGAGGGAGAGTCGCCATGAACGGCTGCGCGGACCTCGTTCTCGAGGGCGGTGGAGTGAAGGGGATCGCGCTGGTCGGCGCGATCGCGGAGATGCAGGACCGGGGCTACCGGTTCGGTGCGCCCGCCCGCGTCGCCGGGACGTCCGCCGGCGCGATCGTCGGGTCGCTGCTGGCCGCGGGGATGCCCGTCCCGGACATGGTCCGGGTGATGCGCGAGGTCGACTACCGGTCGTTCCAGGACGGCTCGCGGTTCGCCCTCGTCCGGGGCGTGTCGCTGCTCTCGAGCCTCGGCCTGCACCGGGGCGACGCGCTGCACAGCTGGATCGCCGCCCGGCTGCGCGAGTGCGGCGTGGAGACGTTCGGGCAGCTCAAGCTGCACGACCCCGGCTCGGCGCTGCCGCCCGAGCGCGCCTACAAGCTGGTCGTCGTGGTGTCGGACGTCAGCAGCGGCCGGATGGTGCGGCTGCCGTGGGACTACGACCGCTACGGCCTCGACGCCGACGAGCAGCCGGTGGCCGACGCCGTGCGCGCCTCGGCGTCCATCCCGGTGTTCTTCCGGCCGTGCCGGGTCCGCCGCGCGGACGGCCGCAGGAGCGTGCAGGTGGACGGCGGCATGCTGTCCAACTACCCGATCACCATCTTCGACCGGGACGACCGCGAGCCCCGCTGGCCCACGTTCGGCGTGAAGCTGTCGGCGCCGCGCTCGTCCGGCGGCCTGTACCGGCAGTGGCACCGCGTCCGCGGCCCCGTCGGCTACGGGCGGGCGCTGATCTCGACGATGGCGGAGGCGCACGACCGCGTGCAGATGGACGAGCCGGCCATCGTCGCGCGCACGATGTTCGCCAGCACCGACGGCGTCCTCGCGACCGACTTCGACCTGGACGCGCGGGCCCGCGAGGAACTGTACGCCGCCGGCCGGGACGCCGCCGCCCGCTTCCTCGACCACTGGGACCACGCCGGCTACCTGGCGCGGCACCGCCCCCGCCCGGCGTCGTCCAGCGGATTTGTGGAAGTTACGTAATTACGTAGTATTGGAGGCATGGCCGAGGAGGAGAGCCTGGCGGACCGCGTCGCCCGCCTGGAGGAGCGCGTGGCCCGCCTGGAGGGCCGTCCTCCGGAGGCCGCCGAGCCGCCGGACGCGGACGACGCCTTCTGGGCGCTGCGCGGCCTGAAGGAGCGCGCCGCCGACCCCGGCGCCGTGCTGTTCACCGGCTCGGTGACGCTGCCGTCCGGCGAGCACTACGAGTGGCAGCAGGGGCACCCGGCGGGCGACCTGCTCGCCGACGACTGGGCGCAGGCCGCCGACACGCTGGGCGCGCTGGCGCACCCGGTGCGGCTGCTGCTGGTCCGCGAGATCCTGCACGGCGCCCGGACCACCGCCGAGCTCGCCGCCCACGAGGGCCTCGGCACGACCGGCCAGCTCTACCACCACCTGCGCCGGCTGGTCGCGGCCGGCTGGCTGCGCACCACCGCGCGCGGGCAGTACAGCGTCCCCGGCGAGCGGGTGGTGCCGCTGCTCGCCGTGCTCGCCGCGGCGCGCCGCTGACCGACCGAACGGAGAAGACAATGCTCAGGACGATCGCCCGCTTCCGCACCCTGATGGTCCTGCTCGGGCTGCTGCTCACCTTCACCGAGTCCCTGCACGGCGACGACCGGCTCGCCGTCGCGGGGTACGTCCTGATCGGGGCCGGGATCGTGCTGATCTTCGTGCCCGGCGGGCGCGCCGGCCGGGAGCCGGTCGTCGTGGACGCCCCGGTCCGGGGCCGCTGGGTGCCGGTCAACAGCCCGGCCGACAAGGTGCCGAGCCACGGGACGCACGAGCTGGGCCAGACGTACGCGATCGACCTCGTGCACGTCCCGGACCCGGCGGAGCCGTGGCGCCCGCTCCGGAACCGGCCGCTCGCATCCCGTCCGGAGACGTTCCCGGCGTTCGGGCAGGACGTCCTCGCGCCGGCGGACGGCGTCGTCGTCCAGGCGGGCGGCCGGCAGCGCGACCACTGGAGCCGCAACTCCTGGCCCGGCTTCGTCTACCTGATGGTCGAGGGCGTCGTGTTCCGGCAGGTGCTCTCCCTGCTGACCCTGTCGGCCGGACGGTTCGTCATCGGCAACTCCGTCACCCTCGACCTCGGCGACGGGGTGTACGCGGTGTTCGCGCACCTGCGGCGCGGGTCCGTGCGCGTCTCCAAGGGCGACCGGGTCCGGGCGGGCGACGTCCTCGGCGAGGTGGGCAACTCCGGCAACTCGTCCGAGCCGCACCTGCACTTCCATCTGATGGACCGTCCGAGGCCCCTCGCCGCCGCCGGCATCCCGTTCGCGTTCCGCTACGAGAGCGGCGGCGGCCGGACGGTGACCGGCGTGCCCGGTGGCCGGGCGCCGTTCACCGTTCCCGCGCGGGACCCCGAGCCCGCGCGCTGAGCCGGGGGCGCCGGGCGGCGACCGTCGGCGGCTCGACGCTCATCAATAAAGTTTGCAAATAGCGCAGTAGTGAGAATTATCTGACCTGCGCGATCGGCCCATTCCATGGCCGTCCATAGCTGGTGAACGGCTGTTGACGGCGCTAAAGGCCCGCCGGATAATCCTCCTCAGTTCACCGGAATTCTGGACATCGCTCTCGGCTCGATCCCTCCACGATGGGAGAACGGCGTGCGGCCACATCCCCCGGACGAGGCGGAACTGGCCGGCTGGGTCGCCGACGGCTGCGAACGGGCCCTCCAGCTGGTCGCGGACCTCGACGACGAGCAGCTGATCGGGCCGCTGCTCCCGACCGTGAACCCGCTGCTCTGGGAGATCGGCCACCTCGCCTGGTTCCAGGAGAAGTTCGTCCTCCGCGACGCGTGCGGGCACGACCCGATCCTGCCGTTCGGGGACGCGCTCTACGACTCCGGCGCGATCCCGCACGACACCAGGTGGCGGCTCGTCCTGCCGTCCCGCAAGGAGACCGCGTCCTACATGCGCACCGTCGCCGGACGGGTGGCCGAGGAGGTCATGCGCGCGGACGCGACCGACGTGGTGCGGCACTTCGCCCGCTACACCGTCCACCACTACGACACCCACACCGAGGCGTTCACGTACACGCGGCAGGGCCTCGGGTACTCCGCGCCGCACCTGCCCGGCCTCACCGACGCGCCGGCCCCGGAAGGCGCGGGCGGTCCGCTGCCGGGCGACGCCGAGGTGGACGGCGGGACGTTCATCCTGGGCGCCCTCCAGTCCGACCCGTTCGTGTACGACAACGAGAAGTGGGCGCACCGCGTCGAGGTGGCGCCGTTCGCGATGGCGCGCGCGCCGGTCACGCAGGCGGAGTTCGCCGAGTTCGTGGAGGCGGGCGGATACGCCGACGCCCGCTGGTGGTCGGACGGCGGCGCCTGGCTCGACTCCACCGGCGCGACCCACCCGCTCTACTGGCGCGGCTCGGCCGCCGAGGGCTGGCGGCGCCGCCACTTCGACACCTGGCTCGACCTGGAGCCGCACCTGCCCGTCACCCATGTCTGCTGGTGGGAGGCGGACGCCTACTGCCGCTGGGCGGGGCGGCGGCTGCCGACCGAGGCGGAGTGGGAGTACGCTGCCACCGGCGGCTCGCGCACCGGCGCCTACCCGTGGGGCGACGGCGAGCCGGACGCCGAAACCGCCGCGACGGACTGGCGCGGGCTCGGCCCGGCCGAGGTCGCGTCCTGCGCGGCGGGGGACAGCCCGTCCGGGTGCCGGCACATGATCGGCAACGTCTGGGAGTGGACGGCGAGCGACTTCACCGGCTACCCGAACTTCGAGCGGGACGCCTATTTCGAGAACTCCGAGCAGTTCTTCGGCAGCCGCAAGGTGCTGCGCGGCGGCTCGTGGGCCACGCGCGGCCGGTACGTGCGCACCACCATGCGGAACTACTTCCCACCGGACCGCCGGGACGTGCTCGGCGGGTTCCGCACCTGCGCGGCCGGCGGGTGATCCTGCTCGTCACGCCGCACGCGCCGGGCGGCACGTCCGGCAACGGCGTGTCGGCCGCGCGCTGGGCCGCGATCCTGCGCGGGCTCGGCCACCGGGTGGAGACCCGCGGCGACTACGGTCCGCCGGCTGGGGAGTACGCCGCCCTCTTCGCGCTGCACGCCCGCAAGAGCGCCGCCGCCGTCCGGGCGTTCCACGCCGACCGCCCCGGCGTCCCGATCGTGATCGCGCTGACCGGGACGGACCTCTACCCCGATCCGCGCGCCGCCGGGACGGACCCCGAGGTGCTCGCGCTGGCCGCGCGGCTGATCGTCCTGCAGCGGCTCGGCCGCGACCGGCTCGGCCCGGACCTCGCCGCCCGCGCCAAAGTGATCGTGCAGTCCGTCCCAGAGATCCCGCCTCGGCCGCCGCGCGCCGGCTGCTTCGAGGCGGCGTTCCTGGCGCACGTCCGGCCGGTGAAGGATCCGCTGCGTCCCGCCGCCGCGACGCGGCTGCTCCCGGCGGACTCCCGCGTCCTCGTCACGCACGCCGGTGGGGCCCGGGACCGGCGGCTCGCCGAGCGCCTCGCCGCCGAGTCCGCGGCCAACCCCCGCTACGACTGGCTCGGGCCGGTGCCCCGGGACGAGGCCCTCGCGATCCTGGCGCGCGCGCGGCTGCTCGTCCTGCCGTCCCTGCACGAGGGCGGGGCGAACGTGGTGTCCGAAGCGATCGCGGCGGGGGTGCCGGTCATCGCCTCGGCCGTGCCCGGCTCGATCGGGCTGCTCGGCGAGGACTACCCCGGCTACTTCCCGGCCGGGGACGCGCAGGCGCTGGCGGCGGCCCTGTACGCGGCGGAGAGGAACCTCGGCGGCTACTACGACCGGCTCCGCGAGCACTGCGCCGCGCTGCGTCCGCTGGTCGATCCGGCAAGGGAGCGGCGGGCGTTCGCCGACCTGCTCGCCGAACTCGGCATCCGGCCCGACCAGCTCACCAAATGACAATAAGGAGGTCTAGCGAGATATGCCGCTATTCACCGGACTAAAAATGTCACCTCCTTGGCAGGAAGGTGCCGTGTAACACTTTCGGCGGACATGGGGCGGGGAGCTCGACGGCCTGCCGGTGACCGACGCGAAATGCCGCGAGAGAGAGGACGGGTTCGATGCCGTACGACCACGCGAGCGCCGTGAGCGGAGTCATCGACGCCACCATCGCCCCGCAGGCCGCCGACGTCGACCGCACCGGGACGTTCCCGCGCGCGAACGTGGACGCGCTGGCGAAGGCCGGCCTCCTCGGGCTCGTCAGCGCGGCCGAGACGGGCGGCCGGGGCGCCGGGCTGCGCGCCGCGGCGCACGTGATCGAACGGCTCGGCGGCACCTGCGGCTCGACCGCGATGGTCCTGCTCATGCACTACGCCGCGACGGCGATCATCGAGGCGCACGGGCCCGCGGAGGCGCGCCGCGCCATCGCCCGCGACGAGCACCTCTGCACGCTCGCCTTCTCCGAGGCCGGGTCCCGCAGCCACTTCTGGGCGCCGATGAGCTCGGCCACCGCGGACGGCGACGGCATGGTCCGGCTGGACGCGCGGAAGAGCTGGGTGACCTCGTCCGGCGAGGCCGACGTCTACGTCTGGTCGAGCCGCCCGCTGGAGGCGGACGGCCCGATGACCCTCTGGCTGGTGCCCGCCGGCGCGCCGGGCGTCACGGTCTCCGGCCCGTTCGACGGGCTCGGGTTGCGCGGCAACGGCTCCAACCCGGTGACGGCCGAGTCGGTGCCCGTCCCGCGCGAGGCCATGCTCGGCGCGGACGGTGCCGGGCTCGACATCGCGCTCCAGACCGGACTGCCGTTCTTCCTGGTGCTCAACGCCGCCTTCTCGCTCGGCCTCATGGACGCGCTCGTCGCGCGGGCCGCCGACCACCTCGGCCGCACCCGCCTCGACCACCTCGGCCAGACGCTCGCCGAGCAGCCGATGCACCGGGCCCGGTACGCGAGCCTGCGCACCCGCGCCGACCAGGTCCGCGCCTTCCTCGACGACACCCTCACCGCCATCGAGACGGGCCGCGAGGACGCGACGCTCCGCGTGCTGCAGGTGAAGGCGGTGGCGGCGGAGGCCGCGTCGGACGTCGCCGACGGCGTCATGCGGCTGTGCGGCGGGTCGGCGTTCCGCAAGGACTTCGGCGTCGAGCGCCTCTTCCGCGATTCGCTGGCCGCTCGCGTCATGGCGCCCACCACCGAGGCGCTCCACGATTTCGTCGGCCGGATAGGGCTCGGCATGGCCCTGCTCTGAGCCGAGACCGCGCTGAGGAGGGAACTGATGACGTTCGTACTGGGCGCCGTCGCCTACGACCCCAAGGTGGTCACGATCTGGGGCGGTTTCCGCTCCTGGTTGCGGGACCAGGGCTTCGACTTCGACTTCGTCCTCTACTCCAACTACGAGCGGCAGGTGGAGGACCTCGTCGCCGGGCGCATCGACGGCGCGTGGAACTCGCCGCTCGCCTGGGTCCGCGCCGACCGGGCGGCCGCCGCGCGCGGCCGCCGCCTGCGGCCCCTGGTCATGCGCGACACCGACCAGGACCTCACCTCGGTCGTCGTGGTCCGCGGCGACTCGTCCTACAAGGACGTGGCCGACCTCAAGGGCGAGACCGTCGCGGTCGGCGCGGTCGATTCGCCGCAGGCGACCCTCATCCCGCTGTCGTTCCTGCGCGCGTCCGGCGTCCGGCCGGGCGACGACGTGGCCGTCACCCGGTTCGACGTCGGCGTGGGGCTGCACGGCGACCACATCGGCGGCGAGCGCGACGCCGCCCGCGCGCTGATGGCCGGGCGGGTCGCGGCGGCCTGCATGATCGACGGCAACCACCTGCTGTTCGGACGGGAGGGCACGCTGCCGCCCGGCGGCACCCGCGTCATCGCGCAGACCCCGCCGTTCGACCACTGCAACCTCACGGTCGGCGACGGCCCGGAGGCCGACCGGTTCGGCGAGCTGCTGCTCTCGATGTCGTACGCCGACCCCAAGGTCCGGCCGCTGTTCGACCTGGAGAGCCTGACCGCCTGGCGGCCGGGCCGGACGACCGGCTACCCGCCGCTCGAACGGGCGGTCGACGAGGCCGGCTTCTACGACGCCGAAGGCGCGGTCACGGCCGCCGGCTACCGGCCGTGAACCCGCACGCCGGGGCGCCCGTCGTCCGGCTCGACGGGCTCGGCTTCGAACGGGGCGCGCACCTGCTCGTGCAGCGCGCCCTGCGCGACCTGCCGCCGGGCGCGGAACTCGCCGTCACCGGGCACGACCCGGCGCTGACCGTCCACCTGGAGAGCTGGTGCCGGTCGCGGGGCCACCGCGTCCGCCGGCCCGGCGACCGCGACGACCCCGTCCGGGCCTTCGTCGTCCGTGGCCGGACGGACCTGGACCGCTGGGCGGGCGCCGAGCGGGCGGGCGACCCGCGCCCCGGCGGTGTGCGGAAGGAGCCGAAGGCCCACTGGGGCCTCGCGGCGCGCGGCGCCCTGGTGGAGCCGGGCGGCCCCGAACCCGGCTTCGACCTGGCCGACCGCGACCTGGTCTGGGCGGACGTGGCGCCGTCCCTCTACGCGCACGCCGCGTCCTCCCAGTGGGACCCGGAGCAGGCCGTCGACTGGGGCGCCGCCTTCGAACTGCCCGCCGACATCGAGCGCGCGGTCGTCCAGGTCATGACGTTCCTGGTGGAGAACGAGCAGGCGGCGCTGGTCGTCCCGGCGCGGCTGCTCGGCCGCATCCACCCGCATTTCCGCGAGGTCCTCCAGCTCCTCGCGGTGCAAGCCGCGGACGAGGCCCGGCACATGGAGGTGTTCACCCGGCGCGCGCTGCTGCGCGGCGGCGAGATGGGCACCTCGTCGGTGAGCGGGCGCGAGTCGCTCGCGACCCTGCTCACCGAGCCCGACTTCTCCCTGGCGTCGTTCCTCCTCTCGGTGCTGGGCGAGGGCAGCTTCCTCAACCTGCTGACGTTCCTCGACCGGCACGCCCCCGACCCGGTCACCCGCCAGGTCACCCGGCTGGCCCGGCAGGACGAGGCCCGGCACGTCGCCTTCGGGGTGGCGCACCTGCACCACCAGTCCGAGCTGGACCCGTCCCTCCGGTCGCGGCTCCGGACGGCCGTCGAGCGCCGCCACGACGCCCTCGTCGAGACGTCCGGGCTGAACCAGGACGTCTTCGACTCCCTCGTCCTGCTCGCCGCCGGTGGCTGGGCGCCGGAGGACGTCGGCCGGGGCCATGACGAGGTCCAGAGGCTGAAGACCGAGATGGACGAGGGGCGGCGGCACCGCCTCGTCCGCCTCGGCTTCCCCGCCGACGAGGCCGCCGACCTGTCGGCCCTGCACACCCGCAACTTCATGTGACCCCGCCGGGGGATCAGCCGGCCGGGGCGGCTCGCGCGCCGGTCGCGCGGGATCGGAGCAGGTCCGCGACGTCGGCGAGGCCCGTCTCGATGCGGCCGTAGACGCGGGGGTTGAGCAGCGTGGTCCCGTCGAAGTCACCGGCGGACGCGAACACCGCGACCGGCACCGTCAGCGCCTGGAAGAACGCGAACAGCGGCCGGAGCGCATGGTCCAGGACGAGCGCGTGGTGGTCGCCCCCGCCCGTCGCCGCCAGCAGGACGGGCTTGTTGGCGAGCGCGTACTGGTCAACGAGGTCGAAGAAGTGCTTGAACATGCCGGGGTAGGAGCCCCGGTACACCGGCACCGCCGCGATGAGGAAGTCGGCGTCCTCGGCGAGCTTGAGCGCGGCCTCGACCTCGGGCGTCACGTCGTCCCGTTCGGCGGCCCCGGTGAACCCGGAACCCAGGCGGTACACGTCGATCCGGGACGTCTCGACGGGGAGCATCCCTTTCAGCGTCCCGAGGACGGCGTCGACGAGGCCCAGCGTCTTCGATGACCGGCTCGGGCTCCCGTTGACGACGACGACCCGCAGCGCCGCGCCGCCCGCCGGTGCGTCCGGCCGCGCGTCGATGGTCGGGGTGGTCATGCCGCCTCCTTCCGCCGGGCGGCGACCTCGCGCCGCACGACGGGCGCGACCTCGGTGCCGAGCCGCTCGATCGCCGCCAGGTGCTCCCTCTGCGGCATCCCGCCGAAGCCCATCTGGATGATGGCGCGGTTCAGGCCGTACAGCTCGTGGTAGCCGAGCAGCTTGTCGATGACCTCCTGCGAGCTGCCGACCAGCAGGCCCGCGCGTGGCGACGACTGCGCGTCGAACGCCACTCGCGGAAGCAGCATGCCCTGGCCCCGCTGGTGGTTGTTGTCCATCATCCCCTTGGCGAAGTAGGGGTACATGGTGTCCCTGGCCTCCTGGCTCGTCCGTCCGACGTAGCCGTGGACGTTGATGCTGACCGGGAGCGCGGCGGCGTCATGCCCAGCCTCGGCGGCGGACGCGCGGTACAGCTCGACGGTCTGCTCGTGGAAGGTCATCGGCCCGAGCAGCAGGGCCAGCGCCATCGGCAGGCCGAGCCGCCCGGTGCTGATCGCGGACGCCGGCGACCCGCCGACGCCCACCCAGATCGGGAGCGTCCCGCCGTCCGCGCGCGGCGCGATGTCGGCGTCGGTCAGCGCGGCGCGGAAGCGCCCCGACCAGGTGAGCGGGTTCCGCTCGCGGATCTGGAGCAGCAGGTCGAGCTTCTCGCGGAACAGCTCGCCGTAGTCCCGCAGGTCGTAGCCGAACAGCGGGAACGACTCGGTGTAGGAGCCGCGGCCCGCGCTGATCTCGGCGCGGCCGGCCGAGAGCAGGTCGATCGTCGCGAACTGCTCCCAGACGCGCACCGGGTCCTCCGAGCCGAGCACGGTGACCGAGCTGGTCAGCCGGATGCGCTCGGTCGCCTCGGCGGCGGCCGCCAGCAGGATCGCCGGGGCCGAGCCGACGAAGTCGGAGCGGTGGTGCTCGCCGACGCCGAACACGTCCAGGCCGACCTCGTCGGCGACCCTCGCCTGCTCGATCGTCTCCCGCACCCGCTCGCGCGGCGACGGCGGGGCGCCGGTGACGGGCTCCTCCGTCACCTCGCCGAAGGTCATGATCCCGATCTCGAAAGCCATCGTCCGGTCTCCTCTCCGCCGGGGCGTCCCCGGCGCGTCCGGTAGAAAGTTATCTGCGCAGGCAGATATTCCCGGCCGCGCGCTGGCCGCATGCGGTCACCGCGACGACCACCCGGACGTGCGCGGCTTCACCGTCCTGCCGACGACGGTGGAGCGCCGCGCCGCCTGACCGTCAGGGCTTGCGGGCGATGCCGCCGATGAAGTGGCTGAGCTGCGGGTCGTCGGTGGGCGCGGGCGGGTGCGGCAGGCCCCATTCGGGGATCCAGACGATTCCGGGGTCCAGGATGTCGAGCCCGCTCAGGAGCGCGGCCACCTGCTCGGGGCCGCGCGAGCAGATCGGCGCGGCCGTGCGGCGCCGGACGCCGAGGGCGTGCTCGACGTCGGCGGGGTCCATGCCTCCCTCGTAGCCGTGGGAGACCACCACGTGGCTGCCGGACGGCAGCGGCTCGACCAGGCGCGCGACGAGCGCCGCCGGGTCGTCGCCGTCCGGGATGAAGTGCAGGACCGCCACCAGCAGCAGGCCCACGGGCTCGGTGAAGTCGATCAGCTCGGCCAGCCGGGGGTCGGCCATGATCTCCTCGGGGCGCCGCAGGTCGCCGCGGATGACGGCGACGTTGGGGCTGCCCTCCAGCAGGGCCCGGCCGTGGACGAGCACGGTCGGGTCGTTGTCGACGTAGACCACGTGCCCGTCCGGCGACACATCGTGGACGATCTCGTGCACGTTGCCCTGCGTGGGCAGCCCCGCCCCGACGTCCACGAACTGCCGGATCCCGGCCTGCGCCGCCAGGTACCGGACCGCCCGGGCCAGGAACGCCCGGTTGGCGCGGGCCGCGGCCGGCGCCTCCGGCACCGACTTCATGATCGCCTCGGCGGCCGCCCGGTCGACCTCGTAGTTGTCCTTGCCGCCCAGGTAGTAGTCGTAGATCCGGGCGGGCGAGGCCGTACTGGGATCGATGCGCAATTCGGCCGCCTTGTCGGGGGCCAGCGGGGTCAGGGCCGGGCGGGGCCTGAAGTCCAGCGTCGGATCGCGGCGGCCGATCAGCGCGGCCATCCGCCGCAGCCCCGGGCCGGGCCCGGTGGGCTCCAGCAGCGCGGCCGTCCTCTCGTAGAGGCGCAGCGCCTCGGCGGCGCGGCCGTCCCGGTACAGCGCGAGCATCAGCAGGCGGATCAGGTGCTCGTTCACCGGTTCCTGCGCCGCCCACGACCGTCCGGAGACGATGAACTCGCGGTGCCCGCCCTGCGCGAGCAGGATCTCGGCCAGCTCCTCGCGGACCTGGCTCCGCTCGCCGAGCAGCGCCCGCCGGACCGGCTCCATCGCGGCGGTGGACGGCAGGTCGCCCAGCGGCTGGTCCGCCCACAGCCCCAGCGCCCGCCGGCAGCTCGCGGCGGCCGAGTCGGCGTCGGAGCCGCGCGTCCGCCGGGCGTCCGCGGCCAGGTCCCGGAAGTCGCGCAGGTCCAGCCGGTCGCCCTCGTCCAGCCGGAGCCGGAGCCCGCCGTCCCCGGCGGCCAGGAGGCCGTCCGGCAGGACCCGCCGCGCGGTGGCGACCGCCCGCTCCAGCTCGGCGGCGGGGTCCGTGCCGTCGACCGGGTCCCACAGCCGTCTCGCGAGCACGCCCGCCGGGACCGGCCGGCCCTCCTCGGCGAGCAGCACCGCCAGCAGCCGGCGCACCTGCGGCCGGAAGACGCCGATGGATTCGCCTCGCGCGCCCCGGACTCTGACCCGACTGCCAAGGATGCGGAACTCCACCGGGGTGACCCTTCCGTGTTGTCCTAGTTCGGGATGACTCAGCACGTTAATCGAGATGACCATGCGCTTGACCCGGCGGTGGCCGTCTCCGGTCACGCCCGCGGCGCGGCGAGGAATGCCGGGTCGGCGCGCGGCGTTGTCGCGGCCGAAGGCACCTTGATCGGGCGACCGGGGGAGTGCGGCATGGCCGACTACGGGCACGAGCTGGAGTTCGGGGCGTTCATCACGCCGTCCAACGCCGAGCCGGAACAGGTGGTCGGGCTGGTGCGCGCCGCCGAGGACGCGGGGCTCGACCTGGCCACCTTCCAGGACCACCCTTACCAGCCGCGCTTCCTCGACACCTGGACGCTGCTGTCCTACGCCGCCGCGCGGACCGAGCGCATCCGCCTGTCGGGCAACGTGCTGAACCTGCCGCTGCGCCCGCCGGCGGTGCTGGCGCGGGCGGCGGCGAGCCTGGACCTGCTGTCCGGCGGCCGGTTCGAGCTGGGTCTCGGCGCCGGCGGCTTCTGGGACGCCATCGAGGCCATGGGCGGCCGCAGGCTGTCACCCGGCCAGGCCGTGGACGCGCTGAGCGAGGCGATCGACGTCATCCGCGGCGTCTGGGACGCGGGCGACCGGACGCGCTTCAAGCTCGACGGCGCCTACTACCGGGTGGACGGCGCCAAGCGCGGTCCCGCCCCGGCGCACGACATCGGCATCTGGCTCGGCGCCTACAAGCCGAAGATGCTCCGCCTCACCGGCGCGAAGGCCGACGGCTGGCTGCCCACCCTGGCCTACCTCCCGGACGAGGCCGAGATCCCGAAGAGCAACGCGGTCATCGACGAGGCCGCCCGCGAGGCGGGCCGCGACCCGCGCGACATCCGGCGCCTGCTGAACGTCGGCCGGCTGGACGCCGACGACGCCCGCTGGGCGGAGCGGCTCGCCGAACTGGCGCTGCGGCACGGGTTCGGCACCTTCATCCTGGCCGGTGACGACCCGGCGGAGCTCCGGGTCTTCGGCCGGGAGGTGGCCCCGGCGGTCCGCGAGATCGTCGCCCGGAACCGGTGACCTGACAGGGTCACTCCGGTCTCTCGGGTTCGGCGGCGAGCCGCCGCCAGATGTCGGCGAGGGCGCGCAGGTCGTCCTCGCCGAGCCGGTCGAGGAAGAGCCTGCGGATGTCGCGCTGCTGCTGCCGCCACGCCTTGCGCAGCAGGGCCCGCCCCGCGCCGGTCAGCGTCACCTCGAACCCGCGGCCGTCGGCGGCCGACCGCCGCCGCTCGATGAGACCCCGGCCCTCCAGCCGGTCGGCGAGGCGGGTGAACCCGCCGGTGGACATCAGCCGGCGCTCGGCCAGCTCGGACATCCGCATCGGCTCCGGCGCGGCCTCGCCGAGCAGCGCGAGCACGCTGTACTCGGCCATGCTCACGTTCAGCGGGGCGAGCCCCTCCTGGATCGAACGCCAGATCCGGTCATGGGCGAGCAGGAACCCGCGCCACGCCTCGTCCTCCAGGGGCCGCAGCCCGTCCGTCGCCATGACGGCACCGTACCGGCCCCCACCCTCCCACCCGCCAACCCGGGGCTCCGCCCAGGTCAGCGCCGGTTCGTCGTCCGGCAGCTCGCCTACGAGCCGGTGCCGGACGTTCGGGTCAACGGGGTGGCGCCCGGCATCGCCCGACGCGCCTGCGCGGCATCGACGCCCTCGGCCAGGACCGCCGACTCGGGCCATCTCACCGGCACGGTGATAATCGCCGACAGCGGCCTGTCCATCCGCGGCCTGGCCGCCCCCGGTGGCCGCGTCAATCAATAATCCGACGCCGAAGGGGGCATTCGCGAATATCTCCGAATGCCCTGAAGGAACGGAAGGCGCTATTCCAGTAGCTTGCCGTCCGCGGAAACGTCGTGCATCAACTCGGCGATGTCGGTGGGGATCGGGGGGACGGGTTCACGGCGCACTCCGGTCTTCGGCGACCACACGAGGTTGACTCGCAGGTCCGGATCGGGATCGGGGTAGTCGGACCGGTGGTGGGAGCCCCGCGTCTCCCGCCGCTCCAGCGCGCACTCCAGCGTCGCGCGGGCGGCGAGGACGGTGGCCTTGAGGTTGAAGGCGTGCGCGAGGTCCTGGAAGCCGCTGATGTCGATGTGGACGCCCAGGTCCGCCAGGCGCGCCTCGACCTCGTCGAGCCCGGCCAGGCCCGCGGTGAGGCCGGACTCGTCCCGCACCACGCCCGCGTGCTCGGTCATCAGATGGCGCACCGACCGCTGCAGGGCGCGCACGTTCTGGTCGCCGTCGGCGGTCAGCAGCCGGTTCACCTCCGCCTCCGCGGCACGGATCGCGCCGAGCGACCGTCGCTGGCCGGTGAGCCGGGACGAGTACTCCACCGCGGCCCGGCCGGCGAGCCGCCCGGAGACGAGCAGCTCGATCAGCGAGTTGCCGCCCAGCCGGTTCGCGCCGTGCAGGCCGCTCGCGGCCTCCCCGATGGCGAAGAGCCCGACGACGTCGGTGCCCTGGTCCTCGGGCCGCACCCGGACGCCGCCCATGGAGTAGTGGGCGGCCGGCGCGACCTCGAACGGATCGCGGGTGACGTCGAGCATCTGCAGGTCCAGCAGCGTCCGGTGCACCCGGGGCAGCCGGGTCAGGACCGTCTCGCTCGGAAGGTGGGACAGGTCGAACCACACGCCGCCGGACTGGCTGCCCCGCCCCTGCTTGATCTCGGTGTAGGACGCCAGCGCGACCCGGTCCCTGCCGGACAGCTCCATCCGCTCGGGGTCGTAGCGCGCCATGAACCGCTCACCGAGGTTGTTGAGCAGGACCCCGCCCGCGCCGCGCGCGACCTCGCCGACGATCGTGCCGGGCGCGTTCTCCGGCTTGATCAGCCCCAGTGGATGGAACTGCACCAGCTCGGGGTCGCGCAGCCGGGCGCCGGCCTCGGCGGCGAGGCGCAGCGAGTCGCCGGTGTTCTCGTCCCGGCGCGAGGACGTGTGCCGCCAGATGCGCGTGTGCCCGCCCGTCGCGAGGATCACGGCGTCGGCGTGCACGAGGTAGCGGGAGCCGTCGTCGAGGTCGAACCCGTAGGCGCCGAACACCGTCCCGTCGTCGACCAGCAGCCGGGTCACGTACAGGCTCGACAGGACGGGCACGGCGAGCTGGCTCGCGCGGGTGCGCAGGACGCGCTGCACCTCCAGCCCGGTGTGGTCGCCGACGAAGGCGGTGCGCGGGTGGGAGTGGGCGCCGAAGTACCGCTGGGCGATCCGCCCGTCCTCCCGGCGGTCGAAGCTCATGCCGAAGCGCAGCAGGTCGTTGATCCCTTGCGCGGCGTTCCGCGTCACGAGCAGGACGGTGCGCGGGTCGGCCAGCAGGCCGCTCTCCTGCAACGTGTCCGCCGCATGCTGCTCCCAGGTGTCGGCGGGGTCGGCGGTGGCCAGCGCCGCGTTGATACCGCCCGCCGCCATGACGGTGTGGGCGTCATCGGCGGCGCGCTTGCCCACCGCGATGACCGCGACACCGGCCTCGGCGACTTCGATGGCCGCTCGAAGCCCGGACCCACCCGTCCCCACCACCAGGACGGAGGTGGAGAGCTGGTGTTCGAGCGATGACAAGGGACCTCCTGCGAGGGCGGACGAACGATAGACAGTGCTCGACCGGACAGCGGCATCGTTTGTGACAAACCCGGAGCGAGCTTCGAGTGTGGCGTGCGTCACATGCTCGTGGCCCTCTCGCCCCCAGGCTCGGAGCGGGCGCCGTTCGAGGCGCTGAAGGGGGTGTCGAAGAATGGCGCGGATTCTATGATCGCGATGCTTTGTTGGCCTGCGCTCGGCCGCGTAGCAGACCACTTTTCGGGGAGAGCTGCTTTGATCACGTGCCTGCCGTCCGAAAAATGCTTTGCAATTGCGCGGCCCGGCTCCGTTCGATAGGCGTCGGAAGGCCCTGAGCGGCGTGCTGTGACTCGCCCCCACCTGCTCTGTCCGCTGGTCGGGCAGTGCGTGCGATCTGCTCGTCGGTCACTCGTCGGTCACTCGGCCGTCACGTCGCGTCGCCATGGCGGCATGGCCGTGCGGGCATCGGCGCCGCGGCCGCGCGCTTGCATTAGATGAATGAATTCACCCCCTTTTGATGAAGGGTGACAAGGGGGGAGTGGATTCATGTATCGTTTCAATGTTCTTACTGACGAGCGTCCCGGGCCTTCTTCCGGGAGTCCTTTAGGGAGCCGCTTCCATGACCGCGAGCCCGCCTCCTGTCCTGGTCGGCCGGGAACGCGAGTGCGCGGCGCTCGACGAGCTGCTCGCGGGCCTGCGCGAAGGCGCGGCCCGGGTCTGGGTGGTCCGCGGCGAGGCGGGCATCGGGAAGTCGGTCCTGCTGGAGTACGCGGACGCCCAGGCGTCCGGGGTCACGGTGACCCGGTCGCGGGGCATCGAGGCCGACATGGAGCTGCCCTACGCGAGCCTCCACCAGCTGTGCGCGCCGTTCCTGGCGGAGATCGAGGAACTGCCGGAGCCGCAGCGCGACGCCCTGCACGTGGCGTTCGGCATGGCCGCCGGAGATCCGCCCGACCGCTTCCTGGTCGGCCTCGCCGTCCTGTCGCTGCTCACCCGCGCGTCCGAGACCCGGCCGGTGCTGGTCGTGGTCGACGACGCCCAGTGGCTGGACCAGGTGTCCCTGCAGACGCTGGAGTTCGTGGCCCGGCGGCTGCTCGCCGAGGCGGTCGCGATGGTGTTCGCCGTGCGCGACCCCGAGGGGCAGGCCGCACTCGCCGGGCTGCCCGCGATGGGGATCACCGGCCTCGACGCCGCCGCGGCCGGGGAGCTCCTCGAGAACGCCGTCGGCGGACGGCTGGAGAAGCGCGTCCGGGAGCGGTTCGTCGCCGAGACGCACGGCAACCCGCTCGCCCTCCTGGAGTTCTCCCGCGGCCGCAGCGCCGCCGAGCTGGCCTACGGCCTCGACGCGAACCGGCCGCGCGTCCAGGGGCCGGTGTCGAGCCAGGTCGAACACGACTTCGCGCGCCGGCTCGCCGGGCTGCCGGCGCCGACCCGGACGCTGCTGCTGATCGCCGCCGCCGAACCGGTCGGCGACGCGCGCGTGCTGGCCCGCGCGGCCGCCGCCCTGGAGATCACGCCGGACGCCGCGCCCGCCAAGGCGGCCGGGCTGATCGAGTTCGGCGAGTCCGTCCGGTTCCGGCACCCGCTGGTCCGCTCCGCCGTCTACGACCAGGCCGACCCCGGCGAGCGCCGGGCGGTGCACCGGGCACTGGCGGCGGCCACCGACCCCGTCCTCGACCCCGACCGGCGCGCCTGGCATGCCGCGCAGGCCGCCGAGGAGCCGGACGAGGAGGTCGCCGCCGAGCTGGAGCGGGCCGCCGGCCGGGCGCGGCAGCGCGGCGGCATGGCAGCCGAGGCCGTGCTGCTGGAACGCGCCGCCGAGGTGACGCCGGACCGCTGGGCGCGGGGCCGCCGCGCCCTCGCCGCCGCCGAGGCGCACTTCTCCGCCGCCTCGCCCGACCGCGCCACGGAGCTGGCGACGCTGGCCGAGCTGTGCCCCCTCAGCCCCCTGGACCGCGCCCGCCTCGCACGGCTGCGCGCCACGATCCTGTTCGCCCGCGACCGCACCGACGAGGCGGCGCCGCTGCTCCTCGACGCCGCCGCGCGGTTCGCCGCCGCCGAGTCGCCGCTGGCGCGCGAGACCTACCTGGAGGCGATCAGCGCCACCATCTTCGCGGGCCGGGTGCACGGCCCGACGGGCGCCCGCGCCGCCGCGACCGCGGCCCGCGAGTCCGGCGCGCCCCCGTCCGGCTCCAGGGCCGCCGACCTCCTCCTGGACGGGGTCGCCGCGCTCCTCGCCGACGGCCCCGAGACCAGCGGGCCGGTGCTGCGCCGCGCGCTGGAGCCGCTCGTCCACGAGGAGCTCCCCACCCGGGAGGCGACGATGCGGTGGCTGCTGCTGGCCCCGGTCGCGCTGGAGTCGTTCATCCACTACGCCTGGGACCTGCCCGCCTGGGACCTGCTGGCGACCCGCGCGGTGCGCCTGGCCCGCGACATCGGCGCGCTCGGCGTGCTGCCGCCGGCGCTGATCTACGCCGGCGGGGTGCACATCCACTACGGCGACTTCGCCGAGGCGGCCCGGATGATCGACGAGGCCGACGCGATCGCCGCCGCGACCGGCCACGCCCCGCACCAGTACGCGGCGCTCGTCCTCGCCGCGTGGCGCGGCGACGAGGACAGCGCGATCGGCTACATCGAGGACGCCAGGGCCAGCGCCGCGCGCGGCGAGGTGTCCCTCCTCGGCGTCAGCGGCTACGTCCAGGGCGTGCTGTTCAACGGCCTCGCGCGCTACGACGAGGCGCTGGCCGCCGCCCGCTCGGGCATCGACCACGACGGGTTCAACTTCACCGGCCTGTCCCTGGTCGAGCACGTCGAGGCCGCGACACGGTGCGGCGAGCTGGACCAGGCCCGCGCGTCCCTCGACCGGCTCGTCGAACTCACCGGCGCCGCCGACTCCGGCTGGGCCCGCGGCGTCAGCGCCCGCAGCCGGGCCCTGCTCACCGACGGCGACGAGGCCGACCGCCTGTACCGGACCGCGATCGAGGAGCTCGCCCGCGACCGTGTCGCGGTGGAGGTGGCGCGCACCCACCTCCTCTACGGCGAGTGGCTGCGCCGCAGCCGCCGCCGCTCGCAGGCCCGCGAGCACCTCCGCACGGCCTACGACATGTTCGACGGGATGCGGGCGCACGCGTTCGCCGAGCGGGCCCGCCGCGAGCTGCTCGTCAGCGGCGAGCACGTCCGGGTGCGGGAGGCCGACCCGGCGAGCGCCCTGACCCCGCAGGAGTCGCAGATCGCGACCCTCGCCGCCGGCGGCATGACCAACCCCAAGATCGGCGCGGAGCTGTTCATCAGCCCGCACACCGTGGAGTGGCACCTGCGGAAGGTGTTCTCCAAGCTCGGCATCAGCTCCCGCCGCGAGCTGCCGAACGTGCTCGGGATCACCCCGGCCACGGACACGGGGGGCACGGCCGCACCCGCCTGATGCAGCCTGCGTAGGCCCCGGGGCGGCACCCGGGGGGGCGCCCCCGGGGTGCCCCACGGACTCGACCACGGACTTCGAGGGCGCGGTGAAGGGCACCGCGGAACCAGAGTGGAGCCATCGTTCAGATGCCCACGAAGAGGAGCCCCCGATGTCCGTGCTCAGCCTGGAGACGACGCCGGCCGAACCCTCGGCCGCCCCGCCGGCCGAGGACGATCTGGACGTCGCCCTCGACACCTTCATGGCCCACCGGACCCGCCTGTTCCGCATCGCCTACCGGGTCCTCGGCGACGTCCCGGGCGCGGAGGACGTGCTCCAGGAGCTGTGGCTGCGCTGGCAGTCCACCCCCCGCACGAGGATCGAGAACCCGGCCGCGTTCCTGACCACGGCGGTGAACCGGCTGGCGATCAACGTCGTCCAGTCCGCGCGCCACCGCCACGAGACCCCCACGGAGTTCCAACTGGTCAACCTCGCCGACCGCGCCCAGGACCCGGTCCAGCGCGTCGAGCAGACCATGGCCATCGGGGAGGCGCTGGCGCTGCTCATGGCGAGGCTGACCCCGGACGAGCTGGCCGCCTACGTCCTGCGGAAGGGCTTCGACTACGCCTACGCCGACCTGGCGGAACTGCTGCGCACGAGCGTCTCGAACGCGCGCCAGCTCGTCCGCCGCGGCCAGGCGCGCCTCGAAGGCGACCGCGAGCGCCCCGTCCCCGCGGAATCGCACCGCCGCCTCGTCGCCGCCTTCCAGGCCGCGGTGGCCACCGGCGACCTGGAAGCCCTGGCCCGGTTGCTCGCGCCCGAAGGCCACGTCCACCGCCGCCTGTCAGCGACCCCCCGCTCCGCCCGCCCAGCCCAAACCGCCGCCTGACTCCAGGCGAACCATTCGGGGGAAAAGCAAAGGGCATTCGCGACGACTACGCGAATGCCCTGAGAGGTTACGGGTGCGCCGTCAGGGACTTGAACCCCGAACCCGCGGATTAAGAGTCCGCTGCTCTGCCAATTGAGCTAACGGCGCCCGTCGTGTGGGGCCTTGGCCGTGGCCGGGGCCCTTGCGACAGGAAGAACAGTACCAGGGGCTGCGGAGCAGTGCGAATCGGTTAGTCCTGGGCGGGCAGGACGCTGACCATGCCCCGCCAGAGGGCGATGGCGGTGGCGCGGGAGCTCACGCCGAGCTTGGCGTAGATGCGGTTGACGTGGTTCTTCACCGTCTTCTCGCTGAGGAAGAGCTGGCGGGCGATCTCCCCGTTGGAGCGGCCGGTGGCGATGAGGTCCATGACCTCGGACTCGCGCGCGGACAGGCCCAGGGTGGTGCGGGAGGCGTCGCGGACGCCGCGGATCAGGTCGTGGACGGTGAAGGAGCCGGGCGCGAGGTGGCCGCAGGCGCCGGCGCGGAGGGCGGCCTCGATGGCGGCCGGGTCGTCGGAGAGCAGGAACACGCGGGACGCGCCGCTGAGGGGGTGCGCGTGGGCGGCGGAGGCCGCGTCCAGGAGGACGATGTCCGGGCGCAGGCGCCGCGCCAGGGTGAGGGCGGTCTGGGGATCGGGGGCGTCGGCCACGACCTGGAGTTCGTCGCTGGCGTCCAGAAGGGAGATCACGTCCGTGCGGGCCCGCGGGTCGGCGTCCACCACGAGGACGCGCAAGGGGGCCGTCTCATCGACACTCATCCGTTGCCCTTGGCGTGTCGTTGACATGTATAGGGACGGAGCATAACGGGACGTTCTACAAGAGTCGATGGACCGCGGCCTGCTGTAACTCCCTTCTAATACTTCGGCAGGTGATATATCGTCCACCGTATGGTCAAGCGAACCAAGGTGATGAGCGAGCCCGCGTACTTCGTGCTGGCCGCGCTGCTGGACGGGCCGCTGCACGGCTACGGGATCATCAAGAAGGCCCAGGAGCAGTCGGACGGGCGGGTCCGGCTGGCCGTCGGCACCCTCTACGGCGCACTGGACCGGCTGGCCGGCGACGGGCTGATCGCCGTGGACCGCGAGGAGACCGTCCAGGGCCGTCCGCGCCGCTACTACCGGCTGACCGAGGACGGGAGCCAGGCCGTCACCAGGGAGGCGCTGCGCTTGGAGCAGGCCGCGCGGGTGGTCACGGGCCGCACGACCCTGGCGACAGGGGAGGCCGGCGCGTGAGCGGCAGGTTCGCGGAGCACTGGTACCGGCTGTTCCTGCGGGCGTTCCCGCGCGCACACCGAACCCAGTACGGCGACGAGATCGTCGGCACGCTGCTGACCGGCACCGTGCGCGGGGTCCCCTCGCCCCGGGAGACGGCCGGGCTCCTCATGGCGGGCTTCGCCGCCCGGGTCCGCGCGGCCACCACCGTCCCGTGGTGGGCGGACGGCCTCCAACTCGGGCTGCTGGCGCTGGCGCTGGCGAATCTGGCGAACGGCATCGCCGACCACGCGTCCCCGTGGTGGTTGGCCGCCTCGGCGGTGCTGGTCGGCGCGCTGCTGCGCGGCCGGGCGCTGGTCGCCTTGCCGTTCGCACTGGCGGTGGCACTCTCGACCGGCCGGGCGATGCTTCTGGGCGCCGAGTCGACCGGGGCCTTTCTCGGTCCGGCGTACCACAACTGGGTCTCGCTGGCACCGTACGGCGTGCTCGCGATCGGGGCCGTGGTCCTCGCGGCCGGGCGGTCGGGCAGGCGGGGCGAGCTGCGTGCGCGGCCGGTGTGGTGGCTCCTGGTGCCCGCGGCCGCGGTGGCGCTCACCTACCTGCCCGGGACCTGGGAGTACGGCGAGACCTGGCAACTGGTCAGGGCGGGGACAGAGGGCGTCCTCCTGCTGGCCGGGGTGCTGGCCACCGCGATCGCGCGCAGCCCGCGCTGGGCGCTGGCGGCGGCGGTCTACGTCCTGCCCGCCGTGGTCTCCCCGTTGGCCAACCCGCCGTCGAACCTGCAGGACGTCGGCTACTGGGCGACCGTCACCGGCCTGGCGCTGGCCATGGCCGCGACGGTCTGGCGCCCTGAGCCCCTCCGTGTCCGGCACGGCCGCCGCTGATCCCGGGGGCCGGACGCGGAGAAGCCCTGGTCATCTTCTCGATGACCAGGGCTTCTCTCTTGCCTGGGGTGAGTGAGGGGACTTGAACCCCCGACATCTTGGACCACAACCAAGTGCTCTGCCAGCTGAGCTACACCCACCATGGCCGGAATCGCTCCCGGCTCCAAGTAGTGTAGCGGCTCCGGGAGGGTGGGTCAGCCGGAGGACACCATGCCGGCGATGCGGCGGGCGGTGTCGGAGTCGGGGCCGGGCTGCGCGACGAAGACGGCGGCGCGGTAGTAGCGCAGCTCCTGGATGCTCTCCGTGATGTCGGCGAGCGCCCGGTGGCCGCCCTTCTTCTCCGGGCTGGCGAAGTACACGCGCGGGTACCAGCGGCGCGCCAGCTCTTTGATGGACGAGACGTCCACCATGCGGTAGTGGAGGTGGCCGTCCAGGGCGGGCATGTCGCGGGCCAGGAAGGACCGGTCGGTGGCGATGGAGTTGCCGCACAGGGGCGCCTTGTTGGCGTCCTTCACGTGGCCGCGGATGTAGTTGAGGACGGTGTCCTCGGCCTCGGCGAGGGTGACGCCCGAGGGGAGGGCCTCCAGCAGGCCGGACGTGGTGTGCATGTCCCGGACGACCTTGGTCATCTTGGTCACCGTCTCGGGGGGCGGTTTGATGACGACGTCGACGCCCTCGTCCAGGATGTTGAGCTCGCTGTCGGTGACCAGTGCGGCTATCTCGATGAGCGCGTCGTTGCGCAGGTCGAGTCCTGTCATCTCGCAGTCGATCCAGACCAGCCGCTCGTTCATGGATTCACCCTACGGCCATGGACGACTGCGCGGGGCATCGAGCCCGATCGAGTTAGCGCGTCACGCGTTGGGCGATATGTCCGGGAATGGGGATGCCGGGGCGCAGCAGCGGGTCGGGGGACGGGGTCCCGAACGTCTGCCGGACGGGAAGGACGCCGGCCCACAGGTCGAGCGCGTAGTCGGGCTCGTCGTCGCCGGGCGGGCCCTGCCTGACCTTGACCGAAGCCTCCGAAAGGGAAATCGCCAGGACGGAAGTGGCGGCGAGTTCCTTTCGGGTGGGTTGGCGGATTAGATCCCACTGGCCGGGGGCGAGTTGTTCAGTGACGGCCTGGAGCGCAGCGAGCTTGGCGTCGGTGTCGGTCACCGCTTGCGGTGTGCCGTAGATGACCGCGCTCCGGTAGTTGATGGAGTGGTGGAACGCCGACCGGGCCAGGACGATGCCGTCCACGTGGGTCACGGTGACGCACACCTCTTGGGACGGGCCCGCCATGAGGCTGCTCGCTCCAGTGGAGCCGTGGATGTAGAGGGTGTCGTCAATGCGGCCGTATCCGGTGGGAAGGACGCGCGGGGTGCCGTCCACGACGATGCCCAGGTGGCAGACCAGACCGGCGTCAAGGATGTCGTAGAGGGCGGAGCGGTCGGTCCTGGAGCGTTCGGGAAGCCTGCCCACGCGCGTGCGGGCGGTTGAGGAGAGTGGATCCATGGCCGTTTACGCTAGAAGAAAAGTGGCCTGGTCGGTATGGCCACTTGATGCGTATAGCCGGAGACCACTTTGTCGATCGATCTGCCCCTCGTCGTTGACCGGGACGCCAAGGAGCCGATGAGCGCACAGCTCGTCGGCCAGTTGCGGGAGGCGATGGCGGAGGGGCGGCTCGCCGCGGGGGAGCGGCTTCCGTCCAGCAGAGCGCTGGGAAGCCTGTTGGGCGTCAGCCGGACGGTCGTCACCGAGGCGTATGAGCAGTTGTATGCGGAGGGGTGGCTTGAAGGGCGGCACGGGTCCGGGACGTATGTGACCGAGGGCGTCGCCGCCGAACCTGTGCCGAAGCAGGAGAAGCCGGTGACGAGCCAGGTGCGGAGGTCGGCGGCCTCGCACGAGATCGACCTGCGGCCGGGCACCGCGTGGATCGGGGCGCTGGACACACCCGCATGGCGCCGCGCATGGCGGCTGGCTGCGGGGATGCCGCCGCAGCAGCGCCAGGACTCGTACGGCCTGCCGGGACTGCGAGAGGCACTCGCCGGCTACATCAGGCGCAGTCGCGGCGTAGCGTGCCCCCTGGACGGGCTCCTGGTGACGCGTGGAGCGACGAACGGGCTCGATCTGCTTGCCGCGACCGTGCTTCGTCCAGGCGACCGCGTAGGGGTGGAGGAGCCCGGCTACAAGAAGGCGCGCGTCGTCCTGGAGGGGCGTGGCGCGGAACTGGTGCCGTGCCCGGTCGACGAGCACGGCCTCATCGTCGAGGGCCTGCCGGACGACCTCCGCATCGTCTACACGACGCCGTCGCACCAGTACCCGATGGGCGGCGTCCTGCCCATCCCGCGCAGGCAGGGCCTGCTGGCGTGGGCGCGGCGCAACGGGACGCTCATCGCCGAGGACGACTACGACGGCGAGTTCCGGTTCGACGTCGCGCCGCTGCCCGCCCTGTACGGCCTCGACCCGGACGTGGTGGTCTACCTCGGCACCACGGCGAAGATCCTCACGACGGACATGGGCGTCGGCTGGCTGGCGGGGCGCCCGGACCTGGTGGCGGAGATCGCGCTGCGCCGGGAGCGGCTGAACGACCGCACGGCCGTCGTCCCGCAGGACGCGCTGCGCATCCTGCTGGAACGCGGCGATCTGGACCGGTACGTCCGGCGGATGCGCGCCGAGTACGCGCGGCGCCGGGAGGTGGTGGTGCGGGCGCTGGACGGCCTCCCGCTGCGCGGCGACACCGCCGGACTGCACCTGGTGGTGGACGTCCCGGAGCCCGAGGCGCGGCGCATCTCGGCGGCGGCCGACGAGCGGGGCGTCCTGGTGGAGACTCTGGAGCGCCACCACATGGGTCCGAGCCGCGCGTCCGGCCTGGTGATCGGGTACGGCTCGGCCGCCACCACGACCGAACTGCGCAAGGGCTGCGAGATCGTCCGCGCCCTCGCCGGGTAGAGGGCGCGGCCGGGGTCAGTTGGACATGGCGGTCTGCCCGACCGGGACCGGTTCCGAGGCGGGACGCAGCGGCGAGTCGTTCTGCGGGGCGGCCGTGCGGACGGGGTCGGGCGTGCGCGGGCGCGGCGGCAGCAGCCGGGTCCCGGCGGGCGCGCTCGGGGCGCGGGGCTTCGGGATGGGCGCGACGGGCGTGTCCGGCCCGGTGATGCGCCGGATGTCGATGCCGCCGGGGTCGGGCCGGTCGAGCGTCGGCACCTGGGACGCCCCGTAGTGCCCGCCGCGCGCCCAGTCCTTGCGGGCGCGCAGCGAGTGGTAGGACTGCGGGGACGGCAGCGGCGGGCCGGCGGGCCAGCGGCGCGCGACGCCCCACGCGTCCAGCCACTGGACGATCGCGTCGAGCCCGGTCAGCAGCGAGCCGGTGAACGGCGTGCGGGCCTGGCCGACCACCATGATCTGCGCGCAGACGCGGCCCTCGCGGCCGACGCCGCCGCCGAGCAGCCGGGCCGCCCGGGTGATCGGGAGGAGCTGGACGATCTCGCCGGTGCCGGGGTGCCACACCAGGTGCGGGGGCCGGTCCTCCTTGACGAGGTCGGCGGCCACCGAGCGCGCCGAGACGCTGCGCGGATCGTGCTCTCCGGCGCACCATACGACCCGGGGAGCACCCCCTCGCAACGCTCCGCCGTCGTGTCGTGCCGGCATGCGGCCGGCTCCTGGCAGCCATGCGTCTGCCACGGTGCGTCCCCCCCAATCGGGCGGTCTAGTCCCGAATGGTCTAGTCCTCTTCTCTTTAGCCCAAGCGAGACTCATAAGTCCAGCCTGCCGTCTCATGGGCCGGTGTGACGGCTGTCGACCTCCGTGCCGGGTGGCGACCCAGCGTGCTCGGGTGTCGTCGCTGAGGAGTACCCCAGGTGTCCAAAGATTCCACCTTGAGGCTGGTTTTTCTCCTGGGAGTTTCGGGGAAGCGGACGCCCGTGCCCGAAGCGCTCATCGTTCGCGCAGGTCAGCACCAATGCTGAAGGTCAGGTGAAGCCTCCCTGCAAGTCGGCCGGAAGTGGCCGACAACTTACGGCGCGTATAGGCGTCCTCGGTGCCGGGTACGGGGGTGGGGTTCCCAGTCCGGACCGAGCCGCGTTCTAATAGGGCGTCATGACCGTTGACGCAGAACTGCCGGCCGGGGTCCCCGGCATCGACGTCCCCCGCCTCGCGGCCTGGCTGGCGCGCGCGCTGCCCGGCTCGGGGCGGATCACCGCGATCGACCTGATCGCGGGCGGGCGTTCGAACCTCACCTACGGGATCACCCTGGACGGCGGCCGCCGCGTCGTGCTGCGCAGGCCGCCGCTCGGCCACGTCCTCCCGACGGCCCACGACATGGGCCGCGAGTACCGGGTGCTGTCCGCGCTCAGCAGCGGGACGGCCGTGCCGGTGCCGAAGACCCTGGCGTTCTGCGACGACGAGGACGTCATCGGCGCGCGCTTCTACCTGATGGACTTCGTCGACGGCCGCGTCCTGCGCACCCGCGAGGACGCCGCCGGGATCACTCCCGAGCAGGCGCGCGGCCTCTCCGAGGCGCTCGCCGAGGCCCTCGCGGCGATCCACACCGTCGACGTCGAGAAGGTCGGGCTGGGCGACTTCGGGCGCCCGAACGGCTACATGGAGCGCCAGCTCAAGCGCTGGGGCAAGCAGTGGGACAGCTCGCAGGAGGCGATCCGGGCCACCGGCACCGTCCGCGACCTGCCCGAGTACGACCGGCTCGTCGCGCGGCTCGCCGAGCGGCTGCCGGCGGACGCCCCCGCCCGGCTCGTGCACGGCGACTTCCGGCTCGACAACGCGCTCGCCCGGTTGGAGCCGCGCCCCGAGATCGCGGCCGTCGTCGACTGGGAGATGTCGACGCTCGGCGACCCGCTGTCCGACCTCGGCCTGACGCTCGTCTACTGGGCCGAGGCCGCCGACGCCCAGGAACTGCCCGTCGGCGCGACGATCACCTCCGCGCCGGGCTTCTTCACCCGCCGCGAGTTCACCGACCGGTACGCCGCGCTGACCGGCTTCGACCTCGCCGACCTCGACTTCTACGTCGCGTTCGCCTGCTTCAAGCTCGCGGTCATCCTGGAGGGGATCCACGCCCGCTTCCTGCAGAACGCGACGGTCGGCGAGGGATTCGACCAGATCGGCGGCGGCGTCCCCATCCTGCTGGAGCGCGCCCACCGCACCCTGGACACCGGCTCCATCTCCTCCTAGACGGCCCCCCTACCGGCGGTCTCCCCCCCGCGCGCACTGTCGTGGAGGGAGACCGCCGGTAGGGCGGTCGCAGAAGGCTCAGCAGTACTGGACGGACGCCGACACGCCACCGGGCGAGAACGACACCGACCCGGTCTTGCGGCCCCAGCAGATGACGGCCGTCCGCTGCACGGTCACGCTCGCGGACTCGCCCGCCGACAGGTGCCCGCCGCCGCCCGCGCTGAGGTCGCCGGACGTCCCCGTCACGCTCCAGTTCACGGCCCCGCCGACGGCGGTGACCCGCACCGTGCAGGTCTCGGCGCCGGAGCGGATCCTGCATCCCTCCACCGACAGGCTGCCCGGCTTGGGCGGCTTCGGCGCCAGCGTCGTCGGCGGCGCCGGGGGCTTCGTCGACGTCGTCTCCGACGGGGACTTCGACGGCGACGGGGACTTCGACGGCGACTTGGACTCGCTCGGGGACGGCGAGGCGGACGTCGGCGACGGCTCGGTCGGCGTCGGCTCCGGCACCTGGGAGTCCCCCGGCGAGGAGCTGTCGCCGGGCACCGCCGGACCGTTCGCGGACGCGTTCGACGAGCCCTCCCCGTCGTGCAGCCACGACCAGGCGCCGACGCACATCACCACCAGCCCGACGCTGACCGCGACGGCGGCGAGCGCCGGACCGCGCCGCCGCGGCGACCGGTCGCGGGCGCGCGGCGGCGCCGGCTGGTAGGGGAGCGGCCAGCCGTACTCGTCGAACGGCTCGGTCCAGGCGGCGATGGCGCGGCGGTTGTCGGCGCGGTCCGCGGCGGTCGCGGCGGTCAGCACGTCCAGCCGCAGGTCCGCGGGGATCGCCGCGATCGGCAGCACGGACAGCAGCCGGTCCGGCGGCAGCGGCGGCGTCTCCTGGTCCCCGCACACCGGGCAGCTCCCGACATGCCGGACGAGCGACCCGGCCGTCTGCGGCGTCAGCGGCCACGACTCGGTCAGCGCCGCGAGGCTGGGGCAGCTCTTCCAGTGGTTCTGCGCGACGAGGGCCGCGTGCAGCGCCGCGGCGAGGTCCTCGCGGGCCTTCTCGACCAGTGCGAGCGTCTCCTCCAGCGGGATGCCGAAGACGCCGCACAGGTCGACCTCGTCCAGCTCGTGCCGGACCGACAGGTCGATCGCCTCGCGCTGCCGCCCGTTGAGCGCGGCGAGCGCGCTGTGCGCGAGCAGCCGCCGCTCCTCGCGGCGGGCGAGCTGCTCGGGGGTCAGCTCGTCCTCGGCCTCCGGCGCCTCCTGCCCGATGTGCCGGTTCGGGCTGTCGCGGCGCCGCATGCACTCCTTGCGGGCGATCGCGTACAGCCAGCCGCGCAGCCGGTCCGGCTCGGTGAGCCGTCCCACGTGCTCGCGGGCCGCGATGACGACGTTGCGGAGCGCACCGGCAGCCTCGACCCGGTCGCGCAGCAGACCGTGGCAGTAGTCGAAGAGGAACGGTGCATAGGTGTCGTAAACCTCGGTCAGGGCGATGACGTCCCCGGCTCGCAGCGAGTCCGCCAGCCTGGATTCGTCGCTTCGCCCGGGCCCTGGCTCACCGGCCACGGGAACCCTCCCAGCGAATTCGATGGTGTTGTAGAACGTGCCCCCGGCGAGCCCCGACGTCCGTCGGCCGACTCTGGTTGCCTGATCTTGCCACCAAGTTGCTGAGATTTCTCCCGTATGTGCGGATTTCAGTGACGAATCCGGTACACGCCGTGGCCATCTGTCCTAGTCGGACGGCACACGCGTCACAAAATGTGAACTGAGTCACACCAGGCGATCGGGCGGCCTGGTCAGTCTCCCGGCGGAGGAGGCTCTTGGCCCGGTGGGCAGGTCAGCGTCACCGAGCCGGTGTCGCCCGTGCTGAGGAGGACGGTTCCCCGGCCGCCGGGAGGGGTGCAGTTCCCGGAGACGTGGATCGAGCCCGACTGACCGGCGCGAAGCGTGCCTCCACCGCTGGCGCTGATCCCGCCCGTCGCGCGCAGGACCGACCAGGTGACCGTCCCGCCGACCGCGCGAACCGTGATCTCGCATGAGCCCGAGCCCGGGCCATCGGTCCGGATCGTGCACGAACCCACATTGAGCCGGCCTGTCTGGGGCGCGGAGAAGGTGGGGCGCGGGGTGGAGGACTGGGTGGCCGGTTTGCGGGTCTTGGACGGCGTCGGGGTCGGCGTCGTCGTCGTGGGGGTGGGCGTCGGGGTCTCGCTCTGCGTGGGCGTCGGCGAGTCGGACGGTTCCTCGGAGTCGGGCGGTGAGGACGGGTCGAGCACCGATTCCGACGCCCCGCCTGCGGGCCCCTGCGCGCTCGTCTCCCCGCGGCCGGACATCACGTAGAACGCCCCGGCCACGATGACGATGACCGCCGCCGCGGCCGCCAGCGCGGGCCAGAGCGCGCGCGGGCCGCGCCGTTCGGAGCCGTCGTCCCGCTGGGCCGGACGGTCGACGACGAGGGGCCAGCCCCACTCGTCGAGCGGCTCGGCGCGGTGCGCGATGTAGCTGAGGTCGCCGGCCAGCGCGGCGTCGGTGGCCGTGGCCATGACGTGCCCGCGCAGGTCGGTGGGCATCATCGCGACGGGCAGCACCTGGAGCAGCCGCGCCGCGGGGGCGGTCCGCTCGTGGCTGGATCCGCACACCGGGCAGGACGCGACGTGCTGCACCAGCGCGCGGACCGCCGGCGGCGGCAGGGGCCGCATGCCGCCGACGCCGCCGTCCTCGGCGATCCCGGCGAGTTCGGGGCAGCCGCTGCGTCCGGTGCGGGCGAGGTGGACGGCGGCGAGGGCCTCGTCCAGCCGGGCCTGGGCCGCGCCGGTCAGGTCCGTGGACTCCTGCCCGTCCAGGCCGAGGACGCAGCCGACCTCGAAGGTGTCGAGGCCGTGCCGCAGCATGAGGTCGATCGACTCGCGCTCGCGCCCGCGCAGCGTCGCCAGGGCGCTGTGGACGAGCCGCCGGGCCTCCTGCCGGCGGGCGAGTTCCGCCTCGTCCAGGAAGCCCTCCTCGACCTCGGGCGCGCCGCGCCGCTCGGCGGGCCGGTTCGGGTCGCGCAGGCGCCGCATGCACTCGTTGCGGACGAGCGCGTACAGCCAGGCGCGGAACCGGTCGGGCTCGCGCAGCACGGAGACGTGCGCGTAGGCGGCGATGAGCGCGTCGTGCAGGGCTCCGGCCGCCTGCTCCTGGTCGCGCAGCAGCGCGTGGCAGTAGTCGTACAGGCGGGCCGCGTAGCGGTCCATGACCTGGATGAGCGCGCTGGGATCGCCTGCGGCCAGCGCCTGCGCCAGACGTTCGTCGTCCGCGCGATCAAAACTGGGCCAACCGGACACAAGGTCCTCCTGCGGGCTGCTTTCGGATTCCTCGTCCGCATCGTGAGGGACGGGCTGGAAGATCCAAGAGGGAGCGGTGGGCTCTCCCGCCGCCGGTTCGGTCCGGCGGGCGCTTCCCCGTCACGGACCGGGGGGAAGGCGAGTTGGAGGCCCGACGGCCCCGCTCCCCGTCGGGCCTCCGACTGTTTGACGATCGGGCCCGGCCCCCGGTTGACACCGGGGACCGGAAAAAATCAAGAACTACCTGACGCGTCGGTAGGGTCGACGGAGCGTGATCACTGGATCCGCCGGGACAGCATCTTCAGGAAGATCCTGGAGATCTCCTGCGGGGTCTGCGCGACCTGGACGTTGCCGTGCGTCACCGCGGCGATCTGCTCCAGCTCGTTGCGGTCCACGCCCTTGCCGAACCCGATCATGTTGACCTGGATCGGCTTGTTCGGGTCCTGCATGGCCTTCAGCTGCTTGAGCGTGTCCGCCAGCGTGGGGCCGCCGTCGTCGTCGTTCTTGCCGTCCGTCAGCAGCAGGATCGAGTTGCCGAACTCCGGCTTGTAGGTGTCGTTCATCTGCTTGTACGCGGCCAGCATCGTCCGGTACAGGCCGGTGTCGCCGGTCGGCTTCGGCTTCATCTGGTTCAGCACCGCGAGGACGCGCCCGCGCCGGGTGCTCGACCCGATCCGCTCGCCGAGCGGGCCGATCGGCACCGTGATCCGGTACGGGACGCCGCCGGCGCCCATGTTGGTGGAGAACAGCCACTGGCCGAGCTCGGTGTCGTTCGACATCATCGCGAGGCCGCCCTGCGACACCTGCGCGATGGCCTGCAGCCGGTTGGTGTTGGGGCCGACCTTCTCCGCCATCGAGCCGGACACGTCGATCAGCGTCAGCATGCGCAGCCCGAGAGACAGCTTCGACCACGCCTGCATGACCTTCGCGACGTCCGCGCTCTTCGGCGTGGGCAGCTGCCGCGGCTTGGCCGGGCTGACCCCGGCCGCCTCGGTGAAGCCCGCCGGCGCCTTGCTGTCGGTGGTGCGGAAGCCGAGGTCGTGGACGTCCTTGCGGGTCGCCTCGGTGCTCATCGCCTGCTCCAGCAGCCGGGCGCCCTTCTGCTTGGCGGCGTCCTTGCTGGTGACGGTGAACGGGTAGTCCATCGACAGCGTGCCCTCGATCGGGTACAGCGCCACCGCGGGCTCCGCCGGCTTCGTCCGGTTGTACTGGTACAGGGCCTGCTCGGACGACAGCGAGATCGGCTTCTTGCCGCCCTTGTCCTTGCGGAACGCCGCGAACTCCGACTCCACCGAGGGGACGGTGCTCTCCCGGACCGTCCGGACGATGCCGGTGAAGATCGAGTCGCGGTTCGGGTCGTTGGCCAGCAGCATGCTGGTGACCATGAGCGAGCCCATGCCCGCCGCGTTCTTCATCGGGTCCGGGACGACCAGCCGCACCGCGCCGGCCGGGATCATCTGGTTCTTGGTCACCGCGCCGCCGGCGACGCCGCCCGCGGCCTTCAGCAGGTTGTCCCAGGACGGGCTGGCGGTGATGCCCTCCTTCTTCAGCTGCAGGGCGAGCGACTGCGGCAGCCCGACCACGATCGGGCTCTTGGCCAGCGAGGTCTTGGTGGATACCACGCCGCCCTCGTCGCCGCCCTCGGCGTTCGACTGGGCCAGCGAGACCCACAGGGACGAGTCGGGGATCCACACGTCCGGCCGGTCGTTCGACACGGCCTGGCCCGACAGCAGCGGCGTCACCGCCGACGGCTCGACCTTCTTCACCGTCGCCTTGACGCACGTGCCGTCGACCTTGTGCTTGCTGTCGTTGAAGCGTCCGGCGGCCTTCTCCACGACGGGCGCGATGTCCGGCGCCGCCGCGACCGACAGGTTCATCGCGTCGTCGCCGGAGCAGCCGCCGCCGCTCTCGGCGAACGCGTAGACGCCGACGCCGAGCAGCAGCGCGAGGCCCACGGCCCCGGCCATCGGCCCGATCAGCGCGGTCGCGCTGCGCTTGCGCTTGCGGCGCCCGTACTCGTAGCCGCCGGACCCGCTGTCGTAGCCGCCCGACCCGCCGCCGTAACCACCGGACCCGCCGGAGCCTCCAGAGCCCCCGGATCCGCCGCCGTAACCGCCCGACCCGCTCGACGAGCCGGACCCGCCGCCGAAGAACCCCGACTGGCCGCCGTCCGAACTGCGGATCGAGTCGTACTCGCTGTACCCGGTCCCCGCCAGCGGTGAGGACTCGCGCGGCGGCCCCTGCGGGGACGCCGACCGCGGCTCACCCTGCGGGTACCCACCGGAAGGCTCGCGGCGCGGGTAGCCGCCGGACGCCTCGCCCTGCGGGTAGCCGCTGGAGCGTCCAAGGCCATAGCCGCCCGCGTCGGACGCGCCGCCGAACCCGCCGGCCCCGTAGACCGGCTCCTCCGACGACTGCCGGGGCGTGAACCACTCGGGCGTCTCGCCCGACGCGCCGGGCGGCGCGCCCTGCGGCCCGGCCTGGGGCTGGGAGAGCGGTGCGCCCTGGCCGTCCCGCGCGCCGAACCAATCGGACGACCCGTCGTTGGCCGGGCCGAAGACTGGCCTGGACGGGTCGTAGCCGCCGTCCGCCCCGTCAGGGAAGTCATTGCGATGACGTCCGCTCATGGCCTGCCCTCGATTCACCAGAAACCCGCCGATGTTCCCCGGCACTGTAGTAGTACGAACGAGAGGTTACAAAGAACTCAAAACTGATAATGACGCAGGTCATCACCGTATGTCCCGACGAACCTGGCATCGCACCCGAGCATCACGGACCGCGACGACGGCGGTACGAACAGGCGCGGACGGCCGTCCGCGGCGACCGGATCCGGCCGTCCGGGACGGCAGACTTGGGGGCATGGCCGACCTCATCCCCGTCCCGGATCCCGCCGATCCGCGCCTCGCCGACTACGTCCGGCTCCGCGACGTGAACCTGCGCAAGAGCCTGGAGGCCGAGCACGGCCTGTTCATCGCCGAGGGCGAGAAGGTGATCCGCCGCGCGATCGCCGCCGGCCACCCCGTCCGCTCCCTGCTGATGGCGCGCCGCTGGGCCGACCCGCTCGCGGACGTCCTGTCCGGCATGGACGCCCCCGTCTACGTCGTGGACGACGCCGCCATGGAGTCGGTCACCGGTTTCCCGGTGCACCGCGGCGCCCTGGCCTCCCTCGAACGCCTCCCGCTGCCCCCGGTCGCGGACGTCCTCGCCGCCGCCCGCCGCGTCATCATCTGCGAGGACATCGTCGACCACACCAACATCGGGGCGATCTTCCGCTGCGCGGCGGCCCTGGGCGTGGACGCCGCCGTCCTCGCCCCGCGCTGCGCCGACCCCCTCTACCGGCGCTCCGTGAAGGTCTCGATGGGCGCCGTGTTCGCCCTTCCGTACGCCCGCATGACCGACTGGCACAACGACCTGTCGCTGATCCGCGACGCGGGCTTCCAACTCCTGGCCCTCACGCCCGCCCCCGACGCCGAACCCATCGACGACCTGAAACCGGCCGACCGCCGGGCACTCCTCCTCGGCTCCGAAGGCGACGGCCTGTCGTCCCGCTGGCTCCACCAGGCCGACCACCGCGTCCGCATCCCCATGAACGAGACCGCCCGGCAACGCGGCGTCGACTCCCTCAACGTCGTGGCCGCCGCCGCAATAGCCTGCTACGCCCTGACCAGATCATGACTCGAATGGCGCATCAGGCCATTCTGTGAACCGGTGAATCATCGGCGCTTTTTGTCTTCCAGCGGCCCGAGTACACTCGCTCCTTCCCTCTCGCCGACGGCCGTGCCAGTAGCCGGGCGCCGGCCGTCGCCACCTTCCGAAGCGAGGAGGCCGGCGGCGTCATGGTGCTCTGGGACGAGAAAGGTCGCCGCCGATTTGCGCGTTACTTGGAGCGGTCGCCGAGAATTGTGAAGGTGATCTGCGCGGTGCCGGGCATCCTGCTGGCGCTGGAGGTCGCTTTCGGTGCGCTGGCGCTGCTGGACAATGGTGGGGAGGCCCTGGCCACGGGACCGCCGACATCCGCACCTGCACCAGGGATCCGCTGACCGGATGGGTCATGTACCGGTGCGAACTGGAGGGCGCGGACGGCAGGCCGATCGACACGGGCATCTACAAGCTCGAGACGCTCAAGGCGTTCACACCTCCGCACGGCAGGACCGTCTTCGAGATCCGCAAGGCCGCCCAGCGCAGCAAGAGCGAGGCCAGCTACATCGCCGTGGAGCGGGGGACGCCTCGGCACTCGCTCCTCACGCAGTTGCCGGTGCTCCCGCTCGCCTATGCGGTCTTCGTCGCCGTGTACGCATCCCTGTTGCGGCTCCTCCGCCTGATCGCGAAGGCGATCCAGTCCCAGTCGGACTGAGCCGGGGAGGCGCCGGTCTCGCGTCTCAGGGGCCGGTCCGGATGTTCAACCTCTGGCCGATCTCTTCGGCGGTCGGGACGCGGCCGGCGGGGGGATCAGCCATTCCAAGAGCGCGGGGATGGGGCGTCACCGGTCACCTCGGCACGGGGATGGACGTGCCGAGGTCGGCGATGTCCGCCCCCATCGAGACGTAGCCACCCGTTCTCGTAGTCCGGTCATTCTGTCGCCGTTGTTGACGGCAGCGCCGAATGGACGGCCAGACGTATTAAGGCGTGCGGCATCGGAGGCCAAGGATGGTCGAGGAGACCGGCGGCTAGCCGCCCCGCGCGGGCCTTGTGGTGGCGGTGACGGGGGAATCCTCGCTGGTCACTTGCCGAACATGCCGCGGCGCGGGCGCCGGTGCGTTCCCTTCGCGCGCTTGGCGGCGGCCCCGGCGGGCACTCGGCGCCGTCCGAGCCGCAACTGCGTCAGCAGCAGCGAGAACGCGACCATCAGGGCGGCCAGCCAGGCGATCTGCGTGCTCGCCATCCGCTCGAACGTGATGTCCTGCGCGACGGGCGCCTTGTTGCCCTGCAACCGGCTCTGCGGCGTCCCCGCCCCGGGCACCGGGCTCGGTGCCACCGAAGGGCTGGGCGCCTGGATCGGCGGCAGCGCCACCTGCGGATTCCTCGGGCTGAACGACGAGTTCGGCGACGGCGGCACGTACCCGCCCGTCCCGCTCGACGACCCGCTCCCGGACCCCGACCCGCCACTGCCGGACCCGCTGCTCCCGCTCGCTCCCGCCGTCTTCGTGGGGGTGGGCGACGGCTTGGACGGCGTCCGCGACGGCTTCTTCGTCGGCTTGGAGGTCGTCGGCGGTTTTGACGTGGACGGAGGATCGGTGGGCGTCTCGGTCGGCGGATCCGGCTTGATCGGGTTGAAAGTCAGAGCAACCGGCTCGCTGGTCGCCGTCGACTGCTCCTCTCCGAAGTTGCCCACGACCGTCATCGTGACGGTCACGGTGACCGGGGCGTCGATCTCGTCACCGACCTCAACGACGGAGGTGGCCGTCTCCTTCGTGGTATTCACTTCGCCGAAGTCGCACAGTGTCTTATCGAGGTCGCATCCCTTGATGACCTTCGCCTCCACCCCTGAGGGGCTGGAGGCGAGCTTGACCTCGCTGATGCGGACCGCCGAAGCGACTTCCGCGGTGGTGGCGACCGTTGCGGTGACGGAGATCGGCTTCCCCGGCTCCAACTGCTTCTGGGCATCAACGGTGATGGTCAGCTTGGGAGACGCGGCTTCGGCGGCGATGGCGGATGCGCCGCCGGCGGCGAGGACGGCCGCCGTACCGAGACCGATGAACACCGGTTTGATCGCCGATCGGCAGATCACTGCCGCAGCACCTCCGTCGCGTCGCCGTTGGGCGCCCGTGTCCGATATGCACAGCCCGAGGGGTCGCCTCGACAGTCAAGCGAACACGCATCCGCGGGCCAAATCAACCCCGACGGGGGTTAGATCATCTCTTCCCGGACGTCCTCGACGTCGGTGGCGGGAGCCCACGCCTGCCAGACGCCCTGGTCGATGCGGTCGAGACCCATGTTCTCGGCGACGGGGGCGCGTCCTCCCGTGTACTCGACGCGCAGCCAGCTTTCATGCTCGCCGACGATGACGAACCGTTCGCCGCGCCAGCGGCAGGTCGTCCGGACGTACCGGAGGTCCTCGATCTCGGACGCGGGGACGATTCGGCGGTACCGGCCGGGCCGCAGTTCCTCGAAGCCGTCGGTCGGGCCCGGCGCGTACAGCCGGACCTCCCCGTCGGCGCCCGGCGCGGCCTCGAAGTCGCGGCCGAGCCAGCGCGCGACGTACCCGTCCCGGATCACTGCGCGGCCTCCGTCCGTCCGTCGCCGCCCTCGTGGCTCGCCTCCGGCCGCAGCCAGGCGAGCCGGTCGGGGTCGTACATCGCCACGAACCGCTCGGTCCGGTCGCGGCCGAGGTAGTACATCTCCGCCCCGTACGGGAGCCGGGCGCTGTCCACCTTGTACTCGCGGATGGAGCCGGCGCTTCCCGGGGCGAAACCGCCGCCGAGGAACGGCGGCCGCTCGATGACCCAGCCGGACTCGCCCCACGCGGCCAGTTCCGCCTCGTCGCGTCCGCCGAAGGGGACGCGGTAGAGGTCGGGGCAGTAGGCGGGCCACCGGATGACGTACACGCCGTCGTCGGTGACTGAGAACGGGGAGCCGTCGTACAGCAGCCCGAGCGTCTCGTACAACTGGCCGGGCGTCTGCAGTTCGGCGACGTCGCCGGTGGAGTGCACGAACCCGCCGACCCGGTCGTAGCCCTGCTCCAGGTACCAGGAGACGAGCCCGTGCGGGACGACCTTCTGCATGATGGTGGGGGACGAGACGCGGTCGTCCAGGTCGGACGGCAGCCGCACCGGCTCCGGCTGCGGCTCCGGTTCCGGTTCGGGCTCCGGACGCGGCGGCGGCAGAAGCGGAACCTCGGGCCGCGCCGGGACGAGCCCGACCCGCACCGCCCACTCGCTGAGCGCCCGCACCTGGTCGCCCTGCAGCGACGCCCCGATGCGCGTGCCCGGGTTGAGGAGCATCGCCCAGTCCTCGCGGGGCCACGCGCCGATCAGCTCGCGGAAGTCGGCGTACACGAAACGCGACTCGGGCAGCACCTCGCGCAGCCGCACCAGCGACGTGAACACCCGCACGGACGACTCGTCGCGCAGCGCCGCGTCCCACCGGAACTCGTGCTGTATGGGCGTCACCTCGAGCGGCGCCTCGTCCGGGATGGGGACGAGCACGTTGGCGTTCAGCAGCACCCGCAGGAACGCGTCGGAGTCGCCGCTCGACGCGGCCTCGTAGAGCTCCTGGTCGATGCGGTTCCCGGGCTCGAACGCCGGCTCGGGCTCCGCGACGGCCCGCAGACCGCGCGGCCCCGGCGCACCCGCCTCGCCTTCACCGGCCACGGCCGGCGGTGCGGGTTCGGTCGGCGGCAGTGGCTCGGCCGAGCGCACGGGCTCGACCGGCGGCACGGGCTCGACCGGGGACACGGACTCGACCGGCGCGGGCACGGACTCGACCGGCGGTGGTACGGGCTCGACCGGCGGTGGTACGGGCTCGACCGGCGGTGGTACGGGCTCGACCGGCGGTGGTACGGGCTCGACGGGACGGGGGGCCGGGAGGTCGGACGAGCCGAAGTCGCCGTACGGGGATTCGGCGCCCGCGTCCCGTCCGCCCGGCGGGATGCCCTGCGCCGGAGCGCTGCCGAAGTCCGCGCGGTGAGCCCCGGGCTCGCCGGGCTCTCCGAAGCCGCCCGGAGCGCCCGCGGGCGGGACGGCCGTTCCGGGGGCGTCCGCCGGAAGCCCCGGAAGTCCGCTGTTGGGGAGTGCCGTCGGCGGCTGCTCGTGCGGGGCGGGAACGTCGTGACCGGGTGCGTCGGCCGGACGCCCTGGCACCTCACCGGACGGAGTCGTCCCCGCGGGTGCGCCAGACGGCGGGACTGGGAGCCCGCCGGTGTCGCCGCCGAAGGCCGTGGCAGGCGCTTCGGTCGGACCGGCCACGGGGGCTGCCGGTGGCGGGGTGGTGTGGCCGCCGGTGTTGGTGACGGGTGCGGGGGGTGCGTCGGTCGGGCCGGTCAAGGGGGCTGCCGGTGGCGGGGTGGTGTGGCCGCCGGTGCTGGTCACGGGTGGGGCGGGTGCGTCGGTCGGGCCGGTCAAGGGGGCTGCCGGTGGCGGCATGGTGTGGCCGCCGGTGTTGGTGAAGGGCGTGCCGGGGGTGTCCGCTGGACGGCTCGGGAGGTCGTGCGGCGGCGGGGGCGCGAGCTCTTCGGGCGTCGTGACGGAGGGGTCCGGTGCGGCCGCCGGGCCGGGCAGGGGGGCCTCCGGCTGCGGGCGCGCGGGTCCGGCGCTGTCCGCGCTGGGGAGGGCGGGTGCGTCGGCCGGGTCGCCCAAGGGGGCCTCTGGCTGCGGGAGCGAGTGGCCGCCGGTTCCTTCGCCGGGCGTCGTGGCAGGGGGCGGCGGTGAGCCGGTCGGGCCGCCCAGGGGAGTTTCCGGTGGTGGCGGGGCGGTGGGGCCGGGTTGGCTCAGGAGGTCCGTGCCGTGTGCGCCTGCCTGCTCGGGGGCGGCGGGCGGGGCCGCCTGAGCGGTGGGAACGGCTTCGTGTCGGGAGCCCGCGTGGTGGCCGGCGTCGGTGCCGCGAGCCGGTTCGGGGGCGGGTGCGGGTGCGTCTTCGTGCGGCGGGCCGGCGTGGCGGCCGCGGTCGGCGGACGCGTCCGGCGGGACGGCGGGCGCCACCGGGACGGCCGGGGTCTCCGGCGGCGGGGGCGTGGACGCCGACGGCGGGGCCGCCGGGAGGCGCAGCGTGCGGAGCTGCTCGCCCGGCATCGACGCGTCGATGGGCGTGCCCGGGTTGAGGACGAGCGTCCACTCGGTGTCGGGCCAGGCGGCGACCATCTCGTGCAGGCTCGGCATGATGAAGCGGGACGAGCCGATGGCGTCGTTCATCCACTTCAGCGACGTGAACACCTGGATGGACGTCCGGCCGTGGACGGGGATCGGCCGCCACGGGAACTCGGGGTCGCCGGGGACGATGCCCCACGGGGTGTCGGCGTCGGCGGGCAGCAGCACCTGCGCGCCCAGCAGGATCTTGTAGAAGCCCTCGGTGTCGCGGCGCCGGGCGGTGTCGAACAGGCGCTGCTCGATGTCGTTCTGCGGCTCGAAGCGGTCGGTCATGCGCTGCGCGGCGCGCTGGTCGGCCCAGGTGGCGAGGCCGGGGAGCTGCTGGGCGAGGACGGTGCCGCCCGCGGGGGAGCCGGAGTTGATGGCGAGGAGCCAGTCGTGGTTCGGCCAGTAGCGCAGGACGACGGTGAACGGCAGCGTGATGTACTCGGTGCCCGGCGGCGACGCCTCCGTGAGGCGCTCGGGCGAGGTGAAGACGGGCACGACCGTGGAGCCGTCCACCTCGCGGGTCTGCCAGGGGAAGCCGGGCCGGCCGGGGCGCAGCGCGAAGTCGAGGTCGGGCGGGACGGGCAGCAGCACGTCGGTGGCCGCGAGCGTCTGCAGGAACAGGTCGTGGTCGTTGTTCGCGGCGGCCCGCAGCAGCTCGCGCTCGACGTCGTTCGCGGGCTGGAACTCGGGGCGGGGCGACTGCCGGGGCAGCTCGCGGTGCTGGTCGCGGAGCTCCTCCCAGGCGGCGGGCGCGCGGCCGACCCGCGGCGGCCGCCCGTCGCCCTCGGCGACCTGGCGCACGAACCAGGCCGGCATCCGCGCCTCGATCGGCAGCACGGCGCCGACGCCGTGCGCGGGCGCGTCGATGGCGAGCCACCAGCGGGCGTCCGGCCAGGTCTCGGCGATGTCGCCGAACCGGACGGTCATGAAGTGCCGGTAGGACGGCCCGAGGCAGGCGCGCATCGCCGACGCCGACGTATAGACCAGCACGTGGACGCGGCCGTCCTCCTCCTGGGTCGGCCACGACGGCTGCGTCTCGTTGGCGAGGACGCCGTCCACCAGTTCCGGCGGGACGGGGACGACGAGTTCGCTGTCCGCGAGGAGGCGGAAGTAGCCCTCCTGGTCCCCGGCCCGGACGGTCTCCTGAAGCCGGTGTTCAAGCTCCGACGTGGGTCGCCACGCGTCGGCCACGGTCGCCACCCCCTGTTTCCTCCGTGCTCGTCCCCGCGCGACTGCCTACGCTACATGGGCGAACAGGACCAAAGAGCATATTCGCCCGGCCGTCCGCGGGTCCCCGCAGGTCAGCGCGCCGCCAGCCCGGCGAGGGCGGCGAGCAGCCGGTCGATGTGCTCCTCGCTCGTCCCAATGCCGATGCTGGCGCGCACGGCGGCGGCGTCCCCGCCGGCGAGGTGCCGGACGAAGGGGTGGGCGCAGAACTTCCCGTCCCGGACGCCGATGCCGTGCTCCTCCGACAGCGTAAGCGCCACGTCGCGCGCGTTCCAGCCGTCCACGATGAACGACACGATCCCGACGCGCGGCGCCCGGCCGCCCCACAAGCTCAGCTCCCGGACGGACGGGATCGCGGCCAGCCCCGCCCGCAGCCGTCCGACGAGCGCCTCCTCCCGCGCGGCGAGGTCCGGGAAGGACGCGGAGAGCGCCTCGCACGCGGCGGCCAGCGCGATCGCGCCGAGGACGTTCGGCGACCCGGCCTCGTGCCGCTGCTCGGCGGACGCCGCCCACCGCGTCGTCGCGCCGACCGACGCGCTCGCCCCGCCGCCCTTCAGGTAGGGGTCGGCGGCGCGCAGCCAGTCGGCGCGCCCGGCGAGCACGCCGGCGCCGAACGGCGCGTACAGCTTGTGGCCGGAGAACGCGGCGTAGTCCAGGCCGAGCGCGGTCATGTCGAGCGGCCGGTGCGGGACGAGCTGCGCCGCGTCCACCGCGATGCGGGCGCCGTTGCGGTGCGCGACCCGCGCCAGCTCCTCGACCGGCCACAACTCGCCGGTGACGTTGGACGCGGCGGTGACGATGAGCAGCCGCGGCTCGACCGGGCACGACCGCAGCGCCCGGTCGGCGGCGGTGATGGCCTCGGCCGGGGTCGCGGGCGCGGGAAGCCGCACGGCGCGCTTCCACGGCAGCAGGGAGGCGTGGTGCTCGGACTCGAAGACGACGACGCTCGTCCCGGCGGGGACGGCGTGCGCGAGCAGGTTCATGGAGTCGGTGGTGTTGCGGGTGAACACGACGGCGGAGCGGCGCCAGGCGCCGAGGAACGAGCGGACGGTCTCGCGGGCCTCCTCATAGGCGCCGGTAGTGACCTGGGAGGCGTAGCCCGCACCGCGGTGCACGCTGCTGTAGTACGGCAGCGCGCGGGTGACCGCGTCCTGCACCGCCTCCAGACAGGGTGCGCTGGCGGCGTAGTCGAGGTTGGCGTAGGGGACGCGGCGGCCGTCGCGCAGCGGCACCGGGACGTCCGCCCCGATCACGCGCGGGATCCGGTGAACCCGGACCCCCTCGGTGCGCGTCTCAGCGGGCGTGATGGGGGAGCGGGCGAGCAGCGTGGGCATGCCGGGACCTTCCGGGGTCAGGGACCCCGGGACACAGGCCGGGATCCGCGCTTGCCGGGACGCGGTGGTGCGTCCGGCCAGGTCCTCACCCGGGGCACCCCATCGCGGACGAAGGGTTGCCGGCCAGCAAGCCGGGGCTTGACGCTGGCGCTCATGACCTAATGCGGAATTATATGCGGGTCCGTTCTGGGATCAAGCGGGAGGGGATGCGATGCGGTACGCGGTGGCGCGGGCGCTGGCCGGGGGCGTGATGGTGCTCGGCACCCTGAGCGGGTGCGGGATGCTGGGCGGCAACACCGACCAGGTGTGCGCCGACACGAAGAAGGCGTTCCAGCAGTACATCACCCAGGTGCGGAGCGTGCCGGCGGCCGAGCCGGCGCAGTGGCGGCAGGCGACCGAGCAGCTCGCCGGACGCGTGGACGGGCTTGCGAAGCAGGCCGACGACGCGGCGCTGAGCAAGGCGCTGAAGGCGGAGGCGGGCAGGCTGCGCGCCGCCGCGCCCGCCGTGGGCACCGGCGACGTCTCCCAGCTCGACACGGTGATGCAGGAGACGCCCGCCAAGATCGGCAAGGCCTGCGACTGAGCCCCGCCCGCCCGCTCGCGCCCGCCCGCGCGAGGCGGGCGGGCGCGGGCGGTCACGCCGGGGTGGGCTCAGCCGGTCACGCCGGAGCGGGTCCAGCCGCCGATGCGGCCACCGCCGCCGCCGTCGCCGGTACCGCCGCCGTCACCACCTCCGCCGTCGCCTCCGCCGTCACCGCCGCCGCCGGGGTCGCCGCCTCCGCCGTCACCGCCGCCTCCGCCGTCCGGGGGCTGGATGATGGTCGGCAGCCCGGTCGGCGGGGTCGGGATGTCCGGCTCCTCCGTGGGCGGCTCCGGCTGGGACGGCCCGGTGGTGCGGGGCGGCTGCGGCCCGTCCGGGCTGGTCGGGCGGTTCGGCAGGCCGTTGCCGGTGCCGGGCCGCATCGACGGCGACCCGAACGACTTGGGCTCGTAGTCCTTGATGTCGACGGCGTCGGTCATGTAGGTGCGCCAGATCTGCGCGGGGAGCTGCCCGCCGTACGCGCCGTAGCCCGGGATGTTCAGCGGCTTGCCGTCGCTGCGGAACATCGCGACCGACGTCGCCATCTGCGGGATGAACCCGTTGAACCAGATCGCCTTGCCCTTGTCGGTCGTGCCGGTCTTGCCCGCGACGTCGCGGCCGTCGGGCAGCTGGGCGCCCGTCCCGGTGCCGCCCTCGACGACCTTCTCCATCGCGTACGTCGCGTCCCGCGCGTTCTGCTCGCTGAGCGCCCGCTTGCCCTTCTCGGTGAACGTGCGCTTGTGGTCGTCGTTGTCGGTGACGGCCTTCACCACGAACGGCGCCCGGTACACGCCCTCGGACGCGAACGTCGAGAACACGCCCGCCTGCTGGACGGGGTGCAGCGACACGATGCCGAGCGGGAACGTGGCGGCGCCGCGCTGCGCCTTGGTCATCTGGCTCGCCGGGATGCCCATCTTCTCGGCCATCTCGGCGATCTTCTCGGTGCCGATGTCCTGCCCGAGGTTGACGTAGGCGGTGTTGATCGAGTTCTGGGTGGCGGTGACGAGGTTCACCGACCCGAAGCTCTGGTTGCTGTCGTTGCGGATGGACGACCCCGCGAACGTCTGCGGTGAGCTGCCGTCGTAGGTGGAGCTGAGCGAGCGGCCGTCCTCCAGCGCGGCGGCCAGCGCGATCGGCTTGAACCCGGACCCGGCCTGCGCCCAGTCGCCGAACGCGCTGCTCAGCGCCTCCTCCAGGTAGCCGCGGCCGCCGTAGAAGGCGAGCACCTGCCCGGTGGCCGGGTCGACCGACACCGCCCCGGTGCGGATCTTCTTGCTCATCCCGTCGGGGGCGTTCTGGTTGACGGCCCGCTTCATCGCGTCCATCAGCCGCTTGTCGAACGTCGTGGTGATCTTCAGCCCGCTGCGGTTGAGCTCGTCCTCGCTGTAGCCGCGGCGCTCGGTGAGCTCCTTCTTGGCCACGTTGACCATGTAGCCCTTCTGGCCCTTGAGGACGTCGGTGATCTTCTGCTTGACCGGCGTCGGGAACTCCATCGCGGCGGCGTCGGCGGACGTCAGGTAGCCGTCCCGCGCCATGTTGCCGAGGACGGAGCGCCACCGCTGCTCGGCGGCGGTGCGCTGGGCGCCGGTCGGGTCGGCGAAGTTGCTCGGCTGCTGGATCGCCGCGGCGAGGTAGGCGCCCTCGGCGGGCGTCAGCGCGGAGACGTCCTTGCCGTAGTAGGCGTGCGCGGCGGCCTGCACCCCGTAGGCGTTGCGCCCGAAGTAGATCGTGTTGAGGTACTGCTCCAGGATCCAGTCCTTGGACTTCTCCCGGTCGACCTTCAGCGCGACCATGATTTCTTTGAGCTTGCGGGTGACCGAGCGCTCCTTGCCGATGCCGCCGTAGTAGTTGCGGACCATCTGCTGCGTGATCGTGGACCCGCCCTGCAGCTGCTGCCCGGTGACGGTCGACCAGAACGCCCGCGTCGTGCCCTGCACGGAGACGCCGGGGTCGTCGTAGAAGCTGCCGTTCTCCGCCGCGATGACCGCGTTGCGGGTGCTCTCCGGGATCCGGTCGAGCTTGACCGCGTCCCGGTTGATGCCGGTCTTGGCGATCACGGTCTTGCCGTCGGCGTAGTAGAACGTCGGGCCCTGCGCGATCGCCTTCTCCTGCGGGGACGGGACGGGGGTCAGCAGGTAGGCGACGCCGAACGCGGCGACGCAGAACCCGATGAACCCGAGCAGCAGGAAGACCGTCCGGCGCAGGATGCGGGCCTTGCGGCTGCGCGGCTTGCGCGGGCCGCGGCCGCGGCCCCCGCCGCTCCCGTCGCCGCCTCCGCCGCCGTCGCTTCCGGGCGGCGGCGGTCCTCCGTGCTTGGACGAGGCGGCGGGCATGCTCTTGGTATCACCGCCGTCCGGCGCTCCGACACCGGCGGACGCCGATTCGCCCGCGGGATCGCCCGGTTCGTCGGCTAGATCACCTGGTTCGCCCGGCGCCGTTTCGCCGCCCTCTTCCCGGTCGCCTTCCCGGTCGCCTTCAGGGGCCCCTTCCGGAGCGTCTTCCGGGTCGCGCTCCGCGGCCGCCGATTCGCCCGCATCGTCGCCGGAGTCACCCGATTCGGGAGCCTTATCGCCGTTCTGAGATATGCCGTCCTCGCCGGTGAATTCGGCGTCCGGGGCGGATTCCTCGGCCTCCGCGGTCAGCGTGGCGGTCGCCGGACCGTCCTGGTCGGCCGGTGTCCCCGCCTCGGAGCCGTGCAGGTCCACCTCGGCGGCCCCGGTGGACGCGTCGCCCTCCGGGACCTTTTCGCTGTCGCTCACAAGCCCCCCGTGATTAATGCGTTACCGACCATACCTGAGGGGATCCGTGCGCCGGACGCCCAATGCGCGGCCCGGTGCCCGCCCAATAGGAGGACGGGCAATCCGCGCCGCCGGTTGTCGTGACGGACGTCGCAATGCGCGCTTTCCCGCAACGCGGAGCGGCGGGGGCCCGATCCGGGCACCCCGCCGCCGTCACGCGCCCGTCGGGCGCTACTTCTGGATCTTGGCCAGGATGTCCACGACGAACACCAGGGTGTCCGTGCCCTTGATCTTGGGCGGGCTGCCCTCCTTGCCGTAGCCCTCCGCCGGCGGCAGCACGAGCAGCACGCGGCTGCCGACCTTCGCGCCGGTGAGGCCCTTGTCGAAGCCGGGGATGGTCGCCCCGGTGCCGATCGGGAAGTTCGCGGGCTGCTTGTTGTCCCAGCTGGAGTCGAACTTGTCGCCGCTCTTCCAGATCTTGCCGACGTAGTTCACCACCGCGTCGTCGCCCTTGGCGAGCGCCGGGCCGGTGCCCTCGACGAGCGTCTTGACCTGGAGCTTGCCGGGCGCGTCCGCGTCCGGGACCGTGATCTTGGGCTCCTTGGCGCCCTGGTCCTCGACCTTCGGCAGGTTCTTGTCGTCCAGCTTCTTCGGGGTGCCCTCGGGCTTCGGGTCCTTCGGGACGGCGGCCTGGATGTCCATGACGAACACCACCGCGTCCTTGTCGGTGATCTGCTGCGGGCTCAGCTGGCTGAGGTCCTTGGACGGCGGGAGCTGGAGCACGACCCGGCTGCCGACCGTCTGGCCGACCAGGTTCTTGTCGATCTCCTTCAGGCCGCTCTTGCCGATGACGAGGGGCCGCGGGCCGCTCGGCTGCTGGGCCTGCTGCTCGTAGGTCGAGCTGACCTTCTCGCTGGTGCTCTTGACGCGCGAGTTCTCGTCGTCCTTGTCCTTGGACCACTTGTAGGTCGCGAACTGGACGTAGACGGTGTCGCCGTCGGCGACCGCGCGGCCGTCGCCCTTGATCGGGTTGGTGATCTTCACACCGGTGGCGGGCGCGAGCTTGGTCGGGATCTCGACCTTGGGCTCGGCGGCGAACTTGCCGGTCACCTCGATCACCGGGTCGGGGCGGTTGACCCACCAGTACACGCCGCCGGAGATCGCCAGCGCGGCCACCACGATCCCGGCGATCATCATCATCCGCCGCTTGCGCGCCTGCTTGGCGGTCAGCGCGGACGGGGCGGACGGCCGGTTCAGCCCGCTGCCCCGCCCGGCGCTGATGCCGTGCGGGGTGAATTCGGGGCTGCGGATGCTCTGGGCGTTCGGGATCTTCGCCTTCGCCTTGACCGCCGGCTTGCCCCGGGGCTTGTCATCCTCGGACATGGTTCCTCACTTGCTCCGGGTTCGACGACATCACGAACGTGACCACCCTTCCAGGGCCGGGCTAAGCGCAGCGTGAAAACCGTGCAAAGGAGGCCGACCCGCAATCTACCGGTCACGCGTGGGTCGCGGTGCCGTCCGGCAGGGGACAGGAGAAGCCGCCAGGATATCCCCGCCGGCGCGATGACTCACGCCCTCCGGATGGCAGGCTGGGGGAATGCGCCTCGCGACGTGGAACGTCAACTCGGTGAAGGCCCGGCTGCCGCGCCTTCTGGCCTGGCTGGACGAGACGAAACCCGACGTCGTCTGCCTGCAGGAGATCAAGTGCCGCGCGGACCAGTTCCCGTCCGCCGACGTCGCGGAGTTGGGCTATGCCACTGCCGCGCACGGCGACGGCCGGTGGAACGGCGTCGCGGTTCTTTCACGGGTCGGCATTGAGGACGTCTCCAACGGATTTCCCGGTGAGCCCGTATATGAGGGCGAAGCCGAGGCGCAGGCGAAGCTGACAGAGCCCGCCCTCCTCGTTCCCGAGGCCCGCGCGATCGGCGCCACATGCGGCGGTATAAGGGTCTGGTCGCTGTACGCGCCGAACGGCCGCACCCCGGAGTCGGTCCACTACCGCTACAAGCTCGAATGGTTCGCGGCCCTCCGCGACGCGCTGGCCGAGGAACTGCCGGCGGGGGCGCCGCTGATGGCGACCGGCGACTACAACGTGGCCCCCACCGACGACGACGTCTGGGACCCGTCCGTCTTCGTCGGCTCCACCCATGTCACGCCCGCCGAACGGCAGGCCCTCGCCGAACTCCGCGAGCTGGGCCTCCACGACGTCGTCCCGACCCCGATGAAGGGCCCGCACCCTTATACCTACTGGGACTACCGGGCCGGCGCGTTCCACAAGAACCTCGGCATGCGCATCGACCTCGTGTACGGGAACGACGCGTTCGCCGGGCGGGTCCGGTCCGCCTATGTCGACCGGGAGGCCCGCAAGGGGAAGGGGCCGTCCGACCACGCCCCGATCGTGGTCGACCTGGACTGACGCCGCCGGCCGCCCGCACTCTCAGGTCAATCGGGGAAGCGGGCGAGGAGGCGGAGCTTGCGGGCGGCCGGGACGTCGGCCTCGTCGAGGACGGTGCAGCCGTCCGGCAGCAGTGCGGCGGGCTCGCCGGGCGCGAGGCACCATTCGGCCGGCATGTCCGGGCGGTCGCGGCGGGCGTCCTCGGTGAACGCCTCCCAGCCGAGCAGGCCGCCGGGCAGGACGGCCCCGGCCGCGCGCCCGAACACGGCGCGGTCCCAGAAACCCGTGCACAGGACCAGCGCGTAGCCGTGCGGCGGCCGCCACGTCCCGAGGTCGGCCTGGACGAGGGTGATCAGCGGTTCGAGGCCGCGCCGCCGGGCCTCCGCGCCGAGCCGGCCGAGCGCGGCCTCGGAGATGTCGACGGCCGTGACGCGGCGCCCGGCCCCGGCGGCCAGCAGCGCGCTGCCGGACGGCCCCGACGCCAGGTCGAGCACCGCGCCGTCCGGCATGGGCAGCGCCAGCGCCCGCTCCGCCAGCGGATGGACGGGCGACAGCGCCGGGTCGTCGCCGTACTTGCCGTTCCACCGGAGCCTGTCCGGATGCCCGGCGAGCTCGGCCGGCACGTCGTCCATGCGGGCGACTCTAGCGGCGCTCCGCGATCAGGAGCATGAACATCGCCGTGGGGAAGCCCTTGCGCCACCACGGGTCGTCCCGGAGCTGCTCCGGCGTCGGGTGCGGCTCGCGCAGGTCCGCGATGACGAATCCGGCGTCTCGGAGCGTTCCAGCGTAGTACTCCAGCGGCCGGAGCCAGCTCGTGATGAGCGAAGGGGACTCCAGGCCGTCCACCAGGAACCGCTGATCGACGCCGCGGGACGCGAAGTACTGCGACGCCGGGACGCTGTTCATCGCGCCCTGCTCGGAGTTCTCCACGTAGAAGCAGGGGTGCAGCGTCAGCAGGACCAGCCGCCCGCCGCTCTTCAGCACCCGCGCGAACTCGCCGATCGCGCGGGTCGGGTCGTGCAGGTGGCTGAACAGGTGGTTGCACACGACGAGGTCGTACCGGCCGTCCTCCATGGGGAGGTCGTCGACGCTGGCGCGGGTGAAGGTCGCGCCGGGGGACGGGTGGGACGCCGCCGCGTCGACGAGGCCCTGCGCCGCGTCCACGCCGGTCACCTCGGCGCCCATCGAGGCGAGCGTGCGGGACAGGTAGCCCTCGCCGCACCCCGCGTCCAGGACCTTCAGGCCCGCGCAGGGGCCGACGGCGTCGAGGACGGCGGCGTCGGTCAGCTCCGTCCGGTACCGGTCGCGGCGCTCCCTGATGACCTTGACCCAGTACTGCGCGTTGGCCTCCCACCTTTCACGCGTCAGATTTGCGATGGCTTGCGCCGAGTCCTCCACCGGCTCCCCATTCCGTCGTGCGGCCGTGTTCCACATCCGGTTCAGGCGAGGCCCTTGAGCCGCCGAACCAGCGCGTTGCAGGTCTGTCTGGTCGTTCTGTCCCGGCAGTCGGCCCCGCGCAGCTCGAGCGCCTGGACGAGCTCGGCGAGCCTGCCGCCGAACGCGGGGTCGCGCTTCAACGCCAGCGGAATGTACGTGGACGCCAGGTAGTACAGGTAGGCGTCGTTGTACACCGCTATCTCGCGCAGCACCTCGGTGGCCGTGTTGCGCAGCGAGAGGGAGCTCGGCAAGGTGAAGTCGCTGCTGATCCGGCCGTCTCTGGTGTAGGTCGGGAACGCCCATTCCTCCAGCGCCGCGTACACGGGCGTCGCGTCGAGCTCCCGGCGGTACCGCTCGGCGAGCTCGAAGTCGTTCGAGCCGATCAGGGAGCCCATCACGACGCCGCGCATCATGAACGCGGCCTGGCGCCCGGGGACCTCGAAGCCGAGGTCGGCCTCCAGCTTCCCCGTCACCTTGCTGACCTGGTGCGTGAGGATGTTCAGCGCCAGGATCGAATGGAACGAGTACGTCTTGCGGTTCAGCCGCGGGGCCAGGTCGACGGACGCGTCGAAGAGCTTCTGCGGGTCCTCCAGGAGGCCGCGGTCCGTCGAGTAGATGGCTTCGAGCGCGCGGTCCTGCTCCTGGCCCCAGAACCGGGCGATGAAGGACGACGTCTTCTGCGTCGCCTGCCCGCGCACGATGTGCAGCGCGGCCTCCAGCGCGTTCAGCAGGTGCTGCTGCGCGACCGGGGAGTTCTCCAGGGCGTCCAGGTCGACCGCGAGCCCTTCGCCGTGCAGTTCGCCGACGAGCCCGTCCCGCCTTTTCCGGACGGCGTGCGCCATCGAGTACTCGGCGATTCCCGGGACGGACGACATCAGGCTCTGCAGGGACCGCCCGCTGATCCGGTCCAGCCATTCGGTGTTGTCCCACAGGCGGAAGATCGTGCTCTCGTCGAGCCCGGAGAAGGCCGCCACGTCGGACATGTTGAGGCCCATGTCCCTGGTGATGTCGGAGAGGGACTTCGGCGCACCGTCCGCTGTCATCGCTCGCCCTCGCGGTGGCAATTGTCGACGCTTCGATCCTAGCGAAGCGCCGGCCGCCGAGGGCGGGCGATCGGCGGCGAGCAGCGCGGCCGTCATGTCACCGCGGGGCGTCCAGGAGGCCCCCGCCCGCCTGGACGGCCCGCGCCGGCGCCGTCACGGCAGCCGCCACCCGTCCCGCACACCCACCCCGAACCAGAACGTGAACGTCCCGTTGCGGCCCCGGTGGGCGCCGAAGTCGGTGGCGAGCGCCTTGAGCACCGCGAGTCCGCGCCCCCGCATCGGCAGGTGCTCGTCCTCCGCGCCGCCGGGGGCCGGCCCGCCGTCGGTGACCTCGACCCGGACGTACCGGTCGAGGTGCAGCACCGACAGCATGATCGTCCCGTCCCGCCGGGGGCGGCCGTGCAGGACCGAGCCGGTCACGGCCTCGCTGGTCAGCAGTTCGAGGTCGCCGAGCTCGGAGCGGTCGGCGCCGAAGTGCTGCCCGACGAGCTCCCGGACGTAGGACCGCGCGAGCCGCACGGCCGGCGGCGTCGCCGCGAGGTCGATCTCGCCGATGAGCCGTCCCGACGACGCCTTGCCGTTGTGCCAGGCGGACGGGATCCCGAGTTCCAGTGATGGCGCGGGGGCCGGCGGCGGGCCCCCCGTGCACGCGTCTGATGCGTTCATGGCGGCGTAAGCTTCACGTCTCCGTGTCGGGCTGTAAGCGAACATGAGTTCTCAGGCCAAGTCGAAGTCGGACGTGGAAGTGGAACAACCCACAGCCTGACGCACTCCGGACACGCCAGTCACGAACCCTTGCACGCACGCAACCCGCCTACCGCGGCCAGTGAACCGTCACTCGGCGTGAGCGTCCTCGCTTCGGCCCTGCGCGGGTCTTGCCTGGTGCGCGTCCGAGTGGACGTTCAGTCCCGGGGCGCCATCCAGTGGCCGGTCGTGGACCAGCCGAGGAAGCGGCGGGCGTGCGAGGCCGACCCGTCGTCCAGGGTGCCGCCGGCCAGGACATGCCGCAGCCCCGCCAGCACGGGGTCGAGCCGCCGGACGGTGTGCGCCGGCTGCCGGTCCAGTTCGTCCTGCATCCAGGCGATGGCGGACACCTGCTCCTTCAGGCCGCAGAGCGCCAGGTAGAAGACGGTCTGGCGCCAGGCGTAGGCGGCGTCCTTGACCGTGCGCAGCGGCCGCGGGTTGCCCTGGATCCGCCGCACCAGCCGGTGCGTGACGCCGAACGAGCGGCGGGCGAGGCCGTCCCAGCCGTCCAGGGGCGTGACGCCGATCGGGTGGACGAGCGCGGCCAGGTTGTGCGTGGTGATGATCTGCGCCTGCTCGATCACCATGCCGTTGGCGGCGACCCGGCCCCACGGCCCCACGCCGGGGTTCCCGGCACGCTTCGCGCAGAGCTCGTCGAACCCCTTCCGCATCGAACCGACGGCCGCGTAATCGATGCCGTAGTAGCGGGCGTAAAGCGTGCCGTCGAGGAGTTCGCCCGCCAGTTTCGCCGCGTTCAGGAATTTGCGCGTGAACGTGCCCATGAAGATGTCGACGGCGAGTTCCTCGACGAAGGGAACGGCGAAGCCCGCCTGCTTGGCGAGTCCGGAGAGCTGGCTGATCATCGGGTTGGGAATGGCCGTTCCCGGAAAGGCGTGCAGGGTCAGGCCGCCGAGCTGCGTCAGCACGGCGTGCGCGTTCTGCCGTGCGTCACCGTCCGTCCGCCGGTACTTCTGGACGGCCTCGACCCAGGGGAGCTCGTCCACCCGCACCTGGTGCTCCAGGTTCAGCAGGAGCAGCGACCGCCGGTTGCGGAACGCCCGGTGGACGGACGCCATCAGGGTGCGCAGCGCCGGGTCCGGGTAGGAGAGCGCCGTCGTGGACGCCACCAGCTGCGGCACCAGGTCCGCCAGCACCTCCGCGGACCGGACGATCCCGCGCTCGGCGAGCGTGCTGACCGGTGCCTCCAGCGCCCTGTCCACCACCGCCCGGATTCCGTCGGGAAGCTCGACGTCGCGGCCGTCGACCGGGACGGGCGCGGTGAACGGGTCCGTGGACGGGACGCCCCGGTCCTGCGGCACCGCGTCAAGCCGCTCGACCACGGCCTGCGCCAGCGCGTGGTGCGTGGGCCGCGCCGCGTCGGCGGACTGCCGAGCACGCAGCGCGGCATGCCGTGCCTCGCCGGGCGCGCCGCGCTTCGCCACCATCGAGTCGATGGCGTGCCGGAGCAGCGGGGAGGGCCGCCGCCCGGCGAGCACCTCCGCGAGGGACGTGCGAAGGATGGCCGGGTTCGACTTCGGCTTGCGGTGCTTGGTGCAGAGAGTGTGCTCGGCCGCGAGGGCCGTGTAGCGGGTGAGCAGGGCGGCGCCCCGGTCCCGCCAGCCGTCCGGCTCCGCGGCGAGGATCCGGCCGTCCCGGACGGTCTCCAGCCAGTGCGCCAGCAGCCCGTCCGCGAATGGGTTCCAGACGGCCAGCGCCTCGTTCATCGCCGCGACCGCCGGGTTCGGGCGCCGCGACGCCAGGCTCCGCCGCACGTCGCCGGCCGTCTCCCGGCTGACCAGGGACGCGTCGCCGGGCGGCCGCGCGGCGGGCCTCGGCAGGAACCGCAGCGTGCCGGCGAACGGGCCGATGCTCTCCAGGACGTCCAGCGCCGCCGTCCGGTCCCCGGCCCGCAGCAGCCACGCGACGGTCAGCAGCGCCGCCTCCTCGGGCAGGGCGATCTCATACCGCCCGCTATCGAGCAGCGCCTCAAGGCGGGCCAGCCCGGCGTCGGTCAGGTGGTGCGCGAACAGCGCGCGGCGGTTGGCGGGGATCCCGGCCTGCCGTGCCGCGTCGAGTTCGGGGCCGGTCAGGTCGCCGCCCGCGGCCGGGGCGCTGGTGGCGAAGCCGCCCTTGACGACCTCGGGCGTCACCCAGGCGGGCAGGCCGGCGACCGGGGTGCGCGAGCCGATCCGCAGCGTCCCGTCGCCCATGCCGGAGAGCACGCGCGACCAGCGGTCCAGCCGCTCCCCGGCCCGGTGCCGCGTCTCCGCGTCCTCGTGCGACCGTGCGGTCACGAGCGCCTTGGCCAGCTGTCCGGCGGCGTAGCCGGGGTTCGCCCGCAGCTCCTCGTCCATGCCAGCGTGGCGGGTCCCGCCCCCGCGCCCTCCGGGATGAAAGCCCGGTGCTCTGCTGCTGAGCTACACGCTGCTCACGAACACGCTAAAGATCGGCATTTCCGGAGGCAAAGCATTAATCGGTCGGAACCCGTCCCCAGGCGGAGATCAGCGGCGCCAGGGTGAGACCGAGCCGGTCCTCGGCGATCGCCGCGAGCAGCCGCCGGAGCTCCCCGCTCGTGGCGTGGCCGCCGGCGATGAGCCGGTCCTTGACCTGGAGGATCGTCGCGGCCTCCAGCAGCCCGCAGGCGGGCGACGCGATCGGGAAGTACGCGTCCGCGCGGACGTCGGTGAGGCCCGCGTCCCGCAGGACACGGGGGAGCGTGCGGCCGTAGGCGAGGTCGGCGCCGCGCTCGGCGAGCAGCTTGCGGAACCCGCGCCGGACGCTGTTGGCGAGGCGCTCGTCCGGCCCGCGCTCGTCGGGGCAGGCGAGCGGCTGCAGTTCGGGGTCGGCGTCCTCGATGAGCAGCACCCCGCCGGGACGCAGGCTGTCGACCATCGTGCGGAGCGCCGCGTCCCGGTCGGCGAGGTGCACCAGCACCAGGCGCGCGTGGACGAGGTCGAACGGCCCCTCCGGCGGCGCGTCGCGCACGATGTCGTGCCGCCGGACCTCCACCGGCGCGTCCCGGAGCCACGACACGTCGATGTCGGTGGCGAGGACGTGCCCGCTCTCGCCGACGCGTCCGGCCAGCCAGGTCGGGACGGACGGCCACCCCGCGCCGACCTCCCAGCACCGCCAGCCCTCGCCCACCCCGAGGTCGTCCAGGTGCCGGAACGTCCACGGGTCGAACAGCTCCGAGAGGGCGGCGAACCGGTCCCCGGCCTCGACTTGCCGGTTGCTCAGCAGATACTCCACCCGTCGATGATGGCGCGGTCCGGCCGGAACGTCACGGGATCAGCCGGGGGAGAAGGGCGTCGCGGAGCGCGGTGAGGGCCTGGGTCTCGGTCGTGGCGGCTTCCACGCGGGCGGCCAGGGGCGCCACGAAGCCCTGGAACTCCCGGACGCGGGCGTCGCCCGGCCACGGGATCTCGAACGCGGCGATGTCGGGCCAGCGGGCGCGCGGCATCCGGGTGCCGTCGCCGACGGCGGACGCGTGCGCGACGACCTCGTCGCTCGCCAGCGCCGCGAGCAGCCAGCCCCGGTGCGCGGGCTCCTTCGGCCGGACGACGAGGATGTCGGTCGAGGCGACGCCGTCCACGAACGCGAGCCCGGCCTTGTGGAAATAGGGCCGCAGCTTGCCGAACAGGATGTCGCCGGACGCGAAGCGCAGTTTCGCGCTGGTGACGCCGGACGCGTCCGCCCACGCCGACAGCCACATGCGGCGCTTCGGCATGTGCTCCAGCGCGATGTAGTTCTCGGCGCCGCCGATCCGCGCGGGCGGGACGTTCGCCCGGACGAGGTCCCCGAGTTCGCCGATGCGGACCGAGGCCCCGGCGCGGGACGACGCGTAGCGGGCGCGGACGAGTTCGTCGGCGCAGGCGGCGATGCGCTCGTTCACCGCGATCTTGTCGTCGAGGGCGCCGAGGACGGACGCCGCCGAGTCCTGCTGCGCCCTGGTCAGCCGCCCGGTCGTGAGCCGATTCAGGATCCCGTGCGTGAGGAGCGGCTGCCCCGAGCCGATGCGGTACCGGTTGAGCCCGAGCCGTTTCAGCAGGTAGTAGACGTAGCGCGGGTTCACGCCGTCCTTCGGCGTCGCGATGATGGCGTTGTCGGTGACCCAGCACGGTTCCGGGCTGTAATGGACGGCGCCGCAGTAGGAGCCCACGCGTCCGACGATGGTCGTGTGCGCGGCGGCGTTGAAGTCACCGGATGCGCCGATGACGCCGTTGGCCCCAAAGGTGCGGTAGGCGGAGCCCTCGGCGGGACGCGACTTGCCGTTCGCGAAGGTGACGATCTCGCCGAGCGCCACGTCAGCCATCCAGGCGTCCCAGCTCCGTCCGGACGACCTCATCGAGCCGCGCCGACTCGTCCAGGTGCGCGAGCAGTTCGCGGGTGAGGCGCTCGACCCTGTCGTCCGCCGGCTCCGCACCGGACGAGGCCCGAGCGGCGCCGACGTACCGGCCGGGCGTGAGGACGTGGTCATGGGATCTGATCTCGTCCAAACCGGCCGAATGGCAGAAACCCGGGACGTCCGCGTGGCCGCCGCTGCGCCAGGAACGGTACGCGCCCGCGATTTGGGCGATGTCGTCCCCGGTGAGGACGCGTTCGGTGCGGTCGACCATCGTCCCCATGTGCCGGGCGTCGATGAACAGGACGCGGCCTTGCGGGGTCCGGTCGAGGAACCACAGGCACGCGGGGATCGGGGTGCTGCGGAAGAGCCGGTCCGGCAGCGCGACGACGCACGACACCAGGCCCGCCTCCACCAGCGCCGTGCGGATCCCGCCCTCGCCCGACTGCCGGGACGACATCGAGCCGTTCGCCATCACCACGCCCGCGCGGCCGCCCGGCCCGAGCTTGGAGATGATGTGCTGGATCCAGGCGAAGTTGGCGTTCCCGGCGGGCGGGACGCCGTACCGCCAGCGCGGGTCGCCGGGGTCGCGGTACCAGTCCGACATGTTGAACGGCGGGTTGGCCAGCACGTGGTCGGCCTGAAGGTCCGGATGCGCGTCCGCGTGGAAGGTGTCGGAACGGCGGATGTCGCCGGAGATCCCGTGCACGGCGAGGTTCATCTTGGCCAGCCGCCACGTCCGCTCGTTGGCCTCCTGGCCGTGGACGGCGATGTCGTCCAGCCGCCCCCGGTGGCTGAGGACGAACTTCTCCGCCTGGACGAACATGCCGCCCGAGCCGCAGCACGGGTCGTACACCCGCCCCTTGAACGGCTCCAGGATCTCGACGAGCAGCCGCACCACGCAGGGCGGCGTGTAGAACTCGCCGCCGCGCTTGCCCTCCGCGCGGGCGAACTTCTCCAGGAAGTACTCGTAGACCTCGCCCAGCACGTCCCGCGCGGCCCGCCCGCCGAACCGGACGTCGCCGATCACCGCGACGAGCTCGCCGAGCCGCCGCTGGTCGACCCCGGTGAAGATCTTCGGGAGCGCGCCGTCGAGAGCGGGGTTCGCCCGCATGACCGCGTCCATGGCCGCGTCGATCCGCGCGCCGAGCCCATCAGGCTCTCCAGGTTCGCCGGTGAGGTCCGCCCAGTGCGCGCCGTCCGGCACGGTGAACGACCCGTCGCCGGACGCGTCGGAGACGTACTTGAGGAACACCAGCCCGAGAACGAAGTCCTTGTACTGCGCCGCGTCGACCGAGCCCCGCAGCGTGCCGGCCGCCTTCCAGAGGGCCTTCCAGAGGACATCGTCCACCCGCGTGACTCTAGCGTCCGCCGCCGCGCCGCCCGGCGGCCGAAGCGAGCCGATTCCCGGAAACGTCCCAACGGTGTGTAATGATTCGATTACCATCGGCGTTCATGGGAGAGCGGGCGCACTATGTGATCAAGGACGGCGGCTCCTGGGAGCTGTACTACTCCCAGTGGGGCGGGTACTCCATCGAGCTGGACATGCTCCCCGGGCCGGAGTTCGCGGAGCGGTTCGCGCGCGGGCAGCGGCGCGTGGACGCGTGGATGAACGAATGCGAGTGCAGCGGGGCGGCCCTCATCGACCGCGGCGAGCGGCGGCTGCTCTGGTTCTCCGACTGCCTCGACGGCCCCGCCTACCGGGCCGCGGCGCTCGCCGCCCTCCGGCGGACCTGGCCGGCGGGCTGGCGGCTCGACTGGGCCTACGACGGCCTCCGCGAGATCGCCGGCGCGGTCGGGCAGGACGAGCGGGGCGTGCGCCGCTGGAGCGGCATCCCCGTGCCGGACGACATCCGCACGCCCGAGCAGTTCATGGCCGCGCTGCCCCAGTTCGAGCTGAACCCCGACGTCTACCCGCCCGGTAGCGAGCTGCCGAGGGAGCTGCCGATCCCGGTGCCTCCGGTGCGGCCGGCCGAAGAGGCGTCCCCGGCGACCCTGGTCACCGTCGTCCGGGGCGGCGTGACCCGCGCCTACATGGCCCGCGCCACCGCGTCCATGGTGATCGAGAACGGCGCCGCCTCGCTGGACGCCTACCGGAGCTGGTCGCCGGTCGTCTCCTGGCCCGCCTTCCCGGACGAGGGAGTCCACCTCGACGCCGATGCCGAGAGCGCGGGCGTCTGGACGCTCCGCACCCTCGACCGCGTCCTCGACGAGGCCGGCGCGCACTGGCCCGGCTGGCAGTGGACGCCCTGGCAGGACCGCTACCACGAGCACCTGGCCCTGGCCGCCGGAGCGATCGTGCTGCCGGTGCCCGACCAGGCGGCCGGGCTGCGCAGCCTCGCCGCGGAGTTCGAGCGGCACCAGAAGCTCGACGCCGGGACGCGCGGCGCCGCCACCTCCCTGGCCGTCGTCGGCGCGCTCACCTCCGCCGCCGAGGCCGCCGAGGCGCGGCTGCGGACGGCGATCGACAACATGTGCGCGCACCGTCCGGCGGACGTCACCGCAGAGGAGCGCGCCCTCGTCCGCTCGGCGTTCGACGCGCTGAGCTGACCCGGCTGGTGGACGGCGCCCCGGCGCGGTGCCACGCTGCGGAGAATGGTGATCGTGGACGTCGCGGCGGTGGCGGCACTGGCCGGATGGCTGTACCTGGCGTTCGGCCACGGCGCCTTCTGGCGCACCGGGCCCGGCCTGCCGGACGCGCCCGACCCGCCCGAGTGGCCGGAGGTCGCGGCGGTCGTCCCGGCCCGCGACGAGGCGGCGATCCTGCCGGAGACGCTGCCGACGCTCCTCGCCCAGGACTATCCGGGTGCGTTCCGCGTGGTCGTGGTCGACGACGGGAGCAGCGACGGCACCGCCGAGACGGCCGCCCGCCTCGGAGCGCGGGCGGTCCCCGCGCGGGAGCGCCCCGAGGGGTGGGCGGGCAAGGTGTGGGCGATGGCGGAGGGCGTCCGCGCCGCCGGTGATCCCGACCTCTACCTCTTCACCGACGCCGACATCGCCTACGCGCCCGGCACCGTGCGGCGGCTCGTCCGCGCGGCCGCCGGGGAGCGGCGCGAGCTCGTCTCCCAGATGGCGACGCTGAGCGTCCGCACCCGCTGGGAACGGGTGATCGTGCCCGCGTTCGTGTACTTCTTCGCGCAGCTCTACCCGTTCCGCCGCGTCACCCGCGACGGGGCCCGCACGGCCGCCGCGGCCGGCGGCTGCATGCTCGTCCGGCGCGACGTCCTGGAGGAGGCGGGCGGCGTCGCGGCGATCCGCGGCGCGCTGATCGACGACGTCGCGATGGGACGCCTCATCAAGCGCGCCGGCGGGCGCTGCCGCCTCGACCTGAGCCGGGACGTGGTCAGCCGCCGCCCCTACCCGCGCCTCGCCGACCTGTGGATGATGATCGCCCGCAGCGCCTACCACCAGCTGCGCTACTCGCCTGCGCTGCTGGCGGGCACCGTCCTCGGCCTGCTCCTGCTCTATGCGGTCCCGCCCGCCGCGACCATTACCGGGGCTGTCGCCGCTGACAGCACGGCGCTGGTCGCAGGCGCCGTCGCCTGGGCGCTCATGACCCTCACCTACGTGCCGATGCTCAGCTTCTACGGCCTGTCGCCGTTGCGCGCCCTCGGGCTGCCGCTCGTCGCGCTCATGTACGCCGCCATGACGGTCGATTCCGCGCGCCGCCACCGCGCCGGCCGGGGCGGCGCGTGGAAGGGGCGCACGGTCCGCGCGCCGCTGCGGGACTGAGGCCGCCGGTTTTGTCGCCGCACGACAAAAGCGGCGGCGCCGATGTGTTCCGGACTTCATTGGAGTAAGTGTCCAATTACGTTACGGTCGGGTGGCCGTCACGCCGACGGCAGGCGAAGACGAAGGGTTACCCGCCATGTCCATCACCGTCCGCCGGGTGCTGCGCACCGTGGCGGCGTCCTGCGTCGGGCTCGCCATGGCGGCGACCGCCCTCCAGGGCACCGCCGCCGCAGCACCGCAGGACACCAGCCCCCCGGCCGAGGATCCGTTCTACACGCCGCCCGCACCGCTCCCGGCGGGCGCTCCCGGCGACGTCATCAGGTCGCGCCCCGCAGTGTTCAGCATGGACCCGATCGGCCGTTCGCCGTACGAGGGCGTCAAGTCGTGGCAGGTCCTGTACCGGTCGGAGACCGTGCAGGGCGCGCCGACCGCCGTGTCCGGCATGGTGCTCGTCCCGACCAAGGCGTGGACGGGCCAGGGCAAGCGCCCGCTCGTCTCCTACGCCGTAGGGACGCGCGGCCTCGGCGACGCCTGCGCCCCGTCCTACACCCTCACCCAGGGCATGGACTACGAGATGTTCTTCGTCGCGGACGCGCTCAGCCGCGGCTGGGCCGTCGCCGTCACCGACATGGAGGGCCTCGGCACGCCCGGCCAGCACACCTACGAGGTGGGGGGCTCCCAGGGCAAGGCCGTGCTGAACATGGCGCGGGCCGCGCAGCGCCTCCCGGACGCCGGCCTCGGCGGCTCGCCGGTCGGCCTGTGGGGCTACTCGCAGGGCGGGACGTCCTCGGGCTGGGCGGCGCAACTGGCCGACAGCTACGCGCCTGAACTCGACATCAAGGGCGCCTTCGCGGGCGGCGTCCCCGCCGACCTGCTGGCGGTCGCCAAGGGCCTGGACGGCTCCCCGTTCGTCGGCCTGATGTTCATGGCGGCGGTCGGCTACGACACCGCCTACCCCGAGCTGGACCTGGAGAAGTACCTCAACGACGCCGGCCGCGAGCTGCTGAAGAAGGCCGAGAGCCTCTGCCTGGTCAGCGTCGACGGCATCGGCACCCTCGCCGGGACGCTGTTCAAGAAGATCAGCGACTACACCACCAGCGACCCGCTGGCCACGCCCGAGTGGCGGCAGCGGCTGGACGAGAACAAGCTCGGCTCCGCCGCCCCGTCCGTCCCGGTGTTCCAGACGCAGGCCGTCTACGACGAGATCATCCCGTTCGCGCAGGCCGACACCCTGCACAGGGCGTGGTGCGCGAAGGGCGCGAACCTGACCTGGAAGACCTACACGTTCGCCGAGCACGCGACCGGCATGCTCTGGAGCGAGCCCGACGCGATGGCGTTCCTGTCCGACCGGTTCGCGGGCAAGCCCGTCACCGGCAACTGCGCCGCCTGATTCCGATCACTTGAACTCCATGGGGCCGTCCCGCTCTCGCAGAGGGCAGGATGGCCCCATGGACTTGGTGGAGTTCCTCCGCGCCCGGCTGGCCCGGGACGAGCAGATCGCCCGCGACTGCGCGTCCGCCCCCTGGAAGGCCACGCCCTCCGGGACCGTCGACACCGACGCGGACGATCCCGCCTTCGTCGCCAAGGCCGAGAACGACGCCTACGCCGAGCACATCGCCCGCCACCATCCGGCCCGGACGCTCGCCGAGGTCGCCGCCAGGCGCCGGATCGTCGACGACTACGAGAAGAACGCCTGGATCCTCGGGCAGGGCCACCGCACGTCCGAGTCGGAGGCGGCGCAGGCCGTCCGCGAATCGGTGCTGCGCCTGCTCGCCCTCCCGTACGCCACGCACCCCGCCTACCAGGAGGAATGGCGCCCCGGAGCGGCCTAGGCGGCGGTGATCAGCGCCGGGTGCTCGGGGTCGTCCACCTTCAGGACGACGTCCGCGGTGCGCACCGGAGCCACCTCGGCGTCGTAGCGCGCGTAGGCGGGCAGCGTCCACATCCGGTCATCCGGCGTGCGGCGCGCGAGAGCCCCGGCCGACAGCGTCAGATGGACGGTCAGTTCCAGCGGCAGGCCCCGGCCGAGCAGCAGCGATCCGTCCAGCAGGCACACCCCGCCCGGCTGGACGTCCACGTACCGGGCCCGGGTCGCCCGGTCGCGCTCGGCGTCCCACAGGCTCGGCAGCACCCGCCCCGTCCCGCCCGGCTCCAGCGGCGCCAGCACCTCCCGGACCAGCCCGTTCACATCGAGCCACGCGTCGTAGAAGGCGTCGGGGTCGTCCCGCCCGAACTCGTAGCGCAGCGACGCGGGGCGCAGGAAGCCGCGCGCCGACACCCGGACCACGTCCCGCCCGAGCGCGCGCAGCGGCGCGGCGAGCGCGTCGGCGAGATCCCACGGAGCCGCAGGTGGCGCGCCGTCGACCGCGACCCGGAGCCACGAACCGCGCCCGGCGGCGGCGATCCGCTCGGACAGTTCGGTGACCACCCGTGACGGTGAGATCGGTCGCGCGCGCATCACCTCATCGTGCCCGCATCGTGGGACGCGACTGACACACCGGATCTCGGGAAGGTAACCTCGGAACGGGTCCGAGAGGCGCTGCAACGGGCGTCAGCCCGCCACGCTCGGGCCCGGCACACCGACTTCCGCAAGGGCGCCTCCCACATGAGCTGGGAGGTGCTCGAAAACCTATGACCCACACGAATCTGCGCGAGCTTCTGGACGAGCGGATCGCGGTGCTCGACGGCGCCTGGGGCACGATGCTCCAGGGCGCGGGGCTGAAGCCCGAGGACTACCGCGGCGACCGCGTCGGCGGCGACCACGCCAAGGACGTCACCGGCGACCCCGACCTGCTCAACCTGACCAGGCCGGACGTGATCCTGGACGTCCACCGGCAGTACCTCGGCGCCGGCGCCGACATCACCACGACGAACACCTTCACCGCGACCCGCATCGCCCAGGCCGACTACGGCCTGGAGTCGCTGGTGCACGAGATGAACGTGCAGGGCGCCCGGCTCGCCCGGCAGGCGGCCGACGAGTTCGGCGGCCGGTTCGTCGCCGGGTCGGTCGGCCCGCTCAACGTGACCCTGTCGCTGTCGCCCCGCGTCGAGGACCCGGCCTACCGCACCGTCACGTTCGACCAGGTCAAGGAGTCCTACGCGCAGCAGATCGCCGGGCTCGCCGAGGGCGGCGTCGACCTGCTGCTGATCGAGACGATCTTCGACACGCTGAACGCGAAGGCCGCGATCGCCGCGGCCCGCGAGGTCGCCCCCGAGCTGCCGCTGTGGATCTCGGTGACGATCGTCGACCTGAGCGGCCGGACGCTGTCCGGGCAGACCGTCGAGGCGTTCTGGCGGTCGATCGAGCACGCCGACCCGCTCGCCGTCGGGGTGAACTGCTCGCTCGGCGCCGCGGAGATGCGCCCGCACGTGGAGGAGCTGGCGCGGATCGCCGGCACCTACGTCGCCAGCCACCCGAACGCGGGCCTGCCGAACGCGTTCGGCGGCTACGACCAGACGCCCGAGGAGACCGGTGCCCTGCTGCGCGACTTCGCCGAGTCCGGCCTGGTCAACCTGGTCGGCGGCTGCTGCGGGACGGGCCCCGCGCACATCGCGAAGATCGCCGAGGCGGTGCGCGGTCTCGCGCCGCGCGAGGTGGCCAGGCCGGCGAAGGCGAGCCGGTTCAGCGGCCTGGAGCCGTTCGAGATCGGCGCCGACACCGGCTTCATCATGATCGGCGAGCGGACGAACGTCACCGGTTCCAAGCGGTTCCGCAAGCTCATCGAGGCGGGCGACCACCAGGCCGCGGTCGACGTGGCGCTGGAGCAGGTCCGCGGCGGCGCGAACCTCCTCGACGTCAACATGGACGCCGACCTGCTCGACAGCGAGCGGGAGATGACGACGTTCCTCAACCTGATCGCGACCGAGCCCGAGGTGGCCCGCATCCCGATCATGGTCGACAGCTCCCGGTGGAGCGTGCTGGAGGCCGGGCTCAAGACCGTCCAGGGCAAGGGCGTCGTCAACTCGATCTCCCTGAAGGAGGGCGAGGAGCCGTTCCTCGCGCAGGCCCGCCGCATCCGCGACTTCGGCGCGGGCGTCGTCGTCATGGCGTTCGACGAGACCGGCCAGGCCGACACCGCCGACCGCAAGGTCGAGATCTGCGCGCGCGCCTACGACCTGCTCACGCAGAAGATCGGGTTCCCCGCCGAGGACATCATCTTCGACCCGAACGTCCTCGCCGTCGCGACCGGCATCGAGGAGCACAACGGCTACGCGAAGGCGTTCATCGACGCGCTGCCCCGCATCAAGGAGCGCTGCCCCGGCGCCCGCACCAGCGGCGGCATCTCGAACCTGTCGTTCTCGTTCCGCGGCAACGAGGTCGTCCGCGAGGCCATGCACTCGGCCTTCCTGCTGCACGCCGTCCGCGCCGGGCTCGACATGGGCATCGTGAACGCCGGGCAGCTCGCCGTCTACGAGGACATCCCCGCCGAACTGCTCGAACTCGTCGAGGACGTACTGTTCGACCGCCGCCCCGACGCCACCGACCGGCTCGTGGCGTTCGCCGAGACCGTCAAGGGCAAGGGCACCGTCCGCGAGGTCGACCTGTCCTGGCGGGACGCGCCGGTCGCGCAGCGCCTCTCGCACGCCCTCGTGCACGGCATCGTCGACTTCATCGAGGAGGACACCGAGGAGGCCCGGCAGCAGGCCGCCCGTCCGCTCGATGTCATCGAGGGCCCGCTGATGGACGGCATGAAGATCGTCGGCGACCTGTTCGGGTCCGGGAAGATGTTCCTGCCGCAGGTGGTGAAGAGCGCGCGCGCCATGAAGCGCTCCGTCGCCTACCTGGAGCCCTTCATGGAGAAGGAGAAGGAGGAGGCGCTCGCCGCCGGGCGCGTCCAGCAGGACCGCGGCCAGGGCAAGATCGTCCTGGCGACGGTGAAGGGCGACGTCCACGACATCGGCAAGAACATCGTCGGCGTCGTGCTCGGCTGCAACAACTACGACGTCGTCGACCTCGGCGTGATGGTCCCCGCCGCGAAGATCCTCGACACCGCGATCGCGGAGAACGCCGACGCGGTCGGGCTGTCCGGGCTGATCACCCCGTCGCTGGACGAGATGGTCTCCGTCGCCGCCGAGATGGAGCGGCGCGGCATGCGGCTGCCGCTGCTGATCGGCGGCGCCACCACGTCCCGCCAGCACACCGCCGTGAAGATCGCGCCCGCCTACGAGTCGACGACCGTGCACGTGCTGGACGCCTCCCGCGTCGTCGGCGTCGTCTCCGACCTCCTTGACGAGGACCGCGCCGCCGCGCTCGACGCCGCGAACCGCGAGGAGCAGGCGCGGCTGCGCGAGCAGCACGAGAAGAAGCAGCGCCGGCCCATGCTCACCATCGAGCGGGCCCGGGAGAACCGGGAGAAGGTCGACTTCTCCGACCTGCCGACGCCCGACTTCACCGGCGTCCGGATCGTCCAGCCCGACCTCACCGCGATCCGCGAGATGATCGACTGGCAGTTCTTCTTCCTGGCCTGGGAGCTGAAGGGCAAGTACCCGGCGATCCTCGACCAGCCCGTCGCGCGGGAGCTGTTCGACGAGGGCAACCAGCTGCTCGACCAGATCATCGCGGACGGCGCGTTCGAGGCGTCCGGCGCGTACGCTTTCTGGCCGGCGCACTCCGAGGGCGACGACATCATCCTGGACGGCGGGCCGCGCTTCCCGATGCTGCGGCAGCAGACGTCCAAGCCGGAGGGCCGCCCGAACCGGTGCCTCGCCGACTACATCGCCCCGGCCGGCGACCACCTCGGCGGCTTCGCCGTGACGATCCTCGGCGCCGAGGACCTCGCCGCGAAGTTCGAGGAGCAGAACGACGACTACAAGGCCATCATGGTCAAGGCCCTCGCCGACCGGCTCGCCGAGGCGTTCGCCGAGTACGTCCACCTGGAGGCCCGCCGCACCTGGTTCGAGCCCGGCGCCGAGCCCGACCTGGCCGACCTGCACGCCGAGCGGTTCCGCGGCATCCGCCCCGCGCTCGGCTACCCGGCGAGCCCCGACCACAGCCTGAAGCAGCAGCTGTTCGACCTGCTGGACGCGGGCCGCCTCGGCATGAAGCTCACCGAGTCGTTCGCGATGGCGCCCGCCGCCAGCGTCAGCGGCCTGATCTTCGCGCACCCGGAGTCCCGGTACTTCACGGTCGGCCGCGTCGGCAAGGACCAGATCGAGGACTACGCCGTCCGCTGCGGCCTCCCGGTCGCCGAGGTCGAGCGCTGGCTCGCACCGAACCTGGCCTACGACCCGTCCTGACGGGCTTCGCGAACGTCCTGCCGTCCTGACGGGGTTCGCGAACGTGCGAAACGCCTGACGGCCGCCGCGCCGCGGCCGTCAGGCGTGCTCTCGCCCGAGGTCAGGGACGGCCGATGCGGACCTTCCACACCTCGGGGCCCGACTCCTCGTAGTCCCAGGTGAACTCGCCGGGGTGCTCTGCGGCGAACTGGTAGTACAGCGGCTTCGGGTCGTGGTCGTTGACGAGGACGAACGCCGTCCCGGCGGTGAGCCCGCCGAACGCGGCGAAGATCTGCTGGTGGCGCTGCGCGGGGACGAGCGTCCGCACGTCCAGCTCGCCGTCGGCGACCTCGGCGGTCGCGCCCGGCGTGCCCGGGTCGTCGTGGCCGCCGCAGGTGCAGTGGTGGTCGCCGCCGTGGGACCCCTCGTCCTTGCCGAGGATCTCGTGCATGCCGTCGAGCAGCGTGTCGAGCTTCACACCGGCGTCCACGAGCGCGGGCAGGATGAGCTCGTTCTCCTTCTCCAGGTGCGACTGGAACAGGGCGTTGACGGCCGCCGCGGCGCCGACCGCCTCCGCGGGCGTGCGGGCCGCCTCCAGCGCCGCGACACGGTCCCGCAGGACGGCGTGCTCGCGCAGCATGGCCCGCAGCAGCAGCCGGGCCTCCGGCACCTCCTCCGCCGCCTTGTAGAGCGTCGCCTCCTCGGCCTCGGCGTGCGGGACGATCTCCTCCTTCAGGAACGCGACGAGCGTGTCGCGCCGCTCGTAGGGGGCGACGAGCTGGTCGACGGCGCGGGCGATGGTGAGCGCGTGGTCGGCCAGGGTCCGGCCGAGCCGCTCGTGGTGGTCCAGGATGGCCCGCACCGTCTCCTGCTGCGGGCTCGCGGTCGATGTGGTCATGCGCACTCCTCGATGCCGGCGTATTTTTCACAACGCTGCTTGTATTTATAATAGCTGCCATGGAGAATCAGGGAACCGGGGTACACGGCCGAAGCCCCCGGGCCGCACCCCGCCTCGCGGCGCGCCGGCTACCGCTGCTCGCCGGCGCGCTGCTCTCCCTCATCGCCGGGCTGTGGGGCGCCCTCACCCTGCTGGACGTCGGCGTCCCGCTGCCGCGCACCGCGTTCGCGCAGCAGCACGGCCCGCTGATGGCCCTCGGCTTCCTCGGCACGCTGATCTCCCTCGAACGCGCCGTCGCCCTCGGCCGCCCCTGGGCCTACGCGTCGCCCGCCCTCGCCGGCCTCGGCGCCCTCACCACCGCCGCCGGGTTCGCCGCCCCCGGACGCGTGCTCCTCACCGCCGCCGGCGGCTGGCTCGTCGCGGTCTACATCGCCGTCCTCGGCCGCCGAACCGGTCGGGACCTCGCCGTCCAGACCGCCGGCGCCGTCGCCTGGTACGCCGCCGGGCTGCTGTGGATCGGCGGCCGCGGCGTCGGCGACATCGTCCCGTGGCTCGCCGCGTTCCTCGTCCTCACGATCGCGGGCGAGCGCCTCGAACTCGCCCGCGTCGCGTTCCTCGGCCGCCGCGCCTCCGACGGCCTCGTCGCCACCGCCGCACTGATCGGCGCGGGCGCCGCCGTCTCCGTGTGGTGGGCCGAACCGGGCTGGCGCCTCACCGGCCTCGGCATGGCCGCCCTCGCGGGCTGGCTCGCCGTCCACGACATCGCTCGCCGCACCGTCCGGGGGACGGGCCTGCCCCGCTTCGCCGCCGCCTGCCTCCTCGCCGGGTACGCCTGGCTCGCCGCCGCCGGCACCATCTGGCTCATCGCCGGACGTCCCGGCGGCGGCGCCTACGACGCCGCCCTGCACGCGGTGTTCCTCGGCTTCGTGATGTCGATGGTATTCGGGCACGCGCCGGTGATCCTGCCCGCCGTGCTGCGGATCCGGCTGCCGTACCACCCCGTCCTGTACGCGCCGCTGGTCCTGCTGCACGCTTCGCTCCTGCTGCGCGTGGGTGGCGACCTGGCGGGCTCTTCCGCGGCGCGGACGGCTGGGGGAGTGCTGGGCGAGGTGTCGCTGCTGCTCTTCGGCGCGTGCGCGGTGGCCGCGTCGCGACTGGTGGGAGGCGCCGCGCCACGGGCGGCGGGAGGGGCCGCGCCGCAGCCTGCGGGAGGGGCCGCGCCGCGGCCGGTCGAAAGGGAACGGTCATGACGTCCATCGGCATCCGCCCCAAGGTGGGCCCGCCGCCCCCGACGCCGCGCCGCCCGCGCGCAGCCTGGCACGCCGCCGCCAACGGGGTCGTGCTCGTCTGGCTGGCGCTGACCGTCGCCGCCGCGCTCGTCCGACACGAGCTGCCCGCGCCGCGCTGGCTGCTCATCCACCTGTTCCTGCTGGGCGCGGTGACCAACGCCATCGTGACGTGGACGGAGCACTTCGCGTCGGCGCTGCTCCGCGTCCCGGCACCGCCCGACTGGTGGCCGGTGACGCGGCTCGCCGCGCTGAACGCTGGGATCGTCGCGGTGCTGTACGGGGTCTCCGAAGGCTTCCCGTGGGTGGCGGTCGGTGGCGCGGTCGCGGTCGTGGGCGTGGTCGCGGCGCACATCACCGTGCTGGCCCTGCGCGGCCGAAGCGCCCTGGGTGGACGCTTCGCGCACGTCGTCGGCTGGTACTTGTGGGCCGGAGCGGCCCTGATCGTGGGCGGGACGCTGGGCGGACTGATGGCGTCCGGCCGCGTCCCGTCGCAGTGGCACGCGCCGATGCGCGAGGCGCACGCCCACGTCAACATCCTCGGCTGGGTCGGGCTCGCGGTGCTCGGCACGCTGTTCACGCTGTGGCCTACCGTCCTGCGCACCCGGATGGTGGACGGCACGGGCCGCATCGCCCGCTGGTCGCTGCGCGTCGCCGTGCCGGGGCTGGGGATCGCGGTCGGCGGCCTGCTCGCCGAACTGCGCTGGATCGTCGTCGCCGGACTCGTGGTCTACGCGGGTGCTGCGGCGCTGGCCCTCGTCCCGTTCGTCCGGACGCTCCTGCAGCGGCGCCCGCACACGCCCGCGTCCTGGATGCTCGCCGCCGGAACACTGTGGTTCGCCGTGACACTGCTGGCGGACGCGTCCCGGCAGAGCCTCTCGGGGCTGCTCCCGCTCGTGCTGGTCGGCTTCGTGGGGCAGACCCTCTTGGGGGCGCTGACCTTCCTGCTCCCGGTCGTCCTGGGCGGCGGACCGGCGGCGCTGAAGGCGAACGCCGGGCTCATCGAGCGCTCCTGGATCGTCCGGGTGGTGGCGATCAACGTCGCGGTGCCGCTGCTCGTCCTCCCGGTGCCGGCATGGGCGAACCGGGGCGGCTGGATCGTCGTCCTGGCCGCGCTTGCTGCGTTCGTCCTGCTGGCGGTGGCGACTATTCTCCGCTCGCACCGGCCGTCACCAGTTGTTGCGGGCATCACTGCCGGGATCGTCCTTTCGGCCCTGGCTGTGGGGGTGGCGGCGGGCAGCGGCGATTCCTCTCCCGGGACCGTGGCCGCGTCGGGGACGCGTGTGGTGGACGTGACGTTGGCGAACATGCGGATCCGGCCGGGGACGATCGAGGCCGCGCCGGGGACGCGGTTGGTGCTGCGCGTGACCAATAAGGATGCGATGCGGCACGACTTGCGTCTGGCGTCGGGTCAGGCCACACCGATGCTCGACCGGGGAGAGTCGGCAACGCTGACGCTGCCGCCGTTGAAGGGGACGGTTGACGGCTGGTGCACCGTTGCGGGCCATCGTGCCGCTGGCATGACGATGCAGATCAAGACGACCGGCACGCACGAGACGCACGCACCGTCGATGAGCCATCAGGCGATGGGCACGGGCCAACTCGACCTATCGGCCCAACCGTCGGCGGGCTGGAAACCCTATGACGCCTCCCTCAAGCCCGCCCCCGGGGCGAGGGAGCATCGGGTGGAGTTGCGTGCCACCGACCGGGAGTTGGAGGTCGCGCCAGGCGTCCGACAGACGATGTGGACGTTCGGCGGCAGCGTCCCCGGCCCGGCGCTGCGCGGCAGGGTCGGGGACGTGTTCGTGATCACTCTGGTCAACGACACGACCATGGGTCATGGGATCGACTTCCATGCCGGCAGCCTGGCCCCGGACGTGCCGATGCGGACGATCCAGCCGGGGGAGCGGTTGACGTACCGGTTCACCGCTGAGCATGCCGGGGCGTGGCTGTATCACTGCTCGACGATGCCGATGCTGCAGCACATCGCCAACGGCATGTACGGCGCGGTCATCATCGACCCGCCGAACCTCCCGCGCGCCGACCGCGAGTACGTCCTGGTCCAAGGCGAGCTGTACCTGGGCACGCCCGGCTCGGAGGCGCAGGTGGGCAAGATGCGCGACGGCCGCCCGGACGCGTGGATGTTCAACGGCACCGCCGCCGGCTACGACCACGCCCCGCTCACCGCCCGCACCGGTGACCGAGTCCGCGTCTGGGTGGTGGACGCCGGACCCTCCTCCAGCACCGCCTTCCACATCGTCGGCGCCCAGTTCGACACCCTCTACAAAGAAGGCGCCTACCTGCTCCGCAAGAACGACCCCGGCGGCGCGCAGATCCTCGACCTGGCCCCCGGCCAAGGCGGCTTCGTCGAAACCGTCGTCCCCGAAGCGGGCCACTATCCCTTCGTCGACCACGACATGCGACACGGCGAATCCGGCGCCCACGGAATCCTGAAAGTCACTGACTGATGCAATCATCCTGTCCGTGGAGATACAGGCCCTTATAGAGCAACTGGCCGGACCGGACCACAAGTCCGCGAGCGATGCCTTGGTCCAGCTCGGCGCCCCGGCCGTGCGCCCCGTCCTGGACGTCCTCTGCGACGAGGACTCACCGGTCGAGTGGAGCACCAGCGCAACCGTGCTGCGCCACATCGGGCGTCCTTCCCTGGACCCGCTGCTCGAAGCGATAGTGGCGGCCCCCACCACCGAGGTCGCCCGCCGCTGCGGCTGGGCGCTCTGCGGCCTGAAGCTCGACGACCTGTCGGCGCTCGTCCCCGGCCTGCGGCACCCGAGCCCGACCGTCCGCGCGGACGTCGCGTACACGCTGCAGTTGAAGGGCGAGGCTGCTCTTCCTTATGCCCCCGACTTGATCGCCCTCTTGGACGACCCAGACGCCGACGTCCGGCAGCGCATCATCTGGGCCCTCCAGGGGATCGGCCCCGAGGTGCTGCCCCTGCTCAGGGATGTCCGTCGCTCCAGCACCGCAGGCCGCCGCCGCGTGCCCGCCCTACAGGCCATCGCCGCCATTGCCGGACCGTCCGCCATGGAGGACCGCGACCAGGCCCTCATCCGGCGCCTGATTCGCATCAAGCTCGCGAACGAGACACCGGAACCCATGCACCTCTGCGGCGCCTGGTACGCCGTTCCGACGACCGACCAGAAGGCCGTCCTGGAGGCGTTCGACCTCAGCGACCCCGAACCGGTGACGATGCGGCTCGGTCAGTTGGCATGGAACAACGACACCCACGCAGACGCCGAACACGGCGGCTGCTCCCGCGTGTACGTCTCCCCGGCCTTCGACGGCTGGACGCTGGTCTTCGGCCACCACTCTGAAGACGCCCACCTGATCAGCGGCCTGGGCGACGACGAGGACGAAGACGACGAAGCCTTCCGCGACATCGTCCTCGCCCGCTGCCGGAGCCTGAGCGACCACTTCGGCACCGTCCACTGGTACGGCGTGAGCGGCGGCGACGGATGGACGTCCTGGTGCATCGCCGAGAAGGGCGAGATCGTCCGCTACTACGACTCCGAGGAGCCGGAGGAGCAGTTCGGCTCCCTGGCCGCCGAGGAGGGCCACCACCTCCCGGACCTCGAAGAGTTCGGGGACGACGACCTCCCCGAAGACCTTGAGACCGCCGACGCCACCACGATCGCCGAGCAACTGTCGGTGAACCCGGAGGCACTCGGCCCGCACACCCGCGTCGAGGGCCACGGCGTCCTCGCCCTGACCGCCTGCGGCCGCGCCCACGGCCACCCCCAGGGCGCCCTGGAAATCTGACCAACCCAGCCCGCCCCGCCGAGGCCGGCCCACCTCCGGCCTCGGCCCCCTCCACGAGACCGCCGACGTAGGCGTCGCGCACATCCGGCACTCGCCCTTCTGGCCCCATCTATCCCCAGCCAACAGGCAAAGCAGACACCTCGCATCACCCTGTCTGACCAGGTGAAACAGTCCACCCGGGCCAAGTCGTCAAATGACCCGCTTCCGCGCGCCTTTAACGCTCCGCGAGCCTCTGATTACCGTTAGTTTGCTCGTCATGCCATCAACCGATCACGAGATGCCACTCGAGTTGGTCCGTGAGAAGCCGGTGCTCGCCCCGGTGATCCTGCAGACCGTCTTCGGGTTGGACATCTCCTACGATGCGGCGACCCTGTCCTCGGAGTCGTTCGCCGGTCTGAACCCGGCCGAGCTGCGCTGCGACGCCACAGTCGTCCTCGACGATCCCAAGAAGCCGAGCCACGGAATCATCGTGGAGTCCCAACTCAAGTTCGACGAGGACAAGATCTTCAGCTGGCCCGCCTACGCGGCACTGCTCCGGCACCGCCACAGGTGCGGAGCGACCCTGCTGGTCTTCTGCCCCAATGCGGCGGTCGCGGAGCGCTGCGCCCAGCCGATCGACATGGGGCATCCCGAATGGGTGCTCCGGCCACTGACCGTCCACCCCGGCATGCTGCCCCCCGTCACCGACCCCGACCAGGCCCGCCAACTCCCCGAACTGGCCGTCTACAGCGCCCCCGCCCACGCCGACGGCCCGCATGCCGAAGCCGTCCTGACCAGCGTGGCCGCCGCCATCGCCGTCGTCGCAGCCAAGGAGCACGACCACGGTTGTCTGTACGATGATTACCTGGCTGAGCAGTTCTCCGAAGCCGCCCGAAAGCTCCTGGAGGAGATCGTGAAGACCGCCGGCTACGAGTGGAAGTCCGACTTCGCCAAGACCCACCGCGCCGAAGGCCGCGTTGAGGGACGTGCCGAGGGGGAGGCGAAGGCGCTCCTCGTGGTGCTGGAAGCTCGCGGGATCGCGGTTCCGAACGAGGTGCGTAAGCGTGTCATGAGCTGCACCGACTCTGACCAACTCGAGCGTTGGCTCAAGCGCGCTGCCGTGGTCGACCGGGCCGAGGACCTGCTGGACTGACGTCCGGCTCGGACTGCCCATACTGCGGGAGGGCACGATGACGCTCGCGGGCTATGAGTGGAAGTCCGACTTCGCCAAGACCCACCGCGCCGAAGGCCGCACCGAAGGCGAGGCGAAGGCGCTCCTCGTGGTGCTGGAAGGCCGCAGGATCGCGGTTCCGGACGAGGTGCGCAGGCGTGTCATGGGCTGCACCGACTCCGATCAGCTCGAGCGTTGGCTCAAGCGCGCTGCGGTCGTTGACCGGGCCGAGGACCTGCTGGACTGACGTCCGGCTCGGTCTACGCATACTGCGGGAGGGCACGATGATGCTCGTGGGCTACGAGTGGAGGTCCGACTTCGCCAAGGCTCACCGCGCCAAGGGCCGTGCCGAGGGACGTGCCGAGGGACGTGCCGAGGGGGAGGCGAAGGCGCTCCTTCTGGTGCTGGAAGGTCGTGGGATCGCGGTTCCCAATGAGGTGCGTAAGCGCGTCATGAGTTGTGTCGACTCTGACCAGCTTGAGGGCTGGCTCAAGCGGGCTGCGGTTGTTGACCGGGCTGAGGACCTGCTGGACTGACGGTTGGTTCAGTCCTGCCGATATTGCGGGAGGGCACGATGATGCTTGCGGGCTACGAGTGGAAGTCCGACTTCGCCAAGAAACACCGTGCTGAGGGGCGCGCCGAAGGCCTTGCTGAGGGCCGCGCCGAAGGCCTTGCTGAGGCGCGTGCTGAGGTGCGTGCTGAGGCGCGCGCTGAGGGGGCGGCGAGGGCGGTTCTCATTGTGTTGGAGGCTCGGGGAATCACTGTCTCGGGCGAGACGCGTCAGCGCATTACGAGCTGCATGGATACCGATCAGCTTGAGTGTTGGGCCAAACGTGTGGCCCTCGTAGACAAGGCCGAAGACCTCTTCGACTGACGTCCCCTACGGTCCCGCCCACTTTGCATGGTTGCGTCCACGGAGGTGGTGTATGAGTTTGACCTGGTCAGATGGCGTGGCGTCGTGACGTGAGACGGCCATCGCGTGATCCTTCGAATCGACCAAGACCGAAGGAGAACAGAACGCGATGGCCGTGGACAACAGTGTGGACCCTGCGGGCTGGCTGGCCGAGCAGATCGGTGCGTGTGAGCCCGATGTGTTGCGGTCGATGGTCAAGACGATGGCCGAGGCGCTCATGAGCGCGGAGGCCGACGCGGTGTGCGGCGCCGGCTACGGGACCCGCTCGGATGAGCGGGTCAACCGCCGCAATGGCTACCGGGTCCGGGACTGGGACACCCGCGCCGGCACCGTGGAGTTGGCGATCCCCAAGCTGCGGTCGGGGTCCTACTTCCCCGAGTGGCTGCTGGAGCGGCGTCGCCGGGCCGAGCAGGCCCTGGTCAGCGTAGTGGCCACTTCCTATCTGCTGGGCGTCAGCACTCGGCGGGTGGACAAGCTGGTGGAGCAGATGGGCATCAAGGGCATCTCCAAGAGCCAGGTCAGCGAGATGTCCAAGGTGCTGGACGCCCAGGTCGCCGCGTTCCGCAACCGGCCTTTGGAGGGCGGTCCGTATGCGTTCGTGTGGGTCGATGCGCTGACCCAGAAGGTCCGTGAGGGCGGCCGGATCGTGAACGTGCATGTGCTGGTGGCCACCGGCGTGAACGCCGACGGGCACCGCGAGATTCTGGGGGTCGAGGTCTCCTCGGCAGAGGACGGCGCCGGGTGGCTGGCGTTCCTGCGCGGGCTGGTCGCCCGCGGCCTGTCGGGGGTGCAGTTGGTGATCTCCGACGCCCACGCCGGCCTGGTCGAGGCCATCGGCTCCACCTTGCCCGGCGCGTGCTGGCAGCGGTGCCGGACGCACTACCTGCGCAACCTGCTGACCCGGGTGCCCAAGTCGGCGCAGCCGTGGGTGGCCACGCTGGTGCGGACCATCTTCGACCAGCCCGCCGCCGAGGAGGTCCACGCCCAGCACGCCCGGGTCGTCGCCTCGCTGGAGGCCAAGCATCCCGAGGCGGCCGGGCACCTGGACGCCGCCCGCGAGGACCTGCTGGCCTTCACCGGCTTCCCGCGTCGGCTCTGGCGGCAGATCTGGTCCAACAATCCCCAGGAACGGCTGAACAAGGAGATTCGCCGGCGCACTGATGTGGTCGGGATCTTTCCCGACCGGGCCGCGATCGTCCGCCTCGTCGGCGCCGTGCTGATGGAGCAGACCGATGAGTGGACCGAGGCCCGCCGCTACATGGGCCTGGAGTTCCTGGCCAAAGCCCGCCTTCGAGTAGTCGAGGGCAACACACCCGACCCCGAGATCGACCAGCGAGAACTCACCGCTTAACCTGCAGAAACAGGATCACGCGAAGATCAACTCATACACCACTCCACTGGACGTGACCCTTTGCATGTGGGCGGGGCCGTTTGGTGTCTGGACGCCCTCCTGCGGCGAAAGGGGTGGGGCGGTGGGGGTGGCAAGGGGCGGTAGATCTTTGCTTTTTGCTGGTCAGGGGCGGGGGACGGTCGTTTCGTGGCGATTTCTGGGGCTATGGCGGGGGTGTACGAGGCATCGTCTACCGAGCGAAGTGATGACCATGGCGGACACGGGCGGCGGAGACCAGAGCAAGGAGCTACCCGTTGAGCAGCTCAAGGAAGCCGGCCGGGATCTCGTCCAGGCGCTCATGGTGCGGGCGATCACGGGGGCCAGCGGGAAGATCCAGGACATGACCCAGCGGCTGACCGACGCCGCGGACGGTGGGGACACCGGCACGAAGATGGCCGCCGCGGGCGCGAAGAAGCTCGCCGAGGGGGAGTCCCCGCTCAAGGCGGGGGTCAGCGCGGGCATGACCGGCGCGAAGGAGAAGGTGAAGAATGCCCTGCCCTTCGGCGGCGGCAAGGACGGCGGGGACGGCAAGGGGACCGGTGGCGGTCCCAAGGTGGTCAACATCATCGAGCAGTTCGATGTGGGACTGCCGCGCCGTGTCGCCTACGACCAGTGGACGCAGTTCGCCGACTACCCGACCATCACGCGGAAGGTCGAAAGCGTCGAGCAGGAGTCGGACGAGAAGATCAACTGGCGGGCGCAGATCTTCCTGTCGCATCGCAGCTGGGAGTCGAACATCATCGAGCAGGTGCCGGACGAGCGGATCATCTGGAAGTCCAAGGGGTCCAAGGGTTACGTCGACGGCGCCGTGACGTTCCATGAGCTGGCCCCGACCATGACGCGGATCCTGCTGGTCGCCGAGTACCACCCGGACGGCTTCGTGGAGAAGACCGCGAACCTGTGGCGGGCCCAGGGGCGCCGGCTCCGCCTGGACTTCAAGCACATCAAGCGCCACATGATGACCCAGGCCCTCCTCAAGCAGGAGGAAGTCGAGGGCTGGCGCGGCGAGATTCGCGACGGCGAGGTCGTCAAGACCCATGAGGACGCCCTCAAGGAGGAACAGGAGAAGCAGGAAGGCCAGGAAGGCCAGGAAGGCCAGGAAGGCCAGGAGCAGCAGAAGGACCAGGAGGAGGAGAAGGACCAGAAGGAGCCAGAGGGCCAGGAGAAGCAGGAAGGCCAGGAGGAGCAGGAGGAGCAAGAGGGCCAGGAGGCCGAGAAGGAAGCCCGCGACAAGGAGAAGGCCGGGAGCAGTGCCTGAGAGCCCCGACGTTTTCGCTGGTAGGCGTCGGGTAGCGGGTCGTGACACGGAGGCAGAGACCGGCCGAGGCTCTGGGGGAGCGATGGACAGCGACGCGTCTGGCAGGCAGAAGCTCGAGCGGAAGCAGAGCGAGGGGCCCGACGTCTACCTCAACGTCCCCCAAGTCGAAGTCGAGGAGATCTCCCTTGAGGTCGAGAACCTGGAGGCGCACGTCTCGCTCGTCGCCCAGGTTCTCGACCTGCTCAAGCTGAACGTCGGCGCGGACGTGTTCCTCGGCAGGGTCAAGCTGGAGATCAAGGGAGTCCAGGCGCAGGCGCGGCTCGACGTCCGGCTGGACAATGTGGCCGTCATCGTCGACCGGGTCCTGACCACCCTCGACCGCAACCCGGAGCTTCTCCAGCATGTCGGACGCGGCGTGGAGGCGGCGGCGCGCGACATCGGCTCCGGGACCGGCGCCGCCGTCGGCGAGGTGGGCAAGGGCGCCGGTGGTGCCGTCCGGGATGTCGGCAAGGGTGCGGGCGGTGCTGTCGAGGACGTTGGTAAGGGCGCCGGTGGTGCCGTCCGGGACGTTGGTAAGGGTGCGGGCGGTGCTGTCGAGGACGTCGGCAAGGGCGCGGGTGGCGCCGTGCGGGAGGTCGGTGAAGGCGCGGGCGGCGCAGTGCGGGACGTTGGCGAGGGTGCTGGTGGTGCCGTGCAAGGCGTCGGTGAGGGCGCGGGCGGTGCCGTGCAAGGCGTTGGTGAGGGCGCGGGTGGTGCGGTCCAGGATGTCGGTAAGGGTGCGGGCGGCGCGGTCGAAGGTGTCGGCAAAGGCACTGGACAGGCTGCGGAATCGGCCGCGTCGGGCGTTGCGGGCGCTGCAGGCGAGGCGGGCAAGGCGGGCGCTGCGGGCGTCGCGGGTGAGGCGGGCAAGGCCGCAGGCGCCGCGGGCGAGGCGGATACCTCGTCCGAAACGGAACGTCCCACGGCATCCACGGAGAAGACCGAGGAGTCCGGCGACGACCGCAAGGAAACTGAGGACGCCAAGGAAACGGAAGAGGTCAAGGGAACCGAGGACCGCAAGGAAAGCGAAGAGGCCAAGGGAACCGAGGACCGCAAGGAAGCCGAAGAGGCCAAGGGAACCGAGGACGCCAAGGGCGACGACCCGCCGGAGAGCGGGTCCGATGAGGGCGATGGCGGTGGTGAGCCCGGCGGGTCGGGATCCATGGAGGAGGCGCTCCACGAGGCCGAAGAGTCCGTGCGCGATCTGGGACGGGCGCTGCTCCGGCTGGTCTCCGGCGGGGCGGGGCGTTCATGAGCGGCGACGAGCGTCCGGACGCCGAGGTCCGGCGGACGGCCGACATCCTTTTCACGGCCAGCATCAAGGCCGATGAACTGCGCTTCGAGGTCGTCCCGGAGAGTTCGGTGGAGTTCTCCGGTGACGCCTCCGCCGAGTCGTCGTCCGGCAGTTCCCGCACGAATATCCCGGACGAGGTGGAGGCGCACGTCACCTACCGCGACGTGCAGATCGACTACGCGATCGCGGCCAAGCTGCAGCCCCCGGACTCGGACGTCGACGGCTGAACCAAGATCAGCTCTCCCGCGTCTGTACCTGGACATGTGATCGTCCAGAGGGAGCAGGATGCTGAACGTCGACGGATGGAACGCGATCGATGGGGTGCTCAACGCGCGGTACGGGGACGCCGAGCGCCTGGAGTGGGACGCGCCGATGCCCTACCGGCCGATGGGGCCGATGCCGATGGGGCAGTTCGTCACCAACACGATCGCCGTCTACCCGCGCACGGAGCCGGTGCCGCACTGGCACCTCATCGGCTACGCGCTGACCGCGCCGTTCGAGGAGCGCGGCTACGAGTTCACGCTGCGCGTGCCGCGCCTCCCGGGTGAGACGGCCGCGCCGAACTGGGCGATGGCGCACCTGGAGAAGCTGGCGTCGTACGTGTCGAACAGCGGCAACGACTTCGAGCCGGGCCACTACATCGAGTTCCCGGACCCGCTCGACCCGGAGCGGCCCGGTTCGGCGGTCCGCGCGGGCGCGTTCGTCCTCGACCCCGAACTCGGCCGCGCCGGGACGCCCCTGGGCGAGGTCGCCTTCCTCCAGTTCGTCGGCATCACGACCGACGAGTTGCACGCCGCCCAGTCCTGGCACGTCGCGGGCCTGATGGACGCGATGGCGCCGCACCTCCCGCTGCTGGTGACGGACCTGGGCCGCACGTCCCTCGCGGACGTCCCCGGGGTCGCCGACACCGTCCGGGAGGGGTCCCGTCGTGAGGGGTCGGGCACCGGCTACCTGTTCTTCCACCAGCTCGGCGCCGACACGTCCAACGGCGTGACGCTGGAGATCGGCGCGAGGCATGTCCCGCAGTTCACGCGGGTCTTGCCGGCGCGCGTCCCGCACGGCAACCCGCTGATCCTGCGCGGCCCTGGCCGCCCCGTCGCGCTGCTCCCGGGCCAGTCCGTGACGCACAACGACGCCGACCATGCCCTGGAGATCACCCTCCCGGACGCCGTCTGCCACGCCATCGCCGAGACCGTCCGCCCCCAGCCGGGCACCTACCGGGTCGACGCCCTGACCGTGACCATCGTCCCCTGACGCGGGCGAGCCGCCCCTCCAGGCCGGGGGGCGGCTCGCGCCTTTTTCAGGGGGCCCAGGGGGCGGTGACGGCCCAGGTGACATCGGCGGCCCAGTTCGCGGACGCGTCGAAGGCGTGAGAGCCGCCGTTGCTGGCGATGTAAAGGGTGTCGTTGTAGTGGCGGAGGAAACGGTCCGGGTAGTTGTAGGAGGCGAAGGACGTTCCGCTGCCGCTCTTCCCGGCCTGCGGGCAGAATGTGGCGTCGGCGCGGAAGATGGCCGAGCCGTCCATCGGCTGCCGGTAGAGCTGGTAGTTGAAGTGCCGCAGGAAGTCACCGGGGTAGTTGCGCGACTCGAACGAAACGCAGGAGTTGTTCGCCAGGCCCCGGCGGACGATCCAGCTCCCGTCGTTCTTGTCGAGGGACGAACTGCCCGACGAGATCCCCGATGTGACGACGCCGTCGTTCTGGTGGCGGATGTAGCGCGTGGTGCAGCAGGCCGTCGTCGCGCGCAGTGAAATGGTCGAGCCGGGGTTGAGCGTGCCCGCCGCGACCGGACTCGGCGCGCCGTAGCCGACCGAGACGATGTTCGCCTGGACGGCGTTCTCCGCCGCGTCGGACGGCAGGCCCGAGGTCATCACGCCCTCGTAGAAGGAGCCGATGGCGGTGTTGCTGTTGTCGCCGCCGATGCCGAGGATGATCGCGCCTTCCTTGTGCATCGGCGAATAGCCGGAGGGCGAGGTGGGCAAGGCCCCGGAATAGCGCGTGGACAGCCCGCCCGATTGCGCGTTGCCGTCCTTGATGGCGAAGTAGTTCGTGCCGTTGTTCTTCAGCATCGCCGTGACGAACGGGTTGCGGTTGCCCGTGTAACCGGTGTTCTGGCTGCCGCCGGCGTTCGACTGGAACAGGCCGTTCTCCAGGTCGGCCATCACCCACGGGCCAGAGCCGTGGCAGGGCGAGAACCAGCACAGGGTGCCGAAGTAGATGGCGTCCATGTGGCCGTTGCCGTTGTCCAGGTTGTTGGTCTCGGCGTTGCCGTAGTCGAAGCAGCAACTGCTGTTGTAATGCGTCCCGGTGGTGACCATGTACATGCCCTCGGGCTGGCTCCCGGTGGCGATGCCGGACGTGGAGTTGTCGCGGTATCCCATGTGCCCGGAGAACGAGGCGCCGTAGACGGTGCGGCCGCCGGCGGTGATCGGCAGCGCGTCCGCGGGGACCGGCGCGTCCTGGCCGCCGACACCGCCGGGCGGGGCCGGGGTCAGGTCGTTGTGGCGGGACGTCTGGTCGTAGATGACCGTGATGACGCAGGCGGTGCCGCCGCAGAACGCGTCCTGCGCGGCGGCGTCGGCGTACCCGCCGGCGCCGACCACGCCGATGTCGCGGGTGCCGTTGTCGGAGGCGCGGCGCACCTGGTAGAGGCGGCCGCCGTAGGAGCCGAACAGCGCCCGGGTGGTGCTGTGCGCGGCGACGCAGGGCGTCCCGGCTGACGCGTAGATGTCGCACGGCAGCGTCCCGGCGGCCAGGGACTGTCCGGGCATCCCGACCAGCCCGGCGAACCCGACCGCGGCGGCCGCCGCCGCGACCATCAGTCTCCTTTTCCAGTGCGCAAGCCGTAACCGAGTCATCGTGCATACCCTCCATTTCTGCTGCTGGACGCGCAGCGGCGTTTCACGGTGTTTCCGGGCAAGGTAGTTAGCGCTCACATGTGGAAGCAGGGAGCTAGCCGGATATCCACAGGGGTCACACGTGGTGCGCCTGCTGGGGATAACCACCTATGTTATCGCTAACATTTCGCTATCGCGGCATCCCTCCCTGATCAGGTCGTTGTTGAGGGCGGTGCTGAGAGCACATACCAACCAGCGGACGCTGTCAACCCTCCATAGCGAACCCGCACAACGGACGCGCATGTCGTTCCGGCATGGAACTAGGGGGTCATCAGAAGCCGCAGTTCGGCGAGCAGCACTCTCCGGGCGTCGACGGAACTGAGCACCTCGGGAATGTTGACCGCCACGTAGGTCACCCGCGCGGCCGCGTTCCCGTCTCCGCGATGGAGAGTGACCGTCCTGACCGGCACGGACCGATCACTGGCGTACATGATGAAGGCGACCGGAACTGCCTTCGAGCCGCTGGCCGCCTGTGCGTACACGAAGCTCTGGTAAAGATCCGGCGCCGCGACGCTTTTGCCCGCGTAGAGCTTGTACTTGGCGTCGACGGAACAGCGCCGGGCGCGCCGCCCATGCCCGTGAACGAGTTGAACGTCCGGCCGAATCTCGGTGTACGCCCCGCCGCCCTCGCCCCGGACCGCCCCGGTCAAGGGCTCCTGCGCCCGCACGACGACATCGGATCCGTCGAAGGCGTCCCGCAGCAGCCTGGTCGCGAACTTCTCGAACAGCGTGTTCATGTCGATCATGAAGGCGTGGGTCGTCCTGCCGTCCACGGCGTGCCGATCGGTGAAGGACGAGCCCTCCAGCAGCATCCGGGCCCACCGATGCGCGTTGCGGTAGTGCTCGTTGGCCCGGTGGTAGGTGAGGCGCTCGACGGCCGCGCGCACATCGAAGGCGCCGACCGCGCACACGCTGGAGTAATCGGCCGCGAGCCGCCGCGCCGCGGTGCGCACATCCGCGTTCTCCGCCGTACGGGCCGCGAGCTGGAGCGCCGCAGCGCAAAGCCGGTTGTCCGGGATGTCGGCGCTGCGCTCGTCGTACCGGCACTCCAGCCGGTCGAGCATCCCGAATCGCCGCGTGACCTGCCGTTCCACAAGCAGGCGCCCGCGGACGACCGGCAGCGCGTCCTCCCGCCGCAGGTAATCGCGCCGCAGGCCGTGCCGGAGCAGCCGCTCGCTTTCCCGAGTCAGCAGCAGACATACGAGGTCGCGCAGATTCAATCCGGTGCCCAGCCGCCGAAGCAGCGGCAACTCGCGCAGGGAGTCCAGCCCGGCCGCGTAGTCGAGCATCTCCAGCACGCCGAGTTCGGATCCGGCGAGTTTCGGCCGGACGTGGACGGACACGCAGTCGAGTTCCACCACTCCCACATGGGATCCGGCGACGATCTCCAGAGTGCCGTCCCGGAGCCACCGGAGGGTGATCCGCTTGGCCAGCTCCTCCGACTCGGCGATGGCCAGGTCCGCCGCGCTGGGCTCCAGGCCCGGCACCCGCCGGCTCCCGTATTCGACGACGACCGCCTCCACTACTCGCTCGCGTTCGCCTGGAGTTCCGAGGACAGCGCCTCGACGAGCCGTTCATCACTCAGCCCTGCGACGGTGTGCGCCTGCACGTCCACGATCTCCTGGCCGAGGAAGCGGGACAGCATCGAATAGTCGTCGTAGGCGTACTCCTGGAGCAGGGGCAGCACCTCGGTCCGGACGATGGCGGCCAGGTCGGCCTCGCTGTCGACCGGCTCTCCGCCCGGCATGAAGAACGAGTGCCCGATCTGCCGCTCCCGCCCCAACTCCTTGACGACGCGGCGGTTGAGCTCCCGCAGCAGCAGGCCCAGGTCCACCTCCCCGACCTTCTGCCCATCGAGGACGTCGGTGTCGGGCAGCAGCTCGTGGAACGCGAAACGCCGCCGCAGCGCGGAGTCCAGCAGCCGGATGCTGCGGTCCGCCGTGTTCATCGTCCCCAGCACGTAGACGTTGGACGGCACGGCGAAGCGCCTTCCGGACGGCAGCGTGACGTGCATGCCCCGCTTGTCGGGCTCCAGCAGCGTGATCAGCTCTCCGAGGATCTTCGGGATGTCGCCCCGGTTGATCTCGTCGATCAGCAGCAGGTACGGCCGTTCGGGGTTCGCCGCGGCAGCTTCGCACACCCGCTTGAAGACCCCGTCCCGCAGCACCAGCCGCAGCCCGCCGCCGTCGCCCTCCGCCGGCCGGAACCCTTCGATGAAGTCCTCGTACCCGTACGCGGGATGGAACGTCACCTGTGTCAGATGCCCGGCTGCGTGAAAGGTCTCGAGGGCGCGCCGGAATCCGGCCGTTCCGTACTCGGCGAGCGAGTCCACCGCCGTGTGCGGCATCTGGGTCGCCAGCCACCAGAGCGCGAACCGCAGGCTCGTGTACGTCTTCCCGGTTCCCGGCGGTCCGTAGAGGACGACCTGCCCTTTGCGGCCGAGAAGCCCGGCGATCTCGGTGAACAGCGGATCCGCGGGGACGATGCTGCTCTGGGGACGCCTGGCCGTCCCGGACGGCTGGAGCGATTTCCACAGCTCGGCCGAGACTTTTGCGACGGTGACGGTGCCCCACGACTTCTGCGGTTTCGCGAGATTCTGCGCGTAACCGGTGTCCCAGTTCACGGCGACGGTGTGCTGGAAGGACGTACGCTCTTCACGCCACTGGTAGCCCTCCTCGGTCACCGTGCCGACCGCGAGCACCTCCTTGATGCCCTTGTTGGCCACGACCAGATCGCCCGGCTCCAGCCGGTAGAACCGCCAAACCTCATTCGCCTTCGCCGAGATCTTGCTCTTGTTGCCCTTGTATTCGGTGGTGTAGGCCTCCTCGAACGCGGCACGGAATTCTTCCTCCGAGCCGTATTCGCTGAGATCCCCGACGTCTTCCCAGCCGATGCAGATGTATCCGCCCGCCAAGCACTCGTCCCAGAACTTCGCGTTCTCGCCGGGTGCGACTTTGAGGATCGTCGTGGTAGCCGGACGCGGGTCGGCCCACTCGTACAAGAACCTTCCGATCTCGTACGGGTGCCATCCGCCGAACCGCCCGTCGTCATCGATGACCTGCTTGAGCCGCTCGTGCGCGGCGAACGCGTCCAGCTGGGCGCGCTCTCCGGACAGTTGGAAGATGAACGCGCGTACATGGTTCCGACTCGTGACCGGGATGAGTGCGCCGGGGAAATAGCAGGAGATCGCCTTGGCCGTCAGCGCCGGCCCGGGCCGGATTGATGCGATGGTGTCGATATCGCTGATGCGCCCGGCCTGGATGGTGTCGAAAGCCTCGACGAAGCCGGCGCGCACGGCCTCCCATGCGTTCTGCTCATCGTCGTACTCGGAGGGATATCTCCATACGCCCTCCTTCTTGCGCCGGAAGATGATGTGCTTACCGGCGCTTCCTCCTCTCATACTGCACAGCGCGTCTGTTCCGAACTCCATGCGATGGCAGAAGGAGTCCTGGTAGACGTCCGTCCCGAGGGCGTAGCGCTCGAGGGGCATGGTCGCCCAGGCGCCCAGCGGGAAGTCGCGAACCACCTGCGCGATCTCCGCGTCCGCCTCGGCGGTGAGGGGCGCGCAGGCGGAACGGTCGAACTCGGCGATGGCCTTGGACAGCGGCTTCGCTGCCGTGGTGATGCCGCTGAAGCTCGTGAGCGGAACCAACGTGCACGTCTGGCACACCTTGGACACCGGACGGCCCGCCCCGTTCCGAAGCCCCGCACCCTCTGCGAACGCATGCCGCCCTCGCGCGTCATCCGCCGACGCCGCTTCCAGAAGGTGCCGCCAAAGGTCACCGTCCGGATCGGGATGGATTCTCCACCCGTCCTCGTATCCGACCATATGCGTGCAGGTCCGGCTGTGGTGGAGCGCCGTCCCGTCGCTCGCCGGGCAGATCACCTCGCCGGAAGACGGCGTCAGCTCGTAGGACTGCCCGTCGTAGTGGACGATGCGACGCCCGTCAGGGGTTTCGTTGATGGTGACGCTCAGCCCGGTACCCATACTCCATTGGTAGCGGTTCCAGGCCGGGGCCTATCAACCCGTGGATGCGCTTCGTGACCGACTCGCGACACTCGTGGCCGGCTCATGACGGTGGTACCGACGACAATCGCACCATTCGGTCCGCGCCGGCGCTGGCCAGGAGCGTGCCGTCCGGGCTGAACGCGACCGTGTCGACCGAGCCCTTGTGAGCGATGGTCTCTCCGAAGGCGCTGCCCGTGGCGGTGTCCCACAGCTGGACCGTATGGTCGGAGCTGCCGGCCGCCAGGATGCCGTCGCGGCTGAACGCGACCGAGTTGACCATGTGGATGTGGTCTTCGAGGGTGGTGGCGGCACCGGTGGCGAGGTCCCACAACATCACCGCCCCGTCACGGTCGGCGGTGGCCAGGACGGTGCCGTCCGGGCTGAACGCGGAGGCGTTGACGTGGCCGTTGTACTCCAGGAATCCGTGGATCATGTGGCCAGTGGACACGTCCCACAACCATGAGTTGGTGGCCAGCGTGGTGCCGTCGGGGCTGAAGGCGACCGAGCCGGCACCGCTGTACTTGTCCGTGAGGGTGACGACGGTGCGGCCTGATTCCACGCTTCGCAACTGCGTCGTGTAAGCGTTGCTGATGGCGAGCATCGTGCCGTCGGGGCTGAATGCCAGCGACCGGATGCCGGATCTGGGAAGGGTGAAGTTGTGGATGGTCCTGCCTGTGGCCACTTCCCACAGCAGCGCCGTACCGTCGGCGTGGCCGGTGGCCACGGTGCGGGCGTCCAGGCCGAACGCCACCGACTCGACAGCGCTGGCGTGACCGTCGAGCGTGCGGATGACGCGACCCGTGGCGATGTCCCAGAACCGGACCGTCCGATCGGGGCTCGCGGAGGCCAACACCTCGCCGTCCGGGCTGAACGCCACCTCGCGGACGGCGTCGGTGTGGGCCTTGAGCAGCCGTGGTGTCGGCTGGTCAGGGACAGGGGCCACCAGGGCCGCATCAAAGGCGGGCACGGTGGTGCCATTGAAGGCGGTGTGCTCGGTGAGCGGGGCGGTGGCCTGACCGGGAGGGAGGGCTGAGCCCGCTCCCACGGCAGGCGGCGCCTCGCGAGAAAGCGCGGCCAGGGCGTCGGCCGTCTGGTCGGCGGTGGCTCTCAGGGCGGGATCCTTTACCAGGAGACCCGCCAGAACCTCCGCCAGAGGACCCGCGTGCTCCGCCGGACGAGGCTCCTTCGTCAGGATCGCCCCGTACAAGGACGTCAGGGTCGGTCCGCTGAACGGGGCCACACCTTCCACCGCCTTGTACAGGGTCACGCCTAGTGACCACAGGTCGCACGCCCCGCCGGCGGGCTGGCCCTCAAGTTGTTCTGGAGCCATGAAGACCGGGGTGCCCAAGACGGTGCCCGACGCGGTCAGCGCCGTGGCGTCCGCGACGTTGGCGATACCGAAATCCGTGATCACGGTCCGGCGCCCGGCGAGCAGCACGTTGTCGGGTTTCAGGTCGCGGTGGACGATGCCCGCGGCGTGCGCCTCCCGCAGGGCGTCCAGCATGGCCGCCCCGATTTCGGCCACCCGCTTGAGCGGCAGCCGTCCCTCCTGCTCGATCAGGGATGCGAGTGACGGGCCGGAAAGGAACTCCATCACGATGGCAGGGGCGCCGTCGTGCGCGACGACGTCGTGCACCGTGACGATGCCCGGATGGTTGAGGCGCGCCGCGGCACGCGCCTCCCGCAGCAGCCGCCGGTTCAGTTCGTCGCGCTGCCCGTCCGCGAGCCCGGTGTGCAGCAGGATCTGTTTGACCGCTACCGGACGGTCCAGCACTTCGTCGTGGCCGCGCCACACCCGGCCCATCCCGCCTTGGCCGACCAGTTCGACCAGCCGGTACCGGCCGCCCACCAGCTCAGAAGTCCCCGCCACGGCGCCAACGATAGACATCGGCTATCACGCACGCATCACGTCTCTGGTCGTGTACTTGCTACACGCGACATCCATCTGTTGATCGGATATGTGCCGCAGGCGTAGGGTGGCAGAGCTCCCGTCGGCCGGATAGGGACTATGCGCCACATGTCCCGCGGCCACTGTGCTACGAAGTGTGCGCAGCTCAATGTGGCCACGACCCGAGGAGACCTGTTGGCGGCGACAGTGCCCGATGAGCGTCCCGAGACAGGTGCCCTCGTCCAGGTGCGCGGCCAGCGCTGGGTCGTGAGCAGTGTGGACGAGCAGCGTAAGAGCACGCTCGTCACCCTCCAGTCCGTCGAGGACGGCCGGTACGGCGAGACGCTCTCCGTCATCTGGGAGGTCGAGCCCGGCCGCCGCACCCTTCCCTCCGGCTCCCTCCCCGAGGTGGGGCAGGGAAGGTTCGACCCGCCCGAGCGCCTTGCCGCGTTCCTTGACGCGGTCCGCTGGGGCGCCGTCGCGTCCGCCGACGTGAGAACCCTCCAGGCGCCGTTCCGTTCCGGCGTCGCCATCGAGGACTACCAGCTCGAACCCGTCGCCCGCGCGCTCGACGCGCCCCGCGTCAACCTGCTCCTGGCGGACGACGTCGGCCTCGGCAAGACCATCGAGGCGGGCCTGGTCGCCCAGGAGCTCCTGCTCCGCCAGCGCGGGCGCAAGATCCTCATCGTCTGCCCGGCCGGCCTGACGGTGAAGTGGCGGGACGAGATGGCCGAGAAGTTCGGCCTCGACTTCACCATCATCGACTCCGAGGAATGCGCCAGGGTCCGCCGCACGCACGGCAGCGCCGCGAATCCCTTCGCGGTGTACCCGCACGCGATCGTGTCGCTCCCGTGGCTGCGCGGCGCCAAGGCGCAGCGTCTCCTGGACGAGGTACTCCCGGCCGACGGCCCGACCTATCCGCGCACGTTCGACCTCCTCATCCTGGACGAGGCGCACCACGTCGCTCCCGCCGCGCCCAAGCAGATCTACGCGGTCGACTCCCAGCAGACCAAGCTCATCCGGAGGCTGGCGCAGCACTTCACGCACCGCCTGTTCCTGTCAGCGACCCCCCACAACGGCTACCAGGCGAGCTTCACCGCGCTGCTGGAGATCCTCGACGACCAGCGCTTCGCCCGCGGCGTCCGGCCCGAGGACTCCGCCGTCAAGGACACGGTCGTCCGGCGGCTCAAGCGCCAGATCATCGACAATGGCGACCCGCGCTTCAAGGCGCGCGACGCCCGCGAGATCCCCGTCGTCTACCCGGACGACGAGCGCGAGATCCACAAGCTGCTGCAGGAGTTCGCGCGGATCCGCCGCCGGCGCCTCAACAAGACCCGCGGGCGCCGCGCCGCCGACCTGGTGACCCTGCTGCTGAAGAAGCGCCTGTTCTCCAGCCCGGCCGCGTTCGCGCACACCGTCGCCGCCTACATGGAGACGCTGCGGTCGAAGGGACGCCGCATCCTCCCGCCAGAGGACGAATGGCTGGAGGGCTTCTTCGACGACGTCGCCACCCTCGACGACGAGTCCTTGGACGAGGCCGAGTCCGACGCCCTCACCCTCACCACCCCGCTCGTGGAGTCCCGCGACGAGGAACTGGCCCTCCTCCAGCGCATGCACGACTGGGCGGCGGCGCACGAGGCGCAGCCGGACGCGAAGGCCCGCAAGCTCATCGAGTACCTGCGGTCGGTCTGCCGTCCCGACCGCGACTGGACGAACGAGCGCGTCATCGTCTTCACCGAGTACCGCGACACCAAGGACTGGCTGCGCGACCTTCTGCGCGCCCAGGGCATGGGCGGCGACCGCGTCGCCGAACTCGACGGCTCGATGGACGCCGGGCAGAGGGAGACGCTGCGCCTGGCGTTCCAGAAGTCGCCGGCCGAGCATCCCGTCCGCATCCTGCTCGCCACCGACGCCGCCAGCGAGGGCATCGACCTGCAGAACCACTGCCACCGGCTCGTCAACTACGACATCCCGTTCAATCCGAACAAGCTGGAGCAGCGCATCGGCCGCATCGACCGCTACGGCCAGACCGAGGTCCCGGAGATCCGCCATTTCGTCGGCACCGGATGGGACAAGGCCGTCGACTCCTACGAGGCCGACCTGGAGTTCCTGTCCCGCGTGGCCGTGAAGGTCGCGCAGATGCAGGAGGACCTCGGGTCCGTCAACGCCGTCCTCGCCGACGCCGTGCAGCGCCGGCTTCTCGGCGAGCGAGTCGACGTGGACGCCGAGACCGCGAGGGCCGCGAAGAAGGACAATGTCCCTTCCGAGTCCGACGTCGGCGGCCAGGTCCGCAAGCTCCGCGAGAATCTGGACGAGACGGTCCGCGAGCTGCGCATCACCCCGCCCGGCATCAAGCGCGTCGTCGACACCGCCCTCGAACTCGCCCGGCAGCAGCCGCTCAAGAAGGCCGTCGATCCCGACGACGGCGTCTATGAGGTGCCCGTCCTGACCGGGTCGTGGGAGCGCGCGTCCACCGGCCTGCTGGAGAAGCTGCCGAAGGACGGCCAGCCGCCCCGCCAGCTTCCCGTCACGTTCGACCAGCGGATCGCCAAGGACCGCGACGACGTCGTCCTCGCCCACCTCGGGCACCCGCTCGTCGCGATGTCGACCCGGCTGCTGCGCGCCGCCGTGTCCAACGACCGCATCGACCTGCACCGGGTCACCGCCGTCACCAGCGACGACCCGGAGCTGGAGGCGACGCTCGTCGCCGCGTTCTCCCGCTTCGTCCTCGTCGGCGCGGACGGCGTCCGCCTGCACGAGGAGGTCCTCCACGCGGGCGGCTGGGCGCCCGAGGGGGGACGGTTCCGCCGCCTGGAGAACCTCACCCGCCTCGGCGGTATCCTCGACCGCGCCCTCACCGCGGGCACGGCCGCGACCCCGCGCATCCAGAACCGGGTCGCCGAGCGGTTCGAGTCGCTGCGCCCCGGTCTCGAAGCCGCGATCAAGTGGCGCGCGGACACCCGCCAGGAGTCCCTCGAACGGCGCCTCGACCAGCGCCGCGAGGCCGAATCCCGTCGCATCACCGCGAACATCGATCAGTTCGCCGCCACGCTGCGCGGCCAGCTCGCCAAGGGCGACGAGGAGGACACCCTGTTCTCGGTGATCGAGACGCGCAGCCGCGACGAGATCCGCCAGTACCAGAACGACCGCAAGTCCTGGGAGGACCGCCTGCAACGCCTGGAGGACGAGAAGGCCCTCGAACTCCAGCAGATCGAGGCACGCTACGCGAGTCCCGAACCGCACTCCTTCCCCGTCGCGGTGGTGTTCGTCGTCCCGAAGCGAGAGGCGATCTGACGATGGCACGGTTCCCCAAGCACAAGGACGACTTCAACCACGCCGACTGGCTCAGCCTGATCGACGTGTCCGGCCCGTTCCTCAGCGTTCCCGTACTCCGCCGTGTCTGGCCCACCCTCGACGCGCTCGACAAGGCCACGCGTGAACGCCGCCGCCAGGAGCACGCCGCCCTCCCGGGCCGCCCGTGGATCGGCTACGTCCTGACCGAACTCCTCGGCTGGGACGACGCGGCGCACTTCACCGGCCTGGACGCCCTGTCCATGGACGTCCCCGAGCATGACACCGCGGTCGCCCCGTCGTTCGCCCTCCTCGAACCGGGCACGACCCCCGGCACGGACGCGAAGAACGTCCGGCTCCTCGGCCTCATCAGCGACGACCGCCCCACCCAGCGGATCAAGGACTCGGACTGGGCCGCGACTCCCGTCGACCGCCTCGCCCAGCTCTGCCGCCACCACGACGTCCAGCTCGGACTCGCCACCGACGGACGCTGGTGGGCCCTCGTCTGGGCCCCGCGCGGCGGCGTCACCACCACCGCCGTCTTCGACGCGGTCAACTGGCACGAGGCCGCCGAACGCGACGTCGTCCGCGCCTTCGTGTCGATTCTCCATCGCGCCCGCTTCTTCGCCGTCCCGGACGACGAGACGCTCGTACACCTCCTCGACGTCAGCAAGGACAACCAGGAGGACATCACCGAGGCCCTCGGCGTCCAGGTCCGCCAGGCCGTGGAGCTGCTGGTCGCCGCCATCGGACGCGCCCACACCACCGACGTCGCCCAAGGCGGACGCGGCATCGGGGACGTGTCCGCTCACGAGGTCTACCGGGGCGCAGTCGCCGTCATGATGCGCGTGGTGTTCCTCCTCTTCGCCGAGGAACGCGGACTCCTCCCCGCCGACAGGGAGCTGTACCTGACGGCATACTCCGCAGGCCGCCTCTGCTCAGAACTCGAGCAGCGCGCCCTGGACGGCAGCGAGGAGGACCTCGAACACACCTACACCGGCTGGCACCGCCTCCTCGCCCTCTTCAACGCGGTGTACTACGGCGTCGACCATCCCGAAATGAAGATGCACGCCCACGACGGCTCCATCTTCAACCCGGAGACGTATGCGTGGCTGCCGCACACCATCGACGACCGGACCGTTCTGCACATGCTCCGAGCGGTGCAGTACGTCGAGATCGGAACCGGTAAGAGCCGCGAACGCCGCAGGCTCTCCTTCGCCGCCCTGGACGTGGAGCAGATCGGATACGTCTACGAGGGCCTGCTTTCCTTCGAGGGCTTCTACGCGGACGAGACCTACGTCGGCCTGATCGGCAAGGCCGGGCTGGAAGAAGAGGTCGCCCTCCGCACCCTGGAGGAATTCGCCGCCGACTGCCCGGACGTCCCGTCGCTGGCCGCGAGGCTGGCCACCGAGTACAAGGACTCCCGGATCGGCTCCGCCAAGGCTCTTGAGAAGCGCCTCGCGCCCCTGTCGGATGCCGAGAAGCAGGACGCCCAGCGCAAACTCCTGGCCGTCACGGGAGGCGACTACCCGCTGACCGAACGCCTGCTGCCGTTCTACAACCTCATCCGCAGGGACCTTCGCGACGAGCCCGTGGTGATCCTGACGGACGCCCTGTACGTCACGGAGTCGTCGCTGCGGAAGAACACCGGCACCCACTACACACCGAGCTTCCTCGCCAAGCAGGTCGTCGAGGGTGCCTTGGAGCCGCTCGTCTACTCGCCCGGCCCCCTGCAGACGGCCGACAAGAATGAGTGGAAGCTCAAGACCTCGGACGAGATCCTGTCGCTGAAGGTCGCCGACATCGCCATGGGCTCGGCCGCGTTCCTGGTGGCCGCCTGCCGTTACCTGGCCGACAAGCTGGTGGAGGCGTGGGTCCGCGAGGGCGACGAGCGTGTCCGCGACTACAAGGGCAAGTCGACCACCACGGCCGCCGACGCCGAGACGGACCCGGTCACCATCGACGCCAGCCGCCAGATCATCGAGCACTGCCTCTACGGCGCGGACATCAACGAGATGGCCGTCGAAATGGCCAAGCTCTCGTTGTGGCTCGTCTCCATGGACCCGAACAAGCCCTTCACGTTCCTGGACGACCGCCTCATCGTCGGCGACTCGCTGCTCGGGATCACGTCACTCGACCAGCTCGAAGTCATGCACATGGACGCCAAGGCCGGCCGGAAACTGCACGAGGACGACGGCGCCCTCTTCGACCTGACCACGGGCATTCGGGGGCTGGTCGCCCGCGTCGCCGACAAGCGCCGCGAACTGGTCGCCATCGAAGGCACCGACCTGGACAAGCTGGCCACCAAGCGTGCCATGCTCGCCGAGGTCGAAAAGGACACCGAACGCGCCCGCCTCCTCGCCGACCTCACCACCGGAGCGGCGTTGGCCTACGCCAGCAGGGGAGCGGCGGGTCTGGACACAGCCTCCAAGCAGGGCGTGACCCAGGCTCTCAAGGTCATGTCCGGTGACGCGGCAGCCGAGCTTGCCGCCCGTGACCAACTGCACATGTGGCTACGCACCGACCAGCCGCCGGGAGCCTTCGACCGTGAGCCCATTCACTGGCCCCTCGTTTTTCCAGAGGTCTTCGAGAACGGCGGCTTCGACGCCATTATCGGAAACCCGCCATTTCTGGGCGGGCGTAAAATTTCCGGATCTGCTGGTGTCGCATATCGCGAGCACTTGGTGGTCTCGGTCGCTGATGGCAAAAAAGGATCCGCTGACCTGGTTGCGTATTTTGTCTTGCGGGCCCACTGGATCGTAAATTCAGAAGGGCAGGTCGGCCTAATTGCGACAAACAGTCTAGCGCAAGGCGATACGCGCGAAGTGGGATTGGACCAGCTTCTCGCTTCAGGGGTTGTGATTCGCGGGTCTGTTAAGTCGCGCCCTTGGCCGTCTAAGAGTGCCGTGCTTGAGTACTGTGTATTTTGGTCTAGCAAGAGGCCGCTTGGGGAGAGCGCGCGGCGTGTAGCTGACGGCCTGCCTGTTGCGGGTATTACTTCCTCCCTTGAACCGGTATCGCGTGTGACCGGACGAGCGCAAAGGCTTGTCGCCAGCCAGGGCATCGCGCATTACGGGATCCTGGTTAACGGACTAGGGTTTACAATGGAGCCCGAAGTTGCTCAAGGATTGATCGCGACTGACCCGAAAAATGCAGAGGTTTTGCATCCTTATCTTATCGGTCAAGATCTGAATTCTCGTCCCGATCTGTCGGCCAGTCGGTGGATCATTGACTTTCGAGATTGGCCTCTGCAAAGGGCGAAATCCTACCCTGACTGCTTCGATCGCGTTCTTCGCCTAGTGAAACCTGAACGCGACAGGGTCGCGCGGAAAATTTATCGTGAACGCTGGTGGCAGTATGCCGAGAACCAGATGACCATGCGCCAAGCGATTGTGGGGCTGCAGCGGGTTATCGCCATCACGTTTGTCAGTAAGACGGTCATGCCGGTGATGGTGCCGACTGGGCAGGTTTTTTCGCACATGCTGGGCGTGTTCGCGACGGATGACACGGCAATGTTGGCTTTGCTGAGCAGTTCGCCGCACTACTGGTGGGCGGTCTCGCGTGCTTCATCGATGAAGGCTGACCTGCGGTACACGCCGTCGGATGTGTTTGAGACGTTGCCGTTGCCAGAGATGACGCAGGAGATGCGCAGGCTGGGGGATCGGCTTGATCGGTTCCGGCAGGACGTCATGTTGGCGCGGCAGGCTGGGCTGACGAAGACGTACAACCTCGTCCATGACCCGGAGTGCAGCGATGCGGACATCGTTGAACTGCGAGAGACCCACAAGTCGATCGATGAGGCTGTGTGTCGGGCGTATGGGTGGGATGACCTAATCTCGCAGCTCGACCACGGGCACCACGACATCGGACGTGAGACTCGATACACCGTGGGTCCTGCCGTCCAGCGGGAGTTGGTGGATCGCCTGCTGGAGCTGAACCACGAACGCTACGCAGCCGAGGTAGCCGCCGGTCTGCATGACAAGAAGGGCAAGAAGCGCCGCAAAGCCAGTGAACAGGACGGCCTCTTCTGATTCGTTGACTTGCGGCGTATTGTCATGAGGACGTGCATGCGGGCAACACGCCGGAAACCGACGGGTTCGGGTGGGAAGATGCCCGTGATCGCCTTTCGGATGCGGTGCCCTTCCATCGAAGGGCGATTTTGAGGGGCGAGTTGGAGGGGTCGGGCCGAGCATCCAGGTGGGGTGTTGCGAACCTGGACCGTCTGACGCCTCTACGCCTGTAGCAGTTTCATCGCCGATAACCTGGTCCATACGCGGGACTGTCGCCCTGAGCCCGAGAAACTACCGCTCCTGGCCCGACCACTTGCCGGCCGTTCCGCGCGCGTTGATGCATTGGTGGATGACCCCGTGGTCCAATGTTTGCCGCGCTATTGTGTTGTGCTTCGACGGCTTCTACAATTGGCCTGGTCTTCAATCTGTTGGTGATTGTGGGACGTCGGCCGAGGTTCACCTCGTGAGCTGGATAGGCGGCGGGCAGTGTAGGTCTGCCTACTGGTCGCCTATTTAAGGCTGTCCGAAAAACGTGGGGCCCCTCAAGGTGGCACGGGGGACATGATGAACGGCGGGAACCAAATGCTCGGTGAGATGGCGCCGTACGACCGCAAGGCGTGGGATCAGATCGAGGCATGGCGGAATGATCGCCTTGCCGCGCGCACGCGGCGGGCAGCCCTGCCGGATGGGACACGTGAGCGTCTTCGCGGCGTCGGGCAGAAGGTCCGCACCCGTGTCGAGGCCGTGCCCGGCCTGCCCGACTTCGAGAAGGTCTTCCTCAAGTCGCTCGAAGAACTGGTGGGGCTGGGTGGCCGGGCGGCAATTGCGACGGTCCCGAAGAAGACCGTGGTCAAGGCGTACCGCAAGCACGACGCCGAAGTAGAAGATCTTGAGGACATCCGGGAGCTCGATCTCGCGCTGATCGACAAGGTCAAGCCGCGGCTCGGCCTCCGTTACACGGCCTTCGCCGGTGCCGAAGGTGCGGGAGCGGGCTTCGCCGCCTCCGGGGGCGGACTGCTCGCGGCGGGCGGCACCGTCGCGGGAGCCGGTGCCGGCGCCGCGCCCGGTGCGGCACTCGTCATCGGAACGCTGGTAGCCGATTCCGCGGCGGTCCTTCTCGCCGGTCAGCGGGCCATCGCGCACATCGGTGCCTACTACGGCTACGACCCCGACCATCCTGACGAACAACTCTTCATGCTCGGCATACTCAACCTCGGTACGGCCTCCGAGGCGGGGAAGGTCATTGCCTACGCGGAGCTCAACAAGCTCGTCCAAGCACTCGCACGGAACGCTACGTGGGAGCATCTCAACAAGAGCGTCGTCACCAAGGTGGTGGAGACGGTGTTCACGCGCCTCGGGTTCCGCCTCACGAAGGTGAAGCTGGGGCAAGCGGTTCCGGTCATGGGCATCGCGATCGGCGCCGGGATGAACACGCGGTTTCTGAGGCGCATCACGGATGACGCGGAGCACCTCTACCGCGAGCGGTTCCTGCGCGACCGCTACGGAATCGAGGCGGAGCCCGACCCGGTCGCCGCCGATGCGGATGCGGACTCCCGCGATGACGTCGACATCGTCGACATCGTCGACGCTGAGATCGTCGAGGACGACAACGAGCGCGAACGCCGCGAACCCGCGCCGGGTGCAGAAGGCGGCGAGCGTGGATGAGCTTGCTGGACGACTTCATCGAGCTGCTGCAGCGGGGAGCGGCCGAGCTGTACGCCGACAACCCCGACTTCATGAGCACCGGTGAACTGAACCCCACGGCCAACGCGATCGACGCCGACGACCTCGCGCTGTTCTTCTCGGGGGTTGAGCGTGGACTCATCACGCTGCACCGCGGGGCGCGGTTCAACACGATCGATCGTCCGACACCTACCGGTCGCTGGGGGCTGCTGTCGCGGTCGCGCACCGGCGGCTGGTACAACGCCGAGTACCTTCCCCAGATCGCGTCCTACGTGGACGCGATCACCAACCTTTACTATCCGGCCGAGCGCGTGCTCTTCGAGCTGCCTCCGGCGGCCCTGCAACTGGACCTGGCCATAGTCGATGACGAATCGAATGTCGTGGTTCTCGGTGAGGCGAAGCGGGACACCGGCGCCCTGAAGCGGCTACGCGAAGGCATGCTGAGCCGGTTCGCCGACGAGGCACCGGGGCCGGAGACGAAGAAGCGGGGCGACGAGCAGCGCCAGCTCGCCTGGCGTCTGTGGACCATCCGACCTCGTTGCACATGGCTGATCGGCCCCGGTCACCGGGCCGCCTTCGCGACCAGCGCGCCGCCACTGCAACTGACGCCGCTTCCACGCCTGCCGGACGCTGAGGCGCTCGACCTCGCCCACCGCCCGGCGCGGATGTTGGCCCCGCCCGCTCTGGCAATACGGTCTGGATGAGAAGTGAGCTGCCAGCCTCGGTTTCGGGTCAGCGGGGCTGGCAGCCGGGTGTTGCCGATCAGATCGGGTTGGTTGGGGTGTCCAACCAGATCGTCTGGTCGTCGGGTGTGACGGTGATGCCGAAGCGGGTGATGTCGGGGCGTCCCCATCTGAGCCATTGCAGGTAGGCGGCCTCGGTCTCGTCCCAGAGGGACCGGTCTCCTGCCTGCTGGACCTCGTAGTCGGGTCGGCCGGGCTCGTAGTCGACCGAGGCCCACGCGCCTTCATGGGATTCGCGGTCCAGGACCCAGGCGGTCGCTCCGGTGGCGTCGGAGTAGAGCCTTGAGACCACGCCTGGCACGAGGGCTGCCACGGTGAGGTCGATGCTCACTGGTCCGTAGGAGAGTGAGCGGGGGTCCAGGCGGGTGCGGCTTACCCGGACTTCTCTGTCCACGGCCTTCGCCCATGTCCGGGCTGGCCCGTAGGCGGGGCGTTGTGCGCGCAGCACCATGTAGTCGGCCGACCCGGCGAACCTGCCCACGGCCGTCCCGTCGTCGAGGACGTCCAGGCGCAGGACGGCGCCGCATCCGAACCCGGCCGAGAACGGGGTCACGATCCGTCCGCCCGTCCGCGTCTGCTCCACCCATGCGTACGGCACGCGCGAGACCGCGCATGTCGCGTGGAGCCGGTCGTAGGGGGCGCCTTCGGGGTATCCGTTCGCGCCGTCGCCCACGATGACGCGAGGCTCGTGGCCGGCGGCCCGGAGCCGTTCCGCGGCCTTGGCCGACAGGTCCGCGTCGACTTCCACCGTGGTCACGTTGTGGGCGCCCACCCGGGCGGACAGCAGCGCGGCCGTCCATCCCGAACCGGTGCCGATCTCCAGGACGCGATCGTGGTCGTACGGGTCGAGCTGCTCCAGGAACTCGACCACCAATGTCGGCATCGACAGCGACGAGCTGGCCAGCCCTTCGCCCTCGGTCCGGCCGTCCTCGAACTGGGTCACCAGGGGCTGGTCGAGCGCCACGACCTCTTCCCACGTGCCGGGGTCGGCGTTGCGGTCGATCCGTGCCCAAGGGCCGGGCCCCAGGTCCGCCCACACCACATCGGGTGTGAACGAACGCCGGGGCACCGAGCCGATGGTCTCGTGCCAGTTGGTCACGAACGCTTCCCGTCGTTGGGGTTGCCGTTGGTCCTGTCACCGGTCCCACGGGATCCGCCCTGCGGCTTGTCCCCGTCGGTGGCGGTCCTCTCGTCGCTGTTTCCCTTGTCGCGGTCGCCCATCATCTTCTCCTTGGTTGTGTCGTTGCGGCTGGTGAACCGCACTGAACCTCCGGACGGACGGGCATGTGCCGCGCCCGGAACGCCGTCCGCCCGGAGGGGTCCAGGCGTCGGCCGTGATCGGCCCTATCGGCGCAGCCTGTGCAGGAGGCGGCGGGTCTGGTGCACCAGGCCCGGACCGAGGAGGTAGCCCGCCATGGCTCCGAAGAGGAGGCATCCCGCTCCGAAGAGCAGGAACAGCCGCAGGAGCTGCGCGAACTCGCTCCCCATCACGGACGGATTCCGGCGTGCGCGCCGACCGCGTGCGCGATCGTGTCGGCGGCGGCCGTACCGCTGCGCGCGACGATGCCGCACGACAGGTGGTCAGTGGTCATCTTCGTGCTGCCTCTCGTCGAGGTCATGCCTGGACCGGCGATGCGGATGAGCGCGGAGCCGAGGTCGGCTACGGGTGCATCCGCGACCAGACCCACTTGCCGCCTGCGGGGTCGGCGGTGACGCCGCATTTGGCGGACATGGCCTGGACGATGTGCAGGCCCCAGCCGCCGTTGTCGTCGAACGCCTCCTCCGACAGGTCGAGGTCGTCGAGGGTGAGTTCCTTCATCGGCTTGGCCGCGGGCAGCTCGTGGTCGGCGTCCCAGACGGCGATGATGACCCCGTAGTCGTCCCGGCTGAGCTGGAGGCGGATCTCCTCGTCCGGCGTCTGGCGGGCCGCGTTCGTGACGAGTTCCGAGACGATGAGAAGCGCGCTGTCGAGAATGTGCGGGTAGTTCCATTTACGGATTTGTGTGTCCGTGAATGTGCGAGCTTGCCCCACTGCGGAAGGTGTGCCCATCAGGGGCATGATCGGCTCTGCGGCCGCAGTCATCGCCATCGTCCCGTCCTTGCCCGAGTTTCCGATTTCCTGTAACGAGGATCACGCGCGGTGGCTAATCTCGCCTGTATCAACGGAAATCAAAAACACGGAGGGCCGATGAAGATCGTCCGCGAACCCCTCGACCCCAAGACCTCAATGTGGCACTTCCTGGCCTACTACCTGCGGTTCATGCGGGAGAAGGAGGAGCTGTCGCTCGCTCAGTGGGGAAAGATCATCGGGATGGCTCGATCGAGCGTTTCAAACATCGAAGCCGGGCGTGCGAAGCTGCAGGTGGACTATGCGCGGCGTCTCGACGTGAAATTCGAGACTGGCGGACTCTTTGAACTGCTGCTGTGGTACGCCCGTATGGCGCATGACCCGAACTGGTTGTGCGACGTGAAGTCGCACGTTTCGAGTGAATGCATGATTGGAGGTCGATGGAAGGTCGGAATGCATTCCAGGCTAGTGCTTGAGCCT
>NZ_JBICUA010000018.1:120990-161217 GCF_043197915.1 Actinomadura geliboluensis | reverse complement strand
GCGCAAGGCCCGCTGCTCACCCAGCCGCCTCACCGCCACCGTCCAAGCCATCCTCACCCTTCACCACCAGGGCCAATGAAGTTGGAATTAGCTCAGTGTCGATCATCCCACTGGCAAGACGGAGGGGAAGGCCCGTAGGCAACGCGTCCGCTCCATGCCCGCTGCACACGCTGCCAAGTGTGCACTGCTCCGGGGGCGAACTTACGGCGCAGTAGGACACCGTCCTTGGACAAGCCGGCGTTCAAGGGTGTGCGGTTCACGACCTAGTGCTCCTAGCCGTCCGGATCGCCTGCGAATCAGGCTCTAGCCAACTCTTGCGCGACCCACCGCCTGCTCCACTTCGTCAGCTCTGAGCCTGGGCCTGTTTGGCGCACATCCGCACCATGCACCCGCCTGAGCTTCCCGTCCGTCAACGTCCCGCGCTCCGCGCTGCCTGGCCCTGACCAGAGGGCCAAGGTGGAGCGCCCATCCGGACGAACGAGGCCCCTGGTCCTGGTCTGGTAGATCCCCGATAGGACGGTGGCAGAAGGGAAGTTCAGGCTTCCTACCTCAACCCTCGGCCACCGTCACGGGCGCGGCCCTGCTTCCCGGAGTCGGAGTGCCCCCGCCGGAGGCGTTCACATTGAAGCCTTGCCGGGTCGTTTCCTTCTACCCCGGCTACTGGCTGAGCGCTAGACCGAGACCGGAGGGAGGGTGGGGTCACGGGATTCTGCCTGCTCCGGGACGTATCCGGGAGAGATTCCGTACCCACCCTCCTTGAGCCGCGGACCCGTATTGGGTGCTCAGACCGGTCTCCACTACGGGCCAGAGTACTGGGGCGGCGGCAGAGACCCCATGACCGCCGGCGACTGGCGCACAGTGCGGCGGTGGCGGGGTGCGCGCCCCGGCGCGGCCGTCCAGTGACCGGCACCCACGCCAGTCGCCGACAGGCTCACGCACAACGAGCGAAATCAAGGCGCCCCGTGCTGTGGACGATGGCCGGGCGATGACGATGAGGCCGGATGACTGGTCTCCATCGCCTAATGGCCCCAGCAATGGCCGAACGCCCTCATCCGCGATCAGGATGAGGGCGTTTTGGGTTTGTGGAGCCTAGGGGATTCGAACCCCTGACACCCGGCTTGCAAATCTGCGAGATCATCCCCGATCGGGGCTCTGACCTGGGCAACCGATGGTCCACAAGTGACCGCTGTTAGCCCTTGATCACCGCCCCTAATGGCCCGCTTATGGCCCGCTGCTCACCCGCACGACCTGCACACATGGCAGCGCGCGGAACGCACACCACACCCCCGCCTGAGCTTCCCGTCTGCCGTCGTCCCGCGCTCCGCGCTGCCGGGCCAGGGCCAGGGCGTGAAGGTGGAGCGCCCCACCGGACGAACGACCTTCACGCCCTGGCCCTGGTCTGGTAGATCTCCGATCGGGACGACGGCAGACGGGAAGCTCAGGCATCCCCCAACCAACCAACGACCGTGACAGGCACGCCCCTGGCTTCCCGGAGTCGGAGTGCCCCCGCCGGAGGCATAGAAGACCTCGGCCCCGTGGTGGCCTGCGACCTGGGCGGCGGCGCGGACCCTGTGACCGCCGGCGGCTGTCGGACGGGCCGGAGTGCTCGCGATGCGCGGCCCGGCGCGGCCGTCCGGTGACCGGCGCCCACGCCGCACGCTCCGGGCGGCCAGGCGCGGGGCCGCGCAGCGGCCTGAGCGCCGCCGCCCCTTGATCCCAAACAGCCCAATTCGGCAAAGCGCCATCTAAGCCCGCCTGCCCATAAAATCGCGACGAGACTACCGACCTCTACTCAGTAGGGTCTTCGTCACTATCATCAAGATCATCCGTCGAGTTGGCTGGATCTTCAGCTATTCCAGCAAGCTTTTGCGCTTCGCTATGTACATGCTGAGACCGAAGCCTCAGGAAAGTTACATAGTCATCAGCGAGTGCGGCATCAACTGCGGTTTCAGGTACGAGGTTCGATTCGGCCCTTTTTAGAAGGGCCGCCCTGCCATCTTTATCTATGATTTCCCTGAGGTACCTGCTTGGCGCAGAATCTCGAATATCAATATTACTCTTAGAAGTCAATAGGACTATGTTGCCGACGACGTTAGCCTTGCTCGCGCCGACTCCCATTCGAGCCAGATAAGCTTGCGGGAAGAAATGATGATACTCTTTGTCATTGGACCACGACAAAGACTTTCCAACGTCGATTTTCTGACCATTAACCAGATCGAGCGGCGTCCTCGCTGCCAGCATTAGGGCTAGCATTTTTGATGCTGCACTATTCGATCGAAATGGCTTGATTTCCCAGAGTCTTGCGGTAGCGACAGCAGCGGTTACACTTAGCTTAGATCGCTTACCTAGCGCATACTGTCGAAGCATTCTCGTATCAGTTGCCATTTGACCGCTATCCCAACCACTGAAGTAGCTGGACAGTGTGGTGAACCAGAACCAGCGCTTCACTTCTTGAAGCTGTTCCCCGTTGCAGTGCGGCAGCACTCGGAACAGTTCACACAGGAAAGCGAACTGATTCTTATAGGGCAACGCCTCTGCCCGAGGTGCTCCGATTTCAGTTGCAAGGAAGTCTGCAGCCCGCTGGGCGGACATCTTGGTTATGTCTGCAGCTTGACTCAGGTCTTCGTGACTCATTTCCCTGAGTGCATCGATGCTGGCAGAAGAGAAGTCGCCACCTGAGGCAGCAGCCAGCGCCCGAAGCAGCGTCTTGTTGTCGAACTCGTGGAACTTTTTGGCTTCAAGCGAAGACCGGATGCTTTCGATGGTCTTACCCAGATCAAATTGTGGGCTCCACGTAGCCGCCCGCATCAGATCATAGATAGTCAGGCGAGTCCCCGTTGAATTGATTCTTTCAAACACTGGGGCTACATCATTGATCGACATATCCTCTAGAGTCACCAGTGGAACGTGATAGTCCTTGAAACGATTGAACAGCATGTCTGCTGTTTCTCGTAGGTTTGGGTCGTCTAGCGACGATATGCGCCTGAAGTAGTCAGCCGGATCTGTCAGCCTCCGCAGTGGAATCTGATGAACGAGGAACTCGTCTTCTGTGTCAGCATGATGAAATTTCTGAGTCTTCAGATCGAAGTAGACATTCCAGACGCTCTTGGGGTCACCCGGCCTCCAATGGAGAACTCCGCAGATCGTGGACAACCTCTGCTGGCCGTCGAGCAGATAATTGACAGGGTAATTTTCGCTTCGATCGGCAATCTCTAGATCGGCTATTGATCGCTTACTTGCCAGCTTTTGACGCGATTCCCAAACTAGCATGCTTCCAATGGGATAATTCCGATAAATCGAGTCAACTAGTTCGAGTATCTGCTTCTTCTTCCAAACGAATGGACGTTGAAATTCAGGCAATATGACGTCGCCAACCAACACGCGTTGCGCAAGTTGCTCAATGCGCTCAGCGGTTGGCTTCGGGTCCTTGGCGGTAATCTTACGGTCGGCCATTGCTCCCCCGTCCTGTGTCCGTCGGAGCCGACACTATCAACTACTCCTCCCAAGGTGACGTTCTTCGGCCGATACTTGTCAGATAAAGCGGATGAGGGGCCGGCGTGCCGGGCGGAACAGGCCCCCTGACCCGCACCCCGTTGGCGAGGCAACAACCTGGAACTCAAAGAGGGGTTCCCAACGACGTAACCAGCCTTTTAGCTCCTAGGCACCTGTTGAGCCGACTTGATCAGGGCGGAGATGTCCTCAGCTACTGCTGGTGCTGCGGCGATGGTGGCGCTGGAGTTGAAGGTGTGGTCGGTGCCGTCTTCGTCTGTGACCCCTGCTCCGGCTTCGCGGGCGATTATTACGCCTGCTGCGGTGTCCCAAGGCTTGTTGGAGAGTGTGATGCTGGCGTCTAGCTTGCCTTCGGCGACCCATGCGAGGTCTATGGCGGCTGAGCCGAGCATGCGGACGCGTTGGACGTTGGCGGCTAGGCGTTCGGTGAGGGCGATGCGTTGGCGGTTCTTGGCCTCGGCTCCCTTGCCTACGGCGTAGTCGCCAATGGCGACGATTGCGTCTTTGAGGTCGGTGGTCATGCTGGCTTGGATGCGGCGGTCTCCGAGGTAGGCGCCGGTGTGCTGGGCTGCGTGGTAGCGGGTGCCTAGGAACGGCAGGTCGATGACGCCGACGATTGGGCGGCCTCGTTGGATGAGGCCGAGTGAGAAGCCGCAGAGCGGGATGTTGCGTACGAAGTTGGCGGTGCCGTCTACTGGGTCGATGGCCCAGAGGAGTTCGCCGGCGGTGTCTCCGGTGATGCCTTCTTCTTCGCCGAGTATGGCGATGTCGGGGGTTCGCTCTTTGAGGTAGTCGCGGACGGCGCGCTCTACGGCGTAGTCCACTTCGCTGGCCATGTCGCGGTCACCCTTGGCGGTGAGCAGGCCGGGGACGCGGGTGCGCACTAGGTCGCCGGCTATCTGTGCTGCCTTGAGGGCGACGGGTAGTAGGGCGGCTGGTGCGTCGGTCATACGGTGCGGCCTCGTTCCCATAGCGCGGTGAAGATCTCTTCGAACGTCTCATACAGTCCGGTGCCGGTCGCGCTGCGCTCGGCGAGGAAGGTGGGCGAGTCGACCCCGCGGGCGTTCGGTAGGTAGGGCTGCATCACGCAGAGCTTGTCGTTGAGGAGCGTGATATTGAACCGGATCGTCTCGTCGTAGACAGCGACGGACAGCCGGTCTTGGGCCTCGGGCGATAGGCGCTTGCGGAGGCGCGTCAGGACCTCGATGTTCAGGCGCGTGAGGGTGGTGAGGTGGTTGTCTGTGTAGCCCTCTTCCTGTTCGCGGGCTCGAATGGCCTCGCCTTCGGGGTCCAGGAACAGGGCTTGCAAGGTGGTGCCGTCTTCTATGAGGCGGTAGAGACGTTGGTCTGGGTACTGCTGGCAGAGCATGTTGAGGGAGAGGCCGGCGGCCCGGATGCTGCTCGCGCCGTCGAGCAGGGCGTGCGGCGGGTGCGCGAACGAGAACTCGGCGCGGGTGGGGAAGACGGCGGTGACGTCGGCGTAGGGGTTCGGGCCTACTCGGTCGGCGGTGGACTCAAGGTCGGCGCGCTCGTCGGCGGGGGCGTAGGCGGTGGGCTCGTCGGCCAGGACGTGGGGCGGGCAGGGGGCGAACAGCTCGTCGGCGGTCCACTCGGGGAACATCGCTTCTAAGACGCGGCAGTGGTCTGTGTAGGGAAGGCGTTTGAGTTCGCCAGAGGTCCAGCGGTGGAGTTGGGCGCGGCTCGGGGCGGTGCCGGTGAGTTCGGGCGAGATCTTCTTGGCGGCCTCGTTGTAGGCGGCCTGGAACATGCCGTACCGCTGTAGGCGGCGCTGACGGATCACGACTTGCAACAGGATCGGTTGGGGAGACACCGGCCGTCCTCTCTGCTGGGCGTTTCTCAGGCTAGACGCGACGCGAGATCGAAGACGAGACAAAGTCGAGACGGTTGCAAGACGTTGACGGGCGAGACGAGATGATCATGATGTCGTGACGCAACGTGACTTGTTGGCACGGTGTGGTCATGGCGAGCGATTGCACCTCTTGCAGGGGACGCGGGGTCAAGCGGCGTGTGGCGCGGCGGACGTTGACGCCGGGGCACGTGGCGGGCGTGTCGGCGGACAGTCGGCAGGACTCCTGCCCTGACTGCCTGGGGACGGGGCGCGCGTCCGAGCGGCGGGGCGGTGCGCAGTCGTGAACGCGCGGGACGTCGAGTTGCGGCTTCTGGCTGATCTGCGAACCTCCCTCCTCGGTCTGGGCCTGGCCGTCCGGCTCGATGAGGGAATGCCGGGGCTGCTGGTGAGTACCGCGAATCCGGGGCTGTTCGTGTGGGTGTTCGTCGGGGCCTCGGGCCGTACGTTCACCTGGCGCCGAGACGACAGCAAGCACCCGGTCAAGGACGTGCCGGGCGCGGCGGCCAAGGTCGCTCGCTTTGTGACCGCACAGGCCGGGCAGCTCAATGGCTCGGCGAACGACCACTTCGACTAGCGCTGTGCGGCTGGCCTGGCGGGCCGGCCCATAGGCGCATTGAACGGCAGAGCCGGCGGCGCGGCGAGGACGGTCCGTCGCGTGATCGCCCCCCAGTCCCCCGCGGATCACGCGTGTGGGAGGGATGGGCCAGGCCCCGCGCCTCCGGCTCTGCTTCCAACGAAAGCGAGAACAGGTGATGTGTCCTTCTCTCTCCCGCGACGCTGAACTTCGGTTGTTGGGTGATCTGTGCCGGGCTCTGGTCAGGCGTGGCCTGTACGTCCAGTTGCGCGACGCCATCCCCGGTCTGACGGTCACCCGGCCGGGCGGGACGTCCCTCGACGTCATCGGCTACGTGACGGTGAACCGCCGCAAGGGTGAGGTGTCCTGGTGGCGGGTCGACAACGTGCACCCGGTCACGGACCTGGACGGCGCGGCCGAACGGATCACCGCGTTCATGAACGAGGCGACCGCGCCAAACCTGCCGAGGTTGCGGCCGTGACGTCGTGGAACGGTGGCCCGCCGGACGATGTCACGGCGGCGATCATCACCCTGCAACGCCGGTTCCCGGCCTCGTCGGTCTGGTTCGGGCACCATACTTTCCGCTGGTGGGCCATGATGCCGCGGGCGGGACGGTGGGTGCTCCTCGAAGCGGCCACGCCGATGGAGTTGGCGGGTCGGATGGCCGAGGCGCGTGGGTCCGCTCTTCCCAACGGAGTCATCAGACTTGCTCGGAAGATGCGAAGCAGTAAGGCCAGTCGTCGACAGGCTCACGCACAACGAGCGAAATCAAGGCGGCCCGTGCTGTGGACGATGGCCGGACGACGATGACAATGAGGCCGGATGACTGGTCTCCATGGCCTAATGGCCCCAGCAATGGCCGAACGCCCTCATCCGCGATCAGGATGAGGGCGTTTTGGGTTTGTGGAGCCTAGGGGATTCGAACCCCTGACACCCGGCTTGCAAAGCCGGTGCTCTACCAACTGAGCTAAGGCCCCGGGTTGGCGGGTCAAAGCTTACCCGTGGTCGGGGGTGGGCGTGGCATCGGCCGGGGTGCGGAGGACGAGGGCGGGCAGGTCGGCGATGGTGGGGAGGACGTGGGTCGCGCCGGCGGTGTGGAGGCGGTCGCGGGAGTGGGGGCCGGTGAGGACGCCGGCGGCGACGGACGCGCCCGAGCGGCGGGCGGACATGATCGCGGGAGCCGTGGCGGCGCACACGGCGATGTTGCGGACGTCGTCCACGCCGAGGCGGAGGGCGGCGGTCAGGACGAGGTCGGGCCACGGGCGGTCCCGGGGGACGTCCTCGGGGCTCAGTGTCAGGTCGGCGCGGTCCCACCAGCCGAGGGCGTCGATGATGCGGGCCTGCGTGGTGCGGCCGGAGCCGGTGAGCAGGCAGACGCGGACGCCGGAGGAGCGGAGGCGGCGCAGGGCGTCACCGGCTCCGGGCACGGGAACCAGGCCGCGCCGGTCGATGAGCTGGCCGTAGGACCGCTCGAACGCCAGGTGCGCGGCCTGGGCGCGGGGCTCGTCGAAGAGCGAGCGGAAGACGCCGATCTCCGATTCGCCGCGCGTGTCGTGGAAGCGGGCGGTGGCACGTTCGAACGCCGCCGTGCCGGAGACGATCCCCAGGGTGGCGATCGCCTCGGCGAAGGCGGTTTCGGCGGTGTCGCCGTCCGCGACGGTGGTCCCGGCGAGATCGACGCAGGCGACGGTGATCGGCGCCGCCTCGGTCACGCCGGGGCCTGTCGCCGGCGTGTCAGTTGTCGGACGACGTGGCCTCGGTCCACAGGTCCAGCTCGGCGCGGTCCTGCTGCATCCGGCGCCAGACGGCGAAGCCGCCGAGTGCGACAACGGCGAGAATGAGCAGCTTCTTCACGGTGGGACCCCTTCACCTCGACTATGAAGTCAAAACCCGGGGATCGCGGATCAGTGACTGCTTCCCCCAGGTTCTTGGAAGCCTAGCAACCGTTGCCGGGCGGTCCGCACCCCGCTCACCGTTATCGGACGCCACGTCTGATGTGCCGTCCCTCGCCGGGACGTCCGGAGGGCCGCATAATCCGAGGGGACGACCTTCTGGAGTGCCGATGGCAGAGGACGACTTCCGGCGCTGGGAACGCGAGTTCGAGCCGGACGCGCCGGAGGAGGGGCGGTCCGGGAGCCGGGGGCTGGTGCTGATCGCGGGGATCATCGCCCTGGGGTGCGCGGCGCTGATCGCGATGGGGGACGTGCCGCTGGGCACGGCCGGGCTGGTGCTGTCGTCGATCGTCCTGCTGCTATGGCGGATCGGGTTGTGATCCGCCATCATCTCGGCATGGATCTGCGCGGAGCGACCGTCCTGGTGACCGGGGCGACCGGCGGGATCGGGCAGGCGCTGGCGACCGCGCTGGCCGACCGGGGCGGCCGGGTCGTGCTGACGGGCCGGCGGGCGGACGTCCTGGAACCGCTGGCCGACCGGCTCGGCGGCCGCGCCATCGCCGCCGACCTGGCCGAGCGCGGTGCGGCGGAGAAGCTGCTGGACGAGGCCGGGCGGGTGGACGTGCTCGTCGCGAACGCGGCGCTGCCGGCGTCCGGGCTGCTGAGCGACTACTCGATCACCGAGATCGACCGGACGCTGGACGTCAACCTGCGCGCGCCGATCGTGATGGCGAAGCTCGCCGCGGCGCAGATGGCCGATCGTGGCCGCGGGCATCTGGTGTTCGTGTCGTCGCTCGCCGGGAAGACGGCGTCCGGGCACGCGTCCCTCTACAACGCGACGAAGTTCGGTATGCGGGGGTTCGCCCTGGCCTTGCGCGAAGATCTGCGGCCGCACGGCGTCGGCGTGTCGACCGTTTTCCCCGGCTTCATCCGGGACGCCGGGATGTTCGCGGACGCCGGCGTGACGCTGCCCCGGGGTGTCGGCACGCGATCTCCGCGGGACGTGGCACGCGCGACGATCCGGGCCGTCGAGCGGAACATGGCCGAGGTCGACGTCGCGCCGCTCGGGCTGCGGCTCGGTGCCCGGATCGGCGGGATCGCCCCGGCCCTGTCCGCGGCCGTACAGCGGCGCGCGGGCGGGCAGCGCATCGCGGAGGGGCTCGCGGACGGGCAGCGCGGCAAACGGTAGCGACAAATTTGGATACTCAAGTGATAATCCGGGCGTGTCCCGCTTGATCAGTGGGACGGGCCTGGCGCAGCGCCCCGGCCGGACCCGGCCGCCGCGTGCGCCCCTCCCGAGGAGGTCTGCGCATGTGGACGGGCAGGAAGATCGTGATCGGGGCGGCGGCGGTGACCGTCCTGCCGCTGATGGCCGCCCCGCCCGCGCGGGCGGCGGAACCCGCGGACGCGACCGTGGTGCCGATCCAGGTGACCGGCGACCCCGCCAAGCGCTTCAACCTGATCGTGCTGGGCGACGGCTACACAACGGCGGACATGCCGAAGTTCCGCACGCACCTCGCCACGCACCTGAACGACCTGTGGACGATCGAGCCGTTCAAGTCGTATCGCAGCTACATCAACGTGTACGCGGTGGAAATCCCGTCCGGCGAATCTGGGGTGAGCTGCGACCCGGCGTTGTCGTCGCCACGCCGTACTACACCGCTGCGCATGGCGTTCTGGAGCGGGTGCCGGGACGACGGCATCCAACGCCTTCTCGTCATGGACTCTGCGGCGGCCAAGACGTACGCGGATCTCGTCCAAGGGGCGACGGTAGGAAACCGGCAGATCCTTGCGCTCGCCAACAGCGACACCTACGGCGGTGCAGGCGGGACGTACGCGACGGCATCCGGCGGCAACGCGATGTCCGCTCTCATAGCCCCGCACGAACTCGGGCATTCACTGGGCGGGCTGAACGACGAGTACGACTACTACCAGCGGGGCGTGCCTGGTGGGACGTACAGCGGTCCTGAGCCTGAGTCCATCCATCACACGCTGCTGACAGAGCAGGAGATGAAGGCGCAGAAGAAGAAGTGGTGGCGCTGGCTCGGTGAGCGTAGCGAGGCCGGAGGCATCATCGGACGCTACGAGGGCGGCCTCTACTTCAGTAAGGGCGTGTGGAGGCCGAGCCAGCACTCGATGATGAAGACGCTCGGCTACTACTACGACCAGGTCGCGCGCGAGCGGATGACTGAGCGGATCTCAGGCAAGGTCAGTCTCCTCCAAGCGCACACGCCCACGGACACTCCGGTGGGCGACGACCGCGTCCTGTGGGTCGAAACGATGCACCCGGCCGGACACCAGTTGTCCGTCGCATGGGCGGTCGACGGGAGAACTGTGCGGAAGGGTTCCAACCTGAACCTGTCCACGCTGCGCCTCAGGAAGGGCACGCACACGGTCACGGTGACGGTCACGGACCCCACCGACTTCGTCCGGGACCCGGCCATACGGTCGTCGGCCGCACTCACACAGACCCGCACATGGACGGTCGACACCGACCTGAGGACACCGCCGGCGACCGTACCCGTCGACTTCGCCTCCTCCACGCCGACCGACCAGCCCGTGAACGCCGAGTCGGTCGTGTTCGTAGAGACGACCCATCCGCTCCGATTCGTCCCCAAGGTACGTTGGGAGCTCGACGGCCGCCCCGTACCGGGCGGCGACCGGGACATCGACCTCAGCCGCTTCCGGCTGACCGCGGGCACGCACACGCTCGTCGCCAGGGTCGGCTCCAAGAGGCGGGTGTGGACGGTCGACGCGGAACGTCCAGCGGTGGCGTACGAACTGTCCAAGGCGGCCCAGGTCGTCCGAGGGCGCACGCCCGAGTACGTCTTCGACGGCCCGTTCACCATGCGGCTAAGCGGCAGGGACGACCGTCCAGGCGTTGTCGTCCCGGAGTTCCGGGTGGACGGCGACGGCTGGTTCAACTACTTCGGCTGGCCGACGGACTCGTCCGCCCCCTGGCTGTTCACCTCGACCGGCACCGTCATCGACGGCCTCACCTACGGCAAGCTCGGCAAGGGCCGCCACACCATCGAGTACCGCGCGACCGACCCGTCCGGCAACACCAGCCACCCGCAGCGCTTCATCGTCACCCTCCGCTGACCCGACGCGCAGCCCGCCTCCCCTCCGACCCGCAGCCATCCACCAGGCCCATATCGAGGGACGGCCCGGATTCAACGGAGGACATCGCCCCGAACACATGCCCCCGAGCTCGCCGCACAGACGCCAACGTCCCAGCCCGCCGTTCCGCAGAGGCCGACGTGGCAAGGCCCCAGGGGTTAGCCGCGGCACGCCCAGGTACCAGCCGTGGCAACGCTCAGGATCGAACCGCCGACCCGCAGACGCGAAGGGCTGACGCGCGGACGCGAACACGCCGCCGACGCGCAGGCACGGAGGCACCGACGCGCAAGCACGCACCCTGCCGAGCCGCATACGCCAGCGTGCTGACGCACATGCGCGAACGGGTCGACACACGTGAGGTCTGCAGTGGTGGCGACGCAACCGCAGCGGTCAGTGGAGCGAACGTGGCCGCGAGAGCGCGCGTGGGAGTTCTGTGCGCCTTGGACCAGCGCCTGGCAGGAGCACAGGAACACAGCGGACCGACCGGCACCCGGGAACGCTCTATGACCACAGGCCGAACATCGGGGTCGAGCGAACAAGTCCGGGGCGGCCCTCCAGGCATGGGGCCTGAGTACAGGGGACGCCCCCGAACACGCACACCACTTTCGCTCTCATCCTGAGGCGTGCTCAGCGGCGGTTCTCGCTCCCTCGGACGGCACCTCCTCGGTTGCGGGCTCGGTCGCCGGGGGCGTGGCGCGACGCGCGGTCGCGAGGACGGAGCCGCCCAGGATGAGCGCGAACGAGGCGATGATCGTGCCAGTCAGCGGCTCGCCGAGGAAGACGACCCCGGCGGCGACCGCGACGGCCGGGTTCACGTAGGTGAACACCATCCCGCGGGACGTGCCGACCTCCCGGATCAGCTCGAAGAACACGATGAACGCCAGCGCCGTGCAGACCAGGCCGAGCGCGATGAGCGCGGCGAGCACACGCCCGCTCGGCATCGCGTCCGGCCAAGTGGCGATCGCGGGGCCGGTGTAGAAGAGCGCGGCGATGGCCAGCGCGAACGCGGCCATGTGCAGGCTGGGCAGGTCCTGGAGCTTGCGCATGGTGATGATCGGGGCGATCGAATATCCGAGGACGACGAGCATGACCTCGCCGATCGCCCACGCGCTGCCGCCGGTGAGATGCGGGGCGGCGAGAACGCCCACGCCGGCCAGGCCGACGAGCAGCCCCAGCCAGCGCATCGGGCCGAGCCGCTCCGCGTCGCCGGTGAGCCATGCCAGCACGACCCCGACGATGGGGACGGCGGCGATCAGCAGCCCGGTCATGGAGCTGGTCAGCCGGTTCTCGGCGTCCGACAGCAGCGCCCACGGGCCGAGGATCTCCACCGCGGTGAACGCCAGCAGCGGACGCCAATGCCGGCGGACCGTGTCCAACTGCCCGGACCGGATCACCAGCGGCAGCAGGACGAGGGCGCCGAGCGCGGTCCGGGTGAACACCACCATGGGCACCGAGACGCTCTCGACCGCCACCTTGATCATCAGATAGGGGATGCCCCAGAGCACGCTCATCAGCGCGAACAGCATCCAGCCACGACGACTCAACACGACCTCCGTTCGATCCGTCCGCCCCAGCACGCCGTCGCCACCGGACACCAACCCCACGTGACGGGCCCGACACCAACCCTGCGATGCGGCCTCGACCTCCGGGCCGCTCCCCGCGCCGTCGCCTCTCCCCAGCACGCCCAGGACGGACATCACCAGGGTGCAAGACGCCGGTCCACACCGTCTTGAACGCTGTTGCGGGGAAATGCCCCAATACCGCGCCCCCTACGAAGCAACAGCCCGCACGCGCCCCCGCCCCATCACAACCGCCAGGTCCCCCAAGTGCACATCCCAAGACGCACGACGGCGCACCGCACGCTCCCAGCGGCCGGGGCGATCGGGCCGGACCTCACCAACGTGAAGGGCGGCGCACCGCACTCTCTTGGACGCTGTCGCGGAATGCGCCTGGGGTGACACCGAGCACGCGGCGGAACCATCGGGTGAGGTGCGCCTGGTCGGCGAATCCCACGAGCGTCGCCGCCTCGGCCGGACGATGCCCGGCCTCCAGGAGCGCACGGGCTCTCGCCACGCGGTGCTGGGCGAGCCACGCGTACGGTGGCATGCCCATCGCGTCGCGGAAGGCGCGCAGCAACTGGTAGCGGGAGAGTTCGAGGTCGGCGGCCATCTCGGCGAGCGTGGGCGGGGCGGTGAGCTCGTCCGACAGGCGTGTCGCGACCCGACGGGCGATCCGCCCGGCATCGGCTCGGCCACGTGGCGGCGTCGCCGCCGCCCTGTGCACCGCGTGCCGCCGTATGAGAGCGCCGAGCACGCCGAGTAGCCGGGATTCGCCCTCTAGCGGATCTTCGCCGAGCCGGAGGGCGCGATGGGCCTGCCGCAGCGCCTCACCGAGCCGCACGTCGTCGATGATCGGCTCACGGAAGTGGGGCTCCGCCGACACCGACCCGGCCTCCGCGGCCGTGGCAGCGCCCAGCAGCTCGGCGCCCGGATACAGGCACAGGTAGGCGAACCCTTCCGGACGTGCCGGACCGCCGGTGTGCGCTTCCCCCGGCTCGACCACGACGATGCTCCCGGCCGCCGAGTAGATCTTCTCGCCCCGGTAGCGCATCGTCTCCAAGCCGTCGACCGTCACGCCAATGGCGTACTCGTCGTGGGTGTGCGGCGCATAGTGCCGCTGGCCGATCCTGGCGGTCAGTAGGTCGAGCGGCGCCCCCTGGATGCCACCGACGCGGGTCCACAGGGTCTGGTCAACGCCCCTCCCAGCGCCGGCACCAGCGGCCCGGCCGCCTGGCCTCGGCAGCCGACGAGCCGTTCCGGTACCTGCACCTCGCCCATTGCGCCCGCTGCGCCCGCTGCCACCCTCACGGCCATCACCGGAACCAGAGCCACCGCCGTGGGCGCCTTCGACCGCCCGCAAGGCGCCACGTCCAGCCTCACTCCCATGCCTAATCCCGGCGCTGGCCCCGAGCCCAGCGAACGCGCCGGACCCTGCGTTGGCTTCGAGGGCGGGGACGGTGGCCGCGCCGCTCGCGGTGTCAGTGGCGGTGGCGGTTCTGAAACCTGCTGATGGTGCAGGGCCGGCCTTGGTGTGGCCCGGGGCCGGGGCGGGTGGTCGAGGTGACTGGGGCGTTCGGGCGTTGGAGGCGCTTGGGCCGGGGGTGGGGCGGTGGTCAGGCGGAGAAGATGTGCCGGAGGCGCCAGTTGTTCTGGTCACGGCCGAGCTCCGCGACGGCCACGCCCTCGGCGCCAGTGACCCGTACCCGGTAGACCCTGCCCTCGTGGGGCGTGCCGTAGGTCTTCAGCACCTTGTCCACCGCGTAGCGCGCTCCTCGCCACTCGTACGCGGTGAGCCGTCCCGCCGGGTCGTGCTCCGTCCGGACCGGCTCGTTCAGCAAGTGCCCCATGCCGGGAGAGTAGCACGCGTTCGAACTGATGTTCGCAGGTCGGGCGGCTCTTTACGGTGCCGAGACCAGGCCGGTGAAGTGACTTGAAGCCCGGCCGCGCCGGGCATGGCGCGGGGGCCGGCCCGGGTCGCGTGCCGGTACGGAATCTACGGCGTAGGTGCGCCATGTAGACGGCAACACGCCCTGCGGCCGATCTCGTCCCGCGGTCGGGGACGTCCAGCACGGGACGAACTCGTTCTGGGGCCAGCGTGCGGGCGACGGACAGGGCTTGGAGGCGGTCATCCACAGGCTGTGGGAAAACTCTGCGCACATCTTCTCCCCCCTTGCAGCAGGCTGTCCGGAGGCCGCGTCCACAGGCGGATCCCCAGAACAGCCCGGCTTTCCACGGTCTGCACGGCGCGTCTGACGCCGTTCCCTCCATCGTCCACAAGCTCGTGCCGCCGTACACAGAATCCACAACCTGTGGATAACTTCCGTGCACAACCTGGGTACGACCGGCCGGCTCCGCGTCCACCATTCTTCCCCAGGTCGCCCCCAACCGGTGCGACCAGTTGTCCACGTCGTGGAAAACCCGCTGACCAGGGAGAAGGGCCATCCTCGGGCACCTTTGCCCACACCCCGTTCACAGCCTGTGGGTGAATGTCCTCCACAACCCCGTCGCGTCGGTGGACAACACTGCCCACCGGAAATCCCCAGCTGTGTCCCCAGCCGAGAGCCCTCAGGCGGGTAGAGCGCCCTCCAGGTCGGCGAGGCGCCGTAGATCGTCTACCTGGGCGGACGGGTCCTCGACCGGGACGCTGCGGGCGTCGGTGAGGAGCGTGCGCGCGCGGGCCCAGTCCTCCATGTGGACGGCGGCGTCAGCTCGCAGCACCAAGGCTCTGAGTCGTTCGGACGAGGTCAGGGGTTCGTCCGAGTTCAGCAGGTGGTCGAGGATCCGGGCTGCGGCACGATGGTCCCCCTTCGAGTCGCCGCCGAGCAGGGCGGCCATGTGGAGTGCCTTGGCCACCGGCTCGGTCGGTATGGGCGCGTGCTCCAGGTCGTCCGAGATCGGCTGACCGATGCGGAGCTGGAGGCCGTCCGGGTCACTGAGAAGGAACTGCCGGACCCCGTAAGTCATGTCCCGCACCGCGCTGATCCTGGGCAGCCCCCGCGCGGGAACCCGGCCGAGCGACTTCTTGAGCCCACCTCGGAACGCGTCATACAGCTCGTCCACGGCCGTGGTGGTGACGTAGCACATGTTCATGGACGCCGCCGGGTCGTGTTTCCGCCACCCGAAGAAATGCAGTTCGAGGTCGCCCCGCCGGACCCCGAGATAGGGGTTGGGACGCGTCTGCCAGGACGTCTGCTCGAAGCCGAGGGCCCGGTAGAACTCCCAGGAAGCCTCGATCGAACGGCACGGAAAGATCGGGATCGCCTTCTCGCTCATCCCCGGAGCGTAAGTCCGGTCGGCGTTCATAGTCAAACTTGACTACCGCCGATTCCAAGTCGGCGACGAGTCGGCCGTACGTGCGAGGCCGTCGCAGAGGATGATGATGTTGCTGCGTCATCGTGGGCCGAGGCCGGGGCCGCATCCGCGGGAAGATTCCGCCGCCGGCCCGAGGACGAATCAGCCGCGAGAGTTTTCCACAGACTGTGGACAATGGAGGCCGGGAGGCATCGTGGACTTCAACGAGCACACCGCGACGGAGGCCGTCCAGAACAGTTTCCGCGAGACCCCGGACCCGCGCCTCCGGGAACTACTGGACGCGCTCACCCGCCACGTGCACACATTCGTCCGCGAGACCAAGCCGTCCATCCGGGAGTGGGAGCAGGCGATCGAGTTCCTCACCGCCGTGGGGCAGTCCTGCACTGACACACGGCAGGAATTCGTCCTGCTGTCGGACGTGCTGGGCGTCTCAATGCTCGTGGAGACCCTCAACGAGCAGGAAGGCGGGACGGAGAGCACCGTCCTGGGGCCTTTCCACATGGTCGAATCGCCCCAGCGCGCGCTGGGCGACAGCATCGATCTGGTGGGCGAAGCCGAACCCTGCGTGGTGTCCGGACGCGTCCTCAACGCCGATGGAGCGCCGCTGCCGCACGCGCAGGTCGATGTCTGGCAGTGCGACGAGAAGGGCTTCTACGACGTCCAGCAGCCCGGTTCGCAACCGCCCGGCAACGGCCGCGGGCTTTTCCGGACCGACGCCGAGGGACGCTTCCGTTTCCGCACCGTCCTGCCCAGCCATTACCCGATCCCCACGGACGGCCCGGTCGGTCGGCTCCTCAATGCGACCCGCCGGCATCCCTACCGCCCCGCCCACATCCATTTCATCGTCCAGGCGGACGGGTACGTGCCACTGACGACGCACATCTTCGTCGCGGGAAGCCCCTATCTGGACTCCGACGCCGTCTTCGCCGTCAAGCAGAGCCTCATCGTCGACTTCGCCCGCTCGGACGACGAGGAGGCCGCTGAGCGCGCCGGCGTCCGGGCGCCCTTCCGCCACGCCGAGTTCGACCTCGTCCTGAGCAGGGAACCGGCGTAACCGCACCACGGCGTAACCGCACCGACAGAATGTGCGGATGTCCACCATGACCCTCTGGCGTCCGGTCGGTCCCGCCGAGCTGGAGTTGCTACGCGCCGCGGACTGGCGTGCCTGGCCCCCGCGCCTCCCCGATCAGCCGATCTTCTATCCGGTCCTCAACGAGGACTACGCGATCAAGATCGCCCGCGACTGGAACGTCCCCGCGCACGGCTCGGGCTTTGTGACGAGATTCCAGGTGGACGCGGCCTTCGCGGAGCGCTACCCCGTACGCCAGGCCGGCGGCCGCACCATCCTGGAACTCTGGGTCCCGGCCGAGGAACTGGAGGAGTTCAACGAGCACATCGTCGGCCGCATCGAAGTAGTCCACGAGTTCCACACACCGAAACCCACCACCTGACCCCACTTATCCACAACCTGTGGAGAACCTCACCCGCACCTCTGGATAAGCCCCATCGCTCACAGGCCCCACACGCCGCAACGCGCCACGCGATTCAGAGCACCGCAATGTGACGCAAGGCACAGAACCGCGCTAGCCGCAACCGGTAGGGGGGCGTGGGGGCGAAGCCCCCACACCGGGGGTCTGGGGGTCGCCCCCCAGGCAAAACGACGAAGGAGTGACGGGGAAGGAGCCCCAAGGCTCCGACCACGTCACTCCCAACTCCGAAGTGGGCCTAGGTGGACTTGAACCACCGGCCTCATCCTTATCAGGGATGCGCTCTAACCGACTGAGCTATAGGCCCGGAGTGTGCCGCCGCCCCTGGCGGCGCAACGAGAGGTTACCCCATCTGGGCGGACAACCGGAAATCGATTGCCGGGCGGCGGCGGGGTGGGGCTACTCGGCCTCCTTGAGGGTGACCTCGACGCCGCCCACCAGGTCGGCTGCGAGGTTGTAGATGACGGAGCCGACCGTGGAGAGCGCCGTGATGAGCATGACGTTCAGGGCGCCCACGAGGACGGTGTAGCCGAAGACGCGGAAGAAGGAGAACCAGCTGCCGGCGTCGACGCTGCCGGTGGTCTCGCCCTGCTCCTTGGTGAGGCTGTTGATCGTGTCGCTGATGGCGTCGAACACACCGAGGCCGGACAGGATCGTGTAGAGGACGATCACGGCGACGAGGAGGACGACGAAGCAGACCAGCGACATGACGAAGCTGAACTTCATCACCGACCACGGTTCGAGCCGGGCGAGCTGGAGCTGGGCCTTGCGGGCCGGCTTGCCGGTGGCGGGCTTGGCCGAGTTCGCCGGCGCGACGGACGTCGACGCGGCGGAGGCGGCGGGACGGTCCTTGAGGACGGTGCCGGCGAAGCCGCCGCGGGCGGAGCCGCCCGCGGCGGGAGCGGAGGGGCCGGAGGGGGCCGGGCCGGAGGAGGAGTTGAACGGCTTGCCGGCGGGCTCCGTACGTCCTGCCGAGACCGATCCGGACGGCTCGGCGGGCTTGGCCCAGCCCGCCGAGCCGGAGGAGGACTTCGGCGCCGGGTCGGACGTGTCGTCCGCGGCGTCCTTGACCGGGGCGATCTCGGGGGTCTCGGCGTCCTTCTCCTCGATCTTCGCGAGGTCGATCCTGGTCGTGTCCGCGCCCGAGCCGCCCGAGCCGCCCGCGGACGCCTCGCGGTCGATGTCGACGGTCGTCTCGTCCCGCCCGGACTTGGCGGCGGAGACGCTCTTGGCCGGCTTCTTCCCGGACTTGCCCGACCCGGATTCGGCGGCCGGTTTCTTTCCGGCGCCGTCCGCTTCCGGGCCTGACCCGCCCTTGTTCTTGCCGGGCTCGGTGCTCACGTGTCCTCCTGGCCTAGCGGCTCGGTGACGATGCAGGATACGTCACTCACCGTCGCCCCCTTCGGCGTCGTCGGCGTCCTCGGCGTCCTCGATGGACTCGACGTTCCTCGCGATCGCCACGACGCTGTCGCCGTCCGCGAGGTTCATCAGGCGGACGCCCATGGTCTGCCTGCCGGACTGCTTGATCTCGGCGGCGGTGGTGCGGATCACGCCGCCGTTCGACGTCATCGCGAACACCTCGTCGTCGGGGCCGACCATCAGTGCCCCTACCAACATGCCCCGCGCCTCCACGATCTTAGCGGTGAGGACGCCCTTACCCCCACGTCCCTGAAGGGGGTATTGGTCGACCGGAGTCCGCTTGGCGTAGCCGCCCTCGGTGGCCACCAGGACGTCGTCGGAGCCGTTCTTGACGACGAGCATGTTGAGGACCTCCTGGTCCTCCTCGAAACGCATGCCGATGACGCCGGACGTGGCGCGTCCCATCGGCCGGAGCGACTCGTCGTCGGCGCGGAACCGGATCGCCTGCGCGCCGGTGGAGACCATCAGCAGGTTGTCGTCGGAGGACACCAGCCGCGCGGCGATCACCTCGTCGTCGTCGACGAGGTTGATGGCGATGATGCCGCCGGTGCGGGGCGAGTCGAAGTCGCGCAGGGCGGTCTTCTTGACACGGCCCTTCTTCGTGCCGATCACCAGGTACGGGGCGACGTCGTAGTCGCGCAGGTCCATGACCTGGGCGATGTGCTCGTCCGGCTGGAAGGCCAGCAGGTTCGCCACGTGCTGGCCGCGCGAGTCGCGGCCCGAGTCGGGCAGCTCGTAGGCCTTGGCGCGGTACACGCGGCCCTTGTTGGTGAAGAACAGTATCCAGTTGTGCGTCGAGGTGACGAAGAACTGGTCGACGATGTCGTCCTGCTTCAGCTGCGCGCCGCGGACGCCCTTGCCGCCGCGCCGCTGCGCGCGGTACTGGTCGGTGCGGGTGCGCTTGGCGTAGCCGCCGCGGGTGATCGTGACGACGACGTCCTCTTCGGCGATGAGGTCCTCGTAGGACACGTCCCCGTCGAACGGGATGATCTCGGTGCGCCGGTCGTCGCCGAACTTCTCCACGATCGGGGCGAGCTCGTCGCCGACGATCTGCCGCTGCCGCTCGGGCGAGGCCAGGATGTCGTTGTAGTCGGCGATCTCCGCCATGAGCTTGTCGTACTCGTCGGTGATCTGCTGCCGCTCCAGGGCGGCGAGCTTGCGCAGCTGCATGTCGAGGATGGCCTGCGCCTGGATCTCGTCGATCTCCAGCAGGTTCATCAGGCCCTGCTGCGCCTCCGACGCCGACGGCGAGCGGCGGATGAGGGCGATGACCTCGTCGATCCGGTCGAGGGCCTTCAGCAGGGCGCGCAGGATGTGGGCGCGCTCCTCGGCCTTGCGGAGCAGGAACCGGGTGCGGCGGACGATGACGTCGATCTGGTGCGCGACCCAGTGCCGGACGAACTGGTCGACGCGCAGGGTGCGCGGCACGCCGTCGACCAGCGCGAGCATGTTCGCGCCGAACGTCTCCTGCAGCTGGGTGTGCTTGTAGAGGTTGTTCAGGACGACCTTGGCGACGGCGTCCCGCTTGAGGACGATGACGAGCCGCTGCCCGGTGCGGCCGGACGTCTCGTCGCGGACGTCGGCGATGCCGTCCAGCTTGCCGTCCTTCACCAGGTCGGCAATCTTCAGGGCGAGGTTGTCCGGGTTGACCTGGTACGGGAGTTCGGTGACGACGAGGCAGGTGCGGCCCTGGATCTCCTCGACCTCGACGACGGCCCGCATCGTGATGGAACCGCGGCCGGTGCGGTACGCCTCCTCGATGCCCTTGCGGCCGACGATGAGGCCGGCGGTGGGGAAGTCGGGGCCCTTGATCCGCTCGATCAGCGCCTCGAGCAGCTCGTCGTCGGACGCGCCGTAGTTCTCCAGGTACCAGCGGACGCCGTCGGCGACCTCGCGCAGGTTGTGCGGCGGGATGTTGGTCGCCATCCCCACCGCGATGCCGGCGGACCCGTTGACCAGCAGGTTCGGGTACCGGGACGGCAGGACGTCCGGCTCCTGGGAGCGGCCGTCGTAGTTGGGGGAGAAGTCGACGGTCTCCTTGTCGATGTCGCGCAGCAGCTCCATCGCCAGGGGCGCCATGCGGCACTCGGTGTACCGCATGGCCGCGGCGGGGTCGTTGCCGCGCGAACCGAAGTTGCCGTTGCCGTCGACCAGCGGGTACCGCATCGACCAGGGCTGCGCCAGCCGGACCAGCGCGTCGTAGATGGCGGAGTCGCCGTGCGGGTGGTAGTTCCCCATGACGTCGCCGACGACGCGGGCGCACTTGAAGTAACCGCGGTCGGGCCGGTAGCCGCCGTCGTACATCGCGTACAGGACGCGGCGGTGGACGGGCTTGAGGCCGTCCCGTACCTCGGGCAGCGCGCGCGCCACGATGACCGACATCGCGTAGTCGAGGTAGCTCTTCTGCATCTCGACCTGGATGTCGACCGGCTCGATCCGTTCGCCGGGGTGGCCGCCCTCTGTGGTCACGTCCGTCACTGTGAAGACCTCTTCTGCTCGATGGGAAGGAAGTACGTCCGCCTGCGGGGCCCGGGCCGGTGGGAGTCGCGGGAGCCGTGGAACTCGCGGTCGGGCGCGTCAGGCGCGAGGCCCGGGCGGGGCGGGTACCTCAGATGTCGAGGAAGCGCACGTCCTTGGCGTTGCGCTGGATGAACTCCCGGCGGGGCTCGACCTCCTCGCCCATGAGCACGCTGAACAGCTCGTCCGCCTGGGCGGCGTCGTCCAGCTGGACCTGCAGCAGGACCCGGTTGTCGGGGTCCATGGTGGTGTCCCACAGCTCGTTGGCGTTCATCTCGCCGAGGCCCTTGAAGCGCTGCACCTGGTCGCGGGGGCGCGGGTCGCGCTTGCCGGCGGCGATCCCCGCCTCGATGACCGCGTCGCGCTCGGCGTCGGAGAAGGCGTAGTCGGCTTCGCTGCCCCGCGCGTCCCACTTGATCTTGTAGAGCGGCGGCTGCGACAGGTACACGTGGCCGGCCTCGATCAGCGGCTTCATGAACCGGAACAGCAGCGTCATCAACAGGGTGTTGATGTGGTGGCCGTCGACGTCGGCGTCCGACATCAGGATGATCTTGTGGTAGCGGAGCTTGGTGATGTCGAACTCGTCGTGGACGCCGGTGCCGAGCGCCGTGATGATCGCCTGGACCTCGTTGTTCTTGAGGATCTTGTCGATCCTGGCCTTCTCCACGTTCAGGATCTTGCCGCGGATCGGCAGGATGGCCTGGAAGTGCGGGTTGCGGCCGCCCTTGGCGGAACCGCCCGCCGAGTCGCCCTCGACGATGTACAGCTCGGACTTGGCCGGGTCCGTCGACTGGCAGTCCGACAGCTTGCCGGGCAGCGACGTCGTCTCCAGCAGGCTCTTGCGGCGGGTCAGGTCGCGCGCCTGCCGCGCCGCGACCCGCGCGCGCGCCGCCTGCGACGCCTTGTTGATGATCTCCTTGGCCTCGCCCGGGTTCTCCTCGAACCAGTCGCGCAGGTGCTCGTTGCACGCCCGCTGGACGAAGGACTTGGCCTCGGTGTTGCCGAGCTTCGTCTTGGTCTGGCCCTCGAACTGCGGGTCGGCCAGCTTGATCGAGATGATCGCGGTGAGGCCCTCGCGGACGTCCTCACCGGTCAGGTTGTCGTCCTTGTCGCGCAGCAGGCCCTTGTCGCGGGCGTACCGGTTGACGATCGTCGTGAGCGCCGCCCGGAAGCCCTCCTCGTGGGTGCCGCCCTCCGCCGTGTTGATGGTGTTCGCGAAGGTGTGCACCGACTCGGCGTAGGACGAGTTCCACTGCATGGCGATCTCGACCGACATGCCCTCGGTCTCGTCGCTGAAGTAGACGACCGACTCGTGGGCGGAGTCCTTGCGCGCGTTGATGTAGCGGACGAAGTCCTCGACGCCGCCCTCGTAGTGGTACCGGACGACGTGCGGCTCGCCGTTGGAGTGGTCGGGACGCTCGTCCCGCAGCGTGATGGCCAGGCCGCGGTTGAGGAACGCCATCTCCTGCATGCGGCGGGAGAGGGTCTCGAAGTTCCACTCGGTGGTCTCGAAGATCTCCGGGTCCGGCCAGAAGGTGATGAGGGTGCCGGTCTTGTCGGTCTCCTCGCCCTTCTGGAGCTCGGCCTCCGGCCCGCGCCAGCTGTACGCCTGCCGCCACACGTGGCCGTTGCGCCGGACCTCGGCCTCCAGCCGGGTGGACAGCGCGTTGACCACGGACGAGCCGACGCCGTGCAGGCCGCCGGAGACGGCGTAGGACTTGCCGTCGAACTTGCCGCCCGCGTGCAGCGTGGTGAACACCAGCTCGATCGCGGGACGTTTCTCCACCGGGTGCTCGCCGACGGGGATGCCACGGCCGTTGTCGTCCACGCTCACGCCGCCGTCGGCCCTCAGCGTCACCACGATGTCGTCGGCATAGCCGGCGAGGGCCTCGTCGACCCCGTTGTCCACGATCTCGTAGACGAGGTGGTGCAGGCCGCGCTCACCGGTCGAGCCGATGTACATGCCCGGGCGCTTGCGAACCGCCTCAAGCCCTTCAAGGACAGTGATCGAACTAGCGTCGTACGCCAAAGGAGATCCTCCTGCCGGGGATGTCTGCCGCTCCGCGCCCGAGGGAGGCGCGATGTGCCCCGTAACACACATGAGGGCACCCGGTAGTGCTCTGTTCGTGTTGGTCAGAGCCCCGGGCGGCCCATGGCGGCGCAGCATCCTGAACCGAATACATTCTACCGGCTGGCGCGGTAAAAAGTGGCACTCACGAGCGCTGTGTGCGCGTGTGGCGGCCGATCGGGCCTGGAGCTACATCCCCCCATAGGTCCCGGGGGGTTCTCTGGTCTACGTGGCGCTGGCCGCTGAACTGGACGCCCCGCATCCCGAACAGATGTTCCCACCCGCCACCGACACTCCGCGGCCACCTCCCCGACGCCCCCGGGCCTCCGGAAAGACCCGCCACCGTAACCGTAAGTCACCGGAACATGACCGTCGGCACATCGCACCCCCGAGCCGCCGCCCACCCGCGACCACTCCCCCCGCCGCACCCCCAGCCGAGCGCGCCCCACGCGGCGCACCTCCACCCGAGCGCGGGGGCGGGGCATGTCAGCGGACCCGCCAGGCGCCCGTGCGGCGCGGGCCCGAGGACGGGCCGACGACCTTCACCCGGCGGACGGTGCCGTGCCCGAGTTCCTCGTTCAGCCGCCGGACGAGCGTCGAGGACAGCAGGCGCAACTGGGTCGCCCACGTCGTGGAGTCGGCGGCGACGGTCAGCACGCCGTCCTCGAAGTGCTCGGGGCGGGTGTGCTCGGCGAGTTCGGCGCCGACGATGCCCGCCCAGTTGCCGAACACGCCGCCGACGGCCGCGCGCTGCTCCCAGCCCCGGGACGCCATCAGATCGCGGATGGCCGCGCCGAACGGCTTGGGGTCGCCTCCGCGTCCGGGGTCCCTGACCCGGATGACGCGTCCACCGCCCTTGCGCTTGCCGTTCTGGTGGCCGGGGAGGGTGCCGCGCTTCAGCGCGTCCGCCTTCGCCTGGGCGAGGGCCTCCCGCGCCAACTCGATCCCCGACTTGGCCGGGGCGACCTCGTCCGCGGCCCCGTCCTCGGGGGACTTGTCCACATCCTGTGGATCATCACTCACGCGCTCGCCCCTTCCCGTTCCGCTCCGGAGGCGCCCCCGCCCCCGTCAGGACGCACCGCCACCAGCCTGTTCGGGGACGGCATCGTCAGTCCCGGACGACCTGGCCGTCGGAGACGGTATACGAGCCCCCCGTCAGTTCGGCCGGGACGTCCGCGGGGACGGCGGCCGTGATGAGGACCTGCTCGGCCGGCGCGACCATGTCGGCGAGGCGGCTGCGGCGGCCCGAGTCCAGTTCAGCGAACACGTCGTCCAGGATGAGGACGGGGTCGTCGCCGTCCGCGCGCAGCAGGTCGAAGGCGGCCAGCCGCAGGCCCAGGGCGAACGACCACGACTCGCCATGGCTGGCGTAGCCGCGCGCCGGCAGCTCGCCCAGGCGCAGGACGAGTTCGTCCCGGTGCGGGCCGACGAGGCTCACGCCCCGCTCCAGTTCCTGCTTGCGCGACTCGGCCACCGCCTTCATCAACTGCTCGGCGAGTTGTCCACGGTCTGTGGACAACTCCACGTCGCCCAGCGAACTCCTGTAGATGAGATCGGCCGCGCCGCTGTGCGGTGCGAGGGCCGCGTAGGCGCGTGCCACGAGCGGGCGCAGGGCGTCCACAAGGTGCAGCCGGGCGGCCAGCAGCTCGGAACCGGTGCGGACGAGGTGCGAATCCCAGACGTCGAGGGTCGCGAGCACCTCGGGTCCGGGGGAGCGCCTGTGCGCGGCCGCCGATTTCAACAGGGCGTTGCGCTGCTTGAGGACGCGGTCGTAGTCGGACCTCACCCCGGCGAAGCGCGGGGCCCGCGCGGTGAGCAGCTCGTCCATGAACCGGCGCCGCTCCCCCGGATCGCCCTTGACGAGCGAGAGGTCTTCGGGGGCGAACAGCACCGTCCGCAGCATCCCCAGGATCTCGCGCGGCCTGGGGACGGGGGACCGGTTCAGCCGCGCCCGGTTCGCCTTGCCCGGGTTGATCTCAAGCTCGATCAGCGCCTTGCGGTCGTCCTTCACCACCCCGGCCCGGACGATCGCGCGCGGCGCCCCGTGCCGGACGAGCGGCGCGTCCGTCGCGGCCCGGTGGCTGGCGTGCGAGGCGACGTAGCCGATGGCCTCCACCAGGTTCGTCTTGCCCTGCCCGTTCGGGCCCACGAACGCCGTGACTCCCCGCTCGAGCGCGACCTCGGCGGTCGGGTACGAGCGGAAGTCCTGCAGCGAAAGGTGGGCGACGTGCACGAGACACGAGAGTAGAGCCTTCAGCACCCTGCCCATGCCCCCCGCACCCCCGCCCGCGAGTACCCGCACAGGCCCCGCCGGCGGCGGGGCTCCGTGACATCACCCGCCATCCTCCGGTCGGCGCGGGGGCGCCGTCCCGGAAACCACATCCTGTGGATAACTTCGCGGGCGGGGCGGTCACACCTTCGGCGGGGCGACGTCGGCGCCGGGGGAGTCGGCGCCCTTCGCGGTCTCCACGGCATGGCCGCCGAACTGGTTGCGGAGGGCGGCGACGACGCGCATCGCGGGGGAGTCGTCCTGGCGGGAGGCGAACCGGGCGAACAGCGAGGCGCTGATGGCGGGCAGCGGCACGGCGTGCTCGACCGCGGCCTGCACCGTCCAGCGGCCCTCGCCCGAGTCGTTGGCGTAGCCGCGCAGGTCGTCCAGCTCCGGGTCATCGGCGAGCGCACGGTTCAGCAGGTCCAGCAGCCAGGAGCGGATGACCGTGCCCTCCTGCCAGCTGAGGAACGTCTCCGGCACACGGGTGACGATGGGGCTCGCCTCGATCAGCTCGTAGCCCTCACCGAAGGCCTGCATCATCGCGTACTCGATGCCGTTGTGGACCATCTTCACGTAGTGCCCGGCACCGATCTCACCGGAGTGGACGAAGCCGTACTCCCCCTCTGGCTTCAGCGTCTCGAAGATGGGCATCAGACGCTTCACGTTGTCCTCGTCGCCACCGACCATGAGCGCGTAGCCGTTCTCCAGGCCCCACACGCCGCCGCTCACTCCGCAGTCGACGAACCCGATGCCCTTGGCGGCGAGTGCTTCACCATGCTTCTGGTCGTCCACATAGTGTGAATTACCGCCGTCCACGACAAGGTCACCGGGCTGCAGGACTTCCCCCAGGCTGTGGATGGTCTCCTCAGTGGGCTTCCCGGCGGGCACCATCACCCACACCGCGCGCGGCGGGGAGAGCCGTTCGATGAGTTCCTGCAGGGAACCGACATCGCTCACCTGCGGGTCACGGTCATAACCGATGACCGTGTGGCCGCCGCGGCGCAGCCGCTCGGCCATGTTGCCGCCCATCTTGCCCAGGCCGATGATCCCAAGCTCCATGAAGCTCACTCCCCTGTGCGTAACCCTGTGCGTAACTGCTGTGCCTTACCGCGCGCACGCGAGCGCCAATGCGCGCGTGCGCGACCGCCCGGGCGGCTCCCCCGCGGGTCGTCGTCCCCGGCGTGCCCCGGGGCATGCCCCAGGGCACAGTCCTTATCCGGACAGCCGGACCGGCATGATCAGGTAACGGTAGTTCGGGTTCTCCCCGTCCTGCGGGGGCTTCCCGGTGAGGACGGCCGGCTTGGTCGGCGTCGTGAACGACAGCCGCGCCACGTCCGAGCCGATCGCTGAGAGCCCGTCCAGCAGGAACGCGGGGTTGAAGGCGATGTCGATGTCCTCGCCCTCCAGGGACGCCTCAAGGGCCTCCACGGCCTGGGCCTCGTCCCCCGTCCCCGCCTCCAGGACGACCTCGCCCTGGCTGAAGGAGAGCCGGACGGGCGTGTTGCGCTCGGCGACCAGGGAGACGCGCTTCACGGCCTCGATGAACGGCGCGGTCTGGATCTCGGCGAGGCCCGCGTACTCGCTCGGCAGCAGCGACCGGTACTTGACGAAGTCGCCGTCCAGCAGGCGGGACGTGGTGCGGCGGCCGCCGCCCGCGAAACCGATCATGCCCTCGCCGGTGCCGCCCGTCCCGCCGAGCGCGATCGACACCTCGGCGCCGGCGGTCAGCGACTTGGCGGTGTCGGCGAGCGTCCGCGCCGGGACGAGCGCGACGGCGGAGAAGTCGGGGCGCTCCGGCTTCCAGTGCAGCTCGCGGACGGCCAGCCGGTACCGGTCGGTGGACGCCAGCGTGACCGTCTCGCCCTCGATCTCCACCCGGACGCCGGTCAGCATCGGGATCGTGTCGTCCTTGCCGGCGGCGATCGCGACCTGGGAGACGGCGGCGGCGAACTCGTCGCTGCCCACCGAGCCCGCGGCTGGCGGCATCTCCGGCAGCGTGGGGTAGTCCTCCACAGGCATGGTGAGGAGTGTGAACTTCGCGCTGCCGCAGCGGAGCATCACCTTCGCGCCGTCCGTCGTCACCTCCACAGGGTGGGGAGGAAGGCTGCGCGAGATCTCCGCGAGGAGGCGCCCCGACACCAGGGCCGTCCCCGCCTCCTCCACATCGATCTCCGTGGACACCTGGGCGGAGACCTCGTAGTCGAACGCCGACAGCGTCAGCCGGTCGTCGTTGCCCTCACCCCCGGCGACGAGGTGCATGCCCGCCAGGACGGGCACCGGGGGCCGGACGGGCAGGGTGCGCGCTGTCCAGGCGACGGCGTCGGCGAGGGCATCTCTGTCGATGCGGAACTTCAACGGGACCAGCCTCCTGCAGGTGTCGGACAAGGGTGCGGTGATCTCGGCCGGGCCGGAGCGCTCGGGGCAGGTTGTCCCCAGGCCCTGACTTGAGATGGATCTTTTCTTGGATAGAGAAGTGGTGCAGTACCAGTAATAGGGGCGGTGGATAGTGTGGACAACACGAGTTTCCGCAGGTCAGGTCGCGTTTCTCTGTCCACTGGGGCTGTGCATGGGCGGTGGACGGCGCGGGACGGCCTGGGGACGGCGAAATCATCCCCACACGTCATCCTCAAGTCATCCCCCGGTTTTCCACGAGTTCTCCACGGGTATGAGTGCCGTTTCGGCGCCCTGTGCACGACGGCCGCGTGATCGGCGGATCCGCCCACAGCCCCGTCCCCAGGCCGTCCCCAGGTCGTCCACCGGTTTTCCCCAGGGCGGTGGCGCGGGTGCGCGGCGAATCCACATCCGTCCACTCCTCATCCTCAGCTTTTCCAGTGGTCGTCCACCGGGTTATCCACGAAAATCCCCAGGGTTTTCCACAACCTGTGAGTAGCCGCTTCGGTTCTCTGGGGAAGCGCGCATTTTGTCGGTTCTTTGCCTTCACCGGGGTGTGGACAGCCGGGAGGCGACTCGTCCACAAGGTCGGCGAGGGTCTGTCCACAGTGTGTACGAAGGGGCGCGTCAGCGCTTGCGGGCCTGGTGCTTGATGCGCCCGGTCAGCTCCGTGACCTGGTTGTATATGGCACGGCGCTCGGCCATCAGCGAGCGGATCTTGCGTTCGGCGTGCATGACCGTGGTGTGGTCGCGGCCCCCGAACTGCTGCCCGATCTTGGGAAGGGACAGATCGGTCAGCTCCCGGCACAGGTACATGGCGATCTGCCGGGCGGTGACGAGCATCCGGGAGCGGGACGGCCCGCACAGGTCCTCGATCGTCGTACCGAAGTACTCGACCGTCTGCGCCATGATCATCGCCGCGGTGATCTCCGGGCCCGAGTCGTTCGGGATGAGGTCCTTGAGCACGATCTCGGCGAGCTTCATGTCCACCGACTGACGGTTCAGGCTCGCGAACGCGGTCACCCGGATCAGCGCGCCCTCCAGCTCGCGGATGTTCGTCGCGATCTGCGAGGCGATGAACTCCAGCACGTCCGGCGGCGCGGCGAGGCCCTCCTGACGGGCCTTCTTCTGCAGGATCGCGATCCGCGTCTCCAGCTCGGGCGGCTGGACGTCGGTCGTCAGGCCCCACTCGAACCGGTTGCGGAGCCGGTCCTCCAGCGTCACCAGCTCCTTGGGCGGACGGTCGCTGGAGATCACGATCTGCTTGCTCGCGTTGTGGAGCGTGTTGAAGGTGTGGAAGAACTCCTCCTGCGTCTGCTCCTTGCCCTCAAGGAACTGGATGTCGTCGACGAGGAGGATGTCCACATCCCGGTAGCGGCGGCGGAAACCGTCGGCCTTGCCGTCGCGGATCGAGTTGATGAAGTCGTTCGTGAACTCCTCGGAGCTCACGTACCGCACGCGTGCCCCATTGAAGAGGCTCTGCGCGTAGTGGCCGATCGCGTGGAGCAGGTGCGTCTTGCCGAGGCCGGAGTCGCCGTACACGAACAGCGGGTTGTACGCCTTGGCCGGCTGCTCGGCGACCGCTACGGCCGCCGCGTGCGCGAACCGGTTGGACGAGCCGATGACGAACGTCTCGAACGTGTACTTCGGGTTCAGCCGGGCGTGCTCGGACGTCCCCGGACCAGCCGCACTGCCGCCGCCACCCGCGCCTTGCGGCGGGGTGGGGCCCCTGGGGTCGGAGCTCTCTTCATCACGGAAGCTGCTCTCACCCCGGTAGGGGGCCTCGCCGCGGTACTGCTGTTCACCAGCGGCGAACGACGACTCCCCGCCGTTGAAATCGTCCGCATGGCCCAGCGGTGCCTCGCTCGTGCCGTGCTTGGGCTCGTGCCCCTGCTGCTCTGGACGACGCTGCTCTGGACGACGCTGCTCTGGACGGAGCTGCTCCGGGAGGCGTTGTTCTGACCGGCCCCGCAGCGGACCGAGTGTGCGGTCGTTCAGATGGGAATGCGGCGGACGTCCTGGAGACTCGCCGCCGCCGAAGCCCTCCTGCCCGCCGTACCCGGGGAAACCACGCCCTTCGTAAGGCTCCCGCCCCCCAGGACCAGGCCCCCCTGGACCGGCCCCATAGGACGGTGGACGCGAGGCAGGTGGATAAGTACCGCGGTCGTCATCCGCAGCCTGTGGATAACTTCCGGGCGGGCCGAGGCTGTGGGTAACTCCCGACTGAGGCCGGTAGCCCTGATCGTTGTAGGGCTGCTCCGGATAAGGACGGTCGGACCGCTCCCCGAAGGGCGAGTCACCGTAGGACTGGTCGTCGCTGTAAGGACGATCCCGTTCACGGTCATCGTGCTGCCGTTCACCGTACGGCTCGCCATAAGAAGAAGGTGGCTCGTGCATACCGAGCCCCTGGCCAGGCCCAGGGACGGGCGCCGAAAGCGGCTCCCCGGATCGGCCGCCCGGCCCAGCCGCCGGCCCTGGGGAAGACCCTGCGGGCGGCTCCGGCTGGACGGTCACCGCGACCCGGATCTCCCTGCCCAGCTCACGGGAAAGCGCCTGCGTGATGAGGTTTCTGAGGCGCGTCTCAAGCGCGTCCTTGGCGAACTCGTTCGGTGCGGCGAGGAGCGCCGTCCCCTCGACGAGCGCCAGCGGGCGGACCATCGGCAGCCATGCGCGATAGCTCGGAGACAGATCGCTCTCGGACAGCGCGGTGAGGGTGCGGGCCCAGACCGATCCGAGATCCTGACCGTCCATGCGCAAGGTCCCCCCTCCACCGACTCCGCCGTACGGAGTACCTGACTGCCCGGCTCTCCCACGGGTTACGGCTCGCCTCTCAGGGCACGCCGCGACGCGGAAGACTTACTCTCTCACGAGTTGTCCACAGAGTTGTCCACATGCTGTGCATAGGCATGCGGCGCCTGTGTAAAACCCACGGGACGGGGTCTTCGGAGACGGGGTCGGGAAGGCTCCGGCCATTGCGCGGCCGGTACCGGGGCGGTTCTCGAACGGGGGCTTGAGGGGCAGAGCACCGACATCAGATCGTCGAATTCGTCGAAGTCGAAGGAGCGTCGGCTCGCCCAGACGACCTTAACCGGTGCCGTCCCCACCCGCAACACGAACCGACCCCGTCCACAGCGGCCCCCGTCTTCGCGTCCCCGTCCACAGCGCGGTGTACTGAATCGCGCCATCTGCAGGCGGAAGGCGCTCGGAGGAGCGCTCCGTTTGACCGCGCACCCGGAGAGCCCGTAACGTGCTGAGGTCGAGTCGCATCGACGGAGATGCCGCGTGCCCGCCGGCAGCAGCCCTTCAGGCGAGTCCGGGTGGGCCCCCGCTGCGGGGGACCGGACGCGGCCCTCGACGCGAACCAGCGAGACTCAAAGACCCGTAGCCGAACGAACCGCAGCACTGGAGCCTCAAGTGAGCAAGCGTACTTTCCAGCCGAACAATCGTCGTCGCCACAAGAAGCACGGCTTCCGGCTGCGGATGCGCACGCGCGCCGGCCGCGCGATCCTGTCCAGCCGGCGGGGCAAGGGCCGCGCCCGCATCGCGGTCTGACCCACCTGCACTGTGCTGCCGTCCGGTAACCGGATGCGGCGGCGGGACGACTTCACGTTGGCCGTCCGGCGCGGTCGCCGCGCCGGACGGCCAACTGTCGTAGTTCACCTGCTTCGCCCGGACGAGACACCGGCGCCGGCGACACCGCCGCTGGTCGGATTCATCGTGGCGCGCACCGTCGGCAACGCCGTCGTCCGCAACGCGGCGCGGCGCCGCCTGCGCCACCTGATGCGTCCGCACCTCGACCGGCTTCCAGCGGGTAGCCTGCTCGTAGTGCGCGCCAACCCCCGCGCGGGAACGGCGCGTCCAGACGAACTGGCCGCGGATCTGGAGTCGGCACTCGACCGGCTGCTGCGGCCCGCGTCCAAGGGGCGAAGATGAGGAGTCGGCAGGGGACCGCGTCCCCCGCGCAGCAGGAGGAGGAGGCCCGTCCGGGCCCCATCGCGTTCGTGCTGATCCTTCTCGTCCGCGCCTACCGCCGCTTCTTGAGTCCCCTGCTCGGGCAGCAGTGCCGCTTCCACCCCTCGTGCAGTGCGTACGGCCTGGAGGCGCTCCAGGTTCACGGGGCGGCGCGCGGCACGTGGCTGACGGCCCGCCGCATCGCGCGGTGCCATCCCTTCAATCCCGGGGGTTACGACCCGGTGCCGCCTAAGAAGACGTCCGAATCCCCCTCCGGCGAGTCCGGGGACGGGGAATCCGGGGAGTCACGGGACGCGTTCACTCAGGGACCGTCCGTCTTCTCCGGGGAATCTGGGGGGACGACCCCTCAGCAGCGCTCCACGGCGGCCTCCTCGAACTCCGGCCGCGAGGAGAGCGGCCACGCCCTAGCAGAGCCCAAGGAGCTGCCCGGTGCTTGATTGGTTGTACGAGATCGTCTCTCAGCTCATCGTGTGGATGCACACGGGGCTAAGTACGGTCGTCCCCAAGGACAGTGGATGGGCGTGGGGCGGTTCCATCATCCTGCTCACCGTCCTGCTGCGGTTGGTACTCGTCCCCCTCTTCGTGAAGCAGATCCACGCTTCACGGAAGATGCAGGAGCTGAACCCGAAGGTCCAGGCGCTTCGCAAGAAGTACAAGAACGACAAGCAGCGCCTCAACCAGGAGGTCATGAAGCTCTACCAGGAGAACGGCGCCAACCCGCTGTCGGGCTGCCTGCCCCTCCTGGTCCAGATGCCGGTCTTCATCGGTCTGTTCCAGACCCTGAAGCAGATCTCCGACGCCAAGCCCGGCGAGAGCGTCTTCGCGGTCTCGGCCGACCTGGTGGCGAGCGCGCAGCACGCCAACATCTTCGGTGCCCACATCCCGGACACCTTCCTGAACGCGTGGGGCACCGACCCCAAGAGCTGGACCGCGATCATCGTCACCGGCATCGCCGTGGTGATCAGCTCCTGCACGACGTTCTTCACCGTCCGCGCCAGCATGAAGCGGCAGCCCGTCACCGACGAGGCCAACCCGATGATGCAGGCGCAGAAGATGATGGTCTTCCTCGCGCCGCTGTTCGGCCTCTTCGGCCTCGGCTTCCCCCTGGGCGTCCTCATGTACTGGGTCACGTCCAACAGTTGGACCCTGGCGCAGCAGCACTACATCTACAAGAAGTACCCGCCGCCCAGCACCGACGGCGATGCCACGACCACTGGCGCCGCCAAGACCGGCACCAAGGCCGGTGCCAAGGCGGGCACGAAGGCCGGCTCCAAGACGGCCGGTTCGCGGGCGGCCGCGGCCAAGAACGGGCAGTCGCCGTCCGGCACGAAGGCCAAGGCCAGGCTGAAGAAGGAGCCGGAGGCGGAACCGGAGCCCGAGGACAAGCCGAAGGTCGTGCGCAACCAGCCGACCCGCAAGCCGCGCAGCAAGCGCAGCGGCACCCAGAAGCGCTAGTTTGAACCCCGAGCACGTGCCGGAGAAGGAGTCCCCGTTGAGCCAGACCGACACCACCGAGGTCGACGTGCAGGCGCTCGAACAGGAAGGCGAGATCGCCGCCGACTACATCGAGGGCCTGCTGGACATCGGTGACTACGACGGCGACATCGACATGGACGTCGAGGGCGAGCGCGCGATCGTCGCCGTCGTCGGTGCCTCGCTGGACGAGCTGGTCGGCAAGCGCGGCGAGGTCCTGGAGGCGCTGCAGGAGCTGACCCGGCTGGCCGTCCACCGCCAGACGGGCAACCGCACCCGCCTCATGCTCGACATCGGCGGCTACCGCGAGCGCCGCCGCGCGGAGCTCACCAAGCTCGGCACGGACGTGGCGGACGAGGTCAAGCAGGCCGGCGAGCCGAAGCCGCTCGCCCCGATGACCCCGTTCGAGCGCAAGATCGTCCACGACGCGGTCGCCGCCGCCGGCCTCCGCAGCGAGTCCGAGGGCGAGGAGCCCGACCGCTACGTGGTGGTCTACCCCGCCTAGCTCGACCTCCTGAACGGCCCCGCTGCCTCCCGGCACCGGGGCCGTTCGCATTCCCAGCGCCGCCGCAGCCGCACAGCCCACGCAAGAGTTATCCACCCCCCCTGAGTTCGGGGCCAGGAGCACCCCTGGGGCCCAATCATCACAGGTAGTGCGCCTAACCTGCCCGCTGCGCTGTGCACCGCCCCTGAAGTTATCCACAGCCTCCGGTTCACCATGAGGACGACCCCCAGCAGCTCGACCATGGAGGGAGCAGGCTCGACCCGGTTCGAAGGGGGCTGCTTCGCCATGAGCAGACGCATGAGTCCGTAGAGAATCGACGCCAGGACATGGGAGGGCCCCGCGCCCTGGCCGACGCGGGGCCCTCAGTAGCCCGGTGTGCACCGCCGCCCAAGCACACCGGGCAGGCTCTGACCCGTCACCCACTCCTTGAAGCCACGCCCGCCACCCACCACGACCGCCCAGCACCGCCCGGTGGATGTTGGACGTCGGGCGGAGGTGTCGGGCGCGCTCGGTTGCGCGTGGCTCACCAGGCGCGGCCGGCGTGCGGGGTCATCGGCGGGCGGTGCGGCGCCACCTGCGGCGTTGGGGCGGGACGCGGTCGCCGGCGTCCACGACCGCCGGGCTGTTCTCCTCAGCGGGGTCCTGCGCGTGCGCGGGGTCCTGGGCGAACTCCGGGTCCTGGGCGACGTGTCCGTGGGTCACGCCCTCGTCCGCCGGGTGTTCGATCACGCGTTCGACTCGCTCGGCCGGACGTCCCATGGGTGCGGGGTCCTCGATGATGTGCTCTTCGCGGACGATGGTCCCGGGCTCGTCGCCGTAGGCGGGGTCGGCGCCGACGACGCGTCCGGCGCTCCGGCGCGGCCGCGTGTACTTGAGAGTGAAGCCCATGCTGACGAGCCCCACCACGATCAGGATCCAGCCGACCAGGTGGATATCGACGCCGGTGAGGTCGACACGCAGCGCGAACGCGAGGATGGCGCCCACGGCGATGAAAGCGAGACTGACTCCGATTCCCATGTCGGAGCTCCTTCCGGGGGGACGGTCGGGCGACACGGCACCTCTACCCGGCAGGTCCCGAATATGCGGAGGGGTCATGTGGTTCTCGCCATAACGCAAGGGTCGTGCAACCCTCCGCCCGGACGCCGCACCAGCACGTTTCGCGTGTACGCCGCCGCCGGGTTTTGTGGAACGATTCGTCTGATGGGCATTGGACGTGAGGTTTTCGGGGACGCGCTGCCGGTCGCGGAGCGTTATGCGGCGTTTCTCGCTGATGCGGGGGTCGAACGCGGGCTCATCGGGCCGCGCGAGGTCGACCGGCTCTGGGAACGCCATCTGATCAATTGCGCGGTGGTGTCCGAGGCCGTTCCGGCGGACGCGCATGTTGTGGACATCGGCTCCGGCGCGGGGCTGCCCGGCATCGTCCTCGCGATCGTCCGGCCCGATCTGCGGATCACGCTGCTGGAGCCGCTGCTGCGCCGCACCACCTTCTTGGAGGAGTGCGTCCGGCTGCTCGACCTGCCGAACGTCGAGGTGCGCCGGGCCCGTGCCGAGGAGGTGGTGAAGGAGTTCGCGGTGGACGTGGCCACCGCGCGAGCCGTCGCGCCACTCGAACGCCTCGCGAAATGGGCGCTCCCCCTCCTCCGCGAGGGCGGGGAGCTCCTCGCGCTCAAGGGGGAACGGGCCCAGGCCGAATTGGACGAGGCGGAGCCCGTCCTGAAGCGGCTCGGGGCGCGCTCGACCGAACTGCTCCAAGTCGGGCGCGGTATGGTCGACCCGCCGACAACACTCGTCCGTGTGGTCGCCGGCCGAGGAGAGGTTGTCGGGCGACGACAGCGCGCGCCGCGGCGTGCCAGAGGGTCGAGGAAGAGGTCTTCATGAGCACGGGACCAGGACTGGGCCGGCCTGACCGCGCCGACGAATCCCCCGACGAGCAGCCGTCCGGCCTGGGCGAGGGGGCCCAGCCGCCGGCCGGCGGGACGCAGGGGGTTCCGGCCCCGCGGACGGCGTCGGGATCCGGGCAGGGGACCGCCCCGGGGACCACGCCCTCGGGGCACGCGATGTGGGGTAGCACGACGTCCGGTACCGCGGAGAACGTCGGATACGTACCGACGCACACCGGCGCACGTCCGCCGGAACCGCGCAGCGGACCGAACCAGGGGGAGTCAGAACTCGTGCGCGAGGCGCTCAAGGACGCCAAGGTTTCACATGAAACAGCGGTCACCGCGCTGAAAGCGATGTCGGGCCGCAGGGAACGGGAGTGGCCGCGGCCCGCCAAGTGCCGCGTGATCACCATCGCCAACCAGAAGGGCGGCGTGGGCAAGACCACCAGCTCGGTGAACCTCGCCGCGTCCCTCGCCATGCACGGCGCGCAGGTGCTCGTGGTGGACCTCGACCCGCAGGGCAACGCGTCCACCGCCCTCGGCGTCGACCACCACGCGGAGGTCCCGTCGATCTACGACGTGCTGATCGAGGACATGGCGCTGGCGGACATCATCGTCCCGGCGCCGGAGATCCCGAACCTGTACTGCGCGCCCGCCACCCTCAACCTCGCGGGCGCCGAGATCGAACTCGTCTCCAAAGTGGCCCGCGAATCGCGGCTGCGGCGGGCGCTCGACGCCTACGACACCGAGAAGTTCGACTATGTGCTGATCGACTGCCCGCCGTCGCTCGGCCTGCTCACCGTGAACGCGCTCGTCGGCGGCGACGAACTGCTCATCCCGATCCAGTGCGAGTACTACGCGCTGGAGGGGCTCGGGCAGCTGATCCGCACCGTCGACCTCGTCAAGGCGCACCTCAACCAGAAACTGAAGGTGTCCACGATCCTGCTCACGATGTACGACGCCCGGACGCGGCTCGCCGCGCAGGTGGCCGAGGACGTCCGGAACCACTTCGGGGACGTCGTCCTCAACACGGTGATCCCCCGCAGCGTCCGAGTATCGGAGGCCCCGAGCTACGGGCAGTCCGTCATGACCTACGACCCCGGTTCAAGTGGCGCGCTCGCCTACAGCGAGGCCGCCTCGGAGATGGCCCATGGAGGAGCTGTCCAGTGAGCCAGCAGCGACGCGGTCTGGGCAAGGGGCTCGGCGCCCTCATTCCCACCGCCCCGCCCCCGCCGACGCCGGACGAGCCGGGGAGCGCGGGCGAGCCCGGCTTCCCCGGTGGCCCCGCCGCCGCGAACGGCGCCGCGGCCCCCGGGCTCGAACCGGTCGCCGGTGCGCATTTCGCGGAGCTGCCGGTCGGATCCATCACGGTCAACCCGCGGCAGCCGCGCGAGCACTTCGACGAGCAGGCGCTGCAGGAGCTCGCCGAGTCGATCGGCATCGTCGGGCTGCTGCAGCCGATCGTCGTCCGCAAGTCCGCGTCGGACGAGCACGACTACGAACTGATCATGGGCGAGCGCCGGTGGCGGGCGTCCAAGATGGCCGGCCTGGACGTCATCCCGGCGATCGTCCGCGACACCGGCGACAACGATCTGCTCCGTGACGCGCTCATGGAGAACCTCCACCGTCAGCAGCTCAACCCGCTGGAAGAGGCCGCGGCCTACCAGCAGCTGCTGCAGGACTTCGGCGCCACCCACGAGCAGCTCGCCACCCGCATCGGCCGGTCGCGCCCGCACATCACCAACACGCTGCGCCTGCTGAACCTGCCGCCCGCCGTCCAGCGCCGGGTGGCCGCGGGCGTCCTGTCCGCCGGTCACGCCCGCGCCCTGCTCTCCCTCGACAGCATCGAAGCCCAGGAGCACCTGGCGCAGCGGATCGTCCAGGAGGGCCTCTCCGTCCGCGCCCTGGAGGAGATGATCGCGCTCCGCGAGGTCGACGACGAGCCGAAGGCACCGCGCCAGGGCCGCCGCAAGAAGCCGGTCGCCCCCGGCCTGAGGGAGCTGGCCGACCGCCTCTCCGACCGATACGAGACGAAGGTCCGCGTCGACATGGGCCGCAACAAGGGCAAGATCGTCGTCGAGTTCGCCACCCTCGAAGACCTCGACCGCATCATCAAGTCGATGGCCCCCGAAGACGACGGCCTAACCGGCACCTGACCACCCCCTCACCGCGCCCCGGAAAGCCACCCGCCTCCGGGGCGCTTCCTTTTGCCCGCTCCCCCAACGTTTCCCGTGAAACATCAGCCACCCCCGGACGAGGTCCCCTGGAGTCTCCAGCCCCCGGGGGGGCCGGGAGCGCCCCTGGAGTCCTGAGACTCCAGGAGCCCCAACCAGTCGACAAACCGAGGCACGTCCACGCCCACCTAGGTCCAACATCGCCGCAACCAAGCCAAAACCAGTACCCCGCAAGCGGTGCATGGCCGGCCAAGCCACGCCTGCCCACTGCTTGTGTTGCTGCCGATGAGGCGTGCCAGGTTGACCGTCCCGGCCATGCCTCGCGGAGGTCGAGCGCAGCGCACACGCGCCCGCAGTCGGCGGCGTCGCGGGGGCCCGGCGTCGGCGCCGGCTGTAACGAGTGGCAGGAACAGGCGGGGCTACGTCAGCCCGCTGCCGGTGCTGCTGTGGGTCAGGATGATCGGCTGACGGCCTCTGCGGCCGGGACGGCTCCACGCGGCCTCGCGCGTGCGCGCGTCCGCGCGGTCACGTTCTGGACGCCGGAGCCGGTGGGGGGTTGCCGGCGGGCTGGCGGCGCCGCCGGTCAAGAGGTTGGCTGTACATGGGCTTGACGTTTCACGGGAAACATCACGTCGCCGGAGGAGCCCAATCCCCCGCCTGCTCGCATTGGCCGAGCCTCCCTCGTCCAGGGAAGGCGAGGCTGTCACCGTTCGCGCATCGCCGTTGGCGTGGGCGGAGGCGGCATTGCGCCCGCCAGGCCGTTTGCGTGTCCCATGGCACTGCCTCACTCGCCGCGTCCTCTCATGTCCTCTGCCCTGCCCCACCGGTGTTGGCCATGGCCGCGCCGGGTGGAAGGGCGGACGGCACCATGCAGGCCCCCTCGGGGGTGCTGCTGCCGATGGGGCGTGATCGGCCGACGGTCTCCGCGCTACGGACGGTCTGAGGCAGCGCCGCGTTTGTCGGCGCCTGGCGGCATGCCGTCGGGAGGTCGATGTATGTGGGCTTGATGTTTCACGGGATACAGCGCGTCGCCGGAGGAGCCCAATCCCCCGCCTGGCCCGCATTGGTCGAGCCTGCCTCGTCCACTGATGGAGGCCGTCACCCGTTCGCGCCTCGCGCGGCGAGGCCGTCGGCGATAGGCGGGACGTGGCGAAGCTCAGCCCTGGTGTCGGCTCGCTGGCCGCGTCCCCCTCCTGCTTTGCCCCGCCGGCGTTGGCCTGGACTGCGTCGAGTGGAAGGCGAGCCGCGCCTACCCGATGTCAGTGCTGATGCCGCTGATGCGTGTTCGGCTGATCGCACCAGGCATGCGCGGTGGAGAGCCGAACGCAGTGGCACGCGTCCCCGCAGCCGGCGGTGTTGCAGGAGTGGGCAGGCCGGTGGGCCCGGTGGTGCCGAGCGGAAGGGCGAGCCGAGCCGCACAGGCTCGCTGCCAGTACTGCCGACTGGGCGCTCCGGGCTGATCGGCCCAGCCAAGTGTCGTGGAAGGTGGAGCGCTGTGCCATGTGCGGGTCCCCAGAGGCGTTGCGAGGGGGGCATCTGGTGCCGGCTACGGGTGTGCCAAGCGGAAGGAACGGGCGAGGGCACGTCGGCCGCTGCCGAGGAGGCGAGTTCGGTTGATCGCCCCGGCGGTGCACCGTGGTGGGGGGTGAGTGGAGTGGCAGGCGTGCTGGCAGTCGGCGGCGCTGCAGGAGCGGGGGCGGACGAGTTGGTCTCGGTCGCGTCGGTGGAAGGACATGCCAAGCTCTGCTGGCCCGCTGATTCAGTTGCTGGCGATGGGGCGTGATCGGCTGGTGGTTTCCGCGTTGCGGTCCGTCCTGACGCAGGGCGCTTGTGTCCGCGCCTGGAGCGTCGGCATCGGCGAGGTTGGCTGCACGCGGGCTTGATGTTTCACGGGAAACATCGTCGCCGGAGCGCAATCCCTCGCACCGCTCGACTGGCCGTGCTTGCCTCGTCCACTGCAGGCGAGGGCCGTTACCGTTCGCGCCTCGCGCAGCAAGGCCGTCGGCAATGGGCGGACGTGGCAGCTGCCCCGCCCAATCGGTTTGCGCGTTGTCGGTGTCGCTTCGCTGGCCGTGTCTCTCTCATGCTCTCCGCCCAGCGCTCGCCGGTGTCGCTGTTGGGGGGGGGGGGGGGGGGGGGGGGGGGGGGGGGACAACGCGGGGGGGGGGGGGGGGGGGGGGGCGGGGGGGGGGGACACCCGCCCGGAGGGGCGCCCCGGCGGGGGCGCCAACC
>NZ_JBICUA010000018.1:0-120980 GCF_043197915.1 Actinomadura geliboluensis | reverse complement strand
CCCGCCCCCCCCCCCCCCCCCCCCCCCCCCCCCCCCGTCAGACCGCCGTGGTCCTGGACGCGCCTTCTGTCGCTCGACGGCCTCGAGTGCGCTGGAGTTGCTCGTGGAGTTGTGGCGCGGGCCGTCATGCGTCAGGGCGAGCTTGTCGGGCTGCTGTCGTCGATGCTTCGGTGCTACCTCGTGGGCAGTCCTTCGTGTGGGGCGCTGGGTGACTGGTGGGGTGCCTCGGTGGGAGTGAGTCGTTCCCTCGGGTGTGAAGTCTCTGGGGGCTGGGGCGGGGTGTTGTTGGGGGTGGGCTTTGGGGATTCTTGGTGTGGTTGGGCGCTGGACCTCTGGGGTGGTGGGCCGTATGTTCCGGCGGAGAGCATGTCTCGCGGAGTTCGGCCCTGGGAGGCTCGGTTGGATCGCGAAGAGATGTGGCGGCACATCGGGGAGCAGCGTTCGGCGGTTGCGGACGGCCTGACGGAGCTTCGGCCGGACGAGTGGGAGCAGCCGTCGCTGTGCGAGGGGTGGCGGGTGCGGGACGTCGTCGCCCATGTGGGGCTGGGGGCGGAGATCACGTTGGGCACGGCGCTGCGGGAGCTCGTGCGGGCGCGCGGGGACTTTCACGGGATGATCCGGGAGACGGCGATCGAGCGTGCGGCGCTGCCTACCGAGGAGCTGATCGCGATCGTGCGGAAGGGTGCCCTTCTGCGGCGGCGGGCTCCCGGGACTACGACCAAGGAACCCTTGCTGGACATCCTCGTCCACGCGCAGGACATCTTCGCTCCTCTCGGGCGCGAGTTCGCGATGCCGGTGGAGCCGGCGTTGGTGGCGGCCGATCGCATCTGGCAGATCCCTGCGCCCTTCGGATTCGGTGCCAAGAAGCGTCTTCGCGGACTGCGCGTGCAGGCCACGGACGTGCGGTGGGTGCGGGGAGATGGTCCGACGGTGTCCGGTCCGCTCAAGGCCGTCGTTCTTCTGCTCGCTGGACGCGAGACTGCGGCACTCCCGCATCTGTCGGGAGAGGGGCTGGGGATTCTGGCCGCGCGTAGTTGAGAGCCCTGTGCTTCTTGCGTTGAGCGCCGCATGCTCATTGGGCCTTTGCGCTCCTCCGGGAGGTCTCTGCTCCGGAGGTTGCCGTCGCCTATTTGGGTGCGTGGCTTTGTGTCGAGGGCTGGGGTGGTCGGCCCTGTTTCACGTGAAACGGGGTAGCGCGGTGGAGCGGCTTCTCGGGGTGGTCAGGCCAGGCGGGACTGGAGGAGAGACTCGCAGACCTCGCCGAGGTCCAGGCCGGCGACGCTGACGGCGCGGGGGAGGAGGCTCGTCTCCGTCATGCCGGGGGCGACGTTGACCTCCAGGAAGTGGACCTCGCCGTCCGGGGAGACGATGAGGTCGGTGCGGGAGATGTCGCGGAGGCCGAGGGTGCGGTGGGCGGTGACGGCGGCGGCCGTGGCGCGGGCGGCGGCGTCCGGGGACAGGCGCGCGGGGGTGATGAACTCCGTGTCGCCGGCGTCGTAGCGGGCCGTGTAGTCGTAGAGGCGGCCCGGGGTGACGATCTCGACGGCGGGGAGCGCGGTGGGGACGCCGTCCTGCTCGATGACGCTGACGGCCACCTCGGTGCCGGAGACGTAGCGCTCGACGAGTGCCGCGTCGCCGTAGGCGAAGCAGCTGACCATGGCGGCGGACAACTCGGACGGTTCGTGGACGACAGAGGCGCCCAGCGCGGAGCCGCCGCGGGTCGGCTTGACGAACAGGGGCAGGCCGAGCGCATCCACGATGCGAGCGAGGACGGACGCCGCGCCGAGGTCGTGGAAGACCTCCTTCGGGAGGGCGACGGAGTCGGGCGTCCGGAGGCCGGCGCGGCGGACCACGGACTTGGCGGTCGGCTTGTCCCAGGCGACACGGCAGGCGTCCGGACGGGCGCCGAGGTAGGGCACGCCGACCAGTTCGAGGACGTCGCGGATCGAGCCGTCCTCCCCCGAGGCGCCGTGCAGGACGGGGAAGACGATGTCCGGCGGGTCGTCGGCCAGCGCGTTCAGGAGTGTCGCGTCGGCGTCGCGTAGTTCGACCGGGATGTCGCGGGCGCGCAGCGCGTCGGTGACGCGGCGGCCGGACCGGAGCGACACCTCCCGCTCGTACGACAGACCTCCGGCGAGGACGACGACATGCCCGAGTTCCACCGCTGGTGCCCCTCTTGGATGGTGTGGTGCGCGCCGGGCGCCCCGGCGCGCGTTTCACGTGAAACCGTCAGACGACGTCCGGCCCCGGCGTCTGGACGCCGGTGGACGCGCTGCCGACGGCGCCGCCGAACGTGTCGCGGAGGCTGATCTCGTTCTCGACCACCGTCGCGAGCCGCCGGACGCCCTCCCGGATCCGGTGCGGCTCCGGGAAGCAGTACGACAGCCGCAGGTGCCGGTGCCCGTCGCCGTCCGCGTAGAAGCCGGTTCCGGGGACGTAGGCGACCCGCTCGGCGATCGCGCGCGGAGCCATCGCCTTGGAGTCGAGCCCCTCGGGGAGGGTGAGCCAGACGAAGAAGCCGCCGGCGGGGCGCGTCCAGGTGCAACCCTCGGGCATCCAGTGGTCAAGGGATTCCAGCATCGCGTCACGGCGCGCCCGGTACAGCTCGCGGAAGTCCTTGATCTGCTCCCGCCACGGCTGTGTGGCGAGGTACTCGCGGACGGCGAGCTGGGAGAAGTTCGACGGGCACAGGATCGCGGACTCGGCGGCCAGGACGAGCTTGGCCCGCACCGCGTGCGGCGCGAGCACCCAGCCGACGCGGAGGCCGGACGCGATCGTCTTGGAGAACGAGCCGAGGTAGATGACGCGCTCGGAGTCGTCCGCGCGCAGCGCGCGCATGGGCTCGCCGTCGAAGCCGAGGAGCCCGTACGGGTTGTCCTCGACGACCAGGATGTCGTACTCGGCGCAGATCTCCAGGATCTGCGCGCGGCGGGCGGTGGTGAGGGTGACGCCGGCCGGGTTCTGGAACGTCGGGACGGTGTAGAGGAACTTGACGCTGCGCCCCTGGGCGCGGAGGGAGGCGAGCGTCTCGCGGAGCGCGGACGGGATGAGCCCGGCCTCGTCCAGCGGGACGTGCACGACGTCGGCCTGGTAGGACGCGAACGTGCCGAGCGCGCCGACATAGGACGGGGCCTCGGCGAGGACGACGTCGCCCGGGTCCACGAAGATCTTGGTGATGAGGTCGAGCGCCTGCTGCGCGCCGACGGTGACGACCACGTCGTCCGGGGACGCGTGGACGCCCTCCAGGGACATGACCTCGCAGATGTGCTCGCGGAGCTTCTCGTCGCCCTGCGCGGACCCGTACTGCAGCACCTCGGCGCCCTTGCCGGCGACGAGCTCGCCGATCATCTCCCCGACGGCGTCGAGGGGGAGCGCGGACACGTAGGGCGCCCCGCCCGCGAGGGAGACGATCTCCGGCCGTGCGACCATCGCGAACAGGGCCCGGATCTCGGACGGCACCATGCCGGCGGCGCGGGCGGCGTAGCGATCGGCGTAGACGTCCGTACGCGAATGCTGTTCCACGAGGCACCTCCGGGTGTGATGACTTCCCTGCAAACTACGCCATCGCGGCCGCGCCGGACCGCTTCGGGTGTGGCGTGCCGCCGGGTTGGGGAAACTCCTGTCCGATACGATGCCCGCGGGTCCCGGTTGGTTGCCGGGTAGTTCCGCCGTCACGGGTTCCAGGCCCGGCGGGCGAGGTTCGAGGCAGGGGGTGCCGACCCGGTGTCGCGTCGTCTCGTCAACATCACGCTGGACAATCTCGACGATCTGCCGCATCGCTGTCGCGGTTGCGTGTTCTGGGAGCTTGATCCGGTCAGCCGGGACCGTGCGCTGGAGAGCGGCGACTCGGGCCTGGAGAAGGAGGCGTGGATCTCCTCGACGCTGCTGGAGTGGGGCAGCTGCGGCAAGATCGCGTACGTGGACAACGTCCCGGCGGGGTTCGTGATGTACGCGCCGCCGCTGTACGTGCCGCGCTCGGTGGCGTTCCCGACGAGCCCGGTCAGCGCGGACGCCGTGCTGCTGATGACCGCGCACATCCTGCCGGAGTTCGCGGGCGGCGGCCTCGGCCGGATGCTCGTCCAGGGCGTCGCGAAGGACCTGACCCGCCGCGCGGTGAAGGCGATCGAGGCGTTCGGCGACCTGAAGGGCGAGGAGGGCGGGTGCATGGTGCCCGCCGACTACCTGCTGTCGGTCGGGTTCAAGACCGTCCGGCCGCACCACCGGTATCCGCGGCTGCGGCTGGAGCTGAAGTCGGCCCTGTCGTGGCGTGAGGACGTCGAGGTGGCCCTGGAACGGCTGCTGGGCTCCATGACACCGGAGGGGGCGCTACGACCCGTCTGAGGCGATCTGAGCCGGTTTGCACGTGTGGCCCGCACTCCATCGCGGAGTGCGGGCCACACGCTTTCGCGCTCGCCGCGGGAGACGGAGAGGCGGCTCGGAAAGCTCAGATGAACTCGGCGAGGTCGCGGAGCAGGGCGGCCTTCGGCTTGGCGCCCATGATCTGCTTGACGACCTCGCCGTCCTTGTAGACGTTCATCGTCGGGATCTGCATGATGCCGTACTGCTGCGGCACCGTCGGGTTCTCGTCGATGTTCATCTTCACGATCTCGATCTTGTCGCCGTGCTCCTTGGAGATCTCCTCCAGGATCGGCGACACCATCCGGCACGGGCCGCACCACTCGGCCCAGAAGTCGACGAGCACGGGCTTGTCGTTCTTCAGGACCTCGGTCCCGAAGTCGGCGTCGGTCACGGCTTTCATGGTTCTCCTTCTGTTTCGCGCGACGGACGGGTCCCCGACCCGATGCCGCCCGTGCCTGCGGAATCAAGACCCGCCCGGGGAGCGGGTCAGTGTGTACAAGAGGCCGCGGCCGGTCGATCGGACCGGTCGCCGGCGGCTGGACGCGACCGGTTCGAGATTCCGACCGGCCTCGGCCTTGGCGGCCGGGCCGGTCGGTTCGCGGGACGCGTCAGGCTTGCGCGACGGTCTCGGCGGCGTCCTGGTCCTGGAGCCAGCGCTCGGCGTCGATCGCCGCCGAGCAGCCGCTGCCGGCCGCCGTGATCGCCTGCCGGTAGATGTGGTCGACGACGTCGCCGCAGGCGAACACGCCCGGGATCTTCGTCCGCGTGGTCGGCGAGTCGACCAGCAGGTACCCGTCGGTGTCGGTCTCCAGCTGGCCGTCGAACAGCTCGCTGCGCGGGTCGTGCCCGATCGCGATGAACAGCCCGGTGATCTCCAGCGGCGACTCGGTCCCGTTCTTGGTGTTGCGCACCGTGACGCCGGTGACCCGGTCGTCGCCCTGGATCGAGACGACCTCGCTGTCCCACAGGAAGCGGATCTTGTCGTTGGCGAACGCCCGGTCCTGCATGATCTTGGAGGCGCGCAGCTCGTCCCGGCGGTGGATGACGGTGACCGTCCGGGCGAACTTCGTCAGGAAGATCGCCTCCTCCATCGCGGTGTCGCCGCCGCCGACGACCGCGATGTCCTGCTCGCGGAAGAAGAAACCGTCACAGGTCGCACACCACGACACGCCGCGCCCCGACAGCCGCTTCTCGTCGGGCAGGCCGAGCTCCCGGTACCCCGACCCGGTCGCCACGATGACGGTCCTGGCCAGGTAGGTCTCGTCGCCGACCTTGACGACCTTGGGGTCGGCGGTCAGGTCGACCTCGGTGACATCGTCGGTGATCAGCTCGGCGCCGAACCGCTCGGCCTGCTTGCGCAGGTTGTCCATGAGGTCGGGCCCCATGATCCCGTCGGGGAAGCCGGGGAAGTTCTCCACGTCGGTGGTGTTCATCAGCGCGCCGCCGGCCGTCACCGACCCCTCGAACACCAGCGGCTTCAGGTCGCCGCGAGCCGCGTATACGGCGGCCGTGTAGCCCGCGGGCCCGGACCCGATGATGATGACGTTACGGACGTCGCTCACTGTTCTGCGCCTCTCCTCGTTGGCCGTCGGTGCCGCACGTACCGGCCTGCCAGTCGCGTCAACCGATCCTAGGCCCCGGGGATTCCCGGGACACCATGACCGGCCGTCCTACCAGGTGGTGTGCCCTCTAGGGTGTGGTGCATGGCACGCATCCTGCTCCTCCACTCGATGTACGGGCTGCGCCCGGCGGTGCACCAGGCGGCGGACCGGCTCCGCGCGGCCGGGCACGAGGTCCACGTTCCCGACCTGTACGACGGCCGGGTCGTCGACACGGCCGAGGAGGGGTTCGCGATCAAGGAGGAGATCGGCCGGGACGAGCTGCTGCGCCGCGCCGTGCACGCGGCGGCGCCGCTGATCGGCGATGGCGGCCTGGTCTACGCGGGCTTCTCGCTGGGCGGGTCCATCGCCCAGAACCTCGCGTTCGCCGACGAGAGGGCCGGCGGGCTGCTGCTGATGCACGGCACGTCCGACATCGCGGAGGACGCGTCCACCGAGGTCCCGGCGCAGCTGCACGTCGCCGACCCGGACACCTGGGAGCCCGTCGACTGGCTGAACGCCTGGTACCTGCGGATGCGCAAGGCGGGCGCGGACGTCGAGGTCTTCCGCTACCGGGGCGCCGGCCACCTGTTCACCGACCCCGACCTCCCCGACTACGACGCCGACTCGGCGGAACGCGCCTGGACGATCGCCCTGGCCTTCCTCGACTCCCTCTGACCTCGCCCCGCCCCACGACACGAGCACCGCGATGCGCCCGGCACCCGGCGCGGGTGGCGTGGTCAGAGGTTGTAGGGACGTGGGGGGACCGGCCGTTCTCGGGGGTGGGTCCGAGAACGGCGGGTGTGGCGCGCGTCAGGCGTTCTCCAGCTTCTTCAGGACGTGCTGGTTCTGGGCGGAGCAGGTCGGGCCGACCACCCAGATGTTCCATTTGCCGGTGCCGACGCCGTGGACGGCGATGACGATCGCCGGGGCGCCCTCGTACTGGGCGTTGTCGACGAGGACGGGCGTCAGACCGCGGGTGACGCCGGTGACGCATCCCTTGAGCTGTGCGGACGGTGCGTCCGACGCGCTCTTGAGCCGCTGGCCGTCGGCGAGCAGCCGGTCGACCTGGGCGCCGAGGGTGCCGGCGCGGTAGTCGGTGCCGCTGCGGGCGACCGTGAAGGCCCCGGCCGGGGCGGCGTTCGGGGCGACCCCGTGTGCCGCACCTGATTGGTCGGGATTATCCTGCGCGGGCGTCGACGCCTGACCGTGGTCGCCGCTCACGTCGTCCAATGCCATCGTGCCGACCATCGCGCCGCCGCCGACGACGATCACCGCCGCCGCGGCCGCGGACAGTATCCGCCAATGCCGCCTTCCGCGCCGCTGCTCCATGCTCACCACGGTGGCGCTGTGCATGGACTCCGCGGCGATGGCGGTGTCGATGCGCTCGGCCAGTTCGGCGGGCATGGACGGTACGGGTGCCTCCGCCAGGATCCGGGAGACGTCCGCAAGGTCGGCGGACAGCTCACGGCATTCGGCGCAGGTGTCGAGGTGCGCGTTGACGGAGGCGGCTTCGTCGTCTTCGAGCAATCCCTCGGCCAGGTCGGCGAGGACCTCGTAGTCATAGTGTGCGGGGTTCACTTGGGCATGCCACCTCCTTCCACACCTCCGACGTTTTTGCCGTCCCGTCGGTTCCGGTGGTGGGTGAGAAGGGGCGCGAGACGGGCGCGCCCGCGCGCGCACCGGCTCTTGATCGTTCCGGGTGGAACCTCCATGACCTGGGCCGCGTCGTCGACGGAGTAGCCCATCATGTCGACGAGGACGAGGGCGGCGCGCTGCTCGTACGGCAGCTGCTCCAGGGCGGTGCGGACGTCGAGGGACACCCCGTGCGCGTCGGTCGGGTCGGGCATCTTCGGCGCGACGGCGTCGAACGTCGCGTCGTCGCCCATCGGCGTCGCCGGCCGGACGGATTTGCGCCTGATGCGGTCCAGGCAGGCGTTCACCACGATGCGGTGCAGCCAGGTCGTGACGGCGGCGTCCCCGCGGAACCGCCCGGCCGCGCGGAACGCCGACAGGCAGGCGTCCTGCAGCGCGTCGGCCGCCTCCTCCGGGTCGCCGAGGGTGCGGACGGCGACGGCCCACATGCGGTCGCGGTGCCGGTGGACGAGTTCGGCGAACGCGTGCGGGTCCCCCTGGGCGTGGCGGGCGAGGAGCTCCTTGTCGGGCACCTCGCCGACCCGATGCATGCTCACCGAGGTCATGAGCGACCGCTTTCTCGTTCGGGACGCCCGCTCGGTGCCGGAAGTCCGCGACCGGCTGCTGGGGTTGGCACCACAGATTCCTGGGGGCGAGGGGACATTCTGCTCACAGGCACGATACAGACAAGAGCAACTCCACGTCACAGCCCTTGTGCACAGTGCGGACGACGGGTCAGCCGGCGGCGCCGTAGACGGTGACCTCCCCGAGCCTGCCCTTGAGGGACGTGGGCAGGGTGGTGAACCAGACGAGCACGTACTGCCCGGTGGCCTCGGGGGACGCGGTGATGGTCAGCTCGCCGCCGGTGGCGGGCTGCTGGCCGATGCGCTTGAGGTCGCCGGGGGACTTGGAGTCCCCGACCCTGACCTGCAGCATCCCGCCGCTCTCGGACGAGTAGATCTTGACCTTGGCGACCTTGACCGGCTTGCCCATGTCGAGCAGGACGCCCATGCCCTTGGAGTAGTTGCCGAACTTGGCGTCGTTGTAGCTCTGCGTCTCCCACGAGCCGCTCGGCTTGCCGTCGATGACCGATTCGACGCCCTTGCCGATGGAGGTGTCGGGGTGGCCGGGCTTGGAGTCCTGGAGGGCCTCGGCGCCCACGGCCTGCAGTTTCACCGTGGTCGGCGCGGGCGGGGCGCTCGTCTTGCCGTTGTCGGTGGGGCCGCCGCCCTCGGGCTCGCCGCCGCCGGTGCCGGTCAGCGCCCAGGCGCCGATGCCGACGATGACGGTCAGCGCGGCCGCGGCGACGCCGAGCAGCGCGCGGTTCGCGGGGCGCTTGGACGCGCCGTGCCCGTGCGCCGGCGCCGTGCGGGTGGACGTGGACGCGGGCGGCGGAGGCGGCGGTGCGTGCTGGGTGCGCGGCGGCGGGACGTGCGAGGCCGGCTCGGGGGGCCGGTGGGGCTGCGTCGCGGCGGGCGGCGGGTTCGCGGGGCGGCGGGCCGGGGCGGGGCGCGGGGACGGCGGCGCGGCGTTGCCGAGCCCGGCGAACAGCGGCAGCGGGGTGCGCGGGACGCCGCGCAGCGCCTTCGCGAGGTCGCCGGGCGAGGCGATCGGGTCGGCCTGCATCCCGGGGCCGATGCCGAGGCAGCGGCAGACGATGGCGTCGACGGCGTGCGAGATGCCGGCCTGCACCTGCCGGGGCGCGTGCGGGACCCCGTCGGTCGCGGGCGCGGCGGGCAGGTCGGAGAGGTCGGGGTCGCCGGGCCAGTGCGCGGTGAGCGCCGCGTACAGCATCCGGCCGAGGCCGCGGACGTCCTCGGCGGCGGGGTCGGCGGCGGTGCGGTCGTGCAGCACGGCGTCGGTCGCGATGCCGAGGATCTTGACGGTGCCGCCGGTCGTCCACACGAGGTCGCGGGGGGTGAGGCACAGATGCGACAGCCCCGCGGCGTGCGCGGCGGCGACCGCCTCGGCCGCCTCGTACAGCAGGGTCGCGGCGCGGCCGGGCTCCAGCGGGGCCTTGCCGAGCATGCCCTCCAGGGTCTCGCCGGCCACCCATTCGCTGACGACGTAGGCGCTCTCGCCCGAGTCGTCGGCATCGAACACCTGGGTGCAGCGGGGGTCGGTCAGCCGGCTGGCCGACCGCGCGGACGTGACGGCCTCGGCGATCCGGGGGAACTCGGGATCGAAGGTGCGGACGGCGACCGCCCGCGCGAGGATCTCGTCGATGGCCTTCCAGAGCGACGATCCACCGGAATCGCTGATGCGCTCTTCGAGGCGGTAGCGGCCGGCGAGACGCGTGCCGGGCTCGATGACTGACGTGCTCACGGCAACGTCCTGCACAGGTGGTCAGATCCCATGTTCGTGGCGTGGCAGCTTACGCCTCCGACCCTCCTCTTTGCGTTCCCCAGGGTGTCGCCCCGCAAGCCGTAGTCCCCCACATGGTAGTGCTTACTCGCCTGAGTGGCCGCCTTATCGCCGCGCGTCCTTTTTTACTTTGGGAGGTGTTCGTCTTCCCGTCCGGCTACTGCCGCACCGGAGGACGGCGGTCTACGGTGGTCAGCGGCCGGGCAGCCGCCGCGCGAACGTCGCGATCGTCGTCTGGATCTCCTCCACCCGCATCAGCTTGGCGAACAGCACGTACAGCAGCCCGCCGCCGACGGAGCCGACGACCAGGGTGACCAGCGCGGGGAGCAGCGACGACGTGCCGCCGGCGGCCGCGTCCGCGACGGTGTGGGCGGCGTAGCCGAACCCGATCAGCGGCCAGACCGCGACGAGCAGCTTCAGGTGGCCGGTGGCGATCCGCCGGCCGTCGATGCCGCCGAGCTTGCGGCGCAGCACCAGCCAGCAGGTGACGGTGCCGACCACGTTGGTGAGCGCGAACCCGCCGGCGATGCCGACCACGATCCACTTGACGCCCAGGACGTTGTAGGCCGTGAAAGCCAGCGTGATGTTGCACGTGGTGACGACGAGGCCGATGAGCGCGGGCGTCCGGGTGTCGCCGTGCGAGTAGAAGACCCGCAGCATCAGCTGGTAGATCGAGAACGGCACGAGCGCGATCGCGAACATCTGCATGACCCGCGCGATGACGAGGGCGTCGTCGGGCGAGGTGTTGCCGTGCGCGAACAGCACGGTGGTGATCTCCGGGCCGAGCACCAGCATCAGCGCCGCCGCCGGCATGATGATCACCGAGGAGAGCCGCAGCCCGCTGGAGAACGCGGCGCGCACGTCGGCGGTCTTGCCCTCGGCGGCGAACCGGCTCATCCGCGGCAGCAGCGCGGTGATCACCGAGACGCCGACGATCGCGTACGGCAGCTGGAAGAGCTGGTAGGCGTTGAAGTACGGGGTGTAGCCGTAGCCCTCGCCGAATCCCGCGTTCGCGGCGTTCTTCCCGGCGGCGTTCGTCAGCGCGGTGACGACGGCGAGCGCGGCCTGGGTGGCGATGACGTACAGCAGCGTCCAGCCGGCCATGCGGCCGACCTCGCCGATCTCGCCGCGCTTGAAGTCCAGCCGGGGCCGCCAGCGGAACCCGACGCGGCGCAGCGACGGCCACAGCGCGATCGTCTGCAGGACGATGCCGCCGGTGGTGCCGATCGACAGCAGCATGAGCTGGGAGTCGGTGATGTTGGACGGGTCGACGCGGCCGGTGGTGATCGCCAGGAACGCGCCGCCGACCGCGATCACCACGATGTTGTTCAGCACCGGCGCCCACATCGGGGCGCCGAAACTGCCGCGCGTGTTCAGGATGGCCCCGGCGAACGCGCCGACGCCGTAGAAGAACAGCTGCGGCAGGAAGAACCGCGCGAACAGGACGGCGACCTTGCGCGAGTCGCCGTCGTAGCTGCCCGCCAGGACGTCGATGAACAGCGGCGCGCACAGCACCGAGACGACGGTGAGGACGCCGAGGCCGATCACCGCGAGGGTGAACACGCGCTGCTCGTACTGCTCGCCGTAGGTGCGGTCGCGCTGCTTGGCGCGCACCAGCAGCGGGACGATGACGCTCGTCAGGATGCCGCCGAGCAGCAGGTCGTAGATCTGGTTGGGGATCGTGTTGGCGGTGTTGTAGGCGTTCGCCAGCAGCCCCGTGCCGAGCGCGGCGACGATGACGGCGGTGCGCAGGAACCCGGTGATGCGGGACGCGAGCGTGCCGATCGCCATGATCGCGCCGGAGCGCAGGATGCCGCCGGACGTGCCCTTCCCGCCGCCGTCCCCGTCGCCCTCACCGGGCGGGGGGACGGGTGTGTCGACGACCGTCTCCGCGACGGGCGCGCCGCCGGGGACGGGAAGGTCAATCGCCGTCTCGGCGGCGACGTTGCCCGCGCCGGGCGGTCTGCCCGTCGGCGGCGGGCTCGGGTATCCCGCCGGGTTCGGCGCGGTCCGCGGCGGCGGACCCTGCGGCCCCGGCCCCTGGGGGCCGTGCGGAGGCGGACCCGGGGGCCGCTGGGGCGGACCCTGGCGGGGCGCCTGCGGCGGACCCTGTGGATATCCCCGGCCCGGCGGCGGGCCCTGAGGTGGGGGGCCCTGAGGTGGGGGGCCCTGAGGCGGGGGACTCTGGGGTGGCGGACCCTGCGGCGGCCGGCCCTGCCCCGGATACCCCGGGGAACTCGGCGGCGGGTACCCCGGCCCCTGGGAACCCGGGACCTGGGAACCCTGTCCCCCGCTCCCCTGGTCCCGCCGATCCCATTCCGGTCGACCCGTCACCGGCTGCCTCCGCTTTCCGGCGGCGCCTCGCTCTGATGGCCCGCACTCCGACGCCCCCGAAGAGTACGGCAAGTCCGCCGCCGGTGATGAGCAGTGCGAGCCGCCCGTAGCCGGTGACGTTCACGGTGATGGACTCGCCGGTCCCGTACGTCCGGCGGGGCGAGCCCGGGGTGCGCAGCTCCAGCTGGACGTGGAAGTTGCCGTTGCCGGCCGCCTGCGCGGGGATCCACCGCTGGGCCTTCTGCCCGGGCTGCAGCTCGATGATCGCGTCCTCGGGCTCCAGCCGGCCGAGCCTGAGCTTGGCGCTGTTCTCCGAGGTGGCGACGAGGTGGACCTTGACGGCCTGGTCGGGCAGCCTGTTCTCGATGAGCACGGGCAGGCGGCCCGAACTGCCGCCCATCAGCACCCGCTTGCTCTTGGCGGTGACGATGCGGACCTGGTTCATGTCCGCCGCGAGCTCGTCCTTCAGCTGGTTGCGGGCCGCCCGCGCGTGCCGGGCCGACGTCCGCCACGCCGCCGACTCCAGGCGCAGCACTGACCGCTCGTAGGAGATCTTGGCCGGGCCGGTCATCACGGCCTGGAACGTCGCGGCCTCCTCGGCGATCTCCTGCACCTGCCGCAGGTGCGCGTCGCCGATCTCGTACTGCTGGTAGTCGTCGGAGTAGCCGTTGAAGACGCGGCCCTGCGGCGCGACCGACTCGATCTTGCTGAGCGGCACCGCGCGCAGCCAGCCGGCCTTCTTGGTGTACCTGAGCAGGTTCTTCGCGACCCCGCCGGCGGGGTTCCAGTAGCGGTCGGGGGCGACGACGAGGGTGCGCTGCCGGTTCGGCGCCTCCGCCGCGATCATCGCGGTCTCGGCCAGGAAGCGCTGCTCGCCGAGCAGCCCCCCGGAGGCCGTCTGGGACCCCTCGCTGACGATCTGGTTGATCTTCTCGTCGTAGAGGAGCGCCTTGCGGTCGCCGTAGTGGGTCGGGAGGGTCGTCGTCGCGTTCGGCAGCGCGCCGGCCGCCGGGTCCTGGAACTGGGAGCTGCTCATCAGGAACGAGCCGCCGTTCTTCAGGGCGTTCTTGGCGAGCTGGTCGACCGTGCCGGGACCGGCGGCGCCGGCCGGCGGCCAGGCGACACGGGCGTTCGCGGCGCGTCCGAGCACCTGCGTCGCGACGCCGGTGTTCCGCTCGGCGAACGCGTCGGCGATGTCGCGGGGCGTCTTGCGGCGGACGAGGGCCACGACGTCCGGGTCGGCGTAGGGGAGGACGAAGTACGGGTCCTTCTTGCTGGCGTTCTTCAGCGCGGTCAGCCAGGCCGCCGCGGCGGCGTTCTTGCCCTTCTGGACGCCCTTCTTCGCACCGGGCGCCCGGACCGTGTAGTCGCCGGCCGCCATCTGCCGGACGTCGTCCAGCAGCGCCGGGTCGATCGCCCAGGTGACGGGCGTGTCGGTGGCGGCCGCCGCGTCGACGAGCCCGTTCAGCCGCCCGCCGGCCGCCACGTCCGCGGCGAGGTCGTCGTCGAGGAACGTCCGGTCGTTGGTGCGGTGCATCTGGTCGGCGAGCGGCAGCACCCAGCCGACCGACACCGGGGTGAACCGGCGGTCCTTCGGCATGAACGTCAGGAAGGTCGTGATGCCGCCGACGACCTGCTGCGCGGAGTTCAGCACCTCGACGCCGACCGGGTAGACGCCGGGCGTGCCCGTCGGGGGGCGGAGGCCCAGCTGCTTGACCGTGGTCTTGAATGTCCAGCTCTGCTTCACGCCGGGCGCGGCGGCGCCGGGGAGCTGCTGGACCGGGCCGACGTTCGGCAGCGCGTTCGGTGCCGCGGCGGCGTACTGGTCGAGCTGGCTGCGGCTGGTGACGGGCTGCGCGCTGTACCGGAGCCGCAGGCTGAGCCCGGGCAGCTGGTGGTCGGTGCGGTTCTTCGCCAGCCCGGAGATCTCGATCCGCGACTTCTCGTTGACGCTCTTGGGGTCGACCTTGCTCAGCGCCATGGCCACCTGCGCGCGCGCCTTGCTCTGCGCGGCCGCCTGTGCGCGCGCCTGCGCAGGGGCGTGCCGGGCGAGGGCCGGGGACGCCAGCGTCGTCGGCGCCGCCATGGCCATACAGGGCAGCAGAGCGGCCAGCGCCACCGCGCGTTTGACCGTCCTCACGCCTTACCGGCCGCCTCAGGACGGCGGGCGAACATTTCCCGCACCACGGCTCGATGGTAGTCCGTCGCCGTGTTCGGTTTCTCCGCTCTCGGCACCGGATGTCGTCGTGCTCAGGCGCCGGAGCGGGCGGTCTCGGGTTCGCCGGCGGGCGGCGCCGCGGGAGCGGGGGCGGGCGGGGCCGCGGGGGACGGGAGGGACGCGGCGGGCAGCAGGTCCATCGGCTTCGCGTGGCACAGGGCGTACAGGGAGCCGCCCCGGATCCCGAGGGCGGTCGACGCCTCTCCGGTCGCGGTGTAGACGACGTCGTCGGTGTCCAGGCCGCCGGCCAGCAGCGGGTCGATGAGGAGCGGCATCGAGTCGGGCAGCAGCAGCGGGCAGACGAGCCCGGCCGCGTATTCGGTGACGGCGTTCACGAGGTCGGGGTGCGCGGGCCGGGCGGCGCGGGCGCCGACCGCGCGCCGGACCGCCTCGGCCGGGAGCCGCCGGCCCGCCGGGACGATCACGCCCGCCAGGAAGCGGCGGCCGCGCCGGCCGCCGTCGCTCGCGTGGGCGCCGTCGCGCCCGAGGACGCCGTCGCCCGCGCGTCCGCCCTCATATGCGTGGACACTCTCGCCCGCCCTGCCGCCCTCGCACGCGTAGACGCGCGTCACCAGGCACCGTTCCGCCGGGAGCCCGAGGGCCTTCGGGAGTTCGTCGGCGGTGGTCATCGCGACGGGCAGCCGCACGATCTCGTGCAGGATCTCCCATTCGAGCAGCGCGCGGTGGATGGCGAGAGCGTCCTTCATGTTGGGCTCCATCCCGCGGGGGTCTCCCCGCTCACCCCCGGAACTGGTTTCGCTGTGTCCCCGTGCTTCGCACTCTGTGGGGGATATCCCCACATACCCGGAACGAGTGGCCTAACTCGCGTCATACGTCACGTAAACCCTTGTGATGCGCCTCAGCCGCACGTGCGGCGGACCGGGGCCCTTGGGATCCCGCTACCGTTGTCGTGCGGGAGGTTCACCGGCGGTCGCGCTGGCGTCATCGGGGTGCCCAGAACGTAACCCGGAGATCGCGGCATGTGAAGGGGCGCGTCCGGCTCCGGCCCCGCAAAGGCTCTCGCGCGGACCCCCGCCGATCGCCATAAAGTCCTTTGTCAGCCCGTCAATCAAGGAAATACGCTCGATGGCCGTGCCCAACCAGAACGTGACCCCAGAGTCCTCGCGGCGCATCGCGATCGCCGAGCTGCTGCGCGGCATCGCGCCCGTCGCCGACGACCTCGGCGCCCTGTTCGCGGCGGCCGGTCACGAACTGGCGCTGGTCGGCGGGCCGGTGCGGGACGCGCTGCTGCGCCGTCCGACCAAGGACGTCGACCTCACCACCGACGCGCCGCCCGAGCGCACCCTGGAGATCATCCGCGACTGGGCGGACGCGCACTGGACGATCGGCATCGAGTTCGGCACGGTCGGCCTCCGCAAGAGCGGCGTCGAGCTGGAGATCACCACCTACCGCAGCGAGTCCTACGACCCGAAGTCCCGCAAGCCGGACGTCTCCTACGGGACGTCCCTCGTCGAGGACCTCCGCCGCCGCGACTTCGCGGTCAACGCGATGGCGGCGCGGCTGCCCGGCCACGAGTTCGTCGACCCGTTCGGCGGCCTCACCGACCTGCAGCGCAAGGTCCTGCGGACGCCCGGCAGGCCCGAGGACTCCTTCAGCGACGACCCGCTGCGGATGCTGCGCGCCGCCCGCTTCGCCTCGCAGCTCGGCTTCACCGTCGCGCCCGACGTCGTCCGCGCGATGAAGGACATGGCTGGCCGCATCGAGATCGTCTCCGCCGAGCGGATCCGGGACGAGCTGTCCAAGCTGATCTGCGGCCGCTACCCGCGGCAGGGCCTGGCGCTGCTGGTCGAGACCGGCCTCGCCGCGCACGTCCTGCCGGAGCTGCCGATGCTGCGCCTGGAGATCGACGAGCACCACCGGCACAAGGACGTCTACGAGCACTCGCTGATCGTCCTGGAGCAGGCGATCGCGCAGGAGCAGGACGGGCCCGACCTCGTGCTGCGCCTCGCGGCGCTGCTGCACGACATCGGCAAGCCGAAGACGCGCCGGTTCGAGGCGGGCGGCCGGGTGTCGTTCCACCACCACGAGGTCGTCGGCGCGAAGATGACCCGCAAGCGGCTGACCGCGCTGCGCTACCCGAAGGACGTCATCAACGAGGTGTCCCGGCTGGTGGAGCTGCACTTGCGCTTCCACGGCTACGGCACCGGCGAGTGGACCGACTCCGCCGTCCGCCGCTACGTCCGCGACGCCGGGCCGCTGCTGTCCCGGCTGCACAAGCTGACCCGCGCCGACTGCACCACCCGCAACAAGCGCAAGGCCGACCGGCTCCGCCGCACCTACGACGACCTGGAGCAGCGGATCGACCGGCTCGCGGAGGAGGAGGAGCTCGCCGCGATCCGGCCGGAGATCGACGGCAACGAGATCCAGGAGATCCTCGGCATCGGGCCGGGCCCGCTCGTGGGCCGGGCGTACAAGTTCCTCCTCGAACTCCGCCTCGACCGCGGCATGGTCGGCAAGGACGCCGCCGCGGCGGAACTCCGCCGCTGGGCCGCCGCCGAGGGCCTCCTCCCGGACGCCGGTGCCGACGCGGACGCGAAGGACGGCGTGACCTCCGACGCCGACGGGCCGCCCCCGTCCTCCGGGTCGGCCGTGAAGGGCGACGCGGACGGAGCGGCTCGCGCGGACGGGGAGGGCGAGGCGTGATTCCGCTGCAACTCGGGCGGATGAGCCCGCGGGAGACCGAGCGGATGCTGGCGTTCGACCAGGAGCACATCTGGCACCCGTACGCGCCGATGCCCGCGCCGGCGCCCGCGCTGCCGGTCGTGTCGGCGGACGGGGTGCGGCTGACGCTCGCCGACGGCACCGAGCTGATCGACGGGATGTCGTCGTGGTGGGCGGCCGTGCACGGGTACAACCACCCGAAGCTGAACGCGGCCGTGACCGGGCAGCTCGGCAAGATGGCGCACGTGATGTTCGGCGGGCTCACGCACCCGCCGGCCGTGCGGCTCGCGGAGCGCCTCGTCGAGCTCACGCCGGAGCCGCTGACGAAGGTGTTCTTCGCCGACTCCGGGTCGGTCGCGGTCGAGGTCGCGATCAAGATGGCGCTGCAGTACTGGCGGTCGCAGGGGCGCCCGGAGCGGCACCGGCTCCTCACCGTCCGGGGCGGCTACCACGGCGACACGTTCGGCGACATGGCCGTCTGCGACCCGGTCACCGGGATGCACCACCTGTTCGGCGACGTCCTGGCGAAGCACGTGTTCGCACCGCCGCCCCCGCTCGGCTACTCCGCCGAGCCCGACGAGGCGTACCTGGACGAGCTGTCCCGGCTCGCCGAGGAGCACACGGGCGAGCTGGCCGGGATCATCGTCGAGCCGATCGTGCAGGGCGCGGGCGGCATGCGCTTCTACGCGCCGGAGTACCTGCGGGCGCTGCGCGACGTCGCCGACGAGCACGGCCTGCTGCTGATCCTGGACGAGATCGCCACCGGGTTCGGCCGGACGGGCGAGCTGTGGGGTTGCGACCACGCGGAGGTCGCCCCGGACATCATGTGCGTTGGCAAGGCCCTGACCGGCGGATACATGACGATGGCCGCCACCCTGTGCACCGACGGCGTCGCGGAGGGCATCTCGTCCGGGGAGGCGGGCGTGCTGATGCACGGCCCCACCTACATGGCGAATCCGCTGGCCGCGGCCGTCGCGTCCGCGTCCATCGACCTGCTGCTGTCCCGCGACTGGCGTGACGAGGTCGACACCATCGAGGCGGTCCTGACCAGCGAGCTGCACGACGCCGCCGACTTCCCGGGGGTCGCGGACGTCCGCGTCCTCGGCGCGATCGGCGTCGTGGAGGCGCGGGAGCCGGTGGACGTCGCGGCCGTGCAGGAGATCGCCATGGCGCACGGTGTGTGGCTGCGCCCGTTCGGCAAGCTCGTCTACACGATGCCGCCGTACGTCTGCACGGAGGACGAGGTGCTGCACATCGCCGCCGCGATGCACGCCATCGCGGAATCCCTCTGACCGACGTCGGCTCCGGTCAGCGGAGGGCGTGCGCGGGCCGGCGGATGCGGGACGCCGCCGTCCGGTAGGCGACCGCCCCTGCGGCGTAGGCGGCGATCACCATGAGCAGCGTCGGTACGGCACGGCCATCGGACGGCAGCCAGGCGGCTGCGGCCGCCGCAGCGGCGGCGAACGTCGCGTTGAACAGCATGTCGTAGACGGCGAACACCCGGCCTCGGTACTCGTCGTCGATCAGCTCCTGCAGCGTCGTGTCGACGCACAGCTTGACGCCCTGCGACACGACGCCCAGCAGGAACGCGCCGGCCGCCCACGGGCGCTCCGTGAACGGCGTCCCGAGCAGGAGGAGGCTGAGCGCCGCCCCGGCGAGCAGCCACGCCGTCCACGCCTGCTTGCTGATCCGCCGCACCACCGCCGGGGTGATCAGCGCCGCCGCGAAGTATCCGGCGCCGGACACCCCGAGCATGAGCGCGAACACCTCCAGGCCCCGGTCGGGGTCGTCGGCGAAGTGGTTGCGGCACAGCAGCAGCGTCATGATCAGGATGACGCCGTACAGGAACCGGTGGAAGGAGATCGCGCCGAGCGCGAGCGCGGCCTGCGGGCGCCGCGCGATGTGCCTGCCCCCGGCCACCAGGCCGTGCAGGACGCCGCCGAGCGCGTCCCGGACGCCCGGCGCCGCCTCAGGCCGCTCGCCCGCCGCTGTGTGCGGCCCGAGCAGGCCCTTCGGCAGCGTCGTCGCGATCAGCCCGGCCAGCAGGAACAGCGCCGCCGCGGCCACCAGGATCAGCGCGGTGCCCTCGTGCCCCGCCCCGAACAGCCTGCGCAGCAGGTAGCCGATCCCCGCGCCGGCGAACGAGATGATCGTCCCGGACGTGACCGAGAAGGCGTTCGCCGTCACCAGCTGCTCGCGCCGCACCACGTGCGGCAGCGCCGCCGACAGCGCCGCGAGGAAGAACCGGTTGACGCCCAGCACGACGAGGACGCCGAGGAAGAAGCCGAGACCGTCCTGCCCGGCCGCGACCAGGGCCGCGACGAGCAGCACCAGCACGGCCCGCAGCACCGGCGTCCAGACGAGGATCTGCCGGCGCCGCCACCGGTCGATGAACACCCCGGCGAAGGGCCCGAGCACCGAGTACGGCAGCAGCGTCACCGCGAACGCGGCCGCGGCCTTGCCGGCCGTCGTCTGCCGTTCGGGGGAGAAGAACACGTAGCCGGCGAGGGCCACCTGGAACACGCCGTCGGTGAGCTGCGAGGCCAGCCGCGTCGCGTACAGCCGCTGGAAATCCCGTCCACGCAGGATCCCCCGCAACTCGCCCGCACGCATCTGATCAGGGTATGCGCTGCCACCACCCACCACGCCCTACCGTCGCGACGTCCTCGGCCCCGGGCGCTTCACCACTGAGCGAGTCGGCGAACGGCGCTGGACGCCGCCACCGTCCTCGATGGGGGCGTGGCGTCGGTCATTCGGAGTGGGAGGTGCTGCGTTCCAGGCCGTCGAGGAGGGCCTGGAGGCCGAACTCGAAGGTCTGGTCGGGGGACGCGGCGTAGCCCGTCGCCGCCGCGGTGTCCAGGCGGGCGCGCAGGCGCGGGAAGCGTTCGGCGATCTCCCTGGCCTGCGCCATGGCCGCGTCGACCTGCTCGCGGGCGCCGCCGTCCAGGTCGAGGCTGCGGGTGAGCGAGGCGGTCGCGGCGACGCCGGCAGCGTTGCCGAGGACGTAGGTGAACACCGCGGCGGCGGCCCGGTCGGCGTCCGCGCCGGTGAATCCCCCGGCCTCGTACACGGCGAGCTGGTGCTCGTCGTGGCGCGCCTTGCTCTCGCCGTAGACGAGGTGCGCGGCGAAGACCTGCACGAGCCAGGGGTGCCGCGTGAACATCCGGTACAGGTCGGCGGCCATGGCGGTGGCGGCGGCGCGCCAGCCGACGGCGTCCGGGTCGGGCAGGGTGAGCTCGCCCCAGACCTGGTCGGTGGCCAGCAGGACCAGGTTGTCCTTGCTCTTGACGTGCCAGTACACGGCGGTGGCGGCGGAGTCGAGCCGCTTGCCCAGGGCGCGCATGTTGAGGCCTTCGAGCCCTTCGTCGTCCAGCAGGGCGATGGCCGTGCGGACGATCTGGTCGCGGGAGAGGGTGTCGCGAGGCATGGACTCCACCGTAGGCACCACTTGCACATTGTTCAAGTCGTGGTTAGCGTTCTCCTCGTCCGCACTTGAACTAAGTGCAAGTATCTACGGGAGAGCCCCATGAGCACCTTCGCCGCCGTCATGCAGCTGCTGGTCGCCGCCGCGTTCGTCAGCATCCCGCTCGTCCGCCACCGCTACGGCCCCGCCGCCAAGGCCGCCGCCGTCGCCGAACTGCGCCGGCAGGGCGTCCGGCCCGAGGTGCTGGAGGAGAACCGGCTCCGCTTCGACGCGGGCGGCCACGAGACCGCCGCGCCGGCCGCCGTCGCCGCGGCCATGGCCGCCACCGCCGCCGCCAACCTCGCGGGCGCCGACCTCGCCAGGCCGCTGACCTGGGTCTTCTGCTCGCTGGTGCTGCTGATGAACGCCGCGATCGTCTACAGCAACCTCACCGCGGTGACATCCGTGCAGGCCGCCTTCCGCCGGAAGGGCGACCCGGAACTCGCGCGCGTCCGCGTCGCCCCTTTCCTCAAGGCCGCCGAGGACGCCTTCCCGAGCTGGGTGCGCCTCCAGACCTACGTCCGCAACACGGTGGTCTTCGGCGGGTCCGCCCTCGCCCTGGCCGCCGTCTCCTTCGGCTGACCTCAGTTGAGCCAGAGGCGGGTGTAGTCGTAGCCGGCCGTGGTGGGCAGGTAGAGGGCGCCGTGGACGCGGGACGAGTGGAAGAGCGTCTGGGACCGGTCGAGCAGCGGGACGATCGCCGCGTCCTCCATGATCTTCTGGTCGGCCTGCTGCCAGTACCCCGCCGCGCGGCCCGCGTCCGGAGCGGTCAGCGCCGCGTCGATGAGGGCGTTGACCTGCGGGTTGTCGTAACCGCCGTAGTTGGTGGAGTTCTGCCCGTAGGTGCGGCCGTCGAACAGCGGCTGGATGATCGAGCGGCCGTTGTTGCCGTACCAGTCCGGCACCCAGCCGGGGGCGGCGATGTCCCAGTCGCCCGCCCGGCCGCGCGCGGGCGTGCCGAGGGTGCCGGCGTAGAAGGAGCCGCCGGAGTCGGCGATGAGCTCGGCCTCGACCCCGCAGGCGTCGAGGTTCTGCGCGATCGACTGGGCGATGAGCTTGTGGACGCTGTTCGTCCGGTACGGGAACTTCAGCTTGAGCTCGGCGTGGCCCGTCCGGCCGAGCAGCTCCCGGCACTTGGCGGCATCGCCGGACTCGCCCGGCGTCGCGTAGTGCTCGATCGCGGCGTAGCCGGAGTTGCCCGGCGGGATCACCGTGTGCAGGGGCCGCGCCACCGACGGACCGCCGACGATCTTGATGAGGGCGCTGCGGTCGACCGCGTACTCCAGCGCCTGCCTGACCTCCCGCTTGCCGAGCGCGCCGCCGTTGTTGGGGCTGCGCGTGTTGAACACCAGGTACGGGCTGTTGTTCGGCGTCTCCCTGATCGCGAAGCGCGGGTCGTCGCGGAGCCGGGGGATCGCGGACGTCGGGACGGGCTGGTCCCAGGCGAGGTCGGCGGTGCCCTGCTCCAGCTGCTGCTGGACGGCCTCCGGCGAGTCCTGCCCGAGCGTGATCCGGATCTTGGCGACGTGCCGCTCGCGCAGCGGGTCTCCCGCCGCCCGCCACGCCGGGTTGCGGGAGAGCAGGTACGACAGGCCCGGCCGGTACTCGGTGATCTGGTACGGGCCGTTGGAGATCGTGTGCTGCCGGAGCTGCGGGCCGTCCGGGACGTAGGCGTCGTACTCCTTCGGCGCTGCGGCGGTGTACGGCAGCGCCAGCAGGTTGAGGAAGTCGCTGGCGGGGCGCCGCAGCTCGAACACGAGCGTCCGGTCGTCCTTGGCGCGCACGCCCGCTATCGCGTGGTCGCGCTGGTAGGCCGCCATCGCCGCCGGGTCCTTGGGGTCGACGTCGGCGAAGCCGCGGCAGAACTCGTCCATCCCCTTGATCGTCGAGGTGAAGTAGCCCTTGCCGGACGACGGTGCCGCCGGGTTGCAGAGCCGCTCGAACCCGCGGACGAAGTCCTGCGCGGTCACCGGGCGCGGCGGCTCGGTGTTCCACAGCACGCCCGTGCGCAGCCGCACCGTGTAGGTGCGGCGGTCCTTGGCGATGTCGCCGTTCTCGCGGGTCGGGAGGCGCTCGGCCACGTCCGGCCGGACGGGCACCGTCTCCTGGAAGTCGTTGGACGCCCGCGTGCCGAACAGCGTGCGGGCGAAGGTGCGGGCGAGCCCGTACGCGCCGACGCTCGCCACGGACGCCGGGTCGAGGTGCTCGACATCGGACGACCCGATGATCCGCAGCGTCCCGCCCTCGCGGACCTGCCCCGCGGCGGACGCGTCGTCACCTCCCCCGGCGCATCCGGCGAGGCCCACCATCAGCCCCGTCAGCCCCACTGTCACCTTGTACATCTGGCGTGCCGTCACGTTCTCACCTCGGACACTCGGAACCTGGCGCGCAGTCACCGGCGGTGTCACAGTAGGGCCACAGAGTGACAAAGGGCCGGTACATCACCGTTTTCTCTCTAGAAGTAAGGACGCCCTGACAGTGGAGTGTCCACTCTCAGGGCGTCCCTTGGGGATTTTGTGATCGGACTCTCAGGGAGTCGCGATCAGCGCCTCGGCGGGCCGTCGGGCCTGCTCGGCGGCCGGTCTCCCGGCTCGGCTCAGCGCTCGACCTCGCCGCGGATGAACTTCTCCACCGCGTCGTGCGCCTGGTCGTCGTTGTACTGCTCCGGCGGCGACTTCATGAAGTAGGAGCTGGCGGACAGGATCGGGCCGCCGATGCCGCGGTCCTTGGCGATCTTCGCGGCGCGCACCGCGTCGATGATCACGCCGGCGGAGTTCGGGGAGTCCCAGACCTCCAGCTTGTACTCCAGGTTGAGGGGCGTGTCGCCGAACGACTTGCCCTCCAGCCGGACGTAGGCCCACTTGCGGTCGTCCAGCCACGGCACGTGGTCGGACGGGCCGATGTGCACGTCGGCCTTCGCCATCTCGTGCGGGATCTGCGAGGTGACCGACTGCGTCTTGGAGATCTTCTTGGACTGGAGCCGCTTGCGCTCCAGCATGTTCATGAAGTCCATGTTGCCGCCGAAGTTGAGCTGGTAGGTGCGCAGCAGCTCAACGCCGCGGTCCTCGAAGAGGCGGGCCATGACGCGGTGCGTGATGGTGGCGCCGACCTGCGACTTGATGTCGTCGCCGACGATCGGGACGCCCGCGTCGGTGAACTTCTGCGCCCACTCGGGGTCGCTCGCGATGAACACCGGCAGCGCGTTCACGAACGCGACCTTGGCGTCGATCGCGCACTGGGCGTAGAAGCGGTCGGCCTCCTCCGAGCCCACCGGCAGGTACGACACCAGGACGTCGACCTCGGCGTCCTTCAGCGCCTGGACCACGTCGACCGGCTCGGCGTCCGACTCCTCGACCATGTCGAGGTAGTACTCGCCGAGGCCGTCGAAGGTGGGGCCGCGCTGGACGGTCACGCCGGTCGGCGGGACGTCGGCGAACTTGATCGTGTTGTTCTCGCTGGCGTGGATGGCCTCGGACAGGTCCATCCCGACCTTCTTGGCGTCCACGTCGAACGCCGCGACGAACTCGACGTCGCCCACGTGGTACTCGCCGAACTGGACGTGCATCAAGCCGGGGACTCGCGTCTCGGGGGCCGCGTCCTTGTAGAACTCGACACCTTGGACGAGTGAAGAGGCGCAGTTGCCCACACCCACGATGGCTACGCGCACCGAACCCATCCGGTTGCTCCTTCTCTCTAGCGGAACATGTGGTGTTTCACCCGCCCCCGAAGGCGGCGGGCCGCGGATCAGCGGCCCTCGTCCCGAGGCATGTCCTGATCAATTCGCTTGGCTGACTGTGCTTGCTGCTCCTGCTCGGCCCGCTCGCGTCCGATGAGCTCGTTGAGCCACCTGACCTCGCGCTCGACCGACTCCAGCCCGTGGTTCTGCAGCTCCAGGGTGTAGGAGTCGACGCGCTCGCGGGTCCGCGCCAGGGCGGCGCGGACGCTCTCCAGGCGCTCCTCCAGCCGGCTGCGCCGGCCTTCGAGGATCCGCAGCCGGACGTCGGCGCGGGTGTGCGAGAAGAAAGCGAAGTGAACGCCGAACCCCTCGTCCTCCCACGACGCCGGACCGGCCTCGGTCAGGAGCTGCTGGAGGCGCTCCTTGCCGTCGGCGGTGAGCTTATAAACGATCTTCGACCGGCGGCTCTGCAGTGCCAGCGGAGCGTTCGCCTCGTCGGGACGGTCCTCGACGATCATCCCGTCCGTGAGAAGCTGCTTCAGGCATGGATAGAGGGATCCGTAGGAGAACGCCCGGAACATCCCCAGCAGGGCGTTGAGCCGCTTGCGCAGCTCGTAGCCGTGCATGGGGGCCTCGTGCAGCAGGCCGAGCACGGCGAGCTCCAGCACGCCCGCGCCCTTCCTGGCCGCCATCCGGTTCCCTCTCTCGCAGAGACCGATGTCTCGATCCGATGTATCGAGCGAATGTATCGGCTCGATACATCGACAAGATACGTACGAGGCCCCGTCCTGGCAAGTGGAAGTCTTCGGCCGGTGTGATCGGGGCGGCCGTTGGGGCCGCGGTGACGATGCCTTGGGCCCGCCTCTGGCTCGGCTTGGGCCGCATCGAGCCGCGGGGATGCGGGAGGCGTACTGCACGGCATGACCGCCTGTCCCGCCCGCTCGCCGCCCGTCCGCCATCAGGGTGTCCGACCGTGAAGGTGATCTTGCGGGAGGCCAGGCCGGCGCGGCCGCCGAGGTCGGACGCCGAATACGCCGAATTCAGGGTGTATGCGGCGGAAATATGTCAAAGTTGCGCCAGGATCCACCTGGCCCGTCACACGGTCCCGGGCGGCGGACAGCACGGAAGGAGAACCCGGCCGCCTTCGTCGGAAGGGGCGTTGACCAGCCGGGATGGAACTTCACCATGCATGCGCTCCCCCCGCTCACCAGCCCGCACAGTACTCTTCGGACGGCGCACGAGTCGCAACAAGGGCCGGAGGCCGCCCCGGGCCACTGGCAACAACCGTTGTCCCCTGTCGATGAGGTCGCGTGAGTAATCCAAGCCAGCCCCGACCGGAACCCGGGTCGCAGTGGCCGGGCGGGCAGCAGAACCCCCGTCCCGGCGATCCCGGGCGTCCGGGTACCGATGACGCCCCCGGCGCGCCGCAGAGCCCCGGCTCCGCGGACGGTCCGGGCTTCCCGGGCGGCCACGCCGCCCCCGGCGGAGGAGCCCCCGCGCCGCTCGGCGGTGCCGCGCCGACCGCGCCGACTCCCGCGATCCCGCCGGCGCCGCCCGCCGGGGGCCGCCACGCGTCCCCGCCCTCTGGGCCGGCCGCGCTCGGCCAGCCCGCGACGGGCCAGCCCATGCCGGGCGGGCCGGTGGGCTCCGGTGCTTTCCCCGCGTCCGGCGGTCCGTCCGGTCCCGGTGGAGGCGCGCCCAGCGGATCTCCCGGGCAGGGCGGGTTCCCCAGCTCGGGCCCGCAGTACGGGACGGGCGGTCCCCTCGGCCAGGGCGGGTCCCCCGGGCCGGGCGCGCCCGGCGGGTTCGGAGCGTCCAGTGGCCCTTCGGGGCCCGGCGGTCTTCCCGCACAGCGCGGGGCGGGGCAGCAGGGCGGGTTCCCCATGGGCGGTGCGCAGCCCCCGCAGGGTGGACCGATGCAGCCTCCACAGGCCGGGCCGATGCAGTCGCCGCAGGGTGGACCGATGCAGCCGGGTGGGCCGTCCGGGCCCAACGGCGGTGCGCCGGGACGACCCTTCGGGCCCAGCGGGCCGGGGCCGATGAACGGGCCGCCCGGCATGGGCGGTCCCCCAGGGATGGGCGGTCCCCCCGGGATGGGCGCCGCGGCCGGAATGGGCATGGCGGGCGCGGCCGGTGCCGCGCCGAAGCCCGGCGTCAAGGACAAGCTCGGCGAGCTCGGGAAGGCCGGGCAGGAGCTCGGGGCGAAGCTCACCGCGAAGTTCCAGGGGAAGGGCGTCCGCGCGGCGAACCGGTCCGGCGGACCGGTCGGCCCCGCTGGACCCGGCGGCCCCGGATGGCCGGGAGGACCCGGCGGCCCCGGTGGTCCCGGTGGTCCGGGCGGGCCCGGGCGGCATGGGACGCCGCCGCCCCCGGGAAAGAAGGGGTTCCTCGGCCACCTGCGGTCCCGGGAGACCGGCTGGCGGCGGTTCATCCCGTCCTGGAAGATCGTGGCCGGCGTCTGCGGGCTCGGCTTCGCCGCGTTCATCACGCTGATCTGGGTCGCCTACACGAACACGCCCACGCCCGCCGAGCCGACGGTCGCGGGCGTCGAGGACCAGGCGTCGATCTTCTACTACACCGACGGCACCGAGATCGGACGGATCGGCAAGAAGCGGCAGAGCGTCGAGCTGAAGCAGGTCCCGACCTTCGTCCAGGACGCGGTCCTCGCCGCCGAGAACCGCAGCTTCCGCACCGACCCCGGCTTCTCGGTCAAGGGCACGACCCGCGCGGTCTGGGACAACCTGACCGGCGGTTCCGGCGGCGGTTCCACGATCACGCAGCAGCTCGCGAAGAACTACTACTCCGACCCGAACAACCGGACGGTCAACCGCAAGTTCAAAGAGCTGTTCATCTCGGTGAAGCTCGAGGACAAGTACACCAAGGACGAGATCCTCAAGCTCTACCTGAACACGATCTACCTCGGCCGCGACACCTACGGGATCCAGGCGGCCTCGCGCGAGTACTTCGGCAAGAACGTCTGGGAGCTGACGCCCGACCAGGCGGCCGTCCTCGGCGGCATCATCCAGAACCCGAACCGGGACGCGGGGGACGCGAAGAACAAGGCGTGGGTGACCGCGCGCTACCAGTACACGCTCAAGGGCATGGTCTCGATGGGCAAGCTGAGCGAGGCCGACGCCGCGAAGTACATGCAGCGGCTGCCGAAGATCAGCAAGCCGGGCAGCGACAAGCAGCTGTACGGCGGCCAGCGCGGCTACATGCTGACGCGCGCGATGGAGGAGCTGCGCCGGCAGGGCATCGACCGCAAGGAGCTCACGACCGAGGGCCTGCGCGTCTACACGACGTTCGACCGCAAGCGGATGGCGATGGCCAAGAAGGCGGCCGAGCAGACCGTCCCGCAGGTCGACCCGAAGAAGCTCGCGAAGAAGAAGATCCGCGTCGGGCTGGTGTCGGTGAACTCCGCCAACGGCGAGGTGGTCGCCTTCTACGGCGGCCCCGACTACCTGGACCAGTCGTTCAACAACGTGTGGCAGGGCTCGGCGCAGGCCGGGTCGGCGATGAAGCCGTACGTGCTGGCGACCGCCCTGAAGCAGAACTACAGCCTGAAGAGCCTGGTCGAGGGACGGTCGAAGACCCCGATCGGCCCGGACGGCAGCGTGGTCTCCAAGGGCGACCCGAACGCCGTGATCGTCCCGAACAGCCATGACGTCGGCCCGGCGATCGACCTGATCACCGCGACGAAGGACTCGGTGAACACCGCCTTCATCCAGCTGATGGGCAAGGTCGGCATCGAAGAGGCGATCAAGACCGAGACGGACGCCGGCATCGCGTCCGACCTGCTGACGCCGCACAAGTGCTGCCTGAACCTGGCGCTGGGCGTCAACAACATCCGGCCGATCGAGCAGGCCGCCGGGTACGCGGTGTTCGCCAACGGCGGCGTGTACTACCAGCCGCACGTGATCCGCGTCGTCCGCTACAGCGACAACAAGCGGGTCCGGCTGAAGCCGAAGGTCGAGAAGCACCGGGTGTTCAGCGCGAAGGTCGCGGCGGACGCCACGTACGCGATGCAGCAGGTCATCAAGAGCGGTACCGCGACGGCGGCGGCGCTACCGGACGGACGGCAGGCGGCCGGCAAGACCGGCACCACCGACCGGAACGTCTCGTCGTGGTTCGTCGGGTACGTCCCGCAGATCTCGACCGCCGTGACGATCTACAACGACGCGGTCGGCCCCGACGGCAAGAAGAAGTCGGTGATCCTGCCGGGAATCGGCGAGGTCGAGGGCGGCACGATCCCCGCCCGCATCTGGCGGTCCTACATGTCGAACGCGGTGCGCGGCATGGAGGCCGAGGCGTTCCCGCCGCCCGCGTGGGGCGGGATCGTGCAGAAGTGGGCGAAGCCGCCGGAGAAGAAAAAGAAGGACCGCCGGCCGCCGTGGTGCGACAACCCGATCGGCCAGCACGATCCGCGCTGCCAGGGCGACGGCGGCGACGGCCCCGGCGGGGACCTCCCGCCGTGCCAGTCGCCGTTCTCCAACGGCAACTGCGACCCGAACAAGCCGCCGAGCAACCCCCCGCCGCGCTGGTGGTGCCAGATGCACCGCGGCGATCCGGCCTGCCGCCGCGGCGGAGGCCGCACCTTCAGCACCGGGGAGTCGGAGCGCATCGCGCTCCTGGCGCCACTGGTCCCACTGGGACGGCCGCCGGAATGAACCGGCCGGCCGTCCGCACCCGAACCGTCCACTGGAAACGTGGGGGTGTGACATGAAGCATGATCGCGAATTGCCGCACGCCAGCGGCCCCGATCCCGCGCGCCCGGCAGGCCGGAGGAAGGGCAGCCTCGCCTCACCGGCCACCGCAGCCGCGGGTGCACAGTACGCTCGGACGACGCATAGCCGTCCCCCAGTTGATGAGGCCGCGTGAGTAACCCAAGCCGATACGGACCGGACCACGGAGAGAACGCCGGCCGGAGGGGCTCCCCCCGCCCCGGCTCCGCGGGCACGCCGTCCGGCGGGCAGCGCGGCGGGCCCCCCGGCCCGCCCACGCCCGGCAGGACGCCGCCCGGCAGGACGCCGCGTCCCGGTGGCAGGTCGGGCGGGCAGCGCGGCGGGCCTCCCCGGACGGGCGCGCCCGGCGGCGGGCGGCGCCGCGGGGCGCCGGCGGCGTCGCGGTCGGGGCCCGGCGGTCCGCCGCCGGTGCGCCGCGGTCCCGGCGGCCCGGGCGGCCCCGGTGGGCCGGGCGGCCCCGGAGGCCCGGGTGGCCCCGGCGGTCCCGGCGGGCGCGGTCCCGGTGGGCCCGGCGGTCCGGGCGGCCCCGGCGGCTTCTGGGACGACGAGGAGCGCGGCCGCGGCCGCGGCCGTCCCCGGCGCGAGAAGCGCCCGGGCGAACAGGAGAAGACCGGCTGGCGGCGCTACGTCCCGTCCTGGAAGATCATGGTCGCGGTCGTCAGCGTGATGATCCTCGGCATGGCCGTCCTCGTCGTGGTCGCCTATGCCAACACGCCGCTCCCGACCAAGGCGCAGCAGGACGCGCTCCGCCAGGAATCGGTGATCACCTACAGCGACGGGTCGACGCTCGCCCGGATCGGCACCCACCGCGAGGACATAGCGCTCGACAAGGTGCCCGACTTCGTGGTGAACGCGGTGCTCGCCGCGGAGGACCGCAACTTCTGGAGCGAGCCGGGCATCTCCCCGACCGGCATCGCGGGCGCGGTGTTCCGCGCCGCGACCGGCGGCGAGGTCGCCGGCGCCTCGACGATCACCCAGCAGCTGGCCCGCAACTACTGGGCGAACCTCAGCCAGGACCGCACGGTCAGCCGCAAGCTCAAGGAAATCCTCATCTCCATCCGGATGGGCAAGGAGATGGACAAGAAGAAGATCCTTGAGCTGTACCTCAACGTCGTCCCGTTCGGGCGCGACTCGTACGGCATCCAGGCGGCGTCCCGCGCCTACTTCCACAAGCCCGTCACCGAGATCAACGAGTACCAGGCGGCGATGCTCGCCGCGCTGATCCAGCGGCCCGGCTACTTCGCCACCTACGGCCCGACGTCCAACCCGGCCAAGCAGGCGCTGGTCAACCGCTGGAACTACGTCCTCGACGGGATGGTCGAGAAGGGCTGGCTCGACCAGACCAAGCGCTCCGCGGCGAAGTTCCCGCAGACGCAGAAGGAGTGGAGCGACGCGCCGGACGACCCGAACGCCGGCTACCTCCAGGCGCGCGTGGTCAACGAGCTGGAGTCGCTCGGCATCGACCGGCAGCGGCTCGCCACCGGCGGCCTCCGGATCAAGACCACATTCGACAAGGAACTGCAGGACTACACCAACAAGCTCGTCAAGCAGATCAAGAAGGAGAACAACCTCAAGTCGGACATCTGGTTCGGGCTCGCGTCGATCGACCCGAAGACGGGCGGCGTCGTCGCCGCCTACGGCGGTCCCGACTTCCGCAAGCAGGCGTTCGACAACTCCTTCCAGGGCAAGGTGCAGCCGGGTTCGTCCTTCAAGCCGATCGTGCTGGCGACCGCGCTCGACCAGGGCATCAGCCTGAAGACGACGATGGACGGCCGCTACAAGCGGACGATCAACGGCGCGACGTTCACCAACGACAGCACGTCCGAGAACGGCATCTACAACCTCAAGCAGATGACCGCGATGTCGATCAACACCGCGTACGTCGAGCTGGGGCAGAAGGTCCAGCTGTCGAACGTGATCGACATGGCCAAGAAGATGGGCATCCCGGAGAAGACCCCGAGCCTCGACCCGACCTACACCTCGCTGCCGCTCGGCGTCATCGACGCCAGCGCGGTCACGATGGCGTCGGTCTACTCGACGTTCGCGTCCGGCGGCGAGCACCGCGCCGCGCACGTGATCGCGAAGATCACGGACGCCAAGGGCCACACGGTCGTGAACAACGAGAACAAGCCGCTCGACAAGCTGCCCTGGCAGAAGCCGACGCGGGCCTTCTCCGAGGGCGTGGCCGCGGACGCCACGTCCGCGATGCAGGCGGTCGTCCAGACCGGCGGTACCGGTACCCGGGCGAGCCTCGGCTCCCGTCCGGTCGCCGGTAAGACCGGTACTACGGACGAGAACAAGTCCGCCTGGTTCGTCGGCTACACGCCGGAGCTGGCGACGTCGGCGGCGATGTGGCGGCAGGACAAGAACGGCAACCGCAAGTCGCTGATCGGCGTCGGCGGCTACAACCAGGTCTACGGTGGTACGGTCCCGGCCGAGCTGTTCAAGCGCTTCATGCTGAAGGCGCTCGAGGGCAAGGAGATCAGCCAGTTCCCGCCGCCCGCCAACGTGGGCCAGCTCGCCCCGTGGGCGAAGGCCAAGCCGGCCCCGTCCCCGACGAACTCGCCGAGCCCGACGACCTCGCCGAGCTGCCGGCCCGGGCAGCCGAACCAGCTGCCGGGCTGCCCGTCGTCCACGCCGTCCACGCCGACCTCTCCGACGCCGCCGGCGCCCGAGAACCAGCCCTGCGACATGTTCGGCAGGCCGGACGGCTGCAACCCGAACCTGCCGCCCGAGGGCGACAAGGGCTGGTGGTGCGCGAAACCGCAGAACCGCAACCACCCGGCCTGCCGGGACCAGGAACCCCCGAACCCGGAGACCGAGAGCGGCGCGTAGCATCGCCCGACACCGGGCGGACGGCCCGGAGCCCTCGCGGCTCCGGGCCGTCCCCTTTTCTCCGGCGGGCATCCCCTTTTCTCCGGTCGGCATCCGGTCGCGTGATCGCCGGTGCCGTCCGGGACGAATAGTCTTGCTGTCCATGTCGTCGTCTTCTGAGGGGCTCGCGATGTCCGCTGGCAGCGACGCGGCGGACGGCCGCCCCGGATCGCACCCGCCCGGCCGGCTGATGCGGCTCGCGCCGGTGCTGACGGGCCTCACCGCCCTGGTGTGCCTCCTCGGCTGGCTGCAGAAGCAGCCCTGCGCGTCGGCGCGGTTCGACTTCCTCAAGACGACGACGAACGCCTGCTATACCGACATCTACCCGCTCTACTACGTGCGCGGGCTGAGCGACGGCAAGCTCCCCTACTTCGACGCGCTGCAAGGGTCCGACATCCACTACGTCGAGTACCCGGTGCTCAGCGGCGGCTTCATGCAGCTGGTGGCGTGGCTCGTCCGTCCCTTCGGGGAGGACGGGCGCGGGATGGCGTTCTACAACGTCACGGCGCTCCTCCTCGCCGTCCTCGCGGTCGTGGCCGTCCTCGCCACGGCGTACGCGGCGGGGCGCCGCTCGCTGCGCGTCGGCCTGATGGTGGCGCTGTCCCCCGCGCTCCTGCTCACCGCCTACATCAACTGGGACCTGCTCGCGGTCGCGCTGTCGGCGCTCGCGGTCGCCGCCTGGTCGGCGCGCCGCCCGGCGCTCGCGGGCGCGCTGCTCGGGCTGGCGATCGCCGCGAAGTTCTACCCGCTGCTGTTCCTCGGCCCGCTCGTCCTGCTGTGCGTCCGCGCCGGGCAGTGGCGCGCGATGGGCCGGCTCCTCGCCGGCACCGCGGGCGCGTGGCTGCTGGTCAACCTGCCGGTGATGGTCTTCGCGTGGGACGGCTGGCTGGAGTTCTACACCTTCAGCCAGAAGCGCGGCGTCGACTGGGGCTCGATCTTCTTCGTGCTGCAGGACCACGGGCTGCCGGAACCCGCCGGCGACACCGACCTGCTCAACCTGCTCGGCACCGGGACGTTCCTCGTCCTCGCCGCCGGCATCGCCGTCCTCGCGCTCGCCGCGCCGCGCCGCCCCCGGCTCGCGCAGCTGCTGTTCCTGGTGCTCGTCGCGTTCATGCTGCCGAACAAGGTGTGGTCGCCGCAGTACGTCCTGTGGCTGCTGCCGCTCGCGGTGTTGGCCCGTCCTAAGCTGCCCGCGTTCGTCGCATGGCAGATCGGCGAGATCATCTACTTCTTCGGCATCTGGTGGTTCCTGCTGTCGGTGTCCGGGCAGACGCAGGGCGCGAACCTGTCCGACACCATGTCGGCTGTGCTGAGCATGGACGCACCCGAAGGCGGCATCAGCCAGGACGTGTACTCGCTGGCTCTGCTGGCCCGGTTCGTGACCGTCCTGGTGCTCGCCGCCCTTGTGGTCTGGGACATCTTGCGGCCGTCCGGTGACATCGTCCGGGCGGACGGCGTGGACGACCCGGCGGGCGGCGTCCTCGACGGCGCCGCGGACGTGGTGTCGCTGGGACGCTGGCGCGGCGCTCACCACCGCGCCGGCGTCCCAGCACCGTCCTGACCCGCCGGTGACGCTCGCTCGGCTCAGGTGAGCCGGTTGCGCAGCGCCTCGGCGAACCACTCGAACGACGGAGTCATCGCGGGCCAGCTCGGCCAGCCGTTGATGACGGCGATCAGCTGCCAGTACCGCTCCGCGCGCGGGTCGGTACCGATCTCGATCTGCTGGAGCAGCTCCCGCCGGAACTCGGCGCCGTCCGCGGCGCCGTAGGCCGCCGCGTAGGCGGCCACCAGCTCGTCGACGACCGGACGGGCCGCGTCCGAGGCGGGCTCGATCCCGTCCGCGATCGCCGCCGCGATCTTCTCCCCCGTCACCCGGCCGAGGCCCTCCGGGTCCTCCGGGTAGCCGCCCTTCTCGATCTGGGCGGCCTGGTACTCGGCCATCCGCCGCACCGACGCCCGGAACCCCGGGTCGCCGACCAGCTCGGCCAGCTCGACCCAGGCGTCGACCTGCTCGGGCGCGGGGTCGTCCGGCAGCTCCGGAAGCCCGGACCGCATCTTCGCCTCGAAGTCGGGGTTCACGTCGAGCCCGGCGAACGACTCGTCGATGAAGTCGGTGATGATCCGCCGGCGCTCCTCGTCGGACAGCCGGGCCAGCTTGTTCATGATCTCGATCTCCTCCGGGGTGGATCCGCGTTTCGCCACCGCTCGCAGCACGGCCCGGCGCAGCCGGAGCGTCCGGATCTGCACGTCCAGCGCCTCCGCGTGCGCCGCCGCGACCTCCCCGACCCCGATCTCGCGGGCCAGCACCCGCTGGATCGTGCCGAGGTCGACGCCGAGGTCGCGCAGCGTCCGCACCAGGTCGAGGCACGCGGCGGCCTCCGCGTCGTACAGCCGGTAGCCGGCTTCGGTACGGCAGGTGGGCGGCACGACGCCTTCGTCGGAGTAGAACCGGATCGTCCGCACCGAGAGCCCGGTGCGCCGCGCCAACTCCCCGATCGTGTACAAGGCGTCGCCGTCCATGCCCCTCACCCTGTGCCCTCCACCCGCTGGAGACTCAAGCCCAATACTCTCCCCGGCCGGTGGATACTCCGGGTCACCGGGCGTCACGGTACGTCCGCCGCGTACTCCGCCACCGCATCGTTCCTGGTCAGCGCGTCGCATCGGCGCCACGAGGAGGGTGTGCGACGATCGCGGGCGTCGCGCGGGACGTTTCGTGGTCGGAATCTGCCTGTGCGGGGGGATTTCCCGCCGTATGCCGGGGAACTGCTCGCGGCGGGCGGGGGTCGGCCCGGCCCCCCGTGGACGGATCGCGGGGACGGATCGCGGGGACGCGGGAACAGCCGGGGAGAGGACGTGGACGCGAACCAAGCACTGAACGAGCTGCTCGCGGGACGGCTGGAGCCGGGCGTCTACCAGTGGCGGACGGCCCCGGTGCCGGGCGCGGTCGGCGACACCGGCTGGACGGAGCGGGCCGAGGAGGCCGGCTGGCGCGGCTTCCACCTCGACGGCCGCCGCGCCCGCGACAAGGCCGGGTTCCTCCGGGTGTGCGCCGCGGTGTTCGAGGCGCCGGCGCTGGCCGACGGCGACTGGGACGACCTCTCCGCCGTCCTCAAGGACCTGTCGTGGGCGCCCGCGAAGCACGGCTACCTGGTGCTGTACGAGTCCTGGGCCGAACTGGCCGACACCGACCACAAGTCGCTGCGGATGGTCCTCGACGTGTTCGGCGACGCGGTCAAGGCGTGGCGCGCCACGTCCACCCCCATGACGGTGCTGATGTCCAGCGTAGGGGTGGAGGTGGCGGGCGTCCCTCGGCTGGCCTGAGCGGTCAGTACGTGCTGCCGGTGCTCGCGGCGAACATCGCGATGCCGAGGATGTAGAAGAGCAGGATCAGCAGCCAGCCGGCGCTGATCAGGTAGCCGAGGATCAGGCCGGTGACGGCCATGCCGTGGCCGCCCTCGCCGGTCCGCTTGATCTGGCTCAGCGACACGTGCCCGAAGATGACCGCCAGGACGGACGTGACACCGCACGCGAAGAACCCGATCAGCCCGCACACCAGCGACGCCGTCGCCATCCCGTTGGTCGGCGGGGCGACCGGCATCGAAGCCCCGTAGTAGTGGTGCTGCACGGCCGGGGGCTGGGAGTAGGACTGCGCGTAGGGGTCCTGCGACCCGTAGCCGTAGGGGTCGTAAGGGGGCTGTGCCATGTGCTTCCCGATCGGTTCGCGCGCCCGCCGCCGGAGAGGACGCGCGTGCGCTGAGGGCTGGATTCCGGATTATGCCAGTGTGACGTGACCTTCGGATTTTGTCGTCAGGCTGGTTGCACCCGGGTTAGATGCCGCGCACGCTGCGCGGGTTCCAGCGACTCCACCCCTCAGAGCTTCGAACGCAGCCAGGCGATGTCGTCGGCCTGCCCCGCCGCGGGCGTCTCCACGACCACCGGGGCGCCCGCGGCCCTGACCACGGTGAGGATCAGCTCGGGGTCGATGCTGCCGCTGCCGAGGTTGGTGTGCCTGTCGGCGCCCGACCCGAACGCGTCCCGGCTGTCGTTGCAGTGCACCAGGTCGACGCGGCCGGTGATGGCCTTGATCCGGTCGACGGCGTCCACCAGCTCCTCGCCGGCCGCGTGCGCGTGGCAGGTGTCGAGGCAGAAGCCGAGCTTGCCGTCCAGCCCCGGAACCCCGGACAGCACCTCCCACAGCCGGGCGATGCGGTCGAACTTGCGCGCCATGGCGTTCCCGCCGCCCGCGGTGTTCTCGATGTAGACCGGAATCGGACACTCGACCCGCTCGAACACCTTCCGCCAGTTCTCGAAGCCCGTCTCGGGGTCGTCGTCCTTCAGCACGTGCCCGCCGTGCACGATCAGCGCCTTCGCCCCGATGGACGCCGCCGCCTCCAGCTGCTGCGTGAGGTTCTTGCGGCTTGGGATGCGGATCCGGTTGTTGGACGTCGCGACGTTGATCGTGTACGGAGCGTGCACGTACACGTCCACGCCGGAACCCGCCAGCGCCTCGACGCCCTCCGGCAGGACGGGCTTCTTCCAGCCCTGCGGGTCGCCCAGGAAGAACTGGACGACGTCCGCCCCGACCGCGCGGGCGTTGTCGAGCGGGTGCTGCTGGTCGACGTGGGCTCCGATGCGCATGCCGACGAGCCTATCCGCGCCCTCCGACACCCGGGACGGGTCAGAGCGAGAAGCCCCCGTTGCTCAGCGCGAAGCCGGTGCCGACGAACGCGGTGATCATGCCGATCACGTTCAGCCACCGCTCGTTGGTCGTCGCCGAGATCAGCTGCGAGTACAGCGAGAGCGGCAGCCCGATCACGCCCAGCACGGCACCGGGGAAGTGCGTCTCGGGGAACCAGCCCAGGAACAGGGCCGCGACCCCGATGGTGATGGCCGCGACCGCCAGGACGCCCTGCAGCCGGCGGGCCTCCTGCTTGGTGCCGGCACGGGCCGGCGTCCGCCGGGCGTCGGTTGCCTCCTGTGGCATCGGATCCTCCTCAGGTGGTGCTCCCGCGCTTGGGGCGCATGGTGAACGCGGGACCGGACGGACCATGCCCATAAAGGAATTCCCAGCCCGAGCAAAGATCAACCGGTGTGGGCGGTCGGAAAATGTCGGCGGCACCCGGTACTGTCGAACATGGATTCGAGAACACCGGCTCGGTCCGGCCCCCGAGGGGAAGCGGGGGAGAGCAGGAGGTTGCACACCGTGACGAAAGCGGAGTTGGGGCTCATCGGCGACGCGGAGCTCGTCGAGGAGCTGTCCCTGCTGACGACCCAGACCGCCCGCATGCGCGCCCGCATGGCCGACATCATGGCCGAACTGGAACGCCGCCGCTGCACTAGACCCACCCACCCGGCCCACCAACGCCACTGAAGGCGGCACGAGCTGGTCCCCTGCGTTCCGCTGGCTCTCCACTACGGGAACCCGCGCCCAGTCGGCTTGTGGGGGGCGACCCCCACACCCCCGACAAGGGCGGTACGAGCCGGTCCCCTGCGTTCCGCTGGCGCTCCACTCCGGGAACCGGCGCCCAGTCGGCTTGTGGGGGGCGACCCCCACACCCCCGACAAGGGCGGTACGAGCCGGCTCCCTGCGTTCCGCTGGCGCTCCACTCCGGGAACCGGCTCGTACGCTGCCGACTGTTGGTAGCCTGTATCGGTCTCGCGGCAGGTGCGCCCGGCAATCCGGGGTCCAGTGCCGCCGCGGCGGACGCAAGAGCCCTCCTGTCACGGAGAGACCGTGACCGCACCAGTCCAGAGGAGGTAGGGACACAGCATGCGTCGTTACGAACTCATGACCATCCTCGACCCCGCCATCGACGAGCGCACCGCGAACGCGGCGCTCGAGCCGTTCCTGAAGGTCGTCCGGGACGGCGGCGGCAGCGTCGAGAACGTCGACGTCTGGGGCCGCAAGCGCCTGGCGTACGAGATCCAGAAGAAGTCCGAAGGCATCTACGCGGTGATCGACCTTTCGGCCGAGCCTGCCACGGTCAAGGAGCTCGACCGGCAGCTCAACCTGAGCGAGTCGATCCTCCGCACCAAGGTCATCCGCCCCGAGGTCCACTGAGCCAGGCTCAGCCCTCTCATCAGCCGGAGCGAGCCCCATGGCAGGCGACACCGTAATCACGATCGTCGGGAACCTCGTCGAGGACCCGAATCTCCGCTTCACCCCGAGCGGCCAGGCCGTCGCGTCCTTCCGCATCGCCTCGACCCCGCGGTTCTTCGACCGCCAGTCGGGCGACTGGAAGGACGGCGAAGCCCTGTTCCTGACCTGCAACGTCTGGCGGCAGGCCGCCGAGAACGTCGCCGAGACCCTGCAGCGCGGCATGCGGGTCATCGTCCAGGGACGCCTCAAGCAGCGGTCGTACGAGACCCGCGAGGGTGAGAAGCGCACCGTCTTCGAGATCGAGGTCGACGAGGTCGGCCCGTCGCTGCGCAACGCCACCGCCAAGGTCAACAAGACCCAGCGGCAGGGCGGTGGCGGCGGCTTCGGCGGCGGTGGCGGCCAGGGCGGCGGCGGATTCGGCGGCGGCGGCCAGGACGGCGGCTTCGGAGGCGGCGGCGGCCAGCAGGGCGGCGGCGGCGGCTTCGGAGGCGGCCAGCAGGGCGGCGCCCCGGCGGACCCGTGGGCCACCGGCGGCGGTGGCGGCGGCTACTCCGACGACCCGCCGTTCTAGGACCCGACGCTCCGGCGCGACCACGACACCATCCAGTACACGTCCATTCCCGCGTGAGCGGGGCTCTCCCAAAGGAGCACCACGATGGCGAAGCCACCTCCCCGCAAGCCGAAGAAGAAGGTTTGCGTTTTCTGCCAGGAGAAGATCTCCTACGTCGACTACAAGGACACGGTCCTGCTGCGGAAGTTCATCTCCGACCGCGGCAAGATCCGTGCTCGGCGGGTGACCGGCAACTGCACCCAGCACCAGCGGGACGTCGCCACGGCGATCAAGAACGCCCGCGAGATGGCGCTGCTGCCGTACACCAGCACCGCGCGCTGAGGCAGGGGGAAAGATCATGAAGCTCATCCTGACCCAGCAGGTCTCCGGGCTCGGCGAGCCCGGTGACGTCATCGAGGTCCGCGACGGCTACGGCCGCAACTACCTCGTCCCGCGCGGGTTCGCGATCAAGTGGACCCGGGGCGCGGAGAAGGAGATCGACTCCATCAAGAAGGCGCGTTCGGCTCGCGAGATCGCGACCGTCGAGCACGCCAAGGAGGTCGCCGACCAGCTCGGCGGCCTGCGCGTCACGCTGCGCACCCGGACCGGCAGCAACGGCCGCCTGTTCGGCGCGGTGACCGCCGCCGACATCGCCGCCGCGGTCCGCGCCGCCGACGGCCCCGACCTGGACCGCCGCCGCATCGAGATCGGCAACCCGATCAAGACCGTCGGCACCCACCGGGTCAGCGTGCGGCTGCACAGCGACGTCAGCGCCACGATCGACGTCAACGTCGTCGAGGGCTGACGCACCACCGCACCACCGAACGGCCCCCGAGCTCACAGGCTCGGGGGCCGTTTCGCGTCCACCCTCCGCTCGCCTCTGCGGCAGCTCCTCGCCTCCCGCCTCCCGCTGTCTCCGTGAGCGGGGGGCGGCTTTGGATCCCGCAATCTCTTGCACAAGAGCAGGGCGAACGCGGTCCAAAGGGAGGGATCGTGCGCTGGGTTTCATGTGAAACGTCCCTGAACCGCCCTGTGTTTGGGTGATCGTCAGAGCGGCCATGACGTTCCGTGATCAGTTGATCCGGAATGAGGGGGACGGTGTGATCGCGCATTCGGGGGACGGCGCGGACGACCGGGACCGGCGAGGCCTGCCGGTGACGCGGCGGGCGATCATCGGCGGCCTGGCGGGGGCCGGCCTGCTGGAGATGCTCTCCATGGCGTCGCCACTCCGGAACGGGGCCATGGCGGACGAGGGGATCATGGCCCCCGGCCACTTCAGGGCGGAGGCCCCGCACATCTACACGCGCGCGCAGTGGAACGCGAGATCGCCGAGGCGGGAGGCCAAGGTCCTGAAGCGGGCGCCGGACCACATCATCGTGCACCACACCGCCACGGCCAACACCAGCGACCTGTCGCTGTCCCACGCGTTCAACCTGTCGCGGTACATCCAGAACTTCCACATGGACAAGAACGGCTGGGACGACGCCGGCCAGCAGCTCACCATCAGCCGCGGCGGCATCGTGATGGAGGGCCGCAACCGCAGCCTGAAGGCGATCCGCGACGGCGAACTCGCGGTGGGGGCGCAGGTCCTGCACCACAACCAGCACACGATCGGCATCGAGAACGAGGGGACGTACACGTCGCGGGCGGTTCCCGGCAAGCTGTGGGGTTCGCTGCTGGAGGTGTGCGTGTGGCTGTGCCGGCAGTACAACCTGGACCCGGCCGAGGCGATCGTCGGGCACCGCGACTACAACAAGACGTCATGCCCGGGCGACAGGCTCTACGCGCGGCTGCCCGAACTACGGCGTGCGGTCGCCGAACGCCTGGAGACGTCCAACCCGAGCCAGAGCAACGCCAACGACGGTTCCATCCTGTCGGTGCTGCCGTCCCTCGACGGCCTGACCTGACCCTTCCCGTAGACGAGCGTCCGCCGGCGCGATGCCGACCGGGGTGCGATGGTGGCTCAGGGGATGCGTGCGGGACGGTTGTCGGGCGGCGGTTCTGGCTTGAGCGGCACGAGGTGGGCTTGTCAGGGGCGGACGGTGGTCATGTGTCGGGGGTCGTGTAGCGGGTGCGGCGGCGGGCTATCTCGGGGTCGATGCCCTCGATCAAGGACCAGATGCCCGCGACGCGTTCCACCAGGGTCTCCGGAGGCAGCCCGGCCAGGCCCTCGGCCGCCAGGTCGTCGATCGCCTGCGTCAGCCGGGCCATCCGCTCGCCGTGTGTGGAACACATGTTCGAATCGTAGCGGGTGGGGTCGATGGTACGGGTGCGATTCCCAGGATTTTGCCTGGGCGGTCAGCGGACGGCTCCGGTGACCATCCAGCGGTCGCCGCGTGCGCGCAGGCCGAGGGTGACCATCCGGGTCAGCATCCACAGGCCGATCGCGAGCCACAGCCCGATGATGCCCGCGTCCGCCCGGAACAGGACGATCGCGGCGGGGAGGAAGACGATCGTCGCGATCAGCGTGGTCGCGGCGAGGTAGGCGCCGTCGCCGGCGCCGATCAGGATGCCGTCCAGGACGAACACCACGCCCGCCACCGGCTGCAGCACCGCGACCAGGAGCAGCGAGGCGAGCAGGAGGTCGCGGACGTCGCCGTCCCCGGTGAACAGGCCGGGCAGCCACGGGCGCACGGCGAGGATGAGCAGGCCGAACACGATGCCGCAGCCGACGCCCCACCAGACCATCCGGCGCGTGATCGCCCGGGTGCCCCGGACGTCGGACGCGCCCAGGTAGCGTCCGGTGATGGCCTGCCCGGCGATCGCGATGGCGTCGAGTGCGAACGCCAGCAGCGTCCACACCTGGAAGCCGACCTGGTAGGCGGCGATCTCCTCGTCCCCCATCCGGGCGGCGATCGACGTGCCCACGATGAGGACGATGCGGAGCGCCGCCGTCCGCACCAGGAGGCCGAAGCCCGCCGTGGCGGACGTCCGCAGCCCGTCCAGGTCGGGGCGGGCGGAGGCCCCATGGCGGCGTGCCGCGCGCAGGACGACGGCCGTGTAGACGACCGCGCTGCCCGTCTGGGCGAGGACGGTGCCCCAGGCCGACCCGGCGATCCCCCAGCCCAGGACGATCACGAACAGCACGTTGAGCAGCAGGTTCGCCGTGAACCCGCCGATGGAGACGGCGAGCGGCGTTCGCGTGTCCTGCAGGCCGCGCAGAACGCCGGTACCAGCGAGGACCAGCAGCATGGACGGGATGCCGAAGAGGCTCACCCGGAGGTAGGTCACGGCGTACGGGGTCACAGAGGGGGACGCACCGAACGCGTCCACGATCCATGGGACGAGCGGCCAGCCGGCGACGATCAGCACCGCGCCGATGGCGACCGCCAGCCACATGCCGTCGATGCCCTGCCTGATCGCGGCCCGCATGTCGCCGGCGCCGACCTGCCGCGCGACCCCGGCGGTGGTGCCGTAGGCGAGGAAGACGCAGAGGTAGACGAGGGTGTTGAGGGCCTGGCCGGCGACTCCGAGCCCGCCGAGCTGGGCGGTGCCGAGATGCCCGACGATCGCCGAGTCCGAGAGCAGGAACAGCGGCTCGGCCACGAGCGCGCCGAAGGCCGGCACGGCGAGGCGCAGGATCTCGCGGTCGTGCGCGGTCGCGAGCCGCCGGGAAGTCGTCACCGCGCCGAGGCTACCACCGGGGTAACTCTCCTAAGAACTTCAAGCCTTACATGGGCGGGGACGGCCGACTTTCTTTCCCGCACAGCCGGTGGACGACATTGCCGCAGGTCAGCCACATGGACCGGGAGTCGTCCACGGGAAATCCACAAAGTTGTCCACAGGTCGTGCACAACCCTAACGGCGTGTCTGCACAGGCAGTCCACAGGGTTGTCCACAGGCTGCTTTGCCCCCGGCCGCGCGGCCTCGCGAGAATGTCCGACGCGTCAGGTAGACGTGAGATGAACGGTCGGCGATGGGCGGACGGGGCCGCCGGCGGCCGAGATGAAGGGGGTGCGACGGTGAGCGTGGCCGACATCGGACCGCAGGAGCACGAGTTCGAACGCACCCCGCCGCACGACATCTCGGCGGAGCAGGGCGTCCTCGGCGGCATGCTGCTCTCCCAGGACGCCATCGCCGAGGTCGTCGAGCTGCTGCGCACCCCCGACTTCTACCGGCCCGCGCACCAGATCATCTACGACGTCATCCTCGACCTCTACGGCCGGGGCGACCCGGCCGACGCCGTCACCGTCGCCGGCGAGCTCACCAAGAACGGCGAGATCGCCCGGATCGGCGGCGCCCCCTACCTGCACACCCTGATCTCCCTGGTACCCACCGCGGCCAACGCCGGGTACTACGCCAAGATCGTCCACGAGCGGGCGATCCTGCGCCGCCTGGTGGAGACCGGCACCCGGATCGTCCAGATGGGCTACGCGGCGGACGGCGCCGACGCCGACGAGGTCCTCGACCGCGCCCAGGCCGAGGTCTTCGCCATCGCCGAGAAGCGCGCCGGCGAGGACTACGTCGCCCTGTCGGAGATCATGCCCGGCGCGCTGGACGAGATCGAGGCCATCGGCAGCCGCGGCGGCCAGATGGTCGGCTGCCCCACCGGCTTCGCCGACCTCGACGCCCTCACCAACGGCCTCCACCCCGGCCAGATGATCGTCGTGGCGGCGAGGCCCGCCATGGGCAAGGCTTTGAGCGTGAATGCCCCACTTCCCACCCCTTCGGGGTGGACAACCATGGGGCAGGTGTCCGTCGGTGACCACCTGATCGGAGCCGACGGCAAACCGACCCGCGTGGTCGCCGCGACGGACGTGATGTACGGCCGTCCCTGCTACGAGGTCGAGTTCTCAGACGGGGAAGTCATCGTCGCCGACGCCCAGCACCAGTGGCGCACGACCACGGTGATGGGCGGCGACGCTCCATCTTCGTCCGATGCCGCGTCGCAGCTCGCGAGCGGGGGCGGGGCCGCCGCCGACACCGGAACGGCCCGCGCCGGCCACGTCCGCGAAGACGTGGTCTCGAGCAGCGCACCGATGGACATCGGAACGATCTTCCCCATGGTCCTCTCCGGGGAGCGCGGTGGCTCGATCGATGCCTTCGGTCCCCTCGCCGCCACCGGAAGTCGCGCCTCCGGCCGCGACCGGTCGAAGGGGAACGCCCGGTGCGGTGGGCCGAGCGAATGCTCCCCGAAGCGGACGGACCGGCGCCGCGGCCGCCTCGACAGGGGCTTCGTGCGGCCATCCGAGATCACCAGTGCGGACACCGAGACGCGCAAGGCGGCCCATCGCCGTCACCACGCCATCGCCGTCCCGCCGCAGGTCGTGCGGGCCGGGCGCATCCACTCGCGGATCCGGACGACCGAGCAGGTGTTCGCGTCGCTCCGGCACGCGGGCCGTCCCGCCCACACCGTGGAGGTCGCCGGCGCCTTCGACCTCCCGGAGGCCGAACTGCCCGTCGATCCGTACGTCCTGGGCGTGCTGCTCGGCGCCGGGGAGGCCGGAACCGACGGCATCGCCTGCCTCGACCGCGAGGTCATCGCTCAACTGGAGGCGACCGGCGCGCAGGTCGTCGAGGAGGCCGTCCCCGGCTGCTACCTGCTCCCCGGGACGCGCCGCCGCCTCGGCCCGTCCGACGGCAGGCAGATCCCCGCCCAGTACATGCGGGCGTCCGCGGCGCAGCGGCGGGCGCTGCTCGCCGGGCTGCTCGACGTCCGGGGCCACGTGGCCGCCGATGGACGCGTCGAGCTCGCCTTCTCCTCCGCCGGGCTCGCCGCAGAGGTGCACGAACTCATCCTCAGCCTCGGCCACCGCGCCGAGCTGACGACGACCGGCCCGGCAGATGAGGCCGTTCACGAGATCGGCTTCACGCCCGCCGAGACGGTGTTCAGGCTGCCGCGCAAGGCGGCACGGCAACCGAAGAGCGTCTCCCCCGAGGCCCGGGTGCGCTACATCGTGGACGTCCGGCCCGTGGAGAGCGTGCCCGTCCGGTGCGTGCAGGTCGACAACGACGACCACATGTACCTGGCGGGGCGGCACTGCGTCCCGACGCACAACTCGACGCTCGCGCTCGACTTCGCCCGCGCCGCGTCCATCAAGCACGGCCTGACCTCGGCGTTCTTCAGCCTGGAGATGGGCCGCAACGAGATCACGATGCGGCTGCTGTCCGCCGAGGCGCGGGTGGCGCTGCACGCGATGCGGTCCGGCACCATGCAAGATGAGGACTGGACGCGCCTCGCCCGCCGCATGAGCGAGGTCGCCGAGGCGCCGCTGTTCATCGACGACTCGCCCAACATGTCGATGATGGAGATCCGCGCGAAGTGCCGCCGCCTCAAGCAGCAGCACGACCTGCGGCTCGTCATCATCGACTACCTGCAGCTGATGACGTCCGGCAAGCGGGTGGAGAGCCGCCAGGTCGAGGTCTCGGAGTTCTCCCGCTCGCTGAAGCTCCTCGCCAAGGAACTCGGCGTCCCGGTCATCGCGCTGTCGCAGCTCAACCGAGGTCCCGAGCAGCGAACGGACAAAAAGCCCATGGTGTCCGACCTGCGCGAATCGGGATGCGTCACGGCATCCACCCGGATCATGCGTGCGGACACCAACGAAGAAGTCACCATGGGCGAGCTCGTGGCGAGCGGTGCGAGAGACGTCCCGGTCTGGGCGCTCGACGACCGGCTGAAGTACGTTCCCCGGACCATGACGCATGCCTTCTCCAGCGGACGCAAGGAGGCCTTCCGCGTCAAGTTGGCTTCCGGTAAGGAGATCGAGGCCACCGCCAACCACCCCTTCCTGACCCACCACGGTTGGACACCGCTCGGGGAGTTGGGGCCCGGTTCGCGCATCGCCGCCTCCAGGCATGTGCCGCCACCGCTGCAGCCCACCGCATGGCCTGAGGCGCGCGTGGTCATGCTCGCCCACCTCATCGGTGACGGATCATTCGTCAAGCGCCAGCCGATCCGCTATGCCAGTAAGGACGAGGCGTGCCTTCAGGCCGTCACCGAAGCGGCCCGGCATTTCGGTATCACCGCCGTACGAGACGAGCACGAGGCCGCGCGGGTCACCACGCTCAGGCTGCCGGCGCCGTACCGCCTGACCCACGGCCGACGGAACCCGATCGCCGAGTGGCTCGACCAGTTGGGGCTCTTCGGGCTGCGTTCGCACGAGAAGTTCGTCCCGGCACCGGTCTTCGCCTTGCCGAAGGAGCAGGTGGCGCTTTTCCTGAGGCATCTGTGGGCCACGGACGGTTGCGTGCACTGGGATTCCAAGAATGGCCAATGCCGCGTCTACTATGCGTCCACGAGCAGGCGGCTCGTAGACGACATCTCGGCCCTGCTGCTGCGATTCGGGATCCTCTCACGCGTCAAGACCGTCAAGAAGGGCTCCCATCGCCCCGGATATCAGCTTCACCTCTACGGTGCGGAGAACCAACTCGCGTTCTTTGAAGCCGTCAACGTCCACGGTGCGCGCGGCGTCGTAGCCGCGTCCGCCGCCGAGTGCCTTCGAAAGATCAAAGCGAATACCAACCGTGACACCGTTCCTCGAGAAGTGTGGGCCGATGTCCGAGCTATTCTCGCCGATCGCGATATGACGCACCGGGAATTCTATGCCGCAATCGGCACCCAGTTCTCCGGAAGTGCGCTGTGGAAGCGCGCCCCCAGCCGAGAGCGCCTCAACCGGGTCGCGAAGGTACTGGGCAGCGCCGAGTTGGAACTGCTGTGCACCAATGACGTGTTCTGGGACGAGATAGTGGAGATCGAGAGCATCGGGGAGCAGGAAGTCTACGATGCCACCGTGCTCGGTCTCCACAATTTCGTGGCGAACGGAATCTCTCTGCACAACAGCATCGAGCAGGACGCCGACATGGTGATCCTGCTGCACCGCGAGGACGCCTATGAGAAGGAGTCGCCGCGCGCCGGTGAGGCCGACCTGATCGTCGCCAAGCACCGCAACGGCCCGACCGCCACCGTCACCGTCGCGTTCCAGGGCCACTACAGCCGCTTCGTCGACATGGCCCAGTAGTCCTTCAACCGCGGGGCCAGAGCCGTGGTTCCTGCCGGCCGCGCCGGACGATGCCGGAGCTAGTGGTCGGAGCTGGACGGGCAGGGGGCGGGGGTGCGGCGGGTGAGGACGGCGAGGGCCTGTTCGCACCAGCGGAGGTTCTCGCGTTCGAACGCCAGGCCGCGCATCAGGGTGAGGTAGGGGCCGATGCGCTCGGCGGTGGCGAGGTGCTCCTCCTCGGTGCGGCCGTCCAGCAGGCGGGCGCGGAGGCGTTCGAAGCGGGCGACCTTGGATTCGGCCCAGGTCATGCGTTCGCGGATGGCGTTCATGACGGCGCGGACGTCGCCCGCGTCCACCGCCTGGACCTGGACCATCAGCTCCTCGCGGATCGCGCCGGGGCGCGGCGGGGTGGCGGTGAAGTCGTGGAGCGCGCGGCGGCCGGCGGCGGTGAGGGAGTAGAGGCGCTTGTTGGGGCGGCGCTCCTGCTGGACGACGCGCGCCCGGATCAGGCCCTCGCCCGCCATCCTGTCCAGTTCCCGGTAGAGCTGCTGCGGGGTCGCCATCCAGAAGTTGGCCACCCCGGCGTCGAAGCTCTTCGCCAGGTCGTATCCCGATGCCTCGCCCTCCAGGAGCGTGGCCAGGACCGCGTTGCGCAGCGACATGGGTCCGAGCGTAGCGGCGGCGCGGAGCGCGGGTTCCCCGGTGGTCGCGGGTCTACGGGGCCACTGGCTCCCCGGCCTCCTCGGTCGTGGGTTCGCGGGCCTGGAGGGCGGCGCCCTCGACGTCGAGGCGGGGCAGGAGCCGGTCCAGCCAGGAGGGGAGCCACCAGGCGCCCTTGCCCGCCAGCGCGAGGACGGCCGGGACGAGCGTCATCCGCACCAGGAAGGCGTCCGCCAGGATCCCGGCGGCCAATCCGAGGGCGATCGGCTTCAGGGTGAGGTCGTCGGTGGTGACGAAACCCGCGAAGACGGACAGCATGATCAGCGCGGCGGCGGTGATGACCCTGCCGCTGTGCCGCGCGCCGGTCAGCACGGCGTCGTGCGGCAGGCCGGTGCGGACGTACTCCTCGCGGATCCGCGACACCAGGAACACCTGGTAGTCCATCGCCAGGCCGAACAGCACGGCGATCACGACGATCGGCATGAAGCTGAACACCGGCCCGGTGGTGGCGACGCCGAACAGGCTCGGCAGCACGCCGTCCTGGAAGACGGCGACGACCGCGCCGAACGCGGCGCCCGCCGACAGCAGGAAACCGGCCGCGGCCTTCACCGGTACGACGACCGAGCGGAAGACGAGCAGCAGGAGCAGCAGGGAGAGTCCGACGACGAGCGCGGTGAAGGGCGGCAGCGAGCCCTTGAGCCGGTCGGAGACGTCGATCGCGGCGGGGGTCGAGCCGGTGACCAGGACCTCGGCGTCCGCGGCGGCGCCGAGGCGGGGGGTGCGTGAGCGGATGTCCCGGACGAGCCGCCGCGTCGCCTCGCTGCGGGGGCCTTGCGCGGGGACGAGGGTGACCACGGCGGTGCGGCCGTCGGTGCCGGGTTCGGGAGCGCCGACCGACACCACGCCGGGCAGGTGCAGTCCCGCCGCGACGGTGCCCGCCGCCCGCACCGGGTCCGCGTCGCGGGTGCGCACCAGGACCAGGAGCCGGCCGTTGCTGCCGGGCCCGAAGGCGCCGGAGATCAGGTCGTAGGCCTTCCGCTGGGTCGACGCGGGGTCGGCGGTCCCGTTGTCGGGCATCGCCAGGTCGAGTTTCACCGCCGGGAGCGCCATCGCCGCCAGTGCCAGCAGGACGACCGGGATGGTGACGAGCGGCCGGCGGGTGACGAGGCGGGCCCAGCGCAGGCCGCCGCCGCCCGGTCCCCCGGGCCGCGCGTCCGGCCCCGCGCGCCGGGCGGTGCGCGAGCCCGGTGCGGGACGCAGCCGCTCCCCGGCGAGGCCGAGCAGTGCGGGCAGCAGGGTGATCGCGGCGGCGACCGCCATCAGGACCGTCAGCGCGGCGGCGAGGCCCATGACGGTCAGGAACGGGATGCCGACCACGGCCAGCCCGCCGAGCGCGATGACCACGGTGAGTCCGGCGAAGACGACCGCCGTGCCCGCGGTGGCGGTGGCGCGCGCCGCCGACTCCTCGGCGTCCATGCCCGCGGCGAGCTGGGTGCGGTGCCGGGAGCCGACGAACAGCGCGTAGTCGATGCCGACGGCGAGGCCGATCATCAGCGCCAGGCTCGGGGCGGTGGAGGAGACGGTCGCGATGCTGGACGCCAGCAGTACGCCGAGCAGCCCGATCGCGAGCCCGGTGATCGCGGTCAGCAGGGTCAGCCCGGCGGCGAGGAGCGAGCCGAAGGTGAGGACGAGCACGGCGACGGCGACCGCGACGCCGATCCCCTCGCCGATGCCCGCGTGCATGCCGGCGGTGCTGTAGACGGACCCGCCGACCTCGGCGCGCAGGCCGTCCGCGCGGGCCTTGGCGGCGATGTCCTCCAGGGCGGTGACGCTGGAGTCGTCCAGCGCGTCCCGCTTGATGGGGTACAGCACCTGGGCGAGCGCGGTGCGGCGGTCGGCGGAGACGGCGCCGTTCTGGAACGGGTCGGTCGCCTCGGCCACCTGCGGCGCGGCGGCCGCCTCCCGCACCGCGGCCCCGATCCCGGCGCGGTGGACGGGGTCGTCGACGGTCGCGCCGGGCGGGGCGGCGAAGACCAGCTGCGCGGTGACCCCGGTCGCCGCCGGGAGGGCGCGTTCGAGGACGTCGATGCCCCGCTGCGACTCGGCCCCGGGGATGGTGGCCTCGCTGTCCAGGTGGGAGCCGGCGGCGACGAGGCCGCCGGCGGTGAGGGCCAGCAGGAGGAGCCAGCCGGCCAGGAATCGCGCGCGGTGGCGGAACGCGGTCCGGCCGAGCCGGTGGAGCAGGGTCGCCAACGGAGGGTCCTTTCAGCTGCTCGCGGGGGGCGGGAGCAGCGCGGTCAGCACGGCGGTGAAGGCTCGTTCGATGACGTCGGCGGTGACGGACTCGGGGTCGGCGAGGTGCTCGTTGACCAGGCCGTTGGTGAGGCAGTGCAGGATCAGCCCGGCGAGTTCCGGCGGGACGGCCGGGCGGGTGCCGGTGCGCTCGGTCACCTCGGCGAACGAGCGGGCGGCGGTGTCGCGCTGCGCGCGGCGCATCGGGGCGAGCACGGCGCGGGTCGGCGCGTCGCGGGCGGCGCGGGCGGCGAACTCCAGGCCGAGCTGCCCGCGCCCGGTGTCGCCGGCGATCCGGGCGGCGATCAGTTCCGCGATCCGCGCGATCAGGGCGCCGAGGTCGTCGGTGCCGCCGATCTCGGCGGCGACGGCGGCGAACTCGTCCTCGGCGCCGGTGCCGAGGACGGCGCCGAACAGCTCCTGCTTGCCGCCGAAGTTGGAGTAGACGGCGCCCTTGGTGAACCCGGCGGCGTGGGCGATGTCCTCCAGCCGCGCGTCGGCGTAGCCGCGTTCGGTGAACACTCGCAGCGCCTCGGCCAGCAGCCGCCGGCGCACCTCCTCGCGTGGCACCCGCCTCGCGGGCCCTGGGTTGTCGGTCATGGACGCACCGTAGCATACTCAAAGTATTGAATACTTTCGGTATCGTATGGAGGCACCGTGACCCCCTCGTTCCGCCGCGCCCTGCCGCTCGCCGCTGGGGCGCTGCTCGCGTCCGCGTCCCTGGCCGGCTGCGGCGCCTCGGCCGCCGACGCCGCCCCCGAGAAGCGCGGCTTCGGGCCCGTCGGCGCCCGGCTCACCATCGCCAAGGACGCCGGCGACCTGGACATCCGGCCGGCCGACGTGCGCGAGGTGCGGGTGACGCGACGGTTCGACCGGTGGGCGCTGATCGGCGGCAAGCCGTCCGCGACATGGCGGCTCAGCGGCGGCCGGCTCACCCTCGCCACCGACTGCGACACCCTGGTCGGCGGCTGCGACGTCCGCTACGAGGTGCTGGTGCCGCGCGGGCTGGCGGTCAGCGTCGAGGGGCAGAACGGGACGATCACGGCGAAGGGGTTCAGTGCCGCGCTGCGCGTCCGCAGCGCCAACGGCGCGATCGTGGTGGACGGCGCCGCCGGGCCGCTCGACCTGCGCAGCGAGAACGGGGAGCTGCGCTCCCGCGCGACCCGGTCGCGGGAGGTCTCGGCGGAGTCGCGGAACGGCGGGGTGGACCTGTCCTTCGCGGACGTGCCGAGGCGGGTGGCCGTGACGACCGAGAGCGGCGAGGTGCGGGTGACGGTGCCGCGCGCCGCCTACAAGGTCAGCACCGCCACCGAGAGCGGCGACGTCCGCGCCGACGTGCCCGCGGACGCGTCCTCCCCCCGGTCGATCAGTGCCCGCACCGAGAGCGGAGCGATCACCCTTCGGACGCCGGGCGGCTGACCCGCCGCGCCGGGTGCCCGGCGGGCCGGCGTGTGATCTGCGCCATCGACGCGGGCTCTGGACGAGTGGTCGAGTGCGCGATTAGTGTCATCCGCACCTAGTCAACTAGTTTCCTATCGGGGGGCGCTCCCATGCATCCGTTCCGCCGGGCCGTCGAGGCCGGTGACATCGCCGCGCTGGAGTCGTTGTTCGCGGAGGACGCCGTGTTCACGAGTCCGGTCGTGTTCAAGCCGTACGCGGGGAAGGCGATCACCGCGGCGATCGTGCGGGGCGCGGCGCGGGTGTTCCAGGACATCCGCTACGTGCGGGAGATCGTCAGCGCGGACGGCCGCGACCACGCGCTGGTGTTCCAGGCGACGGTGAACGGGCTCCAGGTGCACGGATGCGACTTCCTGCACCTCGACGAGGACGGGCTGATCGACGACCTCACCGTGATGGTGCGGCCGCTGTCGGCGGCGACGGCGCTGGCCGAGGCGATGGGCGCCCAGTTCGACCGGATCCAGCAGGAGGCCCTCGGCGCGCAGGCCGTGGAGTCGCCGTAGGGCGTCGGTGGCCGGGGTTACGCTGCGGGCATGCGCGCAGACGAGCGTCCCGCCCGGGTCGAGGACGTGCACGAGCTGGCCGCGGGCATGCCCCATGTGACGATCGCCCATGCGGCGGGCGGCAACCCCGTCTACCAGGTCGGGGGCAGGTCGTTCGTGTTCTTCCGCAACCCGCGCCCCGACGCGGTGGACCCGGGCACGGGCGAGCGGTACCCGGACGTGATCGTGTTCTGGGTGCCGTCCGAGTCGGACAAGCTGGCGCTCGTCCAGGACGAGGCGTCGCCGTTCTTCACGACCCCGCACTTCGACGGCCACCCCTCGGTGCTGCTGCGGGGAAGCCGGATCGGTGAGCTCACGTTGCGGGAGCTCACCGAGGTCGTCCAGGACGCGTGGCTCTCGCGGGCTTCGCGGACGCGGGCGCAGAAATGGCTGCGTGACCACCCGGCCGGGGCGTCCTAGCGGGGTGACACGGCGCGGAGCATCCGGAGTTGGCCGATCTCGGCGGCGTTCTTCATCAGTTCGGCGTTCACCCAGGCGAGGGTGTGGGCGACGGTGAATCCGGAGTCGTCCGGCCAGGGGAAAGGCGCGGGGGCGTCCAGGTCGGCGTCGGTGAGGCGGTCGAGGACGGTCAGCCATTCGCCGCGCAGGGCCCGCAGCCATTCGACGGCTTCGCCCGCGCCCGGCCACGCGATCTCGGTGCGTTCGCGCGGCGTCCGGCCTTGGAGATGGTCGGTGGTGACGCCCCACCACCAGCCGATGTGCCAGCTCAGCCAGGCGATGGTGGGCACGGGGACGGGGTCGGGTTCGGTGTCGGCCCAGTCCGCCGTCCACATTCCGTCGGCGGCTTGACGCATCGTCCAGCAGGTGGAGGCGGGTTCCCACAGGAAGTCCTCGGGGACGAGGCGCTCCAGGTGGTACTCGAACAGCGACCAGGTCAGGTCGAACTGCCAGCGCGGCAGATCGAGCGCGGTGGGGGTCAACGGGCGGGCCGGTCGAAGATGAGTTCGCGGCCGTCCTCTTCGTCCCACTGCTCGCCGATGAAGGTGAAGCCCCCGCCCGCGATCGTGGCGAGGGACGCCTGGTTGTCGGGGCTGATCGTGGCGCGGACGGTGGTGACGGACGGGTCGGCGGCGGCGCGCTCCTGGAGGGCGGCGAGCATGGCGCGCGCGTAGCCCTTGCGGCGGTGCGCCGGGTCGACGGAGTAGGCGATCGTGACCGTGCCGTTCTCGGGCGCGCCGTGGAATCCGGCGTGGCCGACGACCTCCCCGTCCGGTTCGGCGACGGCGGCGCGCACGATCCACGGGGCGTGGGACGGGTCGCGCGCGATCTGGTCGAGGCGGAAGCGCCAGAGCGACTTCGCCTCGTCGGTCGTGAAGTACCCGGTGAGGGGGATGCCGGCGGCGGCGCTCGCCTTCGCGAGGTCTCCGTCGAGCAGTGCGGTCATCGCGGCGGCCGGCAGTTCGACGAGCCGGATCACGGGTGGCATAGGCGCCTCCTTGAGCGGGGAGGCGCCAAGCCTACGGCCGGGTTTCGGCCGGTCGCGACTGATTTACCGGCCCGGCACGTGGTGGTCGGCGAGGCGGGTGAGCAGGCCGGTGAACTGCTCGCGTTCGGCCGGGGACAGCGGGGCGAGGAGGTCGTCCTGGATGCCGGTGAGCACCTCGTCCAGCTCGCGGAGGTGGCGGGCGCCGGCCGCGGTGAGCGTGATGACGTTGCGGCGCCGGTCGGACGGGTCGGGGGAGCGGTCGACCAGGTCCTTGGCGGCGAGCTCGTTCAGCGCGGCGACGACGTCGCTGCGGTCGATGCCGGTGTGGCGGCCGAGGGCGGCCTGGCTGGACGGCCCGTACTCGTCGAGGGCGGCGAGCAGCCGGTAGTGGTAGCCGCGGGCGCCGGCGCGGGCGAAGCCGGCGCCGACCAGGCGGTGGCTCTGCGCGGCGACCAGGCTGATCAGCCAGCTCGGGGCGTGCCGGAGGCGGGCGGGCGTCCGGGCGTCGGCCGTCGTCATGCCGTCCAGTCTAGCGGGTTGTTGGGGGCGCCAATGATCGCTATTGTTGGCTTAGCCAATGTTGGGTACGCCAATAAATGGAGCGGATCATGGACGACCATCAGCAGCTCGCCACGCTGGTCAGCCGCCTCGGGCGGTGGCTGGACGACAAGAGCCCCGGCGACGGGCGCGCCCTCTTCACCGAGGACGCGGAGGCGCACACCCTCGGCGGCATCTCCAAGGGCATCGACGCCCTCGTCGCGCAGGCGCGCCGCAACCACGAGGTGCCGACCCAGCACTTCATCACCGATCCGCTCGTCGACCTGGACGGCGACGGCGACCGCGCAACGGTCAGCGCGAACCTCCTCGTCGTGTTCGTCCACGAGAACGGGCCGCGCATGCTGGGCGAGCGCTACGAGCTGGAGACCGTCCGGACGCGGGACGGCTGGCGCATCTCCCGCGTCCAGGTCCGCCCGATCTGGGAGATCGAGCACGCCCTGTCCCCGAGCTAGGGGGACGTGAGGTCGTCTGAGAGGGCGCGTAGGCGGGCACGGGCTTCGGGGTCGTATGCCTGCTCGTCCGCGCGAGCCTCTTGGAGGCCGTCGAAGAAGCGGCCGGAGACGCCGTCCAGTGCCGGATCGGTGACGAGGCGATGCGTCGCCTCCACGCCCTCCTCCAGCGTGCTGACCGGCGACGGGACCATCTTGGTCGGCATGAACGTGGCCGGGTGCAGGGCGTTCGCGGTGACGCCCGTCCCGGCCAGCTCGCCGGCGAGGTCGATGGTGAACAGGACCTGGGCGAGCTTGCTCTGGCAGTACGCCCCGAAGCTCCGGTAGCGGCGGGTGAGCATGACGTCGTCGAAGTCGATCGCCTGCTGGCCGAGGCTGCTGACGTTCACGACGCGGGCCGGCGCCGACGCGACCAGGGTCGGCAGCAGCAGCCGGGTCAGCAGGTAGCCGGACAGGTAGTTCACCGCGAACGTCAGCTCGTGGCCGTCCGCGCTCGCCTGCCACGAGTCGGGCCCGCCGATGCCCGCGTTGTTGACCAGCACGTCCAGGCGCGGGTGGTCGGCGCGGACGGCCTCGGCGAGCGCGCGGGTCTCGGCGAGCGACGACAGGTCCGCCCGGTACCAGGACGCCCGGCCGCCGATCTCCTGAAGGGTCGCCTTGCCGCGCTGGTCGTCCCGCCCGTGGACGAGCACCGTCGCGCCTTCGGCGGCCAGCCGGGCGGCCAGGGCGCGACCGAGGCCGTCGGTCGCGCCCGTGATGAGGATGGTCTGCTGATCGATGGGACGCATGCTCCCCATCGTGCTCGGTGGAGCGGGGCGGCAATCCCGCTAGGGGCGGTCGAGGAAGTCCTGGACGAGCTTCACGAACTCGTGCGGCCGCTCCATCATGACGACGTGCCCGGTGTCCAGCTCGGTGTACTCGCTGCCCGCGATGCCGGCGGCCAGTTCCCGGTGGTTCTCGACCGGAATCGTCTGGTCCGCGGTGCAGCCGATCACCAGCGTCGGCGCCTCGATCTTCGGGAGCAGCTCCCGGATGTCGACCCGCCGGACGAGGTCCAGCTGGCGCAGCATGCCGTCCGTGGGGCGCATGAAGCCGTGGAGCTGCTCGGCACCCTCCGTCCCGATCGCGTTCAGGAAGGCGCGGCTCGCGGAGGTGACCGTCCCGAGCCTGGCGAAGCCCTCGGGGCTGCCGGTGAGCGTGAGCCACAGCGCGATCAGCTGCCGGACGTACTCGTCCTCGCTGTGCGCGAACCCCGCGACGGGGATCAGGCGCCGGACGAGGTCGGGGCGCAGCGCGGCCGCGGCGGCGGCCGTCGGCGCGCCCAGCGAGAAGCCCAGCAGGTCCACCGGGCCGGTGCCGAGGTCCTCGATCACGGCGATGACCTGGTGCGCGAGCGCCTCGATGGTGATCGGCGAGCCGTCGTCTTCGGCGGGATCGGACCCGGCCAGATCGGGCAGGACCACGGTGCGCCCGCCGGTGAAGCGGTCGGTGAGCATGTCCCACATGGCCGAGCCGGGGCCGACGCCGTGGACGAGGACGAGGGCGGGCCCGGAGCCCTCCGTGCGATAGGCGATGCGGGCGTTTCCAACGGTCAGGTTCGTCATGCCCCCGACCCTGCCGCCGTGCGGCCCGGATGAGGAGCGGACCGTTCTGACTAGGACAAGCGGTCCCAGGCTCGGGCGGGGCCGAGCGGGGACCATGGAGGCATGGACATGAACCGGCGCGACCTCGCCGACTTCCTCCGCCGCTCCCGGGATCGGCTGCGGCCGCGGGACGTCGGCCTGGCGGAGGGGCCGCGGCGGCGCACGCCGGGGCTGCGCCGCGAGGAGGTGTCGCAGCTCGCGGGCATGTCCGCGGACTACTACATGCGCCTTGAGCAGGCCCGCAGCCCGCAGCCGTCCACCCAGCTCCTCGCCGCGCTCGCCCGCGCGCTGCGGCTGACCGCGGACGAGCGCGACCACCTGTACGTCCTCGCCGGGCACCGGCCGCCCGCCGGGCCCTTCGCCGGCGCGCACGTCCGGCCGGGCCTGCTGTACCTCCTCGACCGGCTGACCGAGACGCCCGCGCAGATCATCGGCGACCTCGGCGACCTGCTCGCGCAGAACGCCCTGTCCGAGGCCCTGTTCGGCTGCGTCTGCACCGTGGACGGGCCCGACCGCAACATCGTCTGGCGGTGGTTCACCGACCCGTTCGTCCGGGAGGCGTACCCGCCGGAGGAGCGCGACCACTACAGCCGCCTGCACGTCGCCGACCTGCGCGCCGCCGTCGCGCGGCGCGGCGCCGACGAGGCGGCGCGGGCCGTCGTGCGGCGGCTCCGCGCGGCCAGTGAGGAGTTCGCCGGGCTGTGGGATCTGCACGAGGTCGCCGTCCGCCGCACGAGCCGGATGAGGGTGGTGCATCCGCAGGTCGGGCCGATCGAGTTCGACGCGGAGGTCCTGCTCACGCCAGCCGAGGACCAGCGCCTCGTCGCCTTCACCCCGCCGCCGGGCAGTTCCACGGCCGACGCCCTCGCGCTGCTGCGCGTCATCGGCCCCGAGACCGCCCACCGCAGCCACATCTGAGGCCGCGGTGGCCGGTCAGGCGGGGGCGCGGCGCAGCCGCCAGAGGGACGTCGTCTCGGCGGCGCGGGCCGCGTGGAGCGGGTCGTCGGGGTCGGCGGCGCGCGGGTGGACGGGCCTGGTGTCGAGCTTCCCGGCCACCTCCAGGCCGGACGCGTCGAACAGCGCGCGGAGGTCGTCGCGAGTGCGGAGCCCGAGGTGTTCGGCCAGGTCGGACAGGATCAGCCAGCCTTCGCCGCCGGGTTCGAGATGGTCGGCGAGGCCGGTGAGGAAGCCGCGCAGCATCCGCCCGCCCGGGTCGTAGACGGCGTGTTCGAGGGGCGAGCTGGGCTTGGCGGGCACCCAGGGCGGGTTGCACACGATGAGCCCGGCCCGTCCTTCCGGGAAAAGGTCGGCTTGGACGACCTCGACCTGCTTCCCGACGTCCAGACGGTCGACGTTCTCCTGGGCGCAGGCAAGCGCGCGCGGGTCGAGGTCAGTGGCGACGACGTGCTCCACACCGCGACGGGCTATAACCGCCGCCAGAACACCTGTGCCGGTGCCGATGTCGAACGCCGTCTTGGTGGACGGGAGCGGCGCCTCGTTGACGAGGTCGACGTACTCTCCTCTGACCGGTGAGAAGACGCCGTAGTGCGGGTGTATCCGGTCGCCGCCCAGCGCTGCAATGGGCACGCCCTTCACACGCCATTCATGCGCGCCGATCAGCCCGAGCAACTCGCGCAGCGACGTCACGTAGGGCTGGTGGTCCGGCCCGTACGCCTCTGTACAGGCGTCCTGGACGGACGGTGCGCGACGTAGCGGGATCACGTGCCCCGGGTCGAACGGTATGAGCAGCATGCCCAGCGTCCGCGCGCGCTGGGCCCGTGCCTGGCGGTGCAGGTGGAATGCCTGGACCTGGGACGGTTCCGGCTTGCGCCTGGCCCGGCGCGGCGGCCGGTCGATCCGGCGCGCCATCGCTGTGAGGAGCTGCCGCGCGTTCTGGAAGTCGCCGCGCCACAGCAGGGCGGTGCCTTCGCAGGCCAGCCGGTAGGCGTCGTCCGCGCGGGTCTCGTCGTCCGCGACCACGACGCGGCGCGGCGGCGGCGCGCCGCTCTCCGACCGCCAGCGGACGCGATGGTCCCGGCCGTCCTCCTGCCAGGAGATCTCGTCCACACCTGTACGGTATCGGCGTGCGTCTTCCTGGGCCATTGCATGTGCTGAACGAGGGCCTCGCCTTCGTCCTGGAGGTCGCGGCCATCGTCGCGCTGGCCTGGTGGGGTTTCACCACGGGCGGCAACGTCGTCGTCAATGTCGTCTTGGGAATCGGGACGCCGGTGGGCGCGATGGTCCTGTGGGGCCTGTTCGCTGCGCCGCGCGCCCGGTTCAAGGTCGCGCTGCCGTTCGTCCTTCTGGTCAAGGCCATCGTCTTCGGTGCGGGTGCCCTGGCGTTCTATGGCGTGGACCATGCGACGCTGGCCATCGTGTTCGCCGTTATAACCGTCCTCAACACCGCGCTGGCCACGCTGGACCGCGAAGCCCACTTCCGTACGGCGGCCGATCAAGGCTCCTAGGCGACGCCTAGGCGAGGTCGGCGCTGGAGCGGCAGATGGACGTCTCGGCGAGCTTGTGCAGGGCGGCCTCCGACGGCGACCCTGGTTCGGCCGCGTAGAGCATCAGACGGCTCAGGTCCGGGTCGCCCGGCAGGTGCAAGGTCTCGAACGGCAGGACGAGCCGTCCGACCTCCGGGTGGTCGATACGGGCCTCGCCGTGCGTCAGGTCCGATACGTGGTGCGCCGACCACATCTGGTGGAAATCAGGGCTCCGCACCCGCAGGCACTCGATGACCGCGCGCAGGTTCGGGTCGTCCGGGTCCTGACCGGAACGGAACCGAAGGTAGGCGGCGTTGCGCCGGGCAACGGTCGGCCAGTTGTCGCCCAGCCGCGCCTTGTAGTCGGGGTTGAGGTGGATCTGGTGCGACCAGGTCCGCTCGTCCGGCGGGACGCTCGCCAGGTCGACGAACACGGCGGCGGTGAGCCGGTTCCACGCGACCACGTTCGTGTAGTGCCCGACCACGTACGCGGGCGCGTGGGTGAACGAGTCGAGCAGGTGCTGCAGGGGAGCCCGCAGGCGCGGCGGCGCGGTGATGGGGGCGCGGCGCGGCGGGTGCGCGAGGCGGTGCAGGTGGGCGTGCTCGTCGCCGTCGAGCCGCAGCGCCCGCGAGATCGCGTCCAGGACGTCGGCGGACACGCCGTCGGCCGTCCCCTGCTCCAGCCGGATGTAGTACGCGACGCTGACGCCGGCGAGCTGCGCCAGCTCCTCGCGCCGCAGGCCGGGCACGCGGCGCCGCGTCCCGTAGGAGGGCAGGCCGGCCTCCTCGGGGCGCAGCCGCGCACGCCGCGACTTGAGGAACTCGCCCAGCTCGCCGTTCCGTGCCATGCCGCAAAGGCTATCCAGCCCCGAGCCTGCTACTGGGAGTGGTACGAACGAGCGGGGTCTGGGTAGGCGCGCCCAACGCAGCGATGGTCTCTTGCATGACCGCATTGACCACCGCCGTTTCCGCTCCTGAGCGGATGTCGTCGCGGCACAAGCTGATCCTGACTCTTCTTCTCGGCGCGCAGTTCATGCTCGCCATCGACTTCTCCATCCTCAACGTGGCGCTGCCGGTCGTCGGCAAGGGCCTGGGCTTCGGGCTGGACGAGCTGCAGTGGATCGCCACGGCGTTCGCCCTTCCCGCCGCCGGGTTCACGCTGCTGTTCGGCCGTGTGGCCGATCTGTTCGGACGCCGCCGGATGCTGCTCGCGGGCATGGCGCTCTTGGCCGGAGGGTCGTTGATCGGCGGGATGGCCACGTCACCGGCGATGCTGCTCACGGGCCGGGTTCTGCAGGGGCTCGCCACGGCGATCGCCACACCGGCGGCCCTGTCGCTGATCACGACGTCCTTCCCAGAGGGCCCGCTCCGGACCCGCGCGCTGGGGCTCAGCGGCGCTCTCATGTCCGCCGGGTTCACGGTCGGCGCGATCCTCGGCGGCGTCCTCACCGACCTGCTGAGCTGGCGCTGGGCGTTCCTGGTCAACGTCCCGGTGGCGGTGCTGATCCTCGCGGTCACACCCGCCGTCATCGCGGAGAGCCGCTCCCGGGACGGGGCGAGCCTGGACGTTCCGGGCGCGGTGACGGTGACCGGCGGGCTGCTCGCCCTCGTCTACGGCATCACCTCCGCCGGGTCGGCCGGCTGGAGTTCGCCGCCCGCGCTCGGCGCCCTCGCCGCCGCCGTGCTGCTGCTGGCCGCGTTCGTGCTGGTCGAGCGGCGCTCACCGGCCCCGCTCGCGCCGCTGCGCGTGCTGACCCGCCGGACGGTCGCCTGGGGCAACGCGGCCGGGTTCGTCGCGTTCGCCACCGAGACGTCGCTGGTGTTCCTGATGACCCTCTACCTGCAGAAGGTCCTGGACTTCACGGCGCTCACGACCGGGCTCGCGCTCGGCGTCCTCGGCGCCGGGACGTTCGCCGGCGGCGTCGCCGCACCCCGGATCATGGGCCGGCTCGGCGGCCGGGGCACGCTGGTCGCCGGGCTCGTCCTCCAGGCCGCCGCGACCGCCGCGCTGCTCGGCCTCGGGGAGTCGCGCGGCTCCCTCGGGCTGCTGCTCGCCGCGACCGCGATCGGCGGTTTCGGGAACCTCGTCGCGATCGTCGCGTTCATGGGGACCGCGACGTCCGGGCTGCCGGACGGCGAGCAGGGCCTCGCGACCGGCCTCGCCACGATGACGCAGCAGGTCGCCATCACCCTCGGCATCCCGGTGATGAGCGCGGTGGCCACGGCGAACGCGTCCGTCCTCGGCGGACTCCGCCTCGCGACCGCGGTGAACGCCCTGATCGCCCTCGCGGGCGCGGCCCTCGTCGGGTCGTTCCTGCGCCGCTCCGGCGACCGGTGAAGGAGACCGCCATGGACCTCGAACTCGACGGCAGGGTGTACATCGTGACGGGCGCGTCCGCCGGGATCGGCGCGGCCGCCGCCCGGCTGCTCGCCGACGAGGGCGCGCACGTCGTCGGCGTCGCGCGCTCGTCCGCCGACGTGGCCGCCGACCTCACCGACCCCGCCGCCGCGCAGCGCGTCGTCGACGCCGCCCTGGCGCGCCACGGGCGGCTGGACGGCCTGGTCAACAACGCCGGCGCCCTCGAATCCCGGATCGGCTTCCTTGACGTGACCGATGACCAGTGGCACGCGACGTTCGAGCTGAACTTCCACGCGGCGGTGCGGATGGCCCGCGCCGCGCTGCCGGCCTTGATCGACCAGGGAGCGGGGAGCATCGTGCACGTTTCCAGCGAAGCCGGGCGGTTCCCTGACACCCCGCTGGTCGACTACGCCGCGTCCAAGACGGCCCTTCTGTCGGTGTCCAAGACGCTGGCGGGGGAGTTCGGCCGCTGCGGCATCCGCTCCAACGTCGTCACGCCCGGCCCCACACGGACACGGTTGTGGGACGAGCCCGGAGGGTTCGCCGAGCAACTGGCCGCCCAGTACGACCTTCCGGTGGAGGAGGCGATCGAGCGGTTCGTTCACGAAGAACGGCGGCTCCCAACAGGACGCCTTGGCACGCCCCAGGACGTCGCCCGTGTCATCGCCTACCTGCTGTCCCCGCTGGCCGTCCAGGTCACGGGCGCCGAATGGACGGTGGATGGAGGAGCACTACGCCAGATCTGAGGGGCCGGCCACCGCGTGCCGGACGCCGCGCAGGCGTCCGGCACCTCCCCGCTCGCTCGCCTTCAGGCCGGGACCATGTCGAGGAACCCGGTCACCCGCTCGAACCGGCCGTCGTCCCCGAAGACCGCCACGTCGAAGCCGGCGGCGATCGCCTCCCCGCCCTCGGGGCCGAGCTCCCAGGTGAAGCGGGCCACGTTGTGGTGGGCGTCCACGGTGCCCGCCGGACGGAACACCAGGCCGGGGAACTGCTGCTGCGCGGCGCCGATGAACGCGTCGATGGCGTCCCGCCCCTCGGCCGCGCCGAGCGGGTCCACGTAGACCGGGTTCTCCGTCCACAGTTCGTCGATCGCGGCGCGGCGCTCGGCCGGGTCCTTCTCGTTCCAGATCGCCAGGTACCGCTCGACCCGCTGCTGAACGTCGTTCATGTCATGACTCCCGTCTGATCGACCGGGTTCGTCCCCCGGTGCCCCTCACGCTGCCAGCGCCCCGGCGGAAGATCGATTACTTGGGAGGTCATGTACCTGCGACGTCATGCCCGTCCGGCACCCGTCCCTCACTCGACGGTGATCGCGGCGACGGCGGCGCGGGCGAGACGCTCGGCCTCCTGGACGGCCTCGTCACGGGAGTCCCGCTTCTCCGGGGGCGCGTAGACGAGCCAAGCGACGACGTTGGCTTTGCGCGCGGAGACCTGGATCTGATGGACACGGGTGCCGTCCTGGTAGGCGGCGGTGACGATCGTGGCCTCGTCGCCGATGCCCGGCAGTTTGCGGGCGCCCTCATCGTCCAGCGTGGGCCCGCCAGGGCCCTCACGGAACCGCTCCTCGGCGCGCTCTATCCCGCCGTCCATGCCAATGGCGTACCTGAAGAGCGTGTACTTGAGCGACAGCGAATCGCCGAACCGGCACTTCTCTTCGTCGTCGTTCGGAAGCCGCTGTGGTGCCTGTTTGGGGAACATCACCTTGGCGGTGGGCTCGATCACGCGGCACGCGTTGGGAAGACGCGCCGCCTCCTCGCGTCCGGGCCAGGAGGAGTGGTGCCAGACCGGATCAAAGGCCACGAAGAGGGCCGCCCACGCCGCGAGAATCGCCAGATGGGTGCAGGCGTAGCGCCACGTCAGGAGCGACCGTCCGCGCACCGCGCCGGTCCCGGCCCGGCGGGACAGTTCGGCGAGGGCGGCGTCGAACTCGCGATCACGCCCGAAGCGCAGCCGGACGGGCGCCGCCAGGGTCACCTCGGTGGAGCCGTCGGCCGCCACCACCGACTCCGTCCACAGGCGGCGGCGCAGTTCAAGCCGCTCGATGCCGTCCCAGGTCAGTGACTTCTCCCCGACCGGGTCGTCCTTGCTGCGCAGCCCGCGCGGATCGAGCGTCACCCGGCCCACCGCGAGCGGTATCGCGCGCCCTGCGGCGGCCAGTCCCATGAAGGCGATGCACAGGCTGGGGACGAATGCCTCGACCATGAACAGATACACCGCGATGCCGACGAGCACGGCGCCGAACACGATCAGCGCACGGGCCGCGTGGCGGAGTGTGCGCGGCGGCCTCAGCACCACCTCGCCGGATGCGGCGGATCCCGCTGATCCGTCGGCGTCGTGGGACGGTAACAAGCCGCCGTCGGGCTGGTTCTCCATGGTTTCCCCTCGCCGGTGCCGGTCGGGGGACGATCGTAGTACCGGTGATGATGATGTCGTTTTCTCGCTAGTGAGGGCGTATCGCCATCGGTGATGCTGGAGGCATGCACGATGACGTGGAGAGGTGCGTGCGGGCCGTCCAGTCGAAGGACGCCCGCTTCGACGGGTGGTTCTTCACCGGGGTGGTGACCACCGGGATCTACTGCCGTCCAAGCTGCCCGGTGGTCCCGCCCAAGCCCGAGAACATGCGCTTCTACCCCAGTGCGGCCGCGGCCCAGCAGGCCGGTTTCCGGGCCTGCAAGCGCTGCCGGCCCGACACCTCCCCCGGCTCGCCCGAGTGGAACCACAGGGCGGACGTCGTCGCACGCGCCATGCGCCTCATCGCGGACGGTGTCGTCGACCGGGAGGGCGTGCCGGGCCTTGCCGGACGCCTCGGCTACAGCACGCGCCAGATAGAGCGGCAGCTCAACGCCGAACTGGGCGCGGGCCCGCTCGCCCTGGCACGAGCCCAGCGCGCCCAGACAGCACGGCTGCTCATCGAAACGACACCCCTGCCGATGGGGGACGTCGCGTTCGCGGCGGGGTTCGCGAGTATCCGCGCCTTCAACGACACCGTGCGCGAGGTGTTCGCGCTTACGCCCACCGCACTGCGCGACCGTGTCGCCAAGGGGCATCCCCCTGCCGGGTCAGGTGTTCTCGCTCTGCGGTTGCCGTTCCGTACGCCGCTCTGCCCGGACAACCTGTTCGGCCATCTCACCGCCACCGCGGTGCCAGGTGTCGAGGAACGGCGGGACGGCGCGTTCCGCCGCGCCATGCGCCTGCCCCACGGACACGGCATCGCGACCCTCCGGCCCCAGCCCGACCATGTCGCCTGCACGCTCAGCCTCAGCGACCTCCGCGACCTGACCATCGCGATCAGCCGCTGCCGCTGGATGCTCGACCTGGACGCCGACCCCGTCGCCGTGGACGACCTGCTCCGCGCCGACCCCGTCCTGGCGCCGCTGGTCGACAAGGCCCCCGGACGACGCGTCCCCCGGACCGTGGACGGTCCCGAGTTCGCCGTGCGGGCCGTCCTGGGGCAGCAGGTCTCCACGGCCGCCGCCCGCACCCATGCGGGCCGCCTGGTCACCGCCTACGGCGACCCCATAGACGACCCAGGCGGCGGCCTCACGCACCTGTTCCCGACACCGTCCGCACTGGCGCAACTCGACCCGGAGACGCTCGCCTTCCCCAAGACCCGGCGCACCACCCTCACAACCCTTGTCAGCGCACTCGCCAGCGGCGAGATCGACTTGGGCGTAGGGAGCGACTGGGAAGAGGCCCGCGCGCGCTTGGCCGAGCTACCCGGCTTCGGCCCGTGGACCATCGAGACCATCGCGATGCGTGCTCTCGGTGACCCGGACGCGTTCATCCCCAGCGACCTGGGGGTCCGGGCCGCCGCCAAGTATCTGGACCTCCCCTCGACACCGGCCGCCCTCGCCAAGCGCGCCGCTCCATGGCGTCCTTGGCGCGCCTACGCCGTCCAGTACCTGTGGGCGACGAGCGACCATCCCATCAACCTGCTTCCAGCACACTGAGGAACCTCATGACTTCACACGTCGTCCTGGACAGCCCCGTCGGCCCCCTCACCGTGGTGGCCGTAGACGGTGGCCTGGCCGGGCTCTACATGGAGAAGCAGCGCCACCTTCCGCCCGAAGAGACCTTCGGCGCACCCGGTGACCCTGATGCAGAACCCTTCGCGACAGTCGCCAAGCAACTCACCGCGTACTTCGCCGGGGAACTGACCGAATTCGACGTTCCGCTCAACCTTCGCGGGACGCCCTTCCAGCAGCGGGTCTGGGCGGCGCTCCAGGAGATCCCCTACGGCCGGACCACGACGTACGGCGAACTCGCCGTCGAGATCGGCAGCCCGTCCGCGTCCCGCGCGGTCGGCCTCGCGAACGGGCGCAACCCGGTCAGCGTCATCGTCCCCTGCCACCGCGTCGTCGGCTCCACCGGCTCCCTCACCGGCTACGGAGGCGGCCTCGACCGCAAGCGCTACCTGCTCGACTTCGAGCGCAAGACGCGCACCGCGGCCGAGGAGGCGACTCTCTTCTGACGCGTTCTGTCAGACCCTCCGGCTACCGTGCAGGGCGTAGACGCTCACCGATGGAAGGCTGACCGAGGTGGAGTTCCGAGTCGACCGGCAGACGCTCGCCGACGCCGTCGCATGGGCGGCGCGGACGCTCCCGACGCGTCCCGCCCTCCCCGTCCTCGCGGGCATGCTCATCGAGGTGACCGAAAAGGGCGAGCTCACGCTCGCCGGGTTCGACTACGAGGTGTCGGCCCACGCCCGTGAGGACGCCGACGTCGCCGAGCCGGGCCGGGCGCTCGTCCCGGGCCGGCTCCTCGCGGACATCGTCCGGAACCTGCCGCCGCACCCCGTGGAGGTTTTCACCAAGGGCTCCGAGGTGGTGGTCCGCTGCGGCCCCGCCGAGTTCGGCCTGCTGACGCTGCCCGTCGAGGACTACCCCACCCTCCCCGAGCCGCCCGCCCGCGCCGGCACCGTGCCCGGCGACCTGTTCGCCGCCGCCGTCGCCCAGGTCACCCCGGCCGCCGGGCGCGACGACACGCTGCCCATGCTCACCGGCGTCCGCGTCGACATCGAGGGCGACACGATGTGGCTGGCCTGCACCGACCGCTACCGCATCGCCGCCCGCGAGCTGACCTGGTCGCCCGACGACCCCGCCTTCACCGCCGGCGTCGTCGTGCCCGCCCGCACCCTCGCCGACACCGCCAAGGCGATCAAGCGCGGCGCGGAGGTCGCGATCGACCTCGGCGGCGCCGGCGACACCCTCATCGGCGTCTCCGGCGGCGGCCGCCGCATGACCAGCCGCCTGCTGGACGACCAGTACATCAACTACCGGTCGCGGCTCACCGGCACCTGGACGTCCGTCGCCGAGATCCGTGTCGCGCCGTTCGTCGAGGCGATCAAGCGCGCCGCCCTCGTCACCGAGCGCGGCACCCCGATCCGGCTGGCCTTCACCGCCGACGAGGTGCGCATCCGCGCCGCCACGGGCGACTCCGCCCGCGCCAACGAGGCCCTGCCCGCGTCCCTCACCGGCGACGACATCGACATCGCGTTCGCCCCCCAGTTCCTCCTGGACGGCCTCGCCGGCATCGACACCGAGTACGCCCGCCTCGAATGCGCCGGCCCCACCAAGGCCGCCCTCCTCACCGCCATCCCCGACAAGAAGGACGACGAGGAAGCCCCCGAAGAAACCGACACCGGCTACCGCTATCTGGCCATGCCCGTCCGCCTGACCTCCTGACCCGCCGCACGCGTCGGCCGGGGCACGGACCGCAGGACGGCGGCCATCAGCGTCAAGCCGACCGCGATGCTCACCAGGTGCTGCACGACGGCCACCGACGTGTATTCGGCGGTCGCGAAGCCCCCGGGCCGGAGGATCGCCATCGGCAGCTTCCAGCCGCTCCACGCGAACAGCGACCCCGAAGCCGCGAAGGCCAGCGTCATCGGAACCCACCGCGGCAGCCGGGCGGGCCGACCGCCCGTGAGCGCCCACACGCTCCATGCGCCGAGCAGGGCCCACAGCGCCGAACTCCCGTTCAGCAGCCGCCCGTTCAGATCCCAGTGATCGCGGTGGGCCGGGTCGAGGCCGACCGTTCCGCCCAGCGCCCAGTACGTCCAGAGCAGCCCCAGCGCGACGGCCGCCGCCCCCGCCACCGCGACCACCGGCGACGGACGGCCATGCCCGTCCCCGACCCGGCCGGCGAACGCCCTCGGCCATCGCTCCCGCAGGTAGATCGGCACTGCCACGGCCAGCCCGGCGGCCATCCCGATGAAGCCGATCGTGAGGAAGACCGTCTCCCACTGCGGAACCGAGCCGGAGTCATCCGATCCCGAACCGTCCCCACCCGAGCCGCCCCCGAACGCGCCGATCACCCCGCTGACCAGCGCGTACGGAAGCATCGGAACCAGGAAGCCCGACCCCACCCACGAGAAGAAGACCACCGGTGCGGCGGGCAGCCGGCGCCCCCAGGGCCGGGCCAGCGCCAGCCCCAGCGCGACCCCGGTCACCGCCATCATCACGGTGACGGAGTTGAGCGCCACCCAGTCGGCGGTGCCGAAGTCGTCCGGACGGTGCCCGAGTAAGGCCGCCGCGACCCACACGACCTTGACGACGAGATACAGCGCCATGCTGAGTGCTGCGCCATATCCGGCGAACCGACCCACGGCGCTCCGCCGCGCGTCCACTGCTGGAAGCCTTGCCGAACCCTCCACCTCGGACTCTCCCTGCTTGAGACCCGACCGACAACGGTGAGCCTCCCGGAGCCGTCCGTCCCGCAGCACCCGCCACGGAAGGAAATGCGGCAGATCCACTCCCCCGTACGGGGGAAGCAAGACGGGACTTAGAGGTCCAGCACGGCGAGGATGAAGCGGACCTCGTCGTCGCCGGCATTCCCGTACGAGTGAGGACGGTCGCCGACGAACACGGCCGCGGCCCCCTCCTCGACGAGATCCGTCCGGCCGTCCACGCCGAGCGTCAGCGTGCCCTGCTCCACGTAGACGATCTCCTTGGTGCCGGGCACATGCGCGTCGCTCTCCCGCGTCTCCCCGGGTTGCAGCACCCAGTTCCACAGCTCCAGCGACGGCCTCGGGTCGCTCCCGGCCAGCAGCGTCCCCGTCCCGCCGCGCTCGCCCTCCCACAGGACGACGTGCCGCTCCGGCCGGAACATCCGCACCGGCGGCTCCTCCTCCACCTGCACGAGCCGCGTCAGCGGCACGCCGAGCGCGTCCGAGATGCGGATGAGCGTGCCCAGGTTCGGGTTGCCGCGCCCCTGCTCCAGCCCGACCAGCACGCCCTTGCTCACCCCGGCGCGTCCGGCCAGCTCGTCCAGGCTCCATCCGTGACCGGCCCGCAGCGCCCGCACGGTCCGCGCGACGGCCTCCCCGATCGCCTCCTGCCCGCTCAAGCGCCCTCCCGGCCCCATCGTCTCCGCACGACCAGTCTCCCGCAGCACCACCCGGCCCCGAACCGGCGGCACACACTCTCCGCCCCGCCGCCCGTGCGCGTTATGGCGGAAGCGAAGGCGCCGGTGAATCATCAGGCGGATGAGCCCCTGCACCTTCTGCGAGATCATCGCCGGTCGGCTGCCGTCCTACCGCGTGGCCGAGGACGAGCACACGGTCGCATTCCTGGACATCGCACCTGCCAACCCAGGACACACCCTGGTCGTACCGCGCGCGCACGCGGCGAACATCTGGGACATCCCCGCAGCCGCCTACGGTCAGGTGGCGCAGATGGTCCACAAGGTCGCTGCCCTGCTGAGCGCGACCCTCGCACCGGACGGCCTCAACATCGTCCAGGCCAATGGTGAGGCGGCCTGGCAGGAGGTGTTCCACCTCCATGTCCACCTCGTTCCCCGTTGGCACGGTGACGACCTACGCCTGATGTGGCACGCGACGGAGGCGGAACCCGACGAACTGGCTCAAGTCCAGCAGCGCTTGACCGCCACCTGACGGGACCCCGCCTAGGCGAGCGCGCCGCGCCGATCCTCACCGGCCGTTGTTCGGACGAGGCCGCGGTCGGTCGGTATAGTGGTATCGGCGTTTCATTAAAGTGACCGTATGGAGGGTTCGAGGATGTTGGAGCAGGTCGTCGTGGACGAGGCCGTGCGGGAGCTGCGTCCCGACTTCGCCGTGCTCGTGATGACCGCGGAGGGGCTGGCGAACGGGCCCGGGGACGCGGAGTCGGAGGCGTGGCTGGCCGAGGCGGCGGCGAAGGCCGATGCCGAGGACCCACACGTCGAGGCGTGGCGCGAGGCGTACCGGGCGTTCGGCGCCAAGCCGCAGCGGACGCGCCCGTCGGTCGACGCGCTGCTCCGGCGCGCGGACGCGCTGCCGACCATCAACAAGGTCGTGGACGCCTACAACGCGGTGAGCGTCGCTTACGCGCTGCCGATCGGCGGCGAGGACCTCGACGCCTACCGAGGGCCCGCGCGCCTGGTCCGGGCCTCGGGGGACGAGCCGTTCGACGTCATCGCGGGCGGGGAGCCCGCCGTCGAGCACCCGAACGCGGGCGAGGTCGTGTGGCGCGACGACGCCGGCGTGACGTGCCGGCGGTGGAACTGGCGCCAGTGCGTCCGGACGCGGCTGACGGAGGACACGAAGAACGGCCTCTTCCTGCTGGAGAGCCTCGCGCCCTACCCGATGGAGCGGCTGACCGAGGCGGGCGACCGCCTGGCGGAGCTGCTGCGCGCGATCTCGCCGGACGTCCGGATCGGAAGTCGGCTGCTCGGCGGACGGTGATGGTCACCGTCCTTGCGCTGAGCGCCGCGCTCGCCTACGGGGTCGCCGACTTCCTCGGCGGCGCCGTGGCGCTCAAGTCCACGGCGTTGAAGGCACTGACCTGGTGCGTCCCGATCGGGCTCGTGGTGGTGCTGGTGGCCGCACTGCTCGGCGGTGGGAGCGCGAGCCCCGGGCCGCTGGCATGGGGGTTCGCGGCGGGGATGAGCGGCGGCGCCGGCCTGATCGCGTTCTACCGGGCGCTCGCGCGGGGGCCGATGAGCGTGGTGGCGCCGGTGTCCGCGCTGGCGGCGGCGGTGCTCCCGGTAGCCGTGGGGATCGCGAAAGGCGAGCGGCTGGACGCGTCCGTGCTCGTCGGAGTGCTGCTGTGCCTTGTCGCGATCGGGCTGGTCAGCATGGAGGCCGGGGACGGCGGCGCGGCCGCCGCAGGCCGCCGGCTGGACTCCGGCCCGATCATGGCCGCCGTCTCCGGCACCTGCTTCGGCGTCTTCTTCGTCCTGCTGGAGGCGGCGGGGGACGGCAGCGGCCTGTGGCCGATCGTCGGCGCCCGCGTCGGCAACCTGCTCGTCGTGGTCGCGGCGGTGCTGTTCCTGGTCGCGCGCGGCCGCGGCCTCGGCCCGCGGGTGTCCGGACGGACGCTGATCGGGCTCGCGCTGCTGTCCGGGAGCCTGGACGCGGGCGCGAACGTCCTGTACTTCCTCGCGGTGCACGACGGCCTGCTGAGCCTGGCCGCCGTCCTCACCTCGCTCTACCCGGCGATCACGGTGCTGTTAGCGCGGATCGCCTACAGCGAGCGCCTGCGCGCCGTCCAACGCGTGGGCCTCCTCGTGGCCGCCGCCGGTGTGGCCTTGGTCACGGTCGGCTGAGACCCAGAGCAAAGGGCACGAGAAAAGGGCCGCGACTCCGTCGCGGCCCTCGGTATGAGCGGTGGTGGTGGGATTCGAACCCACGGAAGGTTGCCCTTCACACGCTTTCGAGGCGTGCGCCCTCGTCCACTAGGCGACACCACCGCGGGAGAGCCTACCCGACTCTGCGGCGCGCGAAGAACTCGATAAGCGGTGCGGCGCACTCGTCGGCCATCAGTTCGGCGATCACCTCGGGCCGGTGGTTGAGGCGCCGGTCCCGGACGACGTCCCACAGCGACCCGATCGCGCCCGCCTTCGGGTCGACCGCCCCGTACACGATCCGGTCGACGCGCGCCTGGACGGACGCCCCCGCGCACATCGTGCAGGGCTCCAGCGTGACGACCAGCGTGCAGCCGGACAGCCGCCACGTGCCGAGGGACGCCGCCGCCTCCCGCAGCGCGACGATCTCCGCGTGCCCGGTCGGGTCGGCGGACGCCTCGCGGTCGTTGCGGCCGGTGCCGATGACCTCGCGGGACGCGTCCAGCACGACCGCCCCGACGGGGATCTCCCCCGCCTGGGCGGCGGCCCGCGCCTCGTCCAGCGCCCGCAGCATCGCCGGGACGTACCGCGCGAGGACGGGATCGGTCGCACCGCCCGCCGGATCGGACGCGTTCGCGGGGCGGCGGGGCTCAGTCACGGAGGCGGTCGAATTCCTCGCCGAAGCCGGCCTGCTCGGCGACCGCGAGGAGCGCGTCGCCGGGCAGCGCGCGCTCGCCGAGGTCGGCGAGCCGCTTGGCCTCGACGCCGAGGTCTTCCAGCAGGGCCGGGTCGCCGCCGGAGTCGCCGTCCGGGATCTCGCCGACGAGCTGCTGGAACAGCGCGCCGAGCCCGTCCTCGCGGATGGTGGACACGAAGGCGCGGGGCTCGTCCTCCCCGTCCAGCCGGACGACCGCGAACCAGTCGTCGTCCTGCTCGATCAGCAGCAGCACCGGGTCGCCGTAGGACTCGACGGCGGCCTCGCGCATCAGGTCGGCGACGTCGTCGACGTGGTCGGCCTCGGCGAGCACGGCCTCGGCGCCGACCCAGCCCTGCGGGGTCCGCGCGAACACGGCGGCGAAGTAGGACACGTGCTCATTGTGACCCACGGGGATGTCGCGGTCACACCCCTCGTGCGCGGTCGAATCCGGACACCGTTCCCCGCCCACGGTTGTGAATAAACTTCAGGTTCTGTCCGGTGGCGGACGGCCGCCGTCCTTCCCCCGCGTCCCGGAAGTCCGGATACTGCACAGCGGTCCCCATCCGGGAGGAACGCCATGAGCGCGGACGAACTGAGCAGGCGCGGGTTTCTGGCGGGGACGGCGGGCGCCGCGGCGATCCTGGCGGCGGGCGCCGCCGGCGGGTCGTCCACCGAGGCCCACGCCGCCCAGCTCGCCGCGACGAAACGGGCACCCGTCGCCGAACTCCCCGATCCGGCGGAGTCCGGCATCGACCACATCGTGGTCGTGATGATGGAGAACCGGTCCTTCGACCACTACCTGGGCTGGCTCCCCGGCGCGGACGGCCGCCAGGCCGGCCTCACCTTCACCGACGCCGACGGCAACGAGCACGGCACCCACCATCTGAAGGTGCCGTGGGGCTGCGGCTTCCAGGACCCCGACCACTCCTACGCGGGCGGGCGCGTCGAGTACAACGACGGCAACTGCGACGGATGGCTGCGCGCCGGGAACAACGACGTCTTCTCCATCGGCTACTACGAGGGCCCCGACCTGGGCTTCCACGGTCACGCCGCGCTCGACTGGACGGTCTGCGACCGCTACTTCCCCGCGATCATGTCGTCCACGTTCCCCAACCGGATCTACCAGCACGCGGCGCAGACCGATCGGATCTCCAACTCGCTGACGATCTCCGAAACCACCACCATCTGGGACCGGCTGAAGGCCAAGGGCGTCTCCTGCCGCTACTACTTCAGCGACGTCCCGTTCACCGCGCTGTGGGGGCTCCGCCACCTCGACATCAGCCGGAGCATCTGGGAGTTCCGCGCCGACGCCCTCGCCGGGCGGCTGCCCGCGGTCAGCTTCGTCGAGCCCGGCTTCCTCGGCGAGATCTTCCTGCCCGGCATGTCCGAGGACGAGCACCCGCTCGCCGACATCCGGTTCGGGCAGGCGTTCCTGAACGAGGTCTACACGGCGCTCGTCACGTCGCCGAACTGGCCGCGCACCCTCTTCGTGATCAACTACGACGAGTGGGGCGGGTTCTTCGACCACGTCCCGCCGCCCACCGGCCCCGACCCGCGCCCCGACCTCGGCACCGGGCTGCGCGGCTTCCGCGTCCCGTGCCTGCTGATCTCGCCGCGGGCGCGGCGCGGCGCCGTCGCGCACGAGGTGTACGACCACACGTCCGTGCTGAAGGCGATCGAGTGGCGCTGGGGCCTGGAGCCGCTGACCGTGCGGGACGCCGCCGCCCGCAACATCGCCGAGGTCCTCGACTTCACCAACCCGCCGGACACGCGCGCGCCCCGCTACGACGCCAGGCGCCCCATCAGCCTCGGCTGCCTGGACCCGGCGCACAGCCACACGGGCGACGACTGGGCCGGCCTGCACGACTACGCCCGAACCCACGGTTTCCCGACATCCGCCTGATCAGGGACTGCCGGACGTGGACTCCGCCGTCAGGCGCGCAGGGGGCGAGAGAACAGGGGATCAGGGGACGGCGTCGAGGGCGCGCTCGAAGGCCGGCGCGAAACCGACGCGGCCGGCGATGCTGAGCAGCATCTCGTCCGGGTACAGCTCCAGGTCGCCGGAGATCGCGCCGAGCTCCATCTCGTCCAGCCCCAGATCGGCGAAGATCGACATGTCGCCGACCGGGAGGACCTGGTCGAGCTCCTCGTCCTCCGGGATCGGGATGTCGAGGTAGTCGAGCACCTGGCCGGCCAGCGGCCAGTCGACCGAGGCCGTGACGTCCGACAGGAACACCATGACGTCGTCGCCGAGGAGCCGGATCGCGACGAAGAAGTCGTCGCCGACCGAGACCAGCCCGACCGTGCCGCCGAGGCTCGGCTGCTGGCGCAGGGCATGGATCAGCCCCGCGAGGTCCTCGGTCAGCGCCACCGGGAGGATCTCGGCCTCCCAGCGCTCGTCTTCCCGGTACACCACGACGGCGAAGTCCGTCGCGTCCACATCCGTCATTTCCACCCCACCGGCGCGTCTCCTGCCAGGGCATGGTCGCAGATGCGGCGCGCAGACGCGTGCCCCACCGTCAAACTCGGCGCCGCACCCGGCGGTCAGACCGGGAGTCGGCACCACGTACTGGTACCTGGCGCCAAGAACCTATCCAATCCCCATCAATTGATGCGGAAGGTGCGGCGCCGCAGGGCCGCGTGGATCCGCGCGCGGCGGGACCGGTGCGGCGTCACCCGGGCGCGCAGCTCGCGGGCCTCCGCCAGCTCGCGCAGGAAGATGGCTCTGCGGCGCAGATGCTCGCGCACCTGCTCGGGGGAGATGTCGCCCTGCGGGCCGGGGCGCGGCGCGGGCTCCTCGCCTGTGACTTCGGTCACCGCGGCGTCCGCCGCGGGGGGAGCGGCCTCGGAGGCGGCGTCGGAGGAGGAGGCGGGAGTGGCGGGTTCGGAGGGTCCAGGAGCGGCGGTCGGCGGGGGCGCGGCCTCCCGCGACGGGCCCGGCGGTCCGGCCGGACGGGGGGAGGCGGGCGGGCCGGGCGCGCCGGACGCGGATTCGCGCGGCCCCGCAGCTCCTCTCGGCTGGTGCTCGCTCTCGCTGTTCATACCGCCATACTGCCCAGCTCAGCGGCGTCCTATCCTAGATCGGCAAGGTCCGGCCGGGCGGCCCGGGTGGGCTACGGTGACCCCATGCAGACCCTCGCCGTCGACCACCCCCTCGTCGCGCACAAGCTCACCACGCTGCGGGACGTCCGCACCGACTCCCCCACCTTCCGGCGCCTGGCGGACGAGCTGGTCACCCTGCTCGCCTACGAGGCCACGCGCGACGTCCGGGTCGCGGAGGCGACCGTCCGGACCCCCCTCGTCGAGACGCACGGCGTCCAGCTGGCGAGCCCGAAGCCGCTCGTCGTGCCGATCCTGCGCGCCGGCCTCGGGATGCTGGACGGGATGACGCGGCTGCTCCCGACCGCCGAGGTCGGCTTCCTCGGCATGATCCGGGACGAGGGCACGCTGCAGGCCCAGACGTACGCGACCCGCCTGCCGGACGACCTGTCCGGGCGGCAGTGCTACGTCCTCGACCCGATGCTCGCCACCGGCGGGACGCTCGCCGCCGCGATCCGGCTGCTGATCGACCGCGGCGCCGACCACGTCACCGCGATCTGCCTGCTCGCCGCCCCCGAGGGGCTGGAGTACCTGGAGCGGGCGTTCGCCGACATCTCGGCGCCGGTCCGGGTGGTCACCGCGGCGATCGACTCGCACCTGGACGAGCAGGGCTTCATCATGCCCGGCCTCGGGGACGCGGGGGACCGCCTGTACGGCGTCGTCTGACCCGGCCCGGCCGCGCCGCCGCCTACCGTCCCCACCCTCCCCAAGACCCGACGTGACCTGCGATGTTCGTTCCCGGGCCCAGGGGGTACCACCCGGCTACGGAACGCCGTGCGCGTTCCCTCCGCCGTCCCGGCACAGGGGACCGTCAACGGACCGGGCGGCGCGAGCGATTTCGAGTCGAGGTCACACGATGGCTCACCAAGGGGACGATCGGCCGCGCTACGCCGCGATCGGCGAGCGGCTCACCGAGGAGTTCGACGGGGTGCACGGCGCCGACACGGTGGAGCGGTGCGTCTCCGCCGCGCGTTACGGTGCCGAAGAGGTGACGGGGTCGGCGCCGCCCGATCTCGTGGAGCGCATCGCGCGCCGCCACCTGGAGGTGCTCGCGACGGTCGCGGCCGAGAAGCGCCGCAAGGCGAGCCGGTCGTCGCTGGACAACGCGCCATAGCCGGCCGCGCACGTGCCACCGGCCGGGCTCCGCGGGGGCCTTCGGTGGCGGCAACGCGCTACATCCCTTGCTTTGCCGGTCGGACACGCTGTGCGAAACTGAACCGGGGTCCGTGAGTCGACGCTCCGGGAGGCAGCCGTGCCCGCAAAGAAGTACATGACATGGGCCGCGGTGGCCTTTGTGGCCTTCTACGTCATCCAGCAGCCGGACGGCGCGGCGCAGACCGTGGAGACGGCGGCCAACGGCCTCGCGTCCGCGGCCGGCTCCCTGGCCACCTTCGTCAACGCGCTCGCCTGAGGCCCGGATGAGACTCGTCACCCCCGGCGACTCGGCGCCCGCGTCGGTCAACAAGTACCTGCTCCCGCACGAGAACCAGGTGATCACGGTGCGGCGCCACCCGGCCGTGCTGATGGTCCCGGTCGGGCTCGTCCTCGGCGGCCTGATCATCGCGGGCGTGCTGAGCAACACCGTCGCCAGCGACGCGGGCAAGGTGATCAGCTGGATCTGGTGGGGCTGGCTGCTCCTGCTCGCCTGGTTCGTCTGGCGCGTCGCGGAATGGTCGGTCGACTACTTCGTCATCACCAACCAGCGGATGCTGCTGACCACGGGCCTGATCACCCGCAAGGTCGCGATGATGCCGCTGGCCAAGGTCACCGACATGAGCTTCAAGCGGACGATCGCGGGCCGCATGCTCGGCTACGGCGAGTTCATCCTGGAGTCCGCCGGCCAGGACCAGGCGCTCACCAACGTGGACTACCTGCCCTACCCCGAGCAGCTGTACCTCGAAGTCTGCGAGATGATCTTCCCGAACAAGAACCCGGAGCCGGTGGAGAAGACCCTCCCCCCGCCCCCGCCGCCGCGCCGGCCGAAGAAGACCGAGGACGTCCCCGCGGCCCCCGGCCCCAAGGACGGCGCCGACCCCGAGGCGTGACCCCGCCGCCGAGGACGGCGGCCCGCGCGCAGCGGCGCGACGGGCCGCGTCGATCGCCCGTGGCCTGGTCGGGGGCGGGCGCGCGGTAGACGCCCCCGGTGACGCGATGGCCGGAAAGCGCGGCGGACTGGTCAATATCGGCGGTGACCGAGATCTTGTCCGCCCGTTCGGATACCGTCGGGGAGGTGACAGACGTCGCGACCGCCGGACGACCGGCCGGTACGAACCGGTGCGCCACCGCGTTCCAGCAGCGTGCGCGCGGGCGCCGGACGGGTCCGCGCCGGCGGGCCTCTTCCATCCCCGCTTCCTTGCTCTCGATGTGCGATAACGCGCAATGTGCAATCATGTCGGCACCCCAGCCGCCTGTTTACTTCCGCTAAGTGAGTCCACATGCCGGGTCCAGGCAATGTCGGCGAACGTGTCCGCAACCTGCGGCTGACCAGACGCTTGTCGCAGGCACAGCTCGCCGGTCACGACCTTTCCGACAGCTACATCTCCCTCATCGAGTCGGGTAAGCGCACACCGACCCCGACGGTGCTGCGCATGCTCGCCGAGCGCCTCGGCTGCACCCCGGAGTACCTCGCGGAGGGGGTGGAGCCGGAGCAGCGCGCGCACCTGGAGGTGCGGGAGCGGCACGCCCACCTCGCGCTGCTGCGCGGCGACGCCGCCACCGCCGAGGCGGGCTTCGACGAGGTGATCGCCCGCAGCGACGACCCGGACCTCACGTCCCGCGCCCGCTGGGGGCGCGCCCGCGCCCTGGAGGAGCTGGGCCGGACGGACGCCGCGATCGCGCTGTTCGAGGAGCTGCGCGAGCAGGCCGAACGCGACCCGGGCCGGGCCAGCTGGCTGCCGCCCGTGATCGCGCTGGCCCGGTGCTACCACACCGTCGGCGACCTGGGGCAGGCCATCGCGCTCGGCGAGCGCGCCGTCGAGCGGCTCGAACAGCTCGGGCTCGGCGTCGGCAACGAGTTCACCGAGGCCGGGCGCATCCTGCTGCTCGCCTACGTGGACCGTTCTGACCCGGCGCGCGCGCACGACCTCGGCAGGCGCCTCCTCCACCCCGACGACTCCGCCGAGGCCGAGCCGGTGAGCGTCCACTACCAGCGGGCGAGCATGCGGGCCCTGGAAGAGGGCACCGTCGGCGACTCCCTCTACTTCGCCGACCAGGCGCTGGCGGCACGTACGGATGCCACGCCTGTGCAGAGCCAGGCCCGTCTGGCCCTTGCTGGCGCCAAAGCACTGCTCAGGGGCGTCCTGCCGTTCTCGGTCGTCGCGGCGCCGGGTGCCATGCCGTCCGGTGAGTTCGGGGTCGAGCGTCCGCGCGCCGAAGGGTCCCGTGAGGCCGCGCAGGAGGCCCTGGCTCTCCTCCAGGCCACGGGAGACCTCGAAGGAGACGAGTTCACCGAGAGCACCATCGCCAAGGCGCGCGCGCTGGTCCTCATGGGCGAGCTGGACGACGCGATCGCCACGCTGGAGCAGTTCCTCAACACCGGCCTGGCCCTCGCTCCTCCGACGAGCACCCACAGCGTGACGCCGCAGCCCGGCAGCGACCTCGCCGTCCGCACGCAGAAGAGCGTGCTGGCCAGGCTCGTCCTAGCGCGGGCACGTGTCGCCCAGGGCGACCACACGGCCGCCCAGGTGGTGCTGCGTGCCGCGTCCGAGCAGCTCGCGATGCTGGCTTCGGGCCGTCCGGCGGCACATCTCTACAGGGAACTGGGCGAGCTCTTCGAACTCGTCCAGGACAGCGAGAGCGCGGCCACCGCCTACCGTCAGGCGCTCCAGGCCGCGGGTCTCTCCGCGTCCCAGCTCATGTCGGCGTCCGGTGCGCGGGCTCCGTCCTTCCACGGCCAGCACGACGACCCCGCCCTCTGACACCGGCACACCGTCCGAGCGCCGCCATCGCTGACGTGTGCACGCCCGCGGCCGCGAGGCCGGTGTGAGGCATCTCCCGTCGAACGGGAACAAATCCAGCCTGATCACGCTTTACCCTTAAACGTAGGATGACTGGTTGACCGGAGGTTGGACGATGACGTTGCGCACGGCTCGGCGGTCCTCCCTGGTCGACCAGGTGATCGCCCAGCTCAGGGACGAGATCGTCGGCGGGAACTGGCCGGTCGGCGCCAAGATCCCGCCGGAGCCCGTGCTGGCGGAGTCGCTGGGCGTCGGCCGCAACACCGTCCGCGAGGCCGTCCGCGCGCTCACCCACGCGGGCCTCCTCGAAAGCAGGCAGGGCGACGGGACGTACGTGCGCGCGACGAGCGAGCTGTCCGGCGCCGTCCGGCGGCGCCTGGAGCGGGCGGAGCTCATCGAGATCCTGGAGGTCCGGCGCGGGCTGGAGGTGGAGGCCGCGCGGCTCGCCGCGACCCGCCGCACCGAGGCCGACATCGCCGCCATCGCGGTCGCCCTCGGCCGCCGCGACGCCGCGCTGGCCGCCGGCGCGCACGAGACGTTCGTCGAAGCGGACCTCGCCTTCCACATGGCCGTGGTCGAGGCCACCCACAACCGCGTCCTGACGGACCTGTACCGCGACTTCAGCGCCGCGCTGCGGGCCAGCATCGGAACCGCCGGCGCCCTCCTCGAACACACCGACGTCCCGCACGGCCCCATCGCCGCCGCCGTCGAGGGCGGCGACGCGGACGCCGCGACCCGCGCCACCCACGCGTGTCTGGACCAGATCCTCGCCACCGCACTCGCCGGCCCCCGGCCGGGACGCGAGACCGTGCATGAGCCCTGACCCCCGCGATCCGGAGCGCCGCGACGGCGACGTGATGCGGCCCCCCTGCCGCGCCGCGACCACCTGACGAGCGCCCGACACCGAGGCCCGTGAGCGGGCCGGACCAACACACCGCGCGTCACCCGGACGCGCGGCCCACCGAAGACTTCTCGCCCTGAGCAGGGGAGAACGCCGCTCCTGCGGCCGTCTCCCGCCCCGACGACGGGATCAGTGCGCATGCCGCGCCCGATCGATCCCGGCCGGGCTGCGAAGGCGAACGACGACGACGAAGAAGACGTGCCCGGCCCCCCGCCGGTGCGGACCGACGATGAGCAAGGTGAGATGAACAGTTCTGCGACGACTCCGGTTTCCCGCGCCACGGCCGTCTGGTCGCTGGTCGGGCTGGTCCTGCTGACGGTCAACCTGCGGGCGGCGATCACCGGCATCGCCCCCGTGCTCGGCGAGCTGCGGGACGTCTTCGGGCTGTCGGGCGCCGAAGTGGGCGTCCTCACCACGCTGCCGGTGCTGTGCCTGGGCGTCTTCGCGGCCGTGGCGCCGCTCGCGGCGCGCCGGTTCGGCGCCGAGACCGCCATCGCCGGCTCCCTCGTGATGATCACCGCGGGGATCGTGCTGCGCGTGGTGCAGTCCCCGGTGTCGCTGTTCGTTGGAACGGTCCTGGCGGGCGCGGGGATCGCGATGGGCAACGTCCTCATGCCGGCCGTCATCAAGCGCGCGTTCCCGACCCGCGTGGGCTCGCTCACCGGCCTCGCCATGATGCTCATGGCGGCCAGCGGCGCGATCGCGGCCGGGCTCGCGGTCCCGCTGGACGAGGCCGGCGGCTGGCGGCTCGCGCTCGCCGTCTGGGCCGTCCCGTCCCTGATCGCCGTGCTGGTCTGGGGGCCGCTCGCGCTCCGCGTCCGCCGGGAGCCGCGCGCCGCGGCACCGGCCGCCGCCGCCCCGCGCGGCGAGGGATCGCTGCTGCGCTCCCCGACCGCCTGGCACGTCGCGGCCTTCATGGGGCTGGCGTCGCTGATGTTCTACGTGCTGATGTCGTGGCTGCCGGAGATCATGCAGGACGCCGGGTTCGCCCCCGCGGCCGCCGGGATGATGGTCTCCGCGATGCTGATCGTCGGGATCCCGCTGGGGTTCGTCGTCCCGGTGTTCGCGGCGCGGCTGCGCGACCAGCGCCCCCTCGTCGTCGCCGTCGCCGCGACCATGGTGGTGGGCGTCGGCGGGCTGATGCTCGCCCCGTCCGCCGGCTGGACCTGGGTGATCGTCCTCGGCCTCGGCACCGGCAGCGCGTTCCCGCTGGCGTACACGCTGCTCAGCCTGCGCTCGCCGAGCCCGCACGTGGCGGCGGCGCTGTCCGGGATGGCGCAGACGGGCGGCTATCTCCTCGCGGGCGCCGGCCCGCTCGCCGTCGGGGTGCTGCACGACGCCACGGGCGGCTGGAACGTCCCGCTCGTGCTGCTGCTCGCGCTGGTCGTGCCGGAGGTCGTGTTCGGGCTGCTGGCGGCGCGCCCCGGGTTCGTCCAGCCGGCGCGTCAGCGCACCAGCCCGCAGCAGGCCCGCGCCCTGGAGCCCGCCGCCCGGACCCGCTGACCGGCGTCAGCCCATGTCGACGGCGTCCAGGTCGAGGACGCGCGCGTGCAGGACCTGCCGCTGGTGCAGTGCGGCCCGCAGTGCCCGGTGCAGGCCGTCCTCCAGGTAGAGCTCACCGTGCCACTGGACGACGTGCGGGAACAGGTCGCCGTAGAACGTGGAGTCCTTGGAGAGCAGCGACTGGAGGTCCATCTCCCGCTTGGTGCTGACGAGCTGGTCGAGGCGGACCTGGCGGGGCGGGATCTTGGCCCAGTCCCGGGACGAGAGCCCGTGGTCCGGGTAGGGCCTGCCATCACCGACCGCCTTGAAGATCACACTTCGAGTCTACGGCGTCGGCCCCACCCGGAGAAGGCAACGCAACAACATGCGTCACTCGACTTACGGACTCAGTAAACCAGTTACCGCCCAGGTCAACCGGCCCGTCACTAAGTTCCCTCCACTCGCCGCCCCGCTGGCCGGGCACAAGCGGAGCCGCCCGGGGCCGGGCACGCGAAAGGCCGGTGCCCGTGTCGGGCACCGGCCTCGGTGCGGCGGAGGATGCGAGATTCGAACTCGCGAGCGCTTGCACGCAACACGCTTTCCAAGCGTGCGCCCTAGGCCACTAGGCGAATCCTCCACGGGGAAGCCTACCGGGTCTCGGGCAGTGACCTGACATCGATTACGGCGGAGACCGGGATCGGTCCGTAGACGTGCGGGAAGACCGCGTCCCCGACGGGCTCGTGGCGGACGGGAGCGTCCAGGCGGGACACGTCGATGACCAGCAGAACCAGATCTTCCCGGTCGATACCGCCATAGAAGCGGGCGAGGACGCCGTCCACCTGGGTCATGTCGGACGAGCAGTGGATGAAACCCTCGTCGTCCAGCGTCCGGCCCAGCGTGGACATGGTGTACGACACACCGGCGGCGCGGGCGGATTCCCAGTGGGTCCGTTCGGCGATGTGCAGGAGGGTGTCCTCGGATGCGGCGGGCATGAGGCGGAGACTACGCGGGAACCGTGGCAATCCACGGCCGGGGATGCCATAGACTCTGGGTAGACCCCTCGCATGGCGTCACCCTGTGAACCTCCCCAGGGCCGGAAGGCAGCAAGGATAAACAGGCTCTGGCGGGTGTGCGGGGGGTCCTTTCGCTTCTGACGCTCTGCTTCTCCAGGAGGGCGGACCCCCGATGAGTCTGGCGCTGTACCGCAAGTACCGGCCAGCGACGTTCGCCGAGCTGAAGGGACAGGAGCACGTCGCGGAGCCGCTGCAGCAGGCCCTGCGCAACGGCCGGATCAACCACGCGTACCTGTTCAGCGGTCCGCGCGGGTGCGGCAAGACCTCCAGCGCCCGGATCCTCGCCCGCTCCCTGAACTGCGAACAGGGGCCGACGCCCGACCCGTGCGGCAAGTGCGACTCGTGCGTCGCGCTCGGCCCGTCCGGGACGGGGCACATCGACGTCATCGAGATCGACGCCGCGTCCCACGGCGGTGTCGACGACGCCCGCGACCTGCGGGAGCGCGCGTTCTTCGCGCCGGTGTCGGCGCGCTTCAAGGTGTACATCATCGACGAGGCGCACATGGTCACCCGCGAGGGCTTCAACGCGCTGCTGAAGCTCGTCGAGGAGCCGCCGCCGCACCTGAAGTTCGTGTTCGCGACGACCGAGCCGGAGAAGGTCATCGGGACGATCCGCTCCCGGACCCACCACTACCCGTTCCGGCTGATCCCGCCCGGCGTGCTGCAGGAGCTCGTCGAGGAGATCCTGAAGGCGGAGGACGTCCCCTACGAGACGTCCGCGCTGCCGCTGGCGGTGCGCGCCGGCGCCGGCTCCGCCCGCGACACGCTGTCGATCCTGGACCAGCTCCTCGCCGGGTCGGACGAGAAGGGCATCACCTACGCGCGGGCCGTCTCGCTGCTCGGCTACACCGACTCCGCCCTGCTGGACGAGGTCATCGCGGCCTTCGCGGCCCGCGACGGCGCCGCCGTCTTCGCCGCGATCGACCGCGTCGTCGAGAGCGGCCAGGACCCGCGTCGCTTCACCGCCGACCTGCTGGAACGCGTCCGCGACCTGGTGATCCTGTCGAACGTCCCCGAGGCGGGCGGGACGGGCCTGCTGAACGTCCCGCCGGACGAGCTGGAGGCGATGCGGCGCCAGGCGTCCTCCATGGGCCCGGGGGAGCTGACCCGCGCCGCCGACCTGCTGCACACCGGCCTCACCGAGATGCGCGGCGCCACGTCCCCGCGGCTGCTGCTGGAACTGATCTGCGCCCGCATCCTGCTGCCCGCCGCCTACGAGGACGAGGCGTCCATGTTCGCCCGCCTCGACCGCCTGGAGCGCCAAGCCTCCCAGGGCGCCCTCGCCGGCGGCGCAGCCGGTTTCGGGGGTGCCGCCGGTTTCAGCGGCGCGCAGGGAACCGACACCCCGCCCCCCCAGGGGGGCGACCCCACTCCCAGTGTCTCCCCCCGTCCCACCGCGGCGCCGCCAGAACACGGTTCTGTGGATAACCGCGGCAACGCGAGCGCGCCCAGCGCCGGCCCTGCCCAGAGTTCTCCGCCGCCGCAGGCCCCTGCGCCCCAACGACCTTCACCCCCCTCGCCCCCGTCCAACGCCGCGCCTGCCGCGCCCAGCCCGCCCGCCGCCCCGGCGGCGCAGCCGAGTCAGGCTCCGGCTGCCGGCGGGGGGATGGACTTCGGGACCGTCCAGCGGCTCTGGCCCGACGTGGTCGAGGCGGTCAAGCAGAAGAGCCGCGCCACCTGGATGACGATCATGTCCGGGGTCCAGCCGGTGTCGCTGGACGGCAAGGTCCTGACCCTGGGCTTCGACGCGGAGGGGCGCCGGCTGGGCTTCGTCAACGGCGGACGCGAGACCGTCCTCCGCGAGGTCTTCAAAGAGCGGATGGGCGTCGACTGGCGCATCGAGACCGTCGTCGGAGGCGGCGGCGGCGGTGGCGGTGGCGGCGGCCGCCCCTCGACCCCGGGCCCCGGCGGCGGCCGGCCGGGCGGGGGCTTCGGCAACGCGCAGTCCTCCGGTTTCGGCGGATCCGCCCCGTCCGGCGGCTTCGGCAACGCGGCGCAGTCGGCACCGCAGTCCACCCCCCAGGCCCGGCCCAACCCCGTCCCCCGCCCGGCGGACGGCGAGAGCGCGGCACGCCAGGCGGACCCGGGCCCCCTGCCCCCGCCGCCGGACGAGCCCCCGCCGCCTCCCGAGCCCGCGCCCATGGACGAGAGCGACGAAGTCGACCCCGAAGGCGACGCCGACGCCGACGGCACCGAGGCCGAGATGAACGGCATGGCCCTCATCCAGCGCGAACTCGGCGGCCAGATCATCCGCGAGATCGACAACTCCTGACCGCCGAGACGGCGCTCATGTCTTGACCATTTCCGCTGCGGGCCGGCCCGATCGGGCCTAGCCGACCCGTTCGGGGACGGCCGGCGTCTCGGTGCCCATGGCCTCCAGGGCCTTGCGGCGTCCAGCGCCTCCCTTGACGCGGTGCAGTTTGTACCCGCCGGGCTTCTGCGCCTCATCGGCCAGGTGCTTCACGATGCCCTTGCACACGGTCTCCTTCACCTTCGCTCCGAGGCGGCCGTCGATGTGGAGCCACACCGCGACGTCGGACCGGTTGCCGAACTGGAAGATGCCGGTGTGCCGGCCGAGGCTGATGCACTGCGCTCCGAACGATTGGTTGAGGGGCTCGGGCCGCTCCCCCGCCAACCGGCTGAGCACCGTGTCGGCGGCCCGCGCGCCCAGCGGCATCGCGGCCTGGCAGCTCATCCGCAGCGGCAGGCCCGACGGCGCCGCCGAGTCCCCGGCCGCGACGATGCGCTCGTCGTCCACGCTGGTCAGTGTCTCGTCCGTGAGCAGCCGTCCCAGGGCATCGGTGCTCAGCCCGCTGCGCGCGGCGAGGTCGGGGATGCCGAAGCCGGCGGCCCAGATGGTCACCGTGCTCGGCAGCTCCCGGCCGTCGGCGAGCCGCACCGCATCGGACGTCACCGCCGTCACCGTGGTGCCGGGGCCTTCCACGACCGTCACTCCCAGTTCCGCCAGCCGCCCGGCCACCGAGCGCCGCCCGCGCGGGTGCAGGTACGGGCCGAGCACCCCGCCGCAGACCAGGGTCACGCCGCGGCCCTGCTCCGCCAGTTCGGCGGCCGTCTCGATGCCCGCCGGACCGGCTCCGACCACCGTCACCGCGGCCGACGCGGGCGCTGCGTCGAGGACCGGCAGCAGCCGCTGCGACTCCTCCAGGCTGGCGATCGGGTACGCGAACTCGGCCGCCCCGGGCACCCGCGAATCGGTGCTGCCGCTGCCCGCCGCGTAGACCAGGTAGTCGTAGCCGACCGCGCCGCCGCTCGCCAGCTCCACGCCGCGTCCGGCCGCGTCGATCCGCGTCACGGTGTCGACCACCAGCCGGACGCCCTCGGCCAGGACCTCCCGGTAGTCGACGACGGCGGAGCCGGTCCCGCCGACCAGCTGGTGCAGGCGGACCCGGTGGACGAAGGACGGGCGCGGGTTGATCAGCGTCACGGTCACGTCGCCGCGCCGCGTCAGACGGTTGGCCGCCATGACACCGGCATATCCGCCGCCGACCACGATCACATCGGTGTTCTCAGTCATGATGCCTCCCTCGCTTCGAGCGGTTCGAGCACAAGACGCCGCCCTGTCGCGCAATGTGACAGTGTGTGATCGAGACCACGTCGCAGGCTGTGTCGCCGTCGAGAGACCGTTGAGTCGGCCGAGAGCGGCGGTGAGGCCGCCGCGACCTCAGAGGGAGCGGATCACGCGGGCAGGGTTGCCCACGGCCACGACGTTCGCGGGGACGTCCTTCGTCACCACGGCGCCCGCGCCGATGACGCTGTTCTCGCCGATGGTCACCCCGGGCAGGACGATGGCGCCGCCGCCCAGCCAGACGTTGTCCTCGATCACGATCGGCTCGGCGGCCTCCAGCTTCGCCCGCCGCCGCTCCGGGTCGAGAGGGTGCGTCGGCGTGAGCAACTGCACGTTCGGGCCGATCTGTACGTCGCTGCCGATCGTGATGGGCGCGACGTCCAGCGCGGTCAGGCCGAAGTTGGCGAACGTGCCGGAACCGACTGTGATGTAGGAGCCGTAGTCGACGTACAGGGGCGGACGGATATGGGCGTCCGGTGCGATTGAGCCGAGGAGGTCCTCCAGGATGGGGCGGGCCGCGTCCGGGTCGGTGGCGTAGACCTCGCCGTACCGGTGGGCCAGGGCGACGGCCCGCCTGGACGCCGCCTCCAGGTCGGGGTCGTCGGCGATGTAGAGGTCACCGGCCAGCATCCGCTCGCGGTTGCTGCGCGGGTCCCCGGCGAAGAAGTCGGTCATCGGCGCGAGCCTAGCCGGGGCCCCGCCCCGGGTTTGGCGCGGATCAAGCGTGGGAGCACTCTGGCCAAGATCGTGACCGGCGTACTTACCGCATCATGGCGCGAAGCCGTAGTCTCGTGGGACGGACGTCCGGCGGCTGGCGGAGCGCCAGAGAGCAGGCCCTCGGGGGCCGGAAGTAGGGAGTGCACCGTGGAACCCGGTGGTCAGTTGAACATGCAGGAGCTTCTGCAGCAGGCGCAGGCCATGCAGCAGCAGCTCTTCACCGCGCAGCGCGAGCTCGCGGAGGCCGAGGTGCAGGGCACCGCGGGCGGCGGGCTCGTCACGGCGACGGTCAACGGGCAGGGCGAGGTCACGGGCCTGGCGATCGATCCGAAGGCGATCGACGCCGACGACCCGGCCGACACGGCGGAGACGATCGCCGATCTCGTCCTGGCCGCGATCCGCGACGCCGGACGCGCGGTGCAGGAACTCCAGCAGGAGAAGATGGGGCCGCTCGCGCAGGGGCTCGGCGGCGGCATGCCCGGCGGCGGTCTCCCCGGAGGCGGTCTGCCCGGCGGCTTCCCGGGCCTCGGCGGCGGTGGCGGCCAGGGCGCCTGAGCGCGAGCGACCAGGAAAGCGGACGACTAGGAAAGGAGGGGTCCGTTGTACGAAGGGGTGGTCCAGAACCTCATCGACGAGCTGGGCAGGCTGCCCGGCGTCGGCCCCAAGAGCGCGCAGCGGATCGCCTTCCACCTGCTCGCCGCCGACCCGGCCGACGTCGAACGGCTCGGGAAGGCGCTCAAGGAGGTCAAGGACAAGGTCCGCTTCTGCAAGACGTGCGGGAACGTCGCGGAGGAGGAGGAGTGCCGGATCTGCCGGGACGCCCGCCGCGATCCGCACGTCATCTGCGTGGTGGAGGAGTCCAAGGACGTCGTCGCGATCGAGAAGACCCGCGAGTTCCGCGGCACCTACCACGTGCTCGGCGGCGCGATCAGCCCGATCGAGGGCGTCGGCCCGGACGACCTGCGCATCCGCGAGCTGATGCAGCGGCTCGCGGACGGGACGGTCACCGAGCTGATCCTCGCCACCGACCCCAACCTGGAGGGCGAGGCGACCGCGACGTACCTCGCCCGGCTCGTCAAGCCCATGGGCCTTACCGTCACCCGTCTGGCCAGCGGCCTGCCGGTGGGTGGCGACCTCGAGTACGCGGACGAGGTGACGCTGGGCCGCGCATTCGAAGGACGGAGGCTGCTCGATGTCTGACACCAACAGCCCGCAGGACTGGAACGCCCTCGCCGAGCGCGTGGCGTGCCATGTCGACAACTACCTGAACGGACTGGAGGCGGTCGCCCGCGGCGACGGCGGGCGGCACACGATCCCGCTCCTCCTCCTCGAGGTGTCGCAGGTCATCCTGGCCGGCGCGCAGCTCGGCGCCAGCGCCGACGTCATCCTCCCGGACAACTGGGAGCCCGAGGTCGGCGACGACCCGGACCTGGACGCCGTCCGGCAGGGCCTGTCGGAGCGCCTCGTCGCGCTGGACGAGTACGCCGAGGTCTTCGACCCGTACAAGGACACCGAGACCACCGCCTACCGCCTGTCGGACGACCTGGTCGACGTCGCCAGCGACCTCGTCCACGGGCTGCGCCACTACAACCAGGACCGTCCCCTGGAGGCCCTGTGGTGGTGGCAGTACTCCTACTTCAACCACTGGGGCAACCACGCCGGCGCCGCGCTGCGGGCCCTGCACGCGTTCGTCGCGAACGCCCGCCTGGACGTCGCTCCGGAGGCCGAGGCGGAGGCCGCGCCCGCCTAGCCGCGCGCGCCTGGCGGGAGGTCGTGCCCGTCTAGCCGGACGCGCCGGGGCTCACCGGCGCGTCCAGCGCCGCCGCGACGACCTCGGCGGCCTTCTCGACGTCGGGTCCGATCCGCCCGCCGTCGGGCTCGTCCCAGGCGAACACGCCGAGGTCGCCGTCCCAGACGACCTGGGCGGTGCGGCCCCGGTAGCCGACGTTCAGGACGCCGCCGTCCGGACGCGCCGCGGACATCTGCGGCGCGCGCCGCCGCAGTGCCGCGTACAGCGCATGCAGCGGCCCCCTGCGCACCCTCGGCAGTTCGTCGAACGCGCCCATCGGCTCTCCCATCAGCTCGGACACCACGGCGCGCGCCCGCGCCCGGCCCGGGGCCGCGGACGCGCCGGATCACCGGCGGGCGGCACGACCCGGGCGCGCCGCCCACACCCCGCCGCTACATAGACGCTTTGCCCTACCTTGTGGTGGTCCGCCGGGAACGTTCGGCCTCGCGCGCGGACCCCCGGCGGACCCCCGGCAGTTACCTGGTCGTGATCCATCGGAGCGGGCTCGGTAGACTCGACGTCCGGTACGCCTGACCCCGATCCGAGGAGCGCCCACTCGTGGCTCTTGTCGTGCAGAAGTACGGTGGCTCCTCCGTCGCCGACGCCGATGGCGTCAAGCGGGTCGCCCAGCGCATCGTCGCGACGAAGAAGGCGGGCAACGACGTGGTCGTCGTCGTCTCCGCCATGGGCGACACGACGGATGATCTCATCGATATGGCCAAGCAGGTCAGCCCCCTGCCGCCGGGCCGTGAGCTGGACATGCTGCTCACCGCCGGCGAGCGGATCTCGATGGCGCTGCTGGCCATGGCCATCGCGAACCTGGGCCACGAGGCCCGCTCGTTCACCGGCTCCCAGGCCGGTGTGATCACCGACGGCTCGCATGGCAAAGCCAAGATCATCGACGTGACGCCGGGCCGGATAAGGACCGCGCTGGACGAGGGCTCGATCTGCATCGTGGCCGGCTTCCAGGGCGTCTCGCAGGGCACCAAGGACATCACCACGCTCGGCCGCGGCGGTTCCGACACCACCGCGGTGGCGCTCGCCGCCGCGCTGGACGGCGACGTCTGCGAGATCTACTCCGACGTCGACGGCGTCTTCACCGCCGACCCGCGCATCGTGCCCGCCGCCCGTAAGATCCCGAAGATCTCCTACGAGGAGATGCTGGAGATGGCGGCGAGCGGTGCGAAGATCCTGCACCTGCGCTGCGTGGAGTACGCGCGCCGCTACAACATCCCGATCCATGTGCGGTCCTCGTTCAGTCAGAAGGAGGGCACGTGGGTCGTCGACAGCAGCGAGATCGAAGGACAGGACATGGAGCAGGCGATCATCTCCGGCGTCGCGCACGACCGGAGCGAAGCCAAGATCACCGTTGTCGGGGTGCCCGACAAGGTGGGTGAGGCCGCCACGATCTTCTCGGTGCTGTCCGAGGCCGAGATCAACATCGACATGATCGTGCAGAACGTGTCGGCGGCGTCCACCGGGCGCACCGACATCTCGTTCACCCTGCCGTCCACCGACGGGCAGAGCGCGCTGACCGCGCTGAACAAGCTGAAGGAGCGGATCGGCTTCGAGTCGCTCCGCTACGACGACCGCATCGGCAAGGTGTCGCTGATCGGCGCCGGGATGCGCTCGCACCCCGGCGTGACCGCGAAGCTGTTCAGCGCGATCGCCGAGGCCGGGGTGAACATCGAGATGATCTCCACCTCGGAGATCCGGATCTCGGTCGTCGTCGCGCAGGACGACATCGACACCGCGGTCGCCGCCGCGCACCACGCCTTCGACCTGGACTCCGACCAGGTCGAGGCCGTCGTCTACGGCGGCACCGGCCGCTGACACCGCGCGGGCCGCGCCGTCCCGTACCGGGGCCGGCGCGGCCTTTCGCATGTCCGCGAGCCGGGCTGTTTCGCCGTGATTCCAGCGGGTGTGGGCCGTTTTGGGAACCGGGGGTGGACGGCGGTAGTTCTGTGGATGTGAGTGCGACGACGGGCTCCGCCTCCGGGCTGCCGACCCTCGCGGTCGCCGGCGCCACCGGGACGGTCGGTGCGGTGCTGCTCGACCTGCTGTCCATCCGCCGTGACGTCTACGGGGAGATCCGCCTGGCCGGGTCGCCGCGGTCCGCCGGGCGCGTGCTCCAGGTGCGCGGCGCGCCGGCCGAGGTGGTGCCGCTCGCGCCCGGGGTCTTCGCGGGCGCCGACGTCGCGATCTTCGCCGTCCCGGACGCGGTGGCCGCCGAATGGGCGCCGGTCGCGGCGGCCCGCGGCGCCGTGGCGGTCGACGCGTCGCGCGCGTTCCGGTCCGCCGCGGACGTCCCGCTCGTCGTCCCGGAGGTGAACCCTGAGCGGGTCAGGGACCGGCCGCGCGGCATCGTCGCGGGCCCCGGCTGCGCGACCCTCACCATGATCGCCGCCGTCGGCGCGCTGCACGCCCGGTACGGGCTCCGGGAGCTGGTCGTCGCGTCCTACCAGGCGGCGTCCGGCGCCGGCCAGGACGGCGTCGACACCCTGTACGCGCAGCTGGAGAAGGTCGGCGGCGACCGCACGCTCGGCCACCGCCCCGGCGCGATGCGCGGCGCGGTCGGCGACCTCGGCCCGTTCCCGGCGCCGCTCGCGCTGAACGTCGTGCCCTGGGCGGGGACGGGGGAGGACGGCGGCTGGACGTCCGACGAGATCGCCCTCCGCGACGAGACCCGCCGCGTCCTCGGGCTGCCCGACCTCAGGGTGTCGGCGACCTGCGTCCGCGTCCCCGTCGTCATCGGGCACTCGATGGCCGTGCACGCCGCGTTCGAGGAGCGCGTCGACCAGCGGGAGGCGCAGGGGATCCTCGCCCGCTCGCCCGGCGTCGTGCTCTGCGACAACCCGGACACGCACGAGTTCCCGACGCCGTCCGACGCCGCCGGCACCGACCCGGTGTGGGCGGGCCGCGTCCGCCGCTCGCTCGACGACCCGCACGCGCTCGACCTGTTCCTGTCCGGGGACAACCTCCGCAAGGGCGCCGCGCTCAACACCGTCCAGACGGCCGAACTGGTCGCCGCCGAACTGACCGCCTGACCCCGGTCCGCCCCGGTGGGCCGCGTCCCGGCCGCGCCGGACGGCGGCCGGGGCATGAGCGGACGCCGCGGCAGGGATTTAAGGTGGCATGCGTGACCGAGACGAAGGCCGTGAAGTCCGAGCAGACGCGGGCCGTGATCGTCCAGACGGCGCTGCGCCTGTTCCGGGAGCGCGGATACGACGCGACGACGATGCGGGCGATCGCCAAGGAGGCGGGCGTCTCGGTCGGCAACGCCTACTACTACTTCGGGTCCAAGGAAGAGCTGATCCAGGCGTACTACGACGAGCTGCAGGACGAGCACGTCGCCGCCTGCCGGGCCGTCCTCGACACCGAGACGGAGTTCGCGGCCCGGCTGCTGGGCGTGCTGCGGGCCCGGGTCGACACGATGGTGCCGTACCACGAGTTCGCCGGGAAGTTCTTCAAGTTCGCCGCCGAGCCGACCAGCCCGCTCAACCCGTTCAGCGCCGAGTCGGGCCCGGCCCGCGAGTCGGCGGTCGCGATCTACCGCGAGGTCGTGGAGGGCTCCGATCTGAAGATCGACAAGGAGTTCCGGGCCGAGCTGCCCGAACTCCTGTGGATCTACTCGATGGGCATCGTCCTGTACTGGGTGCACGACAGCTCCCCCGGCTGCCGCAAGACCTACCTCCTCGTGGAGCGGACGGTCCCGCTCGTCAACCGCATGGTGGCGATGTCCCGGCTGCCGGGGTTCAAGTCGGTGACGCGGGAGCTCGTGGGCATCATCCGCGAGGTCCGCGCCTGACCCGGCGGCACGGGGACGCGGGTCAGCGGAAGGTGATGTCCCAGTGGTCCTTCTCGCGGGCGAAGAGCGTGCCGTCCGGTGACCGGTAGAGGCGGGCGCCGTCGCCCCGCCGGCCGGCGTACGGGTGGCGCTTGATCGCGGCGTCCACGCAGCGGGTGGGGGAGATGTCCAGCTTGTAGCCGTTCGCATGGCTGTAGGTGCCGCTCGCGTGGCCGTGCTCGGTGCCGCCGGTCACGGTGATCTTGCAGCCGCTCGACCTGGCGAAGCGGATCAGGCCCTTGACCGTCCCCCACCGGACGCCCTCGAAGGAGGTGCAGGTGCGGACCGTCCGGTCGGAGCAGCCGCCGGTCGAGCGCCATCTGATGCCGTTGCCGCGCAGCGTGTACTCGGCGAACCGCTGCTCCAGCCGCAGCGAGTCGGGCAGGTCAGGCAGGGCGCTCTCCTGCGGGGCGTCCTGCTTCGGAGCCTTCGGAGCGTCCGCCTGCGAGGCGTCCTGCGCGGACGCCGGTGTCGCGGGCTCCTCCTCCGCCGTGGCGGTCGATGACGGCGAGCTGGGCAGCTGCGGTGCGGTGAGCGGCGGCGGTGCGATGAGCGGCTCCGGTTCGGTGGGCGGCTGGGGCGCGGTGGGTGGCGGCGGTTCGGTGGGCGCGGCCTGCTGGTCCACCGGTTCGGGCGCCCTGCGCGCGTTCGCGGGAGCGCCGCCGGGAACCCGCGATGCCGGCGCGGACAGCAGAATCGCGTGCGGGGGAGCCTCGGCCGGTGCGGCCCGCCGGGCGCGAGGCGGGTCGTCGCTCGCCGACGCGGCGGCGGCGGACGGGACGGGGGTGAGGGCCGTAGCGGCGGCGCCCAAGGCCATGACCAGCGCGGTCAGGCGGAAGGCGGGGCCGTGCGGCCTCGGTATTCGTTCACCGAAGGCGTGCCGGACGAGCGCATGGGCGTGCCGAAGACATGTCACTGGGATCCCCCCGATCGGTGTTCTCCTGTACCGGGGGGCGGGCCGGGGCCTGCCTGGCGGCCGCCGGCCGCTCGGAGGGATGCCCGAGGTTCGATCTTGTAAACCGGGGGCGGGCGGCCCGCGCCGCCCGCCCCCGGGATAGATCACGACATACCGAGATGCTTCCGGGCGAAGCCGATCTCGGCGGCCATCTGGGTGATCCGCTCCTCGACGACGAGGGAGCCGTGCCCCGCGTCGTACCGGTACACCTCGTGCGGGAGGCCCAGCTCGGCGAGGCGGCCCAGGTAGTTGTCGATCTGCCGGATCGGGCAGCGCGGGTCGTTCTCCCCGGCCAGCACCAGCACCGGCGCCTTGACCGCCTCGACGTAGGTGATCGGGGACGACTCGCGGTAGCGGTCCGGGACCTCGTCCGGCGAGCCGCCGAACAGGGAGCGGTCGAACGCCTGGAGGCCCTCCATCTCGTCCTCGTACGCGGCGACGTAGTCGGCGACGGGGACGGCGGCGACGGCGACGCTCCAGTCGTCCGGCTGCGTGCCGATGCCGAGCAGGGTGAGGAAGCCGCCCCACGAGCCGCCCGTCAGGACGAGCCGGGCCGGGTCCGCGAGGCCCGACTCGACCGCCCAGTCGCGGACGGCCTTGACGTCCTCCAGCTCGGTGAGCCCGACGCGGCCCTCGATGGCGTCCCGCCACTGCGAGCCGTACCCGGTGGAGCCCCGGTAGTTGACGCGGACGACCGCGAACCCGTGGTCGACCCAGGCGGCCGCGACCGGCGTGAACGAGTCGTCGTCCTGCGCGGTCGGCCCGCCGTGGACGTCGAACACCGTCGGGTACGGGCGGTCGCCGTCCGGCTTGCTGACCAGCGCGTGGATGCGGCCGCCGGGGCCGTCCACCCACACGTCCTCGACCGGCACGGACGGCGGCGCGGCCGGGCCGGGCGGGGTGAGCACGACCGCGCCGGAGGTGGAGCGGATCACCGGCGGCTCGGCGGCCGACGACCAGGAGAACTCGACCGTCCCGTCCGGCCGGACGGCGGCCCCGCCGATCACGCCGCGCGGGGTGTCGATCCTGGTCAGCGAGCCGCCGTCCAGGTCGTAGCGGTACAGCTCGTCGCGCGCCTCGTGCGAGTGGGAGACCAGCAGCGCGGTGCCGTCGGGGTACCAGTCGGCGCCGATCTCGCCGGGCAGGTCGAGGACGATCTCCCGCTCGGTCCCGGCGACCGGATCCCAGATGAGCACCTCGTCGCGGCCGCGCCGCTCATGGTTGACTAGCAGCCGCGAATCGCCGTCGACCGGGGCGAACCCGGCACCGTAGACGCCCTTGCCGGGGCCGTCCCAGAGGTCGGCGACCACGGTCCCGTCGGGGCGCAGCACGCGCAGCGCCATGTGGCGGCTGTCGCCGTGCTCGCTGTGCCCGATCGCGATGAGGCTCTCGTCGCGGGACAGAGCGGCGATGTGCGCGTCCTCCGCGTGGTGGTAGAGCACCTCGGGCTCCGCGTCGGATCGGCACAGGTGGACGGTGTTGCCGTCCTCGGTCGTCCGTCCGATGACGGCGAGGCCGCTGCGGCCCAGGGACAGCCCGGACGGATACGACGGCTCCAGCCCGGGAACGGCCGGAGCGCTCTCCGCCTCCCCGAACCGTGCGCGGTTCCAGACGCCGAACTCGTCCCCGTCGGTGTCGGCGAACCACCACACCCACTCGCCGGCCGGGTCGATGGTGCCCATCCACGTGCCGTTGGGGCGGTCGGTCACCTGGCGCTGCGCGCCGGTGCCCCGGTCCCAGCTGTAGATCTCCCACGTCCCGGTCACGTTCGACCGGTAGAGGCTCCGGTCCGGGGCGTCACGCGCCCAGCGGGGCAGGCTCATCCGGGCGGCGCGGAACCGCGCCTTCCATCGCTCGTCATCGACCATGCCCACCAGTATCGCCGCCGATCAGCGGCACCGGGCCGGGCCGCGGCACGGGACGGTCAGGAGCTGGACAGGCGGCCGAGCAGCTCGTCGATGGCGGCGCGGACCTGCCGGTCCATCGCGCGCGCGAACCCCGCCTCGACCGACACCTGCGCGCCCGGACGCAGCTGGGCGAGGGTCTCGGTGAGCTCGCCGAGGTCCTGGTCGCCGACGTTCTTGACGACGTGCGCGGCGATCAGCCCGACGAACATGGCGGCGAGGTCGTCCATGCTGCGCTGGAGCTCCTTGGCCACCGACAGCACCGCGTCCAGCGGCACCCCGGCCCGGACGAGCGCGACGGTCGCGTCCAGCTGGCGGCGGCTCCAGTGGGTGACGCGGTCGCCGTCCACCTCGATGTGGCCGAGGGCGACCGCCCGCTCGACGGCGTCGGGGCCGACGGCCTCGCCGGGGAACAGCGCCGCCAGCTCCGCCAGCGTCATCGTGACCGGGACCTCGTTCGACCACGGCGCCGTGACGGCCTTCTCCACGCCGAGGACGGTGCCGATGTCGCGGCCCTGCTCCCACGCCGACAGCAGCTCGCGGATGCCCTCCAGGGTGTGGCCGCGTTCGAGCAGGTTCCCGATCATGCGGAGGCGGGCCAGATGGTCCTCGGAGTAGAGGCCGATGCGCCCCTCCCGGCGGGGCGGCGGCAGCAGCTTGCGCTCCTGGTAGTAGCGCAGCGTCCGCACGGGGACGCCGGCCGCCGCCGCGAGCTCGCCGATGCGGTACTCGCGGGCGCCGTCGCCGGTCTGCTCGTCCGTCGCCTCTTCGTTCACGGGCGTCAGCATAGTTCGCGGCCGGAGACGGACAATCCGGTGCCGCCCGGCGGCGGAACGCGATCCCCGCCGCTCGCGTCTGACCTGCGTTTCACTCCGGCAGAGAAAGGCCGACCATGCCCAAGAGCCGTTCCACCGCACTCGCGCTGACCGTCCTGGTCGCCGCCTTCGGGCTGACCGCGTGCGGCGGCCAGAACCGGTGGTGCGAGCACGACGCGACCGACACCAAGGTCAGCGACAGCTACTGCAAGAGCAACACGCCCGGCTACGAGTGGGAGTCGGGCGGCGGCTCCAAGCACAAGTCCAAGCACAAGAAGACGAGCAAGACCCGTCACTGAGGGCCGGGCAACGGGCACGCGGCGCCTTCTCGCGGGCCGTTTCGCGCGGGCCGTTTCGGGCGGGCTAGGGGGCCCGCCGGGCGGCCCTGACCCTGCGCTGCCGGTGCCGCCGCCTCTCGTCCGCGACCTGGGCGCCCGCCTCGGCGGCGATCAGGTCGCGCAGCGAACGCGGCAGGATGTCCGATCGGGGAAGGGTGTCCCCGCGCCGGTCGATGAGCGGTGAACGCATCGGATTCTCCCTGGTGAGCGGTTGCCGTCCGGGGTCAGGCCGCGGCGGTGCCGAGCCCCCGGTACGCCCGGGACACGGTGCTGAGCGCCCAGCGCATCCGGGCGCGGTAGATCTCGGGGTGGTCGCCCGCCTCCTGCGCGACGAGGGCGACGCAGCCGGAGCTGTCCCCGCCGCAGGCGCCGATCCGGTCGCGGATCGCCGCGCGGACCTGCTCGGCGGTGGGGCGGTCGGACTCCTGCAGCCCGCAGCAGAACAGGACTTCGGCCAGGTCGGAGGTGGTCATCGAGGTGAGGGTCGGCGTGTTCGACATCGTGTGCCTTCTTCCCGGGGAGGAGCCTCGGTCCCCTGCTGCCGGATACGACTCTGCCTCCAGCGCGAAGTAATCGCCATAGGGGAAAACCCCTAACCGCGGTGGGGTCATCCCCCGATCCGGGGGTTCCGGTCCGCGAATCCGCGGCCGAGTGCCGTCCGGAACGCGCGCACGGCCGGGTGGCCGCCGCCGCCCCGCCGGGACGCGGTGAACAGCCGCCGGGTCCGCTGCCGCGCCGGCAGCCGGACGACCGGCACCGTCGGCGGATGCCCCGCCCACACCAGGCCGGGCAGCAGCGCGGCCGCGTGGCCGTGCTCCACCAGCCGCAGGTGGAGCAGCAGGTCGGTCGACTCGAACCGCACGTCCGGCTCGAAACCGGCCTCCCGGCACAGCCGCGTCGCCCAGTGCCGCGACGCCGTCCCGGGCGGCTCCAGGACCCACGGCACCCCCGCCGCCTCCCGCAACCCGCCGTCTCCCGCTCCGGCGCCGTCGGCGGGGAGGGCGAGGCGGATCTCGTCCTCGCCGAGCTCCTCGTACTCGACGCCCGCCGGGCGCGGCCCCGGCTCCCCCGGGTACTCCTCGGTGAGCACGAGGTCGAAGTCCCGTGCGAGCAGGGCGGGGAGCGCGCTCTCCGGCTCCCGCTGGGTGATCTCGATGCGCAGCCGCGGGTGGGCGGCGCGGAGCCGGGTCAGCGCGTCCGGGACGAGCGCGAGCGCCGCGGTCTGGAACGCGGCGACCCGCAGCACGCCCGTGAGGCCCTCCAGCGACGCCGCGAGGTCGGCCTCCGCGCGTTCGAGCCGCTCCAGCACCGCCTCGGTGTGCGCGACGAGGATCTCCGCCTGCGCGGTCAGCCGGACCCGGCGTCCCACCGGCTCCAGCAGCCGCACCCCCGCCTCCCGCTCCAGGACGGAGAGCTGCTGCGAGATCGACGACGGGCTGTACGACAGGGCCTCCGCCACGGCGGCGAGCGTCCCCCGGTGCTTCAGCTCGCGCAGCAGGCGCAGCCGGTGCAGATCCAGCAAGGCAGCCCCATTCATCGACTCGACTGATGAATATCGCTCGAAAACATTCGCTGGACCGACCATAGACCGCTGCGGAAGCGTGGGTCCCATGGTCACCGCTCCCGCCCCGGCCCGCCGGTTCACCCGTCCCGCCGCCCGCGTCTGGACCTGCCCGCCCGCGCCGCACGGCGTAGCCGCCTTCCACCGGACGCTCCCCGGCCATGCCCCGACGCCGCTCGTGGAACTGCCGTCGCTGGCCGTCGACCTGGGCGTCCGCCGGCTCTTCGTGAAGGACGAGTCGTCCCGCCTCGGCCTCCCCGCCTTCAAGATCCTCGGCGCCTCGTGGGGGATCGCGCGGGCGCTCCGCGACAGGCACCGGCTCCCGGACGCCTCGCTGGATCAACTGCGCGCGGGGGGCCCGGTCCGGCTCATCACCGCGACGGACGGCAACCACGGCCGCGCCGTGGCCGAGATGGCGCGCCTCCTCGGCGCACCGGCCGACGTCTACGTCCCGTACGGCGTGCATCCCGCGGCGATGGCCGCGATCAAGGCGGCGGGCGCGGGCCTGACCGAGGTCCCCGGCCCCTACGACGAGGCGGTGCGGGCCGCCGCGAAGGAGGCCGCCGCCGACCCGTCGGCCCTGCTCGTCCAGGACACGGCCTGGCCCGGCTACGAACGCGTGCCCCGGTGGATCGTCGAGGGCTACTCCACCCTCTTCACCGAGATTGACGAGCAACTGGCCGAGGCGGGTGCCGCGCCGGCGGGCCTGGTGGCCGTCCCGGTGGGTGTGGGCTCGCTGGCACAGGCGGCTGTGACCCACTACAGGTCGGGCCCGGCCCGGCCTACCGTCCTTTCTGTGGAGCCCGACGCCGCGCCCTGTGTGCTGGCGAGCCTTCACCACGGTGGGCCGCTGACCGTCGAGACGGGCTCGACCGCCATGGCGGGCCTCAACTGCGCGACGCCGTCCAGCCTGGCCTGGCCCGTCCTGCAGTCCGGCCTGGACGCGGCCGTGACCGTCACCGACCCCGAAACGGCCTGCGCCGCGCAGGACCTCGCTGCTCTCGGCCTGTCTGCGGGCCCGTGCGGCGCAGCTTCCCTAGCAGGAACCCGTATCGCCCTCGCCTCGCCCCACCGCCGCCACCTTGCCCCTGAGCACACCGAGACCGTCGTCCTGCTGAACACCGAGGGCCGAGCCGCAAACCCTTCCCTGCCCTGACCGGGCATGGGAGGTGCGTGGTGTCAGCTTCTTTCCAGTAGGCCGTCTACGAGGGTTCGGCTGTCCTCAGGGGAGAGGGACGCTGCATGGAGGCGGTCCCAGGTGTTCTCGTAGGCGGCGGTCTCCATGGCCCTGGAGAGGTAGAGGGCGGTCGTCAGGAACTCGACGTAGACGACGTCCGGGATCTCCGCCTTCTCGAACAGCAGCATGGTGAAGGGCTGCTGGACGATCGGCGCCGCCGGGCTGCCGAGGGGGATGACCCTCAGCTGGCTCCCCGCCTGCTCGTTCGCGGCCGCCAGGCGTTCCAGCTGGCTGCGGACGGTGCCGCGGTCGCCCGCCAGCCGCCGCAGCGCCGCCTCGTCGACCACGGCCGTGAACGTCCGGTGGACGGCGCGGTCGAACCGGCGGTTCATGAGGCGGACGTAGAGCCTCTCGTCGATCTCGGACGCGCCGGCCTGCTGGCTCCTGCTGCGCAGGCAGGCGCGCGCGTACTCCTCGGTCTGCAGCGCTTCGGGGATGCCGCCGGGGCTGTACGCCCGGACGTGGTCGGCGTCCTCCTCCATGTCCAGGTACCGGTGCCGCCAGGACGGGACCATGTCGCCGTAGCGCCGCCATGACGCGCGCTCGGCGGCCTCCCGGGCGAGCCGGAGGAGGGGTTCGCGCTCGTCCTCGGTGACGCCGTAGAGGGCCAGCAGGTCGGCGACGTCCCGCTCCTTGACCGCCGCGCGCCCGAGCTCCATCCGGCTGATCTTCGAGGCGCTGCCCCGGATGAGGTATCCGGCGTCCTCGCGGGTGACGCCGCTCAGCACGCGCAGCCTGCGCAGTTCGGTGCCGAGGAGCAGGCGGCGCGCCATCGGCCCCCGGACGAGGCCGGTCGGCGGCTCCATGCCCTGCCCTGCGGTCAAAGCGGCTCCAAGCTCTCGGACGGACTGCTGCCAGGGCGGACGTGGGCGCCGCGCACCGAGCATCCTACGCCGGAAACCGGCTCACGCGTGCAGATGCACGTGCATTTGAACAATCGAGCGATGCATGCACGTGCAGAGTGCCTTGCGGATGCACGAACGATGCAGGAGGATTGCGGGCGATTCGATGACCCTGACTGAAGGGTCGTCAAGACAGAAGTGGGCGGCCTCCCGTGGATCAGACAGGAGGCCGCCCTGGCCCGTCCCAGCAGTCGACGCAAGAGAAGGGCGTAGCTCATGAGGCTATCTCGGCGTGCTCGGAAGGAGCACGAACCCCCGGACGAGCCCGCGCGCTCACCCATGCGGTGGGCGCTGGTCCTGGCGCTCGTCCTCGGGCTGGCCGCCGCCGCCGCGTCCCGCCGGCATCGGGGCCGGCGCCACCGCGGGGCACACCGTCACCGGCCCGCCGCGCACGATTACAGACTGGTGTCCAGAAGGGTGCGACGCCTGGCCCGCATCTGACCAGCGCCCGACCAGCGTCCAGCCGGTGTCCGGAGTCGGCCTGGAGAGTCGGCCTGGACCTTTGTGGCGTGCTCTGTCGTTGAGCGGTTGGCGAGCGGGCACGCGTATGCATCCGTACGGTGCTCGGGCGTTTCGAGGACGAAGCACAGTCCATGGGACGCCCGAGGCGACGGATGCGGCGGCATCCGATCGAGATGATCAGATACCGGGTCCCGTGCCGACGAGAGACGTTCTCCCCCGAGCGCCTCACGATGCGGCGATGCTGACAGTGCCGATGGTTACAGTGCGGATTGTTAAGGTGAGCGCGACATGGGCGAGGACGGGCGCGGCCGCGCGGACGGGCGCGGGCGCGAGTACCGGGTCGAGGAGCTGGCGGCCGAGGCGGGCGTGCCGGTCCGGACGCTGCGCTACTACCAGGAGCGGCGGCTGCTGCCCATGCCGCGCAGGCAGGGCCGGATCGCCCTCTACGACGACTCCCACCTGGAGCGGCTGCGCCTGATCGCGGACCTGCTCGACCGCGGGCACCGGCTGAGCGGCATCGGGGAGCTGCTCGCCGCGGCGGACGCGGGGCGCGGCGTCACCGAGCTGCTCGGCTTCGCGTGGGCGGCCGCCACCCCCTGGGCGGACCGGGCGCGGGCCGAGATCGCCATGGACGAGCTGACCGCGGCCTTCGAGGGCCGGCTGGCCCCGGAGCACATCGCGGAGGCGGTCGAGCTGGGGCATCTCACGGTGGCCGGCGACCGGGTCGTGATCAACAGCCCGCGGCTGTTCGACGCCGCCGTCCAGCTCGTGCGCGCCGGGATCCCGCTGCCCGCGATCCTCGCCATGAGCTGGGAGCTGGAGGCGGCGTTCGACCGGATGGCGTTCGGTTTCGTCCAGCTGGTCAGGGGGCATCTCCTGGACCGGCGGGACGGCGATCCGTCCCCGGCGGACCTGGACCGGCTCGCCGAGCTCGTGGCGCGGCTGCGCCCGATCGCCAGGACCGTCGCCGACGAGCATCTCGCCCGCGCGATGGACCGCCGGCTGACCAAGGACATTTCGGAAATCGGGCAGCGAATCCGGCCTACGCGCCGGTAACATACCCCTACCGCAGCCCCGCGGGATTGGTTACTCTCGGCCAACAGTCCCAGTCAGGACTGGGAGCGAGTCGCGAGGGGGTCGCACGGTGCCAGGGACGAACGACGGTCGGGCGGCGCTGCACCGGTTCCTCGCCGACCGGGCCGACGAGATCACCGCCGAGGTGGCCGGCGAGGTCGCCGCCCGCGTCCCCGCCTACACCCGGCTGGGCCCGGACGAGATCGCGAACCTCGTCACGGAGGCCATCGCGGTCTACTCCGGCGCCCGCGAGGCGCGCGCCGTACTCCCGGTGTTCCGCGCGCTCGGCGCCGGCGAGGCGTGCGCCGGGCACGACGTCCGCCACTTCGAGTCGGCGCTGCGCACCGCCGCGCGCGTGCTCGTCCGCCGCACGGCCGGCGCGGCCTCCCGCCTCTACCCGCCGACGGCCGAGTTCATCGCGGTCATGCGGACCGCGTTCACCGCCGAGAGCGCGATCGTCGAGGCCGCGATCGACGGCCACCGCCGCGCGACGCGCCCCGCCGTGGCGCGCCGCCTCTACCCCCTGCTCAGCGATAACTAGCCGCGCGACGACCTCCCTGACCGGGCGTGTGCGCCACGGCCCGGTCCGGGATGTCGTCCGGTCGCGCTTTCGCGGTCAGCGGTGCACGACGGCCCGCTCGTTCGGGACGCAGTGGGTCATCTTCAGGCCGCTGACGTCGCGGGACCCGTTCTTGCCGAGGTTCGCGAGCCGCTGCCCGTCCTCGTCGGTGAGGGTCTGGCCGGGCAGCGGGTCCAGGTGCTCGACGTCCTCCGGCTTGATGCCGAGGCCCTCGCCGACGCGCAGCCCCAGGTCGTCATCGACGAGCAGGAAATGCCACACCATCCGCTCCTGGACCGGACGCGCGCACTGCGAGATGAGATCCACGAAATTGTGGACGAGGTCGTCGCGCTCCCATTCCTCCATGAGGCAGTAGCGCTGGCCGGCCTGCTTGTAGTCGTTCGCCCGCGCGATGCGCATGCGGGTCAGCCGGCCCCGGATCTCCGGGCCCTGCTCGTCATGGGTCGGGTACTGGCCCTCGCGCAGCCCGCCCGTGATGGACGGCTCGTAGTTCACGTGCGGGTTCTCGCCGCCGCCGTCCACGTAGTACGCCATCTCGCCGTCGCGCTGGTTCGTCCGCACGTTCGCGCCCTTGGCCTGGTTGACGGGCAGTTGCAGATAGTTGGGGCCGACGCGGTGGCGCTGGGTGTCGCTGTAGGAGAACGTCCGCCCGACGAGCATCTTGTCGTCGGAGAAGTCGAGGCCGTCCACCAGGACGCCGGTGCCGAAGGAGATCTGCTCGTTCTCGGCGAAGTTGTTGTCGACGTTCCGGTCCAGGACGATCCGGCCGACCGGCTTCGGCGGGAAGTCGTTCTCCGGCCACACCTTGGTGTCGTCGAGCGGGTCGAAGTCGAGTTCCGGATGCTCGTGGTCGTCCATTATCTGCACGACCAGCTCCCATTCCGGGAAGTCGCCGCGGTCGATGGCGTCGTGCAGGTCCTTGGTGGCGTGCCCGAGGTCGCCGGCCTGCACGTTGGCCGCGTCCTCCCCGGTCATGCTCCGCACGCCCTGCTTCGGGATCCAGTGGTACTTGACGAGCTTCGTCTCGCCCGTCGCGTTCACCCACTTGTAGGTGTTCACGCCGAAGCCCTGCATGTGCCGGTAGTCGGCCGGGATGCCGCGCGGGCTGAACAGGTTGACGAGCATGTGCATCGACTCGGGCGTCTGCGACATGAAGTCGAAGATGCGCGCCGGCTCCTGCCGGAACGTCACCGGGTCCGGCTTGAGGGCGTGGATGACGTCGGGGAACTTGATGGCGTCCCGGATGAAGAACACCGCCAGGTTGTTGCCGACGAGGTCCCAGTTGCCGTCCTCCGTGTAGAACTTGATGGCGAATCCGCGCGGGTCGCGGGCCGTTTCCGCGGAGTCCCGGCCGCCGATGACCGTGGAGAAGCGCAGCGCGATGGGGGTGCGCTTCCCGGCGCCCTGGAACAGCTTCGCGCGGGTGTAGGTCTCGATGGGCTCGTCGCCCCATTTCCCGTACGCCTCGAAGAAGCCGTAGGACGTCACGCCGCGCGCGTGGACGACCCTTTCCGGGATCCGCTCCCGGTCGAAGTGGCTGATCTTCTCCAGGAACTGGTAGTTCTCCAGCGTGGCCGGGCCCCGGGATCCGACCGTCCGCTGGTTCTGGTTGTCGTAGACCGGGTGGCCCTGCCGGTTGGTCAGTACCGGACGATCGTCCCCCGGCTGCGGCCCCATGCTCGATACGTCCGTCACGGCGCGCTCTCTCCTCTCCACCACTGCTTCGGGTGCGCACCTACCCGAAAAGGAGCATTTGAACGGCCCGGAACAGGTAAACCCCGGGAGCGCGCCGTCCTCGCTCATCGGCAGGCCAAGGCGGGTCTGGGGCGGGGTTTGCCAAGGCTCAGGGCCGTGGCGAGGATGTGGCCGGTGATCCCCATCTACACGACCGACACGGTTCCCATCGACGGGAGCCCGCCGGTCACGCATGCCTGGCCCGTCTGGACCGTGGCGACGGACATCGGGCAGGGCCTTGAGTCGCTCGCCATGTCGGCGGCCTCGCGAGGTGCGCATGCCGTGGTCGGTCTGCGGTTCGCGACCTTCTCCAGCCACGTGATGGTGGACCGCTACGCGCTGATGGGGACCGCCGTCGTCCTGGGCGGCGACCCGGGGCCGCCGCCCGCGTGAGCCCGCCGGTCAGGCGCGGAGGGCGGCGGTGAGGTCGTCCAGGTAGCGGGAGACCGGGCCGAGGGTGAGGACGCCGCTGCCCGCGCCCGCCAGTTCACCGGCGGCAGGGGCCAGGGCGTCATGGGCGCGCCGCATCGTCTCGCGGTCGTCCACGGCGAGGGCGGCGGTGGCGATCAGGCACCACAGGGCCTCGAACAGCAGGTCGTGCGGCGGCTCCGGGACGTCCCGCAGTGCGGTCGCGGACTCGTCCGGACGGCCGCGCGCCAGCAGCACCAGGGGACGGGCCCACGGCTCGTAAGGCCCCCAGTCGGCCGGGTCGGTCTGGGCGGGCTGCCGGTGCTGGACGCGCAGGCAGAGGAGCGCGAGCGGCAGGAGACCGTCCTCCAGGCCGGGCATGCCGGAGCCCCGCATGCGTTCGGCCGCGTCCCGGTAGGCCGCCTCGGCCTCGGCCATGGGGGCGCCGGACGCGGCGAGCCGCATCGCCCGGTACCAGGTGGTGAACACGCCCACCAGCGGACGTTCATGGTGCTCGGCCAGCCGTTCGGCGGTGGCCGCGTGCTCGTCGGCGCCGGCGAAGTCGGCGAGCGCGCCGCGCGCCTGGAGCCGGATGAGGTGCCCGAGCACCTCGTAGGTCGCGAGGTCGTGCCGGGCGGACAGCTCGACCAGCTCGGCGCCGATCGCGTCCCGCCGGGAAGCGAGGCCGGCGCGCTCGAAGGTCTGCATGTAGACGCCGTTGAGCGCGAAGGCGAGCAGCGCCGGGTCGTCCAGGCCGCGGGCGATCGCCTCCGCCTCCCGGGCCGCCTCGCGCGCCCGCGGCGTGCCGGTGCCGCGCGACTCCAGCGCGATCGTGGCCAGCAGCCGGGCCCGCGCGGCGGCGCGGCCCGGCGGGAGCGCGGCGAGGGTCCGCTCGGCCGCCGCCGCGACCTGGGCGGCCTGCCGCGGGTCGTCCGACCGGGTCCAGTTCGCCGGGACGTCGTACGCGCCGATGACCCGCGCGGTGAGGTCGGCGTCGCCGAGCTCCTCCGCCGCCAGGATCGCCGGCAGCCGCTGCTCGCGCGCCGCCTCCAGGCCCCCGCCGCCGGTCATCGCGAGGTTGCGCAGGATGCCCACGGTCGACTCCAGCCGGGCCCGCGCCCCGGTCGCCACCGTGCGGTCGTACGTCTCGGCCGCCTTCGCCCATACGCGCGTCGCCGCGTCCTGGGCGGGGTCCAGGCGGTCGGCCTGGCGGAGGATGTCCTCCTCTAGGCGACGCAACTCCGGGCCTGGGTCGACCCCCAGTTGCTCTACGAGGAGGCCGCGCGCTCGGCGAAGGACCGCGAGCGCGTCGCCCTGACGGCCGGTGCGGTAGAGGGCGAGGGCCAGCAGGCGCCACGCGTCCTCCCGCCAAGGGTGCTCGGCGACGTGCGCGTCAAGGTCCGGGACGGCGTCGGCGGCGAGGCCCAGGGCCAGCAGCGCCTCCGCCCGCCGCTCGGCCGCGCGCAGCCGCAGCTCCGCCAGCCGGGACCGCTCCGCGCGCGCCCACGGCTCGTCGGCGAACTCGGCGTAGGCGGGGCCGCGCCACCAGCCGAGCGCCTCGTCCAGCGCGGCGAGCAGCTCGGACGCGGAACGGTCGGCCGGGGGACGGCTGTTCTCGGGATGGCCGGTCGCGGATCGGCCGTTCGCGGGATGGCCGGTCTCGGTCACGGCGTCCTCGAAGCGCCAGGCGTCCACCCCGTCCGGGCCGGGGCGCAGCGCGTACCCGGGACCCTCGGTGACCAGCAGCCGGGACGGCGTCCGGGGCGGACGGTCGGGTTCCAGGACGCGCCGCAGCGCCGCCACGAAGGTACGGACCGCCCCGACCCCGTCCGAAGGGGGATCGATCCACAGGTCGTCCACCAGAAGGGACACCGGGACGACGCGCCCGCGCGCGATGATCAGCCGGGCCAGGACGGCGCGGTGCCGCGGCCCCTTCAAGGCGATGGTGTTCCCGTCGCCGTCCCAGGCCGTGACCGGCCCGAGTACCCCGAACAGGACGTCCACCCAAGCCACCGTATAGCGCGCTCATTGGATGCTCATTGGCGGCGGGCAACCTGAGGTCATGGCAAACATCAATGGATTCGAATACAAGCGCGTCCCCGTCGCGGACGGCGTCTCCCTGCACGTGGCCGTCGGCGGGTCGGGCTCGCCGATCGTCCTTCTGCACGGCTTCCCGCAGACCCACCTGATGTGGCGGCACGTCGCCCGCGACCTTGCCGCCGACCACACCGTCATCGTCCCCGACCTCCGTGGATACGGGGAGAGCGACAAGCCGGAAGGCGCCGACGCCGACTACTCCAAGCGGACCATGGCCGCCGACATCGTCGCCTTGGCCCGCGCCCTGGGCCACGAGCGGTTCGCGCTGGCCGGGCACGACCGCGGCGCCCTCGTCGCCTTCCGCGCCGGCCTCGACCACCCCGACACCATCACCCACCTGGCCATCCTGGACGTCCTGCCCACCCTGGACATGTGGGACGTCATGCACGGCACCACCGCCGCCGTCGGCTTCCACCTCTACCTGATGGCCCAGCCGCCCGGCCTGCCCGAGCAGCTGATCGCCGGTGCCCCGGACGCGTTCTTCGGCCACTTCCTCGACCTGTGGGCGAACGACCCGTCCGCGATCCCGCCGGACGTCCGCGCCGCCTACCTGGACGCCTGCCGCGCCGCGATCCCGTCGATCGTCGCCGACTACCGCGCGTCCGCCACGATCGACGTCGACCAGGACACGGCCGACCGCGACGCCGGCAACCAGCTGCGGATGCCCGTCACCGTCCTCCAGCAGGACTGGGGCGCCGCGCTCGGCTACGACGCCGTGGCCCTCTGGCGCGCCTGGGCGTCCGACCTCCACCACGCCACCGTGACCTGCGGTCACTTCATGGCCGAGGAGGACCCGGCGGAGATCGCGAAGTCCCTCCGCGCGCTGATGGCCCGCTAGGACATCCGTGCGGCGCGCAGCGCCCGGACGTCGAGCACGGGCCGCGCCCGGTGCAGGTCTGAACGATCAGCGCCGGGCGCGGCCCGTGCCGGTCGTCGCCGGAGACCCGGCGGCGCCCAGAGCTCCGCGAATAGGGCGGGTCACCAGGGCGGGCCGCCCTGCGTTGCCGCCCACACCCACACATAGAGGATGAATCCGAACGCCGCCAGCCCCAGGAGCATCTCCCAGTTGAGCGGTGCGCTGTGTCCCCGTCTACGGGCCATGGTCATCGTCCGTTCGTCCGGTGGCGTCCCCGTCGACCGCTCGTGTAGCCGGACAATCGGCCCTTTAAGCCCAGTGAACGGCAAACAGCACCCTTCTCGCCGGAAGTACGCGTCTCACCGGAAGTACGCGTCTCACTGGAAGTACCTGTCGAACCCCTGCGCGAGGGAGTCGGCCATGCGCTGCCGGAACGAGGCACTGGACATCTTGGCCGCGTCGCCCGCGTTCGCCATGTTGCCGCACTCGATGAACGCGGCCGGGACCGTGGACAGGTTCAGCCCGCCGAGGTCGTCGCGCCGGTCCAGGCCCTGCTTCCCGACGTAGGTGGCGAAGGGGAGGCCCGTTCCGGCGTGGAAGGCGTCGCGGATGTCCAGGCCCAGCCGGCGGGACGCGTCCACGATGCCCTTGTTCTCGCCGACCGGCGCCGGGACGATCACATGGAATCCGTGCCCGGACGCGGCGGCGCCGTCGGCGTGGATCGACAGCGCCGCGTCCGCGCGCGCCCGGTTGGCGATCGCCGCGCGCTCCGTGATGCACGGCCCGACGCCGGTGTCGTTCTCGCGGGTCAGCGTGACCTTCGCGCCCTCGTCCCGCAGCCTGCGCGCTAGCCGGTTCGCCACGTCCCAGGTGAAGGCGTGCTCGGCGTAGCCGTCGGGCGTGCTCGTCCCGACCGTGTTGCACGGCTTGCGGCCGTTCCCGATGAAGACCTGCTTGTTGATCACCTCCGGATGGGACGCGTTGCCGCCGTTGTGACCGGGGTCGAGCACGATCACCTTCCCGCTCACCGGCGACGCGGCGCGGGTGCCGGGCGCGCTCGTCTTCGGCGTCCCGCCCGTCGGGGTGCCGGTCCCCGGCGTCCCCTTGCCGGACGTCCCGTTGTTCGACCCACCGCCGCATCCGGCCAGCACCAACCCGACGCTCAGCGCCATCCCGGCCACGAGGCCGCTCCCGAACCACCGCACAAGCCCGCCTCCCCTGATGACCTGCTCGCCCAGATGCACTCAGAGTAACCATGCGGGTTCGTTCCGGATTGGGCAGGTCGGTTCGGCGCCGGCCCGCGCGCGCTTGGGACGACGAAGCGGGACGTCCCCCCGAGGACGTCCCGCCACGTGTGCTCGTCGATGCCGGCTAGCTCTTGGTGAACTGGGCGATGGCGCCGAGGACCACCGCGTCGGCGAGGAAGCCGATGTGGGTCTGGCAGGCGACGTAGTGGTTGTTCGCGCCGTCCAGGCGGGTGCTGGTGTAGGGGATGATGATGCCGTCGCACGGCGAGTACCAGGTGGCATACTGCGTGCTGCCAGGCGTCTCGTCCCCCGCGCTGATCTGCTGGATGAAGGACGAGCCGGGGAGCATCTGGCGGCACGTCTCGAAGATGGTGCACGCGGTGGCGTACGTCGTCCCGTGGTTGGCGCCCGCGATCGACGCCAGGTGCGCCACGTTCGGGTTGCCGTTCAGGACCTTCAGGTAGTACTGGCTGACCAGGCCGCCCATGGAGTGGTTGACGATGTCGACCTGCGACGCGCCGGTCCGCGACTTCACCTGGTTCACGTACGACGCCAGCCCGGCGGCGTTCTGCTTGTTGTCGCCGTAGGAGTTGTACTCGTAGGCGAACAGCTGGTCGCTGCTGTAGCCGGCGGCGCGGAACACCGACATGGCCGTGACCCAGTTGGACGCGCTGCCGGTGTAGCCGTGCACGAAGACGACGGGCCGCGGTCCGGCGGCGTTGGCCGGTGCCGCGAGGCCGAGCCCGAACGTCGCCAGCGCCGCGCAGAGCGCGATGAGCGACCCGAGGACCCGTTTCATGAAGCCTCCAGGGGTGGGGGGAACCGAACCCCTGAACTGTGACCCGGCGCGGCGCCGCACGCATCGGCGAAATCACCGGCCTTGACCGATCCGGCCGGGCGGCCGCGCTTCCCCGGGGTGACCTCGGGTGGGCGTCGGGCGAGGTCTCAGATGGACCAGATGAGGCCCTTGGCGGTGCCTCCGGTGACCCGTCCCGTGCCGGTGCCGTGCTGGATGACCTGGAACCGGACCCGGCGGCCGTTGCCCACGACGTCCGCCGCCACGTCGTGATGCAGGAACGTCGCCCCGTCGAAGGCGACGTGCTCGGAGGTCGACCCGACCTCGACGCTGCCGTCGGAGTCGGCGCGCTCGATCACCCGCGCCTGGAGCCGCGTGCCCCGCGCCAGCCCCTCGACGCGGACGTTCGCGACGAGGGCGTACTGGGCGGGCCCTTCGATGAAGGACGGGCCGCCCGCGTTCCGGTGGTGGTGCGCCGAGTCGGAGTACTCGTCGTCCCAGCGGACCGTCACCCACTCGCCGGGCGGCAGGTCCTGCGCCGCGGCCATCCCGACGGACACGTAGTCCGGCGTGTCGCCGTCGCCGGAGCCGCCGCCGGAACCGGAGGCGGGCATCCCCGCCCGCACCCACGCGTACAGCTGGTCGCCGGGGCAGCTCGTGGCGTACACGTCCCGGTGCCCGAGCTTCTTCAGGCCGCCGCCCTTGCGGCGGACCGCCTCGTCGTAGACCGCCCGGATGGACCGCTTGGCCGCCGCGGTCGCGTCGCCGTCCCGTCCGATCATGCAGACGCCGAGGCCGGACGAGTTGTGGCCCGGCGCGTGCGCGCCGACCGTCAGCCAGCCGCGCCCCTCGTAGATCCGGCCCTTGACGTCGACCAGGAAGTTGTAGCCGATGTCGGCCCAGCCGTTGCCGTCCATGTGGAAGTCCTGGATGGACCGCACCGTCTGCGTGGTGGGGCCTTCGGAGTAATGGACGACGAACTCGGTGCGGGCCCCCCACGAGACCGTCGAGCGGGACCGCGGAGCGCGGGCTCCCCACTCCTTCCGGCTGATGATGTCCACGGTCGGCCTCCATACGGATTCAGAACGTGACACGAGAGCCTAGGCCCCTTGTCCCCGGCTTTCATCTGGAACGGCTGGATACGCCCTTGGAGCAGGCGTGACGGTAGGTGTGGGGGCGAGCGGCCTCTTGAGTACGAACAGTGAACAGATGATTACGAAGAGGCTTGGACGGGCAGGTGGGGAAGGACGGCCTGCCTCGGCGACGGGCGGCCGCCGGTTTCGGGGAGGCGCCACATGGCCGGCCAGTCGGAGGGGACGACGCCAAGGGTTCGTGTGCTCCGGCTACTGCTCTGGTGGCCGCCCCTCTTCGCCCTCTGGATGCTGTTCGTCGGTGAGTGGTCCTGGCTGAACGCCGTGTGGGGAGCGGCCATGGCACTCGTAGCCGCGGTGAGCGCTGTGCTGGTCACCGAGGAAGGGCTGCTGGACGCGCGCGGACGCTGGGCCTGGTGCCGCGAGCTCGGCGCGGCCACGGTCGCGATGGTCGTGGACTTCTCGATCGTCGTCCGCGTGCTCGCCGCGTCCGTCGCCGCCGGTCGGCGCGAAGTGGGCACCTTCCGGGAGGACGCGAGCGAGCCCGGCCACGGCCCCGTGCCCTCGGGACGCCGGGCCTGGGTGCAGCTCGTGGCCACCTGGTCACCGAACTGCTACGTCCTCGACATCTCACCCGAAACAGGACGGCGATTGCTCCACGACCTGCGACCGGACCGGCGATCGGAGCGTCCGTCGTGACCGCGACCCGGCCCCTGTTCCTCCTCGCGGCGGCCGTCCTCCTCGCCGGATGGCTGCCGCTGCTGGTCGTCGGCCTCCGCGCCAAGGCGATCGACGGCGTGGCCGCCCTCCAAGCGGTCGGAGCGCAGGCGACGCTGGTGCTGATCTGCCTCACCACCGGGCTGCAGCAGTCGTCCTTCTCCTCCCTCGCGCTGATCACCGCCGTCTGCGTCGTCGTCAGCGGCCTGGTCTTCGCCCGCTTCCTGGACCGGCTGCCGTGAGCGCCGCCGAACTCGCCGCACAGGTGCTGCTCTGGGCCGGAGTGGCCGCCCAACTCGCGTGCTGCGTCGGCGTCTGGTGGATGCGCGACGTCTTCGACCGGCTGCACTACACCGCCGCGTCCGCCACCGTCGGACCGGCGCTCATCGGCACGTCCGTGGTGGTGACCGGCGGCGCGGGATCGGTGTCCAGCACGGTCGAGGTCGTCACCGCCGCCGCCGTGCTCCTGCTCCTCAGCCCCGTGGTCACCCACGCGGTCGGACGCGCGGCGCGGCGCATGCTGCACGACCGCGAGGCCGGCTCATGACCGCCGCGGCGCTCACGACCGTCCTACAGGCGATCGCGCTCACCCTCGCCGGCGTCCTGGCCGTGGGGACGGTGCTGGTCCGCGACCCGCTGCGCCAGGTCGTCGCCTTCAGCCTGTTCGGGCTGTCGCTCGTCATGGTGTTCGCGCTGCTGATGGCGCCGGACGTGGCGATCGCGGAGATCGCGGTGTCGTCGATCGGCGTCCCGATGGTGCTGCTGCCCGTCATCTACAAGACCCATGGCGGGGGAAAGGGATGAAGGCGCCGTGGCGGCGGGTGCTGGTGCTGCCCCCGCTCGCGGCGATCCTCAGCGTCCTCATCTGGGGCTACACCGGCCTTCCGGACTTCGGCGCCCGAATCGGCGAGTACGGCCGTCTCATCAACCAGAACGCCCAGGGGCAGCGCCACATCACCAACTTCGTGACAGCCGTGATGTTCGACTACCGCGGCATGGACACGATGATCGAGGAGTTCATCCTCTTCACGGCCGTGATGGGCCTCGTCCTGCTGCTGCGGTCGAGCCGCGAAGCCGCCACCGGACGTCCGCCCCCTGACAACGTCACCAGCGACGCCGTCCGCACCGTCGGCGGTGTGCTCGCTCCCGTGCTGCTCCTGTTCGGCCTGTGGGTGATCAGCTTCGGATACATCACTCCGGGCGGCGGGTTCCAGGGCGGAGTGCTCGCGTCCGGCGGCGCGCTGCTGCTGTGGCTGGCAGGCGGCCACCGCCAGTTCCGCCGCCTTGCGCCGACCACCGTGCTCGACGCGACCGAGGGGCTGGGTGCCGCCGCCTACGTGGCACTGGGTTTCCTGGGGCTGACCGCAGGCGCCGCCTTCCTGACGAACACCCTCCCCCTGGGGTCGGCGGGGACCCTCGCCTCCGGCGGTACGACCGCCGCTCTGAACTGGGCCGCCGGTGTAGAGGTCACAGCCGCCTTCGTCCTCATCTACCGCGAGTTCATCGAGGAGTACACGCAGCCGTCCGACGCCAGGGCGGACCAGTGATCTATTACCCGTACGTGGTCGCCGGGGTGCTGTTCGTCGCCGGCCTGTACGGGGTGGCGACCAGCCGCAGCTACATCCACCTCGGCGTGTGCCTGAACATCATGCAGTCGTCCACGTACCTGCTGCTGCTGGCGGTCGGCTACCGCAGCGGGGCGTCGCCACCCGTCACCAAGGGGCAGGCACCGGGCACACCGCTCACCGACCCGGTGGTCCAGGCCCTCACCCTCACCGACATCGTGGTGAGCGTCGTCGTCCTCGCGCTCGTCCTGTCTCTGGCCCTGCAGGCGCACCGGCACGCCGGGACGGTGGACCCGGAAGAGATGCGTCCGACCCGCGGATGAACCAGCTCGTTCCCCTCGCCGTCGCGCTGCCGCTGGTCTGCGCCGCGCTACTGGCCGCCGTGGGCCAGCACCTGCCCCGCCTGCTCCCGGACGCGATCGCCATCGCCTGCGCCGCCGCCGTGACCGGCATGAGTCTGGCCCTCACCCTGCACTCGACCGACGGCACGATCGTCTACTGGTTCGGGGGCTGGTCTCCGGTCCAGGGCGGGTTTCCCTGGGGGATCGGCTTCGTCGTCGACCCGCTGGCCGCTGCGGAGGCGACCCTGGCGGCGGCGGCCGTCCTCGGTGCGCTGGTGTTCTCGTGGGGGCATTTCGAGAACATCCGCCATCTCTTCTACTCGCTGATGTTGGCTTTCCTTGCCGGCATGGTGGGGTTCGTTCTGTCCGGGGACCTGTTCAACATCTTCGTGTTCCTGGAGCTGATGAGCGTCGCCGCGTACGCGCTCAGCGGCTACCACGTGAAGCGTCCAGAAGTGCTGCAGGGCGCACTGGACTTCGCCATCCTCAACACCATCGGGACGCTGACCCTGCTGATGGGGATCGGCGTCCTCTACGGGCGGACCGGCAACCTCAACCTAGTCGGCATCGGCACGGCGCTGGAGCAGCATCACCCGTCCGGGCTGTTGGTGCTTGCGCTCACCTTCATCACGGTCGGATTCCTGGTGAAGGCGGGGACCGTCCCCTTCCACTTCTGGCTGACGGACGCCTACAGCGTGGCCACCGCCCCGGCAGCGGCCATCTTCACCGCCGTGATGAGCGACCTGGCGTACGACGTGTACTCCCGCGTCCACGCCACCGTCTTCGCCCCGACGCTCGGCGACGACGACGCCGTACGCCACGCGTTGCTGGGCCTGGCGCTGCTCAGCGCGGTCCTGGGCGCCGTCATGTGCTTCCTGGAAGCGGACCTGAAACGGCAGTTGGCGTTCATGACCGTCAGCAATGGCGGTGTGGTGCTGGCGGGCATTGCGACGCTTACGGCTGAGGGTCTGGCGGGCTCGGTCATGTACATCATCACCGCCGGCTTGTTGCGGGGCGCGCTGATGCTGTGCTTGGGGATGCTGATCGTGCGGCTGGGTTCGTCGGACGAGACGGTTTTGCATGGCCGGGGCCGCGCGGGTCCCTTTGCGCTGGCAGTGCTTCTGACCATTTGTGCTGCGGGTTTGGCGACCCCTCCCGGCTTCGGCCCGTTCCAATCCGCGACTCTTGTTTACGACGCGCTGGCAAGCGCCGGCTATGCGTGGGTGGCGCCTGTTCTGGCCGTCTGCATAGCGATCAGCGCGGCGGCGGTACTGCGTGCGGCGGCCCGCATCTTCCTGGGCTGGGGTCCCGCTGAGGATCCGACCCTGACCAGCCAGGAAACCGAACCCCATCGTGTCGACGGCCACCACCGCCTATGGCCTTTGATCGCGCCCTTGCTCCTGGCGGCCACCGGCTACTTCCTGGCCTTCGCTCCTGACCTGCCTGCTCACGCGATCAAGGCGGCAGCCGACCTGCACGACCACGCGTCCCATGCCCGCCTGGTGACCCAAGGCATCGCACCGCCGCCTCGTCCTCTCCCCGAACACGACATCCCTTTGCGCGACTGGCTCTACGGGGCGCTCTCCTTCGCGGGGGCCTTCCTATGCGCGGCGGTCGGTCTCTGGTGGCAACGCCTTCCGACTCGCCTTCAAAAACCGCTACGGGCATGTAGCAGGCCGCCGATCATCGCGGTGAAGACCGTCCACAGCGGCAGCATCGGCGACTACACGACCTGGCTGATCGCGGCGACCGCAACCCTTGCTCTGGCCTGGGCCGCCACCCTCTGAGCGCCGCGGGTCTGTCGTCCGCCGGGGGTGGGACGGCTCGGTCGCCCTTGTCGTCGACCGAGCCGCCCTCGTGTCAGCGGTAGTGGTTCTCCTTCAGTTCGACGACCCAGGCGCGGCGTTCGGCGATCTTGCCGTCGCGCATGACGAACACCTCCGCCATGGACATGCGCATCTCGCCGCCCGCGGCGCGCTTCACCGTCCCGGTCATCTCCGCCATGACGACGTCGTCCTGCTCGACCATCCGCACGACCTCCAGGTGCGGGGGGTTGACGAACTCCGGCGGCCCGTCGATGGCCTTGTCGTAGGCGTCCTTGCCGGTCAGGTGGAAGCCGCCGAAGACCGTCCACTCGATGTCGTCGGTGAGGCAGGACAGGATCTGCGCGTGATCGTTCTTGCGGAAGCCGTCGATGTACCTGTTGACGGTGTCGGTGTTGCGTGACATGTCGGTCCTTCCCGGTTCGGGTGCGTTGCGGAGGCCGTCGGCCGTTGGCGGACGGCGCCCTCCCGAGTAGGTCGGAGCGCCCGAGGCATCCTCGACATCACTCTGGTGATCAGAAGCCGGTTTTTTGGTCGGTTGAGTGCGGCGTTGTCATTTGTCCGGCCGGGTCAGCGGCCTGTCAGCGGTTGGTCTTCGCGCGTTCGTAGTGGCGGGCGGCTTTGGCGCGGTTGCCGCAGATGGCCATCGAGCACCAGCGGCGGGTGCCGCTCTTGGTCGCGTCGAAGAAGTACAGCACGCAGTCGGGATGCGCGCAGTGCTTGACGCGTGCCGGGGCCTCGGTCGTGAGCCGGAGGTAGTCGGTGGCGGCCAGCCAGGACGGCAGCCATGCGGGGTCGTCGGTCCGCGGATGCTCTTCCCGTCCGTCGGGGCCTAGCCGGTAGTGCAAGGCTCCGTGCTCAAGGACGCGGTTGAGCGCGTCCACCGTTTCCGGGGACGGGTTTTCGGCGAGGAGCGCGTGAAGAATCTCGCGGGTCTCCACTGTGGCGTCGAGCGTCGCCCGGTCGGCCACAGCCCGATCGTCCAGCCCTGCCGAACGCAGCCAGATGGCCAGGCCGTCGGTGGAGTCGAGCAGGTCGCGATGGACGCGATCGTCCACCCACAAGGTGTTGACGAGGTCCAGGCTGAGCGGCTCCCCGACCAGCAGCCGAGGGTCCGCGCTCTCCTGCCGCTGCACACCGCGTTCCTGCTGCACGTTACGGATTCTACCCACCTAACGCGCCTTAGCCGGTTGACGATCATCTTCTAACCGTCTATGTTCCGATAGACAGTTAGCCGAGCCCGGGCGTGGCCGCCCGGGGGTTAGTGAGGTGTGTCATGGAGACAGCCGCCATCAAGGCACTGCAAACGGGACACGTCGGGCTGAACGTGAACGACCTGGACCGGTCGCTGCCCTTCTACCTGCGCGTTTTCGGATTCGAGGTCCAGGCGGAGAGCAAGGACCCGAGCCGCCGCTGGGCCTTCCTCGGACGGGACGGCCGGCTGGTCCTGACCCTGTGGGAGCAGAGCGACACCACGTTCGCGACCCGCTCGGCGGGCCTGCACCACCTGTCGTTCCAGGTCGAAACGATCGACGAGGTGAAGGCCGCCGATCAGGTGCTGCGCGACCTGGGCGCCGAGCTCGTCCACGACGGCGTCGTCCCGCACGGCGAGGGCGTCTCGTCCGGCGGGATCTTCTTCACCGACCCCGACGGGACGCGCCTGGAGATTTACGCGCCCGCTGGCGCCGACACCGCCCCCGCACCCAGCGGGGCCGCCCCGACCTGCGGTTTCTTCTAACCTCTCACCCCGGAAGGAGGCCGCTGTGGCGGTCGACGTCTACCACGAGGGCGAACGGGCCGCCCAGCGGCGCGCCGGTCTGCTCGACCAGGGCGGGTTCTCCGCACGCGCCATCCGTTCAGAGATCCCTGAAGTGGCGCGGAAGTTCCTTCTCCAGCAGCCGATGCTGGTGCTCGGCGCCGCCGACACCGACGGACGGCTATGGGCGACACTGCTCACCGGGCAGCCCGGCTTCCTCCACGCCGAGGACGCCGGCACGCTCACCATCGACGCCCACCCTGGTGTTGGCGACCCGCTCTATGAGCGACTGCGCACGCCTGCGCCGGTCGGGATGCTCGCGATCGAACCGTCCCGGCATCGCCGGATGCGGCTGAACGGGCAGGCCGTACCTACTGAGCACGGCTTGCACGTCAAACTCGACCAGGTGTACTCGAACTGCCCCAAGTACATCCAGAAACGGGAACACCAGTGGGAGCCGGCCACTGCCCCTGGGCGTCCTCAACGTTCTGGAACCCTCACCGGCCACCAGCAGCAGTGGATCGGCGGTGCGGACACGTTCTTCATCGCCACCTCCGACGGCGAGGGCAACGCCGACGCCTCCCACCGCGGCGGCAACCCGGGATTCATCGAGGTGGTGTCGCCGACAGTGTTGCGCTGGCCCGACTACGTCGGCAACGCCATGTTCAACACGCTGGGCAATCTGGAGGTCAATCCGCGGGCCGGGCTCCTGCTTCCCGACTGGCGCACGGGTGCCGTCCTGCACCTGACCGGCACGGCCCGCACCGACTGGGATCCCGAGAACGCCGCCGCCGTGCCGGGCGCTGAACGACTGGTCGAATTCACCGTCACCGACGTCATCGAGATCGCCGGCGCCGTTCCCCTTCGTTGGAGCGACGCCGTTTCTTCCCGCTTCAACCCGCCCGTCCTCCAGCGTCAGGACGGCTCGTAATCCGTTGCGGTAGGGCTCACGAGCCGTCCTGAACCGGAGACTTTTGGCGCGACGTCCCTACCCGTGGACGGCGTAGGCCCGGATCACGGTCTGGTCGACGACACCCGCGACGGCCGTCCGCAGAGAGACGAAGCCCGCCTTCGGATTCGTCAAGGTCGCCGCCCAAGCGTCGCCCTTGCGGGTCACCCCGATGGCCTTCCAGGTCTTGCCGTCATCGGACGAAGCCCACAGCTTCGGCTTGGCGGTGCCTGCATGGTCGGTCGTCATGGTGATCTGCTGGTGAGCCCCTGCCCTGGCCCTCGACTGCGCGTCGAGCGGAGTGCGGAAGCTGAGGGACGGCAAGGCGATGACCTTGTCGTCCCGGACGGTGAAGTGCCAGACGGCGTGCTGGCGTACGGCGAGCGGCGAGAAGGGGGAGGCGCGCTTCTCGTCCACGGTGAGGCTGTACTTGCCCGGCTTCGGCACGGGCCATCCCCAGGCGGCGCCTGGGGCGTCGTAGGAGTAGACGGTCTTCCCGTTGGCGTCCCGCAGGACGGAGGTACCGGACGCCCCGGGGTACGGCGCCATGAAGCTCCTGCCCGCGCCCGTCGAATGCATCCCGATGGTCAGCGCCGGTTCCCCGCCCTCGTACTCGCCCCAAATGACGCGTCCGCTGCGGGGACTGAACGGGGCGGGGGTCAGGCGACGCTGGTACGAGCCCGGCTTAGCGAAGCGCTCACCGCGCGTCCAGATCTCCGTGGTGCCTTCCTCGAAGCCGCAGCCTGGCTCGGTGTTCATCCAGTCGATGTCCCACGCGATGCCGGGCGAGTAGTACTCGGTACGAGTGCCGGGTGCGGCACCCACCCCGGTGAAGAAGCCCATGGTGATGCCGCCGTCCGGCCAGGACGGCAGGGCATGACCGCCGACGCATGCCGGACTTCCCTCGGTGCCGTACGCGGTCTTCACCGCGGCCATGTCCTTGGTGCGTACACTCAGTGTCGGCTTCTGCGGCACCCCGTCCGAGACCCGGCTCGCCACGTTGTAGACGTACGGGCTGCCGCTCTCGGCGCCCTTACGGGTGAAGACGGCTTGGAGATCGAGTGCCAATCCCGGCATGGAACCGGTCGGCGTGATGTAGGCGTTCTTGATCGACATCATCGCCGACGTGACGACGGGCTGGCCCGCGATGTCCTGGACGATCCGCACGTCCCCATCGAGGAGTTCGGCATCGGTGCGATCGACCGTTGCCGTGATGGGCTTTGCGTGGCGCGCGTCGAGCAGGACCTTGGTGGCCTCATTGATCGTCACACTGGGCCGGTAGACGAGGGCCGACGACGTCTCACCATTCGCTTCAACAGTGCTGACACGGGTCAGCACCGCATACTGACCCGCCGGGACCTCCCCTTCGGCGTGGCCGTCCACCAGATCGGCGTAGAACGGCTCGTCTCCGGTGAGCGGGTACAGCAGAACACCCGTCTCGCTGGCCGGCTTGCCATGTCGATCAAGCACATCGAACGTGACCCGGACCCCCGCTTCGGCGTTCAGCCGCCGTGCCTTCGCCGGACGGGGTACTCCCTTGCTCACGGCCTCACCACGCAGCCCGTGCGGATACCGCTCCCGAACGTCCTGCGAAGTCCGCGACGCCACCTGGGAGGTAGTCGCGACCTGCCCCGCGCTCACCCGCTCCGGACCGCTCAGCACCCCCGCGCCCAGCGCCCCCGCCACGACAGCCGTGACCGCCGTAGCGCCCACGACCAGACTCCTCTTCCCCGCCAAGGGATCTCCCTCCATGAGAACAAACCCGCACACCACATGGGCCTCATGGAGGAGATGTCCGGCCCCGGAAGATCATTTCTGGTTCAGCCTCCCCGAGTCCCCCGCCCTCGGGTCGCCCAGCCCAGCCCGACTGCGTTTCCCCCAGGTTGTAGTGACGGCTCATCGTGGCCACAGTTCCGGCCATTCGAGAGCGGAGCTCGGCCGGAGCGAGAACCTGGACGTCCGCGCCCAGGAGCAGGAGTTCCCGGACCGCCTGGTCGTGGGACTCGACCGGCACGGTGACGCGCGTCCAGCCATCCGGATCGATAACCGCGGCTTCTGAGCTTCACTCATAACGGCCGGCTCGGCCAGGTGCGGCAGCCGATGCATGCCATCGGGCGACAGGCGCAGCACTGCCCAGCCTTCGTATCGTCGGGCGTCATAGTCGTCGAGATAGTCCTGCCAGTGGCGGCTCAAGTCGAAGCCGACCGCCCGCTTGAAGCCATGGTCGAGTACGTCCGCAGCGAGAATCCGCGAGATCCGGTAGGTACGGAACCGCCCGGCCCGGCGAGCCACGAGATACCAACTGCCGCCCTTCAGCACCACGCCGTACGGCTCAACCGTCCGCGTGACCTCGTGCGGGGCCTCCCAACGCAGGTAGCGAAGGCGCACACAACGCTGATGCCACACCGCGTCGGCGACCACTGCCAGATGCGGAGCGGCGTCAGCGCCCTGGCACCAGGACCGGGCATCGAGGTGAACCCGCCCTCTCAGCCGAGCCGCCCTGTCGCGTGACTCGGGCGGCAGCGCGGTCATCAACTTCAACTGCGCCTCGCCGAGCCCGAGATCCGCGGCGGCGACGGGCAGCCCGGTCAGGAAGAGCGACTCGGCCTCGGCGGCGGTCAACCCGGTCAGCCGGGTGCGATATCCGCCGACCAGCCGATATCCGCCCTCATGACCGGCCTCGCCGTACACCGGGATGCCGGCCGCGCTCAGCGACTGGACGTCCCGGTAGACGGTCCGCTCGGAGACCTCCAACCACGCGGCCAGTTCCCGCGCGGTCATCCGATCACGGGTCTGCAGGAGCAGCAGGATCGACACCAGCCGGCTCGCGCGCATGCCGGAAAGACCTCCAGAGTCCACTGACAGTCGATGTCAGTGGACCGTCCTTACCGTCCCGGCATGGACTACGACTTCGCATCGACGAGTTCGGCAACCGCTACATCGCCGTGTGGAAAGAGCCGGACCCCGACGTCCGCCACAACCTGATCGCCGCCCTCTGGGACGACGAGGCCGTGGAGTTCACCGACTCCGCCGAATACCGCGGGCTCCCAGCCATCGAGGCCCGGATCGCCGAAGCCCACGAGCACCTGGTGAAGCAGGGCGGCTTCACCTTCCGGGCCGCTGAAGACGCCGTAGGGCACCACGGCACCGTCCGCTTCACCACCTACATGACCCCCGCCGCAGGCGCTGAGGCAGCCTGGACCGGCTTCGTCTTCGCCCGACTCGGCGATGACGGGCGAATCCATAAGGACTACCAGTTCGGAAACCCGCCGCCTCCCGTAGTGCCCGAGCAGCCTCAGCCGACGACGCGAGCCGTCGTCCACAAGTTCCTGCGCAGGAGCCGGCAAGGCGACCCCGACCACATCGCGGACCTCTACGCGCCCGAGGTCTCCTGGCAAGTGAACTGGCCGGTCGAGGAGCACCCGGCAGTGCCGTGGATCCGCCCCCGCTCCACCCGGGCCGACGCCGCCGACCACTTCCGCACATTCGCCGAGCACTGCCTACCCACCGAGGGCCGCGTATCGATCGACGAAGCACTAATCGACGGACCCGACGCCGTACTGATCGGCACAAGAGCACAACGCCTGAAGGACACCGGCAACCGCTTCACCAGGACCTTCGCGCTACGCCTCACCATCGAAGACGTCCGCATCACACGCCACCACATGTACGAGGACAGCCTCGCAGTCGCCAAATCATTCCCAACCAACTGACCAAGTACTCGGTGCCGTCCACCCGCAGACCGTTCGCGTGATCACATACTGCGCCACGAGCACTCCCCAGGACGATCAAACGTTCGCCGACATACGAGTCCTCGAGTCACGTGAGGCAGTAGGGAGAACCGCTCGATCCTGGGACGATGCCGGGAGTCGAGCAAGGGGGGTCGGACGGCGCCGAGAGTCAGACTCCCTCGGCGGGCCACTCAGAGCAGGTTTCCGGGGTGCAGCTGGAAGCGTGCAGGATGAGGTTGCCGAACTCGCCGTACCAGGGCTCGATTGTGGCCCGACGACCTGGGAACGCGCGCTCGGCCGCCTCGGCGTCGGCCTGATTGAACGAGCCGTAGAACAGGGGATGCCCAGAGAGTAGTTCAATCTTCTCCGACCCCATGGGCCAAATGGCCCGGTACATGTCGCCATCAAAGAACTGGTCGGGAGTTGGCCTGTTCGTCACGCCCGCAGTCTATGGCGGACAGTAATCACCTGGCGGCGGAATCGTGAGAAGCATGTAAATCACCTGACAGATTCACCGCCCGCCCACCACGTCCCATGGTCCACCTCATGATGCAAGCGGCGGGTGAAGGAAGGGAATTTGGGGCCAATGACTTCTTCGCCCCAGACCCCAACCAGTCCGGCAGTTCGGATATGGCGAAAACGCCACCTGCGACACGAGACGGCCGCCGCGCGCCCCACGAACTACGCTGCGCGCGTGACCACCCCACCGAGCATCGACATCCTGCAGTTGCACAACGACGCTGATCGCGACGGCATCACTGACCCTTTTTCATCCGGCTGGACAGATGCCGATCACAGCATGATCGCGATGTTGGCGTCCGGCCAGTGAAGCGAAGAAGCCCCTGGTAGACGACTTGATCACCACAATCTCGACGTCCGAACCAGGGGCCCTGCGTGCTGTTCTA
>NZ_JBICUA010000017.1:142552-165456 GCF_043197915.1 Actinomadura geliboluensis | reverse complement strand
GAAGGGGCCTTTCCGCTCGACTTGCATGTGTTAAGCACGCCGCCAGCGTTCGTCCTGAGCCAGGATCAAACTCTCCATTAAGGTCCAAACGACCAACCAGGGGGCGAACCCCAGCCGGCCAAACCTTGAAGAAAATCCCAGCAAAAGCACAACTCCAAAGGAGTTGCGCATTGCCTCAAAGAAATCCCCACCATCGAATCCGAAGATCGATGGCCACGGGGCGACTCGGACCTCCTGAAGGAGAACCGAGCCGATAAAGGCACTGGCTTTTAACACGCTGTTGAGTTCTCAAGAAACGGACACCCACCGCGCCGAACCCCGCTCTCGCGGACCCCGGCTCCGGGGCAACCCTTCTAGCCTACCCGATCCGTCCCGTTCGTCCAACTTCGGGGCGAATCGTCCTCGTACGTCCCAATCGACGGAGACGTGTCTCCACCGTGTCGGTCTGCAGAGGATCCCCTTCGGGGCCGGCCGCCTGTCCGGCGTCCCGCTCCCCCTTGGGGCGAGTAGAACATTAGATCCACCCGCCAGGGGCGTCAAATCGACCTCCAGGGCCGCGTAACCCCAGGTCAGATGTAGTTTTCCGGCCTTAGTTGATGCCCCGTACGGCCGCTCGTAACCGCACTGTGACGTGTATCTACCGAAGTTTGGCCCGTTCATGGCGAACGCCCGCCCGGTCAGGACCGGACGGGCGTTCGCGGGACGGTTCCCGACGGCTCAGGCCGTCGTCACCTCCACGCCTCCCACGTTCCGCTTGCCGCGCCGCAGGACGAGGAACCGGCCGTGGAGGAGGTCGGACGGCGCCGGCACGGCGTCCTCCGACTCGACCTTGGCGTTGTTGAGGTACGCGCCGCCCTGGGCGATCGCGCGGCGCGCCTCGGACTTGCTCTTGCACAGGCCGGACTCCGCGAGGAGGTCCACCACGCTCGGCAGGTCACCGGACGGCACCTCGGCCCGCGGCACCTCCGCGAGCGCGGCCTTCAGCGTCCGCTCGTCCAGCTCCTCCAGGGAGCCCTGGCCGAACAGGGCGCGGGAGGCGGCGATGACGCGGGCGGTCTCGTCCGCGCCGTGGACGAGCGTGGTCATCTCCTCGGCGAGCGCCCGCTGCGGGGCGCGGGCGGCGGGGCGGTCGGCGCCCTGCTTCACCAGCTCCTCGATCTCCTCGCGGGGACGGAAGCTGAAGAACTTCAGGAACTTCTCCACGTCCCGGTCGTCGGCGTTGATCCAGAACTGGTAGAACGCGTACGGCGAGGTCAGCTCGGCGTCGAGCCAGTAGGTCTCGCCGCCGGCGGTCTTGCCGAACTTCGACCCGTCCGCCTTGGTGAGCAGCGGCGTGGTCAGCGCGTGCGCGCTGCCGCCCTCGACGCGGCGGATGAGGTCGACGCCCGCGGTCAGGTTGCCCCACTGGTCGCTGCCGCCCGTCTGCAGCCGGCAGCCGTGCCGCCGGTACAGCTCCAGGAAGTCCATCGACTGGAGCAGCACGTAGCTGAACTCGGTGTAGCTCATGCCGGTCGAGTCGAGGCGGGCCTTGACCGTCTCGCGGGCGAGCATCCGGTTCACCGGGAAGTGCTTGCCGATGTCGCGCAGGAACTCGATGGCCGACATCGGGCCCGTCCAGTCGAGGTTGCTGACCATGGTGGCGCCGGTCGGCCCCTCGTGGAAGTCGAGGAACTTCGACACCTGGCCGCGGACCCGCTCGACCCAGGCGGCGACGGTCTCCTCCGAGTTCAGCACGCGCTCGGCGCTCTTGCCGCTCGGGTCGCCGATCAGCCCGGTGGCGCCGCCGACGAGGCCGATGGGCCGGTGGCCGGCCTTCTGGAAGCGCCGCAGCGTGAGGATCTGGATCAGGTTGCCGAGGTGCAGCGACGGCGCCGTCGGGTCGAAGCCGCAATAGAGCGTGACCGGTCCCGCGGCGAGCAGCGCCCGCAGTTCGTCCAGGTCGGTGGACTGCGCGATCAGGCCGCGCCACGCGAGATCATCCAGGATGTCGGTCACGGTCTCCCTCGTCTCCGGCTTGCTTTCCGTACGCCCACCAGCCTGTACCGGCGGGCCTGTGTCACGCCAACGATATTCAACGGCCGGGGGCGGTGCGGTGCGCCGGAACGAAGAGGCCGGCGGGTCAGCCGTCGGCGGGGACCTTCCGGCGCTGCCGGGCGACGTGCGGGCGGTACGGGGACACCGACGGGTCGCCGTCGATCCAGAACCGCCACGGCACCTCCTTGGCGCCGTTCACGCCGGTCCGAGGGCCGCTGCGGATCAGCGCGGGGTCCGCGGGCGAGCCCGCGAGGACGGTCATCTCCCCGCCGGGCGTGCACACGTCCAGGCCGTTCTGCTCGCGGGCGATGCCGAGGGCCTGGCAGAGCCGGGCCGGGCCGCGGGCCAGGTCCCGGACGGTGGAGCGCGGCCGGCGCGCCCGGGCGAGCTCCTCCCCCGCGATGATCTCGCCCGCGCGCAGCAGCACCGCCATGGACGTCCCGTCCGGTCCGCAGACCAGGTTCATGCAGAAGTGCATGCCGTAGGTGAAGTACACGTAGACGTGCCCGGGCGGCCCGAACATGACCTCGTTGCGCCGGGTCCGCCCCCGGTAGGCGTGGGACGCGGGGTCGAGCGGCCCCGCGTACGCCTCCACCTCGGTGAGCCGGGCGGCCACCTCCCCCTCGGGGGTGCGGTGGGCGATCACGTGGCCGAGCAGCGACGGCGCGACCTCCTCCACCGGGCGATCGAAGAAATCCCGTGGCAGCAGCGCTCCGTCCATCGCCTCACCGTGGTCTAGGGGGTCGGTTCTCCGCCGATCAGCCTATGCCGCGCCCCGCACCGCCCCGGACGGGCGTCAGTCCTCGGCGTCGGACGCCCACGCGGCGTGGCCGTTGACCAGCGCCCGGAGCGCGTCGATCTGCTCGCGGACGCGGTCCGGCGCCGTCCCGCCGTACGCCTTGCGGGACGCCAGGGCGCCCTGGACGTTCAGCACCTCGCGGACGTCGGGCGTCAGGTGCGGCGACACCTTGGCGAGCTCCTCGTCGGTGAGGTCGTCGAAGTCCTTGTCGTTGACCTGGCACCAGACGACGAGGTGGCCGACGACCTCGTGCGCGTCGCGGAACGCGGTGCCGCGCCGGACGAGCAGCTCGGCGAGGTCGGTGGCGAGGGCGAAGCCGTCCGGGGCGAGGGCCTCCAGGCGCTCGGTGTTGACCCGCATCGTCGCGATGAGCCCGGACATGGCGGGCAGGACGAGCAGCAGCGTCTCGACGGCGTCGAACGCGCCCTCCTTGTCCTCCTGCAGGTCGCGGTTGTAGGTGAGGGGCAGACCCTTGAGGGTGGTGAGCAGGCCGACGAGGTGGCCGATGAGCCGGCCGGCCTTGCCGCGCGCCAGCTCGGCGACGTCGGGGTTCTTCTTCTGCGGCATGATCGACGACCCGGTGGCGTAGGTGTCGTCCATCTCGATCCAGCGGAACTCCTGCGACGCCCAGAGGCAGATCTCCTCGCCGAGGCGCGACAGGTGCACGCCGATCAGCGCGGCGGCGAACAGGAACTCGGCGACGAAGTCGCGGTCGGCGACGGCGTCCATGGAGTTCGGCGCGGCGGCGTCGAAGCCGAGTTCGGCGGCGGTGGCCTGCGGGTCCAGCGGCAGCGACGAGCCGGCGAGCGCGCCGGAGCCGAGCGGGGACACCGCGGCGCGCCTGTCCCAGTCGCGGAGCCGGTCGATGTCGCGGGTGAGCGGCTGGACGTGCGCGAGGAGCTGGTGGGAGAACAGCACGGGCTGGGCGTGCTGCAGGTGCGTCATGCCGGGCGCGGCGACGCCGAGGTTGTGCTCGGCCTGCGCGATCAGCGCGGTCTCCAGCTCGACCAGCCGGGAGACGATCTGCCGGGCGTGGTCGCGCAGGTAGAGGCGCAGGTCGGTGGCGACCTGGTCGTTGCGGCTGCGGCCCGCGCGGAGCTTGCCGCCGAGGGCGCCGAGACGCTCCAGCAGGCCGCGCTCCAGGGCGGTGTGCACGTCCTCGTCGGCGACCGTGGGCCGGAACTCGCCGGACCGGCACGCCTCTTCGAGGTCGTCCAGGGCACCGATCATGCGTTCCAGCTCGTCGTCGGTGAGCAGCCCGGCCCGGTTGAGGACGCGGGCGTGCGCGCGCGAGCCCATCAGGTCGTAGGGGGCGAGCCGCCAGTCGAACTGGACGCTCACCGAGAGCCGCGCGAGCGCGTCCGACGGGCCGCCTTCGAACCGGCCGCCCCACAGCCGCGTCGGTGCCTTCGTCACGAAAATTCCTCTTCTTCCCACCGCTGATCGTTTGTCTTGTGCGCGCCGCTCCCCGGCGCGCGGGGACGCCCGTCCAGAGCGTCCCCGCGCGTGGTGGCACGTCCGCCACAGGGTACGGCGAAACCACCGTCGCCGGTGGCCCGTCCTCCGGCCCCCCCGCCCGCCGCCGGTCGAGCGGCGGGGTTCGCTCGGAGGACCGCCCTCCGGCGCGTCCGGTCAGACGTCCAGGTCGCGGTCGCGCTTGGCGGCGATCTTGCTGGGCAGGCTCCACAGCTCGACGAAGCCCTTGGCGAGGCTCTGGTCGAAGGCGTCGCCGGTGTCGTAGGTGGCGAGGTCGTAGCTGTAGAGCGACGCGGCGCTGCGCCGGCCGGTGACGACGGCGCGCCCGCCGTGCAGGGTCATCCGGACCTCGCCGGACACGTGCCGCTGCGCGTCGGCGATGAAGGCGTCCAGGGACTCCTTCAGCGGCGAGAACCACAGGCCGTCGTAGACCAGCTCGCCCCAGCGCTGGTCGACGGACCGCTTGAAGCGGGCGAGGTCGCGCTCGACGGTGACGTTCTCCAGCTCCATGTGCGCGGCCATCAGCGCGATCGCGGCCGGGGCCTCGTACACCTCGCGGCTCTTGATGCCGACGAGCCGGTCCTCGACCATGTCGATGCGGCCGACGCCCTGCGCGCCCGCGCGCCGGTTCAGCTCGGCGACGACCTGGAACGGGGTGAGCGGGCGGCCGTCCAGCGCGACCGGCACGCCGGCCGCGAACGTGATGACGACCTCGTCGGCCTCGCGCGGCTCGGCCGGGTCGGCGGTGTACTCGTAGACGTCCTCGATGGGCCCGTTCCAGATGTCCTCCAGGAAGCCGGTCTCGACGGCGCGGCCCCACAGGTTCTGGTCGATGGAGTACGGCGACTTGGCCGACACGTCGATCGGGAGGCCCTTGTCCTCGGCGAACGCGATGGCCTTGTCCCGCGTCCAGGCGAAGTCGCGGGCGGGCGCGATGACCTTCAGCTCCGGCGCGAGGGCGGACAGCCCGGCCTCGAACCGCACCTGGTCGTTGCCCTTGCCGGTGCAGCCGTGCGAGACGGTGGTGCCGCCGAACTCCTTCGCGGCCGCCACCAGGTGCTTGACGATCAGCGGCCGGGACAGCGCCGACACCAGCGGGTAGCGGTCCATGTAGAGGGCGTTGGCCTGCATCGCGGGGACGCAGAAGTCCGCGGCGAACTCCTCCCTGGCGTCCACGACGACGGCCTCGGCGGCGCCGCAGGCGAGGGCCCGCTTGCGGATGGTGTCGAGGTCCTCGCCGCCCTGGCCGACGTCGACGGCGACGGCGATGACCTCGCCGCCGGTCTGCTCGGCGAGGTACGGGATGGCGACGGAGGTGTCCAGGCCCCCGGAGTATGCGAGTACGACGCGCTCGCTCATGTCACTGTCTCCTGTGCGAAGTGTTCGGATTCGAAAGGCTGGGATGCGGGGCCGCGCGCGGCCCCTAGCTTCGTCGTTCGCGCCCGCCGGTCAGCCTGAGGAGCGCCTGCGCGACGTCCTCCCCGCCGGTGGGGTCGCGGGCGATGACGAGGATCGAGTCGTCGCCCGCGACGGTCCCGAGGATCGTCGGCCATTCGGCGTGGTCGATCGCCGAGGCCAGGTACTGCGCGGCCCCGGGCGGGGTCCGCACCATGACCAGGTTGGCCGACGCCTCGGCCGAGACGAGCAGCTCCGCGGCGAGCCGGGAGAGCCGTCCGGTGAAGGTCTCGGCGGCCCCGGTGCGGGCCCGCCGGATCCGCTCGCCGCCCTCTCCGGGGACGGCGTAGATCAGGCTGCCGTCGTCGGCGCGCAGCTTCACCGCGCCGATCTCGACCAGGTCGCGCGACAGCGTGGCCTGGGTGACCTCGACGCCCTCGTCGCCGAGGAGCTTGGCGAGCTCCCCCTGCGAGTGGACGGGGTGCCGGGTCAGCAGCTCGATCACCCGGGCGTGCCGGGCGGCCTTGGTCATGGGGGTGGTCACCGGGAGCGCTCCAGCAGCCAGACGAGCAGGGCCTTCTGGGCGTGCAGCCGGTTCTCCGCCTCGTCCCAGATGCGGCTCCGGGGGCCGTCGAGGACGGACGCGGCGATCTCCTTCCCGCGGTAGGCGGGCAGGCAGTGCAGGACGACCGCGGCCGGGTCGGCGAGGGCGAGCAGCTCCTCGGTGACGGCGTACGGCTCGTAGAGGGAGGTGTCCTTGCCGGCCTGGCCCATCGAGACCCAGGTGTCGGTGGCGAGGACATCGGCCCCTGCGGCGGCCTGCGCGGCGTCGTCGGTGACGGTCACGGACCCGCCGGTGGCGGCGGCGATCTCGGTGGCGCGGGCGACGACGGCGGGGTCCGGCGGCAGCGACGCGGGGGCGCCGACGCGGACGTGCATCCCGGCGGTGGCGCAGCCGAGCAGGTAGGAGTGCGCCATGTTGTTGGCACCGTCGCCGAAGTAGGCGAGGACGGCGCCGGCGAGGTCGCCCTTGGCCTCCCGGACGGTCTGCAGGTCGGCGAGGATCTGGCAGGGGTGGAACTCGTCGGTGAGGGCGTTGACGACCGGGACGGTGGTGCCGGCGGCCATCTCGTCGATGCGCTCCTGCCCGGCCGTCCGCCACACGATGGCGCTGACCTGCCGCTCCAGGACGCGGGCGGTGTCGGCGATCGTCTCGCCGCGGCCGAGCTGGCTCGTTCCGGCGTCCATGACGAGGGGGTTGCCGCCCAGCTCGGCGATGCCGACGGTGAACGACAGCCGGGTCCGGGTGGAGGGCTTGTCGAACAGGACGGCGACCGACTGCGGGCCCTCCAGCGGCCGGTGGGCGAACCGGTCCTTCTTCACCTTCGCGGCGAGGTCGAGGACCTCGGCCTGCTCGGCGGGGGTCAGGTCGTCGTCACGGAGGAAGTGCCTGGTCATGCTCATCCCTCCCGGCTCTGGGAGACGGCGTCGAGGATCGCGGGGAACGCGTCGGTGAACGACCGCGCCTGCGCGGCGGTGAGGACGAGCGGCGGCGCGATCCGCAGCGCGTCCGGCTGCACCGCGTTGACCAGGAAGCCGGCGTCGCGGGCGGCGGCCTCCACGGCGGGCGCGTGCGGCCCGGTGAGGACGGCGGCGCGCCACAGCCCGCGGCCCCGCACGCCCGCGAGCAGCGGGTGCCGGATGGCGCCGAGCCCGGCGGCCAGGACGTCCCCGACGGCGACGGCGTTGGCGAGCAGGCCGTCCTTCTCGATGGTGCCGAGGACGGCGAGGGCCGCGGCGGCGGCGACCGGGTTCCCGCCGAAGGTGCTGCCGTGGTCGCCCTTGGCGAACAGGTCGCCGTGCGGACCGAACGCGACGCACGCCCCGATGGGCAGGCCCCCGCCGAGCCCCTTGGCGAGGGTGAGGACGTCGGGCCTGGCGCCCTCGTGCTCGAACGCGAACCAGGTGCCGGTGCGGCCGATCGCCGACTGGATCTCGTCGCCGACGAGCAGCGCGCCGGCGGCGTCGCAGATCTGGCGGGCGGCCGCGAGGTAGCCCTCCGGCGGCGGGACGACCCCGCCCTCGCCCTGCGCGGGCTCCAGGAACACGGCGGCGCAGTCCGCGCCGACGGCGGCCTTCAGCGCGTCCGCGTCACCGTAGGGGACGAACCGGACGTCGAGGGCGAACGGCCCGAACGGCTCCCGGATCGACGCCTTGCCGGTCAGCGACAGCGCGCCCATGGTCCGGCCGTGGAACCCGTTCTCCGTCGCGACGAAGTACGACCGGCCGTTCGCCCTGCCGTACTTGATCGCGAGCTTCAGCGCGCACTCGTTGGCCTCGGTGCCGCTGTTGGCGAGGAACACCCGCCCGTCGCCGCCGAGCAGGCCGCGCAGCCGCTCGGCGAGCAGCACCTCCGGCTCGTTCAGGAAGAGGTTGGACGTGTGCGCGAGCGTCGCGACCTGCGACGACACGGCCTCGACGAGGGCCGGGTGCCCGTGGCCGAGCGAGGTGACGGCGATCCCGGCGATCAGGTCGAGGTACTCGCGGCCGGCGGTGTCCCAGACCCGGCAGCCCTCGCCGCGCGCCAGCGCCACCGGAGGCACGCCGTAGTTCGGCATGAACGCGGTCTCGAACCGCTCACCGAGGCCGCTCACGGCGCCACCTCCTGCGCGGCGCCCGGGAGGCTGGGCAGCACCATCGTTCCGATCCCTTCGTCGGTGAAGATCTCCAGCAGCAGCGAGTGCGGGACGCGGCCGTCCAGCACGTGGGCCTGCGGAACGCCGCCGCGGACGGCGGTCAGGCAGGCCTCCATCTTCGGGACCATCCCGGCCGACAGGCCCGGCAGCAGCGCGGCCAGCTCGTCGGTGGTGAGGCTGTCGATCACGTCGTCGCTGTCGGGCCAGTCGGCGTACAGGCCGTCGACGTCGGTGAGGACGACCAGCTTCGCCGCGTCCAGCGCGACGGCCAGCGCCGCGGCGGCGGTGTCGGCGTTGACGTTGTAGACCTCGCCGTCGTCGCCGCGCGCGATGCTGGACACGACCGGGACGCGGCCGTCGTCCAGCAGCGCCCGGACGGCGCCGACCTGCACCTCGACGATCTCGCCGACCTGGCCGATGTCGACGCGCTCGCCGTCGACGACCGCGTGCTTGCGCTCGGCGGTGAGCAGGTTCGCGTCCTCGCCGGACATGCCGAGCGCGAACGGGCCGTGCCGGTTGATGAGCCCGACGACGTCGCGCTGCACCTGCCCGGTCAGCACCATCCGGACGACCTCCATGGCCTCCGGCGTGGTGACCCGGAGCCCGGCGGTGAAGGTCGAGTCGATGCCGTTGCGGGCGAGCGCCGCGTTGATCTGCGGGCCGCCGCCGTGCACGATCACCGGCTTCAGCCCGGCGTAGCGCAGGAACACGATGTCCTCGGCGAACGAGTGCCGCAGTTCCTCGTCGGTCATCGCGTGCCCGCCGTACTTGATCACGACGGTCTTGCCGTGGAACCGCTCCAGCCACGGCAGCGCCTTGATCAGCGTCTCCGCCTTCGACAGCACGCCGGCCCGGTTGCCGCGGATCTCCGCGCCGCTGGTCACCGCGCTCATGTCGAGTACGCCGAGTTCTCGTGGACGTAGTCGGCCGTGAGGTCGGTCGTCCAGACGGTGGCGCTGTGCGGGCCCGCCGCGAGGTCGACGGTGATCGTCACGTCGCGGGGCCGCAGGTCGACCTTGTCGCGGTCGTCGCCGGACGCGCCGTTGCGGCACACCCACACGCCGTTGATCGCGACGTTGAGGTGGTCGGGCTCGAACACCGCGTCGGTGGTGCCGACCGCCGACAGCACCCGGCCCCAGTTCGGGTCCTCGCCGTGGATCGCGCACTTGAGCAGGTTGTTGCGGGCGATGGAGCGCCCGACGGTGACCGCGTCGTCCTCGGAGGCGGCGCCGACGACCTCGATCGCGATGGCCTTGGACGCGCCCTCGGCGTCCACCAGCAGCTGCCGGGTCAGGTCGGCGCACACCTCGGTGAGCAGCGCGGTGAACTCCTCCTCGTCCGGGACCGTCTCGGCGGCGCCGGACGCCAGCAGCAGGACGGTGTCGTTGGTGGACATGCAGCCGTCGGAGTCGAGCCGGTCGAGGGTGGCGCCGGTCGCCGCGCGCAGCGCCCGGTCGAGCGCGGCGGCGGGCAGGTCGGCGTCGGTGGTGATGACGCAGAGCATGGTGGCCAGGGACGGCGCGAGCATGCCGGCGCCCTTGGCCATCGCGCCGATCATGTAGCCGCCCGCGCCCTGCCGGAAGGAGATCTTGGCGACGGTGTCGGTGGTGCGGATCGCGTCGGCGGCGGCGAGCCCGCCGTCGCCGCGCGACAACTCGGCGGCGGCCTTGTCGACGCCGGGCAGCAGCAGGTCCATCGGGAGCCGCTCGCCGATCAGCCCGGTGGAGCAGACCGCGATCTCGCCGGCGGAGTCCTCCAGCAGCTCGGCCGCCTTCTCGGCGGTGGCGTGGGTGTCCTGGAAGCCGGGGGCGCCGGTGCAGGCGTTGGCGCCGCCCGCGTTGAGCACGACCGCGCGGACGCGGCCGCCCGTGAGGACCTGCTCCGACCACAGCACGGGCGCGGCCTTCACGCGGTTGCGGGTGAACACGCCGGCCGCCGCGCGGGACGGCCCGTCGTTGACGACGAGGGCCAGGTCGCGGTTGCCGCTGGGCTTGAGTCCGGCGACGACGCCTGCGGCGCGGAAACCCCGGGGGGCGGTGACGCTCAAGGGGATACTCCGATCGTGGTCAGCCCGAGTTCTTCCGGGAGGCCGAGGGCGATGTTGGCGCTCTGGACGGCGCCGCCCGCGGTGCCCTTGGCGAGGTTGTCGACGGCGGCGACCACGACGATGCGGCCGGCCGCCTCGTCCACGGCCGTCTGGAGGAGGACGGTGTTCGCGCCGAGCGTCATGGACGTGGCGGGCCACCGGCCCTCGGGGAGCAGGCCGGCGAACGGCTCGCCGGCGTAGGCCGCGGTGTAGGCGGCGCGCAGCGCCGCGGCGGTCGTACCGGGACGGGCCTTGGCCGTGCAGGTGGCGAGGATGCCGCGGCTCATCGGCGCGAGCGTCGGGGTGAAGGAGACCGTGACCGGCTCCCCCGCGGCGGCGCTGAGGTTCTGCACCATCTCGGGCGTATGCCTATGCGTCCCGCCGACGCCGTAGGCGGACATCGAGCCCATCACCTCGCTGCCGAGCAGGTGCGGCTTGAGGGCCCGTCCCGCGCCGGAGGTGCCGGACGCGGCGACGACGACGGCGTCGGGTTCGGCGAGCCCGGCGGCGTACGCCGGGGCCAGCGCGAGCGACACCGCGGTCGGGTAGCAGCCGGGGACGGCGATCCGCTTGGCGCCGCGCAGCGCCTCCCGGTGGCCGGGCAGCTCGGGCAGCCCGTAGGGCCAGGTGCCGGCGTGGGGGGTGCCGTAGTACGCCTCCCAGGCGGCCGCGTCGGCGAGCCGGTGGTCGGCTCCGCAGTCGATGACCAGCACGTCTTCGCCGAGCTGCGCGGCGAGCGGGCCGGACTGGCCGTGCGGCAGCGCCAGGAACACCACGTCGTGGCCGGACAGGGTCTCGGGGGTGGTCTCGGCCAGGACGCGCCCGGCCAGGGATCGCAGGTGGGGCTGGTGCGCGCCCAGCTCGGTGCCCGCGTTGGAGCCCGCCGTCAGCGCGCCGATCTCGAACTCTGGATGTCCCGCCAGGATGCGCAGCAGCTCGCCGCCCGCGTAACCGCTGGCGCCGGCGACCGCCGTCCGGATTCGCATCTCCCTGCCCTCTCGAAGACAACAAGCAAGAGTATGCAGGACCCTGGATGTCTATTCAACGCCGGGGTCCGGTTTTCCGACCTGCTGAGATGAGCGCCACACGGCCCGGGCCCGGCATGCGTCAACACAGGTTGACATGTGCGCGATGTCAACCTATGTTGACGGCACGATCGGACGAACGGCGAGTATTTAGGGGGCTAAAGGTTTGCCATCTAAAGTTCAGACCCCTAACATCAAGCGCCATGGGGAACTTCGGGATCGACGACCTCAAGCTGTACGGCCCCATGGAGGAGTGGCCGGTCGGCCGGCTCTTCGCCGCGGCCTCGCGGCTGGCGGGCCCCGTCGTGTGGCGGATCGTCGAAAAGCACGGCATCAGCCCCGCCGGGTACTTCCTGCTGCGCCTGCTGATCGTCGAGGACGGCCTGCGCCCCGGCGAGGTCGCCAAGCGGCTGCACGTCACCCCCGCCACGGTCACCTCGGTGGTCGACACGCTGGAGCGCAACGGGCACGTCCGGCGCGAGCCCTCCTACCGCGACCGGCGCGGGGTCATGCTGCGCATCACCGACGCCGGCCGTGAGCTGCTCGCCGAGAAGTCCGAGTCCATCGGGCGGGACCTGGGCCGCCTCTACGACGTCGTCGGCGAGGACGACGTGGAGGCCGTCCGCCGGTTCCTGCTCCGGCTGATCGAACGGCTCGAGAACTACCCCGACGACGACAACGACCTCCACGACGACAACGACGAGGAAGCGGAGGGAGACGGCGCATGACCGAATCCCCGGAAGCGGCCGTCCGCACGGTCGGCCTGCGGAAGACCTATCCCGCGTCCGGGCCCCGCCCGGAGGTGCCCGCGGTGCGGGGCATCGACCTGGACGTCCCGCGCGGCGAGTTCTTCGGGCTGCTCGGCCCGAACGGCGCCGGCAAGTCCACCACCATCGGCATGCTCACCACGCTGGTCGTCCCGACGGGCGGCAGCGCTCAGGTGACCGGCCTGGACGTGGTGAAGGACGCCGTCGAGATCAAGCGGCGCATCGGCGTGGTGTCCCAGAACAACACGCTGGACAGCGACCTCACCGTCGCCGAGAACCTGGAGTTCCGCGGCCGCTACTTCGGCCTCGGCGCCCGCGACGCCCGCCGACGCGCCGGCGAGCTGCTGGAGCTGTTCGGGCTCACCGAGCAGCGCGGCGGCAACCCGTTCGAGATCTCCGGCGGGCAGGCCAAGCGGGTGATGATCTGCCGGGCCCTCATGCACGGGCCCGAGGTGCTGTTCCTGGACGAGCCGACCGCTGGCCTCGACCCGCAGACCCGCACCAACCTGTGGGAGGTGCTGCGCGGCCTCCAGGCGGGCGGGCAGACGATCGTCCTCACCACCCACTACATGGAGGAGGCCGAGGCGCTCTGCGACCGGGTCGCGGTCGTCGACCACGGCACGATCCTGGCCAGCGGCACCGTCGACCAGCTGAAGTCCAGCGCCGGCGCCGACACCGTCATCACCGTCAGCTACGACGCCCCGGCCCCGGAGGAGATCAGGAAGCTCTCCGACCGGGAGGGCATCAGCAAGGTCGAGGTCACCGACGGCCAGGTCCGGGTGTTCGCCGCCGCCCCCGACGGCATCCTCGGCGAGCTCGTTGAGATCGGGGCTGCGGCCGGCGTCGGAGTCACCGACGCCAGCCAACTGCGTCCCAGTTTGGAGACCGTCTTCCTCGCCCTCACCGGAAGGGACTACCGCGATTGACCTCACTCCCTGCCGAGGCAGGAGCTCCAACCCTCTCGGGTTGAGTTTTCTGCTTCCCAGACGGCAGCCGACCCGAATGAACGGCAAGGGACAGAGTGCTGCCCATCGGACTTACGCCAGCTCCACAGACCTGACATCCCGCCAGCCCGGCGGTAGACCCGGCCGGCCTGTTTCTCGCCGACTGGGCATCACTGAAAGTACCAGCATCGCCACGGTCGGTGGCGGGAATGGAGAAATCTCATGACCACCGCCGTCCTCGCCCCGCCGCCGCCGGCGCGGGCGACGGTCCCGCGCACGTTCGCCGCGATGATGGCCCGCGAGGCGCGGGTCATGCGCAAGAACTTCCTGTCGACGTTCGTCCGGGTGCTGGTGCAGCCGGTGATGTTCGTGTTCGTGTTCGCCTACGTCCTGCCGAAGCTCGGCGGCGGCGCGATGGCGGGCGGGCCGGGCGGGCCGTCGTTCTCCACCATCCTGCTGCCCGGCCTCGTCGGCTCGTCCATCATCATGCAGGCGATGATGGCGGTGATCTTCCCGCTGATGATGGAGCTGACCTGGCAGAAGTCGATCACCGACCGGGCGCTGGCGCCGGTGCCGGTGCCGCTGCTGGCCGCGCAGAAGATCATCGCGGCGGCGGCGCAGGGGCTGATCGGCGGGCTGCTGGTCTTCCCGGCGGTGCTGTTCATCCACGCCGAGGGCGAGGCGCCCTCGGTGCACGTGGGCAACTGGCCGGTGCTGATCCTGGTGATGGTGGCCGGGTCGCTGCTGTCGGCGGCGGGCGGTCTGCTGCTCGGCACGATCATGAACCCGCAGAAGGTCCAGGTCCTGTTCGCGATGGTGCTGCTGCCGATGACGATGCTCGGCTGCGTGTACTACCCGTGGTCGGCGCTGGACAACATCCGCTGGCTGCAGATCGCCAGCCTGTTCAACCCCCTCGTCTACGTCAGCGAGGGACTGCGGAGCGCGCTCACCCCGGACATCCCGCACATGCCGGTCTGGGCGTTCCTGCTGGCCATCGTCGGCGGGACGGTCCTGCTGACGTGGGCCGCGACGCGCACCTTCACCAAGCGCGTGCTGACCTGAGCCGAGGCGCGAGCGGGGCCCGGGGGTTTTGCCATCCCCCGGGCCCCTGTGGTTGCCGCCCAATTCGCACGCCGGCGCCAGGTGGACGCGGATCATTCTGAACGCTCCAGCGCGTTGCCGTTACGCCATCGCCCCACGAGCGGAGCGAGCCGGATTCGAACCGGCATTTCCGGAGTCGCCGTCCACGTCCGAGCGGGCCGGCGATGAGCGGCGGATGCTGAGCTTCGAGCGAGAATCTGAGGTTGAGCGGGCGGCTGCCTCTACCGGTTGGGCCACCCCGGCGCGGGTGCCGGGGGCGGGATTCGAACCCGCACTGAACGCTCACCCTGGTCAGCTTCGGCTTCAGCTTCAGCTTGCGCTCCTCGCGCACCCCCCGCGCGGCGGGGGGAGTCTGTTGAGTTGTCGTGCCGCGTCGTCGCGGGCCGTCCGGCCGCGGCGGGACCGCCGCGGCCGGAGGTCAGCCGAAGATGTAGCCGAACACCGCGTCGCCGACGCGCTGGTCGGTCACCTCGGCGCCGTTGGCCTCCTCACGCGCGAACTTCACCGCGTCCCGCACTCGCTCGACGCGGTCGAGCAGCTCGTTGACCCGCCGGGCGGGCAGCGCGCCGGAGAACTTCACCGTCGTCCAGTGGCCGACGGCGATGTCCTCGTAGTAGACCTCGACCTGCGCCGGGTGCTTCTCGGTCGCCTCCGCCTTGACGTGGTTGCGCGGCACCTTCTTGGTCTTCACCGTGCGGACGGGCTCGGTCCGCCACACGTCGGTGGACGGGTCGAAGGTCCACGTCTCGGCCGCGTCCAGGATCGGCAGCTTGCGCAGGAAGGCGTGCAGGTCGGTCAGCTGCTTCTCCAGGAACAGCAGGTAGGTGACCGGCACGTCGCGCAGCAGGGTGGTGCCGTCCACGGCCACGTCGGCGCGGGCGAGGCAGTTCGCCCAGTCCTTGGTGGCGGTGACGTCGAGCAGCCGCGTGAGCGAGCGCGTCACGTCGCGCAGCACGCCCTCCACCGTGACCTGGACGCGGGTGGACTCGGCGGGCAGCTGCTCGCCGTCCTCGTCCTTCGGCTGGTAGGTCCGCGAGATGCCGGACAGCAGCGGGGCCTTCTGCGTCGCCTGGTGCGCCGCCGCCAGGTCCTGGGCGGACTTGCTCTTCACGCCCTTCTCGACCGCGATGATCTGGTTGAGCTTCGTCGGCATCCCGTTCACTTCCCCTCGTTCTGCGACACGACCGTAGCAGCGGCGATATCGCAAGATCACACCATTTTCGCTACTCCTCCGGATCTGTCTCGGTGAGGCCGGAAGCGCGGTCCATGCGCAGCCAGCGGGTGAGGCCGAGGGTGCGCAGGAACGGCAGGTCGTGGCTGACCACGATCAGCGCCCCCTCGTAGGCGGAGAGGGCCTGCGCGAGCTGCGCCGCGCTGGCCATGTCGAGGTTGTTCGTCGGCTCGTCCAGCAGGAGCAGCTGCGGGGCGGGCTCGGCGAGCAGCAGCGACGCCAGCACGGCCCGGAACCGCTCCCCGCCCGACAGCGTCCCCGCGCGCTGCTCTGCGCGCGCGCCGCGGAACAGGAAGCGGGCAAGACCGGCCCTGATGTCGGTCACCCGGGCCGAGGGCGCCTGAGCGCGGACGTTGTCGATGACGCTCAGGTCGTCGTCCAGGACGTCGAGCCGCTGCGGCAGGTAGCGGACGCCGTCGACGCCGATCGCGACCTCCGTCCCGGCGGGGACGCGCTCGCCGGTGAGCATCCGCAGGAACGTCGTCTTGCCGGAGCCGTTCGGGCCGGTCAGCGCGATCCGCTCCGGGCCCCGGACGATCAGCTCGGTGAGCGTGCCGGTCTCCGGCTCGGGCGCGGCCAGCCCGGTCGCGGTGACGACCGTGCGGCCGGCCGGGACGCGGGTCGCGGGCAGCTCGACGCGGATCTCGGCGTCCGCGCGGACGGCCTCCTCCGCCTCGGTGAGCCGGCTGCGGGCGCCGGCCAGCCGCTCCTCGTGCATGAGGCGGTGCTTGCCGGCCGCGACCTGCGCCTGCCGCTTGCGCTCCTGCATGATGATCTTCGGCTCGCGCTTGTTCTCGTACATCTTGTTGCCGTAGCGCTTGCGCCGGGCGAGTTTGACCTGGGCCTCCTCCAGTTCGCGCTTCTGCCGCCGCAGGTCGGTCTCGGCGGACCGGACGGTGCGCTCGGCGGCCTCCTTCTCGACGGCGAGCAGCTCCTCGTAGCCGGTCAGGTTGCCGCCGAACGTGCGGATCGCGCCGTCCCGCAGGTCGGCGATCTCGTCGACGCGGTCGAGCAGTTCCCGGTCGTGGCTGACGAGCAGGAGCACGCCCGTCCAGGACTCGACGGCGTCGTAGAGGCGGCGCCGCGCGTCCAGGTCGAGGTTGTTGGTGGGCTCGTCGAGGAGCAGGACGTCGGGCCGGGCGAGGAACTGCGCGGCGAGCCCGACCATCACGGCCTCGCCGCCGGACAGGGTCGGGACGGTGCGGTCCAGGTCGAGGCGGTCGAGCCCGAGCCGGTCGAGCTCGGCGCGGGCGCGCTCCTCGACGTCCCAGTCGTCCCCGACGGCGGCGAAGTTCTCCTCGGTGGCCTCGCCGCGCTCGATGGCGTGCAGCGCGGCGCGGGCGGCGCCGATGCCGAGCAGGTCCGCGACGGTGGCCGCGCCGTCCAGGACGAGGTTCTGCGGCAGGTAGCCGATCTCCCCGTCGACGGCCACGGTGCCCGACGCGGGCCGCAGCTCACCGGCGATGATCTTCAGCAGGGTGGACTTGCCGGAGCCGTTGACGCCGATCAGCCCGGTGCGGCCGGTGCCGAACGCGGCGTCCAGGCCGTCCAGGACGACGGTGCCGTCCGCCCAGGCGAAGTACAGGTCCGAGCAGACGATGGCGAAAGACATGTAGGGCGGTCTCCATGGGGTTCGAAGCGGTTTCGGGCTGCATGGAGACACCGCGGGTCGCGCGACGCGCCGGCGGGCAAATGAAAAAGCCCGGCGGGACGAGGGTCCGCTCTGAGGTCACGTGCGCGGGCCGGTGACGGCCATACGCGCGGTGTCGGACCTCAGATCCTCAATGGACTCCCCTGCCGGGCGGCGATGTGACGGCGTCGAGAATACCCGATGCCTTAACGCAACACAAGTAGCAATAAGACCCGGCATGCTAGGCGGATGGGAACCGTCAGCGCCGTGTTCGCCGGGCGCACCGCAGAACTGGCCGCGTTACGCGGGGCGCACGCGCGGGCGTGCGCGGGCGAGCCCGCCGCCGTGCTCGTCGGCGGCGAGGCGGGCGCCGGCAAGACCCGCCTCGTCGCGGAGTTCACCCGCGGCCTGCGCACGCTCACCGGCGGCTGCCTCGACCTCGGCGCGGCGAGCCTCCCGTACGCCCCGTTCAGCGCCGTCCTGCGGCGCGTCGGCCGGGAGGCGGTCGCCGCCCTGCTGCCGGGCGCGGCGCTGCCCGAACTGGCCCGGCTGATGCCCGGCCTGACCGCCGCGCCGCCGCCCCCGGACGACGGCACCGGGCAGCTGCGGCTGTTCGAGCACCTGCTGACCCTGCTGGAGCGCCTCGCCGAGCGGGAACCGCTCGTCCTGGTGGTCGAGGACGCGCACTGGGCCGACGGCTCCACCCGCGACCTGCTGTCCTTCCTGCTGCGCAACCCGCCGCGCGGCCGGGTGCTGCCGGTCGTCACGTTCCGTCCCGAGGAGCCCGGCACCCGGCCGCTGTTCGCCGAACTGGCCCGCCTCCCCCATGTCGCGCGTGTCGACCTGCCGCCGCTCACCCCGTCCGAGGTCGCCGAGCAGGTGCGCGGCATCCTCGGCGCCGCCGACCCGGCCGCGGCGCGGGACGCGCACGCCCGCGCCGGCGGCAACCCCCTGTTCGTGGAGGCCCTCGTCGGCAGCCCCGGCGAGGCGGTCCCCGGTTCGCTGCGCGACCTGCTGCTCGGCCGCGTCCACCGGCTGCCGGACGCGACCCGCGCGGTGCTGCGGGCCGCGAGCGCGGCCGGGGAGCGCGCCGGGCACGCGCTGCTGGCCGCGGTGACGGGCCTGCCCGACGCGGAGGTGAGCGCGGCGCTGCGGCCCGCCGCCGACCGCGGGCTGGTGGTCGCGGACGGGGACGGGTACGCCTTCCGCCACGCCCTCATCCGCGACGCCGTCCACGAGGACCTGCTGCCCGGCGAGCGCGCCGGGCTCCACCGCAGGTACGCCGAGACCATCGAGGAGACCCCGGAGCTCAGCGACGCCCCTGCGAGCGCCCTGGCCGTGCACTGGCAGGGCTGCGGCGACCACGCGCGGGCCCTCGCCGCCGCGTGGCGGGCCGCCGCCGAGCGGGCGGCGGCCACCGCCTACGCCGAGCAGCTCACCCTGCTGGAACGCGTCCTGGACCTGTGGGACCGGGTGCCGGAGGCCGCGTCCTTGACCGGCCTGTCCCGAGGGCAGGTGCTGGAGGCGGCCGCGGAGGCCGCCGGAGCGGCCGGCGACCCCGGCCGCGGCCTGCCGCTCGTCCAACGCGCCATGGCCGACGCGGGGGACGACGACCCCGACCGGGCCGCGCGGCTGCTGCTGCTCAGGGCGACCATGCGGGGCTTCCAGGGCCGGGAGGACGAACTGGACGACCTGCGCGCGGCCGAGCGGCACGCCGCCGCCCCGACGGCGGACCGCGTCCGCGCCCTGTCGCACCTGAGCTCCCGCCTGCTCGTCTACGGGGAGCACGCCGAGGGGGAACGGCTCGGACGGGAGGCGCTGGAGCTGGCGCGCGCGCTGGGCCTGAGCTCCGCGATCCCTTCGCTGGAGTCCGTGGTGGCCTTCGCCGTGGCGCGCGACGGCGCGGGCGACCTGGCCCCGCTCGAACGGACCAGGCACCGCGGCCTCGACGCGTGGGCGCTCATCCGGACGCTGAACAGGCTCGTCCACTGCCTCCTGAACCGGGGCCGCGCCGGCGAGGCCCTCGCGCTCGCGGAGGAGGGGCTCGCCGTCGCGGCGGACGCGGGGCTCGCCCACAGCGCGGGCGACGCGCTCGCCGTCAACCAGATCGAGGCGCTCTACCGGCTCGGCCGCTGGGACGAGGCCGCCGGGACGCTGCAGGGGCGGCTGGACCGCCACCACGCGCCGGCCTTCCGCCGGCAGCTGATGATCTGGCGGATCGCCCTGCTGGCCGCGCGCGGCGACGGCCCGCGCCCCGACCCCGAGGCGCTCGCCGCCCCGCTCGACGCCGGGTTCCCGCAGACCGCGCTGCCGCTCGCCCAGATGGTCATCGAGTGGCGGCTGGCGGAGGAGGACCGGCCGGCGGCCCGCGCGACCGCGGACGCCGTCCTGCGCCACCCGCGCCTCACCGTCCAGCCCTGCCACCTGTGGCCGCTGCTGGAGGCGGCCGCGCACGCCGGCGGCCCGCGCCTCCCCGAGATCGCCGCGCTGGCCGCGCGGCTGCCCGCCGAGACACCGGTGGCGGCGGCGCACCGGGCGGCCGTCACCGCGCTGGCCGGCGGCCCGCCGGCCTGGGACACCGCGATCGGCGCCTGGGAGCGGCTGGAGCAGCCGTACCCGCTGGCGCGGTCGCTCTTCGACGCCGCCTGCGCCGACCTGGCCGCCGGGGACCGCGCGAGCGCCGCCGCCCGGCTCGACCGCGCCGCCGCGATCGCCGACCGGCTCGGCGCCGCGCCGCTGGCCCGCCGCGTCTCCGAGCGCGCGCGCCGCGCGGGCCTCGCCGGGCCGTCCGGCGGCCCGCTCACCGCGCGCGAGGCGGAGGTGATGCGGCTGCTGGCACGGGGCCGGACGAACCGGGAGATCGCCGAGGAGCTGGTCATTTCCCCCAAGACCGCGAGCGTCCACGTCTCGCACATCCTCGCCAAGCTCGGCGTCTCCACGCGCGGCGAGGCGGCCGCCGCCGCCCGCGACCGCGGCCTCGTCTAGCCGGCTCACCCAGCGGGCCCGCCGCGAAGATAAGCCGGGTCCTTATGGCTCGGGCCCCCTCCTTACCGCGACGGTCGGAGGCATGGAAGCAGCCGTGCGCACATCCGGGCTGCGCCGCGTCTACAAGCGCGGCCGGCAGGACCCCGTCGTCGCCCTGGACGACCTGACCCTGGCCGTCGAGCAGGACGAGATCCACGGGCTGCTCGGGCCGAACGGCGCGGGCAAGACCACCCTCGTCAAGATCCTCTCCACCGTGCTGCTGCCCTCGGGCGGGTCGGCGCGGGTCCTCGGCCGCGACGTGGTCGTCGACACCCGCGCCGTCCGGTCGCGGGTCGGGCTCGTCCTCGGCGGCGACCGGGGCCTCTACGACCGGCTGTCCGCCCGGCGGAACCTGCTGTTCTGGGCCGCCCTCTACAAGCTCGACGCCCGCACCGCGCGCGCCCGCGCCGACGCCCTGCTGGAGCGGGTTGGCCTCGCCGAGCGCGCGGACGACCGCGTCGAGCGGTTCTCGCGCGGGATGCGGCAGCGGCTGCACCTCGCGCGGGGCCTCCTCCACGAGCCGCGCGTGCTGTTCCTGGACGAGCCGACGTCGGGGCTCGACCCCGTCGCCGCCGGGGCGTTCCGCCGGCTCGTCCTCGACCTGCGCGCCGAGGGCCGCACCTTCCTGCTGGCCACGCACGACATGGACGAGGCCGCGGCGCTGTGCGACCGGGTCACGCTCATCGACCGCGGGCGCGTCCTGCTGAGCGGGGACACCGCGCGGGCGGGGCGGTACCTCGGCGAGCGCGAGTGCGTCGACTTCACGTGCTCCGAGCCGTCCGTCGCCGAGGACCTGGCGCGGCTGCCGGACGTCATCGACGTCGAGCGGCGGGACGGGGCGGCCTGGCGCGTCCACACCGCCGACCGGGACGGCACCCGCCGCGTCCTCGCCTGGCTGCTGGACCGCGACGTGCTCACCGCCCGGCGCGGCGAGCCCACCCTCGAAGAGGTCTACCTGCGCGCCGTCGGCGACCGGGGGATGCGGGTATGAGCACATTCCGCGCAAGCGCCGGCACCCTCCGCGTGGTGTGGCAGGCGGTGCTGCTCCAGGTCGCGCTGTCGCGGCGCAACCCGGAGTACACGCTGATCCTGCTCATCGCGCCCATGCAGACCACGACGATGCTGGCGCTCACCGTGACGTCGCACCGCCCGGACGCGGTGGCGAACGCCGTCCTCGCGCCGGGGCTGATCGGGCTCTGGGTCGCCGCCCTCGACTACGCGGGACGCATCGTCCCCGAGGACCGCTGGGCCGGGCGGTTCGCCCCGATGGTCGCCGCCCCGGTCCCGCTCGGCCCGGTCGTCGCCGGGCGGGTCGCCATGGTCGTGGTGGTGGGCGCCGCGGCGTTCGCGGAATCGTGGCTGGTGGCGGCGGTCGGGTTCGGCCGGGTCGTCGCGATCGCCGACCCCGCCCTGTTCGCGCTCGCCGTCGCCGTCACCTGCCTGGCGACGGTCGGCACCGCCACGCTGCTGTCGGCGGTGCTCGTGGTGTCGCGGGCGCGGGACGTCCTGCAGAACTCGCTCGGCTACCCGTTCTACATCCTCGGCGGGATCCTCGTCCCGGTCGCGGCGCTGCCCGGCTGGCTGCACCCGTTCAGCCGGATCGTGTTCCTGTCGTGGAGCGCGGAACTGCTGCGGGACGCCGTCCGCGGCGACGCGGACGGCTGGATCGGGCCGGTCGCGGCGATCCTCGCGCTGGGCGCGGCGGCGATGGCGGCGGGGCTGTGGCTGACGGGCCGCTACGTGGACCGGTCGCGCCGGGAGGGCATGGTGGAGTTCGCGTGAGGCACGTGTTCCGCATCGCCCGGGAGTCGCTGATCCTGGGGTTCGCCGAGATGGGCGCCGTCTACACGTGGAGGACCTGGACGTTCGGGTGGCTCATGAGGCTGCTGTGCCAGGCCGCGTTCTACGCGCTGCTGGGCCGCTACGTCGGCGACGAGGACACGACGCGGTACGTGCTCGTCGGCAACATCGTGGTGCTGGCCTGCATGGAGTCCACGATCGTGGTGATCTCGCTCGCCGGGGAGCGGCGCATGGGGACGCTGCCGCTGCTGGCCATCGCGCCGTCCGGGCACCTGCCGGTGTACCTGGGGCGCGGGCTGCAGTGGACGGTGACCGGGCTGACCAGCTCCTCGGTGGCCTGGCTGGTGCTGCCGCCGCTGCTCGGCGCCCCGCTGCCCTGGCCGGAGGCCGGGTACGCGATGCCGGTCGTCCTGCTCATCCTCGCCTGCAGCTACGGGTACGGGTGCGCGCTGGCGGGCATCGCGCTGCGGCTGCGCGGCGTCGAATGGCTCGTGCTGAACGCCGCCTACGGGATCGTGATGACGTTCGGCGGCGTGAACGTCCCCGTCGAGGTCTGGCCCGCGCCGCTGGAGATCGCGGCGCACGCGCTGCCGGTCGTGCACGGGCTGGAGGCGGTGCGCGGCATCCTCGACGGCGCGCCCGCCGGACACGTCCTGCGGCTCCTCGGGACCGAGGCGCTCGTCGGGGCCTGCTGGTACGCGGTGGCGGCGCTGTCGATGGACCGGCTCGTGTCCGTCGGCCGCCGCGACGGAAGCCTCGACTACGCGGGCTGAGACACGGCCGTGGGGGGGGGGGGGGGGGGGGGGGGGGGGGGGGGGGGGGGGGGGGGGGGGGGGGGGGGGGGGGGCGGGGGGGCGGGGGGGGGGGGGGCGGCCGCGCGGCGGGGCGCGCGGCCG
>NZ_JBICUA010000017.1:0-142542 GCF_043197915.1 Actinomadura geliboluensis | reverse complement strand
ACACCCCCCCCAAAAACACCCCCCCCCCCCCCCCCCCCCCCCCCCCCCCCCCCGACCCCCCCCCCCCCCCCCCCCCCCCCCCCCGGCCCCCCCCCCCCCCCCCCCCCCCCCCCCCCCCCCCCCCCCCCCGGACGCGTCAGGCGCCGCGCAGGACGGCTCCGGTGCGCTCGGACGCCACCGCCACGGCGGAGTCGCGGGCCTGCGACGCCTCCTCGGCGGTCAGCGTGCGGTCCGGGGCGCGGAACCGCAGCGAGTACGCCAGCGACTTGCGGCCCTCCCCCGCCTGCTCGCCCGTGTAGACGTCGAACAGCCGGATCGCCTCCAGCAGGTCGCCGGCGCCGTCGCGCAGCGCCGACTCGACATCGGCTGCGGGCACCCCGGCGTCGACGACCAGCGCGACGTCCTGCGTCGCGACCGGGTAGGACGACACGTGCGGCGCGCGGACGGAGACCGGCTCGCCCAGGCGGCGCAGCTCCAGCTCCATCGCGCACGACCGCGCCGGCAGCCCGTACGCCTTGGTGACGCGCGGGTGCAGCTCGCCGGCGTGGCCGACCAGGGTGTCGCCCGCGTACAGCGCGGCGCAGCGGCCCGGGTGCCAGGGCGCGTGCTGGTCGGCCTTCGCCGTCAGCTCCACCCCGACCTCGCGGGCCACCGTGCGGGCGGCCTCGATCGCATCCGCCCACAGCGCCGGGCGGCCCTCGCCCCACCAGCCGGCCGGCTCCCGGTCGCCGGACAGCACGACCGCCACCCGGTGCGGCTGGTCGGGCAGCGCGGCCTCCAGCTCGGCGATCTCCTCGGCCGTCGGGCCGCGGTCGACCGCGAGGCGCGGCGCGCGGTCCGGGGCGTCCGGACGGGGCCGGAACACCACGCCCAGCTCGAACAGCGCGGTGTCGCCGAAGCCGCGCCCCACGTTGAGCGCCAGCGCCTTCAGCAGGCCCGGCAGCAGCGTGGTGCGCAGCAGCGGCTCCTGCTCCGACATCGGGTTGGCGAGCCGCAGCGTCCGCCGCCGCGCGTCGTCGGCCGGGAGCTGGAGGCCGTCCAGGTCCTTCTCGGCGATGAACGGGAAGGCCAGCGCCTCCACGTAGCCCGCGCCGGCGAGGGCGCGGCCGACGCGGCGGCGCACCCGCTGGTGCGGGGTCAGGCCCTGCCCGGCGGCCGGGCGTGGCGCCCGCGCCGGGATGTCCTCGTAGCCTTCGAGGCGGATGACCTCCTCGGCGAGGTCGGCGGGATCCGTCAGGTCGGGGCGCCACGACGGCGGCGTCACCGTCAGCACGTCCTCGCCGGCGACCGCGCAGCCGACCTGCTCCAGCCTGCGGACGACCGCGTCCCGCCCGTAGGAGACGCCCGCGACCTTGTCGGGGTGCCCCGCCGGCATCGTGATCTCGACGCGCTCGACCGGGGCCTCCGCGTGCGTCACCCCCGGCACGACCTCCGCGCCGCCGAGCTCGGCGAGCAGCCGGACCGCCCGGTAGGAGGCGTACAGCGGCAGCTCGCGGTCGACGCCGCGCTCGAAGCGGTGCGACGCCTCGCTGTGCAGCCGGTGCCGGCGGCTCATCCGGGCGGTGCCCATCGCGTCGAAGTGCGCGGCCTCGATGACCATGTCGGACGACCGGTCGTCGATCTCGGTGGCGAGCCCGCCCATCGTGCCGGCCATCGAGATCGGCCCCGACGCGTCGGTGATGAGGATGTCGTCGGGGTCGAGGGTCCGCTGGACGTGGTCGAGCGTCTCCAGCTTCTCGCCGGGGGCGGCGCGCCGCACCACGATCGGGCCGGTGAGCTTGCTCCGGTCGAAGGCGTGCAGCGGCTGGCCGAGCTCCAGCATCAGGTAGTTGGTGATGTCGACGGCGAGCGACACCGGCCGCATCCCGGCGCGGTGCAGGCGGACCCGCATCCACATCGGGGTCTCGGCGTCCGGGTCGAACCCGCGCACCTCCCGCAGCACGAACCGGTCGCACGCGGACGGATCACCGATGCTCGCCGGGTACGCCCCCCCGCCGCCGCCCGGTCCGTCCTCGGCGGGGAGCTCCACGTCGGCCGGGTCCTTGAAGGGGACGCCGTAGGCGGTGGCGGCCTCGCGGGCGATGCCGCGGATCGACAGGGCGTAGCCGCGGTCGGGCGTGACGGCGATGTCGAGGACGTCGTCGCGCAGCCCGAGCAGCTCCACCGCGTCCGCGCCGACCGGCGCGTCCGGCGGCAGGACGAGGATGCCGCTGTGGTCGTCGCCGATGCCGAGCTCGTTGACCGAGCAGATCATGCCCTCGGACAGGTGCCCGTAGGTCTTGCGGGCGCCGATCTCGAACCCGCCGGGCAGCACCCCGCCGGGCAGGATCACCACGACGCGGTCGCCGGCCGCGAAGTTGGTCGCGCCGCACACGATGTTCTGCGGCTCGCCGGTGCCGTTGGCGTCGCCGACGTCCACCTGGCAGTAGCGGATCGGCTTCTTGAAGCCGGTCAGGTCCTCGAACGCCAGCACCTCGCCGACGACCAGCGGGCCGGCGATGTCGGCGCCGGCCTGCTCGACGGTCTCGACCTCCAGGCCCGCCGCGATCAGCTCCGCGGCGAGGGCGCGGCCCGTGACGCCGGCGGGCAGCTGGACGTACTCGCGCAGCCAGGAAAGCGGGGCCCGCATCAGATCTCCATCCCGAACGGGAGGGTGAACCGGACGTCGCCCTCCACCATGTCGTACATGTCCTCCACGCCGTGCCGGAACATCAGCGTCCGCTCGACGCCCAGCCCGAACGCCCAGCCGCTGTAGCGGTCCGCGTCGACGCCGCACGCCACCAGCACCCGCGGGTTGACCATGCCGCAGCCGCCGAGCTCGATCCAGCCCTCCGAGCTGCACGTCCGGCACGGGTCGCCGCCCGGCTCCGCGGACGCGCCGCGGCACACGAAGCACTGCATGTCCACCTCGGCGGACGGCTCGGTGAACGGGAAGTACGACGGCCGGAACCGGGTCTTCAGCCCCGCGCCGAACATCCCGGTGACGAACGCGTCGATGCCGCCGCGCAGATCGGCCATGGTCAGGCCCTCGTCGACCGCGAGCCCCTCCAGCTGGTGGAAGACGGGGCTGTGGGTGGCGTCCAGCTCGTCGGTGCGGAACGTGCGGCCCGGCGCGACCACGTACACCGGCAGCTCCCGCGACAGGAGCGACCTGATCTGCATCGGCGAGGTGTGCGTGCGCATCACCAGGCCGGACCCCTCCGACTCCACGAAGAACGTGTCCTGCATGGTGCGGGCCGGGTGGTCGGGCAGGAAGTTGAGCGCGTCGAAGTTGTACCACTCCGCCTCGACCTCGGGGCCTTCGGAGACCTCGAAGCCCATGGAGACGAAGACGTCGGCCATCCGCTCCTGCATCGTGGTCAGCGGGTGGCGGGCGCCGCGCGGGGCCCGGTCCCACGGGAGGGTGACGTCGACGGTCTCCTCGACGAGGACGCGCTGGTCGCGCTCCTCCTCCAACTCCGCCTGGCGCTCCTTCAGCGCCTTGGACACCGCGCCGCGGGCGGCGCCGATGCGCTTGCCGGCGTCGGCGCGGGCGGCGGGCGGCAGCGCGCCGATCTCGCGGTTGGCGAGGGCCAGCGGGGAACGGTCGCCGGCGTGCGCCAGGCGTACCTGCTTCAGCGCGTCGAGGTCGGCGGCCGCGGCGATCGCCGCGAGCGCCTCCGTGCGGGCCCGCTCCAGCTCCTCGGGCTGCAGCGCGGACACCTCGACGGGGTCATAGGACTTGTTGGGTGCAGACATGGTGGTGTGATCGACTCCGGTCGGCGTGGGACGCCCGCAGTCTAGTGCGCGGGCGGTGGGGATCCGGAAAGCGTGCGCGTGACGCGCTGGCCCGACCAGGGGCCCGGTGCCGTGCCGTGGCGGCGGCGCGCCGCTCAGCCGGCGTAGTCGGGGGCCCCTGCGGGCACGGTAAATCGGAACTCGGCGCCGCCGCCGGGCGCCCGCCGCACGGTGATCACGCCGCCGTGCGCCTCGACCAGGCCCTTGACGATGTAGAGCCCGAGGCCGGTGCCGCCGCGGCGGTTGCCGCCGGGGCCGCGCCAGAACTGCCGGAAGACGCGCTGGGCGGCCTCGGGCGGTATGCCCTCGCCCTCGTCGCGTACCGACACGGCGGCTCCCTCCCCATGCGCGTCCGGCTCCACCACGATTGTGACGGTACCCGCTCCGTGCCGCACCGCGTTTTCCACAAGGTTGCCGAGGATCTGGTCCATCTTGTCGGGATCGAGCCACATCTCGGGCAGCGCGCCGCGCGCCTCGAACCGGAACCGGTCCTCCGGGTCGCCGGCCGCGACCCGGCCCGCGATGACCTTGCGGACCTCCTCGGGCAGGTCGACGACCTGGCGGCGCATCTCCAGCCGGCCCGCCTCGATGCGGGACACGTCCAGCAGCTCGGTGATCAGCCGGGTGACGCGGTCGGCGTCGGCGTTGACCGTCTCCAGCATGACGCGCTTCTGGTCGTCGTTGAAGCGGTGCCACTTGGCCAGCAGCGTCGCGGTGAAGCCCTTCACGCTGGTCAGCGGGGAGCGCAGCTCGTGCGCCACGGTGGAGACGAGGTCGGCGCGGTCGCGCTCCTGGCGGGCGCGGTGCACGGCGTCGCGCAGCGACACGGTGAACCGTTCCACCCGGCCCCGCTCGTCGCGCCGGTAGGCGGCCGTCACCAGGACCTCGGTGCCGCCGGGCAGGAACAGCACGCGCTCGGGGTGGCGGGTGCGGGTGCGCAGGCCCTCATACGGGGCCAGGCACTTCCACCAGTCGCGCCCCTCGGCATCGTGCAGCGGCAGGACGTCGCGGAAGTCGCGGCCGACGGCGGACTCGGCGCGGACACCGGTGATCCGCGCGGCGGCGGCGTTGAACACCATCACGCGGGCGTCCCGGCCGGCGACCAGCAGCCCGTCGGGCAGGTCGTCCGCGGCGTCCCACTCGGTGCCCGCCGCGTTCCCTCGCCCGGGCACGCGCGCGGCCACGAGAGGGGACTCCTCTCCGCCCACAGCGGCCTCCAGAACACCGTTGAGAACGCGGCCTGTCGAAAAGAGACTCTAGCCGGAGTCGGCCATCTTGCGGGACCCGGAAACCGCCCGGCGGCAAGGCATCTGTAGCCTCCCGGGCGGGGTGCCGCCCCGCCCGCGGGCGGCCTCACCAGCCCGGACCGGCGCCCCTCCCGCGGCGGCCGGGCCGGGTTCCTGACCCGGGGTCCTGACCGAAACCCGGGCCCGGGTCCGTCAGCGGGACCCCGCCGACGGGCCGTAGCCCGCGCAGGCGACGTCGCCCCCGGCGCTGATCGCGAACAGCCGGTGCAGCCCGGTGATGCGGAGCAGCCGCAGCTGGGCGGGCCGGACCCCGGTCAGCGCGATCTCGCCGCCGTCCGCCGCGATCTGGTTGTGCGCGGCGACCAGCGCGCCGAGCCCGGCCGCGTCGCAGAACGGGACGGCGCTGAAGTCGGCCACCAGCCGGCGCGGGCCCGTACCGGGCAGCCGGCCGTGCAGCTCGACGAGCCCGTCGCGCAGCGCGCCCGCGGTGCGCAGGTCGATCTCCCCGGCCACGGTCACGACGGCCGTGTCACCGCGGACCCGGGCGACCTCGATCCGCAGCCCGGCGGCCCCGGCGGAGGGCGCGGAGCCGGCCGCGGCGGGCGCCCCGCCCGGGGCGCGGCCCGCGACCGCGCCCGCCCGGCACCGCACCTCCGGCGCGCGCCGGCCCGCCCTCCCGGCGGGTCTGGTCCCCTCGGTCATCACGTTCGCCCCCACTCTGCACGGCGTCCTCGCCGCCCCTGGTCAACGCCCTGGTCAACGCACTGATCAACACGGTAGGGACGGGCCCGGGACGGCGTAATCCCCCGCCGGTCCCCACCCCGCCTCCTACCTGCGGACGAGCCGCACGGCCGCGGCGGGCCCCCGCCCGCCGCGCATGCGCGGTCCATCCTCCCAGCTCACCGGCCGGACAGCGGCGCCGAACGCGACCGCTTGCGGCCATCCGATCACAGAATGCAGTGAACCGCCGCGACCTCCCGCCCGTACGGGCCGGAAAGGTGCGGAGGCGTCACATGTCGCGCTGGGCGCGCGCCGAGGCGTAGAGGCATACGGCCGCGGCCGTCGCCAGGTTCAGGCTCTCGGCACGGCCGTAGATGGGCACGCGCACGACCTCGTCCACGTGCCGGAGGATCTCGTCGGGCAGGCCCCAGGCCTCGTTCCCGAACACCCACGCCGTGGGGCGCGCGAGCAGCCCCGCGTCGATCGCGTCGTCGAGGGTGCGGTCGCCCGCGCCGTCGGCGGCGAGGACGCTCAGCCCCGCGCCCTTCAGCTCGGGGATCAGCGTGTCGAACCGCGGGCCGGTGACGACCGGCAGGTGGAACAGGCTGCCCGCCGAGGCCCGCACGCACTTGCCGTTGTAGGGGTCGACGGACGCGTCGGTGAACACGACCGCCTCCGACCCGGCCGCGTCGGCGGTGCGCAGCACCGTGCCCGCGTTGCCGGGATCGCGGACGTGCGCGAGGACGGTCACCAGCCGGGGCCGGGCTTGCAGGGCCGTGGCGAGCGGGACGTCGACGAACTCGCAGACCGCGAGCAGCCCCTGCGGGGTGACGGTCTGCGCCAGCTCCGCCATGACCTCGCCGCTGACCCGCAGCACTGGCGCGCCGGCGCGCTCGGCCGCGGCGATCAGCTCGGGGTGGCGGGCCTCCGCCTCGGCGGTGGTGAACAGCTCGGCGAGGCCGCCGGGGATCTCCAGCGCCTCCCGGACCGCCTGCGGCCCCTCGGCGAGGAACCGGTTCTCGCGGCGCCGGAAGGCTCGCTTGGCGAGCCGCCGAGCGGACTTCACCCGTGGTGATCGGAGGGAGGTCAGCTCGCGGCCCGCCATGTCGCCGTACTCGCCCGTATGCCGGTCGCCCGGCTCAGGCCGCCTCCGAACCCTCGGTGGGGAGGGCGTCCTTGGCGACCTGGACGAGCGCGGCGAACGCCGCGGCGTCGTTGACGGCCAGCTCGGCGAGCATGCGGCGGTCGACCTCGACCTCCGCGGCCTTCAGGCCCTGGATGAACCGGTTGTAGGTGATGCCGTTGGCGCGGGCCGCGGCGTTGATCCGCTGGATCCACAGCCGACGGAACTGGCCCTTGCGGTCCTTGCGGTCCCGGAAGGCGTAGGTCATCGAGTGGAGCTGCTGCTCCTTGGCCTTGCGGTACAGGCGCGAACGCTGACCGCGGTAGCCGCTCGACCGCTCCAGGACGACCCGACGCTTCTTGGCGGCGTTGACTCCCCGCTTGACGCGTGCCACGTGCTGACTCCTTCGTGGGGGGCCGGGCCGTGCTTGGCCTCGGCCGGTCGCTGATGTTCCTGGTCGAGTGCTACTTGCGCAGCAGCTTCTTGATGTTCTTGGCGTCGACGTCGGCCACCACGGCCGGGCCGGACAGGCGGCGCGTCCGCTTGGTGGGCTTGTGCTCGAGCAGGTGGTTCTTGTTGGCGCGGCGGCGCATCACCTTGCCGGAGCCGGTCAGCTTGAAGCGCTTCTTGGCACCGCTGTGGGTCTTCGTCTTCGGCATGGTCGCCGTCGTCTCCCTCGTTCCCGGCCCCCGTGCTCCCGCACGGGGGCGCGCCTGATCGGCGCTCCGCACGGGGCTCCGTGGGGCGCCGGGTCAGGCTTCAATGTACGTGCGCCGCGACCCCGCTCAGCCGCGAGGTCGCGGTGTCGGGGCCGCCGCTGGGCCGGTCCCGGGCGGCCGTCAGGCGGTCTCGGTCTCCTGCCCGCGGGCCGCCTTCTTCTTGTGCGGACCGATCACCATGATCATATTCCGGCCGTCCTGCTTGGGGCGCGACTCGACGAAGCCGAGGTCCTCGACGTCGTCGGCGAGCCGCTGCAGGAGCCGGTACCCGAGCTCGGGGCGGGACTGCTCACGACCACGGAACATGATCGTGACCTTCACCTTGTCCCCGGCCTTCAGGAACCGCACCACGTGACCCTTCTTGGTCTCGTAGTCGTGCGGGTCGATCTTCGGGCGGAGCTTGATCTCCTTGATGACCGTGTGCGCCTGGTTCTTCCGCGCCTCACGCGCCTTCATCGCGGACTCGTACTTGAACTTGCCGTAGTCCATGAGCTTCGCGACGGGCGGACGCGCGGTGGGCGCCACCTCGACGAGGTCGAGGTCCGACTCACGCGCGAGTTCAAGGGCCTTGGCGATGGGCACTATGCCCACCTGTTCGCCGTTCGGGCCGACGAGCCGGACCTCGGGCACGCGAATGCGGTCGTTGATACGCGGTTCGGCGCTGATGAGACCTCCTTGGGGCCGTTCTCAAGTTCGTTGGACCGGTCGTACCCCGAGGCTTCCACGAGAAAAGCCCCGCACGACTCACGCACGGGGCCACCTTCGGTCTCCCTGGACGGACGGACCGTCCGGGGACGACGGCGCGACGGGCACGCGGTGCCCGTTCGCCGGACCGAAACCCACCGGCCTTGGGTCTGGAGAGTCCCCAGATGGGTACCGCGGGCTTCGGCGAAGCCGCCCAGGTGGGCGGCGTGCACGGTCCGCGGCCTCGGCCGGTCAGGTGGGAGGTGGCCTCCGCTTGAGCGCCCGGCGCACACCATCGCTTGGATCGCGCGCACTGGGCCGGTCGACCACCAAGAATACCACCTCCGGGGGCCGCCCGGAGCAAGCCTCGCCCGCTCCCGCCGGGCGTTTCCGCTCCCGCCGCCCCGGCGGGCTCGGGCCCCGATGAGTACGCCTTGGTGAGGTACGACACCCTCCTCAACAGTGTCGAGGCCCCGGCCATTCCCCGGCCGGCCCCGCCGCGTGCGCGGTCCCGAACGGTGGGGGCGGGCGGGGAGGTGAGGGTGTTGTGGCCCGGCGGGCGTCTCGGCCCGCGGGGCGGTCGTTGTTACGGTGGAGCGGAGACGGCCCCGTGGGGCCGGCACCAGGGAGGTTGTTCCCGCGATGCCCCCGGTCGACGCCGGCGCCGCCGGCCCCCTCACCTCGCTGGCGCCCATCGCGCTGCAGTTCGCGCAGAAGGCGTTCATCGTGTCCGGCGGGCGGCTGCTGCTGGTCCGCAAGTCCGCGTCCGACCCGTTCCAGCCGGGCCGCTGGGAGGTGCCCGGCGGGCGCCTGGAGGTGGCCGCCGACCTCGATCTCGACGACCACATCCGGCGGGAGGTCTGGGAGGAGGTCGGCCTCAAGATCGATCCGGGGCCGCCGTTCCACCTGTGGCAGTGGTTCATGCCCGACCGCGGCGGGCCGCGCGGCGCACGGGTGCGGGTGGTCGCGGCGGCGCGTCGCTGCCGGCCGGTGACCCTGGACGCGACCCTCGGCAACCAGGACGCGGGCGACCACCTGGACGGCTGCGCCTGGGTGCCGCTGGCGGAGATCGGCGGGTACGACCTCATCCCGAGCCTACGCCCGGTGATGCGGGCGTTCCTGGCGGCGGCCCGCTGACGGCCGCGTGGTCCCGCCGCGTTCGCCCGCCGAGTGGCCGGGCCTGGACGGCGCGGCCGAGCGCCGGTTCGCGCTGCTCGTGATCGGCGACGCGGGCATCGAGGTCCGCGCGTCGCTGCCGGACGTCCGGTTCGCCGGCCTGCGGGCCGACCGGCTCTGCTACGCCCCGGCGCGCGCGGTGGTCGCGGGGACGGCGGTCAACCTCGCGCGGTGCGCGGTCCGCCACTTCCGCCGGGTGGGGGTGCTGGCGAAGATCGGCGACGACGCGTACACCCCGGTCGTCCGACAGGAGCTGCGGAGCATCGGCGCGGCCGACCACCTGCGGGTCGAGGAGGGCGCGCCGAACGGCGTGTCGGTGATGCTGCGCGACCGGCCGCGCGGCGACGGGCCGGGCGTGCGGCTCCTGGTCGTCCAGGACGAGCCGCCCGGACGCCGCCTCACCGCGGCGGAGGTCGCGGCGGCGGCCCCCGCGATCGCGGCCGCGGACGTGCTGGCGCTCGACGGCTACTCGGTGCTGTCCCCGGTCTCGCGCGCGGCGCTGGAGGAGGCGGCGCGCATCGCGGGCGCGGCGGGAACGCGGGTCGCCTTCGACCTCGTCCCGCATGACATCGACGCTCGCCTGCCCGCGGCGGACGTGCTGCCGGTGCTGGCCCGCGCCGACCTGGTCTTCTCCGAGGCGCACACGCTGGCGCGCCTGCTCGGGCAGCCGCCGCCGACAGGCGGGGAGGCGCCGCGCGGGCTGCTGCCCGTGCTGGACGGCGCCGTGCCGGGGCGTCCGCTATGGCTGCTGCGGTTCGGGCCTACGTCCTTGGAGCGGGTACTCGCCTACCGGCGGGGACGGCTGCTGATGGAGTACCCCACCGGCTACCGGGACGGCGTGGAGCGCGCGGGTTTCGGGGACCGGCTGGCCGCGTGCGAGCTCTACTGGTGGCTCTCGGGCGGGTGATCACCGCCCGGCGGGAGCCCCTTGTGGGCGGCGCGCAGCGCCGTAAGCGTGCGCAGGAAGCGCCGCCTGCTGGCGGGGAGGCCGAACGTCTCCTGCCAGCGCCAGGCTTCGTCCGCCCCGGCGGCCGTGAGGGCGACCGTCGCGGCCCGGCGCAGGAGCTGGCTCTCGGCGCCGTCCCCCGGGTGGACGGTCATGGCGCCGGCCTCCTCGATCAGCAGGTAGGACCGGCTGGCGCGGAGGCGGGCCCGGAGGACGGCCCGGTCGGCGGGCGTCCCGGGGCGGCCCCAGCCCTCGACCACGGCGCGGACGCCGGGAGTCCCCGGCAGCAGGTGCCAGTGCGCGTGGTCGATGCACGCGCCGCCGCCCTGCGGGGTCGCGGGCCCGTGCTCGAACAGCACCAGTTCAGCGCTGCCATAGGCGGCGCGGTAGAGCCCGGCGACGCGGTCGCGCCACCGCAGCGCCCGCGCCCACATCCGCGGGCGGAACTCCCCCGCAGAGGCGTAGTGGTCGCGGGTCACCAGCAGGACGTGGCCCTCGGCGAGGGGCGCCACGTCCGGGATGAGCAGGAAGTCGCGGTCGCGGGCGATCACACCGGTCTCGCCCGGCAGATCGGCCATGCCGTTGAAGCGGAACCGCAGGGGCGGGCACAGGACGCAGTCGTGACCGGGCTCGCGCCACGCCGTCGGCTCGGCCAAGCCTCCTCCAGCACCAGGGGGACGGGGGCATCCGCTCTCCCTCCAGCGTGCCCGCCGCCCGGCCCGGGCGATCTGTGCGGCCGGGGCCACATAGCTGGCACCCGCGGGGTACAAAGCCTGCCCTTACGGGAACAAAAAGGAATAAAGAACAACGAACAACACCGAAAAAGAGTGAACCAGAGACCCCCGCCTTTCCGGCCGGCCCTCCGCGCCGGCGCCCCGCTCATCGACATGGCCGTCCTCGAGACCCGGCTGAACGAATCGCTCGACGTGCTGCGCGACACCTACGCGCCCGCGCTTGGCTCCGGCGGCGGCTGGTACCACGAGCTGGCGCGGCCCGAGCCCGGCACCACCGCGACGGCGCTCGGGCTGCTGGCCTTCACCGAGGCGGGACGCCCCTTCGAGCACTTCGACGCCGGCCTCGCCTTCCTCGCCGCCCGGCAGACCCGCTCCCGCGACGCGCTGCGCGACGGCGGCTGGGCCACCAAGACCAGCCTCGGCATGCCGGTCGTGGAGGCGACCGGCTGGATCGCCCGGTTCCTCGCCCGCGCCCGCTGCGACCTGCGCGAGGACGCCCCCGACACCCGGCGCGCCTACCGGTGGCTGCTGCGCAACCAGAACCCCGACGGCGGCTGGGGCTCGCTGCGCGGCTGCCCGTCCCGGGTGTGGCTGACCTGCCTGGCGCTGCGCGCGCTCAGCCAGCTCAACCCCTACGACCCGGCGGTCGACCGGGGCGTGGAGTGGCTGACCGCCGACCGGACCGCGCACCGTCCCGGCTGGGGGCCGACCCCCGACTCCCCGCCCACCGTCACCCACACCGCGTTCGCGCTGGTGACCCTGGCCGAGGCGCGCCCGGAACTGCGGACCGAGCGGCTGCTGGACGCCTACGACTGGCTGCTGGAGCACCTCGACCCCGACGACGACCACACCTGGATCGAGACCTACGACGTCTCCCCGCACGGCGCCGGCGCGGGCCCCGCCGAGCACGGCGCGGACTCCGACCCGGTCTGGCGGCTGGCCCTGTGGCACTACGGGCTGCCCATCGCGCTCACCGCGCTGCTGAAGGACCCGCGCGGCCCGCACGGGCCCGTCGTCGCCCGGGCGTTCCGGACGCTGGCGCGCAGCGAGTTCGCCGACCCGCGCCGCAACGGCCACCCGGGCGGCGGGCGCACGTCGCTGTGGACGCTGTGGTGGCGGCTGGAGACGCTGATCGCGCTGCGCCGCGTCCCACTCGCCGGGGCCGCCGACCTCCTGCACTGGCTGCCGGACGCGACCGTCGTGCAGCGGTCGCACGCGCGGGAGCGGACGCTGGCCGAGCTGCTGCCGCGGCGCCGGCTCGTCGACCCGGTGGGCCTCGCCCGGCGGCACTGGGCGGCGTTCCTGCTGAGCCTCGTGTGCGCGGCCAGCGCGCTCGGCGTCACCGCGGGCCTGTGGGGCTGGAAGGACTTCTGGCTGAGCGTGATCCTGCCGGTCGTCCTCACCGGCATCGACGAGTCGGTGAAGCGGCGCCGCACCCCGCGCGGCCCGCCGCCCGCACCGCCGTGAGCGGCGGGCGGCTTCAGGCGCGGCGGGCCAGCTCGGCCTCCCCGGCGGCGCGCATCGCCGCCACCGGGACGTCCGCGCGGCCCGTCATCAGCTCCACCTGCCGGACGGCCTGGTGCAGCAGCATCGCGAAGCCGCCGACAACCGTCCCGCCGGCCCGCTCCACCGCCGCCGCGAGCGCCGTGGGCCACGGCGCGTACACCACGTCGAACAGCGCCGCGCACGACCCGGCGACGGGCTCGGCGAGCGCGTCGGCCGCGCGCCCCGGCAGCGTCGACACCACCAGGTCGGCCGGCAGGTGCGCGGCGACCCGGTCCAGCGGCACGACCCGGACCGCGAGGCCGAACCGCTCCCCCACCTCGGCGGCGCCGGCGGCGCGCTCGGGGGTCCGCGCCGCGAGCACCGCCTCCGCCGTGCCGAGCCGGGCGAGCGCGGCCAGCGCGGACGCCGCGGTCGCGCCGCCGCCCAGCACCAGCACCGACGGCGGGGCCTTCACGCCCGCCTCGGTCAGCGCGGTCTCGATGCCGTGCACGTCGGTGTTGTCGGCGTGCCGCCGCCCGTCCCGCAGGACGAGCGTGTTCGCGCCGCCGATCCGCGCCGCGAGGTCGGTCACCGTGTCGGCGAGGTCGAGCGCGACCCGCTTGAGCGGCATGGTCAGCGACAGGCCCGCCCATTCGGGGCCGAGGCCGTCCAGCAGTGCGGCGAGGCCGTCCTCGCCGCACTCGACCGCCTCGTAGGTCCAGCCGTCCAGGCCCATCGCCGCGTACGCCGCGCGGTGCAGCACCGGGGACAGCGAATGCGCGACCGGCGACCCCAGCACCGCGGCGCGGGTCACTGGCCCGGGTTCTTGCGCTGCCACTCCCGGAACTCCTCCTCGATCTTCACCCGCTCGGCCTCCGTCGTGGCGAACTTGGTGATCTTGTTGGTCGGGTCGGTGGCGATGAAGAACAGCCACGTCCCGTCCTCGGGGTTCAGCGCCGCGTCGATCGCGTCCGGTCCGGGGTTGGAGATCGGGCCGGGCGGCAGGCCGGCGTGCAGGTAGGTGTTGTAGGGCGACGCGATCTCCAGGTCCTTCTCGGTGACCGTCAGCCGCCGCTCGTTCAGCGCGTACAGCACCGTGGTGTCGAACTGCAGCTTCATGCCCTTCTCCACCCGGTTGTAGATCACCCGGGAGATCTTGGGCAGGTCGCTGGGCTTGCCGCCCTCGGCCTGGACGAGGCTGGCGAGCGTGATGACCGTCGCCGGGTTCAGCTTCGCCTCGCGGGCCTTGGCGACGAGGTCGCTGCTGCGCGCCTCCTCGTTGAACCGCGCGATCATCTGCTTCAGGATCTGCTCGGCCGAACCGTTCGGGTCGAGGTCGTAGCGGCCCGGGAACAGGTAGCCCTCCACCTTGCCCTTGGCGTACGACGGCAGCCCGAGCGCCTTGCCCTTCTTCGCGGCCGCCTGGAACTCCTTGACGGTGATCCCGGTCTTCTTCGCCAGCAGCTCGTACGTCTCGATCGCCCGCTTGCCCTCCGGGATCGTGATCTGGTTCCCGGCCCGCGACTTCGGGTTCAGCAGCAGCGACATCGCCGCGGCCGACGACATCTTCCGCCGCATCTGGTAGAAGCCCGGCTGGATGCTGGAGGCCCGCGTCTCCTTGGTGTAGACCTTCACGAACGCGCGGGCGCTCTTGACCACGCTGTGCTCCTCCAGCGTCGCGCCGATCACCGAGCCGCTGGCGCCCTCCTTGATCTGGACCGTGACCTTGCCGGTGCCCTGGCCCTCGTAGTCCGGCGGGTTCTGCTTGTTGTCGAGCCACGCGTACCCGAGAACGCCGCCGGTGCCGAACACCGCCACCAGGAACGCCATCGCGAACAGCGCCGCGGCGCGGCCGTTGCGGCGGCGCCGCTTCTGCCGCGTGCGGACGCGCCGCTGGTCGCGCCGGCCGCGCCGCTGCGGCGGCCGGCCGTCCCCGTACGGATCGCGGTGCGGGTCTGAGAACAGGTCCAAGTCGTTCATGAGCTCCCCCGGACGATCTCCCCTGGGGGGTTGCCCGTCAACCGTTCCGCGTCGAGCGCGGCCTGCAGCAGCACCGCCGCGGCGGCCTGGTCGACGACCTTGCGGCGCGCCTGGCCGTGCACGCCGCCGGCCCGCAGCCCGCTCTCGGCGGTGACGGTGGTGAGCCGCTCGTCGTGCAGCCGGACCGCCCCCGGGGGGAGGCGGTCGGCGAGCCGCGACGCGAACTTGCGCGCCGACACCGCCGCCGGGCCCTCCCGGCCCGACAGCGACGTCGGCAGGCCGACGACGACCTCGATCGCCTCGTACTCGGCGGCGAGCGCCACGAGCCGGTCGACGTCGCCCTTCCCGCTCTTCACGGTCTCCAGCGGGGAGGCGAGGATTCCCCCGGGGTCGCACTTGGCGACCCCCACCCGCACGCTCCCCACATCGACCCCGAGCCGCACGCCCTGCCTCATGGCGCCGGCTCCGGTCGCATCATGCCCCGTGGTGCCGGGCTCACGCGGCCCCTACTGCTCGTTCGACCGCGGCGAGCGCGTCGCCGACGGCGGCGGGGTTCGCGCCGCCGCCCTGCGCCAGGTCGTCCTTGCCGCCGCCCCCGCCGCCGAGGGCCTTGGCGGCGAGGCCGACCAGCGCGCCCGCCTTGAGGCCGCGCTCGCGCGCCCCCTCGGTGACGGCGACGACCACGACCGGGCGGTCCTTCGGCACGCCGGTGACCATCACGACCGCGGGCCGGGCCGTCAGCCTGCCCCGCACGTCGACGGCGAGCTTGCGCAGGTCGTCGGCGCCCGTGCCGTCCGGGGCGCGGTGCCCGACGAACGCGATGCCGTTCACGTCCGCCGCGCCGTCGGCGAGCGACCCCGCGATCGCGAGGACCTGCTGGGAGCGGAGCTTCTCCAGCTCCTTCTCGGCGTCCCGCAGCCGGGTGACGACGCCGGAGATCCGCTCGGGGAGCTCCTCCTTGCGCGCCTTCAGCTGCTCGGCGAGCTGCGCGACGAGCACGCTCTCGCGGGCCAGGAACCGGAACGCGTCGATGCCCACGAGCGCCTCGACGCGGCGGACGCCGGCGCCGATCGACGACTCGCCCAGCACCTTGATCAGGCCGAGCTGACCGGAGCGCGCGACATGGGTGCCGCCGCACAGCTCGCGGGAGTAGTCGCCGACCTCGACCACGCGGACCTCGTCGCCGTACTTCTCGCCGAACAGCGCGAGCGCGCCCATCGCGCGGGCCTCGTCGATCGAGGTGTGGAAAGCCCGGACGTCCAGGTCGCCGACCAGCACCTCGTTGACCTCGTCCTCGACGTCGCGCAGCACGCTCGGCGGGACGGCGCCGGAGGCGGTGAAGTCGAACCGGAACCGGCCGGGCGAGTTCTCCGAGCCGGCCTGCGCCGCGGACTCGCCGAGCGCGCGGCGGAACCCGGCGTGCACCAGGTGGGTCGCGGTGTGCGAGCGGGAGATCGCGCGGCGCCGCTCCACGTCGACCTCGGCGTAGGCGGTGTCGCCGGCCTGCGCCTCGCCGCTGCGGACCCGCCCGCGGTGCACGATCAGCCCGGCGAGGGGCGACTGCACGTCCGTCACCTCGATGACGGCGCCGTTGCCGAGCCGGATCAGGCCGTGGTCGGCGAGCTGGCCGCCGCCCTCGGCGTAGAACGGGGTGCGGTCGAGGACGACCTCCACCTCGGTGCCCTCGCCGGCGGCGGGCGCGTTCGCACCGTTGACCAGCAGCCCGACGAGGCGGGCGTCGCCGGCGAGGCTGCCGTAGCCGGTGAAGTCGACCTTGCCGCCGGCGCCGGTGAGCAGCTCGTCCAGCACGGAGACGTCGAGGTTGCCGGTCTTCTTGTCGCGGGCGTCCTTCTTCGCGCGGTCCCGCTGCTCCTGCATGAGCCGGCGGAAGCCGTCCTCGTCGACCTGGAGGCCCTGCTCGGACGCCATCTCCAGGGTGAGGTCGATCGGGAAGCCGTAGGTGTCGTGGAGCTTGAACGCCTGCTCGCCGGCCAGCGTCGCGCCGCCGGACCGCTTGGTCTCCTCCACCGCCGTGTCGAAGATGGCGGTGCCGGTGCGGAGCGTCTGGAGGAAGGAGTCCTCCTCGGCGTCGATGACGGTGTGGATGTTGGCGGCGGTGCGCACCAGCTCCGGGTACTGCTCGCCCATCGCGCCGATCGCGACGGCGGTCAGCTCGTGCATGAGGCCGGCGTCCTGCCCGCCGAGCAGCCGCAGGTTGCGGATGGAGCGGCGCAGGATGCGGCGCAGCACGTAGCCGCGGCCCTCGTTGCCGGGGCGGATGCCGTCGGCGACCATCATCGTGCCGCTGCGGACGTGGTCGGCGACGACGCGCAGCGACACGTCGGCGCGGTGGTCGCGGCCGTACTTGGCGCCGGTCAGCTCCGCGGCGCGGTCGAGGACCCGCCACAGCGTGTCGGTCTCGTAGATGTTGTCGACGCCCTGCAGGATCGCCGCCATGCGCTCCAGGCCCATGCCGGTGTCGATGTTCTTGGCGGGCAGGTCGCCGAGGATCGGGAAATCGGTCTTGCTCTCCCCGGGGCCCCGCTCGTACTGCATGAAGACGAGGTTCCAGACCTCCAGGTAGCGGTCCTCGTCGGCGACGGGGCCGCCCTCGCGGCCGTACTCGGGGCCGCGGTCGTAGTAGATCTCCGAGCAGGGCCCGCACGGGCCGGGCACGCCCATCGACCAGAAGTTGTCCTCCATGCCGCGCCGCTGGATGCGGTCGAGGGGGACGCCGACCTTGTCGTGCCAGATGCCCTGCGCCTCGTCGTCGTCCTGGAAGACGGTGACCCACAGCTTCTCTTCGGGGAACCCGAAGCCGCCGTCCTCGCGCGAGCGGGTCAGCAGCTCCCAGGCGAACGGGATCGCCTGCTCCTTGAAGTAGTCGCCGATCGAGAAGTTGCCCAGCATCTGGAAGAACGTGGCGTGCCGGGTGGTCTTGCCGACCTCCTCGATGTCGGGCGTCCGCACGCACTTCTGCGCGCTGGTCATCCGCACCGACGGCGGGGTGCGCTGGCCGAGGAAGTACGGCTTGAACGGCACCATGCCGGCGTTCACCAGCAGCAGGGTCGGGTCCTCGGCGACCAGGCTGGCCGAGGGCACCACCGTGTGCCCGCGCTCCTCGAAGAACCTGAGGAAGCGGCGTGCGACCTCTGCCGACTCCATGATCAGTGGCCATCCTTGTCGTCGTCGATGATCGTGTATCGCGCCTTCAGCACCCGGCGGGGCGGGGAGCCCCGCAGCCCGGGAACCTCGGCGTCCGGCGGAGCCTGGTCCATGCGGACGGCCTCGCGCAGCTCCTCCTCGCGGGCCCGCATCTCGGTACGGACGTCGGCGGCGAAATGCCTCAGCCGCTCCCCGGTGCCCTTACCGGTCGCCACCGCGCGCATCGCGACCCCCTCGGGGGACAGGCTCCGCGCGACCCGCTCCACGCGCCGCTTGACGCGGTGGGTGACGTAGACGCCGGCACCGGCGCCGACGGAGAGCCAGAACAGCCGTCTCATCGGCGTCCCTTCCCCGTGGAGCGGGCCTGAAGCTGCGGCCGGCCGGACGCGGCGCGCCCGTCGCCGTCGCCGTTCCTCAGGGCCTTGCGGACGCCGTAGGAGAAGGCCGCGGCCTTCACCAGCGGCCCGCCCACCACGGACGTCATGACCGTGGTGACGGCGGAGACGTTCTGGGTGACGCCGGCGACCTGCTTGGTGATGACGTCGGTGCGGCCGAGCTGCTCGTTGGCGCGCTTGACCGTCCGGGCCATGTCGTCCATCAGCGGGGCCGCCTGGTCGCCGAGCTCGCGGACCACGTCGCCGGCCTCGCCGAGGAGCCGGGAGAGCTTCAGCAGGGTCAGCGAGATGAACGCGACGAGCACCGCCCAGAACACGGCCACGATGAGACCTGCCAGCTGTCCACCAGTGAGCATCGGGCTTTCCGTTCGTGCGAATTCGGTTCGGGCCGGTAACGGCGTGACAGACCTTACCGGTCGGCACGGCCTTGTGGCGGTATCACCGGACCCGCGGGAACGATCAGTGCCGGTCCCCGGCGCCGCGCAGCACCGAGCGGATCCGCGCGAGGACCTCGGTGAAGCGCGACTCGGCGCCGTGCCTGGTCGGGCGATAGTACTCCCGTCCGTCCACGGAGTCGGGCGCGTACTGCTGCCGGACCACACCGCCGGGGTGGTTGTGGGCGTACTTGTAGCCCTTCCCGCTCCCGATCTTCGCGGCGCCCTTGTAGTGGGCGTCGCGCAGATGCCCGGGGACGGGCCCCGCGAGCCCCTTGCGGACGTCGCCGAGCGCCTCGTCCACCGCCGTGATCACCGCGTTGGACTTCGGCGCCAGGGACAGGTGGATGACCGCCTGGGCGAGGTTGATGCGCGCCTCGGGCAGGCCGACGAACTCCACCGCCTGCGCGGCGGCGACCGCGGTCTGCAGCGCGGTCGGGTCGGCCATCCCGACGTCCTCGCTGGCGTGCACGATGAGCCGCCGGGCGATGAACCGCGGGTCCTCCCCGGCCTCGATCATGCGGGCGAGGTAGTGCAGCGCCGCGTCGACGTCGCTGCCGCGGATGCTCTTGATGAACGCGCTGATGACGTCGTAGTGCTGGTCGCCCTCGCGGTCGTAGCGGACGGCGGCCCGGTCGACGGCACGCTCCAGCACGTCCGCGTCGATGACGCCGCCGTCGTCGACGACGAGCGACGCGGCCTCCAGGTAGGTCAGGGTGCGGCGGGCGTCGCCGCCGGCGAGCCGGACGAGGTGGTCCTCGGCGGCGGGGTCGAGGGTGACCGCGCCGCCGAGGCCGCGCTCCTCGGTGAGCGCCCGGCGGATCACCTCGCGCAGGTCGTCGTCGCCGAGCGGCTCCAGCGTGAGCAGCAGCGAGCGCGACAGCAGCGGGCTGATGACGGAGAAGAACGGGTTCTCGGTGGTGGCGCCGATGAAGGACACCCACCGGTTCTCCACGGCGGGGAGCAGGGCGTCCTGCTGGGCCTTGTTGAACCGGTGGACCTCGTCGACGAACAGGACCGTCTGCCGCCCCGCCATGCCGAGCTCGCGGCGGGCCAGGTCGATCTCGGCGCGGACCCGCTTGACCCCGTCGCTGACCGCGGAGATCTCCACGAACCGGCGGGAGGTGACATGGCTGACGACCGTGGCGAGCGTCGTCTTGCCCGTCCCCGGCGGGCCCCACAGGACGAGCGACATCGGCACGTCCCGGTCGACGAGCTGCCGAATCGGGGTGCCGGGGCCGAGCAGATGGCCCTGCCCCACGACCTCGTCGAGGGCGCGGGGCCGCATCCGCACCGCGAGCGGCTGCTCCGCGCCCGGTGCGCCCGGCGCGGCGGGAGCGGGCACCGCGGCGGGGCCGGACGGCTCACGCCCCGGCGCGTCGAAAAGGCCCTCCGGCTCGCCCGATTCCGCCCTGCTGGTCACGCTCCGACACTATCTCGGGGCACGGACAGGCCGGGACGGGGAACCCGGCGGTAGGCTCCGGCGTTGGAACAGCCCGGAAGGCGCATTTCAGGAGCGTGACGGTGTCCGGTACGGCCCCTCGGAGTCGCCACGGGACGGCTGGGCTGCTCGTGGCGCTGTTCGTCGTGGCCGGGCTGGTGTTCAGCTACGGGCTGGGCGGCCACGGCCCGCCGCTCCGCGTGTGCACCGAGCACGCCGTGACCGTGCCCGTCGGCACGGCGGCGGCCGCCGGGGACTCGATCCACGCCACCGCGGCGCTCAGCGCGCCCGTCAAGGCCCCCGCGCTGCCGCTGGACCTCTGCCTGTGCATGGCGGTCCTGTTCACCCTCATGCTGCTCGCGCTCGCCATCGGGCTGCGCCGGCCCCTGTCCCGCCTGCCCGCGCGGGCCGGCTGGGCGCTCGCGCCGCCGTCCGCTGCGGCGTCCGCCGCCGCGTTCCCACCCGTCCTCCAGGTGCTCCGGCTGTGACGAGCCGGCCGTAAGGCCGCACGCAACGCCGTATCGCCGTCGCGATGCGGCGCTGTCCCGCATCCCCGTACGGATCCACAGCACCCCTGAGAGGACCGCTCTCATGTCCAAGAGCGCCCGTGTCAAGAACGCACGCAACCAGAAGGCCCGCAAGAAGAACGCGCTGACGCAGCGCGAGGTCCCGTGGGGCGGCATCGCCTTCTTCACCGTCATCGGCCTGGTGGCGGTGGTCGCGATCGGCTTCACCTTCATGCAGACGAGGTCGTCGTCCGCGGACTCGTCCATCGCGGGCGTGGTGTCCAAGGACGACCTCGGCCGCGACCACACCACCGGCGCCGTCAAGTACGACGACGCCCCGCCGATGGGCGGCGACCACAACCCCATGTGGCAGAACTGCGACGGCCGCGTCTACGACGCGCCGCTGCAGAACGAGAACGCCGTGCACTCCCTGGAGCACGGCGCCGTCTGGATCACCTACAGGCCCGGCCTCGCCGCCGACCAGCTCGACGCGCTCAAGACCAAGGTCTCCGGCACCGACTACACGATGCTGAGCCCCTACCCGTCCCAGGACGCGCCGGTCAAGCTCACCGCCTGGGGCTACCAGCTCAAGCTGGACGACGCCTCCGACGCGCGGGTGGACCAGTTCCTGCGCGCCTACGTCAAGGGCCCGCAGACGCCGGAGCCGGGCGCGGCCTGCAACGGCGCCAAGGACGCCGCGTGAGCGAGGGCACCGCGGCACCGCGCGGGCGGCGGGCCACCGCCGTCCTCGCGGTGCTCGTCCTGGCCGTCGGCGCCGTCCTGGTGGCGCTGGCCGTCGCCCGCTCGGACCGGCCCGGCACGGACGGCCCCGAGGCCGGGTTCGCCCGCGACATGAGCGCCCACCACGCGCAGGCGGTGCGGATGTCGTTCATCATCAGGGACCGCACCGGCGACGCCGACGTGAAGCTGCTGGCCTACGACATCATCACCACCCAGCAGGCGCAGATCGGCATGATGACGGCCTGGCTGGACGAGTGGGAGCTCCCGAAGGCCGACCCGTCCGGCGCGATGCGCTGGATGTCCGGGCACGGCGGGCACCGGGGCGGTGCGTCCGCAATGCCGGGGATGGCCACCCGCGAGCAGCTCGCCGACCTGGAGAAGGCGTCGGGCGAGGACGCCGAGGTCGGGTTCCTGCGGCTGATGATCGCCCACCACCGCGGCGGGGTCGACATGGCGGAGGCGGTGCTGGCCCGCACTGGGCACGACGGGGTCCGGCGCCTCGCCCGCACCATGGTGGAGGGCCAGCGGTCGGAGATCACGCTGATGAACGCGATGCTCCGGGAGCGGGGCGCCGCCACCGCGTGAACCGTGACCCGCGAGCTTGCCGATAGCGCTTGACAGCGCGGCCGGATCGCGGGTCACTGACCACCATGGCTCACAACCTCAGCGGCTACCACCGGGCCCTCGACCTGTTCGAGGGCCTCGTCGCCGGCGTGTCCCGCGACGGCTGGGACGCGCCGTCGCCCTGCGCGGGGTGGACGGCGCGGGACGTCGCCGGCCATGTGACCGGCGGCCAGCACCTGATCCGGGCGCTGGCCGGCGGCGAGCCCGAGCCGGACGTCCACCGGGACCCGGCGCGCTTCGTCCCGGGCGACGTCCTGATGAGCTGGCGGACGGCCCGCAAGGAGTGCGCCGCGGCCCTCACCCCCGACGCCCTGCGCCGCCCCATCCCGTTCGGCGGCCTAGGCGACCTGCCGCTGGCCGACTACCTGGAGGGCTACATCCTGGAGCCTCTGGTGCACGCCTGGGACCTGGCGAAGGCCACCGCCCAACCGTCCCGCCTGGACCCGGACCTGGTCCACCACGCCTTCGCCACGGCCCAGGTGGTAGCGGCCCCCCTACGCGCCGAAGGCCACCTGGCCCCACCCCTAGGCGCCCGACAGGGCGCCGACGAACAAACAAGAATGCTCGCCTTCTTGGGCCGAACAACCTGAACCAGCCCCCACCTAAACCCCGGCAGGTTGCAGCTCAACCCCGGCAGGTTGCGCCTCAGCCCGGCAGGCTGAACCTCAACTTCGGCAGGACGAACCTCAGCCCAGCAGGCTGACACCCAGCCCCGGCAGGACGAGCCTCAGCCACCGGTCACGGGTCGGGCGGCCGGAGGGCGCCCTAGCGCCCGGAGGCCGCATGACCCGCCGGCCGAGAGGCTGTTTCACGAGACGCGCCAGCGGATCGGGAAACGGCCTCTCGGCCGCAACGGGGGTTCCAGGGGGTCGCCCCCCTGGGCAAACACAGCCCCCTGGGTGGATTACGAAAACTCAGCCAGGGTGCGTTCTGCCTCTTCCAGCCAGGCTCGGCGGGCGTTGAGGGCTTCCTCGGCCTCTTTGATGTCCTTGTCGCGGCCGGCGTCGCGGGCCTTGCCGAGGCGCTTCTCGAGTTGCTCGATGGAGCTGCGCAGCTGGCCGACGGTGGCTTCGGCGCGGGCGCGGGCCTCGGGGTTGGTGCGGCGCCACTCGTTCTCTTCGGCGGAGCGGATCGTGTCCTCGATCTTGCGGAGGCGGCCTTCGAGGCGGTCGCGCTGGTCGCGCGGGACCATGCCGGCGGCCTCCCAGCGCTCCTGGATCGCGCGCAGCGCCTGGCGGGCCTGCCGGACGTCCTTGACGGGCAGCAGCCGCTCGGCCTCGGCGAGGATCTTCTCCTTCTCCTCGGCGTTGCCGCGGAACTCGGCGTCGCGTTCGGCGAACGCGGCGCTGCGGGCCTGGAAGAAGGTGTCCTGCGCGCCTTTGAAGCGGGCCCACAGGTCCTCTTCGGCGTCGCGGGAGGCGCGCCCGGCGAGCTTCCAGCGGCGCATCAGGTCGCGGTAGACGGCGGCGGTCTCGCCCCAGTCGGTGGAGCCGGCCATCGCCTCGGCCTCGGCGACGAGGCGCTCCTTCTCGCGGCGGGCCTCCTCGCGCTGGTCGTCGAGGGTGGCGAAGTAGGCCTTGCGGCGCTTGGTGAAGGCGTTGCGGGCCGACGACAGCCGCTTCCACAGGGCGGTCTCGGTGGGCCGGTCGATGCGGTCGGCGGCCTTCCACTCCTCGACGAGCTGGCGGAGGCGTTCGCCGCCGTTCTTCCAGTGCGTCTCCTCGGCGGCGATGCGCTCGGCCTCGGCGACGATCCGCTCCTTGACCTCGCGGGCCTCGTGGCGGTGCTGCTCGCGCTGGGCCTTGACCTCCTCGCGGCGCCGGCCGACCTGGTCGGTCAGGCCGTCGAGGCGCCGGGCGAGGGAGTCGAGGTCGCCGACGGCGTGCGCCTCGGCGACGGCCTCGCGGAGCCGGTCGATGCTCTGCTGCGCCTGGGCGGGCTGCAGGTCGGTGGTGCGGACCCGCTGCTCGAGCAGGCCGATCTCGGTGACGAGCGCGTCGTACTTGCGCTTGAAGTAGGCCAGGGCCTCTTCGGGCGCGCCGGCCTGCCAGGACCCGACGACCCGCTCGCCGTCGGCCGTCCTGACATAGACGGTGCCGTCCTCGTCCACCCGGCCCCAGGGATCGGTCGCGCTGGACACCCTTGCCTCCTGAATCGCGGGTCCGGACAACTTACGCTCTCCGGACCCTCCACACCTTAGTATCCCGTTCGCCTATTTCCCGGCGATCGTGACGTCCTGGATTTCGACCTTCTTCTTGGGCTTGCCGTCCCCCTTGGGGTCCGACCCGCCCTCGGCGATCTTCTTGAGCACGTCCAGCCCCTTGGTGATCTTTCCGAACACCGTGTAGTCCGGCGGGAGCTGCGAGTCCTTGTAGACCATGAAGAACTGGCTGCCGTTGGAGTCCGGCTGGCTCGAGTGCGCCATCGCGAGGGTGCCCTCGGTGTAGGTGGCGCCGTCGGTGTTCTCGTTGGCGAACCGGTAGCCGGGCCCGCCGCTGCCCGACGCCGTCGGGTCGCCGCACTGCAGCACGTTGAGGCCGCCACTGGTCATGCGGTGGCACTCGGTCTTGTCGTAGAAGTTCTTCTGCGCCAGGAACGCGAAGGAGTTCACCGTGCACGGCGCCTTGTCGCCGTACAGCTGCATCTCCACATCGCCCTGGCTCGTCTTGACCGTGGTCTGGACGATTCCGGGGTGCGCGGGCTCGCCAGGCGGGCGCCCGACGTCCTTCGGCACGCTGCCCTGCGTGTCGCCCTTGTAGACGCACCGCGGGGAGGCCGCGGTCGACTCGTCCTCCCTGAGCACCATGAACACCGCGACACCGGCGACGACGACCGCCACCGCGGCGACCGAGCCGATGATCTTCAGCCGGCGCGCCCGCGCCGCCTCCTGCGCCTGGCGCTGCTGCTGGCGCTCGTACCGTTGCCGCGCGAGCTGCTTCTTGCGGTCCTTCCCCGCCACGGTGCCTCGCCCCTCCGGTGTGATCAGGTGAACGTGCAGCGCATAGTAGCGGTACCCGGGAGTAAACGCGCCTCCGCGTTCAGGGAGCGCCGCCCCGCGCCGGGGCGGGCGCCGGACGCGACACGGCGACGGCCGCATCTCGTTCGCGGTGGCCGCGGCCCCGCCGGTACCCTCGGACACGCCCACCCGAGATGGTTCTAAGGAAGGACGACCGTGCTCGTCGCCGGGTTCCCCGCTGGATCGTTCGCCGCGAACTGCTATGTCGTGGCGCCCGCCGCGGGTGAGGAGTGCGTGATCATCGACCCCGGGCAGGACGCCGAGGCCGGGATCGAGGAGATCCTGCGCGAGCACCGGCTCAAGCCCGTCGCGGTGCTGCTGACGCACGGCCATATCGACCACGTCTGGTCGGTGGCGCCGGTCTGCGGCGCCAAGGACGTCCCGGCCTACGTCCATCCGGACGACCGCGACCTGCTGACCGACCCGGCGAAGGGCCTGTCGCTGGGCGCCGGGCAGCAGTTGTTCGGCGGCCTGGAGCTGACCGAGCCGGACGACGTGCGGGAGCTCGCGGACGGGGCGGCGCTGGAGCTGGCCGGGCTGAGCTTCACCGTCGACCACGCGCCGGGCCATACGCCCGGGTCGGTGACGTTCCGCACCCCGAAGACCGAGCGGATCCCGGACGTGATGTTCACCGGCGACCTGCTGTTCGCGGGGTCGATCGGGCGCACCGACCTGCCGGGCGGCTCCTACGAGGAGATCCTCGCCAGCCTGTCGCGGGTGTGCCTGAGCATGCCGGACGACACGGCCGTGCTGCCCGGCCACGGTGAGCAGACCACAATCGGCCGCGAGCGCGCCACGAATCCGTTCCTCACCGGGCTCTTGCCGGGGGGTGCAGGGGGGTCGTCCCCCCTGAACGGGACGGCTGCGCCCGCGGACGGACCCAACAAGGGATTCTGAGCCGAGAGACCATGAGTTCGAGCTTCCGGGCCCCCAAGGGGGTCAGTGAATACGTCCCGCCGCGCGCGGACCTCTTCTACGCCATCCGGGAGGCGTTCGCCGAGCAGGCGCGGCTGGCCGGATACGGCTACCTGGAGCTGGCCGTCTTCGAGGACACCAACCTGTTCCGGCGCGGCGTCGGCGAGTCCACCGACGTGGTGTCCAAGGAGATGTACACCTTCGAGGACCGGGGCGGCCGGTCGCTGACGCTGCGCCCCGAGTTCACCGCGTCGGTGCTGCGCGCCGTCCTGGAGAACAACCTGCACAAGGGCGCGCTGCCGGTGAAGGTGTGGACGACGGGCGCCGCGTTCCGCGCCGAGCGCCCGCAGCAGGGCCGCTACCGGCAGTTCTACCAGCTCGACCTGGAGGCGATCGGCAGCGAGGACCCGCAGGTCGACGCGGAGACCATCGCGATCGCGGCGAACTGGTACCGGTCCCTCGGGCTGACCCGGGTGCGGCTGCTGCTGAACTCGCTGGGCTGCAAGGAGTGCCGCCCCGCCTACCGGGCCCTGCTGCAGGAGTTCCTGCGCGGCCTCGACCTGGACGAGGACACCCGCGCCCGCGTGGAGATCAACCCGCTGCGGGTGCTGGACGACAAGCGCCCCAGGGTGCGCGAGCAGCTCGCCGGCGCGCCGCTGATGGCCGACCACCTGTGCCCCGCGTGCAAGGCCCACCACGACCGGGTCCGGGAGCTGCTCGCCGACCTCGGCATCGCCTGGGAGGACACGCCCACCCTCGTCCGCGGCCTGGACTACTACACCCGGACGACCTACGAGTTCGACCACCCGCTGCTCGGCGCCCAGTCCGGCATCGGCGGCGGCGGGCGCTACGACGGTCTCTCCGAGGACATCGGCGGCCCGCCGCTGCCCGGCATCGGCTTCGGCCTCGGCCTGGACCGCACCATCCTGGCGCTGGAGGCCGAGTCGCAGGAGGGGCGGGGCGCGGCGTTCGCCGCGAAGCCGCGCTGCGAGGCGTTCGGCGTCGCGCTCGGCGACACCGCCGAGCGCCGCATGTTCGCGCTCGTGGCCGAGCTGCGCCGCGCCGGGATCGCCGCCGACATGGCGTTCGGCGGCAAGAAGCTGAAGGGCGCCATGAAGGACGCGGACCGCTCCGGCGCCCGCTACGCCGTGATCCTCGGGGAGCGAGATATCGCGGACGGCGTCGCCCAGGTCAAGGACCTGGCCGAGGGCGAGCAGACCGCCGTCCCGCTCACCGACCTCATCACGACGCTGAAGGAGAGGCTCTCCCAATGATCCGCACCCACGAGGCGGGCACGCTCCGCAAGGAGCACGCCGGGCAGCAGGTCACGCTGGCCGGCTGGGTCGGCCGCCGCCGCGACCACGGCGGCGTCACGTTCATCGACCTGCGCGACGCGTCCGGCACCGCGCAGGTCGTCTTCCGCGAGGAGGACGCCGCCCACGACCTGCGCTCGGAGTTCTGCGTGAAGGTCGTCGGCGAGGTGCGCGTCCGCCCGGCGGGCAACGAGAACCCCGAGCTGCCCACCGGGGACATCGAGGTCGCCGCCACCGACATCGAGGTGCTGTCGGACGCGGCGCCGCTGCCGTTCCCCATCGAGGGCGACGTCAACGTCAACGAGGAGATCCGGCTCAAGTACCGGTACCTCGACCTGCGCCGCGACGCCGTCGCCCGCGCGATGCGGATCCGCTCGGAGGCGTCGTTCCTCGTGCACGAGGTGATGCGCGAGCACGGCTTCGTCAACGTGGAGACCCCGACCCTCACCCGGTCGACGCCCGAGGGCGCCCGCGACTTCCTCGTCCCCGTCCGGCTCAAGCCCGGCCACTGGTACGCGCTGCCGCAGTCGCCGCAGCTGTTCAAGCAGCTGCTGATGGTCGGCGGGCTGGAGCGCTACTACCAGATCGCGCGCTGCTACCGCGACGAGGACTTCCGCGCCGACCGGCAGCCCGAGTTCACCCAGATCGACATCGAGATGTCGTTCGCCGACCAGGACGACGTGCTCAAGGTCGGCGAGGACCTCATCGCCCGGCTCTGGCGGGACATCGCCGGCTACGACGTCCCCCGGCCGATCCCCCACATCACCTACGCCGACGCGATGGCCCGGTACGGCTCCGACAAGCCCGACCTGCGCTTCGGCCTGGAACTGACCGACATGACCGAGTACTTCGCCGGCACGTCGTTCCGCGTGTTCCAGGCTCCGTACGTCGGCGCGGTCGTGATGCCGGGCGGCGCCGCCCAGACCCGCAAGGAGCTGGACGGCTGGCAGGACTGGGCGAAGGCCCGCGGCGCCCGCGGCCTGGCCTACGTGCTCGTCCAGGAGGACGGCACCCTCGGCGGCCCGGTCGCGAAGAACCTGTCCGACGCCGAGAAGGAGGGCCTGGCCGCCAAGACCGGCGCGGCCCCCGGCGACGCGGTCTTCTTCGGCGCCGGCAAGCGGCACGCCACCCAGGAACTGCTCGGCGCCGCCCGCCTGGAGATCGGCCGCCGCCGCGACCTGATCGACGCGTCCGCCTGGAAGTTCGTCTGGGTCGTGGACGCCCCGATCTTCGAGCCCGTCGAGGACGACAAGGGCGAGCAGATCGGCTGGACGTCCGTCCACCACCCGTTCACCGCGCCGAAGCCGGAGTACGCCGACACCTTCCACGAGGACCCGGGCAGCGCCCTCGCCGACGCCTACGACCTCGTCCTGAACGGCAACGAGATCGGCGGCGGCTCCATCCGCATCCACCGCGCCGAGATGCAGCAGCGGGTCTTCGACGTGCTCGGCCTCTCCAAGGAGGAGGCGGAGTCGAAGTTCGGCTTCCTGCTGGAGGCGTTCAAGTTCGGCCCGCCCCCGCACGGCGGCATCGCGTTCGGCTGGGACCGCACGGTCATGCTCCTCGCCGGCCAGGACTCCATCCGCGACGTGATCGCCTTCCCGAAGGCCGCGTCCGGCTACGACCCCCTGACCGCCGCCCCGACCCCGATCACCCCCCAGCAGCGCGACGAGGCCGGCGTGGACGTCGTCCCCGAGGACGAGCCCGCCGAGGACTGAGCCCCTCCCGCACGCGAAAGGCGGCCGCCGGTGGGCGGCCGCCTTTCGTTCGCTCCCGGCGCTACCTCGTGGCGCCGCTCGTCACCCGGTAGACGTCGTAGACGCCGTCGATGGAGCGGACGGCCTTCAGCACGTGGCCGAGGTGCTTGGTGTCGCCCATCTCGAAGGTGAAGCGGCTGACGGCCACGCGGTCGCGGGTGGTGGTGACCGAGGCCGACAGGATGTTGACGTGCTGGTCGGACAGGACGCGGGTCACGTCCGACAGCAGCCGGGGCCGGTCGAGCGCCTCGACCTGGATGGCGACGAGGAAGACCGAGTCCTCGCTCGGGGACCACTTGACGTCGATCAGCCGGTCGGGCTGCGTCTTCAGGCTGGCGACGTTGGCGCAGTCGGCGCGGTGCACGGACACGCCGTGGCCGCGGGTGACGAAGCCGACGATGTCGTCGCCCGGCACCGGGGTGCAGCAGCGCGACAGCCGCACCCACACGTCGGGGTCGCCGGCGACGACGACACCGGGGTCACCGGCGGGGCGGCCCCGCTTGCGGCGGGTCGGCAGGGCGATCTCGGCGAGGTCCTCCTCGGCGCTCTCCACCCCGCCGAGGGCGTCGACCAGCCGCTGGACGACGTGCTGCGCGGAGACCTGGCTCTCGCCGACGGCGGCGTACAGGGACGAGACGTCCGGGTAGCGCATGTCGCGGGCGAGGGCGAGCAGGGCCTCGCCGGACATCATCCGCTGGAGCGGCATGTTCTGCTTGCGCATCGCGCGGGCGATGGCGTCCTTGCCGGACTCGATCGCGGTGTCGCGGCGCTCCTTGGAGAACCAGTGCTTGATCTTGTTGCGGGCGCGGGCGCTCTTGACGAACCCGAGCCAGTCGCGGGAGGGGCCCGCGTCCGGCGACTTGGAGGTGAAGACCTCGACGGTGTCGCCGTTGTCCAGGGCCGATTCGAGGGGGACGAGCCGCCCGTTGACGCGGGCGCCGATACATCGGTGCCCGACCTCGGTGTGGATCGCGTACGCGAAGTCGACGGGCGTCGCGCCCTGCGGCAGCGCGATCACGTCGCCCTTCGGGGTGAACACGAACACCTCGGAGACCGACAGGTCGAAGCGCAGGGACTCCAGGAACTCGGCCGGGTCGGCGGTCTCCTTCTGCCAGTCGAGGAGCTGGCGCAGCCACTGCATGTCGCCGGCCTTGCGGCCGCCGACCGTCTCCTCCTTGTACTTCCAGTGCGCGGCGACGCCGTACTCGGCGCGGCGGTGCATGCCCCAGGTGCGGATCTGCAGCTCGACGGGCTTGCCCTCGGGGCCGATCACCGTGGTGTGCAGCGACTGGTACATGTTGAACTTCGGCATCGCGATGTAGTCCTTGAACCGGCCGGGGACCGGGTTCCATCGCGCGTGGATCGAGCCGAGGGCGGCGTAGCAGTCGCGGACGCTGTCGACGAGGACCCGGATGCCGACCAGGTCGTAGATGTCGTCGAAGGAGACGTCCCGCGCGATCATCTTCTGGTAGATCGAGTAGTAGTGCTTCGGCCGGCCGGTCACGGTCGCCTTGATCCGGGCGTCGCGCAGGTCGGTGGAGACGTTCTCGATCACTTCCTGCAGGTAGACGTCGCGGCGCGGGGCGCGCTCGGACACCAGCCGGGCGATCTCGTCGAACCGCTTGGGGTACATCGTGGCGAACGCGAGGTCCTCCAGCTCCCACTTCAGCGTGTTCATCCCGAGGCGGTGCGCGAGCGGCGCGAACACCTCCAGGGTCTCGCGGGCCTTCTTCTCCTGCTTGTGGCGCGGCATGTAGCGCAGCGTGCGCATGTTGTGCAGCCGGTCGCCGAGCTTGATCACCAGGACGCGGATGTCGCGGGACATCGCCACGACCATCTTGCGGACGGTCTCGGCCTCGGCGGCCTCGCCGTACTTGACCTTGTCGAGCTTGGTGACGCCGTCGACCAGCGCGGCGATCTCGTCGCCGAACTCGGCGCCGAGCTGGTCGAGGGTGTAGGGGGTGTCCTCGACGGTGTCGTGCAGCAGCGCCGCGCAGAGCGTCTCGGTGTTCATGCCGAGCTCGGCGAGGATGGTCGCGACCGCGAGGGGGTGCGTGATGTACGGGTCGCCGCTCTTGCGCTTCTGGTTGCGGTGGTAGTGCGCGGCGACGTCGTAGGCGCGCTCGATGAGCCGCAGGTCCGCCTTGGGATGGGTGTTGCGGACCGTCTTGATCAGTGGTTCGAGTACCGGGTTCATAGCGGAGCCGCGCTGGGCGCCCAGCCTGGCGAGCCTGCGGCGCACCCTGGCGGCGGACGGTGGGATCGTGGCCGGCGTGGGCCTGGACGGGGCATCGGGCTTGGACGCGCCATCGGCGTCCTCCGTGGATCCTGGGGCCTCGGCGGGGGGGCTCTGCGGTCGGGGGGCCCGCGCGGCGGGTCTCCCCTTCGGGGGATCGTCGGCGGCGGGGGGACCGGCGACGGCGGCCCGGCCGGCCGGTTTCTCAGCGGCCGGTTTGTCAACAGCCGGTTTGTCAACGGCCGATGTCTCGGTGGCCGGTGTCTCGCTTGCGGGAGTCTCGCTCGCGGGAGTCTCGGCGGCGGGGGTCTCTGTGGGCGGGGGGCCTTCGGCGGGGGGTCCGGACGGCTGCGGCGGCGGACGGTGGTCGGGCCGCCGCGGTGGCGCGGTGGAGGCCCCGGCCGCCTTGACGGCCCGCTCCCCCGCGGACTCCCGCGCCGGACGCGCCGCCGCCGTGTGCGCCGCGGCCGTGTCGCTCACCGCGCCGGTCGATACCGCCTCACCGGGCACCCAGCCTCCTCTGTCCATCCGGGCGCCGCCCTGCACACCCCGCGAGGAGCGCCCGTCCTCACCGGACCCTGATTGCGCCAGTGTATCCGGCGGTCATTTCGTACTAGACCGTAACCAGCGAATGGACGTCCAGATTCCCCAGCTTGTCGCGCCCGCGCAGGAACGAGAGCTCCAGCAGGACCGACAGTCCGGCCACGTCCCCGCCGCCGCGGCGGACGAGTTCGGCGGCGGCCCGGGCCGTCCCTCCGGTGGCCAGGACGTCGTCGACGATCAGTACGCGGTCGCCGGGCTCGAGGGCGTCGGCGTGGATCTCGATCGTCTCGGTCCCGTACTCGAGATCATAGGTCTCGCCGTGCGTCGCCGCGGGCAGCTTTCCCTTCTTGCGCACCGGGACGAACCCCGCGCCGAAGTGGTAGGCGACGGGCGCGGCGAGGATGAAGCCGCGCGCCTCGATACCGACGATCTTGTCGATGGTGCCGCGGCCGTGGTGGTTGACGATCGTGTCGACCACGCCGGCGAACGCGACGTGGTCGGCCAGCAGCGGGGTGATGTCCTTGAACATCACCCCGGGCTTCGGGTAGTCGGGGATGTCGCGGATCCGCTCCTGGATCAGCTTTCCGAGGTCCACGTTCCGGTACTCCCCCGCCTACTTGCCGCCGCGGCGCTGCTGCCGCGTCCCGCGCTTGGGCTGCTGCCGCGATCCGGTCTGCACGACCTTGCGCACCGTGACGGTACTGCGCACGTCGTCCCGGTCGCCGGAGGCGTCGTCGTCCGGGGCGTGGTCGCCCGCGTCGTCCGCGTCGTCCGCGGCGGGCTTGCCCGCCGCGCCCGCGCCGGCCGTGACCTTGGCGGTCTTGACCTGCTTGGAGGCGTTCCGCTCGCGGCGGGCGATGTTCTCCCGGATCTGGCGGTACTTCGGCTCGCGCTCCTTGAACTGGACGAGCAGCGGCGTCGCCACGCAGATCGAGGAGTACGTCCCGACGATCATGCCGACGAACAGCGCGAGCGACAGGTCCTTCAGCGTCCCGGCGCCGAACAGGGTGGTGCCGATGAACAGGATCGCGCCGACCGGCAGGATCGCCACCAGCGAGGTGTTCAGCGAGCGGACGAGCGTGCTGCTGAGGGCCTGGTTCGCGGCCTCGCTGTAGGTGGTCTTGGAGGTCGGGCCGAGCGGTTTCGTGACCTCCTTGATCATGTCGAAGACCACGACCGCGTCGTACAGCGAGTAGCCGAGGATCGTCAGGAAGCCGAGCAGCGTCGCGGGGGTGACCTCGAAACCGGACCAGGCGTAGATGCCGGCCGTGATCACGAGGTCGTGGACCAGCGCGACCACCGCGGCCACGGCCATCCGCCACTCGAACGCCACCGACAGGTAGGCGATGATCAAGATCATGAAGACGATCAGCGCCTGCCAGGCCTTCTTCTGGATCTCGCCGCCCCACGAGGCGCCGACGACCTGGGTGCTGACCTTGGCGGCGGGAACCTTGAGTTCCTCGGTGATGCTCGTCTTGACCTCGGTGACGTGCGAGGAGCTCATGCTCTCCGTCGTGACCCGCCAGTCCTCGCCGGCCTTCTGCACGATCACCTGGTGGGCGCCGCCGTCGCCGACGGCGGTGCGCACCTGCTCGATCGAGGCGCTCGGCGCCTTGAAGGTGAAGACGGAGCCGCCCTTGAACTCGACGCCGAAGTTCAGCCCCTGGACGAGCAGGCCGGCGATCGACAGCGCCAGCAGCAGCCCGGAGATCGTGTACCAGATCTTCGGACGGCCGACGATGTCGGCGCTGATCTCGCCCCGGTAGATCCGCGAGGTGGCCGCGCGCAGTCCCATGGGTCAGGCCTCCTGGCTCGTCTTGCGGGCGGTGCCGGCGGCGGCCGCGTCCCGGGTCGGCTGGTGCAGCCGCCTCGGATCGAGCCCGGACATCGGATGCCCGCGGCCGAAGAACTTGGTCCGCGACAGCAGCGCGACCATCGGCTTGGTGAAGAAGAAGACCACGATGATGTCGATCAGCGTGGTGAGGCCCATCGCGAACGCGAACCCGGCGACGCCGCCGACCGCGAGGAAGTACAGCACCAGCGCGGCGAGGAAGGTGACGGCGTCGGCGACGAGGATGGTGCGGCGCGCCCGCTTCCAGGCGGTCTCCACCGACGAGCGCAGCTTGCGGCCCGCTCTCAGCTCGTCCCGCACCCGCTCGAAGTAGACGATGAACGAGTCGGCGGTGATGCCGATCGAGACGATCAGGCCGATGATGTGCGGGAGGGAGAGCCGGAAGCCCATGCCCTCACCGAGGATCACCACCGCCAGGTAGGTGACGGCGGATGCCACGACCAGGCTGGACACGGCGACCAGGCCGAGGCCCCGGTAGTAGAACAGGCAGTACAGCACCACCAGGCCGAGGCCGATCGCGCCGGCGATGAGGCCGCCGGTGAGCTGGTCGGAGCCCAGCGTGGACGACACCTCGTCGATGGAGCTCTGCGTGAACTCCAGCGGCAGCGCGCCGTACTTCAGCACGTTGGCGAGGTCGGTCGCGTACTGCTGGTCGAAGCTCTCGGGCGGCCCGTCGATGCTGGCGGTGCCGCCGGTGATCGGGCCCTCCCGGATCGCGGGCGCCGAGACGACCTGGCCGTCCAGCACGATCGCGACCTGGGCCTGCGGGGCGGACGGGTTCGCCTGGTAGGCGCGGGAGGCGTCGGTGGTGACCGCGCCGAACTCCTTGGCGCCCTTGCCGTCGAACTTCAGCGAGACCGACCAGCTCGCCTGGCCCTGCTGGCCGTTCGGCGGCATCGCGTTCGCGGAGTCGACGTTCTCGCCGAGGACCCGGACGGGCCCGAGGATGTACTTGGTGACCTGGCCGTTCTCCTCGTCCTGGTCACAGGCGGCGACGAACGCGCGCTTCGGGTCGTTCGCGCCGGAGGCGTGCCGGTCGCCGGTGTAGCAGTCGAGGGCCTCGAACTGCTTGACCACGGCCTTGTCGGTCACGCCGGGGTAGTCGCCGGCGGGGGCCGGCTGCCCGGACGGCGGGACCAGCGGCGACGACGGGGCCGCCGACGGGCTCGCCCCGTCCGACGGCTTCGGCGTCGGGGCGGTCAGCGCCCCCGACAGCGCCCGGCCGCGCGGGGTCGCCGACGTGGACGGCGACGTGCTCCCGGACGGCGAGGAGGACGGCGACGGGCTCTTGTCGCCGCCCTCTCCCCCCTTGGCGGTGTGGCTCGGCGACGGCGACGGGTTCGCCGCGGTGGCCGGGCGCCCGTCGGCACTGGCGAACACCTGGCGGAACTGCAGCTTCGCCGTGGTGCCGATCAGGCTGACGACGCGGCTCTGCCCCTCACCGGGGACGTTCACCACGATGTTGTTGCTGCCCTGCTTCGCGACCTCGGCGTCGGAGACCCCCAGACCGTTGACGCGCTGCGTCATGATCTTGACGGCCTGGTCCATCTGGGCCGCCGGGGGGTTCTTGCCGTTCGGGGTCTTCGCCGTGAGGGTCACGGTCGTCCCGCCGGCGAGGTCGAGGCCGAGCTTGGGCGTCGTGCGCCCCTGCCAGACCGCCAGGCCGGCGAGGACGACGAGGACCGCGAACAGCGCGAGGAGCGTGCGCCCGGGACTGGGAGCGTTTCTGGACGGAGCCACTGGTCGTCGTACTTCCCGTCTTTGTCGTCGCCGTGGGAGAGGTCAGGCGGAGGGCTTGTCCGCCGCCTTGACCTTCGTTTTCCCCTTCGGCTCGGACGCGGGCTCGCCGTCCTCGTCCGCCGCGGTGTCCTCGACGCGGGTGTCGCCGTCCTTGGACAGGTCGACCTCGGCGCCGTCCTTCGACAGGTCGACCGCGTCGTCGTCCTGCTCGTCGTCGTCCTCGTCGAGCTCGTCGTCGATCTCGTCGGGCTCGTCGTCCTTCAGGACCTGCATGACCGCCTGCTTGACGAAGCGCACCTCGACACCGTCGGCGATCTCCAGCACGAGGCCGTCGTCGTCGATCTCGACGACGGTGGCGCGCATGCCGCTGGTCGTCAGCACGCGGGCGCCGGGCTGGATGTCGTTCTGCATCTGCATCTGCTCTTTGCGCCGCTTGCTCTGCGGGCGGATGAGCAGGAAGTAGAAGACAAGCGGAATGGCCAGCAGCAGGAGCACATTGAAGGCCCCGCTGCCGCCGCTTTCCGCCGCGAGAATCATGTCGCTGCCCATTACGGGAGCATCCTTCCGATGTCGATTGCCCAGCCTGTGACCGGAACGGCCACGCGCACGGGACCGCCGGCTGGAGACGGTGAACCAAGTCCCGGAGTCTAGAGAGTACGCGAGACCCCGGCAACGACGCGACGAGCGGCGACGCCGGGAAGTTCCCAAGCCGTTACCGGATGATCACTATTCCGGCCGGCCCGCGTCCTCGTCCACCTCGAAGAGGGTCCCCGCCAGCGGCGCCGTCGGCGGCTGGGCGAGACCCAGATGCGCCCACGCGGCGGCCGTGGCGACCCGGCCGCGCGGCGTCCGCGCCAGCAGTCCCTGCCGGACGAGGAACGGCTCGGCGACGACCTCGACGGTCTCCGGCTCCTCCCCCACCGAGACGGCGAGGGTGGACAGCCCGACCGGGCCGCCGCCGAACTTGCGCATCAGCGACTCCAGGACGGACCGGTCGAGCCGGTCCAGTCCCCGTTCGTCCACCTCGTACAACGCGAGCGCCGCCCGCGCTGATTCCTTGGTGATGACGCCGTCGGCGCGGACCTCGGCGTAGTCGCGGACGCGGCGCAGCAGCCGGTTGGCGATGCGGGGCGTGCCGCGGGACCGGCCGGCGACCTCGGCGGCGGCGTCGTCGGCGATCTCCACGTCGAGCAGCTTCGCCGACCGCCGGACGATGACCTCCAGCTCGGCGGGCTCGTAGAAGTCCATGTGCGCGACGAAGCCGAACCGGTCGCGCAGCGGGCCGGGCAGCATGCCCGCCCGGGTGGTGGCGCCGACCAGCGTGAACGGGGCGATGTCGAGCGGGATCGCGGTCGCGCCGGGCCCCTTGCCCACGACGACGTCGACCCGGAAGTCCTCCATCGCCATGTAGAGCATCTCCTCGGCGGGCCGCGCCAGCCGGTGGATCTCGTCCAGGAACAGGACCTCGCCCTCGGCGAGGGTCGACAGCACCGCCGCGAGGTCGCCGGCCCGCTCGATCGCGGGGCCGGAGGAGATCCGCAGCGGCTGCCCGAGCTCCGCCGCGATGATCATGGCGAGGGTGGTCTTGCCGAGGCCGGGACCGCCCGACAGCAGCACGTGGTCGGGCGTCCTGCCGCGCCGCAGCGCGCTGTGCAGCACCAGCGACAGCTGCTCGCGGACCCGTTCCTGGCCGACGAAGTCGTCCAGCTTCTTCGGCCGCAGCGCGGCCTCGATCCGCTGCTCCTCGATCCCGTCGGCGTCCGCCGAGACCAGCCGCTCGAACTCCGCACGCCCTGCGCCCTGCTGGGGGCGGCCCCCCGCGCCCCCCGGTTCGGCTTCGTCGCGCATCATTTGCTGAGCTTCTTCAACGCGGCCTTGAGCAGCGCGGCCACCGGCGGGGTCTCGCCGCCGTCGAGGTCGGCGGCGACGGCGTCCACGGCGGCGTCGGCGTCCTTGGCCGACCAGCCGAGGTTGACCAGACCCATCTGGACCTGGTCGCGCCACGCCTCGGCGCGGGCGGGCGCGCGGACGTCGCCGGGGCCGCCGACGGGCCCGCCGAGGCGGTCCTTCAGCTCCAGGACGATGCGCTGGGCGCCCTTCTTGCCGATGCCGGGCACCTTGGTCAGGGCGGTGACGTCCTCGGCGGCCACGGCGCGGCGCAGCGCGTCGGGGGTGTGCACGGCGAGCATCGCCAGCGCGAGCCGCGGCCCGATGCCGCTGGCGGTCTGCAGCAGCTCGAACACCCCGCGCTCGTCGTCGTCGGCGAACCCGAACAGGGTCAGGGAGTCCTCGCGGACGACGAGGGACGTCGGCACGTGCGCCGGGTCGCCGACCCGCAGCCCGGCGAGGGTCGCGGGCGTGCACTGCACCGACAGGCCGACGCCGTGCACGTCGATCACCGCCCCGTCGGGCCCGGCGGCGGCCACCCGGCCGCTGACGAAGGCGATCACTGGACACTTCCTCCTCTGCTGCGGGCGGCGAGCCGCGCCCGCTCGGCCCGGGCCGCCTCCTCGACGCGCGACCGGCGGGCCTGTGCGAGCCGCTGCTGCGCTCCCCCGCGCCACACGTGGCAGATGGCGAGGGCGAGCGCGTCGGCCGCGTCCGCCGGGCTGGGGGCCGTCTCCAGGGCCAGCAGCCGGGTCACCATCCGGGTGACCTGCGCCTTGTCGGCGCGGCCGTTGCCGGTGACGGCGGCCTTCGCCTCGCTCGGGGTGTGCAGCGCGACGGGCAGCCCGCGGCGCGCCGCCGCCAGCATCGCGATGCCGGCGGCCTGCGCGGTCCCCATCACGGTGCGGACGTTGTGCTGGGAGAACACCCGCTCGACGGCGACGGCGTCGGGCCGGAACTCCTCCATCAGGGCCTCGATGCCGGCCTCGATGCCCACCAGGCGCAGGGCGTGGTCCTCGTCGGGGGCGGTCCGCACGACCGACACGTGCACCAGCCGGAGCCGCTTGCCCGGGTCGCCGTCGACGACGCCCACCCCGCACCGGGTGAGCCCGGGGTCCACCCCCATCACCCGCACGGCCGCTCCTTCGATCATCTGTTCGGCCGCCAACGCTACCAATCCGGAGGGCTCCCCGTGGAGGGGCCGTCCGGGCGTGTCCCCGCACGGGATCGCTAGGGATCCGGGGCGGACGCGCGACGCCGCCGCGTCCCGGATGGGGGGCACGGCGGCGTCGGGAGCCTGGGCGCGCGGGCGTCAGGCGTCGATGGACGCCATGACCTCGTCGGACACGTCGAAGTTGGCGTAGACGTCCTGGACGTCGTCGGAGTCCTCCAGGGCGTCGAGGAGGCGGAACACCTTCTTGGCGTTGTCCTCGTCGAGCGGGACGGTGACGCTCGGCAGGAACTTGCTCTCCGCCGACTCGTAGTCGATCCCGGCCTCGACCAGCGCGGTGCGGACGGCGACCAGGTCACCGGCCTCGCTGACGACCTCGAAGTTCTCCTCGTCGAGGTCGTTGACCTCTTCGGCGCCGGCGTCGAGGACGGCCATCATCACGTCGTCCTCGCTGGTGCCGGCCTTCGGGACGATCACGACGCCCTTGCGGTTGAACATGTACGACACCGAGCCCGGGTCGGCGAGGGAGCCGCCGTTGCGGGTGAGCGCGACGCGGACCTCGGAGGCGGCGCGGTTGCGGTTGTCGGTGAGGCACTCGATCAGGACGGCGACGCCGCCGGGCGCGTAGCCCTCGTAGGTGATCGTCTGCCAGTCGGCGCCGCCGGCCTCCTCGCCGGCGCCGCGCTTGCGGGCCCGCTCGATGTTGTCGTTGGGGACCGAGTTCTTCTTCGCCTTGTAGATGGCGTCGTAGAGGGTGGGGTTCGCGTCGGGGTCGCCGCCGCCGGTGCGGGCCGCCACCTCGATGTTCTTGATCAGCTTCGCGAAGAGCTTGCCCCGCTTGGCGTCGAGGGCCGCCTTCTTGTGCTTGGTCGTCGCCCACTTGGAATGGCCGGACATCTGTCACTCCTCCTCTGTCGTCCGGCGCACCAGATCGGCGAAGTAGTGGTGCACGCGGAAGTCGCCTGTCAACTCCGGATGGAACGAGGTCGCCATGAGACGTCCCTGACGAACGGCGACGATCCTACCGGCGTTCGGACCGCTCTCGGCGCGTCCGAGGATCTCGACGGCGGCGCCGACGGACTCGACCCAGGGTGCGCGGATGAAAACGGCGTGGTACGGCGTGTCCCCCATGCCGGTCAGCGGCACCGCGGCCTCGAAGGAGTCGACCTGCCGGCCGAACGCGTTGCGCCGCACGGTCATGTCGATCCCGCCGACGGTCTCCTGGCCGGCCGCGCCGTCCCGGATCCGGTCCGCCAGCATGATCATGCCGGCGCAGGACCCGTAGGCGGGCAGTCCCCCCTCGATCCGCTTGCGCAGCGGGTCGAGCAGCTCGAACGAGCGCGCGAGCCGCCACATCGTGGTGGACTCGCCGCCGGGCAGGACCAGGCCGTCGACGCGCTCCAGCTCCTCGGGGCGGCGCACGGCCAGGGTGCGCGCGCCCGCGGCCTCCAGGGCGCGGACGTGCTCGCGCACGTCCCCCTGCAGAGCGAGCACACCGATCGTCGGCACAGTGGTCACGGGAAACCTTCCGGGTGAGGGGCCGCGTCAAACCCTAGACGTTCCTTACAACGCGGCGCGACCTGCCCGATCTTCCCCCCGCGCGGGCGTTCCGGGGCGGCGGTCAGGCCAGTTTGAAGCGGCGCAGCGGGAGTTCGAGGGGCAGGAAGCCGTCCTTGCCGCGGTCGGCGATGCCGCGGCCGAACATGTGCTCCGCGGCGAGCGCGAGCCCGAACTCCTCGGGGTCGAACGGCAGCGGGACGTCCGGCGCGCCCGCGTCGACGGCGGCCCAGAACGGGCGCTCGGCGGGCAGCCGGTCGCCCTGGTCGACGACGACGCCGTCCTCGGCGGTGACGAACACGTCGCGCAGCAGCGTCCCGGACTCGTACCAGCGGAACCAGCACCCGCGGATCACCGTGTGCAGGACGAGCACGCCGCAGCGGGACCCGGGCAGCGCCGCCGCGGCGGTGTCGGCGATCCGGCGGGCGTCGTCGTCGAGGCAGAACAGCCGCCGGTCGCACAGCAGCAGCGCGCGGTCGTACGCGCCGACGAACAGCTCGTCCTCGTACGGCCAGAGCGCGAAGTCCAGGACGGTGTCACCGGTCTCGGTCAGGACGGCCGCGGGGTAGAGCCGGCGGGCGATCCGCGCGGCGGCGTCCGGGTCGGGCTCGAGGCCCGGCCCGAACACCTCGGTGGGTTCACCCGCGCTCGCACATGCCAGCGCGACCGACCAAGCCATGCTCTCCCCTCCCGCGGCCGGACACCGCCCGGGGGTGCGCCCCTCGCCGGCCACGCCGCCAGGTTAACCCTGTCAGGCCGCGGTGTGGAGCCCGGGTCCCGGTCACCTCACCAGCCGCGGCCCGCGAACTTCTGGTCCTCGCCGAGGGAGGCCGCGCTGATGCCGACCATGGCCTCGCCGAGCCCGCGGGAGACCTTGGCGATCACGTCGGGGTCGTCGTGGAAGGTGGTGGCCTTCACGATGGCCTCGGCGCGCTGGGCCGGGTTGCCGGACTTGAAGATCCCGGAGCCGACGAAGACGCCCTCGGCGCCGAGCTGCATCATCATGGCCGCGTCGGCGGGGGTGGCGATGCCGCCGGCGGTGAACAGCACGACCGGCAGCTTCCCGGCCTGCGCGACCTCCTTGACCAGCTCGTAGGGGGCCTGGAGCTCCTTGGCGGCGACGTACAGCTCGTCCTCGGGCAGGTTCTGCAGGCGGCGGATCTCCTGCCGGATCTTGCGCATGTGGGTGGTGGCGTTGGAGACGTCGCCGGTGCCGGCCTCGCCCTTGGAGCGGATCATCGCCGCGCCCTCGGTGATGCGGCGCAGGGCCTCGCCGAGGCTGGTGGCGCCGCACACGAACGGGACGGTGAACGCCCACTTGTCGATGTGGTTGTCGTAGTCGGCCGGGGTGAGCACCTCGGACTCGTCGATGTAGTCGACGCCGAGGGCCTGCAGCACCTGGGCCTCGACGAAGTGGCCGATACGGGCCTTGGCCATGACCGGGATGGAGACCGCGCCGATGATCCCGTCGATCATGTCGGGGTCGCTCATCCGGGAGATGCCGCCCTCGGCGCGGATGTCGGCGGGCACCCGCTCCAGGGCCATGACGGCGACCGCGCCCGCGTCTTCGGCGATCTTCGCCTGGTCGGGCGTGACGACATCCATGATCACGCCGCCCTTGAGCATCTCCGCCATGCCGCGCTTGACGCGGGCGGTCCCGGTCTCGGGAGCGGCGTTGTCAGTGGCGGGAGTGGAAGTGGACACGGGCATTCCTCACGTGGACGGACGACAAATCACTTTCCATGATATTGCCTGCTCGCGGGACCTCTCGACCCCGCAGAGTGTCAACGGCCACGCCCGCGCGCTTACGGAGTGACCGACGGCCCGTCCGGGACGGCGGGTCAGGGGGTGTAGGGCTTGCCGTCGTTGACGAGCAGCACCCAGACCTGGCCCGGCGCGAACGTCATCGGCTTGCCGTCGGCGGTGGTGAAGGTGGTGCCCTTGTCCTCCGAGGGGCGCGACCACTTGGCCTTGTAGGACTTCCCGTCGCGCAGGACGACCGCCCGCCCGCTCCCGGTGGTGTGGATCAGCGGCGTGTAGCTGCCGAGGAAGTCGTGGAACTTCGAGCGGGTGGTCTTGGCGTACTGGATGACGACGGTCTTGCCGCCGAGCCGGCCGCCCTCGGCGGCGCGGTCGGGCCGGCCGCCCCAGCTGGCGAGCCACCGCTTCTGCTGGGCCGACCAGGTGAAGCCCATCGTCGCGCTGGGCCAGCGGGCGGTGAAGGACCGGGTGGGCTCGCCGCCCTCGGGGGCGGCCCCGAACCGGAAGCCGATGTCGCGCGGCTTCGCGGCCTTCGGCGCCCGCTTGAGCAGGTCCTTCGGGTCGGCGTACAGGTTGTAGGGGATGCGCTTGGCGCTGGAGCGGGAGTAGGCGCCGCCCGCCTTCTCCTGGGAGAGGTCGTACACCGGCGCCTTGCGGATGTACTTCTTCATCTTGCTCTGGACGCCGGAGAACGCGAAGGCGGGGCGGCCGAATTGCGGCAGGATGTGCAGGTCGGAGATGCGAGCGCTGCGCACCGGCCCGACCCGCTTCGGCAGCTTGGACGAGTAGACCGCCATCAGCCGGGTCTCGCCGCCCTCGACCTGCTCGACGTAGACGATGTCGGCGTCCTTCACCCCGCTCTGCGGCAGCGCCGGCGCGGTGTTCTCGATCTTGACGGCGAGGACGGGGTTCGCCAGCCCCCTGGTGCCGCCGTTGAACGGGTGGACGGCGGGCTCGGGCGTCTCGGACGGCGGCGCGGGCGTTCCCGTGCTCCGCGGCGGCGGCGCGCTCCGCGGCTTCTCCGAGCCGGAGCAGGCGGCCAGGCCGGCGCCGAGGACGAGGGCGCCGAACCCCGCGGCCGTGCGGCCGTAGGCGGTGCCGGTCCATGCGGATCGCACGATGTACCCCTCCTTGGACGGTCTGCCAGAGGGTAGCGAACGCCGCCCGGTGCGCCCGCCCGTCCAGCGGTACGGATCCGGGGCCCCGGTGTGATCAACGTCGCACGGTCAGATTCCGGGCGGATCGTCGTCGATCTCGAAGAAGTCGGGGAGCGCGGCGCGGCCGGCGAGCGGCAGCACCCTGATGAGCAGCTTGCGGCGCGCGGTCCTGGCCTGGGCGACGGCGTCGTTGTAGAAGCGGCGGGCGTAGGCGACCTTCGCGGCGGCGGAGGACAGCTCGTCCAGCACCTCCTTGCCGTCGCCCGCGCCCCGCGCGCTGATCGTGCCGACGAACTCGGGCTGGTCGACGACCGCGCGCAGCGCGCGGGACAGGTCGCTCTCGGCATACTCGCGGCGCTCGGCGTCGGCGGTGCGCGCCTCGTGCGCGGCGGTCGCCAGCACGAGGCTGGTGGCGGGGTCCAGCAGCCGGGACGCGGCCAGCTCCAGCGCGGCGGCGGCCCGCCGCACGAGCGCGGCGTCCAGCGCGGCGCGGGCGGTCTCGACCCGGACGTGCAGCCGGTCGAGGCGCGTGGCGCGCCACGACACGTACACGCCGACCAGGAAGACGACGGCGATCCAGAACAGGACGTCGATGATCCAGTCGTAGGACATGGGGTGCGCTCCTACAGCCCTAGGCCGGACTCGACGACCCCGGCGCCGTCGTCGGTGACGGTCTCGTACACCCGCAGCACGTCGCGCGCCACGGCCGACCAGTCGTAGGCGCGCACGGCGGCGCGGGCCTCCGCGGACAGCTGCTTGCGCCGCGCCGGGTCGTCGAGGAGCTCGCCGGCCGCCGCCGCGAGCGCCGCGTGGTCACCGGTCGGGAACAGCGCCCCGGCCCGGCCGCCGAGCAGCACCCGGTCGAACGCCTCGATGTCGCTGGCGAGGATCGGGGCGCCCGCCGACATCGCCTCGGCGAGCACGATGCCGAAGCTCTCGCCGCCGAGGTTCGGCGCGACGAAGACGTCCACCGAGTGGTAGGCGCGGACCTTGTCGGCCTCGCTGACCATGCCGAGCACGGCGACGCGGTCGCGCAGCTCGGGCGACACCCGGGCGATCACGTCGTCGGCGTCGCCGGGCCCGGCGAGCAGCAGCCGCAGCCCGGGGCGGCGGCTGCCGAGGATCTCGAAGGCGCGCAGCAGCACCTGCAGGCCCTTGCGGGGCTCGTCCATCCGGCCGAGGAACCCGAGCGCGCCGTCGTCGCCGCCGTGCGGGGCCTCGGCGCGGCCGCGCCAGCCGGGCAGCGGCTCGGCCATCGCGTACCGCTCGGTCGCGACGCCGTTGGGGATGAGCACGGCGTCGCCGCCGAGGTGCTCGACGAGGGTGGTGCGGGCCGCCTCCGACACCGCGATCCGGCCGGTGATCTTCTCCAGCGCGCTCTGCAGGATCGGCGCGGTGACCGACAGCGCCCGCGACTTCTCGTAGGAGGCGTGGAAGGTGCCGACGATGGGCCCGTCGGCGGCCCAGCAGGCGAGCAGCCCGAGGGAGGGCGCGGCGGGCTCGTGGACGTGCAGGACGTCGAACCCGCCGTCGTGGATCCACCGCCGGACCCGCCCGGCGGACAGGAACCCGAACGCCAGCCGCGCCACGGACCCGTTGTAGGGGACGGGAACGGCGCGCCCGGCGGACACGACGTAGGGCGGCAGCTCGGCGTCGTCGTCGGCCGGTGTGATCACCGACACGTCGTGGCCGAGCCCGAGCAGCGCCTCGGCGAGGTCGCCGATGTGCTGCTGCACGCCGCCCGGGACGTTCCAGGTGTACGGGCAGACGATTCCGATCCTCATCGGCCGGCTCTCATCCCCCGCCGCCCGCTCCCCGGCGGCCCGGCAGGTCGTCCACCCAGACCTTCTGCAGCATGTGCCAGTCCTCGGGGTGCGCGGCGATGCCCTCCTCGAAGGCGCGCGCCAGCTCCTGGGTCATGGCCTGGATCTTCTCCTGTCTGGCGCCCGCGTCCGGGACGGGGATCTCCTCGTGGACGCGCGCCGCCCAGTACTCCCCCTCGTACCAGAGTGTCACGGGAATGAGGGCGGCGCCGGTCTGGACCGCGAGCGCCGCGGAAACGGCCGGCATCCGGGCGGTGGCGCCGAAGAACTCGACGTCGATGCCGCTTTCGGTCAGGTCGCGGTCGACGACGAGGCAGACCGGCCGCCCGGCGCGCAGCCGCTGCGCCATCCGCCCGTACGCGGAGGCGCCCCGGTGGGCGAGGACCTCCATGCCGAGGCTCTCGCGGAACTCGACGAACCGGTCGAACAGCGACGCCGGCTCCAGCCGCTCGGCGACGGTGGTGAAGGGGTAGCCGCAGTGCACGAGCCACGCGCCCGCGTGCTCGTAGTTGCCCATGTGGGGCAGCGCGAGGATCACGCCGCGCCCGGAGTCGAGGTTGGTGAAGATCTTCTTCTCGCCGGTGACGCGCATCCGGCCGAGGATCCGGGCCTTGTCGTACTCGGGCAGCCGGAAGACCTCCAGCCAGTAGCGCAGGTAGGAGCGCAGCACCTTCTTGCTGAGGACGCGGACCTCGTCGTCGACGGCGTCCTTGCCGAGGACGCGGCAAAGGTTCTTCTCCAGCTGCCGCACCCCGGACCCGTACCGGTGCCAGGTGCGGTCGGCGATCGCGGTGAAGGCCAGCCGGGCCATGCTCTCGGGCATCTTGCGGACGACCGTCCAGCCCAGCGCGTAGACGGCGTCGGTCACCTCGTCGCGGAGCGAGGGCGGCGCGCCGCCGCGGCGGGGCGTGGTCACGGCCGCGGCTCCGGCGTCTTCGCCGCGCCGTTCTCCTTCTCGGCGCCGTCCATGGCCGGGGCGTCCTTCGCCTGGACGTACACCGTGGCGAACCGCTGCCCGACGGTGACGGTGCTCAGCACGGCGAGCACCCACAGGGCGACGGCGAGGATGAAGGGGACGCCGAGGCCGTCGAACCCGGCCGCGACGAGCGCGACGATGAGGCGCTCGGCGCGCTCGGCGATGCCCACGTTGCAGGTGTAGCCGAGCCCTTCCGCGCGGGCCTTGGCGTAGGACACCACGACGCCGGCGACGAGGCAGTACAGCGCGACCCCGGCGAGCGGCTCCTGGCCGTCCCGGTACAGGCCGATCATCAGCCCGGCGAAGATCGCGGCGTCGGCGACGCGGTCCATGGTGGAGTCCAGGAACGCGCCGAACTTGGAGATCTTGCCGGTGACCCGGGCGACCGCGCCGTCCAGCATGTCGAACAGGACGAACGCGGTGATGACCATCGTCCCCCAGAAGAACTCCCCGCGCGGGAAGAGGACGAGCGCGCCGGCGGCCACGCCGACCGTGCCGATGACGGTGATGGCGTTGGGCGACACTCCGGTCCGCGCGACCGTCTGCCCGACGGGGGTGAGGACGCGCCCCAGCGCGGGCCTGATCTTGTTGAGCATCGCCGTCCGTTCTCGTGGTCTCCGGGGTGCGGGCCCTGCTCCGGCCGGGGGCGGGCCTCCGCAGCGCGCCCATCGTAGTGCGGCCGGGGCGGAGACGTGGTCGGCGCCGGGTTTGGGGGCCGGGCGGCCCGGACAGATGACGGTTGATTGCGGTTCCCCCCTTGTGGTCCCGGCCATCACGGGAAAGGGTGGTGGTACGGGTGTGACGTCGGTCACGCGCGATGGGACGAGGTCGGACGCCGCACTCGGACGTCGGGGCCGGGCCCGCCGGGCCGGGCCCAAGCCGCACGCGGGCCTCCGCGCGGAGACCCGTCCGAGGAGGTAGTCATGGCGGACAAGGGAGGCCACCCGGGAGCCCCCGGCAGGGCACCGGAGGCCGGCGGGTGCGACAGGGTGCGCAACGTCGCGCTGGTCGGCCATTCGGGAGCCGGCAAGACCACGCTCGTGGAGGCGCTGCTCGCCGCGACGGGCACGGTGCAGCGGGCGGGCAAGGTCGAGGACGGCACGACGGTCAGCGACTTCGACGAGGTCGAGGTGCGCCAGCAGCGCTCGGTGAACCTGGCGCTCGCCCCGCTCATGCACGGCGACGTGAAGGTCAACCTCATCGACACGCCGGGGTACGCCGACTTCGTCGGCGACCTGCGGGCCGGGCTGCGCGCCGCCGACGCGGCGCTGTTCGTGATCTCCGCGGTGGACGGCATCGACGGCCTCACCCGGATGCTGTGGGAGGAGTGCGCGGCGGTGGGAATGCCCCGCGCGGTCGTCATCACCAAGATCGACCAGCAGCGCGGCGACTTCGACGACGTCGTGATGACCTGCCAGGACGTCTTCGGTGAGGGCGTCGCCCCGCTGTACTTCCCCGCGGCCGGCGGGGACGGCGGGCTGAAGGGCCTGATCGGGCTGCTGTCGCAGCGCTGCCTCGACTACTCCACCGGGCGGCGCACCGAGTGCGATCCGGACCCGGAGTACCTGGAGCAGATCGCCGAGCAGCGCGCGTCGCTGATCGAGGGGATCATCCAGGAGAGCGAGGACGAGACCCTCATGGACAGGTACCTGTCCGGCGAGGACATCGACGTCAAGGCGCTCATCGGGGACCTGGAGACGGCGGTCGCGCGGGGCAGCTTCTACCCCGTCCTCGCGACGTCGGTCCCGCACGGCGACCACCCCGGCCCGGTCATCGGGATGCTGGAGCTGCTGGAGGTCGTCACCCAGGCGTTCCCCTCCCCGCTCGAACACGGCATCCCCCCGGTCACGGCGGTGAGCGGCGGGCCGCCCAAGGAGATCACCTGCGACCCGGAGGGGCCGCTGGTCGCCGAGGTCGTCAAGACCACGTCCGACCCGTACGTAGGCCGGATCTCGCTGGTCCGGGTGTTCTCCGGGACGCTGCGCCCCGACACGACGGTGCACGTGTCCGGGCACGGCATGGCCGACCGCGGGCACGAGGACCACGACGTCGACGAGCGGGTCGGCGCGCTCACCTCCCCGCTCGGCAAGACGCAGCGCACCGCGGCGTCCTGCTCGGCGGGCGACATCTGCGCGGTGGCGAAGCTGAGCCGCGCCGAGACGGGCGACACCCTCTCCGACCCCGGCGCGCCGCTGCTGATGGCGCCCTGGTCGATGCCCGACCCGCTGCTGCCGGTGGCGATCCGCGCCAAGTCCAAGGCCGACGACGACAAGCTCAGCCAGGCGCTCGGCCGGCTCGTCGCCGAGGACCCGACGCTCCGCCTGGAGAACAACCCCGAGACGCGGCAGCTGGTGCTGTGGTGCATGGGCGAGGCCCACGCCGACGTGCTCATCGACCGGCTCAAGACCCGGTACGGCGTCGAGGTCGACCGGGTGGAGCTGCGCGTCCCGCTGCGGGAGACGTTCGGCGGGCCGGCCCGGGGCCTCGGCCGGCACGTCAAGCAGAGCGGCGGGCACGGCCAGTACGGCATCTGCCACATCGACGTGGAGCCGCTGCCGTCCGGTGAGGGCTTCGAGTTCGTCGACAAGATCGTCGGCGGGGTGGTGCCGCGGCAGTTCATCCCGTCGGTGGAGAAGGGCGTCCGGCAGCAGATGGCGCGCGGGGTGTCCGCCGGGTACCCGCTCGTGGACGTCAAGGTCACCCTGCACGACGGCAAGGCGCACTCGGTCGACTCGTCCGACATGGCGTTCCAGGCCGCCGGGGCGCTGGCCCTGAAGGACGCGGCGAGCCAGGTGCCGATCCTGCTGCTGGAACCGGTCGACGAGGTGGAGGTGCTGATCGCCGACGAGTACGTGGGGCCGATCATGTCCGACCTCACCTCGCGGCGCGGCCGGGTCCTCGGCTCCCAGGCGGTGCCCGGCGGCCGCACCATGATCAAGGCGGAGGTGCCGCAGCTGGAGATCGTCCGGTACGCGATCGACCTGCGGTCGATGTCGCAGGGCACCGGCACGTTCAACCGCACGTTCCTGCGCTACGAGCCGCTCCCGACCCACCTGGCCGACAAGGTCGCCGCCGAGTCCCGCGACGACTAGCGGCGCGGCGCCGCGTTCGGGCGCCGCGCGGGTGCCGCGCGCATGCCTAAAGCCCCGCCCGCACTGGCCGGGCGGGGCTTTAGGCTTGCCGGGTGGATCTTCCTGCCCTCCGGCTGGGGCCTCGCGCGCGGCTCTGGCGGTCACTCTCGGGCGCCGTGGTCGTCGGCGCCCTGTTCTACACCAGCGCGTACGGGAGCAACGACGCGTTCCCGCTCGGCCCGATGACGCAGTTCGCGTTCTCGGTGAAGAACGACGGCGGCACGATCAGCTCCTACTGGCTGGAGGCCGACACCGCCGCCGGCGCGCACGTGAAGCTGTCCTTCGACGCCGTCGGGACGGGCATGAAGCGCGCCGAGATCGAAGGGCAGATGTCGCGGATCGTCCGCGACCCGTCGCTGCTGCAGGGCATCGCCGACGGGCAGCGCAGGCTCCACCCCGGGCAGCCCCGGCTCACCCGGATCTACGTCGTGCAGGAGATCAAGAAGTTGAAGAGCGGCAAGGTCGTGTCGACCATGCGGCAGAACCGCGTCGTCTGGGACGTCCGGTGACGGCCGCGGCGACACCGGAGGCGCCCCGGCCGGTGCGGCCCGCCGGGGACGCGCCCGAACCGGCCCGCACCCCGTGGGACCGCTGGTGGTTCGGGCCGGTGCCGCGCGCCCGGATCGCCTGGCTGCGGGTCCTCGGCTACGTGTTCCTGCCGTTCGACATGCTCCTGCTGACCAGCAGTTCGCTGTCGCACGCGCGGCTGCCCGCCGACCTGTACCAGCCGGTGCTGCTCGCCCGCCTGCTGCACCTGCCCGCGCCCACGCCGTGGTCGATGTACACGCTGCTGGTGGTGACCATCGCGGCCGGGCTCGTGGCCATGACCGGGCGGGTGCTGCCGCGCGCGAGCGGCTACGTCGCCGCGTGCGGGTACCTGTGGTGGGTCACGATCAGCATGTCGTACGGCAAGGTCGACCACGACCACCTGGCGCTCGTCGTGGCGCTGTTCGTGCTGCCGAGCGTCGGCCGCGCGGGCATCGGCGACTCGCGGCGCTGCGAGGCGTCGGCGTGGTCGGTGCGGTGCGTCCAGATCGGGGTGGTCGCGGCGTACTTCCTGTCCGCGTGGGCGAAGGTGCGCATCGGCGGGTTCCCGGCGTGGCCGAACGGGTCGACCGTCCAGTGGGCGCTGAGCCGGCGCGGGACGCCGCTCGGCCGCAGCTTCATCGACTACCCGGTGATGCTGAAGGCCAGCCAGTGGTTCATGTTCCTCGCGGAGGCGCTGTCCCCGGTGATGCTGTTCGTCCGGGGCCGGCCGCTGTACGCGCTCGTGCTGTTCTTCGCCGGCTTCCACGTCGTCACCTACGCGCTGATGACGATCCACTTCCTGCCGCACGCGATCTGGCTCGCGGCGTTCCTGCCGCTGGAGCGGCTGACCGGGCTGCTGCCCGAGCGCCTGGGCGGCGGCAGGCCCGCCGCCGAGCCCGCCGCAGAGCCCGCCGCCTGAGACGGGGGCGCACCGGCGCCGGGTCAGGTCCCGGCGCCGGGACGCCGGTCGGCGGGCAGCATGCACGCGGCCGTTCCGCCCGGCATCCGGTGCCGGTTGTTCGCGACGAGCCGGTACACGCCGTGCGCGAGCCAGCTCACCGGCGGAACCCGCAGGAGCACGCCGGGCACCCGCCACAGGCCGCCGGCGGCCGTCAGCATCCGCCCGATGGCCTCGGCGCCGCCGCTGACCCGTCCGGCCCGGTCGACCCACAGCACCTCGTACTGGGCCCGCTCAGCCGTCGTGCCGAGCGCGTCCAGGTCGGCGAACTGCCAGGCGACGACCGCCGCCCGGACGGGCACGCGCCGCTCCAGGAACCGCGCCGACGATGTGCAGAACCCGCAGTCGCCGTCGAACACCAGCACCGGCGGTTCCACCCCGCCCGCCATGGGAGCCGCGCCCGTCATCGGACGGGCCAGGCGTCGGCGAGCATCTGGCGGGTGTCGCGCAGCAGCTGGGGCAGCACGCGCGTGTGCCCGACCACCGGCATGAAGTTGGTGTCGCCGCCCCAGCGCGGGACGACGTGCTGGTGCAGGTGCGCCGCGATCCCGGCGCCCGCGACGAGGCCGAGGTTCATGCCGACGTTGAAGCCCTGCGCGCCGCTGGCCTTGCGCAGCGCGGTGAGGGCGCGCTGGGTGTACGTCGCCAGCTCCACGTACTCCGGCTCCTCCAGCTCGGTGTAGTCGGCGACGTGCCGGTAGGGGACGACCATCAGGTGCCCGGAGTTGTACGGGTAGAGGTTCAGCACCGCGAACACCGACTCGCCGCGGGCCACGACGAGGCCCTCGTCGTCGTCCATCTGGGGGATCTCGCAGAAGGGGCAGCCGTCGCCCGCGCCCGCGCCGCTCGGCTTGCCCTCCCCCTTGATGTAGGCCATCCGGTGCGGGGTCCAGAGCCGCTGGAAGTTGTCGGGTGTGCCCGCGCCGCCTCTCTCCTCCTCGAAGCGGGGCGTGCGCGCGTTCCCGGCGCCGGCCCCGGGCGCGTCCTCGCGCCCCTGCTGCACCACGGACTCCTCCGGCTCTGCGGTCAAGGCGGTGGTCTCCTTTTGTTCACGGCCTGACCAGCAGCATAGAGAGAGAAGCGGCCGGGGCTGTAGCCGGGATCCCCTCCAGGGCACGGGTTCGCGCGTGACGTTTGCCGGTGACTCCGACACCATGGTCATCTCAACTCACCATGGGAGCGATCATGACCGGGCTCGACAGGCGGCAGAGCGGCGGCGGCGAGTCGAGGCCGGACCCCGGCGCGAAACCGTTCTTCCCGGGGGCGCCGGACCGCGCGACGACCGTGCCGCCGCCCGGCGTCCCGCTGCCGGCCCCGCCCGCACCGGCACCCGGCGCGGCGGCGCCCGGCCCGGCGGCGCCCGGCCCGGCGGCGCCCGGCCCGGCGGCGCCGGCACCCGGGGTGGCGGGCCCGCCACCGCTGCCCGGGGCGGCCGCCGCGCCGCCGATGACGCTGCACGGCTCCGCCAACGACGTCACCGTGGCGGTGGAGGGCCGCGTCACGATCGACGACGCCGTGCTGGCGAAGATCGCCGAGCTGGCGGCGCAGGAGGTGGCGGGGGTCGCCGGCCTCGCCCCGGCGGGCGCGCGCGTCGCCGTGGGCGACGAGGAGGCCACCGTCGACGTCGCCATCGCGGTCGAGTACGGCACCGTGATCAAGGACGTCGCCGCGATGGTGCAGGGCAACGTGGCGCGGATCGCGGGCCTGATGCTCGGCTCGCGGGTGGCGGCGGTCAACGTGTCCGTGACGGACGTCCGGATGCCGGCCGCGCCGTCACAGGGCCGCGGCGCGGCGGGTCAGACGCCCCGCGCGTAGCAGCTCTGCATGCCGCCGCCGACCGACACGGTCGTGACCTTCACGCGTTCGACGAGGCCCCCCGAGACGCCGGCGAAGTAGAAGGTGTGCGGCCGGCCCGCGCTCGCGGTCGCCTGCTGCGACTTCGGCGCCCGCCCCCGCAGCACGAGCTCGGCCCGGATCAGCCCGCTGGCGGAGACGGTGACGAGCACGTTCACCCCGGCGGACGTGACGCGGTAGAGGCCCGTCCCGTCGGGGCACCAGTCGAGGGTGTCGCCGGTGTTCTGCTCGGGAATCGTGGGGCCGCCGCCCTGCCCGCCGGTCCCGGCGGTCGGGTACGGCCGGCCGCCGCCGTTCTGCTGCGGCACCGGGTTGGTCGGCGTCGCCGAGGCCCCCGGGGCGCCCGGGACACCGGCCTGCCCCGGGACGGCCGACGCGGACGGGCTCGCCGGGCCCTGCGCGCCCGCAGCGCCCTTCTTCCCGTCGTCCATCAGCGGCTGGAGCAGCACGACGACGGCGGCGGCGACGAGCGCCAGCGTGCCGCCGTAGCCCGCGATCCGGCCCCAGAGACGGGGCGGCCGGCCCCGCCGCGCCGGTCTCCTGGACTTCATCTCCGCCGTCTCCCCGTCGTGGCAATTGATCGAAGAGGCTACCAACTCCGGGCGGCCCGCACCCCGCCGTCAGCGGAGCCGGAGCCGCCCGCCGCCGGAGCCGCCGTCACCGCACCGGGCCCGCGCCCGCGGTCCCGGTGCGGTGGCGCCCGCGCTCAGATCTGGACGCGGGCCTCGACGGCCTTGACGATCTCGTCGACCGCCTCGTCGATCGGGACGCCGTTCTTCTGCTCGCCGCTGCGGTACCGGAACGACACGGCGTCCTTGGCCACGTCGTCGTCGCCCGCGAGCAGCATGTAGGGGATCTTCTGCTTCTGCGCGTTGCGGATCTTCTTCTGCATCCGGTCGGAGGAGGTGTCGACCTCGACGCGGACGCCCCGCTCGCGCAGCTTCGCCGCGACCCGCTCCAGGTGCGGGACGTGCGCGTCGCCGATCGGGATGCCGACGGCCTGCACCGGCGACAGCCACGGCGGCATCGCGCCCGCGTAGTGCTCGACGAGCACGCCGAGGAAGCGCTCCACCGACCCGAACAGCGCCCGGTGGATCATCGCCGGGGTCTGCCGGGTGCCGTCCGCCGCCTGGTACTCCAGGCCGAACCGCTTCGGCTGGTTGAAGTCGAGCTGGATGGTGGACAGCTGCCAGGTCCGGCCGATGGCGTCCTTGGCCTGCACGGAGATCTTCGGGCCGTAGAACGCGGCGCCGCCCGGGTCGTCCACGAGCTCCAGCCCGGACTCCTCGGCCGCCTGGCGCAGCGCCGCGGTGGCCTCCGCCCAGTCGGCCTCCTCGCCGATGAACTTGTCGGAGTCGTCGCGGGTGGACAGCTCCAGGTAGAACTCGGAGAGACCGAAGTCGCGCAGGACGCTGAGCACGAAGGTCAGCAGCGACTTGATCTCGTCGCCCATCTGCTCCTTGGTGGTGTAGATGTGCGAGTCGTCCTGGGTCATGCCGCGCACGCGGGTGAGCCCGTGCACCACGCCCGACTTCTCGTACCGGTACACCGACCCGAACTCGCAGAGCCGCAGCGGCAGCTCGCGGTAGGACCGGCCCCGCGCCCGGAAGATCAGGTTGTGCATCGGGCAGTTCATCGGCTTGACGCGGTACTCGACGTCGTCGACCTCGAAGGGCGGGAACATGTCCTCGCCGTAGTACGGCAGGTGGCCGGAGGTCTCGAACAGCGACGACTTGGTGATGTGCGGGGTGTTGACGAACTCGTAGCCGGCCTCCTGCTGCCGGCGGCGCATGTAGTCCTCCATCTCCTTGCGGATGATGCCGCCCTTGGGGTGGAAGACCGGCAGGCCGCTGCCGAGCTCCGGCGGGAAGGAGAACAGGTCGAGTTCGGCGCCGAGCCGGCGGTGGTCGCGCTTCTCGGCCTCCTCGAGGAACTTCAGGTACTCGTCCTGCTTGTCGCGGGACTCCCACGCGGTGCCGTAGATCCGCTGGAGCTGCGGGTTCTTCTCGCTGCCGCGCCAGTAGGCGCCGCCGGAGCGCATCAGCTTGAACGCGGGGATGACGCGGGTGGACGGCAGGTGCGGGCCGCGGCACAGGTCCTTCCAGCGCAGCTCGCCGGACTTGGCGTCGAGGTTGTCGTAGATGGTCAGCTCGCCGCCGCCCACCTCGACGTCGGCGCCGTCCGCGGCGTCCCCGACCGGGCCGGAGCCCTTCAGGCCGATCAGCTCCAGCTTGTAGGGCTCGGCGGCCAGCTCGGCGCGCGCGTCGTCGTCGGAGACGGGGCGGCGGGCGAACCGCTGGCCCTGCTTGACGATCTCGCGCATCCGCTTCTCGATGCGCTTGAGGTCCTCGGGGGTGAACGGCTCGGCGACGTCGAAGTCGTAGTAGAAGCCGTTCTCGACCGGCGGGCCGATGCCGAGCCTCGCCTCGGGGAACAGCTCCTGGACGGCCTGCGCCATCACGTGCGCGGCGGAGTGCCGCATGATCGCGCGGCCGTCGGCGGAGCCGATCTCGACGGGCTCGACGGCGTCGCCGTCGGCCAGCCCGGCGGCGAGGTCGCGCAGCTCGCCGTTGACCCGGGCGGCGATCACGGTGCGGCCGTCGGCGTCCAGCGCCTCGCCCGCGGTGGTGCCCGCCGGTACCGCCCGCTCGCCGCCGTCGAGTCTGATGCGCAGTTCGGGCACGGTGGACACGGGTACTCCTCGCGATGGTGGTCTGGGATCAGCGGGTTCCGATGCTATCGACTCGGCGTCCGCGCCGGACGCATCCGGTTCCATCGGGTCTCCTCTCGTCGTGGAGGGCCCGCGGCGTCCCCGGAAAGCGGAAGGGCCCCGGGGATCGCTCCCGGGGCCCTTCCGCGTGCAAGGTCAGTGCATGCCGCGGTGCCGGGAGTGACCCGGCGTCGTCGTCTCGATGCTGACGTGCGGCATGCCACCACTGTAACCGAGGGGCGCGGTCATGCGCGCGCCCTCGGGGCGGCGAGCTCGTCCATGTCCTCCAGTTCGCGGCCCTTCGTCTCGGGGACGGCGCGGATCACGAACAGGATCGCGAGGACGGAGAACAGGGTGTAGAGGCCGTAGGCGAGGCCGAGCGAGAAGCCGGAGATGCCGGGGAACGTGGTGGTGACCACCCAGTTGGCGATCCACTGCGCGGCGGCGGCGACGGCGAGCGCGGACGCTCGGATGAAGTTGTTGAACATCTCGCCGAGCATCACCCACACGACCGGGCCCCAGGTCGCGGCGAAGGAGGCGACGAAAACGTTGGCGGCGACGAGCGCGACGGGCCCGGCGACATCGCCGAGGTTGGGCTGCCCGTCCACCACCGGGGCGGTGGCGAAGCAGACGGTGAGGGTGCCGAGGGACAGCGCCATGCCGGTGGCGCCGCCGAGCAGCAGCGGCCGGCGCCCGATGCGGTCCACCAGGGCGATCGCGACCAGCGTGAAACCGACGTTCACCAGCGAGTTGATCACCGAGGTGAGCATCGCGTCGTTCTCGGAGAACCCGACCGCCTGCCACAGCGACGACGAGTAGTAGAAGATCACGTTGATGCCGACGAACTGCTGGAAGACCGACAGCAGGATCCCGACCCACACGATCGGCAGCAGCCCGAGCCGGTGGCCGCGCAGGTCCCGCAGGTGGACGGGCCGGTCCTCGGCGATCGACCGGACGATCTCCCTGATCTTCAGGTCCACGTCGCCGTGCCCCATGACCCGCCGGAGCACCTCGCGGGCGCGCGCGGTCTGGTGCTTCTTGACCAGGTAGCGGGGCGACTCGGGGATGGTCGTGGCGATCACGCCGTACATGACGGCGGGCACGACGGCGCTGGCGAACATCCAGCGCCACGCGTCGCCGCCCCAGGGGAACGTTCCAGTGGCGCCGCCGTCCGACACCCGCGCGATGACGTAGTCGACGACCAGGGCCGCGAAGATGCCGAGGACGATCGCCATCTGCTGCAGCGAGCCGAGCCGGCCGCGCAGCTCGGCGGGCGCGATCTCGGCGATGTAGGCGGGCGCGATCACCGACGCGGCGCCGATGGCGAGGCCGCCGACCAGCCGCCAGGCGGTCAGGTCGACCGCGCTGAAGGCCAGCGCCGAGCCGATCGAGCTGATGACGAACAGCACGGAGGCGAGGAGCATCACCCGGACGCGGCCGATCCGGTCGCCGATCGGCCCGGCGAACCAGGCGCCGACGGCGCAGCCGAGCAGCGCGGCGGACACGACGAACCCGACCGCGAAGCCGCTCAGCTCGAACCGGTCCTTGAGCGCGTCGACGGTCCCGTTGATCACCGAGGAGTCGTAGCCGAACAGGAAGCCGCCGAGGGCGGCGGCGCCGGCGAGCAGCACGGCGGTGGCCGTGGCGTGCGAGGGGCCGTCCCGCTCCGGGTCGTCCGAGGGTCGCGGTGCGCTGCCGGTCGTGGTCATGCGCCCTGATCTTCCCCGGGAGATCGACCTTATGCGGGGATCTGCCCGTTCCTCAGTCGCGCACGGCGACGCCGAGCACGTGCGGTGAGGCGGGGTTCCCCCGGCCTCCCTCGGGGAACTCGAAGTGCCGCTCGGTCCGGACGGTGAAGCCCGATCCGGCGATCCACTCGTCCGTCGGGCGGGACACGTGGCAGCCGGCGGCGAAGAACGGCCACAGGACGTCGGCGTACCGCTGGAACCGCGTCTTGCCCGGCGTCCTCCCCCGGACGTGCTCGTAGTAGCGCAGCTCGCCGCCCGGCCGGAGGACGCGCCTCAGCTCGGCCAGCGCGCGGACGGGGTCGCGCACCGAGCACAGCACGAGCGAGGCCACCGCGACGTCGAAGGAGGCGTCGTCCAGGTCGAGGTCCTCGGCGAGGCCGGGGCGCACCGTGACGGGCACGGGCGCCCGCGCGGCGGCGCGGTCGGCCTGGGCGCGCAGCCGCGGCTCCGGTTCGATCGCGACTACCTCGGTCACCTCGGGCGGGTAGTGCGCGAAGTTGGCCCCGTATCCGGCGCCGACCTCCAGCACGCGGCCGGACGCGCCGGCGAGCAGCTCGGCGCGGTGCGCGGTCCCGCCCGCCTTGGCGCAGCCCGCGTCCAGCCGCGGGTAGAGCCGGGCGAAGATCGGGTGGCTGAGATCGGTCATGCCCGCAGTCTCCGCCGCCGGACCCGGTCACCGCAAGATCGCACGCGGACGACGGCGCAGTTCAGGCTGATACCGGAGGGGCGGATCGGATCTCCCTCCCCGGGGTCAGGCGGTCCGGGCGGCGCGGGTTCTAGGCTTCCGGTCAAATGAACGACTCAGACCGCGCCGCCTCCGCCGGCCGCACCCGGCTGGCCGCCGGGGTCCGCGCCGCCCTGCTGCCCGGCGGGGACGGCCCGCCCGTCACCCTGCTGCCCGCGCCCATGCCGCTGCGGGTGCCGATCCTGGCCCTGCTCGCCGCGCTGACGATCGGCTTCACCGCGGGCTCCATCGCGATCGCGATCTCGGGGTACCACGTCGACCCCGGGCTGGCGTGGCCGCTCGGCGTGCTGCAGGGGGCGCCGCTGATCTTCGCGGTGCGGTGGCCGCTCGCCGCCTGGCGGGTCGCGGCGGCCGGGCTGCTGCTGACGGTGTTCGTCCGGCACGGCGCGGGCTTCATGCCGTGGCCGGTCACCGCGATCCTCGCGCTCGTCGTCATCCTGTTCTTCACCGGCGTCGGCGCGGACCGGCAGACGACGGTCGGCGTCGGCGCGGTGACGGTCGCCGGCGTGCTGGTGCCCGCCGTGCTGTTCGGAATGCCCGGCTGGTTCGGCATGATCCTCGCGGGCATCGCGGTACTGGCGCTGACGTTCGGGGACGCGGTCGGCGGGCGGCACTCCGCGGTGGAGGAGCTGCGCCGCCGCGAGGAGCAGCACCGGCAGGACCTGGCCCGGCAGGCGGTGCTGGAGGAGCGCGCCCGCATCGCCCGCGAGCTGCACGACGTCGTCGCGCACCACATGTCGGTGATCGCGATGCAGGCGGAGGCGGCCCCCTACAAGATCCCCGACCTGCCGGACGCGGCCCGGCAGACGTTCGGGGTGGTGCGGGACGCGGCGCGCGAGGCGCTCACCGAGACGCGCCGCGTCGTGGGGCTGCTGCGCGCCGACGACGAGGGCGCCGAGCGCGCCCCGCAGCCCGGCCTGGAGCGGCTGGACGACCTCGTCGCCGCCGCCCGCCGCGCCGGGCTGTCGGTCGCGACGGTCGTGGTCGGGATGCCGCGCCCGCTGAACGCGGGCGTCGACCTGTCGGCGTACCGGATCGTTCAGGAGTCGCTGAGCAACGCGTCCCGGTACGCGCCGGGCTCCCAGGTGCACGTCGAGGTGAAGTACGGGGCCGAGGCGCTGTCGGTGACGGTCACCGACGACGGGGCCCGCAGCACGCCGGAGGAGTCGCAGGGCGGCGGCCACGGCCTGGTCGGGATGCGCGAGCGCGTCACGATGCTGGGCGGCAGCCTGGACGCCGGCCCCCGCGCCGACGGCTGGTCCGTCACCGCCGAATTGCCGTACGGAGACGCGGACTGACCGGCGCCCGGAGCGGAGCGCCAGCGGAGCGGAGGGCGACGGTCAGTCCGCCCCTTCCGGGGGTCTGGGGGTCGTCCCCCAGAAAACAGGTGATCGCCGGCCGTAGGCTTGCGGCGTGACGATTCGGGTGCTGATCGCCGACGACCAGGTGATGATCCGCGACGGGCTCGCGGCGCTGCTGTCCTCCGATCCGGGGATCGAGGTGGTCGGGCAGGCGGGCAACGGCCGCGAGGCGGTGGAGCTCGGCCGCGCGCTCGATCCGGACGTCATCGTGATGGACATCCGGATGCCGGAGATGGACGGCCTCGCCGCCACCGCCGAGCTGGTCGGGCCGCCGGATCCGGCGGCCGACCCGGCGGACGCGCGGCCGAAGGTGCTGGTGCTGACCACGTTCGACCTGGACGAGTACGTCTACGAGGCGCTCGGCGCGGGCGCCAGCGGGTTCCTGCTGAAGGACGCCTCGGCCGCCGACCTGGTGAACGGGGTGCGGGTGGTGGCGGCGGGCGACGCGCTGCTCGCCCCGTCCATCACCCGGCGGCTGATCGGCGACTTCGCGCGCCGGCGCCGGCACCAGCGGCCGAGCCCGCAGGCGACCGCGGGGCTGACGCCGCGGGAGCTGGACGTGCTGCGGCTCATGGCGCGCGGGCTGTCCAACGCCGAGATCGCGGCCGAGCTGGTGCTGGCCGAGCAGACGATCAAGACGCATGTCGGGCACGTGCTGACGAAGCTGGCGCTGCGCGACCGCACCCAGGCCGTCGTGTACGCCTACGAGAACGGCCTGGTGGGGTAGCGGCGGCGGGTCAGCGCGAGGGGTCCAGGACGAGCTTGCCGGTGGTGCGGCGGGCCCGCAGGTCCTCGTGCGCCCGCCTGGCCTCGGTGAGCCCGTACTCGCCGCCGCCGACCACGCGGAGCCGGCCGTCGGCGACGAGGCCGAACAGCTCCTCCAGCGCGGTGCGCATCACGTCGCCGGGCAGCTGGAAGACGTGCGCGAGCCACATGCCGGAGATCGTGGTGGAGTGCGCCATGAGCGTGGCGGGGCGGACGGGCGAGGGCTCCTTGCGCGACGCCATCCCGTAGAAGGCGAGGCGGCCGAAGGGGGCGAGGGCGCGCAGGCTCTGGTCGGTGACCTCGCCGCCCGTCATCTCCAGGACGGTGTCGACGCGGCGGCCGCCGTTGGCGTCGATGAGCGCGGCCTTGAGGTCGGGCTCGTTGGCGTCGATGGCGACGTCGGCGCCGAGGTCGAGGGCGAGGGCGCGCTTGTCCGCCGAGGAGGCGGTGGCGATGACCCGGCCGGCGCCCCACGCCTTGGCGAGCTGGACGGCGAGCGTGCCGACGCCGCCGGCGGCGGCGTGCACGACGACGGACTCGCCCGGCGCGAGGTGGACGCTGCGGCGCAGCAGCACCCACGCGGACGCGCCCTGGACGATCATGCCGAGGGCGGTGACGTCGTCGATGCCGTCGGGGACCTCCCAGGCCAGCGCCTCGGACGCGACGGCCTTCTCGGCGTAGCCGCCGGTGCCGACGAGCGCGACGACGCGGCGGCCGTCCGGGGTGGTGCCGACGACCTCGCCGCCGGGCACCATCGGCAGCGTGGACGCCGACAGGTAGCTGTTCTCCGCCTGGTGGGTGTCGGCGTAGTTGACGCCGGCCCGGGCGACGTCGACGAGCAGGTGCCCGGGGCCGGCGGTCGGCTCGGGCAGCTCGGTGACGGTGAGGACCTCGGGCCCGCCGAACTCGGTGATCTGGATCGCGCGCATGTCTCTCCTGTCGGTGTCGGGCGGGCGGCTCAGCGGGGGCCTGGGACGCCGCGGAACGTGAACGGCTCGGACGGGCGGCCCGGCACCACGTACCAGGCCTCGCCCGCGCCGTCGGCCTCCAGGATCCGCATGAACGCCTCGACGACGTCGGCGACGTCCAGGATCGGGAACCCGGTCTCCTGGAGATGCCCCTTCAGCGGCACGAGGATGTCGGTGTCGGCGAAGGAGGGGCACAGGGCGTTCACCCGGATGCCCTCCGCGGCGAACGTGGGGCCGAGGGCGCGGACGAGCCCGACGACGGCGGCCTTGTTGGCGCCGTACACCGGGTCGAACGGGGTCGCGGTGAGCGCCGCCATGCTGGCGGTGGCGATGATGTCGCCGCCGCCGCGGGCGCGCAGGGCGGGCAGGGCGGCGTGCGCGCCGAACACGACGCCGTCGAGGTTGATGCCCATGGCGCGCCGGTAGGCGGCGAGGTCGAAGTCGTCGCCCACTCCCCCGCCGCCGGCGACGCCGGCGTTGAGGAACGCCACGTCGAGGCCGCCGAACCGCTCGACGGCGACGGCCACGGCGGCCTCGCTGTCGGCGGGCTCGCGGACGTCGCAGCGGACGAACGCGCCGTCCAGCTCCTTCGCGAGTTCGGTCCCGGCGTCGGCGTCGACGTCCGCGACGACGACGCGGGTGCCGGCGCCGGCGAGCCGGCGCGCCACCGCGGCCCCGATGCCGTTGGATCCGCCCGTGATCAGCGCGACCTTGCCGGTGCCGTCGAAGGCTGCCATGGGGACTCCCTCTCGAAGTAACTGACTCGTCAGTTACTCTAGCGGAATGGACTTCGGTTTGAGCGAGCGGGCCCAGGAGTACCTCGGCCGCCTCCAGGACTTCATGGACAGCCACGTCTACCCGGCCGAGCCGGTCTACGCCGCGCAGCGGGCGGAGCTCCGCGCGGCCGGGCAGGAGCACACCGTCCCACCGGTCGTCGAGGACCTCAAGGTCGAGGCGCGCAAGCGCGGCCTGTGGAACCTGTTCCTGCCCGACAGCGAGGACCCGGCGCACGGCCTGAGCGTCACCGACTACGCGTCCCTCGCCGAGGTGACGGGCCGCTCCCCCAGCCTCGCGCCCGAGGCCACCAACTGCGCCGCGCCCGACACCGGCAACATGGAGGTCCTGCACCTGTTCGGCACGCCCGAGCAGAAGGAGACCTGGCTGCGGCCGCTGCTGGACGGCGAGATCCGCAGCGCGTTCGCGATGACCGAGCCGGACGTCGCGAGCTCCGACGCCACCAACATCTCCACCCGCATCGAGCGCGACGGCGACCACTACGTCATCAACGGCCGCAAGTGGTGGATCAGCGGTTCCGCCGACCCGCGCTGCAAGATCATGATCGTGATGGGCAAGACCGACCCGGACGGCCACCCGTACCGGCAGCAGTCGATGGTGCTGGTGCCGCTCGACGCGCCGGGGGTGGAGGTCGTCCGGCCGCTGCCCGTGTTCGGCTACTCCGACCAGCACGGCCACTGCGAGATCACCTTCACCGACGTCCGGGTGCCGGTGGAGAACCTCGTCGGCGAGGAGGGCGGCGGCTTCGCGATCGCGCAGGCGCGGCTCGGCCCCGGCCGCATCCACCACTGCATGCGCGCGATCGGGATGGCCGAGCGGGCGCTGGAGCTGATGTGCGAGCGCGCGGCGTCGCGGGTGGCGTTCGGCGGCCCGCTGGCCAAGCAGGGCGTCGTCCGCCAGCAGATCGCCGAGTCGCGGATGGCGATCGAGCAGGCCCGGCTGCTCACCCTGAAGACCGCCTGGCTGATCGACAAGCACGGCGTGCAGGCGGCCCGGTCGGAGGTCGCGGCCATCAAGGTGATCGCGCCGCGGGTCGCGCTGGACGTCGTGGACAAGGCGATCCAGGTGCACGGCGGCGCCGGGGTCAGCGACGACACGCCGCTCGCCGCGATGTGGGCGGGGCTGCGCACGCTGCGCCTCGCCGACGGCCCGGACGAGGTGCACGTGCGGTCCGTGGCCCGCGCGGAGCTGGGCAGGTATCTCGGTAAATGACCAGTGGCACGGGGGAGACGGCGGGCGTGCGGCGGCGGATGCCGTACGCCCGGCGGCGCGAGCAGCTGCTGCAGGTGGCGCTCGCGGAGTTCGGCCGGCGCGGCTACCACCTGACCCAGATGGAGCACGTGGCCGGGGCGGCGCAGGTGTCCAAGGCGCTGCTGTACCAGCACTTCACGTCCAAGGAGGAGCTGTTCGCCGAGGTGACGGAGGCGATCGTCGGCGAGCTCACCGGCCGGCTGAACGAGGCCGTGCTCGCCGCGCACGGCTCCGCGGACGGCATCCGGGCGATGATCCGGGTGCTGTTCGACTACGCCACCGCCGAGCCGGACGCGTGGGCGCTGGTCGTCCGGCACCTCGACAAGCCGGAGGTGGGGCTGGAGCTGCGGGAGCTGCGCGACCGGCTCGGCACCGCGTTCGCCGACCTGCTGCTGCGCCGCCGCCGCGCCGACCCGGCGCTGTCCCCGGCCGCGCTGGAGGTCAACGAGCGGCGGGCGCGGCTGCTCGTCCCGCTGATGTACGGGTCGATGCTGTCGATGGTGTCGTGGTGGCTGGAGCATCCCGACACGCCGCGCGAGCGCGCCGAGCAGATGGCGGTGGAGTTCATCTGGCTCGGCCTCGACCGGCTCCGCAACGGCGAGCGCCTGCCCAAGGAGTAGCCCTGTACAGGCTCAGCCAGGCACGGGTCTAACCGAACACGGGGTCTAACCGAACACGGCGTCGCGGACGACGTCGAGGGCGGTCAGCACCGCGCCGCGCAGCACGGCGTCGCCCTCGACGCGGCTCGCCCGCACGTCGGTGGGGGCCGGGCCGAGGGCGCCGAGCCGGTCGGCGACGAGCCCGGCGAGCCGGTCGCCGCCCGAGCGGCCGAGTTCGCCGCCGAGCACGACGAGCCCGGGGTCGAGGACGGCGACGAGCGCGAACGCGGCCTCGGCGATCCAGGCGGCCACCTGCTCGTCGGCGAGGCCGGCGACGGCGGCCCGGTCCAGCAGGTGGCAGAAGTCGGTGCCGCCGAACTTCAGCAGCCCGACCTCGCCGGCGCCGCCGGACGCGCCGCGCCGCAGCCGGCCGTCCAGGACGACCGCGCCGCCGATGCCGTCGTCCAGCCACAGCAGCGCGAAGTCGGCGCGGCCCGCGGCGGCGCCCTCCCGGTGCTCGGCGATCGCGCCGAGGTTGACCTCGTTCTCCAGCCGCACCGGCGCGCCGAGGCGGTCCCGGAGCGCCGCGCCGAGGTCGGGGCGGCCGCCGGGGACGCCGCTGTCGGTCACCAGGCCGGTGCGCGGGTCGACGGGGCCGGGGGTGCCGAGCACGACGGTGTGCAGGGCGCGGCCGTCCGCCGCCTCCGCGACCGCCGCGGCGACGAGGGCGGCCAGGTCGGGGGCGGCCGGCAGGGGGCGGGTCGCGGTGCCGGTCTCGTTCCCGGCGATGTCGGCGACGACGACGTGGACGGCGTCGCGGCGCAGGTCGACCCCGGCGATGTGGGCGCGGTCGGCGACGAGTCCGTAGAGGCGGGCGTTCGGGCCCCGCCGCTCGGCGCCGGTCTCCCCGGCCACCTCGACGAGCCCGGCCGCCCGGAGCCGCTCGATCAGGTCGGACACGGTCGGCCGGGACAGCCCGGTCAGCGTCCGCAGCTGCGGGGCGGTGAGCGGCCCGCGTTCGAGCAGCAGGTCGAGGGCCAGCCGGTCGTTGATCGCGCGGGCCATGGTCGGGTCGGCGGTCTTCACGGCCCACATAGTAGTCAGGGTTCCTGCCTAATACACTTTTCATCAGGAAGCCTTCCTGTTAGTTTTTCCGTCCATGACCTCTCCCCACCGGGCCATCGGCGCGGTCTTCGCCGTCCACGGGGCCGTGGCGGGCACCCTCGCCACCCGCCTCCCCTGGATCCAGGACCGCCTCGACCTCTCCCCCACCGTGCTCGGGCTGGCCCTGCTGTGCCCGTCCCTCGGCGCGTTCACCGCGATGCCCACCGCGAGCCGCGTGGCGCACCGGATCGGCGAGCGCCGCACCGTCCGGCTGCTGATCGCGGCCTGGTGCGCGGCGCTCGCCCTCCCCGCGCTCGCGCCCGCGCCCGCCTGGCTGTTCGCGGCGATGCTGCTGTACGGCGCGACCGCCGGCATGTCGGACGTCGTCATGAACTCGCACGGCGTCGCGGTGGAGCGGGCCGTGGGCCGCCCGGTCATGTCGGGGCTGCACGGCCTGTGGTGCGTCGGCAGCCTCGCCGCGGGCGGCGCCGGAATCGCCGCCGCGCACGCCCGGATCGACGCGCGCCTGCACCTCGGGCTGGTCGCGCTCGTCCTGCTGGCGGCGGGCCTGCTCGCCGGGCGGGGGCTGCTCGCGGACCGGCCCGCCGAGGGCGTCCCGGCGCCGCGCCGGTTCGCGCTGCCGACCAGGGCCGTCGCCGCGATCGGCGCGGTCGGGTTCTGCGGGACGTTCGCCGAGGGCGCGAGCGCCGACTGGTCCGCCGTCTACCTCACCGAGGTGACGCACGCGGGCCCCGGCCTCGCCGCCGCCGCGTTCACGGTCTTCATGTCCTGCATGGCGGTCACCCGGCTGGCCGGCGACCGGCTCGTGCGGCGGTTCGGCCCGGCGGCGGTCATCCGGTGCGGCGGCTCGGTCGCCGTGGCCGGCGGGATCATGGTGGTGGCCGCCCGCGCGCCGTGGGCCGCGGTCGCCGGGTTCGCGCTGGTCGGCATCGGGATCGCCACCGTCGTCCCGCTGGTGTTCGCGGCGGCGGCCGGCATCGGCGCGACGCCCGGCGAGGGCGTGGCCGGCGTCGCGACGATCACCTACCTGTCCGGGCTGACCGCGCCGGCGGTGACCGGCTGGACGGCGGGCGCGCTGTCCTACCGGGCGGCGTTCGCGATGATCACGTGCGTGGTCGCGGTGATGACGCTGTCGGCCGGCGCGCTGCGCCCGCGCGAGCCGGGCACAGCGGCGCCCGCGACCGAGGCGTCGGCGAAGGCGCTGCACTAGCGCCCGCCGGCCTCGCCGCGGGCATGCGAAAGGCCGGGGACGGCGAGCGTCCCCGGCCTTTCGTCGGGTCTACATCGAGAAGGGCGAAGCCTTAGAGCGGGTAGACGCCCTCGGCCTGCGGGCCCTTCTGGCCCTGCGTGATCTCGAAACCGACGCGCTGGTTCTCGTCCAGGCTGCGGTACCCGCTGGTGGTGATCGCCGAGTAGTGGACGAACACGTCGGGGCCGCCGCCGTCAGGCGCGATGAACCCGAAGCCCTTTTCGGCGTTGAACCACTTCACGGTGCCTTCGGCCATGCTGTCTTTTCCTTCTGGGTAACCTCACCGGCCCGCCGGACGGCGGACCGGGCTGCAAGCGGACTCATCCCACGTCCGCCGGTCGCCCGGAAAAACGCTTTCGAGACTGCTCGACGCCGGACTGGCCGACGCCATCGTGCAACGCGTCCGAACCTACCCGATACCGGCGCGACTTATGCACCGACACACCTAAACAAGATCCGACAATGCCTCGGCGGCGCGGTGGCAGTCGTGGAACGTGCAGTACAGCGGGACGGGCGCGAGCCGGACGACATCGGGTTCGCGGGCGTCGGCGACCACGCCGTGCGCCGCGGCGAGCCGCCGGACGAGCCCGCCGGCGTCCGGGACGCGCAGCGACAGCTGGGCGCCCCGCGCCGCCGGGTCGGCCGGGGTGATGACCTCCACGCCGCCGAGCGGGGCGAGCCGGCCGGCCAGGTACCCGGTGAGGCGCTCGCTCTTGGCGCGCAGCGCGGCCATCCCGGTCCGGTCGAAGATCTCCAGGGAGGCCAGCACGGGCGCGAGCGCGAGGATCGGCGGGTTGGACACCTGCCAGGCGTCGGCGGACGCGGGCGGCGCGATCTCGGGGTCCATCCGGAACCGGACGGCCGGGTCGGTCCCCCACCAGCCGGACAGCTTCGGCACGGAGGCGTCCCGGACGTGGCGCTCGTGCACGAAGCAGCCCGCGACCGCGCCCGGACCGGAGTTCAGGTACTTGTAGGTGCACCAGGCGGCGAAGTCGACGTCCCAGTCGTGCAGCCGCAGCGGGACGTTCCCGGCGGCGTGCGCGAGGTCCCAGCCGACCACGGCGCCGGCCGCGCGGCCCGCCTTGGTGATCGCGGGGATGTCCATGAGCTGGCCGGTCAGGTAGTTGACGCCGCCGAGCAGGACGAGCGCGACCGTGCCGCCCTCGCGTTCGAGGAAGGCGAGGACGTCCTCGGTGCGCAGGTTGTCCTCGCCGGGGCGCGGCTTCAACCGCACGACCGCCGCGGCCGGGTCGAGCCCGTGGTGGACGGCCTGGCCCGCGACCGCGTACGAGTCGGACGGGAACGCCGAGTCCTCGATGAGGATGCGGGTGCGCGTCCCGGCGGGCCGGTAGAAGCTCGCCATCAGCAGGTGCAGGTTGACCGTGAGCGAGTTCATCGCGACGACCTCGTGCGGCAGCGCGCCGACGAGCCGGGCGGCGGGTTCGCGGAGCAGCACGTGGTAGTCCACCCACGGGCGGCGCCCCTGCGTGTGCGCCTCGACGGCGAGGCGCGCCCAGTCGTCCAGTTCCTCGCGGAGCCGTCCCGCGACGCTCCGCGGCTGCAGGCCGAGGGAGTTGCCGGCGAAGTACGCGGCCTCCTCGTACCGGCCGCCGGGCGCGGGCGGGACGAGGAACTCGCCGCGCAGCGTGGGCAGCGGGTCGGTCTCGTCGAGCCGCCGCGCCTCGTCTTCCAGGGTCACTGCGTCATTCCTTCGGTGGTCACGAGTGCGGGCGCGGGCGCGGGCTCGGGCGCCTCGGCGAGGGCGAAGAACTCCGCCGCGTTGCCGCCGAGCAGGCGGGCGCGGTCGGCGTCGTCCAGCCCGGGGCAGGCGCGGATCGTCGCGCCCGGCTCCAGTTCGCCGAGCGGGAACGGGTAGTCGGTGCCGAGCATGACGTGGCCGGGGCCCATCACGTCCACGAGCAGCCGGAGCGCGCGCGGGTCGAACACGGCGGAGTCGACGTGGAACCGGTCGAGGTACTCCGACGGCGGGCGCGGCGAGTCGGCGCGGACGATGTCGCGCCGGTGCCAGGCGTTGTCGGCCCGCCCGAGCAGGAACGCGAAGCTGCCGCCGCCGTGGCAGAAGCACATCCGCAGCGACGCGGGGATCCGCTCGAACGCGCCGGACAGCATCAGCCCGAGGATGCTCAGCTGCGTCTCGGCGGGCATCCCGGACAGCCACGGCAGCATGTGGCCGCGCATCCGGTCGGCGCCGAGCATGTCCCACGGGTGCGCCAGCACGGGCAGGCCGAGTTCCGCGCAGTGCGCGAGGAACGCGGTGATGCCGTCGTCGTCGAGGTTGCGGTCGCCGACGTGGTTGCCGATGTGGACGCCGCGGTGCCCGGCCGCCTTCGCGCGGGTCGCGACCCGGCAGGCGAGCTCGGGGTCTTGGAGGGGGACCTGGCAGAGCGGCAGCAGCCGGTCCGGTGCGTGCGCACAGAACGCGAGGATGCGGTCGTTGACCAGGTCGCACCAGTCGGCGGCGCGGGACGGCTCGGCCGCGTACCCGAACATCAGCGGGGTTGAGGAGACGGCCTGGACGTCCACGCCCGCGGCGTCCATGTCGGCGACGCGGCGCGCGGGGTCCCACAGGGCCGCGCCGACCGGCCGGTACTCCTCGTCCCCGGACATCATCATGCCGGTGCCGCCGCCGTCGAGGCGCAGCCACGGCTGCCCCTCGTCGGCGAGCACGCAGCCCTCGTCGCGGGTGAGCTCCGGGAAGACGTGGGCGTGGACGTCGATGACCGTCACGGCGCCCCCGTCAGGCCCGGGGCGCGGTGGTCGGGGTCATGGCCCGCGGCCATGTCCTGCCCGGGTGGACGGCTCCGCAGTTGGGGCACGTGCGGTCGCCGCCGTAGAAGCCCTCGAACACGGGCGGCAGGTCGTCCACGATGGAGCGGACCTGCAGCTCGGCGCGGTGGACGAGGTGGTGGCACTCGGTGCAGTACCACTCGAACGCCTCCGTCAGCCCCTCCGGCCTGGGGATCTCCACGACCAGGCCGATCGAGCCGGGCTCGGGGCGCTGCGGCGAGTGCCGGACGTGCGGCGGCAGCAGGAAGACGTCGCCCTCGTTGATCTGCACGTCGGTCGGCGGGCGGCCCTCCTCCTCCATGACGCGCAGCACCATGTTGCCGCGGAGCTGGTAGAAGAACTCCTCGGTCGGGTCGTCGTGGAAGTCGGTGCGCTGGTTCGGGCCGCCGACGACCATGATGATCAGCCCGGCCTCGTCGAACACCTGGACGTTGCCGACGGGCGGCTTGAGCAGGTCGCGGTGCTCGTCGATCCATGCCTGGAAGTTGAACGGGTGTCCGTGCGACAGCTGCGGCAGGGTCATGCCCCGGCCTCCTTGCCTCTCTGCGACGTGTCTGTCTGCGGGATGTGCGCGACGCACGAGATCTCGACGAGCAGGTGCGGGTGCGGGAGCTGGTGGACGGCCACGGTGGTGCGGGCCGGGCCGCTCTCGTCGAAGTACTCGCCGTAGACCTCGTTGTAGCCGCCGAAGTCGTTCATGCTCACCAGGTACGCGGTGACGTTGACGACGTCGCGGAGGTCTCCCCCGGCGGCGGCGAGCAGGTCGCGGATGTTCTCGATGACGGCGCGGGTCTGCGCCCGGATGTCGAGGTCGGTGACGCCCATCGGGTCGGCGCTCGCCCCGACGAACGTCCCGTCCGGGCGGCGCGAGCTCGTCCCGGACACGAACACGAAGTCGCCGGCCCGCTTGAGGTGCGGGAACCGTCCCCGCGGCTTGGCCTTGCCGTCGACGAGGAACGCGTCGCCCATCATGTGGCCACCTCGACCGCGCCGAGGCCGGCCCCGGTGACGCGGACGTGCGCGTCCTTCGGCAGCGGGACGGCCGCCGTGGCGGCGCCCGCGAGGACGATCCAGCCGGGTTCGAGGGTGATCCCGGCGCCGAGCGCGAGCCGCGCCGCCGCGCGCAGCGACCGCGCCGGGTCGCCGAGGATCGCGGCGGACGACCCGGCCTGCACCGGGCGCCCGTCGATCTCCAGCAGGAGCCCGGCGTTCGACAGGTCGCGCGGCGGGTGCCAGGCCCCGTACCCGAACCGCGCCGCCGAGGCGTTGTCGGCGATGACGTCCGGGAGGGTGAACTCGAAGTCCCGGTAGCGGGAGTCGAGAATCTCGAACCCGACCGCGACGCCGGCCACGGCCGACTCGGCCTCGGCGACCGAGCGGACCTCCCGTCCGATCAGGTAGGCGATCTCCGGCTCGACGCGCGGGTGGATGAGGCGCGACACGTCCACCGAGGGCCCGGCGAGCATCCGGTCGGTGAGCAGGCCCCAGATGACGTCGTCGACGCCCATCTGCACCATCTTGGCGCGGCTGGTGAAGCCCATCTTGATCCCGGCGGGACGCTCGCCCCGGCGGCGGCGCAGCTCCATCCCAGCACGCTGCACCGCGTAGGCGGCGGGGACGTCGAACGGCGTCGTGTCGGTCAGCTTCGGGACCGCGCGGACGTCGCGGGCGGCGTCGTCGAGGGTCCGCGCGAGCGCGGTCACGTCCACCATCAGGCACTCTCCTTGCCGAAGGCGACGCGGACGTCGCCGAGCCCGTCGATGCGGGCCTCGAACACCTCGCCGGGCGCGGCGGGGACGACCGGGCCGAGCGCGCCGGTCAGCACCGTGTCGCCGGCGCGCAGCGGGCGGCCGACGCGCACCAGCGTGTCGGCGAGCCACAGCGCCGCGTTCAGCGGGTGGCCGAGGCAGGCGGCGCCGTTGCCGGTGGAGACCTGCTCGCCGCGCCGCTCCATCACCATCCCGCACAGGCGCAGGTCGACGTCCTTGAGGAGGACGGGCCGGTTGCCGAGCGCGTACATGCCGGACGAGGCGTTGTCGGCGACGGTGTCGGCGAGCGTGATGTCCCAGTCGCGGACGCGGCTGCCGACGACCTCGATCGCGGGCAGCGCGAACGCGGTCGCGCGGATGACGTCGGCGACGGTGTGCCGCTCGTGGGTGAGGTCGTGCTCCAGCACGAGCGCGACCTCCGCCTCGGCGCGCGGCTGCAGGACGGCGCCGGCGGGGATCTCCTCGCCGTCCGGGACGGCCATGTCGGCGAACAGCATCCCGAAGTCGGGGCTGTCCACGCCGATCTGCCGCTGGACGGCCTTGGAGGTCAGCCCGATCTTGCGGCCGGCGAGGCGGCGGCCCTCGGCCAGCCACCGCTCGGTGAGCCGGTCCTGGACGGCGTAGGCGTCGTCGGCCGTGGTGATCAGGTCGCGGACGGGCGCGCACGGCGTGCCGGCGGCGTAGGCGCCGAGCAGCCGGTCGGCGGCTTGGTCGATGGTGGTCGTCACGGGGCTCGCTCTCAGATCTGGATGCAGACGTTGACGGGTTCGGAGAAGAAGTCCAGGGAGTACTCTCCCCCTTCCCTCCCGATTCCGGACGCCTTGACACCGCCGAACGGGGTGCGCAGGTCGCGCAGGTTCCAGCAGTTCACCCAGACGATCCCGGTCTCGACGCGCGGCGCCACCCGGTGCGCCCGCGACAGGTCGGTGGTCCAGACGGTGGAGGCGAGGCCGTAGGGGCTGTCGTTGGCGAGCGCGAGGGCCTCGTCCTCGGTGTCGAACGGCGCGACGTGGCACACCGGCCCGAAGATCTCCTCCCGGACGGTGCGGGCGGTCTCGGGCAGGCCGGTGAGAACGGTCGGCTCGACGAAGAAGCCGCCGTCGCGCTCGTCGCCGAACTCCGGCACCCCACCGCCCGCGACGACCGTGGCGCCCTCCTCGCGGGCGAGCCGGTAGTAGGACAGGACCTTGTCGCGGTGCTCGGCCGAGATCATCGGCCCGTACCCGTCGAGTTCGCGCGCACGGGCGCCGAGCCGCTCCACGAACTCCTCGTAGACGGGCCGCTCGACGTAGACGCGCTCGGTGCACAGGCAGATCTGCCCGGAGTGGGTGAAGGACGAGCGGACCGTCCCGTCCACGGCGGCGTCGAGGTCGGCGTCGGCGAAGACCAGCGCGGGGTTCTTGCCGCCCAGCTCGAACGACACGGGCGTCACGTGCTCGGCGGCGTTGCGCATGATCGCGGCGCCGGTCGCCGACTCGCCGGTGAACGCGATCGCGTCCACTCCGGGGTGCCCTGTCAGGAACTCGCCGGCCGCGCCCGCGCCGTGCCCGTGCACCAGGTTGAACGCGCCGTCCGGCACCCCGGCCTCGTCGATGACGCGGGCGAGCAGCGTCGCGGTGGACGGCGTCTCCTCCGACGGCTTGACCACGACGGCGTTGCCGCACGCGAGCGCCGGGGCGATCTTCCAGGTGGACAGCAGCAGCGGGAGGTTCCACGGCGAGATGATCGCGACGACGCCGAGCGGCCGCCGCACGGTGTAGTTGAGCGCCTCGCCCGTGCCCGCGCTCCACCCGGGGATCTGCGTCACGTAGGCCCGCTCGGGACGGCCGTACAGCAGGTCGGCGTACGCGCGGAAGTTCCCGGCCGCACGCGGGACGTCGACGGTCTCGGCGAACGAGCGGGGCCTGCCGGTGTCGGCGACCTCCGCCTCGACGAACTCCTCGAACCGGGCGTCGATGCCGTCGGCGACGCGCCGCAGCGCGGCGGCCCGCTCCTCGGCGCCGGCCGCGCCCCACCCGCCCTTCAGCGCGGCCCGCGCCGCCGTGACGGCGTCGTCGACGACCTCGCGGGTGGCCTCGGGGACGGTGCCGAGTTCGGCGCCGGTCACGGGATCGACGAGCGGGAAGCCGGGTCCGTCCGAGCGGAAGACGCCGCCGACGTAGTGCTCAGCCTTCATCCGTGTCCTCCCGCATGGCTCGACAGGTCCGATCCTCTGCCCCGCGAGCTATGCCTGGCAAATACCAAATCCCCCAAGCGCTATCACTCATCGGATATAGATTCGCCGGCCGGCCGGGTGGCCGGATGCGGCCAAGATCGCGGGCTTGCCGGGGCCCGCCGCCCATGTCACTTTGATCATGTACCGCCGGTGATCTTCGGGAGGCCCCGAGCATGACCCACGGCACCGGAGCATGACCCACGGCACCGGCCCCCTCGACCCGCCGTCCTTCCTCCGCCTCGACCCGCCCGAACTCGACGGCGGCGACCTCGTCGTCCGCGCCCGGCCGACCGCGTCCCGCGCCCGGACCCGAACCAGCCCCTCCGCCCCGCTCGCCTACCTCTACGAGGCCCCGGACGAGCACGAACCCGAGCACACCACCCGACTCGCGGCCGGCCACTACGACACGACCACCCTCACCTGGTCGTTCTCCGGCGACATCCCGGGGATCATCGGGCTCACCGAGCCCACCTCCCCGTAGCGGCCCCGCGCACGAGTGTCCGGCACACCCCGTCCCGAAAGGCACAGCCATGCCCGGAACCCTGACCAGGCCCGCCCTGCGCACGACCCGCGCGTTCATCTCACCCGACCACGCCGGCTTCGACCCGGCGGCGATCCCGACCCCGGACGGCGACGAGCGGCCGTTCGGCTACGCCTACTCCACCCCGTGGGGGACGCCCGACGAGGGCGCCCCGGCCGCCGACCCGCAGGCGGGGCACTACGACCCCGCCACCCAGACCTGGGTCGGCCCCAACGGTGAGGACATCACCGCGGGGTACAGCTCGTACACCGTCACCGGCTCGGGCCAACCGCCGTGGGGCGACAAGATCCTCGACGATGTGTGCGCCTGACGCGTGAACGACGATCGGCCAGAGGTCCTGATCCTCACCCAGGACTTCGACCCGACGGTCGACCCGGTCGTCCGAAGCCTCACGGCCAAGGGCGCCCGGGTCTTCCGGGTCGACACCAGCTACTTCCCCCGCCGGCTCAGCTTCGCCACGTCCGACTTCGACGGCGTGGACCGGGCCGTCATGCGCCACCACGACGGCGAGATCGACCGCGAGGTCGACCTCAACGCCCTGTCCGGCGTCTGGTACCGGCGGCCCACCGCGTTCGAGTTCGGCGACGACATGGGCGAGGCCGAGCGCGAGTTCGCCCGCTACGAGGCACAGCACGGCGTCGGCGGCATCTTCCGCTCGACCGACGCCCTCTGGATGAACCGACCCGACCTGGACGCGGTCGCCGACCTGAAGCCCTACCAGCTGAAGCTCGCCAAGAAGGCCGGTCTGCGGGTCCCGCGGACACTGCTGACCAACGACCCGGACGAGGTCGCGCGGCTGGCGAAGCAGGAGGGCGAGGGCAAGCTCGTCTACAAGTCGCTCAGCGGCGGGGTGATCCACTACCCGGGCGCGTTCCCGTCCGGCCTGTTCACAGCCGTGCTGGGCGAGGAGATCGACGAGCACCTGCCTCGCGTCCGGCACACCATCTGCCAGTTCCAGGAGTACATCGAGAAGGCGTACGAGGTCCGGCTCACCGTCATCGGCGACAGCTACTTCCCCGTGGTGATCGACTCGCAGGGCGCGGAGCGGACCAAGGTCGACTGGCGGGCCGACATCCAGATGAACTACGGCGACTACCGGCCGCTGCCGGAGGACGTCATCCGCCGCACCCGGGCACTGCTCGACGAGCTCGGGCTCGTGTACGCCGCCGTCGACTTCATCGTCACCCCGGACGGCGAGCACGTGTTCCTGGAGTCCAACCCCAACGGCCAGTTCATGTGGATGCAGAACGACCTCGGGCTGCCGATGAGCGACCGCATCGCCGACCTGCTGATGAAGGGCCATGCGGGCCGGCGCGGTGAAGTGGAGCAAATCGGCTACTGATGGACGATCCACCGCCCGTCACCGCGGCCGAGTGGTCGCAGCCGCCGCAGGTCGGCCTGCGGCGGCTGCCCCGGCTCGTCTGGGGCGCCGTCCGCCTCGCGGCGTCGGCGGCGCCCCGGGAGTACGCCCTCATCACGGCGCTCCAGGCCGTCGCCGGCCTCGGCCTCGTGCTGCCGCTCCTCAGCGGGCGGCGCCTCCTCGACCAGGCGCTCGGCGGCGCCGATATCGCCGACGTCCTGGTGCAGGGCGCAGTCGTCCTCGCAATGACGGGGCTGATCGCCGTCGCGGTCTCGGTCGCGTCGTCGCGGGACGACGTGCTGAGCGAGCTGCTGAACCGGTACGCGATGGGCCGGATCCTGGACGTCGCCTGCACGGTCGACCTCGCGGAATTCGAGCGTCCCGCCTTCCACAACCGGCTGGAGCGCGCCTCGATGAGCGCTCGGATCCGGCCGCACCAGGTCGTCCAGGGGCTGGGGGCGCTGACCAGCGCGCTGATGGCCACCGCCGGGGTCGCGCTGGCGCTCGCGGCGATCGAGCCGTGGCTCGTCCCCGCGACGCTGGCCGCCGGGGCGCCGCTGTGGCTGGCCGGGCTGAAGAGCGGGCAGGTGCTGTACGGCGCACTGTTCCGGCTCACGCCCGCCGAGCGGGAACGCAGCTATCTGCAGGATGTGCTGACCAGCCGCCGCTCGGCTGCGGAGGTCCGGGCGTTCGGCCTGGCCCCGCATCTGCGCGGCCGCTGGGAGGCGCGGACCGAGGAGCGTCTTGAGGAGATCCGCCGCACGGTTCGAACCCGCCTGCGCATTACGTTGGCGGCGCGGTGCGTGAGCGGCATCGCGCTCGGTGCGGTGCTCGGGCTGCTGCTGGCGTACACGGCGACGGGCGGAATGCCGGTGGCCGACGCGGGCGCCGCCGCCACCGCCGTAATGCTGCTGGCCGCGCGTCTTCGGATGTCCGCCGCGGGTACCGACCAGCTCTTTGACGCGGCGCCATTCGTCCAGGACCTGACCTCGTTCCTGGCTCCGCCGGAGCGCGGGCCGTCCGGCTCGCCGCCTCCGCCGTTCGGCGTGCTGACGGCTGAGAACCTTTCGTTCACGTATCCGTCGGCCGCGCGTCCTGCCGTGGACGGCGTTGATCTGCGGATCGAGGCGGGGCAGGTCGTCGCGCTGGTGGGCGAGAACGGGTCGGGTAAGACGACGCTGGCGAAGCTGCTGTCGCATCTGTACCGGCCGGAGTCGGGGCGGATTCTGTACGACGGCGTGGACGTCTCGGGCGCTTCTGCTGACGGCCTGCGCGAGTCGATCGCCGTGCTGTTCCAGGACTTCGAGCGCTACGTGCTCCCGGCGTCCGACAACATCGCGCTGGGCCGCCCTGAGGCACCAGCCGACGCCGAGGCCATCGCGCGGGCCGCCCGCGCGGCCGGGGCGGACGGCTTCTTGCGCGGCTTGCCGGACGGCTATTCGACCTTGCTCGGCCCCCAGTTCGCGGGTGGCACGGACCTGTCGGGCGGCCAGTGGCAGCGGGTGGCGCTGGCCCGCGCGTTCTTCCGGGACGCTCCGTTCGTCATCCTGGACGAGCCGACCGCGACACTGGACGCCCGCGCCGAGCACGAGTTGTTCGACCGCCTGCGGACGTTGCTCGCCGGACGGACCGTCCTGCTGATCTCGCACCGGTTCTCGACCGTCCGGATGGCGGACCACATCTACGTGCTGGCGGACGGCCAGGTCGCTGAACACGGCACCCACGACTCGCTCATGGCCGCAGGCGGGCGCTATGCCGAGCTGTTCACGCTCCAGGCCGAGGCGTACCTGGACCCGTCAGACATACCCAGTGCTTGAGGTTGGCGGATTCAGCTATCACCGTCCTGTGATACCAAGTCGGCATGCGCGCGATCGACCTCCTCAACGGACGGCTGAAGCTCCGGCACCTGGTGCTCGTCGTCGCCATCGCCGATCAAGGCAGCGTCCTGCGGGCCGCCGAGCACCTGCACCTGGCGCAGCCCGCCGTCACCCGGAGCCTGCGCGAAGTGGAGGGCATCCTCGGCGTCGACCTGTTCACCCGCGGCCCGCGCGGCGTGACGCCGACGCTGTTCGGGGAGGCGTTCATCGAGCACGCGCGCGCCGTCCTGGCCGAACTCCGCCGCGCCGGCGACCGCATCACCGGCCTGGCGGACGGCGAGGTCGGGACGGTCACGATCGGCACTCTCCTGGCGGGCTCGAACGTCCTGCTCCCCCGCGCGATCGCCGCGCTCAAGAAGGACCGGCCGGGCATCACGGTCATCGTCCAGGAGGCGACGTTCGACGCCCAGGTGCCGCGCCTTCTGGACGGCGAGATCGACCTGATCCTCGGCCGCCTCAACCCGATTGACGATCTGCGCGGCCTCCGCCAGCTCACCCTCTACGGCGAACCAGTTCTCCTGGTGGCCCGCCAAGACCACCCGGCTCGCGCCGTACCCGACCTCGCATTGGCCGACCTCCTCGCCTACCCGTGGGTGCTGCCCCTAGAGCAGACGGCCTTGCGCACCGAGCTGGAACAGGTCTTCCGCGCTTCCGGCCTGACGCTCCCCGGCAACCTGGTCGAGTGCACGTCCGTCCTGACCGTCCGGACCCTGGTCCGCGACACCGACATGATCGCCGCGCTCCCGGAACTGGTGGCCCGGACCGACGCCGACATAGCGCCGCTGCCCGTCCCGCTGGAGACGGTCCGCCGCCAGGTCGGCGTGACGCTCCCCGCGGACCGCACCCCGACGCCGTCGGCCCGCCTGATGCTCGACCACCTCGAACGCGAGGCGGCGGCGCTCACCGCCTGATCAGGCGCATCAGCTCCGTGCTCACCCGCGACTCCGGGTCCGCGAGATCGAGCACGACGTCGAAGTGGTCGCGGCCAGGCACGATCAGCAACTCACCGGCACCCCACTGCGGCTGGAACAGCCTCGACTGCTCCAGGAAACCGTCTCCGTCGTCCTCAGCCACCGCGAAGACCGCAGAACACCGATAGTCGGCGTCCAGCAGAGCGGGGCTCAGCGCGGCAGCCCGTTCCAGATCGAGCTTCACGTACTCGTTGACATACACACGAGTGATCGGCCGGATGTCGAACAGCCCGCTGAACGGCATCGCGGCCTTGACCACGTCCCGCGGAAGCCCGAAGTCGTCCTGCCATCCGCCGACCATCGTCATCCCGGTCAGATGCCCGCCCGCCGAACTACCACCCACCACGATCCGCCCGGGATCGAGCCCGTGATCCCGTCCGTGCCGGTACACCCACGCCACGGCCGCCCGCACCTGCCGGACGATCTCGTCCAGCGATGCCTTCGGCGCCAGCGTGTAGTCGGGCACCACGGTCGCGACGCCCTGCTCGTACAAGGCCCGCGCCATGAAGGACGACACGTCCCGCGAGAGCGCCATCCAATAGCCGCCGTGCAGGAAAACGAACACGGGCCGCAGGCCGTCGTCCCCGGTCCCCCACACATCGAGCCGCTCGCCGCTCGCCTCGTCGTAGACGATCCCTGGACGGCCGGGCAGCCCGTCCACGGCCTGCTCCGAAAGCTCCCGGTACCGCGCCATATGCCGCTCGAAGAGCTCCGGCCCGGCCTTCCGCCGCACGTTGTAGGCGACGTCCAGTTCCTCGTCGCTGAGCCCGCTCCCCGGCCAGTCATCTAGATCGTCCACGCTCCCACCCTCCTCCCACCCCGCGCCGCCGGGCAAATACCGATTCACCCGGCGGCTATCACCACTCTGCTATCCGCTCGCCACCTCGAACCACACGGAGAGCCCCTCCTTGCCGTCGACGATCCCCCACCGGTCGGCGAGCCCGTCCACGATCATGAGCCCCCGCCCGGACTCGCTCAGTCCGGCCCGCTGAGCCGGCACGATCGGCCGCCCCGACGCCCCACCCTCGTCTTGGACCTCGACCCGCAGCCGGGTAGCCGAGACGAGCACGGACACCCGCACCCCACCCCCAGGCAACCCACTGTCCGTGTGACGGACGGCGTTAGTGGCGATCTCGCACACCATCAGGTCCACGTCGTCCAGGTCGAACGAATGCCCAATCCCTTCCAGCGCCCGCCGCACGTAAGTACGAATGTCCCGCACACCCAGCCCCTCGCTGGAGGACAGCCGAACGTCCCTCCGCTCCCAGACGATCACGACGACACCCCCGCGATCCGTCGAGCGGCCAGCCGCACCGACTCGGCCGGTACCTTGCAGGCCGCGTCCCACAGGTAGGCCCATCGCCCGTCCCGCTCCTGGACGCCGAGCACCGCCAGCGACCGCCGCCGCGCGACCAGCGGAACCGAGAGCACGGGCTCCGCCGTGGCGTCGAGGTAGAGCACGGACCCCTGTCCGACCTTCCGCAACGCCCACATGAGCCGAACCAGCACCCGGAACCGCTCCAGCGTCACCCCGTCCCGCCCCAGCCCGCCAGGCACCTCACGCTCCGGGGGCTTCGGTAGATTGCACACAGTCCGACTCCTTTCCAGTCGGGCGAGGCCCTGGGACGCGGTGAGCCACCACCGGCCCAGGGCCGTTCGGGTTTCGGCTGCACACACTCCGCAACCGATGGAACACTGTCCACGCACGAACAGAGCATCTGCAACATACAGATGCAAGATACTGATCACAAGGGGTATCGACTTGACTGCGCGGAGTGCACCCACCGTGAAGCGTCGCCGTCTGGCCGCTGAGCTGCGCCAACAGCGGGAGCGGCTCGGTCTCACCATCGAGGAGGTGGCTGAGAGACTCGAATGGTCTACCGCCAAGGTCAGTCGGATCGAGAACGCCCGGGTCGGCGTCCTACCGCGCGACGTCAAGTACCTGCTCAACGTCTACGGCGTGGAGGGAGAGGCAAGAGACGTCCTCATGGCCCTGGCCCGCGAGGCACGCCAAAAGGGCTGGTGGCACAGCTACGGCGAAGCCATCCCGACATGGTTCGAGGTCTACGTCGGGCTTGAGTCCGACGCGGTGTCCATGGAGCGGTACGACGCCGAGCACGTCCCCGGCCTACTCCAGACCGCCGAGTACGCACATAGCGTCTTTACAGCGTTCCCAATCGAGGACGAGACCGAGATAGAGAAGCGCGTCGCGCTCCGTATGGCGCGCTCTGAGTACCTCACGGCAGACGGCGGCCCCAAGTTCTGGGCAGTCCTCAACGAGGCGGTCATCCGCCGACAGGTCGGCGGTGCCCAGACCATGCAGGACCAACTTCATCACTTGGGCGAGATGGCGAAGCTCCCCAACGTCACGCTTCAGGTCCTTCCGTTTGATGCTGGCGCACACCCGGCGATGAGCGGTTCGTTCACGCTACTGAGGTTCCCGGAGCCATCCGACCCGAAGGTGGTGTTCATGGAGACTCAAACGGGCAGCCTCTACTTGGAGAAGGCACACGAAATCAACCGATATACGCTGGCATTTGACCATCTGCGCGCGGCGGCCCTGCGTCCAAGCGACTCACTGGCGCTCATCGCTCGCGCGGCCGACACCATGACGTGAGCCCCACAACTACAGAAGCAAGGAGGGCGGAACCATGCAGACCTCCCGCGCCACTTGGCGCAAGAGCACCCGCAGCAACGGCGCCGGCGGCGACTGCGTAGAGGTAGCCGGACTCGCAGCAGAGATCGGAGTGCGGGACAGCAAGGCCCCCGACGCCGGACACCTCTTGTTCAACAAGCAGAACTGGACCGCGTTCGTAACCGATGTCCAAAGCGGCCGGTACGACCTCCCATGAACCCGGCCATCCCAACGCCCTCGAGCCACCAACAGAGACGCGGCAAGGACACCCCGAACTCGCCCCGTGCCGCATGGCGCAAAAGCTCCCGGAGTGGCCAGAACGGCAACTGCGCCGAGGTTGCCGTGCTCGCCGCGAAGGTCAGAGTACGGGACAGCAAGGCCCCGGACGCCGGGCACCTCTCGTTCAACCCGCAGACCTGGACCGTGTTCGTGTCCGACGTACGAAACGGCCGATACGACCTTCCATAAGCCTGGCCGCTTCCAAGCCGACCAGCCCACCCACGTCCGGAGACACGGCATGGACGCCACCGACCCCTCGCAGACGAGATGGCGAAAGAGCACCCGCAGCGGCCAGAACGGCGCCTGCGTCGAGATAACCCACATCGCCGGTGCGGTCGCCGTCCGCGACAGCAAGGCCCCAGACGCCGGACACATCACGCTGAGCCACCGAGCATGGGCCACCTTCATCAAGGGCGCACGAGCCAGACGCTACGACCACTAGGCAACCACCGAAGGCACATCAGGCACGCCAGCGACTTCCCACACACCACCTGGCGGAAGAGCCGACGCAGCAACGGCGCCGGCGGCAACTGCGTAGAGGTAGCCGGACTAGCCGCAGAGATCGGAGTACGAGACAGCAAGGGCCCCCGACGCCGGACACCTCTCCCGCAGCCCCCGGAACTGGACCGCATTCGTCTCCAACGTTCGAGACGGCCGGTACGACCTTCCGTAAACCCGTCCGCCTCCACGCCGACGGCGCCCCGCCCTCCGGAGACTACGTTGAGGTGGCCAACCTGGCAGCGGGGGTAACGGTATGCGACACCCCACCGTAACGCCCCGCTAACTAAGGCCGGACGCTTGCGCTTGGCCCGCTGCGTGGTCGATGACTGCTGGCCGCTGCGGCGGGCCGCCGAACGGTTCCAGCTCGGCCGGTACCGCCCGGCGATGGGCCACGCGGTACCGGGAGCTGGGCGAGGCCGAGATCGCCGACGCGATGCCGCGGCTGATGACTTCGTCGGCCAGCTCCGGGCAGCTCCACCGCGACAGCGGCACCCCGGTCTCGGCCGGCAGCTGACAGGCCAGCGCCTTGACCTCGGCGATCTGCAGGGGCTGAGGCAGGGCGGTCGCCCGGACCGGGGTCGGTCGGCCAGTCCCGCCAAACCGTGGTCGCCATAGCGGCCGCGCCAGCACCGGACAGTGTCCACGCTGATGCCCAGGCGGCGGGAGATCGCGTTGTTGGACAGGCCGCATTCGGCTGCCAGCACGATCCGGGCACGGATCACCTGCTGGTGCGGGGCGGTGCGGGAGGACGCCAGCTTGGTGAGTCGACGCCGGTCGCCGGCGGTCACACTGATCTGACGGGCACACAGAACGGGCACGGGGACACTTTCCTGACAAGATCACGGCGAAAGTGTTGATCTTGCCGTGCTCGTCTGCGGCAGGCGCGCCGGACGCGCCGCAAGGGCAAGATGGTCGCCATGCCGCCCGCGATCCCCGCCTCGACCAAGACCTCCCTGACACAACGGCTGCGCCAGCACGCCCGCGAGCACTGGCCCCAGCTCAGCGACCTGCACATCCGCTACCACGGCCAGTTCGCCTATGTCGAAGGCGAACTCGGAGGCGGGGACCGGCTACCGCTCATCCGGCTCCGCTACGGCGGATCGGCCTCAATCTGGGGATTCGGCCTCTACCTGGCCAGCAGCGGCAAGTACGAGAACCAAATCCTGCCCACCGGCATGACCGCCGGCAGCCCTCAAGAAGCCCTCGACTGCGCCTGCGGCCTCTACCTCGGTTGCTGACCACACACCCCCGAGGAACTTACGGCGCAGACCACTTAGCGCCAGCGACATGGCCATCTGAGGCCTGGAACAGTTGCTCGTACCGCCGCAAGTTCCCTATCACCCAGCCACAGCAGCAGCTTTTGCGATCCCTTCACTCAATCGCATCAAGTTGTCCCGAAAGAATCCTACTCGAATATAGAAGTCCTCCTCTCGGCGGAATTGAATAAGCGTGGAAAGTAGCGCAGAATGGATGATGTGCAGCTCTTGAGAAGAAAGAGCCACAGGCGTTTCGGCGTCACCCTTCCCAATTTTTTCTCCAATCTCGCATAGATCCGACTTAGAGGCCCCCACTTGAACCTTTAGCGAGATAGCAGGTTGTACAATACTGGCCATGAGTTCGAGGCTCGACGTTATCGCGTCTCGTTGCTCATCACTTAGCAACAGCCCATAGTTGCCTCCACTTCGAAAGACAACACGAATCGATGACCTCACGACAGGACATACCTCCCGCTCGCCTCGAAGGTGTCTTCGTTGTAAACGTATCCGTGGATACGATACGCAGTTTGGATAATAAGTACCCCACGCTCGGAATCATATGCAACCCGTGCACCGGTCGTCGTATCAACGTGCGTCATATCTCGCGAAAGCCAATCCGCAAAGTATTCACCAAGCGCATCCGGATCGTGCCCAATCCTGGGGATATCGTGATCAACTGCAGTCGCAGAACCATCATGCATCCGCTGAACATTATGATCCACCCCTTCGGCAACTTTAGGGCCGTAGGCATTCTCGATTCGAGAGTACGCTTCATCATTCAGAGCCCCCCTCGCCATCTCTGGGCAGTTGTGCACGAGGACACGGGTGTCGCCAGCTTCCACATAGTACGTGTGGTCGATGGCAACGGTGAGGTTGTGGACGCGCTGGTGCTGGGTCCAGGTCTTGGTTGCGGTGAGTTGGACGTGGGTGCCGGCGCTGGTGCGGAGCCACGTGCCGGGCTTGAGTTTGCCTGCGTCGATCCACTTGCCTGCTGCGGGGACCCAGAAGGGGTGGTTGTCGGTGGCGACCAGTGTGCCGGTCTTGTCGCCGTGGTCACCGTCGGTGTCGACGGTGAGCCGAACAAGGTGCTTAGCTCCGGTGCGGCTGATGGTAGCGAGGACGGGTTGGGGTGCGGTCTTGCCGGTGGTCGGATCGGTGGCCAGGACCTTGTCGCCGACCTTGATCTTGTCGATCGGTTTCGTTGATCCGTCGGCCATCAGGACGGCGGTGCCGGGCATGAAACTGCTTGGTCGGAGGCACCCACCTCCGCTGCCTGAGGCAGGTGCGTCGTCTGCGGCTTTTGCCGGGTTCTTGGCGGCCGCCGGTGCTTTCTTTGCTGCGCTGCCGCCGCGACCTGGTGAGCCGCCCTTGGCTCTACCTGCGAGCTTTTGGATGATCTTGGGAGCTACTCTCTTGAGTAGCGGAGCCGCGACCTTGGCAACTTTCGCACCAGTTACAGTTAGGCCGACCTCTATTACTGCGCCGGTAAGGCTGGCCTTGAAGCCACCCAAAAGAGTTTGTTGGTCAGCGGGTGTGTTCTGGTGGTAGCTGACTGCTCCGTAGACCCATCCGGCGACGGCGGCGCAGCCTACGGTTCCGGTGCCACTGGTTGCAGCTAGGCATATGCCGCCAGCTGCGAATCCCGCGATGGTCCTGCCCTCAAGTCCCTCGGCGACTCCCCGGAAGATTTCCTCCCCGGTCCTGCAATGTCAGCATTTGACGCACCGCCCCGGCAACTCCCCGACGATAAGTCACCGAGCAGAACTACACCACTGCGAGATCAACTGCTACGACCGCTTGAGAGTATGCCCCGGCTCGCACCGATACCGGTGCAGAAACCCCACCACGCGCTGCACAGCTTCGCTCGGCACGTCGTGCATGGCATGCTAACCGGCCACAGGGAGTCCTTCAGGCCACGAAAACGAGCTTGCGGTGAGACTTCTTCTACCGAGAAATCCACGCCTATCTCTGGACTCGCCGTTCGTCCGCGCACCCACACTGCCACACCAATTACTATTCGAGAATATAGCATACCACTACCGGCGCCGAATTAACTATCGAGACCATCTCAATAAGTGCAATAGCTTGAGAATTGAATAGCGAGATAGGCGAGCCACGCAAGTCCTGACAAGGTCAGCCATCTCGTCAAGGCAATCGCAGTACTACAGAACTGCAAGGTCACTCAAAGATTAAAGGCGCCATTGCATCGCATGCCTCAAATCTGTGAATTGCAAGTTGTCGATCACCCAGATTCGCACAGTAGATCCGGGCATTAGCTGTTACGCCAGATCGCCCGGCCCCGAAGGCATCGGATTCACTGCCATCGAGGCCAGGGGTCTAGCCCTGGGTCGGAATGTAGACAAATCAAGGGGCGACTTGCACAGACCGCCAATTCCAATGCAGCTTCGAAAGAAGACCCCATTCCCCAGATCCACCCAAGGCCCGCTGCAACAACCGTCCCGCCGGACTCGACAAAAACGCTCGAATAGCTGAGCCATTCGCCAATCGGAAAATAACTCCCACCCAGAGCTTCTTCGATCTCTAGCGCCAAGCCGCGCTGGCCCGCACCGGCCGAAATAGGGTCGAAATTGAATGGTTCATCGTTGGCAAAATTTGGACCCGATTGATTAATCGGCTCAATGGCCAGACCGCCAAACGTACACAGAATATCCTCAGCCTTAGAATTTAGTACGTACCCTTCGCATCGCAAGGAGGCGAACCAGGCACCGGCATCCACCCTCCTCTGGGGGCACCAGCCAGAGTTATAAAGAGCCTGCCGCAGATCGGGGTGCAGCGAATTGAGTCTGATCATGGCGGTTAACCGATATCAAGAAGCCCCAGCAATCGTCCGCAGCGGCCGCAGGGTTCAGCTGGCTCGCCATGACCAACCGGGTTCGAGTTCGGCATCGAGTTATTTCTCGAGTGCACCGTACGCATCGTACCTCCCTTGATAGCGGAACGCCCTTCGGCTGCCTGGGCCTGAATGAGGCAGTGCACCTCGGCGCAACCTCCGTGATGGCCGCCGAGTCTTAAAACCTTTGAGAGAAAACCCTTCGCCTGCAGGCCGTGCCTATCGCGCCCATAGTACTTCTGACCCGACGGAGACGTGTACTCAGAGACGAACTTCACCCCCCGTTCGTTGCGAACCCCATCGGCGTACTCCACCAAAGGATCAGGATCGCCACAGGTGCGGTTGTGAACGAGGGCTGGCGTAACCCCCGCCAGCACATAGTACGTGTGGTCGGTGGCGACAGTGAGGTTGTGAGTGCGCTGGTACTTGGTCCAGGCTTTGGTTGCGGTGAGTTGGACGTGGGTGCCGGCGCTGGTGCGGAGCCACATGCCGGGCTTGAGTTTGCCTGCGTCGATCCATTTGCCGGCTGCGGGGACCCAGAAGGGGTGGTTGTTGGTGGCGATCAGTGCGCCGGTCTTGTCGCCGTGGTCGCCGTCGGTGTCGATGGTGAGTTGGACGAGGTGCTTCGCTCCGGTGCGGGTGATGGTGGCGAGGACGGGTTGGGGTGCGGTCTTGCCGGTGGTCGGGTCGGGGCCGCGGGGCGCCCTGCTCCGCGGGTGGTCGCCGGGCTGCTGGTCAGCGTGACGGCCGACGCATCCGGCGTCCGTGACCGGGCCGCAGAACAGTTCGGCCTGGCCGGACACGTCCCCGAATATCGGGCAGTGCTGGACCGCGAGCAGGTCACTGGTCCGCAGGATGTCGTCATCGCCGGGGAATGCTTGCGCGGCACGTCCAGGTCCGCCCACAACATCTGATCGATCACCGGCTTGAACGGAAGCACCGTCCAACGATGCACCCCGTACTTGCGCCGCACCTCACGGGTCGGTGGGGCCACGGCTCGTTCTTGGAATCAGGCTGTTCCAGGTGCGGGTGGAGTGTTAGTGGGCGAGGTTGACCTGGGTTCTGTGGTGGTCGCCTTTTTCGATCAGGTCGAGGAAACCTAGGGCGTAGTCGGCGGCGGAGATCGCGCCGCCGTCATCGGGCTGGACCGCGACGTCGTCGCCGAGCCGGTAGCGGCCGAGTCGTTCGGCGGGCATGTGCGCGCCGAACCTGAGCGCCGGGCTCACGAAGACCCAGTCGAGCGTCGCGGGCGCGGCCGGGAGGTCCTCGATGATGAGCGCCGCACCCGCGCGGATCTCGTCGTGGAGCTCTTCGGGAACGCGGCTGAGGTCGGTGACGAAACGGTCCGCCCCGGGCGCGGGACGTAGTGACGAGTAGCCCCCGACGACGAACAGGCGCGCGCCTGCGGCCTCGGCCAGGCGCGCGACGGCGCGGTAGACGTCACGGAAGGTGCCGGTCAGCGGGCCGCGTGGGGCGAGTGCGGCCACTACGACATCCGTGCCCTCGATGGCTGCGGCGAGCGTTGCTTCGTCGGAGGCGTCGCCTTGGACATAGGTCACGTCAGGGATCGGCGCGGTGGGGCCTGAGCGGCTCAGTGCGGTGACCTGGTGGCCGCGAGCGGCTGCCTCCGCAGCGATGGCCGAGCCGGCATAGCCGGTGCCTCCGATGACGGTAATGCGAGACATGAGGTGCCTTTCTCCAGGACGGGTGGCGCCGAACGGGCGCAGTGGTTACCGTACGAGCCCAACTCTCCATCGGGAAGAAGGCACTTTGTGGTAACCACCCCGGACGAGCCGGTGCTCCGCGGCAGTCCCTACCGCGCGGACTGCCCGACCCGCCGCATCCTGGATCGCATCGGCGACCGCTGGACCGTGCTCATCGTGGGCGCCCTCTGGGACGGCACCGCCCGCTTCTCGGAGCTGCGCCGACGCATCGAGGGCATCTCCCAGAAGATGCTCACCCAGACCCTCCGCGGGCTCGAACGGGACGGGCTCGTGCACCGCACCGTCCACCCCGAAGTACCGGTCCGCGTCGAGTACTCCCTCACCGAGGCGGGCCGCACCCTGCGCGAGCCGCTGCGCGCGCTGGAGGAATGGGCGATCGCGTACCTTGACGACTGGTCGGCGGCGCGGGAAGCGTACGACCGCGCGAATCGGCCTTCTTCCGACTCCGGGGATCGCGACAAGTAACGCCCCGATATCGGAGCTGCTTACCGCTGACAGGCGTAGCTCGGTCGTGTCGTCGCGGCGAGACGGTGGCTACTTCAGGCGGTTGTGCGCCATCGGAACCAGTAGTTCACGGACTCGACCTCGTCAGGGTCTCTGGCGACGAAACGCATTTCGCGCTTCATTCGTCGCGCATTGTCAGGTGCTTGGCGGTGCGGTGCGAGTAGGGCGTCCAACTCGTCGTGGCGGGCGTTGCCTCCATGGCCGGGATGGGTCTCGGGCCCTACCTCCCCTGCCCGGTAGCGCTCGCTCCACTTGACGAAAATCGCGGACTGCTCGCGCTCCCACTCCAGCGCTTCAGTGCTCGCGGGCCAGACCTCGTACTCGTCGTCTTCGTGGTAACGCTCGTAGTGGTGGCCCTTGAAGTAGTGGGGCCGGCCGTCGATATCGGCGACGCCGACGCGCGGGCCGTCGTACCAGTCCAACTCGACGTGGGCGCGCTCGAATCCGTCCGCGATCACCTGCGCTTCGTCCCAGATCTCAGCCACACTCGTACGCTACCGACAAGTTGGCCACATTTGTGATCACATTTTCGGCTGGAGCAGCCTATGCGGCGTGATGACGTCTTTCGCCGTTGGTCTTACGGCTAGTGCTCAGTCTGAGCCATTGCTGTCAGGAACCAGTGCAGTTCCTTGCTGGGGTAGTTGGGCGGGTCCCAGCCGTTGATGATCGACAGTAGCTCCGCGTAGCGTTCGCGGCGCGGATCGGCGGCGGCGGTCAGGTGGGCGGCGAGGCTTTCGCGCAGGGCTGCGTCGTCTGCCTGCTCTTGGACGGCGGCGTAGGCGGTGGTGATTTGTGTGACGGCCTGAGCCGCTTCCGGGGAGTTGGTGGTGACGCCGGCTGCCAGCAGCGGGGCCACGGTCTCCGCGGCGCGCGCGACGATGTGCTTGCGCGGTGGAGCCGTTTCCAAGGCGGGGTGCTCGGTGAACAGGCCGCGCATCAGTGACCGGAACTCCGGGTCTTCGGCGAGTTCGGCCAACTCCACCCATGCCTCCAACTGCTCGGACGTGGGGTCGTCGGGCAGTTCGGGTGCCATGGATCGGTGCAGGACGCGCGAGAGCGGGCCCGCGTCGGGATCCCCGAATGCGCTGTGCAGGAAGTCGTCGACGAGGGCGTCACGCTCAGCGGCGGAAAGGCGGGCGAGTCGGTGCATGAAGTCCATCTCCTCGGGTGTGGAGCCGCGTCTGGCCGCTGCTGAGAGCACCGCGTAGCGCAGCCGCAGCACTCGCATCTGCACGGCTAGCGCCTCGGCGTGGGTAGCGGCGGCCTCTGCGGCCGGTAGTCGGCGGTCCAGGATCTTCTCGATGGTGGCCAGGTCGATTCCGAGTTCGCGTAGCGTCCGTACCAGGCCGAGGCGCACTACGGCTTCCGGTGCGTACCGTCGATGCCCTGCCGCGCTTCTGCCGGCCTCCGGTACCAGTCCGCGCTCCGAGTAGAAGCGCACGGCCTTCACCGTGACTCCGCCGAGCCGCGCCAACTCGCCGATCGAGTAGCCACCGTCCATGCCTGAAGCCTGGCACCTCCCCCAAGGGGAGCTTCAACCTGTAATGATCTTCTGCGGATCGGCGGCGTGTGGAGGGGGCTGACTGGTGTCCGGTGATTTCGAGTTGACCATGGACGAGCTTCGGGTCGTGGCGCGTTTCGTGGCGGAGAGCGCGCAGGACGTCCTGCCGGTGTTCGAGGAGGCCGTTCCCGGGGATTCCCGGCCACGTGCGGCCCTCGATGCCGCGTGGGAATTCGTCAATGGCGCCAGGCGGACGAAGTTGCAGCGTGTGACGTCGTTGGACGCCCACCGGGCGGCGAAAGAGGCGGGTACCGAGGTCGCGCGTCTCGCCGCGCAGGCTGCCGGGGACGCCGCGTCCGCCGCTTATCTGCATCCGATCGCGCGGGCCACCCAGGTCGGGCACATCTTGCGGGGTCCGGCAAACGCAGCGCGGATCGGCGAGTTGCAGGCCGGAGACGATCCCGCGGTCGGAGACATGCTGATCGAGCAGGCTCGGGGACGGGCCACGCCCGTGCTGGTCGATGTTCTGTCGCGCTATCCGCTTGCGCCCGCCGGTAAGAGTCGCGCTGCCCAGCTCATGAGTGCTCTGGACGCTTCCTTGCGAGCCCGCTAAAGGACGTCGTAGGTCAGGTGTGTCGCGGTCGATGTCGGGATCACCGCGCGCTGCACCAGTGTGTGTGGTGCCCCGCCCCTGAAGAGGGGTGTTCCGGCGCCTAGGATGACCGGGGCCAAGTGAAGGGCAAGGACGTCGACCAGTCCCGCTTTGAACGCCGAGGCGATGGTGGCGCCGCCGCCCATGAGGATGACGTCCTTGTCCACCGCCTCGGCTTGCCGCCGGGCGGCGGCTACGGCGTCCGGCAGGCCCGTCGTGACGAACGTCCAGTCGAGGCCGGTCAGCCGTACTGACTCCGGCTGCGAACTCGTCACGACGAAGAAAGCGGGCTTGCCCACCTCGCCGGCGCCGTAGCCCGTCGTGTCGTCCCAGCCGCCGGGTCCGTCGACGATGTCGAAGAGGTTGCGGCCGAGGATGACGGCGCCCGAGCGGGACGTCCCCTCACGGAGGATCCGGCGGTCGTCGGGGTCGTCGGAGAAGGCCCAGGTGTGCAGGGCCTCGCCACCGGTGCCGAGACCGTTCTCCAGGCTCGGGTCGGGGCCGGTGACGAAGCCGTCCAGGGAGACCGAGATGTCCGCGATGATTTGCGTCATGTCCAGGCTGACTCGCCGGGCCCCTGAGACTCATCGCTATGCCGACGTCCTGCGCCGGAAAAGAACGGCCGCGAGCGGCACGCTGATCACCACCATGCCCGTGAGCCAGGCCGCCGCCACCGCGCCGGAGGAGCCCATCGGCTGGTCCAGGAGCAGTGAGCGGAGCGCTTCCACGATCGGTGTGATCGGCTGGTTGTCGGCGAAACCGCGCAGGGCGGCCGGCATGGTCTCGGCCGGGACGAACCCGTCCGACATGTACGGCAGGAACAGGACGAGGAAGCTGAACGCACCCGCCGCCTGGACCGACTTGACCAGGAGCCCCCAGAGCACCGCCAGCGACGACACCGCCACCACGTAACCCGCCAGTAGGGCCAGCGTGAACGCCCAGTCGACGAGTCCGGCGTCCGGGCGGAAGCCCAGGGCGACCGCCGCGACCAGGGCGATGCCGCACGCCGCGACGTTGCGGACCAGCGAGGCGACCACGTGCCCGGCCGGGACCGTCCAGCCGCTGATCGGCAGGGTGCGGAAGCGGTCGATCATGCCCCCGGTCATGTCCTCGGCGATGGCCGAGGCGGTCAGCGCGGCGCCGTAGCCGCCGGACATGAGCAGGATGGCGGGCACCACGAAGTCGATGTAGGCGAGGCCGCTGGAGCCGGTGTCGATCGCCCCGCCGAAGACGTGCACGAACAGCACCATCATGATCACCGGCAGCGCGGTGTTCACGATGAGGCCGTCGAGGAGGCGCAGTTCGCGGCGCAGGTCGCGGACGACGAGGCGGCGCAGATCACCCGCCGCGGTCAGGACGGCGCTCATGCCGCTCCCTCCGTGAGTTCGAAGAAGACGTCGTCGAGGGTGGGGGCGCGCAGCTCCACGCGCTCGACGGTGACGCCCGCGCGGTGCATCAGGTCCAGCGCGTGGCGCAGGTGGTCGGGGCCCTGGACGGCCATGGTGACCTCGCGTGCCTCCGCGTCGAGACGCGCCGAGGTGTCGCCGCCGAGCGCCGTCGCGGCGCGCGGTACGTCACCGGTCGCGGCCAGGCGCAGCAGCAGGCGCTCGGCGCCCACCTGGCGCTTCAGCGCGGCGGGAGAGTCGTCGGCCGCGACGCGGCCGTCGTTGATCACCACGACGCGGTCGGCGAGCCGGTCGGCCTCCTCCAGGTACTGGGTGGTGAGCAGGATGGTGGTTCCGCCGGCCAGCAGTTCCCGGATCACCGACCACAGCTCGGCGCGGCTGCGCGGGTCGAGCCCGGTCGTGGGCTCGTCCAGGAACAGGATGCGCGGCTCCGACACCATGCTCGCCGCGAGGTCGAGCCGGCGCCGCATGCCGCCCGAGTAGGTCGCGACGCGGCGGTTCGCGGCGGCGGCGAGGCCGAAGCGCTCCAGGAGTTCGCCCGCCCGCCGCCGGGCCCGGCGCCCGCCGAGGTGGCTGAGGCCGGCGAACAGTTCGAGGTTCTCCCGCCCGGTCAGCAGCTCGTCCACCGTGGCCTGCTGGGCGGTCAGGCCGATCGCCCGGCGCACCGCAGCGCCCTCGCGGACGACGTCGTGCCCGCCGACGGTCGCCGTGCCGCCGTCGGGGGCGAGCAGCGTGGTCAGGATGCGGACGGTCGTGGTCTTGCCCGACCCGTTCGGGCCGAGTAGGGCCAGGAGCGACCCGGTGGGCACGGTCAGGTCGATCCCCTTCAGGACCGGGGTCCCCCCGAACGACTTCGTCAGGCCACAGGCCTGAATCGCTTCTGTGAATGTCATACTGTGTATCGCGTTCACTGTTTTGAGTATGCACAATTTCAGCAGCGGGTCAAGAAGGAGGGGTTCCATGGCGGACGACCGGACGCTGCCGCCGGTGCTGCGGCGCATGTGGGGACGCGAACCGGCGCCGCGCCGCGGGCCGCGGCCGCGGCTGGACCTCGCCGCGATCACCGCCGCCGCCATCGAGATCGCCGACGACGAGGGGCTCGCCGGGGTCTCGATGGCGAGTGTCGCCGCCCAGGTGGGCGTGGCGGCGACGGCGCTCTACCGGTACGTCGGCAGCAAGGAGGAGCTGCTCATCGCCATGACCGACGCCGTCGTGCCGGAGCCGCCCGAGCCGGACGGCCTCCCCTGGCGCGACTACCTCGCCCTGTGGTGCCGGGCGCAGCGCGACGCCGTCCTGCGGCACACGTGGCTGCTGTCCGTCGACCGGCTCGCCCCGCCGCTCGGCCCGCGCCGGCTGCTGTGGCTCGACCGCGCGCTGGCCTCCCTCGGCGGCACCGGGCTGCACGACGGCGAGAAGGTCAACGTGGCGACCGCTCTCGCCGGGTACGCGATCACCGACGCCGCGTTCGTCCACGGGGTGGGGGGCGGCGACCCGCAGATGGAGGCCGCCGCGATCGGCGGCGCCGCCGACTACGGCGACATGCTGGCCGAACTGCTCGACCCGGCGACCTATCCGGCCCTGTCGGCGGCGATGCGCTCGGGAGTCATGCACGGCGCGGAGGGCTGGTCGGACGACGGCGACTTCGTCTTCGGCCTCGACCTGCTGCTCGACGGCATCGAGGCGCTGATCGAGCGGCGCCGTGCGGCTCGCCCGGCTGCGTCTCAGGCCGGAGTGGACGACTCGTGCACGCGGCCGGAGGAGCCGAAGACCAGGTAGCGGTCGAAGTCGGCGGCGAACCAGCGGTCGTGGGTGACGGCCAGGACGGTTCCCGCGTAGGACGCCAGGCCCTCCTGGAGGGCTTCGGCGCTGGCCAGGTCGAGGTTGTCGGTCGGTTCGTCCAGGAGGAGCAGCGTCGCGCCCGACAGTTCGAGGAGCAGGATCTGCAGGCGGGCCTGCTGGCCGCCGGAGAGCGTCTCGAACGGGCGGGAGCCCGCGGGGGCCAGCTCGTAGCGGGCGAGCGCGGCCATGGCGTCGTTGCGGGTGAGCGCGTGCCGCGCCATGACGATGTCCGCCGGGGTGCGGCCGTGCAGGTCGGGGCGGGTGTGCGTCTGGACGAAGAGGCCGGGCACCACGCGGGCGCCGAGGCGGAACTCACCGGCGTGCGGGACGTCGTGCCCGGCCAGCAGGCGCAGGAACGTCGATTTGCCCGAGCCGTTCGAGCCCAGCACCGCGACGCGTTCGCCGTACCAGATCTCGGTGGCGAAAGGGCGGGTCAGACCGGTCAGCTCCAAGGATTCGCAGATCAGGGCTCGTTTGCCGGTGCGGCCGCCGCGCAGCCGCATCCGGACGTTCTGGTCCTTGGGCGCGCTGCGGGGCGGGCCCGCCTCCTCGAAGCGCGCCAGGCGGGTGCGGGCGGCCTGGTAGGACGAGGCCACCGCATCGTTGTTGGCCGCGCGCTGGCGGAGCAGGTGGACGAGCTGCTTCAGGCGGGTGTGCTCCTCGTCCCAGCGGCGGCGCCGCTCGTGGAGGCGTTCGGTGCGTTCGCGGCGGGCCTGCGCATAGCCCGCGAAACCGCCGCCGTGGACCCAGATGTCACGTGACTCCACGGTGATGATGCGGTCGGCCGTATCGGCGATGAGCTGCCGGTCGTGAGAGACGAGGAGGACGGTCTTGGCCGTGGCGCGCAGCTTCTCCGCCAGCCATTCCTTCGCGGGCACGTCAAGGTAGTTGTCGGGCTCGTCTAGGAGGAGTACCTCGTCGGGGCCACGGAGGAGGGCTTCCAGGACGAGGCGCTTCTGCTCCCCGCCCGAGAGGGTCGTCACGCCGCGCGTCTTCGCCTCGTCGAACGGCAGGCCGAGCGCGGCGGTCGTGCAGGCGTCCCAGACGACCTCGATGTCGTAGCCGCCCGCGTCCGTGTAGTCGGTGATCGCCTCGGCGTAGGCGAGCTGCGTGCGCTCACTGTCGTCCAGGTCGCGTTCAGCGCGGGCCAGGCGCTCCGCCGCGCCGCGCACTCGTTCGGGCGCCACCGACAGCAGCAGGTCGTGGACGGTCCGGCCGTCGCGGATGCCGCCGATGAACTGCCGCATCACGCCGAGGCCGCCGGTGCTCGTGACGACACCGTCCGACGGCTGCACGTCACCGGCGATCAGCCGCAAGAGCGTCGTCTTGCCCGCGCCGTTCGGGCCGATGAGCGCGGCCTTGGCCCCCTCCCCCACGCGGAAGGAGACGTCGTCCAGCAGGAGGCGCCCGTCGGGCAGGGCGTAGCTCAGCCGGCTCACCTCGATGTGCCCCACACACTCTCCTAGTACAGCGGTCGAGTTACTAGACCAATGATCCGGTACTCGTTCAATGTACTAGTCTCGGTGGCATGACGGAGAGCGTGTGGTTGCGCGAGGGGCGCCGGTCACGGCGGGAGGGGCCGCCGCTGTCCCGGGAGCGGATCGTGGCCGAGGCCGTGGCGCTGCTGGACGAGGAGGGCGCCGGGCGGCTCACCATGCGGCGCCTCGCCGAGCGCCTCGACACCGGGTCCACGACGCTGTACTGGCACGTCAAGACCAAGGACGACGTGCTCGAACTGGCCCTGGACAGCATCTTCGGCGACGTGGCCCTGCCGCACGGCGATCAAGACTGGCGCGCCGCCGTGGTCGCGCTGATGTCGGGGTGGCGGCGCGCAATGCTCGACCACCCGTGGTCGGCGGCGGTCCTGGGCGGACGCCCCCTGCTGGGCCCCAACGTGCTCGCCCGCACGGACTTCCTCTACGCGACGCTCGCCGCGACCGGACTGACCGGTGCGCGCCTCGCCACCGCCGCGTACGCGGTGGCGAACTACGTCATCGGGTCGGCGCTCATGGAAGTCGGCGCGCAGGATTCCACCCCCAGCGCCGCCGCCGAGCATCTCGCCCGCAGCCGCGACCTGTACCCGGCTCTCGCCGAGCACGGCCACCTGGACGACGGCGACTGGGACGCCGCGTTCGTCCAGGGGCTCGACTACCTCCTCGACGGGATCGGCGGCGTCACTTCCCCGTGAGGGTGACGACCTTGAGGCCTGGTGCCTTGTTGATCTCGCCGGCGCAGAACCGCTCGGTGACCCACTGCTTCTTGGAGAAGAGGCGGGTCTGGTCCGCGTAGTGCGGGGACGTCGGGTCGGTCGACTGCGAGTAGGTGAGAAGGGTCCGGGTGTCGGGGCACTGGTCGCCGTCGAACGAGACGACCTGGACGTAGCTGGAGCCGGTCGTGATCTCCGTGTAGCCCTTGCCCGGCGTCCACGTGCCCTCGACCTTGTTCAGGATGCCGAGGTTCTCGGTGCCGCCGCCGATCGGGATCCGCTCGCCGTTGCGGGTGACGTACTGGTGGTCGCCGAGCGGCGCATCCAGGGGGATGTTCGACTTCTTCAGCTCGTCTACCGCGTCCAGCAACGCCTTGCGGGCGGCCAAGGAGCCGGTGTTGAAGTCGCGTGGCGTGTTGACCGGGTCGGACGCGTTGAACGGCGTCTTCCACAGGTCCCACGCGGAGAGCGCCTTGCGCCAGTACCGGTCGAAGAGGAGCGCGCCGCGGCTGCCGGTGTCGGCCGTCTTGTCCCACTTGGCCAGGACGTCGCAGGGTTCGCCGAGGCCCATGTCGCGGCACATCGTCACGGTGCCGGCCGCGGCGAGTTCCCCCGCGTGGTTGCGGTTGGCGAAGACGAGGTCCTGCATGTCGGCGCGGGTGAACTTGCTCGCGGCGAGCTGGTCCTGGACGGATACGATGCCGCTCCTCGTGCGGAGGCTGCGGGCGGCCTTCTCGTCGCCGATGATGCGGTCGTAGCCGGTCAGCGGCTTCTCCGGGTTGGACAGCCAGTAGCTGTCGTTGGAGTTGGTGACGTAGTCGCCGCGCGTCAGCACCGGGTACCGGTCGGGGTCGAGGATCCCCGGCTGGACGGTCCCCGGCGCCTTGCCCGGTGCGCAGGACGACCGGGTGCCGTCCAGGATCGCGAGGCCCGCCTGCCGCAGCGTCAGGTGGCCGAGGAGGGAGTTGCAGCGGTCCGCGAACGCGTTCGTGACGTTCGGCAGCACCTGGATCTGGGCGAACAGCGCCTCGCCGCGCGCGTCGGCCGCGATGGTGTTCACCCAGGGCAGGCCCTGGGTCTGCTTCAGCGCGCGGACGGCGTCATCGGTCGTGCGGGCCTTGCCCAGGGCGAGCGAGGTGTTCGCCAGGCGCAGGTTCGTGGCGTTCGGGTCGGTGAGCGCGTAGGCGTTCCAGGTCGTCCACGGCAGCCCGATGGACGAGACGGATGTGACGATCGGCCCGTAGCGGCTCCGCCACTGCGTCCTGGTGACCGGCTTGACCGAGCCGTCCGCCTGCTTCGCCTGGACGGTGACCCGCCGCTGGGTCATCTTCTCGACCTTGCCGTCCACGAAGTAGGACGTCGGGTCGCCCGGCACCAGCCGCAGTTCGGTGAGGCTGAACGGGACGCCGGTCGCGACGGTGTGGCTCCACGCGAACGTCGAGGTGTGGCCGATGTTGACGGACGGCGACCCGAGCAGCGCGGCGCCGCTCACGTTCAACTTGCCGGGGATCGTCTGCTGCATCTGCCAGAACCGCCGCCCGTTGTGCCACGGGTAGTGCGGGTTGCCGAGGAGCAGGCCGCGCCCGTTCGCGGTGGCGCCGCCGCCGACGGCGATGGCGTTGCTGCCCATGTCGGCGTCCACCAGCAGCTTGCGGGCGCCCTCGGCGGCCTTCGCGAGGGGCGGCGCCTTGGTTTGCGCGGCGCCCGGAGGCGCCGCCTCGGTGATCTGGTCGGTGACCATGCCGGAGCCGCCGAGCATGGCGAGGGCGTAGCCGCGCCGGTAGACGTCCAGCTCGGTGATGGGCCGCAGCCACGCGGCGCCCTTGCACGCCGGGTCGGTGATCTTGCCCTCGCGCAGGTAGCGGTTGTAGCCGGCGGCCCAGCCGCGGCTGAGTTCGCGCACCTCGGTGCTCGGGCCGTAGGGGGCGGGCGCCGCCGCCAGCCGCTCGACGACCTTGCTGTCGTTGATGCCGGTGAAGAACACGTCGCTGGCGAGGTTGGTGGACGCCGACGACAGCGCCCTGTCCGGTGCGCCGTCCGGGCCGAAGTACTTGGAGCGCTCCCCGCTCAGCGTGACTACGCCCTGCGCGAGCAGGCAGAGGTCGTCCTTGGCCGCCGCGTAGCCGGTGCCGTACCCGAGGCCGGCGTAGTCGGGCGCGGTGATGTGCGGGATGCCGTACTCGGTGTAGCGGATCGTCGCCGACATGGCGCGCTCGCTGGTCGCGGCGGCGGACGAGGTCGCGGCGGCGGACGAGGTCGCGGCGGCGGACGAGGTCACGGGCGTCAGGACGGCGGCGGCGACCACCGCGGCTCCGGCCGCGCGCAGGACGGTACGCGACATGGGACTCCTTGATCACAGAAGTCCCGCAAAGTTCGCACAAGTGATCGTTCCTGGCAAGACCTACGGAAGGAGGCCGGGAAGATCGGCCGCGTGGTCCTGGAGGTAGGCGGCGAGCGTCTCGGGGATCAGGTCGATGGCGGCCAGGTCCGCGAGGGTGCACGGGACGAGGTCGACGTCGTAGCGGCCCCGCGCCGGGTCCTCGAACTCGGGGCCGTGGCGGCGGGACAGGTCCATCGAGGCCAGCCGGCAGACGTAGAAGGTGTTGAGGCGGTACAGCCCGGGCGACTCCTCCCCGCACGCGAACACCTGCCGGACGGGCCCGGCGGTGGCGCCGAGCTCCTCGTCCAGCTCGCGGCGCAGCGCGGCCTCCGGGGACGCGTCGTCCGGCTCGATCTTCCCGCCCGGGGTCGTCCAGTAGACGGGCCGGTCCGGGCGGGTGCGGCGCAGCAGGACGAGCGCGTCGCCGTCGAGGAGGAGGGCGCGCACGGCCCGGCGGACCCGCACGGGTTCGGGCCTCACGAGTTCAGGTAGGCCAGGACGGCCAGGACGCGGCGGTGCCCGCTGTCGGACGGCGGCAGGCCGAGCTTGGCGAACACCGCGCCGATGTGCTTGCTGACCGAGCGCTCGGTGATGACGAGGGTGGCGGCGATGGTGGCGTTGTCGAGGCCCTGCGCCATCAGCCCGAGGACCTCGCGCTCGCGCGGCGTGAGCGCCTGCAGCGGGTCCTGCCGGGTGGTCATCAGCTGGGACACGACCTCGGGGTCGAGGGCGGTGCCGCCCGCCGCGACGCGGTCGAGGGCGTCCAGGAACTCGTCGACCCGGCTGACGCGGTCCTTCAGCAGGTAGCCGATGCCCTCGGCGCCGCCGGCGAGCAGCTCGGCGGCGTAGGTCTCCTCGACGTACTGCGACAGCACGAGCAGCGGCAGGCCGGGGATCCGCTTGCGCGCCTCGATCGCCGCGCGCAGCCCCTCGTCGCGGAAGCCCGGCGGCAGCCGCACGTCGAGGACGGCGGCGTCGGGCCGATGCTCCAGGATCGCGGGCAGCACCTCCGGCCCCTCGCCGGCGACGGCGACGACCTCGTGGCCGCCCGCGTTCAGCAGCATGACGAGGCCCTCGCGGAGGAGCACGTTGTCCTCGGCGATCACGATCCGCACGGCAGCTCCACCTCGAGCGTCGTCCCTTCTCCGTCGGGGCTGTCGATGCGGGTCGTCCCGTCGAGCGCCGCCACCCGGCGGCGGATGCCGGCGAGGCCGCTGCCCCGGTCCGGATCGGCCCCGCCCTTGCCATCATCCCGCACGCTGATCACCAGGCGGGCCGGGTCGCGGCGCAGCACGACCCAGCCGTGGCGTGCGCCGCTGTGCTTGGCGATGTTGGTGAGGGCCTCGGCGACGACGAAGTAGGCGGCGGCCTCGACGGCGGCGGGCGCCCGGCCGTCCGCGACGTCCAGCTCCACCGGGATCGGCTGGCCCGCGGCGAGCGCGCGCAGCGCCCCGGCGAGGCCCCGGTCGGACAGGATGGGCGGGTAGATGCCGCGGATCACGGTGCGGAGCTGGGTGAGCGCCTCCTCGATGCCCTCCCTGGCCTCCAGGAACAGGGTGCGCGCGGCGTCCGGGTCGGTGCCGAAGCGGCGGTCGGCGAGGCCGAGGCGCAGCGCGGCGGCGACGAGCTGGGCCTGCGTCCCGTCGTGCAGGTCGCGTTCGATGCGGCGCAGCTCGGCGCCGTGCGCCTCCAGCGCCTCGGCGCGGGTCTCGGTCAGCTCCTCGACCCGCTCGCTGAGGCTGGTGCGGCGGGTCGGGCCGAGCAGCGCGGCGGCGAGCCGGGCCTGCCAGCGGACGAGCCGCGGCACCAGCCACAGCAGGACGAGCAGGTCGAACGCCCCCTGGACGAACGGCATCGTCAGCGCCTTCGGCCAGCTGTCCAGCGTGATGAACGCCGACTGGGAGCCCTCGGGCGCCGCCCACCACCACAGCGGCAGCGACAGCGTGAACGGGATCGCCGGCCAGATCGCCACCGCGATCAGCGCGGCCTGCAGGCCGGTGAGGCCGTGCACCGCCATCCAGGCCGCGTCCCGCCAGGTCGCCCGCGACCTCAGCAGCCGCCGCCCCTCGGCCAGGCCGTCGCCCACGGGGCGGTACGGCTCGGGGATCTCGCGGCCGAGCAGCCGGCCGGCCCGGCGCCGCTCGGCGTTCGCGAGCCGGCGCAGCGGCCGGACGGCCGACGGCAGCCACGGCAGCACGACGGGCAGCAGCACCAGGAAGGCGATCAGCGGGGCCAGCCCGAACAGCGCGGGCGCAGCGGTGCGCAGGGCGCCGACCAGCTCGCGGGTCGCGTCCACGCTGCGTTTCAGTGCGGTTCTCATGTCACCTCGCCATCACGGTAGGCGACGGTGAGGCCCCGCGCAGCCGGGCCCGCACCCCTGACGAGGGTGTAGCCCGCTCCACCATGGACTCGTCCGGGACGACCGAACCGCACAGGTCGTCCCCCAGGCGGCCTCTCCGCCGTTACGATCGCCACTGGCATGCTCTGTACCGGAACGGCGTGAAATGGATGATGTGGAGGTCCGGCACCTGCCGGGCGATCTGCCGCAGCTGTTCGACGACGGTGTCGGGGACGACACCGCCGCGCGGACGCTGTCGGTGCCTCTGCCCGACGGGGACCTGGTCTGGCCCGACCCCGGCTACCCGCAGCGGCGGCCGCTCATGCGGCCCGCGCTCTGGCTGAGCGACGACCCGGTCCGCGGCGACCTGTGGGCCGCGCTGCGCGCCGAGCACCACCGGTCGGGGCTCTGGCCGCTGCTGATGGACGAGAGCGACCAGCCGTGGGCGGCCGGGCAGATCGCGCCGGAGCCGGTGAGCGAGGTCGCGAACTACCATCCGCACGCATTCATGTACGAGGTGTGGGCCGACTTCGCCGAGCAGGCCGCCGACGGCGACCTGGAGGACCTCGCCCCCTACGGCCGGCACTGCCCCGGCCCCGCCCCGGCCGGGGTGCCGCTGGACGACCCGGGCAGCGTGGCCGACCGCCACGCCCGCCTGCTCGCCGCCCGCGGGCTCTCGCTGGGGCTCGTCGCGGTGGAGCGGGGCGCCGACGCGCTGGCCGCCGTCGGCTGGCAGGGCGCCCTCAACCACAACGAGTGGACGGCGCCGCTGTCGGCCGTCCTGCGCAGCTGGGAGGACCGGTTCGGCGCGCGCGTCGTCGGGCTCGGCTTCAACACGCTGGAGCTGAGCGTCGCCGCGCCTCCCGTCACCACCCGGCACGCCGTGCAGGTCGCGGCCGAGCACTGGGCGTTCTGCCCCGACATCCTGTTCCAGGGCCCGGGCACCCTCGCCGGGTACGCGGAGGAGATCCGCGGCAAGACCTACTGGTCGTTCTGGTGGGACTGACCGGCCTTCGGGCCGGCCGCCCTTCGAACGGCCGCCCCTGACCGGCCGGCCCTGACCGGCCGACCGGCCAAAAGGTCGGTCATGGCGTGTGAACCTCCAGGTCATTTGCGCCGGTAACTCCCTGAGGGACGGTTACGGTGGGGCGGGTGAGCACCGGGTGGCGCGGCCCGGCCGGGGCCCCGGGCGACCCGCGCGGGCGGCACTCTCGCGCGTCCGCCGTCCGGTCCGGGGGCACTGAGGGGGCGCTGCCATGACCGATGGAGCGGGCGACGGGCACATCACCGAACTGCTGCGCGCCTGGCGGGAGCCGGTGCTCAGCCGCTGGACCGAACTGGTCGGGACGAGCGTCCGCGGGCGCATCACCGAGGCCGAGCTCCGCTCGGAGCTGGACGAGATGTACGGGCTGGTCGAGCGGGCCCTCGACGGCGACGAGACGGCCGCCGGGGAGCTGCGGGCGACGCTCGCGGAGATCTCCCGCGGGCGGGCCCGGCAGGGCTTCAGCCCGACCGAGGTCGCGATCGGCGTGTTCGCGCTGAAGCAGGCGCTGTACGAGCAGGTGCGCGCCACCCAGGACCGCAGGGCCTACGGCGAGCTGATCGACTTCTCAGCCTACGTCGACGAGCTGGGGCTGGCCACGTTCGAGACCTACGCCGCCGCCCGCGAGCAGGTCATCGCCGACCAGGCCGAGCAGTTGCTGGAGCTGTCGACGCCCGTCGTGAAGCTGTGGGACGGGATCCTCGCCGTCCCCCTCGTCGGCACGCTGGACTCGGCCCGCACCCAGGTGGTGATGGAGACGCTGCTGGAGACGCTGGTGGACACCGGCTCCCGGTTCGCGGTGATCGACATCACCGGGGTGTCCGCCGTGGACACCGAGGTGGCCCAGCACCTGCTGAAGACCGTCATGGCGGCCCGGCTGATGGGCACCGAGTGCGTGATCTCCGGCGTCCGGCCGCAGATCGCGCAGACGATCGTGACGCTCGGCATCGAGTTCGGCGACATCGTGACGAAGGCCGACCTCGCAGACGCGCTGGCGTACACGCTCGACCGCAGCGGCGTGCGCCTGACCCGCGAGGAGGGCGCCTGATGGACCGCGTGCCCATCCTCAAGATCGGGAACGTCCTGCTGGTGTCGATCCAGCTCGACCTGCAGGACCAGACCGTCCTGGCGCTCCAGGAGGACCTCGCCGACCGGATCACCGCCACCGGCGCGCACGGCGTCATCATCGACATCACCGCGGTGGAGATCGTCGACTCGTTCATCGGCCGCATGTTCGCCACCATCGCCGCCATGTCGCGGCTCATGGACGCCGAGACGGTGGTGGTCGGGATGCGCCCGGCGGTGGCGATCACGCTGGTGGAGCTCGGGCTCTCGCTCGGCGGGGTCCGCACCGCGCTGGACCTGGAGGAGGGCATGCGGCTGCTCGGCACGGGTGCGCGCGGCGGGGCGGGCGGCCCGTGACGTCCCCGCCCGGCGAGGAGGTGCCGATCGTGTCGGGCGATGACGTGGTGCGCGTCCGGCAGCTGGTGCGCGCCGCCGCGGCGGCGGCCGGGCTGTCGCTGGTCGACCAGACCAAGATCGTCACGGCGGCGAGCGAGCTGGCGCGCAACACCTACGCGTACGGCGGCGGCGGCACGATGCGGATCGAGCAGGCGGTGGACGACCGGGGCCGGACGGGCGTCCGCATCGTCTTCCACGACGACGGCCCGGGCATCCCGGACGTCGAGCGGGCCCTGTCGGCGGGCTGGTCGAGCGGCACCGGGCTCGGCCTCGGCCTGTCCGGCGCCCGCCGGCTGAGCGACGAGTTCGACCTGACCAGCGAGGCAGGGAAGGGCACCACGGTGACGGTGGCCAAATGGCCGCGCTGACCGGCGCCGGCTGGACGACCAGCCCGTCCGCCGACGACACGCTGCGGGTGCGGGTGGAGGAGGAGAGCGCCGCGGCGGGCGTGCGGCGGCGCGTCACCGCGCTCGCCGAGCGGCTCGGGTTCGCCGGGGAGCGCCTCGAACAGGTGCGGCTGGCCGCGACCGAGGCCGCGACGAACCTCGCCCGGCACGCCCGGCGGGGCGAGATGATCCTGCGCATCGTGCGGCACGACCGGACCGCGGTGGTGGAGTTCGTCGCCTTCGACCGGGGGCCCGGCATCACCGACGTGCCGGTGTCCCTGCGGAACGGCTACTCGACCCGCGGGACGCTCGGGCTCGGGCTGGGCTCGATCGAGCGGCTCGCCGACCAGTGCGCCCTGTACTCGCTGCCCGGGGCCGGCACCGTGCTGTACGCGCGGTTCCGGCCGCCCGGCGCGCCCACCGGCGACGCCGCGGCCGCCCCGCCGTTCGCCGACCCGCCGTTCGCCGGCCTGACGGTGCCGATCGACGGCGAGGAGCAGTGCGGCGACGCCTACACCGCCCGCCTCCTGGACGGCACGGTCTACGCGCTGCTCTGCGACGGCCTCGGGCACGGCCCGCTCGCCGCGCGCGCGGCCTGGGAGGCCGTCCGGGCCGCGCACGAGACGGCGCTGCCCGCCTCCCCCGCCGACGTCCTGATGAGCGTCCGGCAGCGGCTCACCCCGACCCGCGGCGGCGCCGTCGCCGTCGCCGTCGTCGAGCCGGCCGCCGGGCGGGTGCGCTACGCCGGGATCGGGAACATCGCCGGGTGGATCATCGCGCCGGACCGCCGGCAGGGCATGATCTCCGTGCCGGGGATCGCCGGGACGACCGCCGGGCGGATCCGGGAGCACTCCTACACGCTGCCCCCGGGCGCGGCCGTGGTGCTGCACTCCGACGGGCTCACCGGCCGCTGGAGCCTCGCCGACCGGCCCGGCCTGCACCTGCGCGACCCGCTGCTGATCGCGGCGACGCTGCTGCGCGACGCCGGCGCGCACCACGACGACCGGTCCGTGCTCGCGATCGCGACGGACGGGCGGTGGTGAGGCGTGACAGAGGACCTGGTCCGCATGGAGATCTCGGACGAGGAGGGCGTGTTCACCGTCCGGCGGGCGGGCCGGCAGGTCGCCGCCGCGGTCGGCCTCGAACACCAGGACCAGGTCCGCGTCGCGACCGCGCTCAGCGAGGTCGGCCGGGAGCTGTACGCGTGCTCGGGGCTCGTGTCGGTGGCGTTCCGGCTCGACCCGGGGCGGCACCCGGCGCTGGTGGTCGAGCTGGACCTGCGCCCGCGCCCGGACGCGGTGCGGACGACCGCGTGCCAGGTCGCGGCGGCGCGGCTGGTGAGCCTGCTGGAAGAGGAGGAGACCGCGGAGGGCGGCGTCCGCCTCCGGCTGCGCAAGGACCTGCCCTCCGGCGCCGCGCCGGTCGGCGAGGGAGAGCTGAGCAGGCTCCGCGCGCGGCTCTCCCGGCTGCACCCCCTGCCCGCCCTGGAGGAGCTGCAGACGCAGAACACGGAGCTGACCACGGCGCTCACGGATCTGCAGCGGCGGCAGGAGGAGCTGCGGACCCTCAACGCGGAGCTGGAGGAGACCAACCACGGGGTCATGGCCCTCTACAGCGAGCTCTCCGAGGAGCTCGAGGAGACGAACCGGGGCGTCGTGGCGCTGTACGCCGAGCTGGAGGAGAAGTCCGACCAGCTGCGCGAGGCCGGCGAGGCCAAGAACCGGTTCTGGGCCGGCATCAGCCACGAGCTGCGCACGCCGGTGAACGGCGTCATCGGGCTCACCCGGCTGCTCCTCGACCCGTCCGCCGACCCGCTCACCGAGGAGCAGCGGCAGCAGATCACCCTGATCCGCGACACCGGCGGCACCCTGCTGTCGATGGTGAACGAGCTGCTGGACATGGCGCGCGCCGAGCAGGGCCGCCTGGAGCCGAACCCGGCGCCGGTGGACGTGCCGGCGCTGCTGGCGGAGCAGGCGGAGCTGCTGAACCCGATGGCCGAGCAGGCCGGGCTGTCGCTCGTCGTGGACGACGCGGACGCGCCGCGCGACTTCGTGACCGACCCGGAGATGCTGTCCCGGATCCTGCGGAACCTCGTGGGGAACGGCCTGAAGTTCACCGAGGAGGGCGGGGTGCGGGTGTCGGCGCGACGGGCCGGCGAGGACGTGGAGTTCACCGTGGCCGACACCGGTGTGGGGATCCCGCCCGACGAGCGGGAGCGGGTCTTCGAGGAGTTCCACCGGGTGCCGGGCAGCGGCGGCACCGGCACCGGGCTCGGCCTGCCCTTCGCCCGCCGGCTCGCCCGCATCCTCGGCGGCGACGTCTCCCTGGACAGCGTCGTGGGCGAGGGGACGACCGCCACCGTGCGGCTGCCGCCGTACCGGGACATGGCCCACCTCGACCTCGGCCACGTCCTGATCGTGGACGACGACGCGACGGCCCGCCGCACCCTGCGCGACCTGGTGGACGCGTCCGCCGACCGGGTCTCCGAGGCCGCCGACGGGACCGCCGCGCTGGCCGCCGCCGTGGCCGACCCGCCCGACCTCGTCCTGCTGGACCTGCGCATGCCCGGCCGGGACGGCTACGACGTCCTCGCCGGGCTGCCCGCCGGGACGCCGGTCGTCCTGGTCACCTCGGCGAACGCCGCCGCGTCCGACGACCCCCGGCTCCGCCGCGCCGACGCGGTGCTCGGCAAGGACCGGATCGGCCCCGAGCCGCTCGCCGCGGCGATACGCTCCGCACAGGCCCGCCGGGCACGGGAGGGCAGGTGACCGGTATGGGTACCTGGACGACGCTGGTGGTGGACGACAGCGACACCAAGCGCTACATCGTCGGCCGCTGGCTGCGCCGCGCCGGGCACACGGTGGTGGAGGCGGCGTCCGCGGCGGAGACCTGGCGGCGGCTCGCCGAGCACGACGTCGACCTGGTGGTGCTCGACGTGAAGCTGCCGGACATGAGCGGCATCGAGGTGTGCGAGCGGATCAAGTCCGCGCCGGACACGAACTCGCTGCCCGTCATCCACATCTCCGCGCAGGCCGTGGACGTCGCCGACCGCACCCACGGGCTGCGGCGCGGCGCCGACGCCTACATGACCGACCCGATCGACCCGGGCGAGTTCCTCGCCACGGTCGAGGCGGTGCTGCGCTACTACGAGGCGCGGCGGCGGGCCGAGCGGATGGTCGGCCGGATGGCCGAGTTCACCCGCACGTCGCTGGCGATCAACGCGGCCACGTCCTTCGACCAGCTGGCGGAGGTCGCCGCGACCGGCGCCCACGCGATCTTCGAGGTGCCGGCCGCGGTGTTCATCGTGCCGCCGGGCGGCCGGCCGCGGCGCGCCGTCGAGGCGGACGGCGGCCCCGAGCACCGCGACTACCCGCCGGGCCTCATCGAGCGGCTGATCGGCCGCACCGGGCTGGGCGACGACACCGGCACCGAGATCACGCGGGTGCCGCTGCGGGAGTGGCGGGACCTGGTGCCCGACCCCGTGCTGCGCGACGACGCCCTGCTGGTGGTGTCCCGGCTCAAGCACGGCCACCCGCCCATCTGCATCGCGATCGACGCCCGGGGCGCGCAGGAGGACGCCGAGACGAACCTGCTGCGCCAGCTCGGGCAGGCGGTGGCGCTCGCGCTCGCCGCGCTGCGCAGCTTCACCGAGGAGCACACGATCTCGCTGACCCTGCAGCGCAGCCTGCTGCCGGCGTCGCTGCCGCAGGTGCCGGGCTGGGAGCTCGCGGTCCGCTACGAGCCGGCCGGCGACCAGGCCGAGGTCGGCGGCGACTTCTACGAGGTCCTCGACCTCGGCGACCGGGTGCTGGTGGCCATCGGGGACGTGCAGGGCCACTCGCTGCGGGCCGCGACGGTGATGGCGGAGGTCCGGCACGCGCTGCGCGCGTTCGCCGCCGAGGGGCACGGCTCCGTCCAGATCCTCCGCCTGCTGAACGGCGTGATGGAGCGCTACCACGACGACCAGACCGTCACCATGACCCTGATGACGCTGGACCCCCGCAGCGGCCGGCTGCACATCGCCAGCGCCGGGCACCTCCCGCCGCTGCACATCGCCGCCGGAGTGGCCCGCTACGGCAAGGGCGGCGGCGTGATCCTCGGCTTCCCGGCCGACGGCGTCGCGGTCGAGGAGACCGTGGTCCCGCCGGGCGGCACCGTCGTGCTGATCACCGACGGCCTGATCGAGGACCGCGGCATCCCGCTCGCCGACAACATGGAGCGGCTGCGGGCCATCGCCGCCCACGTCGAGGACGACCTGGAGCGCTTCAGCGACCGCGTCATCGCCGAGTTCGGGCACCGCGAGGACGACGTCGCGCTGGTCGCCCTGCGCCGCGGCCCCGGCACTGGGCCCGCGGAGGGCGCGCACTGACCCCGCGCGGCGGCCCGCTCCCCTACGATGCGGCCAGGGACGGCGAGGGGATCGGGGTCGAATGCTGCGGCGTGGAAGAGTGCTCTCCGGGGTCATCGCGGCGGCGGTCGCCGGCACGCTCGCGGCCGACATCACCGTCCTCGCGTCCGGGCGGCTGGAGGACGAGCGGCCCGCCGCGTCCGGCGACCTGGTGTCGGTCGACCGGGGCGCGGCGCCGCAGGCCCCGGCCGTGGCCCCGCTGACCCGCCGCTACACGCCGCACCTGCTGGTCGCCGGCACGTCCCCGCTGCCGCCCGCGGCCGTCGAGCGGGCCCGGCGGCTGAAGGGCGTCGCGCGGCTCACGGTCGTGGACGCCGCCCGCGTCGGCGTCGCCGGGCGCCGCATGGGCCTGCTGGGCGTCGACCCGTCGGCGTTCCGGGCGTTCGTGCCGGAGGCGACCGCCGAGTCCGACCAGCTGTGGCAGACGGTCGCGTCCGGCGGTCTGGCCGTGTCGTTCGAGCAGAGCCGCGACGGGGCCCTGCCGCTCGGCTCGGTCGTCCAGGCGGGCCGCAGCAGCGCCCCCGGGCAGGTCCGCGTCGGCGCCTACGCGACGATGGGCATCGGCGACATCGACGCCGTCGTGTCCCGCGAGCAGGCCCGCGCGCTGGGCCTGCCGGACGGCAACGGCCTGGTCATCAGCGCCCCGAAGGCCGACCACGCGAAGCTCGCCAAGCGGCTCCAGAAGGTCCTCCCGCGCGGGACGAAGGTCGCCACGCTGACCCCGCCGCCGAAGAAGCGCACGGCGCAGCCGGGCCGGCCGGGCCAGCCGGGCCTCCCGCAGGTCACGGGCCGGCCGGACGGGGCGGCCGGCGAGCGCACCCCGATCACCGGGAACAGGATGACGCCCACGATGCGGACCGTCCTGCTGGAGATCGCCGGCATGTTCGGCCCGTTCCCGGTGATCGGCTGCTACCGCTCCACCGGCGACCCGCAGGACCACGGCGACGGCCGCGCCTGCGACTTCATGGAGAGCACCGGCGGGCGGATGCCGAGCGCCGGCGCGCAGCGGCACGGCGACCAGGTCGCCCGGTACGCGGTCGCGAACGCCCGCCGGCTCGGCATCTCCTACGTCATCTGGAAGCAGCAGATCTGGAACGTGCGCGGCGGCGGCTGGCGGCCGATGGAGGACCGCGGCAGCATCACCCAGAACCACTACGACCACGTGCACATCTCGGTGCTGCGCTAGCCGCGCCCGGCCGCCGCGCGGCGCGGGGAGCGCGTCAGGACAGCTCCTGCTCGCACCAGACGACCTTGCCGCCCGCGGTGCGGCGCACGCCCCAGCGCTGCGCCAGCCGCCCCACGACGTGCAGGCCGCGGCCCGACTCCATCGCGTCGTCCTCGTCGTCGTGCAGCCGGATGCGGGGGCGCCCGTCGGAGGAGTCGGCGACCTCGCAGACCAGGCCGCCCTCCCGCACCAGCCGCAGCGTGACGCGCCCGCCGACGTGCTGGATCGCGTTGGTGACGAGCTCCGACACCAGCAGCATGGTGCTGTGGGTCAGGTCGTCGAGGTCCCAGCGGGCGAGCCGGTCGCGGACGAGGCCGCGGGCGCGGCGGACGGCGGCGGGCTCGGCGGGCAGCTCCCAGGTGGCGTGGTGGTCGGCGGGGATGCGGGCGAGGCGCGCCACCAGCATCGCGATGTCGTCGCGGTGCTCGTCGTCGTAGACGCCGTCGAGGGCCGCCTGGCACAGGTCGTCCAGCGGGCGGGCGGCGGCGCCGGGCCCGAACGTGGCGAGCAGCCGCGCGAGCCCGTCGTCGATGTCGCGGGCCCGGTTCTCCACCAGCCCGTCGGTGTAGAGGAACAGCAGCGTGCCGTCCTCGACGGTGAACTCGCGGGTCACGATCGGGCCGTCGCCGCCGACGCCGAGCGGCGGCGCGGGCGGCACCGGCAGGTACTCCGGCTCGGCGCCGGGCGGGGCGAGCAGCGGCGGCAGGTGCCCGGCGCTCGCGACCTCGCACCGGCCGCTGACCGCGTCGTAGACGACGTAGGCGCAGGTGGCGAAGTGCGGCTCGCGCTCGCCGAGCGTGCGCATCAGGGAGTCGAGGCGCTCCAGGGCCTCGGCGGGCGGCAGCTCCAGCCCGGCGAGGGTGTGGATGGCGGTGCGGAGGCGGCCCATCGTGACGGCGGCCTTCACGCCGTGCCCGGCGACGTCGCCGACCACCAGCGCGACCCGGCCGCCGGGCAGCGCGATCGACTCGTACCAGTCGCCGCCGACCTCGATGCGGCGGCTGCCCGGCAGGTAGCGGTGGTGCACCTCGACCGTCGACGGCGCCGACAGGCCCGTCGGCAGCAGGCTGCGCTGGAGGGTGAGGGCGGTCGCGCGCTCCCGCGAGTACTGGCGGGCGCTCTCCACGAAGATCGACGCCCGGTTCGCGAACTCCATCCCGATCTCGACGTCGTAGGCGTCGAACGGCCGGTGCGCCGCGTTGCGGGTGCAGACGAAGAACCCCAGCACGCCCGCCGCGGACGTGATCGGGAGTAACAGCATCGACGCGCCCTTGAGCAGCTCGGCCACCGGCGGGCGGCGCCACGCGCCCGCGAGCCGGGCCGCGCCCTCGCCGCCGAGGGCGCGCAGCACCGGCTCGCCGGACTCCAGGCACAGCGCGTGCGGCGTGCCCGGCGGGTAGACCAGCGACTCGCCGGTGGGGAACGTCGCGTCCCAGGCCGGGTCCTCGTCGTCGAAGCCGATCGCCATCCGGCGCAGCTGCGGCCCGTCCGGGCCCTCCGGCGGCTCGTCGGCGTCGATGTGGCTCTCGGCCAGCAGCAGCGCGCCCGAGTTGCAGAAATGCGGGACGAGGACGTCCATCAGGCCGCGCGCCAGCAGTTCCAGGTCGAGGGTGGAGCCGATGCGGGGCAGCGCGTCGTCCAGCAGCGCGCGGCGGATGACGGCCGGGTCGACGAACCGGTCGGCGAGCGGCACCGGCACCCGGATCACCGCGAGCGCGGCGAGGCCCGGGGCGTCGGGCGCGCCGCCGCTCATCGGGTGGACGGTCACGACCGCGTCCAGCGTGCCGCCCGCCGGAGTCTCCACGGCGAGCATGGCGGTGCGCTCCCGGCCGGCCTTCAGCGCCTCCTGCAGCGGCTCCCGCGCGCCGGGGATCACCTCGTCCAGGTAGGCGCCCCGCAGGTCGTCCGGTTTCCGCGAGAGCACGGCGGCGGCGTTGCGCTCGAACTGGAGAATTCTCCCCGACGATTCCATGCCGAGAATGAGAATTCGGGTGGACGACTCCATCGCTCGATTATGGGACATCGGACGGCCGGATGCGGCCGATACGGGCGGGGAGATCCGTCCTTAACCCCGGGCGTGGGCCTCGTCCAGGAACTGCTTCCAGGTCCGTTTCCCGGCCGCGTGTCCGGGGACCAGGTGGTGGCCCTCCCGGAACCCGCGCCCGACCTTTCCGGGCAGCGGCAGCGGCACCGTGACCGGCCGCCGCAGGCCGCGCGCCGCCAGGTAGTCCCCGAGCATCTCCTCCACGGTCAGCACCTCGGGGCCGCCCATGTCGTCGACCCGCCGCGCGGGCCCGGCCGCGAGCGCCAGGTCGGCAAGCCGCCCCGCGACCTCGGCGACGTCGATCGGCTGGTCGCGCAGCCCCTTCGGCACGACCGCCACGCCGGGGATCTTGGTGAGGACGTTGAAGACCGCGTCGGGCAGCGTGTGGAACTGGGTGGTCCGCAGGATCGTGTACGGCAGGCCGGAGCCCTCGATGAGCCGCTCCACGGCGTGCTTCGTCCGGTAGTAGCCGTACGGGATCTTGTCGACGCCGACGATCGAGATGTAGACCAGGTGCGGGGCGCCCTCCCCGCGCGCGGCCTCGACCAGCCGCCGGGCGGCGGGCAGGTCCCGCTTGGGGTGGAACGCGTCGCTGGCGCAGTGCACGATCGTCTCCGCGCCGGCGACCGCCGCGGCGACGCCCTCGCCCTTCCACAGATCGCCCTTGTGCCAGGTCAGCCCCGGTTCGGGGGCGCGTTCACGGCGGCTCAGCCCGTGCACGTCCGCGCCGGCCTCCGCCAGCCGTCGCACGACCACCCGGCCGAGCGTGCCGCTCGCCCCGGTCACGAGGATCATGGTGCCTCCTTGATCGGTCAGGAACTCCCGAAGACCTGCGGCGGCGGGACGGGCGCGACGATCTCCTCGCCGTCGTGCAGCGGCGCCGCGCCGGCGCAGAACGCGGCGAGGTCGCCGCCGTCCATCACCCGGGCCCGGACGATGCCGCCCGCCGCGCGGCGGGTCAGCTCGGCGACCGGCAGCGGCGCCTGCGACCCGGCCACGATCAGGTTGCCGAACCGGCGCCCCCGCAGCACCCCCGGGTCGCCGAGCAGCACCGTGTGCCGGAACACCGACCCGACCGTGGCGGCCACCCGGCGCGCGAACGGCAGCCGGAACCCGTCGGCGACGTTGACCACGTAGACGCCTCCCGGCCGCAGCACCCGCGCGGCGTCCAGCACGAACTCGCGGGTGGCGAGCTCCAGCGGCAACGACGCCTCGGCGAACGCGTCCATCACCACCAGGTCGTCGGCGTCGTCGGCGAGCGCCGCGATGCCGGCGCGCCCGTCGGTGACGCGGATCCGCAGCCCGGGGACGCCCTTCACCGGCAGCCGCTCCCGGACGAGCTGCACCAGCTCGGCGTCCGGCTCCAGCACGACCTGCCGCGACCCCGGCCGGGTCGCGGCGATGTAGCGGGGCAGCGTGCAGCCGGCGCCGCCGATGTGGACCGCGTCGAGCGCCTCGCCGTCCAGGGCGGCGCAGTCGACCACGTCGCCGATCAGCCGCATGTACTCGAAGTCGAGGTAGGTGGGGTCGGACAGGTCTACATAGGACTGCGGCACCCCGCCGACGAGCAGCATCCAGCCGCCGTCGCGGTCGGCGTCGCGCAGCAGCTCGGCCTCACCGCCCGCGATGCGGTACGTCCGCGGCGGGGGGTCGTGCCTGCGCTTGCGTGCCATGCCCCCACCCTACGGACACTTCGGCCGGGGCTCAGGACGACCGTCAGGTTCGCTCGGTGAGCGCGGCCTCGGACGCGAAATGGCACGCGCTGGGATGTGCGGAGCCGTCGCGCTCCTCCAGCGCGGGCGTCTCGTCCGCGCAGACGTCGCGGGCCTTCCAGCAGCGGGTGCGGAACCGGCAGCCGGACGGCGGGTCCAGCGGCGACGGCGGCTCGCCCTCCAGCCGGATCTGCCCCGTCCAGCCGGGCGCGTCCGGGTCGGGCACCGGCACCGCCGACAGCAGCGCCTGCGTGTACGGGTGCGTCGGATGCTCGTAGATCTGCGTCTCGTCGCCGGTCTCCACGACCTTGCCGAGGTACATCACGGCGACGCGGTCGGAGATGTGCCGGACGGCCGCCAGGTCGTGCGCGATGAACACGTACGCCAGGCCCAGCTCGCGCTGCAGCTCGGCGAGCAGGTTCATCACCTGCGCCTGGACGGAGACGTCCAGCGCCGACACCGGCTCGTCGCACACGATCACGTCGGGGCGCAGCGCGAGGGCGCGGGCGATCCCGACCCGCTGGCGCTGCCCGCCGGAGAACTGGTGCGGGTACCGGTTGACGTGCCCCGGGTCGAGGCCGACGAGCTCCAGCAGCTCCTGGACGCGGGCGCGGCGCTCCCCCTTCGGCGCGGCGTCCGGGTGGATCGCGAACGGCTCGCCGACGATGTCGCCGACCGTCATCCGCGGGTCGAGCGAGGAGTACGGGTCCTGCATCACCAGCTGGATGCGGCGGCGCAGCGCCCGCAGCTCGGCCCGGCGCAGCGCGAACACGTCCCGGCCGTCGAAGCGGACCGTCCCGGCGGTGGGCCGCTCGGCGGCGAGCAGCAGCTTCGCCAGCGTCGACTTACCGCACCCGGACTCGCCGACGATGCCGAGGGTCTCGCCCCGGCGCAGCTCCAGGTCGACGCCGTCCACGGCCTTGACGTGCCCGACGGCGCGCTTGAGCACGACGCCGCGGGTCACCGGGTAGTGCTTGACGAGCCCCTCCACCTGGAGGATCGGCGGTTCACTCGGGTCCGGCACCGTGCACCTCCGCGGCGAAATGGCAGGCGGCCGCGTGGCCCGGCGCGACCGCGGTGAGCGGCGGCCGCTCCGCCGCGCAGACCGCCTCGGCGCGCGGGCAGCGCGGCTGGAACGGGCAGCCGGGCGGCAGCGCGGCCGGGTCCGGCGGCGCCCCCTTGATCGGGACGAGCGGCGCGCCGCGCCGGTCCAGCCGCGGCACCGACGCCAGCAGGCCCTTGGTGTAGGGGTGGGCGGGCCGCGCGTACAGCTCACGGGCGGGCGCCTGCTCGGCGACGGACCCGGCGTACATGACGACGATGCGGTCCGCGACGCCGGCGACGACGCCGAGGTCGTGGGTGATCAGCACCATGCCCATCCGCAGCTCCTCCTGGAGCCCGGCGAGCAGCCGCATGATCTGCGCCTGGACGGTCACGTCCAGCGCGGTCGTCGGCTCGTCGGCGATCAGCACGTCCGGCTCCAGCGCCAGCGCCATCGCGATCATGATGCGCTGGCGCATGCCGCCGGAGAACTGGTGCGGGTAGTCGCCGAGCCGCTTGGCCGCCGACGGGATCCGCACCCGCTCCATCAGCTCGACGGCCTTGTCCCGGGCCGCCCGCCGGCCGAGGCCGCGGTGCACCCGGTACATCTCGCGGAGCTGGTCGCCGACCGTGAACACCGGGTTCAGCGCGCTCAGCGCGTCCTGGAAGACCATCGAGACGCGGTCGCCGCGGTAGCCGCGGCGGCGCCGCTCGGGCAGGCCGAGCAGCTCCTCGCCGCGCAGCCGCACCGACCCGCGCTCGACGCGGGCGGGCGGGGAGTCGAGGATGCCCAGCACCGCCTGCGCGGCGACGCTCTTGCCCGACCCCGACTCGCCGAGGATCGCGAGCGTCTCGCCCTCGTCGAGGCTGTACGACAGGCCGTTCACCGCGCGGACGTCCCGGCCGCGCACGCGGAACACCACGTGCAGGTCGTCGACGCTCAGCAGCGGCGGCGGCGCGGGGGGCGCATCGTCCTTCACATCCGTGAGCATTCAGGGTCACCGCAGCTTCGGGTCGAGGGCGTCGCGGACGGCGTCGCCGAGCATCAGGAAGCTCAGCACCGTCGCCGACAGGAACACGGCGGGGAAGACCAGCAGGTGCGGGTGGTCGATGAAGGAGTCCTTCGCCTGGTTCAGCTGGAGCCCCCAGGAGACCTCCGGGTACTGCAGGCCGACGCCGAGGAAGTCCAGCGTGGCCTCCCCCACGATCACGTTGCCGACGTTCAGGGTGGCGACCACGATCACCGGGGCGATCGCGTTCGGCAGGATGTGCCGGGCCATGATCCGGGCGTCGGACGCGCCGAGCAGCCGCGCCGCCTGCACGTAGTCGGCGTCCCGGACGGAGATGACCTGGCCCCGCATGATGCGGATCATCGTCGTCCAGCCGAGCAGCACCAGCACCAGCGTCATCGCCCACACGCCGTGCGAGGGGAACGCCACCAGGATCACCGTGGCGCCCAGCACGAACGGCAGCCCGAAGAACACGTCGGTGAGCCGCGCGATCACCGCGTCCATGATCCCGCCGTAGTACCCCGACAGCAGCCCGAACACCATCGCGATCAGCAGCGCGAACAGGGTGACGGCGACGCCGATGAGCAGCGTCGGGCGGGCGCCGTGCACGACGTGCGCGTAGTAGTCGCAGCCCGCGAGGTCGGTGCCGAACCAGTGGTCGCCGGACGGGCCGGCCTTGGCGGCGTTCGGATCGCAGCCCTGGTTGACGGCCGTGGCGGTGAACAGCCGCGGCAGCAGGGCCATCACCGCGACGAACGCCAGGATCGTCACCGAGATCCAGAACACCCAGCGGCGGCGCAGGTCGCGCCACGCGTCGTCCCACAGCGACGCCCGGCCGATCCCGCCGCCGGCGGCGGCGACCGCCGCCGCGCTCGTCCCGGCGGCGCTCGTCCCGGCGGTGAGCGCCCCCGCCGCGTCGGGCACCGGTTCGGGCTCGGCGCCCGGCGGGCCCGCGTCCTCGATCTTCATGCGCGCCTCACTCGTACCTGATCCGCGGGTCGAGCACCCCGTACAGCAGGTCCACGACCAGGTTGACCAGCAGGAAGATCAGCACCAGCACGGTGACCGCGCCGACCACGACCGGGCCCTCCTTCAGCTGGATCGACTGGAACACCTGCTGCCCGATGCCCGGCAGGTTGAAGATGCCCTCGGTCACCACCGCGCCGCCCATCAGGTTCCCGAAGTCGACGCCGAGATAGGTCACCACGGGGATGAGCGAGTTGCGGAGCGCGTGCCGGCCGACCACCCGCGCCCGCGACAGGCCCTTGGCGTTCGCGGTGCGCACGTAGTCGGCCCGCAGGTTCTCCGACAGGCTCGTGCGCGTCAGCCGCGCCACGTACGACAGGCCGAGCGAGCCGAGCACGATGCCCGGCAGCAGGTAGCTCACCGGCCAGCCCTCGTCCGTCCCGGCGGTGGGGAAGATCTGCCAGTGCAGCCCGAACAGCAGCTGCGCGGCGTACCCGAGGACGAACACCGGCACGGCGATCACCAGCGTCGTCCCGCCGAGGACGAGGGTGTCGGCGAACCGGCCGCGGCGCAGCCCCGCCCACACGCCGAGCGCGATCCCGATGGCCAGCTCGAAGATCCAGGCGGTGAGGGCGAGCCGCGCGGTCACCGTCCACCGCCCGCTGAGCATCTCCGACACGCTCTGGCCGGTGTAGTTCTCGCCCAGGTCGCCCTGGGCGAGGCCCCACATGTACTTCCCGTACTGCACCAGCAGCGGGTCGTTGAGGTTGTACCGGTCCCGGAGCGTCTGCAGGACGTTGTCCGGGACCGGCTTGTCCCCGGCGAGCGCCTGGATCGGGTCGCCCGGAAGCGCGAACACCATCACGTAGATGAGCAGCGTCGTGCCGAAGAAGACGGGGACCGCCTGCAAGAGCCGCCGTAGGACGTACCTCCACATCGCCGGTTACTTCACCGTCACGTCGGTGGCGACCAGACCCGTCGAGTACGGAGTGATCGTGACGTTCTCGACGTTCTTCGAGCGGCCGCCCTCGCCCGCCCACGTCCACAGCGGGATCATCGGCATCTCCCGGATCGCGATGTCCTCGGCCTGGTTGTAGAGCGCGAGCGCCTGCTGCTGGTCGGCGGCCCGGTTGGCCTTGGCGATGAGGTCGTCGAACTCCTGGTTCTTCCAGCCCATGCGGTTGTCGGCCGACCCCCACATGTTCTCCAGGTAGTTCTGCGGGCTCGGGTAGTCGGCCTCCCAGTTCTGCCGGTAGGGGCCCTTCTCCTTGCGCTCGCGCAGCATCGAGAAGTAGTCGGACGCGGGCACCTGCCGGAACTGGACGTCGGTGATGCCGAGGTTGTCGCGCAGCGAGTTCGCGATGATCCGCATCCACTGCGCGTAGGTCGGCTGCGCGTTGGAGAAGTACAGCTCCATCGTCCCCTTGAACCCGCCGGCCTTGTCGAACAGCTGCTTGGCCTTCGCCGGGTCGTAGGTGCACAGCTCACCGCACGCGTTGGGGTGGTGGCCGGGGATGATGGACGGGATCAGCGAGTCGGCGGGGAAGTAGTCGCCGTTGTAGACCGCCTTGTTGATGCCCTGGCGGTCGATGACCATCGAGATGGCCTTGCGCAGGTCCGGGTTGGCGAACCGCTTGTCGAACACCGGGAAGCCCAGGTAGTCCGTGGTGCTCATCTTCCGGGCGAGGAACCGGTCCCCCAGCAGCCGCTTGGCCTCGGGGACCTTCGCCGACGGGATCGTCTGCAGGACGTCGATCCGGCCCGCCCGCAGATCGGTGTAGGCGGTGTCGGCGTTGGAGTAGCTCTTCCAGGTCACCCCCTTGTTCTTCGCCTTGCGCGGCCCCGCGTAGCCCGGGTAGGCGACCAGCTTGATCTGCTTGTTGCGCTCCCAGTTCCCGTCCATCTGGTACGGGCCGTTGCCGATCGGGTGCTCCTCGAACGCCTTCAGGTCCTTCAGCCCCGCGCTCGGCATCGGCGCGTACGCCGGGTACGTCAGCAGCAGCGGGAACTGGCTGAACGGCGCGTTCAGCGTGACCTTGAGCGTGTCGGCGCCGGTGACCTCCAGCCCCGACAGCTTCTCGGCCTTCGGCTTGGCGTTCTCGTCCTCGGGGTTCATCTCCTCGTAGCCCTTGATGTACGAGAAGTAGGAGTTGGCGCCCATGGCGTTCGGGCCGTACGCCGCGTTGTTCCACGCGTCCGCGAAGCTCTGCGCGGTCACCGGCTCGCCGTTGTGGAACTTCTGCCCCGCCCGCAGCTTGACCGTCCAGACCTTCTGGTCGCCGGAGGTGACGGACTCCGCGGCCAGCGGCACCGCCTTGCCGTCCTGGTCGAGCGTCATCAGGTTGTCGAACAGCTCGGTGATCACGTCGAAGGCGTAGCTGCCGGTCGTGTTGGCGGGCACCAGGTGGTCGGGCTCGGAGTGCCCCACGGTGAACGTCCCGTCGCTCGCCCCCGCCTCATCGCCGCCGCAGGCCGACAGCCCCAGCGACGCCGTGAGCGCCACCGCGACGGCGCCCGCGATCTTCCACCGCACACCCCATTGGCTGGTCATGCTCCTCCTCGGCCCCGGTCCACGGGCTCTTGGCCGCCCGCCGCACCTCGATTGTTGGCAGGGTCGTACTCGCGGTGACGTTTTGCACACAGCGCTGACGGAGTCGAAACCGGATCGAGACGTTCTTGATCATGCTTCTCCGATTCCCCGCGCGACACACCGCCACTCCGTTGACACGGGGCGGTCCCCGGGGAAAATGAAGCCTCGTCGCGAATCGGAGGTGCGATGGAGGACGGGGCGGACACCGAGGCCGGCCGGATCTGTGCTGATCTGATCCGCTTCGACACCACCAACCGGGGCGAAGGGGTCGCCCATCCGGAGCGCCCGGCGGCCGAGCACGTCGCCGCGCTGCTGGACGAGGTCGGCGTGGAGGCGCGCGTCGTGGAGTCGGCGCCCGGCCGGGCGAGCGTCCTCGCCCGTGTCCCCGGCACCGACCCGTCGCATCCGGCGTTCCTGGTCCACGGGCACCTCGACGTGGTCCCGGCCGACGCCGCCGACTGGACCGTGCCGCCGTTCTCCGGCGAGGTGCGGGACGGGTGCGTGTGGGGGCGCGGCGCGGTCGACATGAAGGGCAGCCTCGCGATGACGCTCGCGGTCGTCCGGCGGCGGCTGCGCGAGGGGCGGCGCACGCGCGGCGACCTGGTGCTGGCGTTCCTCGCCGACGAGGAGTGCACCGGCGACTACGGGTCGCGGTACGTGGTGCGGGAGCACCGCGAGGTCTTCGAGGGCTGCACGGAGGCGATCAGCGAGTCCGGCGGGTTCAGCGTGGAGGCGGACGGCCGGCGGATCTACCCGGTCGCGACGGGCGAGCGCGGCACCACGTGGCTCAGGCTGACGGCGCGCGGCACCGCCGGGCACGGGTCGAAGCCGGCGCCCGACAACGCGGTCGCCGAGATCGCGCACGCGGTGTCGCGGCTGGCCGCCCACGAGTGGCCCGTCCGGCTGACGCCGGGCGTCCGCGCGCTGCTCGACGGGCTCGCGAAGGCGCTCGGCACGACCATCGACCACGACCGCCTCGACGCGGAGGCCGCGCGGCTCGGCCGGGCCGGCCACCTGTTCGCCGGGACGATCCGCAACTCGGCCAACCCGACCCGGCTGGACGCCGGTTACAAGGTCAACGTCGTGCCCGGCACGGCGACCGCGCAGGTCGACGGCCGCTACCTGCCCGGCACCGGCGAGGAGTTCCTCGCCACGATCGACCGGCTGCTCGGCCCCCGCGTCACCCGCGAGTTCATCAACTACGAGGAGGCCCCGTCGGCCGACCCGGCCGGCCCGACGTTCACCGCCCTCGCCGAGGCGCTCCGCACCGAGGACCCGCAGGCCCACCCCGTCCCCTACGTGATGGCGGGCGGCACCGACGCGAAGTCGTTCCACCGCATCGGCATCACCAGCTACGGCTTCGCGCCCCTGCGCCTCACGCCGGGCCTCGACTACTTCGGCATGTTCCACGGGGTGGACGAACGCGTCCCCCTCGACGGCCTGGCCTTCGGTACCCGCGTCCTGGACCACTTCCTGGACACGCGCTGATCCCCGGCGCGTAGGCGGGCAGGGTGGCGGCCCGGTCGTGCGAGCACGACCGGGCCTGCGCACCGACGGGTCACCGGGACTTCTGGTAGCTCCTCACCGAGTAGGTCGCCAGCGCCACCGTCGCCGCGGCCAGGGCCAGCAGCCAGGAGCAGTGCAGTGCGGCCGACGGCCAGTCCGGGTCGGCGGACAGGGCCGCGCGGGCGGTGTCGAGCGCCCAGCTCACCGGGTTGGCGGCGGCCACGTGCCCGATCCAGGACGGCATCAGGTTCGCGGGCATGAACGCCGAGGACAGGAACGTGAGCGGCAGCAGCAGCATCACGTTCAGGCCGATGATGGTGTTGCGGTCCCGCACGAGCAGCGCGAGCGTGTTCGACAGGGCCGCGAGGACGATGCCGATCAGCACCGAGGCGGCGACCAGGACGGCCAGGCCCGCGGGGCCTCCCGGGTAGTCGGCGCCGGCGGCCCAGCCCAGCAGGATGATCACCAGGGACTGGAACGCCGTGCTGAGCGCCTGCTCGACGACGCCGGCGTGCACGATCGCGCCGCGGCGCACCGGGGTGACGAGGAAGCGGTCGAGGGTGCCGCGCTCGATCTCGTCCATCGTCGCCATCCCGGCGAAGGAGTTCAGCGACACCGCGTTCATGACCACGACGCCGGGGACGATGTAGTCCAGGTAGGACTGGGCGCCGAACCCGGGGAGCTCGGCGACCCGCTTGAACAGCTCGCCGAACAGGAACAGCCAGATCATCGGCTGCGCCAGCGTCATGACGAGGACGGCGGGGTTGCGCAGCAGCGCCGTCAGGCGCCGGTGGGTCATCCACCAGGTGCCGGTCACCAGCGCGGTCATCGGGCGCCTCCCGCGGTCGCGGGCTCGGCCTCGGCCAGTCGGCGCCCGGCGTAGCGGAGGTAGACGTCGTCGAGCGAGGGCCGGGCGACGGTCGCGGTCGCCGCGGGGACGCCCGCCTGGTCGAGGGCCGCGAGGACGGCCGGGACGGCGGCGGCGCCGTCACCGGTGCGGGCGCTGAGGCGCGGGCCGTCCAGGACGATCTCGCGGACGCCGGGGAGCCGGCCGAGCGCCTCCCGCACCACCGGCTCCGGAGGCGCCTCCGGCCAGGCGACGTGCACGGCGTCGCCGCGCAGCTCGCCCTTGAGCCCGTCGGGGGTGCCCGTCACGACGACGCGGCCCCCGTCGACGATCGCGACCCGCCCGGCGAGCCGGTCGGCCTCCTCCAGGTAGTGGGTGGTCAGCAGGATCGCGAGGGCGTCGTCGCCGGCGAGCCGGCCGATCTCGGCCCACAGGGCGGCGCGCGCCTCGGGGTCGAGGCCGGTGGTGGGCTCGTCGAGGAACAGCACCCGCGGGCGGTGGACGAGGCCGAGCGCGACGTCCAGGCGCCGCCGCATGCCGCCCGAGTAGGTCTTCACGCGGCGCGCCGCCGCGTCGTCCAAGCCGAAGCGGGCGAGCAACTCGGCGGCCCGCCGCCGCGCCCGCGCGCCGGACAGCCCGTACAGGCGGCCCTGCAGGACGAGGTTGTCGCGGCCGCTCGCCTCGGGGTCGGCGCCGGACTTCTGCGCCACGACCCCGATCAGCCGGCGGACCCGGTCGGGCCGGCGCAGCACGTCGTGGCCCGCCACGGCGGCGGTGCCCGCGTCCGGCCTGACCAGCGTGGTGAGGATCTTGACGGTGGTGGACTTGCCGGCCCCGTTGGGGCCGAGCAGCCCGACGATCTCGCCCTGGCCGACGGTGAGGGACAGCCCGTCCAGGGCCCGGACGTCGCCGGGATAGGTCTTCACGAGGCCCTCGGCCTCGATGGCGTGCGCCATGGTTCCTCCGTGCTCGACGGAGGGGTCCCGGATAGGCTGGAGATGCGTGCTCGCCGCCAGGGCCCGCTCCGTGCGGATCTTCGGTGGTGGGTTCTCCGGCCCGGCGGCGGTGTTGCCGCACCGCCGCCGGGCCGCTTCCGCGCTACTCCTGGGGGGCTCCCCTCTCCGCCATCTCGGCGATCTCGGGCGGCAGCTCTCCGGTCCGGTGGAAGGCGCGCCACATGTCGAGGTGCGGCAGGGTGCCGTCCTCGATCTCGGCGAGGAAGCCGCGCACCCACGCGGCCTCGGCGCGCCTGATCGCCAGGTCGTACTCCTCCTCGATCAGGAAGATGCGCGGCACCTCGGCGGTCGCGAGCCCCTCCTCGTCGGCGGCGATCTGCCGCTCCAGCGCGTCGAGGCGGCGGCGCAGCAGGACGGCGACCTCGTCCGGGCCGAGCGCGCCGAGGACCGACAGCCCCGCCTCGAACCGCGGCACCTCGCGCTCGGGCACGGCGATCAGCTCGCGGACCCAGTCGGCGAGTTCCGCCGTGCCCGCGTCGGTGATGCGGTAGACGGTCCGCTCCGGCCGCGCCCCTTCACGGACGCTGCCCTCGACGGCCAGGAAGCCGTGCTTCTCCAGGTTGCCGACGACCGTGTAGAGCGACCCCCACTTGATGTCCATGTCGCGGTCCTTCCCGCGGGCGCGCATCACGGCGGCCATCTCGTACGGGTGCATCGGCTTGGCGGAGACCGTCGACAGCACGGCGAGGCCGAGGAGGTTGCCCACCTTGCGCCGCTTGGCCATCCCGGCCTCCTCGTCCACGAATACTCGTTTGCGAGTATAGGTCGCGGCCTCCGCCCCGTCCAGACCCGATCCGGGCGGCGCACTGCGGGGTAGAGACCAGGCGTGGACTTCAGCAGCGCGGCCGACGAGCTCTACGGCGTGCCGCCCGCGCGGTTCGTGGAGACGCGCAAGCGGCTCGCGCGGGAGGCCAAGGACGCCGGCGACGCCGCCCTCGCCAAGCGCATCGGCGCCCTGCGCCGTCCGACGCTGTCGGCCTGGGCGGTGAACCTGCTCAGCCGGTCCGCCGCCGGGGAGCTGGGGCGGCTGCTGGACGTGGGCGCCGAGCTGCGTTCGGCGTGGGGTGCCGGCGGCGGCCTGCGCGACCTGGAGCAGCGCCGTGCCGGACTGGTCGCCTCGCTCGTGCGGACGGCGGGCGACCTCGCGGCCGAGGCGGGCGGCGACCTGCGCGAGCAGGCCGTCCGGGAGGTCGAGGACACGCTGCAGGCCGCGACCGTGGACGCGGAGATCGCCGACGACGTCCGGGCGGGACGCCTGGCGCAGCCCCGCAGCCACACCGGTTTCGTTCCCGCGGGCTTCCCGATGGCACCGCCGGAGAAGAAGCGCGCGAAGCCCGAGCCCGAGCCCGAGCCGGAGCCGGAGCCGGAGGAGGCGCCCGAGCCGGAGCCGAGGAAGAGGGAGAAGGAGAAGCCCGAGCGGCCGAGGCCGACCGTGACGCGGACGAGCGCGGCGCGGGCGCGGCGGGCCGAGACGCTGCGCAGGCGCGCCGAGGAGGCCGAACGCAAGCTGGCCGAGCGCACCGAGCGGGCGGACGCCGCGAAACGCGAGGCCGGCGAGGCGTCCGCCGAGGTCGGGCGGCTCCGCCGCGAGCTGGAGCGCGCGACCGCCGACCGGGACGCCGCGGCCCGCCGGGCCGAGCGCGCCGAGCAGAACCGGGCGCGGGCGGAGGAGGCCGCGCGCGAGGCCCGCACGGCCGCCGCCGAGGCCCGCCGCGCCGCCGAACGTGACGCGCGGCACGGCTGACCGGCCCCCCGGCGGCCCCGCGGGCGTCCGGCATCAAGTAGGTTCGACTAGAACGCGATTCGAGGATCAAGGGGGCGCGTGGTGACGGCACCGGTCGTGGAGCAGCCGACGGACTGGACCGAACCGGGCGCTCATCCGGTGGTGCCGGGGGTGCACCGGATCCCCCTGGCGCTGCCCATCCCGTCGCTGCACGCGGTCAACGTCTACGTGATCGAGGACGACGGCGGCCCCGTCGTCGTGGACTCCGGCTGGGCGATGCCCGACACGCGCACGACCCTGGAGAAGGCCCTCCGCTCGCTCGGCCACGGGCTGGACGACGTCGCGCAGTTCCTCGTCACCCACGCGCACTGGGACCACTACTCGCAGGCCCTCGCGCTGCGCGAGTCGTTCGGGACGCGGGTGCGGATCGGGCGCGGCGAGAAGCCGTCGATCGAGGCGTTCGACGTCCGGCGGGGCCTGCACCCCCGGCAGGTGGAGATGCTGCGCCGCTGCGGCGCGGACGCCCTGGCCGCCGAGATCGCCGGGATGCCGGTGGACCGCTCCGAGCGGGACATCCCGCACACGCTGCCGGACGCCTGGCTGGACGACGGCGAGCGCGTCGGCCTCACCGCCCGGGACCTGGACGTGTTCGCCACGCCGGGCCACACCCGCGGCCACATCGTGCTGCGCGACGCCGCCGCCGGGCTGCTGTTCGCGGGCGACCACATCCTGCCGCACATCACCCCGTCCATCGGGCTGGAGACCGAGCCGGAGCGCAAGCCGCTGCGCAGCTACCTGGAGTCGCTGCGCCTCGTCCGCGACATGCCCGACACGCTGCTGCTCCCGGCGCACGGCCCGGTGAAGCCGAGCGCGCACACCCGGATCGACGAGCTGCTGGAGCACCACGCCGAGCGCCTCGACGCCGCCGCCGCGCAGGTCCGGGCGGGCCGCGACACGGCGTTCGCGGCCGCCGAGGCGATGCCGTGGACCCGCCGCCGGCGCAGCCTCGCCGACCTGGACGCCTTCAGCCGGATGCTGGCCGTCCTGGAGATCGAGGCGCACCTGGACGTGCTCGCCGACCGCGGCGTCCTCGACGTCCACGAGGAGGGCGGCGTCCGCCGCTACGCCGCGAAGCGCTGACCCGCCCGGAGGCGCCCGACCACCGCCGGGTTACGCTGATCGCCGGTCTCCCAGCGGAAGGAGCGGCGATGACGGTCGCCCCCGAGTTCACTGCGATCACGTCCGCGGCGGAGCTGCGCGAGCTGCTCGGCGCGCCGATGCGGCGGGCGATCGACAAGGAGCGCGTCACCCTGCACGCCTGGGACCGGGAGTGGCTCGCCCACTCCCCGCTCTGCCTGATCTCCACCAGCGACGCGGCCGGCAACTGCGACGTCTCCCCCAAGGGCGACCCGCCCGGGTTCGTGCACGTCATCGACGACACCACGATCGCCATCCCGGACCGGCCCGGCAACCGCCGCGCCGACGGGTTCATGAACGTGCTGAGCAATCCGCACGTCGGGCTGATCTTCCTGGTGCCGGGGCGCGGCGAGACCCTGCGGATCAACGGCCGGGCCACCCTCGTCCGGGACGCGCCGTTCTTCGACGAGATGGTCGTCCGCGGCCACCGGCCCGCGCTCGCGCTGATCGTGGACATCGAGCAGATCTTCTTCCACTGCGCGAAGGCGCTGATGCGGTCCAAGGTGTGGAAGCCCGAGACGTGGGACCCGGAGTCGCTTCCGGCGCACGCCCGGATCGTCAAGGACGTCCAGTACACCGAGGAGACCCTGGAGCAGCTGGAGACCCACTACTCCGAGGCGAACTACGACAAGAAGCTTTACGGGAGCTGACCGGCGGTACGAAAGGACCCCCGCGCTTCGCGCGCGGGGGTCGGACGGTGGTCGCGGTCAGCCGCTCTTGCGCCGGAACTGCCGCTGATGGTCGGCGCGGTCATGCGCGCCGCGCACCTTCGAGCCGTTCCTGCCGGTCGCGCCGGCGTTCTTCGCCGCCGCTCCGCGCTTGCGCTCCAGGGCCTCCCGGAACCTGCGCTTGACGTCGTCCTCGCCTTCGGCGGGTTCTCCTGACGTTTCGGCCATGCGGACCTCCAGCTCTCTTAGGGGCACCTCCCAGCCTCACACATCGCGCGGGGATTCGGCCATCCGGGTCCGTCCGAAAGATCATTTTGGGCGATTCCACCGCAATCAGCGTCGGCGGCGAACGATCTCTCCTATGGTTTGTGCACGTGGAGCCCCAGACGCCGCAGGCAGACCCCGCACCCGCGCACCCCCCGCTGGAGGCGCTCGCCGTCCAGCCCCTGCTGAACCGCGACTACGAGTCCCGCCCCGCGGTCTTCTACGAGCGGCTGCGCGCGGAGTACGGACCGGTGGCGCCGGTGGACGTCCTCGGCGTCCCGGCGTGGCTCGTGATCGGCTACGCGCAGACGCTCGACATCATGCGCGACGCCCGCGGGGTCTGGAGCCGCCGCGTCGAGAACTGGCGCCAGTACCGCGACGGCGCGGTCCCGGCGGACTGGCCGATGCTGCCGGTGGTGCTGTCCGACAACTCGGCGTTCCGCGACGGCGCCGACTCCACCCGGCTCCGCAGCGCCTGGAGCGAGGGCCTGCGCCCCTTCCAGGAGCGCGCCCGGCCCGAGGCGAAGGCGCTCGAGCTGGCCGTCCGCCGGTACGCCGACGAGCTGATCACCGTGCTGTCGGAGAGCGGCGCGTCCGGGTGGGCCGACCTGTCCGCCCAGTACGCGCGCCCGCTGCCGCTGATGGTGATCGGCCGGCTGCTCGGCACCGCCGCCGACGGCGACGACGAGATGATCATCGACCTGTGGCGGGTGATGGACGCCGGCCCGGACGCGCAGGAGGCGTCCGACCGGCTGCTCGCCCGGTTCGCGGACGTGTGCGCGGCGCGCGTGGCGTCCCCCGGCGCGGACCTGCCGTCCTACATGCTCGCCGCCGTCCCCGACCTGACCGCCGAGGAGCTCACCCGCGAGATGGCGATGCTGTCGGGGCTCGTCGGCGACGTCACCGGGACGCTGATCTGCAACACCATCACCGAGGTGCTGATCGGCGACACCGGCGCCCGCGACAGCATGTCCGCCGGCATGATCCAGGAGGCGATCAACCGGGCGGCGGCGGCGAACCCGCCGATGGCGAACCTGTCGTTCCGGTGGGCCAAGGCGGACGTCCGCCTCGGCAAGTTCAAGATCGCGGCCGGCGACCCGGTCATGGTGTCGCCCGCCGCCGCCCACCTGGACCCGGCGTTCACCGGCGCCACGGCGCCGGACTCGATCTACTCCTCCCGCGCCCACCTGGCCTGGAGCGCCGGCCCGCACGCCTGCCTCGGCCGCGACCTCGCCACCACCATCACGACGATCGCGGTGGAGCGGCTGTTCGACCGGTTCTCCGCGCTGCGGCTCGCGCTGCCCGCCGACCAGCTCCCCTGGCGGTCGTCCCCGCTGATGCGGGGCCTGCGGTCGCTGCCGGTCAACTATGAACTGGCCGGTCCACCGCCCGAGCCGCGCCCGGCCACGCCCGCCGCCGAGGAGGCCGCGGAGGACACGGCACCGGACGAGCCCGCCGAGAACTCGCTGGCGCGGCGCGTCCTGCGGCTCATCCGCCGGTCCTAGCCCGGCCGGGCACGGGGCCGTCCAAGATCGGCCGCATGTTTGGACACGGCCGCCCGGGAACGCTCTTCCCATGCCAGACATGAGCGACAAGCACGGACCGAGGGCCGATGACGAGATCGGCCGCGAGACGCACGGCATGGTCAGCGGCGGGCACTCCACCCACGCCGAGGAGTTCAAGGAGCCCGAGCCGTTCTCCGACGACTACCCGGCGGACCCGAACGCCTCCGCCGCCGGGGACCGCGAGGGCTCCCCGCCCGGCATGAGCGCGCAGGACGTGGAGGGCCGCAGCGCCCTCGCCCGGATGCTCAGCGGCGTCCGCTACCCGGCCCGCCCGAACGAGCTCGTCCGCCACGCCGCCGAGGCCGGCGCCCCGGACGAGGCCGTCGACCAGCTCCGCACCCTCCCGAAACGCGAGTACGAGAACGTCGCCGACATCGCCGAGGAACTCGGCTACGGCCGCGAGGAACGCCGCTACTGAACGGCGCCCGGAGCGGAGCTCCAGCGGAGCACAGGGCGCCGTTCAGTACCTCTCGGGGGCGTGGGGGTCGCCCCCCACAATGACACGCCCGGCGCCCGGAGCGGAGCTCCAGCGGAGCACAGGGCGCCGTTCAGTAGCTCTCGGGGGTGTGGGGGTCGCCCCCCACAATGACACGCACCTCTGCTAGGACTGGCGAGGGCTGGTGGTGCGGGTGCGGAGGAGGGGGATCTGGCCGCCGGCGGCCACCAGGTCTCGCTGGCGCGGGGACAGGCGGTGCCGTGCCCGGTACGTCTCGTTCTTGGTGGTGTTGCGGACGTCGATCTCGGTCCCGGCCTTCAGGGCGTCCCGGATGTTCTCCACGCGCAGCACGTCGCCCTGCTCCACGCGGTCGTAGTCGTCCTCGGCGGTGAATTCGAGGGGCAGGATCCCGAAGTTGACGAGGTTCTGCCAGTGGATCCGCGCGTACCCGCGGGCGAGGACGAGCCGCAGCCCGAGGTGGCGGGGCGCGATGGCGGCGTGCTCGCGGGACGAGCCCTGGCCGTAGTTGCGGCCGCCGACGACGGCGTGCGGGCCGGTCTCGCGGGCCCGGTCGGGGTAGTCCTCGTCGAGCTGGACGAAGGCGAAGTCGGCGAGCCGGGCGATGTCGCTGCGGAACGGCAGTGCCCGCGCGCCCGCGGGCAGGATCTCGTCGGTGGACACGTCGTCGCCGACCTTGATGGCGACGGGGATCTCCAGTTCGTCGGGGAGCGGGTCCAGTTCCGGCAGGACGCCGATGCTCGGCGCCTTCTCCAGTTCGACGCGGCGGGCCTCGTCCTCGGGCGGCGGCGCTTCGAGCATGTCGCGGTTGACGCTGGAGGCGGCCGGGAGGCGGACGGCCGGCGGGTCCGTGCCGAGGTCGCGCGGGTCGGTGATCCGGCCGGTGAGCGCGGCGGCCGCGGCGGTCTCCGGTGAGCACAGCCAGACCCGGTCGTCATTGGTGCCGGAGCGGCCGGGGAAGTTGCGCGGCATGGTCCGCAGGCTGTTGCGGCCGATCGCGGGCGCCTGCCCCATGCCGATGCAGCCCATGCAGCCGGTCTGGTGGATGCGGGCGCCGGCCTGCACGAGGTCGGTGGTCGCGCCCATCCGGGTGAGGTCGACGAGGATCTGCCGGGACGTCGGGTTCACGTCCAGCGACACCCGCGGGTGCACCTGGCGGCCCTTCACGATGGCCGCGACGGACGCGAAGTCGCGCAGCCCGGGGTTCGCCGACGAGCCGACGACGACCTGGTGGACCTCCTCCCCCGCGACCTCCCGCACCGGGACGACGTCGCCGGGCGAGCTGGGGCGGGCGATCAGCGGCTCCAGCGCGGACAGGTCGATCTCCTCGGTGACGTCGTAGGACGCGTCCGGGTCGGCGGTGATCTCGGTGAAGTCGCCCTCGCGGTCCTCGGCGCGCAGGAACGCGCGGACCTGCTCGTCGGCCGGGAACACCGTCGTCGTCGCGCCCAGTTCGGCGCCCATGTTGGCGATGACGTGCCGGTCCATCGCGGTCAGCGCGGCGAGGCCGGGCCCGTGGTACTCGATGATCCGGTTGACGCCGCCGCGCACCCCGTGCCGGCGCAGCATCTCCAGGATCACGTCCTTGGCGCTGCACCAGGGCGGCAGTTCCCCGGTCAGCCGGACGCCCCAGATCTCCGGCATCGTCACGTGCAGCGGCTCCCCGGCCATCGCCATCGCGACCTCCAGGCCGCCGACGCCGATCGCGAGCATGCCGAGCGACCCCGCCGCGCAGGTGTGGGAGTCGGAGCCGACCATCGTGGCGCCGGGCACGCCGAACCGCTGCATGTGCGTCGGATGCGACACGCCGTTGCCGGGTTTGGAGTACCAGAGCCCGTACCGGCGGGCGGCGGACCGCAGGAAGATGTGGTCGGCCATGTTGCGCTCGTCGGCCTGCAGCAGGTTGTGGTCGACGTACTGGACGGACACGTCCGTGCGGACCCGGTCGAGGTCGAGGGCCTCCAGTTCCAGCATCACCAGCGTGCCGGTCGCGTCCTGGGTGAGGGTCTGGTCGACGCGGATCCCGATCTCGGCGCCGGGCCTCATCTCGCCGCTCACCAGATGCGAGGCGATCAGTTTGCGGGCGACGTTACGGCCCCCCGTGCCGTCTGCCATGCTCTCTCAGCTCCTCTGCTCCTTGCCGTCGCCCGGGACGCTCCCGATCCGGCGGGGTTCGTGGACGGCGCGGTCGGCGGGCGGCCCGCACCAGTGGCCCAGCGCGTCGCGGATCTCGGCGGCGCGCCGGTCGGGGGCGGTCTCGTCGGTGGCCCAGGCGATGTAGCCGTCCGGCCGCACCAGCGCGGTCGTGCGGGTGGCGCCGCCGGCGAGCGCGCAGCGCACCCGGCCCGCCCACCGCTTCGTCGCCAGGTACGTCACGGCGGGGTCGTTCGCGGCGACGACGAGGACGAACATCCCGTCGCCGAGCAGCTCGTACAGCCGGGGCGGGCTGCCCGCCAGCGGCACGTCGGGGGCGCGGCGGCCGGCGAGCCGGTGCGCCCCGCGCGGCGCCGGGTAGGCGATGTCGATGCCGGAGACGGCGCCCGCCAGCCGCCGCGCCACCGGCCGGACGTGCGTCGCCGCCCACGCCGCGGCGCCGCGCGCCGCGCGCAGCCAGCGCGGCTCGGCGAGCGCGAACCGCAGCAGCGCACCGCTGCCCCGCAGGACCTGCCGCCCGACGGGATGCCGCTCCTCGTGGTAGCTGTCGAGCAGCCACGACGGCGCCCATCCGCGCAGCTCGGCGGCGAGCTTCCAGCCGAGGTTCGCCGCGTCCTGGACGCCGGTGTTCATGCCCTGCCCGCCCGCCGGGGAGTGGACGTGCGCGGCGTCCCCGGCGAGGAACACCCGCCCGACCCGGTACCTCGGGACCTGCCGTTCGTCGCTGTGGAACCGGGACGTCCAGCGCGGGTCGCGCATGCCGTGGTCGCTGCCGAGCGCGCGGCGGACGACCTCGCGCAGCTCGGCCATGTCGACGGGCTCGGAGTCGGGCGCCTGGTGCCGCCGGTTCCAGGCGATCACCCGGTACCAGCCGTCGCCGAACGGGGCGATGAACGCGAACGCGTCGCCGACGGCGCCGACGGTCAGGGTGGCGGCGGGCGCCTCGTCCAGCCGGACGTCGGCGAGCATCACCGAGCGCACCGCCGCGCGGCCGGGGAACGGCAGGCCGAGCTCCCGCCGGACGGTGCTGCGGACCCCGTCGGCGCCCACCACGTAGGAGGCGCGGCGGGTCGAGGTCTCGCCGCCGGCGGTCCGCACGTCGACGTCCACGCCCGCGGCGTCCTGGCGGAGGCCGGTGACCTCGGCGCCGTGCACGATCTCCGCGCCCGCCGCGAGCGCCCGCTCCTTCAGGACGCGTTCGGTCTCGTACTGCGGGACGACGAGGACGAACGGGAATCGGCCGGGCAGCCGCGAGAGGTCGAGGGCGGTCGCGCCGAGCAGCCGCAGCGCGCCGACCCGCGTCCCGGCGGCGATCAGGTCGGCGGCGGCGCCGCGCGCGTCCAGGGTCTCCAGGGTGCGGGCGTGCACGGCGAACGCCCGCGTCAGGTTGCTCGTCTCCTCGGCGCGGCGTTCCAGCACCGTGCAGCCGATGCCCGCCGCGGCCAGGTCCCCCGCCAGCAGGAGCCCGGTCGGGCCCGCCCCCACGATCAGCACGTTCCCGGTCGGCCTCCCGGTGGGCGCCATCACGCTCCCCTCTCGACGAACGGCCGGCGGCCCGGCCCTCGCGCAGGGAACACTTCCCACGAACGGCCCGTCCTCACCCTGACGGGAGGCCCGATGCGGCAGGGGTTCCCGGCTTCCGGATCACCCCTGGACACGGCGGTCCCGCCCGGCCCACTCGCGCTCCCGGAGCTGGAACTTCTGGATCTTGCCGGTGGACGTCTTCGGCAGCTCGGCGACGAACTCCACCGTGTCGGGCGCCTTGTACCGGGCGAGGCTCTCCCGGACGTGCCCGATCAGCTCGTCCCCGGTCGCGGCGTGCCCGTCGCGGAGCACGACGAACGCCTTGGGGCGCTCGCCCCATTTGTCGTCGGGCACGGCGACGACGGCGACCTCCAGCACGGCCGGGTGCGAGTCGATGGCCCGCTCGACCTCGACCGTCGAGATGTTCTCGCCGCCGGAGATGATGATGTCCTTGGACCGGTCGCGCAGTTCGACGTAGCCGTCCGGGTGGCGGACGCCGAGGTCGCCGGAGTGGAACCAGCCGCCGCGGAACGCGTGCGCGGTGGCCTCCTCGTCCCGGTGGTAGCCCTTCATGACGTTGTTGCCGCGCATGACGATCTCGCCGAGCGTCTCCCCGTCGGCGGGGACGTCGGCCATGGCGTCGTCGACGACGCGCAGCCCGTCCGTCTGGACCATGCCGACGCCCTGCCGGGCCAGCAGCCGGGCCCGGTCGCCGGTGGGCAGGCCCGGCCAGCCGGGCTGCGGCTCGCACACCGAGTACGGGCCGTAGGTCTCGGTCAGCCCGTAGACGTGGACGATGCGCGCGCCGAGCCGCTCCATCTCCCCGATGATCGTCGGGCTCGGCGGCGCGCCCGCCGTCGTGACCGTCAGCGGCCGCTCCAGCGGATGCGCCTCCGCCGCGTTCGCGATCGTGACCAGCACGGTCGGGGCGCCGTTGAGGTGGGTGACGCCCTCGGCGTCGATGAGCCGCCACACCTCGGCGGCGGCGACGGCGCGCAGGCACACCTGCGTCCCGCCGATCGCGGCGAGCGCCCACGGCGTGCACCAGCCGTTGCAGTGGAACATCGGCAGCGTCCACAGGTAGACGCTGTCGGGCGTGTGCCGCGAGTGCAGGACTTCGCCGAGCGCGTTCAGGTAGGCGCCGCGATGGGTGTAGACGACGCCTTTGGGACGTCCCGTGGTGCCGGACGTGTAGTTGATCGAGATGGCGGCGTTCTCGTCGGGGACGTCCCAGGGCGGCGGGTCGTCGGAGCCGCGCGCCAGCAGGTCGGCGTAGCCGGTGCCGCCGACCGCCGGGTCGGCGTCCGCGCCCGGCGCCGGGATCGTGACGACCTGCGGCAGGCCGTCGGCGACGGGCGCGATCGACGGGTGCAGGGCCGCATCCACCACCAGCGCCTTCGCCCCCGAATGGTCGAGGATGTAGCGGATCTCCCCGGGCGCGAGCCGCGTGTTGATCGCGACGAGCACGGCCCCGGCCAGCGGCACGGCGAAGTGGGCGACGAGCAGCTCGGGGACGTTCGGCGCCAGGTAGGCGACCCGGTCGCCGGGCTCGATGCCGGACGCCCGCAGCGCGTGCGCCAGCCGGGTCGCCTCGGCGGCGAACTCGGCGTAGGTGGCGCGGCGGTCCCCGTGGACGTAGGCGGTCTTGTCCGGGAACACCTCCGCCGACCTCTTGAGGAAAGCGAGCGGTGTGAGCGCCGTGTAGCCCGGGCCGTTGTCCATCGGGAGCCTCCGGTGCCGTCTGCTGAGCGCGTCCGGCGCCTCAGCGCGGATGGGACCCTTCATGCTCCCACGGCGGCGGGCTCAGCCCACGGCGTTGCGGGTCAGGATGGAGACGGCCTTGACGGTCTGATGGCCGCGCCATTCCAGCCCGGCGGCCGGCGAGTAGCTGGTGAAGTCGACGCGCCAGCCGCCGTCGTCCTGCTGCTCCTCGTCGAGGCGCCGCAGCTCGGCTTGCACCACCTCGTCCTTGAACAGCGCCCTGGCGGGGCGTCCGGGGTAGGGCGCGAAGTCGAGGGGCCGCATCATCTCGTCCTCCAGGCCGCCTTGGACGTGCACGCAGCCGCTCTCCGGGATGTGCCTTCCGAGCGCCGCGATGGTCTCGGTGTCCTCGACGGCGTCGGCCAGCCAGAGCGTGAACGCCAGCTCCAGCGCGTGCAACTCGTCCTTCGCCCGGACGGTGTCGAGGCAGTAGCGGGTCGCGCGCTCCAGCCACGGATGCCCGGCGACGGCCTTGTCGTGGACGCCGACACGGTGCGCCATCGCGGCGACCACTGCGGTGATCTGCAGCGAGGACGACCCGGTGTCGGCGCCCGCCCAGAACGGCGCGCACCCGGCCGGGTCGGGGACGGGCAGCGCGAACGGGACGCCGCCGTCCGGCAGCGCGACCGACTCCAGCCAGTCGCAGAGCGCGGCGGCCTCCGGTGCCGTGGCGGGCGCCAGTTCCTCGAAGACCTCGAAGGCGTGCAGGGCCGGGCCCAGCTGGCTCGTCCGGGACCGCAGGTCGGGTTCCAGCCCGTGGCCGTAGCCGCCGTCGGGGTTCCGGTAGGCGTTCAGCGCGGACAGCAGCGCGTCCCCGTCACCGTCCCCCGTCAGCTGCTCGAAGCGGCGCCGGTCGAGCAGGCGCGCGTGCGTGGCCATGAAGTCGGATGCCTTGTCGATGTCCATGGCTCCAGCCTGGCCGCCGCGCCGGCATCCGTCTTGTAGGTTTCGGCCATCACCGGGTAAGAAGCGGCCGCTACCCTTCCCGCAGTGCGAGGCCCAGCGCCCGGAACTGCTCGACCGGGCGGTGGTAGCCGCGCTCGATGTGGTGGACGCCCCGCAGCGTGGACGGCCCCTCCGCGACGGCTGCCGCGAGCACCGCCGAGAACCCGGCCCGGATGTCGGGCATGGTCACGTCCCCGCCGCGGAGCTTGGTGACGCCCCGCACCACGGCCGAGTGCAGCGCCGCCGTGTCGTGGTACCGGCAGGCGGGCCCGCCCAGGCAGGTGTCGTAGACCTCTATCTCCGCGCCCATGCTCTGCAGCGCGGGCACGTACGCTAGCCGGTTCTCGTACACCGTCTCGTGCAGCACCGACATGCCCTCGGCCTGCGTGAAGAGCACCATCAGCGGCGTCTGCCAGTCCGTCGCGAACCCCGGATGGGTGTCGGTCTGCACGGCCGCGGGGCTCAGCCCGTCCGGCGCGGACGCCATGATCCAGTCATCGGTGATCTCGAACTCGGCGCCCATCCGGGCCAGCGTCGTGATCGCGGTGACGAGCCGGTCCTGCGGGCAGCCGTGCACCCGGACCTCTCCCCTGGTCACCAGCCCGGCCACCAGGTAGGAGAACGCCTCGATGCGGTCGCCGTCCAGCCGCGTCTGCGCCCCGCTCAGCCGCTCGACGCCCTCCACCACGATCCGCCGGTCGGGCGCGAACGAGATGCGCGCGCCCATCCGCTGCAGGAACAGCGCCAGCTCGATGATCTCCGGCTCGGTCGCGGCGTTGCGGATGACGGTCTTGCCCTGGGCCCGCACCGCCGCCAGCAGCACCGTCTCGGTGGCGCCGACACTCGGGTACGGGAGCTCGACACGGGTCCCGACCAGCCGCGACGCCCGCGCGTGGATCCCGTCGGCCTCGTGCGTCACCTCGGCCCCGAACGCGCGCAGCGCGTCCACGTGGAAGTCGACCGGGCGCCGCCCGATCGGGTCGCCGCCGACCAGCGGCACGAACGCCTCGCCCGCCAGGTGCAGCAGCGGCCCCAGCATCAGGATCGGGATGCGGTTCAGCCCGGTGAACGCCTTGCCGACGCTCGGGTCCGCCACCGGGCCCGGCACCACCGTGACGTCCCCGCCGGAGCGCTCCACCGTCATCCCGATGTGCTCCAGCATGCCCGCGGTGATGCCGACCTCGCCGACGTCCGGCGCGTTGCCGATGGTGCTCGGCGTCTCGCCCAGCATCGCCGCGACCATGTGCTTGCTGACCGCGTTCTTCGCCCCGCGCACGGTGACGTCCCCGCGCAGCGGCCCCGACGGCTCGATCTGCCAAAGCTTCTCAGTCACCCGTGCAGCCTACGGCGTCTCCGCCGCCGACCCGCCGGGCATCGCGTCAGCCGCCGAACGCGCCGACCGGGGCCGCACCGCGCTAGTTCTCGCCGGGCTCCCACCAGCTCAGGTTGGCGGTGGCCCGGGCCACCGGCTCGATGATCTCCCACGCCTCGGCGATCAGGTCGCCGTCGACGCGCAGGATGTCGACGATCGCGACCTCCGGGCCGCCGTCGGGAAGGCGGCGCCGGGAGTACATCACGACGTGGTCGCCGTCGGCGAGCACGTGCTCGATCTCGACCTGCATGCCGGCGAGCGGGACGAGCGCCGCGCGCACGTTGGCGAGCCATTCCTCCTTGGTGGACGTGGTCGCGTCGGGCCGGTGGTGGACGAAGTCGTCGCGCAGGAACGCTCCGAAGGCGTCGACGTCGCCCGTCCCGATGAGTTCTCCGAGTGCCTGCTGAACGAGGTTCTTGTTCGCTGTGGTCATGGACGAAGTTTCTCCGGGGTTCGCGTCGCTTGTCGATGAACTCCCATTTCATGGCGTCCTGCGGCGTGCTGAGTACCCTCGATGATCGTGGAAACGTTCGGGGAGCTCTTGCGCGGGTGGCGGCACCACCGGCGGCTCAGCCAGCTCGACCTCGCGATCGCCGCCGACGTCTCGGCCCGCCACGTCAGCCTGGTCGAGACGGGCAAGTCGAACCCGAGCCCCGCCATGGTCCTGCGGCTCGCCGAGCATCTCGACGTGCCGCTGCGCGAGCGCAACCGGCTGCTGCTCGCCGCCGGCTTCGCCCCCCGGTACCCCGAACGGCCGCTCGGCGGCGACGCCCTGCCCGCGGCACGGGACGCGGTCGCCAGGGTGCTCAGCGCGCACGAACCGTATCCGGCACTGGTCTTCGACCGCCGCTGGAACATCCTGATGACCAACCGCGCCATCGAACCGTTCTTCGCGACCGTCCACCCCGACCTCCTGCGGCCCCCGGTCAACCTGCTCCGGCTCGGCCTCGACCCGCGCGGGTTCGCTCCCCTGGTCGTCAACCTGGCCGATGTGCGCGCGGTCTTCCGCTCCAGGATCCTCCGGCAGCTGGCGAAGGCCCCCGATCCCGAGCTCACCGCGCTCTACGAGGAGCTGCTCGCCCCGGACGACCCCTCGGGCACCTCGATCGACGCCGACGTCGTCATCCCGATGATCATCCGCATCGGCGGCCGGGAGGTGCGGCTCTTCTCGACGATCACCACGTTCGGCACGCCGATGGACATCACGCTGGACGAGATCGCCATCGAGTCCTACTACCCGGCGGACGCCGAGAGCGCCGCCTACTTCGCCCCTCCGGACGCCCGATGACCGATGCGCAGCCGCCCGCCGAGGCCCTGGCATGGGCCGCCGAGGCGACCGGCGGACCGGTCCATGCCGTCCGCCGCCTCGCCGGCGGCACGCACGCCGCCACGCACCTGCTCGAAACGCCGCTCGGGCAGGCCGTCCTGCGCCGCTTCCCGCCCGGCGACACCGCCGCCGCGAACGAGGCCCACGTCCTCGAAGTCCTGGACGGCCTGCACGGCTGGGCCCCGCGCCTCCTCGGCTCCGACCCGTACGGAGCAGGCTGCGGGCAGCCCACGGTGCTGATCACCCGCCTCCCCGGCCGCGCCGACATCACGTCCGTCGACCCGGGCGCCGCCGCCGTCCAGCAGGGCCGCGTCCTGGCCCGCCTCCACGCCATCCCCACCGCGCGGCTCACCGGCTTCCGCGACGGCATGGCCGCAGCCGCCGCCTCACCCCGCCGCGCGGCCTCCGCTCCCGGTGCGCCGCTCCTGGCGGCCCACGGCCACCGCCTCACCGAAGCCGACCCCGTCCTCACCCACTACGACTTCTGGGCGGGCAACGTCCTGTGGCAGGGCGACACCCTCACCGGCGTGGTCGACTGGTCGGGCGCGTCCCTGGCACCGCGCGGCTTCGACGTCGCCTGGTGCCGCCTCGACCTCGTCCTCCTCCACGGCGCGGCCACTGCCGAAGCCTTCACCGACGCCTACGAGGAGGCGGGCGGCCCCGTCCCGGACCTGGCCCTGTGGGACGTCTTCGCCCTCACCAACTCCCACCGGTCCGTCGAAACGTGGCTCCCCAACTACCACTACCTGGGCCGGACGGACCTCACCTCGGACGACCTGCGCGAACGCCACACCGCCTGGACCGAGACCCGCCTCGCGGCCGCTTTCTGAGAGCCGTGACCCCGACGGCCTGTCGCAGGCCGACCGGGCTCCGGTGACGACTCCGCCTCGGTGGCCGCGCCGGTGCAGATGTGTGGGTTGGCACCGACGCGACCATGATCCCGACCTGTGTCGAGCGGTCCAATTGTGCCGCATGGCAGGTTGCAGCACCGTTGCGGCCCCGGCGATCACGGCGGCGCACCCGGCACCGGCACCGGGCGCCTATCCTCACAAGCATGATCACCCCCGATTGGGAGCGGCGGATCGCCGATCTCTGGGCCGCGTTCGACGACCACGAGCCCGCCGGCTTCCTCGCCGAGATGGAGGCGCTGACCGGCGAGCTCCCGCCCGGCGACCCGGTCGCCGAGTACGAGCTGGCGTCGGCGCACGACTCGATCGGCGACGAGGCGAGGGCCGCCGTCCACTACGAGCGGGCGTTCGCGGCCGGGCTGGACGGGACGCGCCGGCGCGAGGCGGCCGTCCAGTACGCCAGCACCCTTCGCAACCTGGGCCGGGCCGAGGAGAGCGTCGCCCTCCTGACCGCCGAGCGCGACGCCTGCTCCGACTCTCTGGACGACGCCGTGACCGCGTTCCTGGCGCTGGCGCTCACCGACCTCGGCCGCGAGAGGGAGGCGGTGTCGCTCGCCCTCGGCGCGCTCTCCCGCCACCTCCCGCAGTACAACCGCTCGCTCGCCAACTACGCGAAAGCCCTCATGCCGGACGAGGCCGCGGGCTAGCTCCCCTTTCCGGCGGACGCCTTCGCGCGGACGTCCCGGCGGGCCCGCGCCAGCAGCCGGTCCGGGGCGTCCGCGTACGCCCATGCGCGGTCGGGGGCGCCGGTGCGGCCGACCTGGACGAAGTGGCGCCGGGCCCGGTCGTGGTCACCGGCCCGGTAGAACACCGCGCCGAAGATGTGGTGGGCCTCCAGGTTCCGCGGATGGGGCCGCTCGGCGGACAGCCACCGGTCGGCGGCCTCTGCCAGGGCGGCGTGCACCGAGGGCCGGGCCAGGTAGCCGTTCAGGTCGTCCCAGGTGCCGATCTCGACGCCGATCTCCAGATGCGCCACCGCGAGCACCGCGGTGACCGGGTCGCCGGGCTCGGCCGCGGCGACGGCCGTCTCGGCGAAGTCGAGCACCTCGGCGTCCGAACCCCACCATTTCTTGCAGAGGACCTGCGAGCGGGAGATGTGACCCGCGTAGAGGGACGGGTCCCGCGCGGTGAGCTCCCGCCAGACGCGGTCCAGCTCGTCCCGTTCGAGCTGCATGCCGAGGCCGTGCCACTGGAGCCTGTCCCAGGGGACGGGGTCGGCGGGCAGCAGCTCGGCGGCACGGTGGAGCGGAGGACCGGCGAGGGCCAGCAGCCGCCAGAACCGGCCGAACCGCTCCGCTTCGACGTACTCGGCGCGGTAGGCGCTGCGGGCCTTCCACGCCTCACCGACGCGGGTCGAGCCGAGCCACAGGCACAGGTCCGGGTCGGTGGGTTCGGCCGCGGACAGCTCCGCCAGCCGCGCGCCCTGCCCGAGCGCGGCGTCGGTGAGGTTCTCCAGGTAGAGGCAGCGGGTCTCGGCGTCGTCGCGGGTGCCGGCCAGCAGTTCCAGGCCCGCGCGCAGGTCGCCGCCGCGCACCTTCGGCAGCGCCGCCGCGAGCGCCGCGTCCCGCCAGGCGGGCTCGCGCCGCCGCGCCCTGATCTTTCCGGGCAGCCCGAAGACGGTCGCCATCACTCCGGTCCGCGCCGCGCCGCTCTCCGGGGCGTCCGGCTCGGCCACCGGCGCCCCGATGCGGGCCGGGACGCCGTCGGCGGGACGCTCCGGCATGCGCACGACAGCCTCGGCGGGCGCATACCGGTCGATGTCGGCGACCGCGTCGGGGCCGGCGTTCCAGATGTTCGGCTCCACGCTGACCATCAGGCCGTCCAGGCCCACCAGCACGCGCCCCCCGTCCGGCCAGGCGAGCACGGCGGCGCACTGGTCGAACCGGACGGTGGCCATGGCCGGGCCGGTCAGCGAGGTGGCCCCGTCCCGGCCGACGATCAGCCCGCGCTGCACCTCGTCGGGACGGGTGTGGATCCGGCCGTCGACCGCGACCGTCGAGCCCACCGGCGCCGGGGCGAAGCGCGCGCCCTGCGGCTCCTCGTCCAGCGGGAGCATCAGCAGCGCGGTGTCGAGCATGGTCCGGCCGACCTCTTGGACGTCCTCCGGCCCGACCTCGTCCTGGGCGGCGAGGGTCTCCTCCAGCGTGCGCTGCGGCGCCCCCATCAGTTCGGCCACGCACGAGGCCATCGGCAGCGAGGCGCGGGCCTCGTCGGAGGCGCTCCGGGTGCGTCGCACCGCCACCAGTTCGGCCAGTTCGGCCGCGTCCACCGGCTCGGCGGCGAGGCGTTCGATCTCCGCCCGGAACCGCTCCGCCAGTTCCGGACGCGCCTCGGCGAGCCCGTCCGCGAACGCGAGTATCTCCGCGGTGTACCCGGGGCGCGCCAAGAACTCGACGCTCGTCGTGTAGCTCAGCGCGTTCTCCCGCCGCAGCACGCGGTGGAGGCGGCGGCCGAGGATCTCGCCGTAGATCCCGGCGGCGGGGCCGCGCGGCACGATGCCGGTCAGCGCGACGCCGTTGACGTCGGTGTTGAAGTACGCGGGCGTCCGGGGCAACGCGCTGGTCGGTTCCGGGCACGGTCGCCGCTCGCCCTCGGGAAGCGGCAGGGCGAGCCCTTCCGGCGGAGGCCCGCCGATGAGCGCGAGCGCCGCGTTGTTCCTGGTGAACCAGCGCGCCGTCCATTCCTTGACGTCGTCGGACGTGACAGCGCCGAGACCGTACTCGGGATAGGCGGGCAGGCCGTAGGTGGCCGCGCCGTAACGCCACAGCAGCAATCTGCCCGCCAGGCCGGGGTCGCGGCTCTCGGCCTCGGTCCGCAGGATGTTCTTCTCCGCTTCGAGGCGTTCCAAAGGAGGCGCGCCCAGCGAATGGCACACCGCCGTCAGGAAGGCGGCGACTTGGTCGGGCTCGCCATGCGTGACGAACGTCGTCGTGGTGGCGTCGACGGCGCCATTGTGGTGATAGTCGGCATCGCCGACGGCATGCAGCACCAGATGCTCCACCAGGTGGGTGAGGCCGCCCCTCGCGAGGGTCTCGTCCGCCCGCCCCACACGGAACATCAGCGCCGCCCGATAGTCATCGCCCGGCACGCCCTCGTTCCAGAACACGGGAACGCCGTCGATCTCGGTCCGCGTCACGTCCAAATGATCTCCCTTTCCAGGCCGCAAGATCGTACAATTCGCGGGTGCCGAAGAAGGTGACATATCGATATCGGGTGCCGTTCGCGACGTCCTGGCGCTCGTATCTGGTCCCGATCGGGCCGCTGGCCGTGCTCGTCCTGCTCACCGCGCTGTTCTGGGGAACGCACCACGCGCTGCTCACCGCCAGCACGGTCGACGCCGTCCGGCCCGGGAGCGTGCCCGGGGAGCTCCGCCCGGTCCTCTGGGTGGACGAGGGCCTGCGCTACCGGGTCCACGTCGTGGCGGCCGCCGAGGACCCCGGCACCTGCACGCTGGCCGGGCAGAAGGGCACCTACCCGGTGAACCTGGACCGCGCACGGCACGACGGCGACGCGGCGGAGATCAAGGGATACCGGTGGGTCGGGGCGTTCCGCGCGCCCGCCACCGACTACGTCGCGGTCACCTGCGAGCGGTCCAGCGAGGCACTCCGCGTCAAGGTGGACGCGCCCGGAGCGGGCCTGCTGGTGGCCCTGTTCGTGCTGTGGCCGCTGCTCCTCATCTGGACGGTGGTCAAGCTCTGGCGGATCCGGCGGCAGAGCGCGGGTCGCACCCTCATCCGGCGCCCGCCCGACCCGCCGGCACGCGCGGCACGGGCGGCCCTCGCCGCGGGCGACCGGGCCCAGACCACGGTGTACTTCCGCAACGGCACCTTCGTCCCCGCCGGAACCCGCGAGCCGGATCCGGCGGCCGCCTTCGCCGAGGAGCGGCTGGCGGCCCCCCGCGACCCGGACGACTTCCGGACAACCCCCGCCGACGACGGCGGCAAGCTGGTCATCTTCCCGGACCTCACCGTGTATCTCGCCCCCGGCGAGGTCAAGCACGCCGGGGCGGCGGATCTCGGCCGCCAGGCCCTCGCGAAGATCCGGCTGGACGCCCGGACGCCCGAGGTGGCACGCGTCCGTGCGGCCGAGGACCTCGCCGCCCGCACCTGACCCGCGGCAGGACGCCCAGCGCCGAATCGTTGGAGTCGCGCATGACCCCGAGCTGGACTCCCGGCCCGGTAGACGTGCCGGGGTCGGTTCAATACCTGCTGACCAACGAGGACGAGCCCACGGACCGCTGGCACATCTCCGTGTCAGTGCCGCCTCCCGCACTGCGCGCGGACGCGGAGCCGGTCGCGGTCCTGTACCTCCTCGACGGATTCCTCACCTTCCTGACCACCGCGCACATCGCACAGACGACCCTGGCCTACTCGCTGCGGCAGCTGCGCCCCGTCGCCGTCGACGGCATCTCCCCCGCCACCGGCGACCCCGAGCGGCTGACCGCCCAGCGCGTCCGGGACCTGACGCCGACCAGCGCCACGTCCCGCTACCTGCGCGGCAAGACCCCGTACGGGACGGGCGGCGCCGACGCGATGCTCGACCTGATCCACCAGGCGATCGCACCGTTCGTGGAGTCGGCTCACCCGCTCGATCCCGGGGATCGGGGACTCAGCGGCTTCTCCCTGGGCGGACTGTTCACCTGCTGGGCCCTAACACGCCGTCCTGAAGGATTCCGCCGGTTCCTGGCGGTCAGCCCGTCGCTCTGGTGGGACGACCATCTGCTGCTCGACGGACGCCGGTCGCCCGTCGCAGACCGGGCGGCCGGCGACGTCTACCTGGCCGTGGGCGAACGGGAGAACAGCCCCGTCCGCGGCTGGCCGCTCCTGCCCGCCGCGATGCAGGAGACCTTATCCGGGCTCGACATGGTCACCGACCTGGCGCGATTCACCGCCCGGCTGCGCGAGCACCCGGCCCTCAAGACCCACAGCGAAGTCATCCCGGACGAACAGCACGCCACCGTCTGGCCGGCGGCCGTGACCCGCGGCCTCGTCCACCTCTACCGCACCGCCCCCTGACCACCCGGGGTCGCCGCCAGGACCACGGAGACGGCTGGCGTCTGGACCGCTAGCTCGGGTTCAGGTCAGGCTCGCGTCGCCGCGGAGGGCGTGCAGGACGGCACTCTCCTGAGCCGGGTCGCGGAGGCCGGGCGGGCCCTGCGTCAACGGGCGGAGCACGGCGCGGGCGGCCGCGTGCGGCTCCGGCCACAGCGCGGCCCTCAGTGCCTCCGCGAACCAGCCCAGCAGCGACACCTCGGTCCGTTCGTCGTCGCTCATCTTGGAGCGGTCGAACGGAGCGTTGAGCGACCGCGCCGCCTGACGTGAGCGCGTCAGCCAGGACCGAACACGCATACCGAGTTCGGACGTGGGCGAGACCTCGACCGGCTCGCCGCGCTCGGCCGCGGTGACCGCCTCGGCCAGGCCGGGGGTTCCGTCGACGCCGAGGACCGATGCCAGGCGCATCGCCTCGCGCGCGGCGACGGAGCGGAGCACGTGCGGCGGGGCGGCGTCGAGGGCCGCGATCATTTCGGGGTCCGTGGGCCCATGGCCGAGCCAGGGCTCGGCGGCACTGAACCACGGTTCGATCTCAGCGGACAGGAGCCGCCCGGAGAAGGCGTCCCGATGCGGAAGCACGCCGGTGATGAGACCCGCGAGAAGGAGGGCGGGGACGTAGGCGCGCGATACAGAGTCGTCCTCGTCATCGAGGTCCGGGTTCAGGCCCGCCGTGCGCATCTTCCCCAGCAGGCGGTCGGGCTCGCTGCCCCACCGGTGACCGGGCCAGGTGGGCTCGAATCCGGTGACGAGCGTCCCATCGACGGCGTAACCGAAGCCGTGGTCGGCGTAATCGTGCCGCTGCACCGACACGGCCTCGGTGCCCCGGGACAGCGCCTTGAGCAGCTCGATGAGCGACCCCTGGTAACCGTCAGGCTCGATCAGGATCGTCCAGGCACCGAGGTCCAGAGCGAATGCGACGTTCGCGTAACCCGCCTCGTAGGACGCGTACATTTCGCTCGCCTCCTGCAAGGTACGGTGATGAAACGTGTCTTGGAGGCCGCCCAGACGCAACAACGCGTCGGTTTCCTCGACGCCTTTGATGAAGGTGAAGCAGTAAATCTCGTTGAACGACTCAGCCCACTTGATGTCGTCGTACGAGACGTTGAGCATGGCTCCTCCGAAAAGGTCGGCGGCACGGCCCGTTGATCACCTCGGCAGCTTGTGCCGCGCGGGATCCGTGTGACGCCATCCTCCTGCGAGCCACTGACAAAATGGCCCTCGCGATTCACCTCGTCGCGGGGCCGCGCTCAACCACCCGGCCTCGATCTACTGGGCCGGAAAATGAGAAAGGCCCCGCCGAAAACGGCGGGGCCTTCCTGCAATATGTGTCCGGCGGCGTCCTACTCTCCCACACGGTCTCCCATGCAGTACCAT
>NZ_JBICUA010000016.1:0-183894 GCF_043197915.1 Actinomadura geliboluensis | reverse complement strand
TGCGCAAGGCCCGCTGCTCACCCAGCCGCCTCACCGCCACCGTCCAAGCCATCCTCACCCTTCACCACCAGGGCCAATGAAGTTGGAATTAGCTCCGTGTCCTGGCCCCGGCGGGCGTCGCGGCGATAAGCATGCGGATCGGGGACGGCGAGGGCTGGAGGAAGGGCGGATCACTGGACGGGCGGCGCTGGTTCACGTTCGTCGATCCGGACGCGTTCACGGGCTGCTTGGAGGCGGCCGGTTTCTCCGACGTTCACGTTCGCTTCGCAGGCCGTGCGGGCTGGTTCATCGCGATCGGAACGCGATAGCCCGCGTCATTGCCAGGCGTCCGGGTCGGAGTTGGGAGCGGCCCGGCGTATACCCCCACGGGGGTCATCGACATCGCCATGGTGCCGAGGGATCAGATGGATGTGCAAATGATCGATGCTCCGCCCGGCCGCTTTGCCATCGTTGATACCGATCGTGTAGGCCTCGGGAAAGTAGTTCTCGTCGATGAGGCCCCGTGCGGTGCGCATCAAGGTGTAGGCGCTGAGGACCTCTTGTTCGTCCAGATCGAAGAACGAGACGACATGCCTCCTGGGGACTATCTCGATATGTCCAGGATTGGCAGGGAAGTTATCAAAGCGCGCATAGAATAAGTCGTTCTCGCAGAGGATGCTGTTGAGTGACGGGTCGTCCACCTGGCAGAAGAGGCAGTCTGTGGTGACCTCGAGAGGCCGGGACTGGGACCTGCCCTTCACATGCCGACGGCGCCCCAGGAGGAGATCGATCAGGTGTCGAAATCCCCTGCTCGGCCCTTCTCTAGCCGTATGTCCGATGACCATGTGTTTCGAGTCTCCCCTATCGCCCAAATGTATGGGTATGCGACGACCGGTGGTCAATTGTGCAGCGGGTGTGAGGTCAAGACTTCGCAGATGGTAGCGGCTGGCGTCGCTGTCCGAAGGCGAACAGTCACAGGAGTCATCGAGGTCACGGTAGATCCTGACAGTTGACTAAGTCACAAATGTCGTATCCGCCCACTAGAACACGTTACGACTCTTGCGTTTCGGACTGCAAGGTTTCTGCTGCGCGAAAATAGCCGCTTCCAGGGTGTCGGTCGGTGACAGCCGGTCGGCGCGATCGGCATCGGACGTGGTCAGAGAGGCTCAGCCTCCGGCCGAGGCAGCAGCGCTTTGTGCTCGGGAGATCTTGTGTCCGGGGTCGGCTTCCAGTACGGGGCTGGGCTCGCGCTGCGAAGCCGGGGTTCGGGATCGGGGGGTGCATCGAGCAGTCCTGCCTGATCGTGTGAACCGTCGTCTGGACGGCCCGCCGCCCTCCAGGCTCGGCTCTCATCTACCGAGCCTCGGCCAGTTCCCCGGCCCTCCGACAGCCACTGTGCACCTGGCCATCTGCGGCAGCAGAGCCCCCGACACCGACGCCGGCGTGATCGACGCCGCCGTCCGGTGCCTGGCCCGTCTCGTCATGAGCCGTGGTCGCAAGGTCAGTCACGGCCCCGTTGGCGACGTCATCCTTGCCCGCTACCTCCTCACAACTTCCTGACCCCGTGGGTTGGGCTGTCATCTGGCGTCCCCTTGGCAGGGCCTCTGGGGCAGGTGGACGAGCTCAGGCCGTGCTCAAGAAATCTGGTGCAGCCTGGACAGCACTGGCCCGATGCGAAGGTCGGCGGGCTGGGCGCGCTTGCTCCGATGAGTTCCGGGAACCGCGGTGGCGAGGAGTTCCTGTGGCAGGTCGGTGAGAACGCGTGGGTCGTTGTCGAAGAGCGGGACGTGCGGGCCGAGAGGGTAGGCACGGCAATGGTCACGCTGGGGGTCGACGACCTCGACGAGACTTTGGCGCGCCTCGCCGCGCACGGCATCGGCCACGAACCGGTGGAGACGTACGGCAACGGCGTGCGCCACGTCGTCGTGCTCGATCCGGACGGGAACAGCCTGTCGCTCGCCGAGGCGCCCGCCCAGTCGCGCCAGTAGTGTCCGCCCTTGGCTATGGCGGACGTCCCCGCGCACGATCTGCGGCATAGGAGGACGCTCAGTTCGGCGCGCCGCAAGGCGGTCCCGAGCGCGCCCGCTGATGCGCCTCACGCCTCGTCCGTGTCACCCCAGCCGATGTGGCCGGTCACCAGACCAGGCGGCAATGACACGGTCGAGATTGACCCGGACATAGCCGTCGACTTCGATCTGCAGCATGCGTTCCATATTGGTCAGGAGCGTCCGCTCATTCCGCTGTTCTGCTGTCTGTACCGCCTGGCGGCGTACTGCCGGGTTCTCGTCGCCGAGAGCTCGGGCGAGCAGGCCGTGCGCCTCGCCCTGCGCCCGGATGAGAAAGTACGTCGCTGATTCTCGTGTCCTGGCATCATGTCCGGTGATGAGGGGTGCCAAATCAGCCGCGATCATCCGGCCGCTGTCGGCCAGCGCCCACATTGCCCTCCAGCGCACCTCCCGATCCGGATCGGCGAGTAGCAGCCGGGCCCGCTCGGCGACGTCCGCGGTCCCGAGCGCACGCAGCACACTGATCGCCTCAGCTCGTACGGGTGCTTCTGGATCGGACAGCGCCGCCCGTGCCGCAGACTTGATCGACCTGACCTCGGAACGCCAAGCAACCTCCATGACCGCTTCCCGCACCAGCGGGCTGGCATCAGTGGCCGCTCTGGCGAGGGCCTCTGCCGCGGTCTGGGAGATGACAGGCAGGGCACGCAGGGCACGCAGTGAACGCGCCGCCCGGGCGCGCCGATGTGGAGACGGGGCGTCGGCGAGGATGCCGAGCAGCCCGGTTTCATCGCCGGGGATCTTCTCGCCGAACCAGGTCACGTCATAGCCGGCGAGCAATTCGTTGAGCCACCGCTCGTACCACGACAGAAAATCTTCGTCTTCAAGCACATACGGTGCCGGAACGCCGTTGAGATCGACGTTGACGAGGCGTCCGTGTCCGGGGCCGGAGACGACAAGCTGGGTATAGCTCGTACAGCCGTGGTGGACGACCGCCAGTGTGCCCTGCAGCGGATCCGGCCGGTCGTCCGGCCCCCAGAAATCGTCCCACCAGCCTTGGGCGTACCGAGTTCCGGGGACGAACGGGCTCGGCTCGGCCAGATGGCCGGGAAAGGAGTCGGATACCTCCCCGTAGGCGTGGGCCAGTGTCAGGAGTCCGTAGCCAGGGCCTGCGCCTCCGTCGCCGAGTTCCGTGATGAACCTGCGGTAACTCTCCGGCAGGACGATGCCGTGCCCGGCTTCGAACGCGGCGACGCTTGACTCCGGCACCGGCGGATTCAGCCGGTAGGCGTGCTTCTCGGCGCCGAACGAGGTGAACCGGCCAGGCGAGTTCGCCACCTCGCCGAGTTTCGCCTTTATTCGTGACAACTGCATGTCCATATCCACCCCCCGGTCGACCTGTGCGGGAAGAATCTTTCGAGCACCCATTTTCAGGATCGGCTAAAGGTACACCTCTTCCTCTCAGCCGACTGGGCACGCGGCAGCGTCCGGTCATCGGCATGAGCGCGCGATCGTAGCGGGCGGCTCAAGTTCTGCGGGCGCTACCGAAACCGCGGCCACTTGTGCCAGGTCCTGCCCCTGACGCTCATGCTCCTTGTGATGGCGTGCTGCGTCACGCGCCGCTGTCCACGCCTACCTTCAGCAGGAGCGCCCCGAGTTCGATCAAGTACTCACCCTGCCTGTGTTCCGGACAAGGGCAGCGACCCCGCCGACCCGTGCTCGGTGAGCGTGATGTCCGTCATGCCGGAGGGAGGCGGAGCGATCGCGGCGCGCAGGCGGCCGGGAGGGCGACCGCCAGGACCGCAGGTTGGGATGCCCGACGGGGTGGGCCCGTGGTTGTCTGAGTTTCGCGGCGGGGTGTTGGCCGACGCTGCGGATTCCAGATGGAAAGGGGCATCGTGCCGAAGACCGTCCAGTTGAGGACGTACACGATCAGGGAAGGGCTGCTCGAGGAGTGGGCGGCCAGGTGGCGGGAGTCGGTGGTGCCGCTGCGGTTGAAGTTGGGGTTCGGGATCGGGGGTGCCTGGCTTGATCACGAGCGGAGCCGGTTCGTGTGGGTGATCTGGTACGAGGGGGAGGGGACGTTCGAGGAGGCGAACCAGCGGTACTGGGCGTCGCCGGAGCGGGAGGCGATGGGGCTGGACCCGTCCGAGTACCTGGTCGATCGGGACGTGCGGGTGGTCGAGCAGGTCTACTGATCGGGCTCGGGGAGCAGGTGGGCGAGGCGTTCTTCTTGCGCCAGCGGGCGGAACACGCGTGCCTCGGCCTTGGATTTCAGGACGTCGAGGTCGACGTCGAAGGGCCAGAGCCGGGCGGTGCCGTCGAGGGAGGCGGAGATGGCGGTCTGGCTGTCCGGAGTCCAGGCGACGGAGACGACCGGGCCCCGATGGACACCGATCACGCCGATCTCGGTGTAGGTCCTGCCCGCCCAGAGACGGACGGTGCGGTCGTAGGACGCGGTGGCGATCATGAAGCCGTCGGGTGACCAGGCCACGCCGGCGACGCGGGCCTCGTGGGCGTCGAGGACGGCCAGTTGCTCGCCGGTGGTGGTGTCCCAGACGCGAGCCGTGCCGTCGGCGGAGCCGGTGACGACCCGGCGTGCGTCGGGCAGACCAGGCGATGTCGTCGACCCAGTTGGCGTGGCCGCGCAGCGTCACGGCCTCGCCGGGGTTATGGATGTCCCAGATGCGGGCGGTGCGGTCGTCGGAGGTCGAGCCGAGGTGCGTCCCGGTGGGGGACTCGCGATTCGAGACGCCGCGACTGTTCCTGCTGACGCGCCTCCGGGGAAGGCCGCCTGCGCCCGTTCCCGCGCCCCTACCGCAAGTGAGGGAGACCCTTCGACGCCGCCAGAACCGGACATACCTCTAAAGATAGACATCAATCTGGCGCTAGGAAAAACCCAAACAACGTGCTCCATGAGCGCTGCGCCGTAGCCTCCTACTGTTCTCGTGTCGGACGGGAATGACCGCCCGCCGCACCGGAACCCGCGCGACCGTCCGCCGGCTTCGCGCGCCCAGTAGAGATGGAGCCGCAGATGGAGCGAGTACTCATCGTGGTCGTGGTGATCCTGGTGGCGCTGATCGCGGCACTGCTGGCCGCATTCCTGAAGTGGCTCGACGGTGGCCGGGTCATCGGGTCCATCGCAGCCGGGGCCGCTGCCTTCGCCGCCGCGGTGCCGGTGGTCGTCCTGCTCATGAAAACGGGCGGCATCGCGTGAACAAGGACGCGGGGACAGCGCGACCGTCCACCAGGAGGAGTAGAGATGCCGCCTGAAATCCGTATCCCAGTACGTGACTTGGGGAACCTTCTAGAGTTTCACGACGCCTGCCGTGTCGTGGCCGGACTCATGATTCTGAGGGACCAGGCACGATACAACCCGCAGAGCGACCAGCATACCTTGTGGAACTGGCTCCTGGCCCAAACGTACAAGCCTCAGCAGATGGGGCTTTCGGTACGAGAATGCCTGCCCCGGTACCAGGACGAGGAAGGCCACGGGTTCGTGCCGCGTCTTCCTCCAACGGCCGACGACGCGCTGCGTCGCCTGGTCAAGGCGATCCACCGAGCCGGCCGCACCGATGATTGCCTGGACCAATGCTTTCAGGACCTGTCCGAAGCGAAGGCGAAAAGCGGGGACTATTTCACCCGCAACGACGTCGTGCGGTTGATGGTGGCAGCGGTCGATCCTCAGGAAGGCCACCGGGTGCTTGATCCGGTGTGCGGTTCAGCCGGATTGCTCATCGGCGCCGACCGCCACGTGTCCGAGCGCACGGGCAGGCCGTCGAATCTCGAACTGACCGGCCAGGACGTGCACGCCTCCGCGCTCCATGTGGCGCGAATGAACCTGGACGCCCGCAACCTGGACGCGCGGCTTCTTCCACCGATGGACAGTCTCGCGCGGCCCGCCGAGTCGTCCTATGACATCGTCCTGGCCAACCCGCCGTTCAACGGATCGTGGCGTGCCGGACCGCGCACGGACGACCCGAGGTGGCCGGACGAGGCGGCGCCCCCGCAGGACAATGCGAACTTGGCATGGATCCTCCACATCGTGCACGCGCTCGCTCCTCGGGGCAGAGCGGCGATTCTCATGGCGGAGGGGGCCGCGACCGGGGCACGACAGGTGGAGCAGCGGGTGCGCGGACGGCTCGTCCAGGAGGACGTCGTCGAATGTGTGGTGGCGCTGCCACCGGGCCTGTTCGCCCACAGCCGGGCCCCCTGCTGCCTGTGGCTGCTCAACACCGACAAGGGTCCCCGCGATGAGTGGGGCAGCAGTGATCGTCAGGGCAAGGTGCTTTTCATCAACGCGCGGAAGGCGTACGAACAGGCGCCGAGGCGTAAGCGTCGCCTCAGCCCGGAAGGGGTCGAGCAGGTGCTGCGGACACTCGCGGCATGGCGAGAGGTGGATGGGCAATACCGTGACGAGGCCGGTCGGTGCCGTTCCGTCACCGCCGAGGAGATCGCCGATCAGCGATACGACCTGCAGCCGCCGAGGTACACCGATGAGCCCGGCATCAGCGATGCCCCGGAGCAGCGGCGGATCGACGAGCTCGCCGCCGGACTCCGGGACAAGTTCAAGGAGTCGCGCGCCCTGGAGGCCAACCTGCTTCAAGTCTTGGACGAACTGTGATGCGCGCACTCGATGGTGAGGGCTGGCAGCGCAAAACGGTGAAGGAGGTAGCGGACCGGAAGGTCACCTACGGGCTTCCGGAAAACGAGCTCCCCAGCGGCCGAGGGGTGATCAGAGCCGGTGACGTTCGCGACGGCCGCCTCTGGACGTCCCCGCCGGACCCTGCCGCACCGCTGGACGGCAAGGACAGCCGTGCCGTCCTCGCCGAGGGCGACCTGGTCGTGGTACTCGTCCGCCGGGTGGGTGACGCGGCGCTGATCGACCAGCGCCATACCGGCTGGGTGACGACGCGCTCGGTCGGCATCCTCCGCGCACGCGACCACCACATCACCCGCTGGCTGAAGATCTGGTTCCAGACGCCGGTCGCCCGCGCCTGGTTCGACCGGCATGTGTCGGCGCATGTCGAGCCGACCTTGAGCATCGACCGGCTGAGGGCGATGGAGGTGGTCGTCCCTCCACCCGGACAAATCGGGACCCTCAGCCGACTTGTCGAGTTGATCCAGGACAAGAGGGATCTGAACCTGCGGATCGCCGCGGACGCTGTCGCCTTGGCCGACGCTCATCACGCCATGCTGACGCGACGGCAGCGACAATCATGGGTGCCTTCCACATTCGGTGCCATCACTTCGATCATGACCGGGCGGCCAGGCCCGTCCCAGGCCGCCGTGAGCGGTGTCGCGACGTGCCGGATAGCGCCGGCCGACGTCCTGCGTGCGGATCCGCCTTACATCGAGGGAGGACGGGAAACGCGTGCCGAGCCGGGGGACGTCTGCGATCCGGGAACCGTACTGGTCGCGTCACGACCCGAGGGGGCCCGCGCAGCACTGACCTGGTCGCCGACCACCCCCGGTCGGGGAGTGCTCGCGGTGCGCCCGTCCGATCCCTCGGACTGCTGGTGGCTGCTGCACGAGCTGCGTTCCAGAAGTGAGGAGCTTCCTAAGATCGCGCAAGGTCGGCAGGCAAGGGAGATCAGCCGGCGCGCGTTCTCACGGTTGGAACTGCCCTGGCCCGACCCCGAGGTTCGCAGGCGGTTCCAGGAAGTGGTCGAACCCCTTCACGACAGAGCCCGTGCGGCCCTTGAGGAGAATCGGCTGCTGGAGGAATTGCTCGATCGGGTGCTGCGGGACATGTCCTCGATCGCAGCACGCATCTGACGCCATGACCCTCGGATCACCCCTTCCGGAGGGGACGGGGGACGGACTCCGGTCGGCTCAGGTGACGTGATGCCAGGGACGCCGGGAGTTCTCCCTTCTCGGCTGCCCGCGTCTCAGCCGTACCTCGGTTCCGACGCCGGTGACTGGAGCGCGCCCTTCTCGGCCACGAAGCCGACGCCTCCGGGATGCCGCAGGCGACTGAGCGTCGGCCTTCGGACGGTCTGAGGTGGGTTGGCAACTCGTCACCACATCGCTGCGCTGGTGCTCAGGCAGCACCGTTGGCGTACGAGTGCCTGCGGGACGCCGTCACTCCCGTCCGCCCGGCGACGTAGGGGCACCGCGCCCTGGCACGGGCGGCTGCTCGTGCTGAACGCCGAGGACGCGATCTTGTGCGGGCACCGGTCCGCAGCAGTGCTCCATCTCGCTCGATGAAGCCCACCTGTCGGCAGACGTCGCGCATTCCCTCTAGGGAGGTGCCGTGACGGGATGTGGTTGACGTCTGCGTCCAGGAACAGGCGCAGCCGGCGGCCTGTGCGAGGAGTTGGGCTGGTGGGACATCCAGGCCGGGGGCTGGACGACCCACCGTGACCCAACAAATCGTGCCGCTGCTGAGGTGGTCAGTGCCGGGGTGGTCAGTGGGTGTTGAGGGCGGACTGGACGGCGGTGCGCAGGGCCGCGCGGGTCAGCAGGAGGACGGGGCCGTCGGGGTCCTTACTGTCACGCACAGCCACCGCACCGGCCACGTCCGCCAGCTCGACGCACTCGGCAGCGTTAGAGCCGCTGTAACTGCTCTTGCGCCACTTGGTGTTCGTCAGGTCCATCTTTCTTGAGCCACCTTCCTGATCAGCTCGCGTGACTGCTCTTGTGTGAGTGCACGTGAACGGAGGTCGACCAGCGTTCGAGCCATGACGGAGAGGTCGGCGGGGTCGTCCGTCGTGATCGAGCGAATGGCCGTTTCGGCGTACGCCACCTCGCTCCGATCCTCCATGGTCGCGAGTACAAAGGCGCCCATGTTGCCGTCGTGCTCACCGCTGCCCAACACTACTTGAACGGTGATGTTGGGCATCATGCTGATCTCGATCAGGTGCTCCAGCTGCTTGCTCATCGTTTCGGTGGTCCCGACCTGGCGGTAGAGCACCTGCTCGTCGATCAGGAAGACGACGATCGCCGGACCGCGCTCGTCGTCCCTGGTGAGGATGGATTGGCGCTTGATCCGGAGGTCTGCGGCCTCCTGGTTGCCGTGCACGATGGCGAGCGCGTATTCGGGGGTCTGGGCGAGCCCAGGGACGACGGAGTGCTGCCAGCAGATCAGCATGACCGCGTCGGCCTCGATCTGGGGCCAGTCGAACCAGATCGGGACGGGGTGGCCGTCCTTGTTGAGGTCCTCCCAGAGGTTGATGAGTGCGCCGTTGGCTTCCAGGTACTCGTCCACGCATTCCACGAAGGCGCGGGTGGCGCGCTTCTTGCCGTTCTCGATCTTGCTGACCTGTGGGCCGCTGACCTGCGTCAGGTGGGCGATGGTCTCCTGCTTGATTCCTTTGGCTTCGCGCAGTCGGCGCATCTGACGGCCGAAGGCGATGAGGGCGGGGGATTCGCTGGGACGCCGGGGACGTCGCGGGGGCATGGCTCCTGCCTCTCAGTGGAAGGTGCCTGAACGGGGAGTGATCTTCCTTTGTTTGCCACCTTTCGATGGCAACCGCATCGTAGCCAGAAAAGTGGCTCACTGTGTGTTGTACGCCACACACAGTGAGGAGAGGTTATGGGTCAGGCGGCGGTGGAGAACGAGATGGTGGTGAAGCAGGACCTCAAGGTGGTCGCGGAGATCCGGGAGTTCGTGCGGCTGGTCACCGGCGTGTACGGGATGGACGACTTCGTGCCGTGCCTGGTTGCCAGCGAGCTGGTGACCAACGCCCTGCAGCATGCGACGTCCGCGACCGACGACGACGTGATCCTGCGGTTGAGCCGGACCGAGGACGACGCGCTGTGGATGGAGGTCCAGGACGCCGCGTGCAGCCTGCCGCACATGCTGGCGGCCGACACGTCCAGCGAGACGGGCCGGGGCCTGTTCATCGTCGACCAGTACGCCCGCTGCTGGGGTATCCGCGCCCTGGCAGACAACGCTGGCAAGGTCGTCTTCGCGGTCATCGACCGTACTTGAAGACCAGCGGAGGGGCGTTCCCTCCCGTCCGCCCCTCCGCTATCTACTGGACGCCTTCCTTCCGGCGCTCGGACGCAGCGGAATCCGCGTCCACCTGCGGAGGGCTATGGGGACGTGGGGAGGCGGATACGGGTGAGAATGTCGGCGATCTCGCGGGTGCGTTCGTCGTCGGGACCGTTGATGACGAGGTGGTCCTGATAGAGGGTCTCGAAGACGTTCTCTGCGGCGGCCTTGTCACCGGCGGACAGCAGGAGCATGCCGATGCTGTGCCGAATGTCGAGTGCGAGTTCGCTGGCGTGGCTGTCGGCGTTGGCAACATCTTCGAGAAGGCGGCGGAACTGGTCCAGCGCGACGGTGTTCTGGCCGAGGTTCGCGCGGCAGAGAGCTGCGTAGCGGCGGGAGCCCAAGGCACGATCGCTGGACGGCCCGGCGGTGCGTGCGTAGGCATCGGACAGAGCGTCGAACTCCGGCAGCGCCGTCCGCGAATCTCCACCGAGATAGAGGATCAGAGCACGGTGGAAGCGGAGCTTGAGCAGGTCGGGGCTTTCGGAGCCCAGCATCTTGGCGGCTGGGCTGATGACGGCCTCAACGACGTCGGCGGCCTGCGCGAACCGCTCGGAGCCGAGGAGTTGGGTGGAGCGCCGGAGAGCGTCGTCGATGGCGTTGCGGAGTTGGGTCGGCGGCGTGGTCGGTGCGTGCGGCACGGTCGGCGGCGCAGGGATGGGGGAAGGCCGGCTCGTGCGGCGGCGCGGGGCGTTCGGCTGCCGGTAGAGGAGCGTCGGGTCGGGCATCTCGCCGAGCCGCCGGCTCGTGGCGAGCGCCGGTGAGCCGGGGGACGGAAGGAACGGGAGAAGGCGCTCATAGACGGTGTAGGCGTCCGCCGGCCGCTGCTCAGGCTTCTTGGCGAGCAGGTCCAGGACCAGTTCCTCAAGCTCTGGCTGCACTTCCGGACGCAGCTTGCTTAGCCGCTCGGGTTCGGCAGTGCTGTGCTGCTTCCAGAGTTCGAACTCGCTGTTGCCGTCGAAAACCGGGGCCCCCGCCAGGAGTTCGTGCAGGACGCAACCCAGCCCGTACAGGTCGCTCTGCGGCGTCACCTGGGCCGCGTTGACCTGCTCAGGGGACATGTAGCGGCTGGTGCCCATCGGTGCGCCGGTGACCGTGATCTTGGTGACGTCGCGGCGCAGGATCGCGGCGATGCCGAAATCGAGGACTTTGACGGTGCCGTCATCGGTCACCAGGACGTTGTCCGGTTTCAGATCCCGATGGACGACCGGGATCGCATGCGCGTGAGACAGGACGGTGGCGATCTGCGCGGCCGTCGCGGCGGCCCAGGCGATCGGCAGCGGATCGGCCGGGTCGATGTAGGAGCGCAGGTTCCTACCCTTGATGTACTGCATCACCAGGTAGAGGCGATCCGCGGAGTCGGCGTTCAGGACCGCGTCGTAGACCTGGGGGACGCCGTGGTGCTGGATGCGGGCGGTGACGCGCGCCTCGCGGCGGAACCGTTCGGCCAGGTCGGCGATGCGCTCGGGAGTGAACAGCATGTCGGGGCGGATGGCCTTGACAGCGACCTCGCGGTCCAGGACGGTGTCGTAGCCGCGCCAGATCGTGCCCATGCCTCCAGAACCGATCTCCTCGATCAGTTCATAGCGGTCGGCAATGGTCCTGACCGGCATCCTCGCTCCGCGTGCAGTCGCCCTAATTTGCCCTGGTCAAGTCTCCCGAGGGGAGAGATTGCCTGTCCAGCCGTCCTCCGATCCGCTCGGGGAACGGCCGGACGGGCGAGCGATCAGGCGACTCCGGCCTGTTCGCGCAGCAGTTGCCATGCCGCACGGCGGGCACGGCTGTTCAGGGACGACTTGAACTCGGGGTCGGAACCGAAATACTTCTCGCCGAGGGTGGCGATGGTGTCGACGTGGTCCATCATCTTGTCCTCGAAGACCTTGTCGAAGACGACTCCGAAGTTCTCCTGGTCGTTGTTGGCGACCGCGGCCTGTTTGACCTTGGGGTCGGCCATCGCCTCCTCGAACGGCTGGATGATGTCCTCTTCGGTGAAGTCCGTGCCGAACTTGGCGTTGAACTTCTCGATCAGCTCCTCCAGCGGCGACTTCTCCGGCTCCTGGGCACCGCCGGCGCCTTCTCCGAAGCCTTTGACCACGGTGGCGCCTTCGGGAGTGAGGCTGAGATCGTGCTCGCCGGTCTTCTCGACCCGCATGTGGCTGAGGTCGACTTCGCCGATGTCCACACCGCCGTCGGCGCGCCGGGGAAGCCGGTTGAGCAGGTGCCGTCCGTACAGGTGGAGGCGCTCCAACTCGGCGTCGCGGTACGGGACGATCTGCGAGAGGAACCCGTACTTGCGCACGTAGTCGTTGAGGTTCGCGCGGAAGTCCTCGGCGATCTCGTGGTCGTCTTCGTCCTCGCTGTCGATCAGCGCGGTGAAGCGCACGACGGCAGGATTCAGGAGCCGGTACAACTCGGCGTGCAGCTTCTCCCAACGCGCGGTCGAGCCACCGGCCTTCTCCTCGGCTTCGAGGTAGGCGCGGGCGAACTCGTCCATCTCCGCGTTGGCGAGGATCTGCGCCGACATGACGCGGCTCTGCGCGGTGTAGAGGAGGTTCGGGTCCGAGGGGAGGGTCATCGCCTCCTCGTAGTACGGCCGGAACGCGTCCTGGACGTCTTCGGCGTCGTTGACGAAGTCCACGACCGCCAGGTCGGTCTGGCTCTTGCGGTCGGCGGTCCGGTTGAGCCGGGACAGCGTCTGGACGGCGGAGATACCGGCCAGCTTCTTGTTGACGTACATCGTCGTCAGCAAGGGCTGGTCGAAACCCGTCTGGTACTTCTCGGCGACGACGAGGATTCGATACTCGGGCTTTCCGCGTCCGCCCGTCTGCGTGCTGAGGTCGTCGGCCCGCGTGTACGCGAACGCCTTGGGCAGGGCGCTCTCAGGCAGGCCACCGTTCTCCTTGGACTCGGTGACCTCTTCCTTCTCGTACGTGAGCGAGCCGGAGAACGCCACCAGGACACCGATGCCGTATCCCATGTCATCGATGTGCTGCTTGATCGCACGGGACATCTGCACGGCGCTCTTGCGCGACGCGGTCACCACCATGGCCTTGGCGCGTCCGCCGAGCCGTCCCTGCGTGTGCGCCCGGAAGTGCTCAACGATGATCTTCGCGTGCTGCGCGACGGTCGATGGATGCGTGATCGCGTACCGCGCAAGCAGCGTGTTCGCCTTGGACGGGTCGACCTCGCGGTCATCGGGGTTCTTGTTGACGAGCTTCCAGTACGTGTCGTACGTGACGTAGTTGCGCAGCGGGTCGAGGATGAAGCCCTCCTCGATCGCCTGCCGCATCGAGTAGGTGTGGAAGGGCCGGTACGTCGGCCTGCCGTCCACGGTGTCCTGCGTGCCGAACAGCTCCAGCGTCTTGCTCTTGGGCGTGGCCGTGAACGCGAAGTAGGACAGGTTGGACGCCTGCGAGCGTTGCGCGGCCCTGCGCTCCAGCTTGGCCTCGACCGTCGTGGCGCCCTCGTCGTCGGAGTCGGCGTCCAGGCCCAGGTCGCGCAGAGCGGCCTTGACCGCCGTCGCCGCGTCCCCGGACTGGGAGGAGTGCGCCTCGTCCACGATGATCGCGAAGCGGTGCCCGGCGATCTCGGTCGGGTTGCGCCGCAGGAAGTCGATCAGCGCCGGGAACGTCTGCAGCGTCACCGTGATGATCTTCCCGGACGACTGGGACAGCGCCTTCGCGAGCTGCTCGGACTTGGCGCCGATCTTCTCGTCGATCTTCACCACGAGCCCCGCGGTCTGCTCGAACGCGCCGATGGTCTCCCGCAGCTGGGCGTCCAGGTTCCGCCGGTCGGTGATGACGATGACCTTGTCGAAGACCGGCGTCCCCGGCTCGACCCCGTTCGCCACCGCCTCCGGGGCAAGCTCGGCCGCGTTCACCGACGTGTGCAACGACGACAACCGGTGCGCCAGCCACGCGATGGTGTTCGACTTGCCCGACCCGGCGGACGCCATCACCAGGTAGTTGTGACCGGCCCCGTAGCGGGCGGCGTGCCCGATGAGCTTCGTGACCACGTCCCACTGCTGGTAGCGCGGGAAGATCAGCGTCTTGCTCGTTCGCCCGCCGGCGCTCTTCGTCTTCTGCTCGTGGACGAACCGCTGGAGCATGTCCAGCCAGGTGCCCGGCTCCCAGATCCGCGTCCAGAGGTACGAGGTCGCGTACGTCCCCGGCTCGACCGGCGCTGGGTTGCCCGCGCCGCCAGGTTGGCCTGGCCCCTCAGAGCCAGTGTTGAACGGCAGAAACCGTGTCTTCTGCCCCCGCAACTGCGTCGCGACGAACACAAGGTCCGGGTCAACGCAGAAGTTCGCCACCACCCGGTGCCGGAAGATCAGCTCACTCGGATCACGGTCGCTGCGGTACTGCTCCTTGGCCCGCTCGACGCCCTGCCCGGTCAGCGGATTCTTCAGCTCGGCCGTCGCGACCGGAATCCCGTTGACGAACAGCGCCAGGTCGAGCCGGTTGCCCTTGTCCGCCTGCTTGGTCGCGTACTCCAGCTCGCGCACGACCGTCAGCCGGTTGGCCCGGTACTCGTCCAAGACGGAGTCGTCCAGCACAAGGTTCGGCTTGAAGTAGGCGACCCGGATCAGGACCCCCCGGTCCTTCACGCCCTTCCGCAGGACGGTGAGCACCCCGTCCTCGGCAATCGCCTTGTCGAGCCGCTTCGCAAAACCGAGCTGCGCGGCCCCGGTGCTGTTCCCGTAGAGTATGACGAGCCGCTCCCACTCGTCGCCCTGGGTGTCCCCGATGAACGTGAAGAGCTGCCGCGTGTCCAGCCCAAGCTCCGGTCGGTAATCCCGCGGATCACCTTCCTGCCAGCCGCCCTTGAGCATCGCCGCGACGATCGCGTCCCCGAACGCCCTCTCGTCATGCACCGGACTCATGCCCTACTCCGTAACCCCACGACCGGACGCCGTGGACACATCGAACTGCCCCATAACCGCCGCCGAAATCAACGCCTGCCGCCGCTCCATTAGCAGGGTCGCCTGGTCCTGGATCCGTTCGCTGAGCCTATCGATCCGAGCGACGGCATCGTCTATAGCGGCCACCAACCTGTCCTGATATTTCCGGGGAATGGAGGGGATGGGTATTTGTTTCATCGCCCCGACGTTGAAGTGCGCCTGGATACTTCCCGTTGAATATTCTTCGACGTGTCGCCGTGCATAGCCAGAATTGAGAACATATTCCAGGTATCGAGGAGAGAGTGCGGGTCCAGGTCGAATAATTATCAGATCGATGCAGTTTGCGCCGTCAAGAGCGGACGGAACTACCGCAGCGGCGCCTGCCTGACCGGTTCGCACAATGACCAGGTCGCCCGATCGCAGGCGTGATTTTCGATTTTCAAGGTGACCCGCATCGCTAATCTTTACTAGATTAGCTCCACTTATTCTTCCAGGTCTTACGTTAGTCCCGCGGAGAGCAGGCACGCCTCCGTTCGTGACATACCATTTGGCGGGAGTTATGACAATGCCGACCGTCACTTCCGCTGCGAGATACTTGAGAGGTGTAACTTTAGCCTCTTGGATGGCGGAATCGAGTTGGAGGTTCGATTCTATTAGGCGTTCACGTTTAAGCGCCAGCAAGCTTGCCATCTTCTTGCGTGCTGCTGCGAGAGAGTCAATGCGGGCGGTCTCGACGTCGAGGAAGTCGGCGATGCGCCGCTGCTCCTGACGAGGAGGCAGGGGAGCGGGCAGGCGCTTGATATCCCATTGAAAGAGATGCGGAACCCCCATTCCTCCTTTGAGTTGATTAATCGTCGCTTGTATGAATTGACTTTCGAGAAGATATTTCAGAAACGTAGGGTCGATGCCGAACGGTCTAATGACTGCGATCGATCCGTTTACCGTAGCCGACCGGGGGAGAAATCTGACGATGTTAACGATCCCAAGGGTGTTGCCGTCCTTGGCGAGTAGGACGTCGCCCTTCTGGAGCTTCAGTTCAGGAGATTCTTCATACCTCTCTTCAGTTATGAAGTTGACGTTCTTGAAGTCAATCTCTTGAGTTTTGATGTTGGGTGTGGAAAGAAAGGCGTATCCATCTAGTTGATATTCATCGGCCGTCAGGGCCTTCCAGCCGATCCTGGCATTTACGGAAGCGACTCGGTCCACTCGGGTCGTTGACCAAGTTTCGGGCAAGGGGGGAAGCTGGATACTCACTCGGTCACCTCACTGAGGAGGGCCTGGATTTCGGCTTCGAGGGCCTTGAGTTCTGCGTCGATCTCGCTGAGGGGGCGCGGGGGTTTGTAGACGTAGAAGTGGCGGGTGAAGGGGATCTCGTAGCCGATCTTGGTTTTGGTGTGGTCGATCCAGGCGTCGGGGACGTGTGGGAGGACTTCGCGCTTGAGGTACTCCTCGACGTCCTCGTCCAGCGGCACGTTCTCGTAGTCGCGGAGGTCGGTGTCGGGTTCGATGACGCCCTTGCGCACGTACTGGGTCTCGCCTTCCGGGTCGCGGACGCCGATGGCGTCGCGGACGGCCTTGGCGAACGGGGCGCCGGGCGGCCACTGGAGGCCGGCGTCGACGACCGCGCCCATGAGGGCGTTCAGCATCTCCGCCTTGGTCGGCCAGGTGGTGCCGAGGAGGGGGCGCACCGCATTGATGAGAGCTTCCGCGTAGCCGAGCTTCTGAACCTGCTTGGCCGCCTCAAGCGCGGCCAAGGTCTCGTCGGTCAACTCGAAGCGGAGCTTGAGGGGGCGCTCGACAGTGATGCGACGGTAGCCGAAGTCCTGGTTACGGAAGACCTTCACCTTGCCGTGGAGCGGGTGCTCGGGGTCTGCGGCGACCTCCAGGGCGTCGCCGTAGAGCTGCGTGATCTCGGCGATGTGGTCGGGACGTCCCTCCAGGCCGTCGCCGATCTCCTTGCGCTTGTCGCCGAGGGACTTGCGCATTTTCTGCCAGTAGTCCCGGGCGTCCAGCAGGACGACCTTGCCCTCGTGGTCGGGGTGCTTGCGGTTGGTGACGATCCAGAAGTACGTCGAGATGCCGGTGTTGTAGAAGAGCTGGTCGGGCAGCGCGACGATGGCTTCGAGCCAGTCGTTCTCGATGATCCACTGGCGGATCCGGGACTCGCCGGACTCGGCGGCGCCGGTGAACAGCGGGGAGCCGTTGAAGACGATCGCGATGCGGCTGCCGCCGGTCTCCCGCGGCTTCATCTTCGAGATCATGTGCTGGAGGAACAGGAACGAGCCGTCGTTGATGCGCGGGAGCCCGGCCCCGAAGCGTCCCGACTCGCCGAGCGTCTCGTGCTCGTGCTCGATCTCCTCTTTGACCTTCTTCCATTCGACGCCGAACGGCGGGTTGGCCAGCATGTAGTCGAACTTCATGGTGCGGTGGCCGTCGTCGCTGAAGGAGTTGCCGAACGCGATGTTGTCCGGTTCCTGGTCCTTGATCATCAGGTCGGACCGGCAGATGGCCCACGACTCGGGGTTGAGCTCCTGCCCGTACACCTCGACTGTCGCGTCCGGGTTGAGGGACGTGATGTACTCGTGCGTCGTGCTGAGCATCCCGCCGGTGCCGCAGGCCGGATCCAGCACCCTGCGTACGATGCCGGGGACGCTGAGCGCGTCGGCGTCCGGCGCCACCAGCAGGTTCACCATCAGCTTGATGACTTCGCGCGGCGTGAAGTGCTCACCGGCCGTCTCGTTCGACAGCTCCGAGAAGCGCCGGATGAGGTCTTCGAAGAAGTAGCCCATGGCGTGGTTGGACACGACCTCGGGGCGGACGTCCAGGTCGGCGAAGCGGCCGACGACCTTGTAGAGCAGGTTCGCGCCGTCCAGCCGCTTGATCTGCTGGGCGAACTCGTACTTCTCCAGCACCTCCCGCGCGTTCGGGGAGAAGCCCGCGATGTACTTGGTGAGGTTCGTCGCCGCGTGCTCCGGGTCATTGGCGATCTTCGCGAGGGTGTAGCCCGTGGTGTTGTAGAACGACTGTCCCGACGCGCGGCGCAGGAACCGGTCGGTGTCCATGTCCTTGCCCTCGAACCGCTTGACCGTCTCCTGGACGGCCGCCCGGGTCGGCTCCAGGACGGTCTCCAGCCTGCGCAGCACTGTGAACGGCAAGATGACCTTGCCGTAGTCCGACTGCTTGAAGTCTCCGCGCAGGAGGTCGGCGACCGACCAGGCGTGATTCACCAGTTCGGTGTGCTTGCTGTGGTTCAAGGGGTTCCCTTCCGGATGTGGCAGCCTGCGGAGCAGGGATTCTCAAGTTTGGGGCATGGACGACGGCCTGCGCTGGGGCTCACGGCAACTCTGTCGTCGGGGGAATCAGCGCGCCGCTGCTGAGGGTGGCGGCTATGAGGCCGGCTGTCTCATCGGCGCAGTTCGCGGCGTTCCGTGCGGTGCTCCGGAGTGCGTCGACTTGGCGGAAAGCATGACCGTAAGCGGTCTGCTCGCCGATCGGTAGCAGTGGGACGCGCAGTCGGGACGCCACTAGCTGGGGAGTGGAACTGCCGGTCGTCGCCTGGCTGATGTTGTCCGGCGCGCTGACGAACCCGGCGAGGAACCAGGGATCGAGGCGCGCCGGGTCGGGCCGTAGCAGGAACACGCCGTTGCCGAGCAGGCATCCGGCGTCGTCCTCGCCCACCACGCGCGTCGCGACGCCCTGCGGGCCGACGACCTGCGTGACCAGGACGTCTCCCGCCTCGAGGGCGACCGGATCGGCCAGGTGCACTTCGCGCGCGTCGCCACTGGCGCGCGTCCCGCCGATCAGGTCGCGCGCCCGCAGGACGGGACGGTCCGCGAGGTCGGCGGCCACGAAGTCGGCCGACGCGGCTCGCGTTCCCCTGTGGACGGCGAGGGCGCCGCCGCGGGCCAGGTCGGCGATGGTGGCGGTGCGCCAGGTGCGGCTCGTCTCGCCGGCCGAGGAGAGCGGTCCGATCTCGGTGGCGCCGGTGAGTGCTGCGATGTCTGCTTTGAGGCGCTCGATGAGCTGTGCGACGTCGCGCAGGGCCGCGTCCGGGGTGATCACCGGTGCCGTGCGGACGTGCCGTGCGGGTGAGAGGTCGACGAGGTCGTCCAGGAGGTCGATCGCGGGGACGGCGCGCGCGGTTCCCGGGATCTCGGTGAACTCGGCGGGGTCGGCCGGCTCGGTGAACGCCTGCCAGGTGCCGACGATCGTCTCGTGGAGGCCGGTGGAGGCGGACTCGTCGGAGGCGTCCATCAGCAGGACCAGGTCGCGGCCGGGGCGGTCGGGCTCGGGGCCGCGGAGTATCCACAGGTGAAGCCCGATGTGGTGCGGTACGGCGAGGCCGGCCGGGAGGGCGATGACCCCGTACAGCGCCCCCTGCCGGAGCAGTTCGGCCCGGATGCGGCGGCCGGACGGTCGTGACGCGGTCGCCGGCGGCAGCAGGAGCACGGCGTGGCCGCCCTCGGCCAGATGCGCCAGAGCGTGCTGGACCCAGGCGAGTTCCGGCTCAGAGCGCGGCGGTACGCCGTACGCCCACCGGACGTCGAGTGCCAGGTCGTCGTGCCCCCACTCGCGGTCGCCGTAGGGCGGGTTGCTCACCACGGCGTCCACATGCAGGCCGGGGAAGGCGTCGTCGCGGAGGCTATCGCCGGTCCGTACGTCCGCTGAGGTCTTGGGGGCCGCTTCCGCCAGCCGGGCCCTGGCCTGGGATGCGGTGATGGGACGGTACTCCTGGCCGTGCACGGCCGCGCCGGGCTCAAGCGCGGCGGCGACCGCGGCGAGCAGGCGTCCGCCGCCGCAGGCCGGGTCGAGGACGCTGCGGACACGCGGGCCCCCGGTCGTCACCAGCGCGGCCATCAGGTCGGCGAGTACGTCTGGTGTTGGATGCGTCCCGCGGATGCCGATTGGCGCCTCGGTGTGCTCGTCAAGGACGTCGAAGACGGCGAGCGGGCCTTCCTGCTGCGTGACCTGTGCTGCCGCACGGAGGAGTGTCGCGGGGACGTCGGTGTGGGCTGGCTCGCCGACCCCGGCCGACGCGACCGCTTCCGCGTACAACGCCGTCAGCTCGCCGTCGTTCAACGCTGCGATTGCGGCGCGCTTCCCGGCGTCCAGCCCGGCCAGGTGCGCCGTGAACAGCGCGACGCCTTCGGCTTCGCGCGGCGCGCGGCCGCGCAGGTGGGCCCGCAGGTCGTCGCTGGACGAGCGCGCGGGGAGGCGGCCCCGCGCGTCGAGCCATGCCTCGATCTGCCGCCGGTCGTAGCTCGGGCTCGCCTCCGTCCCGCCGCTGGGCTGCGGAAAGTCGGGGTGGCGCCGGCGCCAGTTGCTCACGGTCGCCCGCGTGACGCCGGCGAGCCGAGAGATCTCGGCGGCGGTCAGCTGTTCGCTCTGCGATGCCATCGGATCATCCTCATCAGCTTTCGGGAGCATCGCCACTGTACATCATCCAAAGCGCTAAAGCTGTTTGACAGTGCTTTCACGTCATGCTCTCATGGTGATGCTTTCAACGGCTCGGCGTGAGGAGCGACGGATGACCGGGTGGGTGGCGATCGACTTCGAGACGGCGAACTCCCTGCGGGGAAGCGCGTGCTCGGTAGGGCTCGTCAAGGTGAAGGGAGGGCGGATCGTCGAGGAGTGGTCATCGTTCATCAAGCCCCCCGACGGCTACGACCACTTCGAAGCGCGCAACATCGGAATCCACGGCATCACGGCGGACGACGTCAGGGGCGCCCCCGGCTGGCCGGAGACACTGGAGGGGATCGTCCAGTTCGCCGACGGCACCCCGCTCGTGGCGCACAACGCGGCCTTCGACATCGGGGTGCTCGCCGACGCGAGCCGGGCGAGCGGCCTGGCCGTCCCGGACCTCCGCTTCGCCTGCACGCTCGTCCTCGCGAGGCGGGCCTGGAACGGCCTGCTGTCGTACAAGCTCCCGGTGCTCGCCGGCGCGCTGGGCATCGAACTGGCCCGCCACCACGACGCCGGCGCCGACGCGCGAGCCGCGGCCCAGGTGATGCTCGCCGCGCTGAGGCGGCAGGGGACGGACTCGCTCGACCGCCTCCTCGCCGTCCACAGGATCCGGATGGGCTCCTACCGCGGCGGCGTCCGCCAGGGGTGCGCCTACCGGGGAGGCGCGCCGCCCGAGCCGTCCCCGGACGCCGCCCCCGACGCCGACCCGGACAACCCGTTCTACGGGCTCACCGTCTGCTTCACCGGGTCACTGCCCGGCATGACGAGAGCGGAGGCCGCCAAGCGGATCGCGGCCCTCGGAGCCCGGACGGTCCGTGACGTCACCGGGTCCGTCGACCTGCTGGTGCTCGGCGGCGTCAAGCCCCACCAGCTCGCCCCCGGGGCGACCAAGACCGGCAAGCACGCCAAGGCGCAGAAGCTCCGCGACGCCGGTCGCGACATCACCGTCATCGACCACGAGGAGTTCCACGAACTGCTCGCGGCGGCCGACGGCTGACCAATCCGGGCAGAGGCTCCCCGGCCTCCGCTTCCACCCTCGATATGCGCCGCCGCCCGCTGTTCCAGCCCGGCACCGGCGGGCGGCGGCACTTCCCTAGCGCCCCCATCTGGTGATGCGTCCGTGAAGGACGCGTCCGAACAGCATCAAGGAGCACACCATGCGCAAGATCATCATCGGCCTCGTCGCGGTCGCCGTCCTGACCGCCGGCTGCGAGCTGGAGGAGGATCCGGTCGCCGTCCAGTCCGCCGACCCGGGCACGTCCGCGGAGAAGAGCGGCGCCGCGACCAAGGGCAAGAAGACCTTCCCGATCAAGCTCACCGCCAAGCGGGCGCGCGCGAGCAAGAGCATCCTGAGCGACGGTGGCGCCCTGTCCTGCGTCAAGGTCACCGTCACCAACCAGACCAAGAAGCAGCTCGACGTCAACCCGCTCTACTTCTCCATCACCGACACCGGCGGCACCAAGCACGACACCAGCGACGCCCTCGGCGATTACGAGGGGCAGATCGCCACCACGGAGCTCGCCCCCGGTGAGAAGGCGACGGGCCTGGTCTGCGCGAAGGGCAGCTTCCGCCCCAAGATCGTCGCGATGACCAACCCCCTGTTCGACGAGGCCGCCCGCGCCGAGGTCGCCTCCTGAACAGGAAAAGGGCGGGTGGTGGGCCGAGAGCCGCTGCATATTCGGCCCCTGCCGCCACAAGACAACTGTTTCGTCACTTTGTGTGGATAGGCCACAACGCCGGGCTAGCGTTCCTTTCGTCCCCTCGCCACAGGACCACTGGACGCTGCGCTCCGGGTGCAACGCGAACGAGGAGACCATGAAGATCCTGCATGCCGCCGATCTTCACATCGACAGCCCGTTACGGGGACTCTCCGCCTACGAGGGCGCGCCTGAAGAAGACCTGCGCCTGGCCACTCGACGAGCCCTGGAGAACCTCGTCCGGCTCGCGATCGAGTTGCCCGTGGACGCCGTCCTCCTGGCCGGCGACGTCTACGACGGGGACTGGAAGGACTACCAGACCGGGCTCTACTTCAGCGGACAGATGGCGCGCCTCGGACGTGCCGGCATCCGCGTGTACATGGTCTCGGGGAATCACGACGCGCAGAACCGCACGATGCGCTCGCTCAGGCTTCCCGACAACGTGCACGTCTTCGCGACGAACAGGCCCGAGACCGTCCGGGACGAGAACGTCGGACTCGCCGTCCACGGCCAGGGGTTCGCCCAATGGGACCTCACCGACAACCTCGCCGCCGGGTACCCGCCGCCGGACGGCGGCCTGTTCAACCTCGGGCTGCTGCACACGGGTCTGGACGGCGGCTACCGCGAGCACAAGCGGTACGCGCCCTGCACCGTCGCGGACCTGGAAGCTCGGGACTACGACTACTGGGCGCTCGGCCACGTCCACACGCAGCAGATCGTCCGGGACGAGCCGTGGATCGTCTACCCCGGCAACATTCAGGGACGGCACGCCCGCGAGACCGGTCCGAAGGGCTGCATCGTCGTCACCGTCGACGGCGACCTCCGCGTCGAATCGGTCGAACACCACGACCTGGACACCGCCCGCTGGGAGCGGCTCGACATCGACGTCACGGGACGCGACGACATCGACCAGGTGCTCGGCCTCGCCGCCGAGTGCTTCCAGAAGATTCCGGAGGAGAGGCTGACCGCCGTCCGCGTCACCCTCACCGGCACGACGTCCGCGCACACCGCACTGTGGCGAGACCGCGAACGGATCCTCAACGAGCTGCGGGCGGCGGCCGGCCACCACCCGAACCTGTGGCTGGAGAAGGTCAAGGTCCGCACGTCCAGCGAGGACGGCGGCGACCCCGGCGAAGGCACCTCCGGACACCTGACCGATCTTCGCCGTACCCTCTCCGTGCTCGGCGCCGACCCGGACGGCCTCATGGCCAAGCTCTCCGCCCACCCGCTCATCGGACGCATCCCGCGCGAGATCAAAGGGCCGGAGGGCATCGCCTCGACGGACCCGGCGTGGCTCAGGAGCCTGGCCGACGACGCCTACCAGCTCGTGGAGTCCCTGCTGCAGGAAGCGCGGTGACCGGAATGCGCATCGAACGCCTCGACCTCATCGCCTACGGCGCCTTCGACGGCCACACCCTGGACGGGCTGGGCCGGGCCGGCGTCCACCTGGTCCACGGCCCCAACGAAGCCGGCAAGTCCACCGCGCTCAGCGCCCTGGACCAACTGCTGTACGGCATCGACCACGCCACCCCGTACGCCTTCCTGCACGGCACCCGGACCCGGCTCGGCGCCCGCCTCTCGGCGGCCGGTGGGGTGGCCCTGGAGATCGTCCGCCGGAAGAAGCGCAAGGACGCACTCGTGGACGGCGACGGAACGCCGATCGGCCAGGACGCGCTCGCCCCGTTCCTCGGCGGTGTCGACCGCGACACCTTCACCACCGAGTTCGCCCTGAACAGCGACGAACTGCGCAGAGGTGGGAAACTGCTCGCATCAGGCGAAGGCGACATGGCCCAGCTGCTTGCCGCCGCCAGGTCGGGGATGCGCTTGAAGGCCGTCCTCGAGACGATCGAGAGCCGGCAAGGCCGCCTGTTCCTGGTTCGCGGAAGGACGACTCCCAGGATCAACGTCGCGCTTGGACGCCTGAAAGAGCTCCGGCTGACCGTCCGCCACACGACGCTGCAGCCCGATCAGTATCGGGACGCCGAACAGGCCGCGGCCGAGGCCGCGAACAACCTCGTGGCGGCCGAGAAGGAACTGAAGCGAGGGCAAGCGCTCCGGGAGGCCAAGCAGCGGCTCCTCGGGATACTCCCCCTCCTGGACGAGCAGCGCGACCTGGAGGAGCAGATCGCGAAGATCACCGCACGAGGACCGTCCGCCCCTGACGACATCCGCGAGCAACTCGGCGACCTACTGAGGGAGCGGAGCAACTATCACGCGGTGCGCTCGCAGAACGCCCCGCTCGTTGAGGACATCGATCAGCGGCTCGTCACGATGGGCGACGACACCTCCCTCCTCCCGAACGCCGACGCGATCGAGCGGCTCTCCAAGAATGTCACCGCGATCCTCGAAGCCATGAGGCAGCAGGACGAGTCGTCCGGGAAGGCCGCGCGCACACGCACCGAAGCCGGATCGCGGCTGCGCAGCGTCCATCCGCGTGCGACCCTGGCCGACGAGAACCTCTACCGGCTCCCCGCCGCTCTCCGCACGACGGGCCAGAACCTGAGGGACGAGGGCCGCAAGCGCCGCGACGCCCTCGACCGCGCCCGGAACACGGCCAAGCGACACCGGGAGAAAAGCGAGCGGCTCGGTAAGCAGCTCAGCTCCCTCCCGGCGAGCGAGGACGTCACGCAGCTGAAGAACGCGTACACCGCGGCCCCGCACGACCTGCCGGGCAAGCTGGCGAGCACCCGAGCCACGGAGAAGAAGCTCGCGCGGCGGTTCCGGCAGACGCTGAACCGGCTCGAGCTTCCCGAGCTGTCACCCGCAGACGTCCTGGACCTCCGGATCCCCGAGCTGGAACGAGTCACCGAAGCCGAGGCCGGCCACCGCGAACTCGACAAGGGGCATCGCGAACGCGCCGCAGAACTCGACCAGGCTCAACGGCAGCTCGCGACGTACCGGAGGAAACTCGACCGGCTCGTCAGCGGCGACGCCCCACCGACCCGCGACGACCTCCGCACTCAGCGCGCCCTGCGAGACGAACTCATCACCCGGTTCCGGGACGACCCGGGCGTCGAAGCCTCCCTCCAGGAGGCCGTGCGGCGAGCCGACACCACCATCGACCTGATGCTGCAGCACGCGGAGGAGGTGAACAAGCGCACCGAGACCGAGCGCGAGATCGCCGAGCTGGAACCGGCCGTCCCCGAGATCCAGGCGGCGGTGGAGGAAGCGTACGCCGACCTGGTCCAGGCCCGGCAGTCCTGGGACGCACTGTGGGAGGGCCTTCCCGCGGTGCCGCCCGAACCCGGCAGGGGAGCGGGCGTCCTCGACGCCTTCGACAGGCTCAAGACCGAAGCCCAGGACCTCCAGGACGTTCGCATCGACCTCCGCGAACAGCGCGACCGCCTCCACGCGCACACGGCCCGGCTCAAGGACCTGCTGCGCCTCGGCGACGCCCCGCCGTCCACCGACGCCGCCGTGCTGTTCACCGAAGTCCTGAGCACGGCCGGTACCCGCCTCGACGAGAATGACGCAGCCGCCGTGAAACGCGCCGTGGCACAGCGCGACCTCGACAACGCCGAAGCCGAACTCGCCGACGCGGAGGCCGCCGAGACCGCCGCGGAGAAGGACGTGGACGAGCACGGGAAGCTGTGGCGACAGTTCCTCGGCAACGTCGGCCTGACTGCGGACCGTGACTTCGACACCGCTCTGGCCGAGTTGGACATCCTGTTCCAGGTGGCGGATGAAGTCGACGCCGTGACCGCGATCGAGGACGCACTCCGGCAGGCCGAGAAGCGGATCTCCGACTTCGAGGGGCTGGTGCGGGAGACGATGCGTTCTTGCGGTCGGAGCGTTCCGGCGTCCACCATCGGCTGGCACCAGGCAATCGAAACCCTGGCGCGGGACCTGCAGAAGCAACGGGACGACGACCGCGAGCGTCAGAGCCTACTCGACCAGAAGTCGAAGCTCGGCAAGCAGATCGAGGAAGCTTCGCTCGGGCTGAGGGGAATCGAGAGCCGCCTCCAGGACTTCCGCGCACGCCTCGGCGTATCCACGATCGCCGAGATGGAGGACGCGGTGACCCGCGCCCGCGACCTGAGGGAGAAGTCCACCGCCCTGGCGAAGATCCAGCGGGCTCTTCCGTCCGGGGCAGAGCTCACCTGGCTGAGCGGGCATGGGGCGTCCGTCGGTGAACTGACGGCTGAGCTGGCCGAACTCGACCAGCGGATCAGCGAACTCGAGGGGACCAGGGACGGCTGGCTGGAACAGCGGACCACACGGAGGGAGGCGCTCGGCCGGCTCAACGGCGGCGAGGACGCCGCCCGCGCCGCCGCCGACATCGCCGCGATCTGCGCCGAGCTGGCGGAAGACGCCGAGGAATTCCTGCGCCTGGAGGCCGCGAGGGTCGCCCTCCTGGCGTGCATGGAGGAATACCGGAACAGTGACCAGGAACCTGTCCTGGCGCAGGCTTCGAAAATGTTCGCCAAGCTGAGCCTGGGACGCTACACCGGGCTCGAACTGTCCGACGAGGAACGTCCGAGTATTCGCGCCAAGTCGTCCACGGGAACGCTGGCTCCCACCGCACTCAGCGAGGGCGCACGCGACCAGCTTTACCTTGCGCTACGCCTGGCCACCCTCGAACGCCATGCCGCGGCCGGCAACGCCCTCCCGATCGCCGTCGACGACATTTTCATGACGTTCGACGAGCGGCGCACGGAGGCGGCCCTGCACGTCCTCGACACCATGGCCGACCGATTCCAGGTCATCGTCTTCACACACCACGAACACGTGATCCGCAGTGCCGCCAAGGAACTGCCCGAGGGGCGGTGCCACGTACACCAACTGTCTAGTAGTTAGCCCGAATGACGGGAGATAGACGGCACGCTGTGCCGTCGTCTTCCGCCGCCGAACGCCGCCCTTATCCCACACTCCCGCAAGGAGAAACGCATGCATGAAACTTCGGATTCGATTGAGTCCTTCGAACCAGAGACGAACGGCCACAGCAAGGGCGCTGAATCTCCCGTCGCGGACGATCCGACGCCCGACTCGGACGACGACTCGGCGACGGCATCGGCGAGTTTGGGAATGTCCCCGTATGAAGCGCGCACCTGGACGGCGCTGGAGGCTCACTGGCAGCGCAAGGCTGACCGGCGACGGTTGATGCCGGCGAAGGCTCGAGCCGCCGTCGAGGCCGCTGGGGCGAAGACGAAAGATGTCTTGGGGCGCGCGGGAACCGCAGTCGTGGAAGCTACCCCCGACTCCGTCAAAGCCATCGGCGAGCGGGCGGCCGACACGGTGCTCGCTCCAGCCGTGGAGGGTGCTGTTCGCTTGGTCAATCTGGCCAACGACTGGGCGGTGGAGCTCACGGATCCGCAGAAGGTCATCGACTTCCATCGGAACCGCGGTCGCGATGTTTCGTCATTGGAAGACCTCCGTGAACTGGACCTCGCCGAGCTCGATGAGGTCGTCCGGAACCTAGTACTGAAATGGCGCTCCCTCGGAGCGGCCGAGGGGGCCGCGCTCGGCGCCCTCGCCCTGGTTCCGGTCGCAGGTGGCGCGGCGGCGATCACCGCGGACATCGCCGTCATGCAGGTGCTGACGACGGCGATCGCAACCCGCGTTTGCTATGCATACGGATTCGATGCAGCCGACCCGGAACTTCGGCACGTCGTGGAGCGGATGGTGGCTCGATCCTTTGGCGAGCAGATCCCAAAGGCGTCTACAAACCGCAGTGCGAATCTAGCCGCGGCGGCTGTCAAGGGACGCAAGAACTGGAGCAAAAAACTCCGTGACGACCATAAGCTTCTTGCGGCTCTTGAGAAGCTAATGAAGCAGTGGAGCGGCAGTTCTCGCATTCCTGTCGGCAAAGTGGCGAAGGGGATTCCGGTGGTGTCAATCGTGACATCGGCGGGCACCAACGGTTGGGTCATCGGGGATGTCGCGAAGCAAGCTCGTCGCTACGCTCAGACGCTTTTCCTTGCCGAGAAGTACGACCTGCCCCTGCCCGCACAGTTGGCGACCTTCGCCGGCGAGGCGGATGACGAGGATCCGGCGTAGGATGCCCGCGCTATCCGTCCGCCAGTCCCCGGGGTGATGTCCCGCCGGTCGTATGCGCACACGCGAATCGCCAGATCCGGATCGCTGCCTTCGGACTCTACGATGGTTCCTCGAGGACCGGAGATCCGCCGTGTCCTCGGTACTGTCGGTGCGACCTCCGGGGGACGACGGAGAAGGTGGCGGCGGCGACCGATGCGAACAGGTGCCCGGAATACCGGCTACCGAGTAACGTCCCACTGGTGAATGTTCACCTCATCAACGACGTACCCGCCGGGCTGACTCGACGAGCCCGGTACTTCGTCGGTGTGCATGGCGTCAAGGTCGACGTTCGCTCCGTCGAGGAGCACAGGCAGTGGTGGCATGAGCGAGACATCCCCGGAGCAGTGATCGACCGAATGGCGGCCTACCAGAAACGATGGGGTGGTCTCCTGCTGCCACCCGCATCGCAGTATGACGGCGGCCCCAAGTACCTCGATCCGGACTCACCCGAATTGGACTCCGCGGGGTGGTGGTTCGAAGCAGGGATGCAGCGGACCGCGGTCCCCTACTCATTCATGATCAGTCCATCCGGTGAGTTCGGCATCCACGCAGACCGGTGGGCGCCTCTACATGCGACTGTCAAGGGCTGGGTGGAATCGCTCGCACTGGCCCACCACGCTTCCACGTGGGCAAAACAGATCACCAAGCTCGTAGGCGATGACGTCGATGGCATCGAGTTGGACGGCTACGAGCCGGTGCGCGAGGTGATGGGCCTGGCGGACACCTGGTGGAGAGGGCCCGACTCGCTGGTGGCGCTCTATACGGGAGAGGCCACGTCACTCGGCTTTCCCGAAGGGCGCACCGCGTTGATCTACTCCGGCCTTGATAATTGGGGACTTCGAGGAGGCGTCGAGCCCGGCGATGGCTGAACTCGTCGGGGTACGAGTGCACGTCCTGGATGCCGTCCTGGGCAGGTCCGTCGAGCGACACGAGCCAGGTCGCCCAGGCCGCCGTTGAGAGAGGCCGAGGAGCCCGACAGCGTGGCTGGGCAGCTTCTATGCCGAAGCGACTCCGGACCCCGGGACCTCTACGCTGATGCTTATAAAAGATGTTACGCCACGCCGTGAGCTTAAAGTAGCCAGCTGTCGTGTCATGAGAGAAGCTGGGCGTAGACGGTCGAACTTGGTGCTGGCGAATCTTGGCGGGCCTTGGCGGAGTGGACTCCTGCATGATCCCGATTTGGGTTGACCAGGAGAGCGCCTCACACGGACGTACTCGAGTTCATAGTGACGAGGCCGAGCGGCTCACTGTCGAACTGGACGGGTGGCTCTGTCTAACCGTGGCTGGGGGCGTCCGCGAGACGAGCCCTGATTTCGAGATCCAGGCCGACGAGTACGACGACACAAAATCCGAGGCCGGCGAGCGCACCGTGGCGCTGGACGAGGCGACCATCTCGGTTCTGCTGGACTGGAGGACCCGCCAGGAACGTGAGAGGTCCGTTGCCGGTCCTGAAGTATGGGTGGACTCCGGACGGGTCTTCACCCGTGAGGACGGCACCCGGCTGCGTCCCCAGTGGATCTCCACACGGTTCGAGGATCTGATCAGGAAGTACGGACTCGTCCAGCACAGACACTCCGAAGAGCGCTGGTCCATCGACAGGATCTCCCGTCACCACCGGATCTCCGTCGCGCCGTCCAGGTGGCGATCGGAGGTGAGCCTCTGCCGCCGATCCGCTTCCACGGTCTACGGCACGGGGCGGCGACACTCGCCCTGCTGGGCAACGTCAATATGAAAGTGATCAGCGAGGCGCTCGGCCATGCCCGCCACTCGTTCACCGCCGACACCTACACCTCGGTGCTTCCAGAGGTGTCCCGAGCGGCAGCAGCGGCCGTGGCTGCGGTCGCGCCGCGCCGACCCCAGCTGGAAGCGCCTGTTGCAGCCGCCAACGTGATCTCATTCGCGGACCGCCGCAACAGGCGCGGCAAACACGCAGGGTAAACCAAGCCCGAGAGCGGTGGCACCCGGCCTCAGCTCGGCACGAGTGCACTCCGCCGACGTCCCGTGCACACCATGTGCACACCACGCACGGAAAAACGGACATCCCGGAAAGCGACAGGGACTTCGTCCAGATCGAGATCTTGGACGAAGTCCCTGGTCAGAGTGGCGGAGGATCGGGGATTTGAACCCCGGATGGGCGTGAACCCAAACCGCATTAGCAGTGCGGCGCCATAGACCGGACTAGGCGAATCCTCCAGGAGCCATCGGGCTCAGCACAGGCTACCGGTTCGGCGAGCCAACCGGCAAAGCCTGCGTCCCGTGGCTCCAGCAGCATAGTGCGTAACGGCTGTGGACGTGCCGCTCCCGGGGCCGCGGGAGCGAGGCGTCTGTGAGGGGGTTAGCCCAGGCGGAACCCGTTGAAGCCGCAGGCCTCGGCCAGGTCGTTGCCGTGGCGCTGCATGGCGGCGGTGTCGGGCCGGCCGATGGCCGAGGTGTTGCCGGAGCTCAGGTTCCGCAGCATCTCGGCCGTCTTGTCGAGGTCGCCCGCGAACGCGGTCGCGGCGGTCTCGACGTCGCCGCCGGCGCTCTGGCCCTCAGAGCGGACCTTGGCGGCCGTGTCCGAGAACTTCTGGGCAGTCGAGGACGCGCCGCTCGGCGAGGTCATGGTCATGCCACCGGTGGAGAAGCTCCGCAGCTCCGTCTCGATGTTCTTGCAGGCGGTGGTCTTCTTCCCGCCGGCGATGGCGTCGATGGCGCCACATCCCGTAGAGCCGAGCATCAGGCCACCGACGGCGAGGACGCCGACCAGCTTGGTGGCGGACATGCGCATGGGGTTTCTCCTTCAGGGGGTTGGGCTTCGGACGGGAACAGGGACATCCAGGTCACTCCCGCCTCGATCACCCCTTTGGCGTATCACTGCCACGAGGGGTTCCGTGACTCAAGTCACACATCCGTGACCTCCCATCCGCCAACCGATTCGCGGACAGGTCCGTGGAGCCGGTACAGTTGGCATGCGTCAGGCACCCGTAGCTCAACGGATAGAGCATCTGACTACGGATCAGAAGGTTAGGGGTTCGAATCCCTTCGGGTGCGCACAGAGTAAGCGCAGGTCAGGGCCCGGTTTCTCGCTAGAGAGGCAGGGCCCTGAATCGTCTCTGAGGGCCTCGCGTCTCACAATCTCTCACACGCGCTAAGCGATCTTGTGAATCTTGGCGAGCGCCTCGGACCCCGTCTTGAGGTCCTCGCCGGTCGCATGGACGTAGGTTTTCTGGGTGAATGCGGAGTCATAGTGCCCCGCCCACTTGCTGATCACGGAGATGGGCACGCCGGCCTTCTCCATGAGGCTGAGTGTCGTGTGCCGCGAGTCGTGCAGGGTGATCCTGCGCAGGCCGGCCGCGCGCAGGATGCGCCCGAACTCGTCGGAGTACCACTCCGGGTGAACCGGCATCCCCAGCTCATCCGTGACGAGATATTCGCCGCCGTCGTACCACTCGACTTCGCCCAGGCCGCCCCGGTACGCCTCGCCCGCCTGCTCGCTCTCGGCCATCTGCCGCTTGCGCAGGGCCTCCAGCGCCGTGACGAGTTGCTCGTCAAGCGGCAGCTCACGGAACCCGTTGCGGGACTTCGGCGGCTCGACCCTCACCCGGTAGTCGCATAGCACGCGCGTCTGCACGACCTTCAGCACGCCGGCCTTCAGGTCGATGTCCTCCCACCGCAGGCCGAGCACCTCGCCGCGGCGCAGGCCGTAGAGGCTGAGGCGCCATGCGACCTCGAGCCGCTCACCCTCGATCTTGCGGAGGAACTTGCGGACCTCGGCCTTGGACCACGTCTCCCGCTCGGCCTGCTGATGGCTCACCGGTTTGACCAGTGCGGCCACGTTCCGGACAAGCCTGCCCTCGGCGACCGCGAGATCGAACGCGGCCTTCAGACGGCCCAGTGTGAGGTTCACCGTTCTGCCCGACAGTCCGGTTCCCGGCTTCCCGCCGCGCTTGCGGCCGGACGTGCGCATGTAGGTCACCAGGTCGACCACGTCCTTAACCGTGATGGACTGGGCGGGCCGCTCGCCGAGCTGCTCGCGCACGCACCGGAACGCGTCGTGATAGTTCCGCGTGGTGTTGGCGCGCGTCTCGATCGTTGCGGCGGCGAGGAAGTCGTCAAGGATCTCGTTTACCGTGACCTTGGACGGTGCCACGTAGGTGCCCTGGCTGGTCTGGTGGCGAATCCGGTCGTACTCCTTGCGTGCCTCTCCCTTCTTGTCGTAGGTGTGGGTCTTCTGCCGGCGCTTCCCCGTCTTCGGGTCCGGGCCGATGTCGACCACGAAGCGGTACCGCTTCCGGCCGTCCTTCAGGACGACCGTCTTGATCGGGTCTCCTGCCACCTACTCCTCTCCCTCCTCTATCTGTGCCCTGAGCTGTGCCCTGATCTCGTTCCTGGTCCTCTCTGGAAGGTCCGCTGGGAGGCGCTCCATCAAGTCGTCCTGAATGCGCATCGAGATCGACTCAGCGGCATGGCCAAGAGCGCCGTGGGCGAGGCCGAGATGCCGCGTGCCGGTCACGGCGGCCTCACCGATGGCCTGGAGTGCCTGCGAGATCGCCCGGAGGTTCTCGTCCACCTGGTCGAACGCCTTCTCTGTGGAGGCGCGCGGGAGCGTGGAGCGGGTGACCTCCTGGCGCTTGATCTCCACCCCGCCCGGTAGCTCGATCGCCCGGACCTCGACGGCCGGCGTCATCAGGCGCGGCACGGTCGTACCGAGGGCATGAGCGATTGCGACGAGCTCGGCCGCCGTAAAGGCCCGGCCGCCCTTCTCCGCCGTCGATACGGCCTGCCGAGACCACTCCCTGCCGAGCAGCTCGCCTAGGCGCTCGCCGAGCTGCCCCTGGGTCACGTCGTTGATCTCGCGGACCTCTCTGATCCGCTGCCCGATGACGTCTTCAATGCGCACAACTGGCCTCCCCTGGCATCTGATGTTCTGCCACAGCATGACAGGACAGGCCAGGATTGACAAGTACCTCTCGGGGGTGTAACTCTGTGGCGTGACAGTCATGCTGAGCAATGACGGAGCGCGAATGGGTGCCACTGACCAGGAAGACCTGCTCGACGTCGAGGGCACGGCCCGCCTGCTGAAGATTTCCGTGCGAGGCGTCTACCGGCTCGCGGCCGAGGGCGAACTCCCGTGCTTCCGCGTCGGCCGACAGTTGCGGTTCGACCGGGGCGAGGTTCTCGACGCCGTGCGCACGCCGGCCGCTGGGCGGTCCGCGTGAACGGCCCGACGATCGACGACATTCGCACCTGGCCCGCCACGGTGGACGTGGCGACCGCCTCGCGCGCGATCGGCATCAGCCGGTCCTACGGCTACGAGCTGGCCAAGCGCGGCGAGTTCCCTGTCCGGTCGCTGGCGGTCGGCGGGAAGACCCGCGTGCTGACCGCCGACCTGATGCGCGTGCTCGGCATCGCTCCGGACGACCGCGAGGCCGAGCCGGACGCCGAGACGCCCCCTCAGCCCCTGCGCGCGGTCGGGGGTACCGGTGCCGCCTGAAAAGCGAAGCGGCCCGCGGAGGGTTCCACGCCTCCGCAGGGCCGCCCATTCGCCTTCGACGCGACTCGATGACCCCTACAGCGTACGCCGTACGTCGCCGAACGTCATCGACCTGCGCGACATCCAGCCCCGGCAGCTCGCCGCGTGGCGGGCCGCACGCGCGCACCTGCTCGCCCGCGGGCTCTGGCCCGTCGTGCCCGGTCACGTCGAGCAGGCGCTGAAGAAGCGGGGGGAGTGGACGCGGTGACCGCCAAGCAGCTCACCCACGTGCCGTGCCCCGATTGCGTCGCCCCCTTCGGCGAGCACGCCCCGACGTGCCCCATGCGGCGGGCCCTCGAAGAACGCACCGACGACGACCGCGCATGGTTCGACGCCCACCCGAACGCCCCCTACCGGTTCCGCCGTCTCCACCGCGCCGAGGTCCAGCTCCTGCGCTGCTCGGGAGACGTCGCGTCCGACGCCGACCTGTCCCGCTGGCGGGTCCGCGTCTCCCTGGCCGACGCCTTCACATGGCGCCGCGCCTTCATATCCCCGCGAGGTGACGCATGACCCCCCGTTCCGGCTTCGAGGAATTCCTGCGCGTCATGCTCACCGCCGCCGAAATGGTCGACGACCTCGACGGGCAGCGCGCCCGCGAGGCCGCCGCGTTCCGCGAGGGCTACCGCCTCGGCTTCGGCGGCGGCCGGGAGGTCGGAGAGCGCCGTGTGGTGTCCGCCGCGATGCTGGCGCATGACGACGTGGTGGCCGACCTCGCGGGCCGCCGACCCTCGCGCAGCTATTCCGAGCTGGAACTGATCCGGTGGGACGGGCCCCGCCGGGACTTCGGCAAGCCGCGCCCCGGCGACTACATGGGCGGCCCCGTGGACTGGGAGACCGGACGCCCGGCCGGACGGGGGACGGCCGCGTGACCATGCTCGATGCGGCCCGGTACTGCGCCCTGTGCGACAACATGGCCGACCACCCCGCACACCGGCCGGACGGTGACCACGCCTTCGTGGCCGCATACGACTCTCCGACCGAGGGTGACCACGGCCGCCCGGCCGAGGACGACGACGAAGCGATGAGCCTCTTGGACAGGCTCCGCGCCGCTCTGGTCGACTCCAAGGGCCTGGACGGCATCCCGGACCCCATCCCGCTGATCGACGGCCTGCTGTTCCGCGACTCGCTCGCATGGCTGCACGGCAAGCCGGGCCACGGCAAGAGCTTCGTGGCGCTCGACTGGGCCGGCTGCATCGCGGGCGGCATCCCCTGGCAGGCCCACGACATCGCCACCGGCCCCGTGGTCTACCTCGTCGCCGAAGGGGTTATCGGCGTCCGGCAGCGCGTCCGGGCCTGGGAGGAACGCACCACCGTCGAGATGGCGGGCGTCATGTTCCTGCCCGTCGCCGTCCAACTGCTCAACGCGGCGCAACTCGCCGCGTTCGTTGACCTGCTCGCCGAGATCGGTCCCGTGTTCGTCGTCGTGGACACTCAGGCCCGCGTGACGGTCGGCGCAGACGAGAACTCGGCCAAGGACATGGGCGAACTCGTCCACGCCCTGGAGCGCATCCGGGCGGCCACCGGCGCCTGCGTGCTGCTCATCCACCACGAGTCGCGGTCCGGGGACAACATGCGCGGCTCGACGGCCCTGGAAGGCGCGGCCGAGACGATGATCCGCGTCACCAAGGACGGCCCGCACATCCGTTTGGACAACACCAAGCAGAAGAACGCGCCCGAACACTCGCCCATCCTGATGCGCCTCGCCCCCTGCGGACCGAGCGCCGTTCTGGAGTCCCAAACGGGCATGGGACTCGCCGAAGAACTGTCCAACTCCGAGGCCGCGATCTTGGAGGCTATGCGGGACTCGTTTGGGACTACCGGCGCAAGCGGCGCGACCCTCCGAGACGTCACCGACATCCCGAAGACGAGCTTCTACCGGGCACTAAATCTGCTGGTCAAGAAGGGGATGCTCGAAAACACGGGCACCGACAAACGCCCCTTCTACGTCTTGGACCCTTCGGACGGTCAGCTATGAGTCCCAACCAGTCCCAACCCGTCCCGTGGGACGGCCAGAGTCCTAGTCCCAAGTCCCACACCCCTTTAGGGGTGGGACTAGTGGGACTGGGACCCGGGACGAACCTCGAAACCGGTCGAGCCACGCCCCTCGATGACGACATGCGCGCCGCCGTAGACGAGCGCCTCGCCGCCCGCATCGAGCAGGCCCGACAACGACGTGCCGCACGGGAGCAGGCACGCCGAGAGAAGACCGCCCGACGCGACGCCGGCCTACGCAAGCGGCACGCGGCCAAGCTCGCCCGGACCGCAACACGTGGCGAGGCAACATGAGCGGCCCCGTGCGAACGTTCGCGGGCACGTCTCGCGCGCGCGTGTTGGGCGACCGCGACCAGACCGCGACCGGTCGCGGGATGGACAACCGGCCGGGCGCGGCCGAGCGCGAGCAGCTCGCCCGGACGCTCGGCGCGACGCTACGGACGCTGCGCGAGGCGCATGGGATGGGCACGCGTCGTCTCGCTGTCCGGGCCGCGTGCGCCCGTTCGACCGTGACCCGCCTGGAGCGGGGGGAGCGCCGGCCGCGCGCGTCCCTGCTGGCGCACCTGGCGTACGCAATGAACCCGGATGACCCGGAGCCGCTCCGGGACGTGCTGATCGCGGCGGCCGGGCCCTCGCTCGTCCCGGAGTCGGAGTGGTCCGAGCGGCGGCGCCTGCGCGCGATCAATGCCGGGGTGTTCGCCGGCCGGGTGCCGCTCCCTGGAGACCTCGCAGACCGCCTGGCGATGCATCGCCGTGCGGACATGGCCCGTCAGCAGGCGTTCGCGCTCATGGATGATCCGGCCGCGTGGGATGACGCCGAGGCGCTGGAGTTGGCCTCGCGGCTACTGGACGAGTCCACGGCGCTGCGCGAGCAGGCGGGCCCGCCGATCATCGTGTATCTCGGTGGCCACGAGATCCGCGCCGGGTTCGGGGTGTGAGACGCCGTGACATCGCCGGACGTTCCCGCAGGTGACACCGGGTGTGATCATGGCGCATCGGATGCGATGTCAGATGCCGAACGGCTCGTGACGGTCCCTCCGGCGCTCGCCCGCCCGCTACGCGACCTGCTCTCCGATCACGTCGTCTACCGGGCCCGAGTGAACGGCGTGACGGTCTCCCCGGTGCTGCTGGGCTTCCTCGCTGACCTCGACGCCGTGGTCGAGCCGCCCGCGCCCGGTTCCGCTGCCGGAACTAGTTCGGCGCCGTCCGCCACGGTGGAAGCGGTGATGACGGTCACGGAAGTGGCTGGCCTGATGGGCGCGAGCCCGGAGTACGTACGGCGTCTATGCCGCCGGGGGCGGCTCCGGGCTCGGCGACCCGGCCGCGAGTGGCTGATTGACCCCGAGAGCCTGAAGGAACCCCATGCCGATCAAGTACAGCAAGACCCAGCTCAACGCGCACCGTAGAGCGCGAGGGCCCCTCACGCGACAGAGCAGGCCGGCCGAGCCGTCGATGACCCTCGACGGGGCGCTGCAGATCCTCCGGGGCGCGCCCGCCGACGTCCGGGCGATCCTGGAGAACCACCGCGCCGTGATGCTCGCCGGCCGCGAGGAGATCCGGCGGGACGAGACGCTCAACCCCACGGGCCGCGAGGTCCGTACCCGCGAGCTGCGCGAGCGGGTCAACGCCACCACGGCGCAGGCCGCCGCCGTCCTCCGCGACGCGATCACCGAGGCACGGGAGTCCGTCGCCGCGCACGCCCGCGCGAAGCGGCCCGCGCCGGCGACCGGGCTGGAGGCCCTGACCGGGCGGCAGATCCGTTGGCACCGGGTGCGGGAGATGCTCAAGGCCGACGTTCCCCTTGACGAGATCATCGCCACCACGACCGACCCGGAGACGCTGCACGCGCTGGCCGAGGAACTGCCGAGCTACCTGCGCATCAAGGGCGTCAACGCGCAGGCGGCGGCCGATATCGCGCGCGACGTGGACGACCAGCTCGCGCACGCGGTCGGCGGGAAGACCCTCGCGGCGCACGTCGCCGCCCGCGAGGCCGAGACCCTCGCTGCGCAGGTGGCGCCGCTGCTCGACCAGGTGACCGCCGTAGGGGAGGGCGCCCCCGTGGGCGGCGCGATCGTCGGCGCGATCCGGGCCGAGGCCGCCGCCCCGCTCGCCGAGCGCGTGGCGGTCGAGTCCGTGACCATTCGGGCGGCCGAGCCGGACGAGCACCCCGCCGACGACCCCGGCGAGGACGAGACCGAGGACGACGCGGCGTAGCCGCACCCCTTCGAACAAGAGGAGCCCCGACATGGGATGCACCCAGACCACCGACTGCAACGAGCCCGACGCGACGCTCACCGTGACCGTCCCGGCCGGGGTGAAGGCCGCCCTGCAGGCGGACGCCGCCGCGCGCGGCATCACCGTGGACGAGATCGTCACCGCGGCGTTCTCCGGCTACGGCGGCCGCGTCTGCCCGTCGATCGCGATCAAGTAGCCGTGAGCGCCCGCGCCCGCCGGCGGCCGAAGCACCGCCCCTCGATCAAGGTCAAGGCCAAGCCGCCGCTCACCCCCGTGCAGCAGTACCGCGAGGGCCTCGCCGCGCTGCTGCCCCGTGAAGCGGAGTTCGCCGAGCAGATCACGCGCAACGTGGGGACCCTGGTCACGATGGCGCGCACCCTCACGGGCAAGATGGGCGCCCTGCAGCAGATGCGCACCACCTCGACCGACTTCGCCGCCATGCTGACGGCCGAAGACCCGGCCCGGCCGCTGGAGGTGCCGCCGTCCCCGCTCGGCATCAGCGACGCCGACCCCGACGGCGCGCTGTACGCCGCGCTGACGGCCGGGGACGCGCAGGCGGTGGCCGAGGTGCTCGGCAAGCTCGCGGGCGCCGCGCTGGCACGTGAGGGGGCGCCCCGTGGCTGCTGACCTCCCGGACGTCGTTGAGCGGTTCGTCGCCGACGTCTCCGCCTACGTCCGCGACCTGGAACGCGCCGCGCGGGAGGCCGACCACTTCGGTGAGCAGCAGGACGAAGCGCGCGAACGCGTCCGCAGGTTCGGCCACCAGGCGGAGGAGGCCGCCGAGCGTGCGGCCCGTGCGCAGGCCGAGGCGGCGAGGGAGGCTGAGCGCCTCGCCGAGGGCACTGGGGACATGGAGCGTGCGGCGCGGGCCGCCGCGCGGGCCCAGCGGGAGCTGGAGCGCGCGCAGATGGCGCAGAGCCGCGCCGCGCGGGCTGCCGCGCAGCAGGTCGATAACGAGGCCGAGCAGTACCGCGAACTGGCGAGGCAGGCCGCCCGCGCCGCCGCTGAGCAGCAGCTCATGCGCTTCCGGGCGGCCGGGCAGTTCCGCGAGCACAACCAGCTGCTGCGCCGCCTGCGCGAGGCGTACGGCGACTTCGGGGACGAGTTCAACCGGACCTTCCAACTCATGGAGTCGCGCAGTCGCCGCACCGCGTCCCGCGTCTCCGACACCCTGGGCAAGATCCCGCTGAAGTTCCAGGCTGGCCTCCTCGCGCTGCCGCTCCTCGCCTCCGTCGCCGGAGGCGCCATCACCCTCGCCGTGGGCGGTGCCCTGTCGGCCGTCGCGATCATGGCCGCCGCGAAGAACGCCGAGGTCAAGGCCGAGTTCAGCGACCTGAAAGACCATGTGGTCGATGAGGTGCAGTCCTGGGCGAAGCCCTGGGAGAGCACGCTCATCGACATGGCGGGCTTCGCGCGCAGCACCTTCGACGCCCTCGGCCCCGACCTGGAGCAGGTGTTCGCGGACCTCGCGCCCGCTGTGCGGGACTTCGTGGGCGACGTCGCGGACGGACTCGTCTCCTTCGGCCCCATGATCCGCCGGTTCGGCGATGCGTTCCGGGCCGTCCTGGCCACCCTCGGCCCCGAGATGGACGACATCCTGGGCGACCTCTCGGCCGGCCTCACCGACGTGGCCGAGGCGGTCGAGGCGAACCCGAAGGCGTTCGGCGAGTTCGCCCGCAACCTCGCGACCGTGGTCCGGGCGGCGGCCTCGCTGATCGGCATCCTGACCCGCTTGGAGGCCGTGAACCGTGCGCTGCCGTCCGGGCTGAGCATCTGGAACACCCTGGGGGACCAGTGGGACGGCTTGATCGCGAAGGCGCAGGGGTTCAGCGACCGGACGCTGGTCATGAACGGCGCTCTGCGCGGTGTGGCCATGGCCACCGATCAGGCAAACACGGCGCAATCGCGTTCGCAGGTGCTCATGCAGCTCGCGAGCCAGAGCGCGCAGCAGCTCAAGCAGTCGCTCGATGCGCTGTCCGGCAAGACCCTGTCCGCGCGCGAGGCTGCGGCGAACTATGCCCAGACGGTGCTTCAGGTCACGGAAACGATCAAGCGCAACGGGAAGGCGCACGGGCTCTCGACGCAAAAGGGCATCGAGAACGAGCAGATGCTCACCCGGCTTGCCCGGCAAGCGCAGGACACCGCCGTTGCGATGCGCGACAACGGCGCGTCCGCTCGCGAGGTCGCCAAGTACATGGAGGGCGCGCGGCGCACCTTCATCAAGCAGGCTGAGGCCGCGGGGTACAGCCGGAGCGAAGCGGTGAAGCTCGCGGACAAGCTGTACGGGGTGAAGCGCGCCGCCAACAGCATTCCGAAGCGCAAGCACACCGAGGTCACGGCGGACACCAAGGAGGCCAAATCGACCGTCGAGCGGTTCAAGGACTGGGTCGGCAGGCAGGTCGCCCGGATCAACATCTCCAGCATCTGGCCGTTCGCCGAGGGCGGTCCGGTTCCGGCGTTCGCCGTCGGCGGCCCGGTCGGCATCCCCGGGTACCCGACAGGCGGCCCGGTGCGCGGCCCAGGTACGGGCACGTCGGACTCGATCCTCGCCCGCCTGTCGAACGGCGAGTTCGTGATGACCGCGAAGGCCGCGCAGATGTTCGGCCCCATGCTCGCGATGATGAACCGCGTTGCGGCCGGCGGTAGCGCGCCCTCGATGTCCACCGCCGCGCCTGCGGTCGCGGCGGTGTCGCGCGGCGGGGGCGGCCCTGTCGTGCACGTCACGAACGTGAACGTCCACGTCGCGGGGAGCGTCCTGTCCGAGCGGGAATTGTGGGAGGTCGTCCAGCGGCAGGGCGGCAGATACAACGTATTCAACCCGGGCACGAACCCCTTCGCGCGCGGCGGCGGGGCGTTCTAGGCATCTGACCATTGATCCGATGCGGCCCCGGTACACCGCTCCGACCTGCGGAGTTCCGGGGCCGTCTCACGTCATCTCACAGCCCGTGTCCGCTCCCGGCCGCCCTCCCGAATGGGCTTCTGTCGCGCCTGCGCGCGTCTCATCATGGCGACGTCCCCCGCACTGTCCCCTACCGCAGGAGCCCTGCCGTGGCCTACCCCTCGCCGCGCCGCCGTTCACCCGTCCCGCTCATCCTCGCCCTGCTCGCGCTCGTCCTGGTGCTGGCCGTCTGCGCGGTGCTCGCCGCCGTCCTGCTGACGCGCTCGGACGACGACCCGCCGCCGACCGCCACGGCCGGGCGCCTCAGCGCTACGGGGATCGTCTCGATACTCGACCGGCAGCGCCTGGTCTCCGCCGACACGTGCCGCGCGGAGACGGGCGCACCCCCGGCGACCAGTCAGTCTCGGTGCGACCTCGGCGACGGCGCCGAGCTGATCGCGATGGGCTTCCAGGACGGCGCCGGGGTCCGCGCCCGGCTTGGCGGGTGGCTCGGTGAGGGCACGCTCGTCCGGGGCCCGAACTGGCTGGTGAACGTCGCCGACCTGGACGACGAGTCGCAGGAGGCGGTGCGGGCCGCTCTCGGCGGGACGCTGGTCAAGCTGCCCGCCTGACCGGCCGGGCGTGCCGGCCGCGACGTGACCTGTTTGGGGACAGCACATCCACGACCGGCACGCGTCCAAGCCGCGCCCGCCGACAACCGCGCTCGTCGGCGGGCGCGGGATCTAGGTGAGGAGCGTCCGCTCGATCCGCTCGGCCGCCCGAACGGCGTCGGCGCCGACACGGGCGCCCGCATCGGGGCCGTCTACCCACTGGTAGCACTGGCCCTCATAGCTCCACCTGATGTGCACGGACGGGCGCCCGCGCCGGTGGACGGCCAGCAGCTTCGCGTCAGGCGCGAGGAACACCGCCAGCTCGGGAACGCGCCGCTCGATGTGCGCACGCAGCAGGTCGAGGTGCTCGAAGGCCGTCATGGCTTCGGCGGCATGTGGGCTGCCAGCGCGAGCGCCGAGTCCTGGATACGGTCCGCCTCGCCGAGCGGCCGACGAGCGGACGTCCAGAACCACAGCCGGTCGCCGTCGCTGGGCCGCGGGGCGCAGGTGACGGTCTCGGTGCGCGGGGTCGCCCCGTACCGGGTCACCCGCAACTCGCGATCGACGATCGAGCAGGTGAAGCCGTCGAAGAGGTTCAGCGCCCGCAGGAGGGCGTGCAGCTGTGCGTCGGCGCGCTGCAGGTAGTCGCCGGTCGCGGGCGCGGTCATTGGCTCACCTCCGCGCCGGCGCGCTCGCTGTCCAACTGGGTGATCTCGGCGAGCAGCTCGCGGAGCAGGTCCGCCGTGTCGGCGCGCAGCCATCCGACGCCGCCGCCGGGCGGGAACTTGGAGGGGTGGCGCTTGGCCTCCCACGGCAGATCCGTCGCGTTCCGAACGTGGTGGTGGACGGCCCAAGCGGGGAAGTCGGCGCGTAGCTGCTTGGCCTCCTGCGCCCATAGGGCGAGGTCATCGGGGGTGGGGTCGCGTCTGGAACTCATGTCGTCACCGTACGACGCTGTGTATGGCCATGTATAGCCTTCCATGGGTTTGCGCAGGTAGGCGTAGCCGTACGTTCCCCGGTATGAGCGAGGTCCCGCCGTTCGAACCGGTCCAGGACGGCCCGGAGTACATGTACGTCCAGGTGGCGAATCACATCGCGGCGCGCATCGAGGCGGGCGAGCTGCCACCGGGCGCGAGGCTGCCGGCGGAACGAGACCTCGCCGTTGAGTACGGCGTCGCGTACCTGACCGTCCGGCGTGCGGCGCAGGAGCTGCGCGACCGCGGGCTGATCGTCACGGTGATGGGGCGCGGGACGTTCGTCGCCGAGCAGGCCGGGGGTGACGCGGGCGAGTAGTACGCCCGTCCCCGCACGCGGAAGCGCCCCGCCGCCCTCAGAGAGGGGACGGGGCGCCCGTGGTCGAGCAGGAGGCGCTACGCGTTCCGCGCGGCGTAGACGGCCGTCAGGCGCTCGTAGGCGCGCGTGCAGTCCACCATGGCGGCCCCGGCGTCGCCGCCGTCCTCGATCGCGTCGGCGAGCGCGGCCGGTCCGGCGGCGGCGGCGTCCAGCGCGTCGGCGAGCTCGGCGTCCCCGCGGTTCCGTCGCTCCGCGGCCTGCTCGGCGAACCGGTTGCCCTGGGCGCGCAGCTCGGCGAGACCTTCGGCGAGCGTGGCGGCGTCGATAGTGTTCGACATGGGTTCGACCTCCTGGGGTCGGATCAAGGGGCCTGGGCGGCGCTGTGATCGCCGTTCCGGGCCCCGCTCGGAGGCGGGGGGCTCTGGTGTCAGCCGATTGCGCAAGTGACTTGCGCTATGGCTAGTTAAGCATCACTGATCCGGATTGCGCAAGCGGCTTGCGGTAGTCTCTTGCGCTATGGACGCGAACGAAGCACTGGAGGCGCTCGACGCCAGCACGCGCCGCTACAGAGAGACAGAGCGGGCGCATGTTGAGGCGCGAGAGGAGACGGTGGCGGCCGTCGTCGCCGCCCTGAAGGCCGGCGCCCGCCCCACGGACGTCGCCATGCATTCCCCGTTCACGGGCTCGCACGTGCGGACGATCGCCCGTGAGCACGGCATTGAGCCGCGCAGGAAGGGCAGCGGGAAGGGCGCGCCGTAGCCGACCCCCGGACAGCCTGAAGGGCCGCCACCAGCACCCGGTGACGGCCCTTCCTCGCGCCCGGCCTACGCGCCCTCGGCGAGCGCCTCACGCACCCGGACGGCGCGCGGGTGCCCGATCCGCAGCTCCCGGCGCAGCGCCCGCAGGGACGGCACGGAACCGGCCGCGAGCACCTCGCCGAACCGGTCGCGGGCGGTCGCGATCAGCGGGTCTGCGGGCGGCCCGGACAGCGCCATTTCGTCGCGCAATTCGTCCCGCTCGGCCGCCTCGGCCTCGCCGTCCGGGACCACGGTCGCGACCGGAGGGGCCGCAGGTGACGGCACCGCCACGGGCGCGGCCTCAGCGTGCGCCTGACGGCCGATCGCGAGCAGCGCGAACGACGCCACGACCATGAGCCCGTCCACCGCGAGAGGCCCAATCCGGGCCGTCAAGGCGTCCTCGCCGTACGCGGTCAGCAGCGCCGCCATGTGCCGGTACGACACCACCGCCGCGACCCCCGCGACCACCGAGGTACCGCCGTACCGGGCCGCCGTCCACGCGAGGCCGCCCGGCCACGGGACGCGCGCGAGGATCTCGACCACGAGCAGCAGGGCGAGGGGGTAGAACGCGGCGGCGAGCTGCGCGCCGACCGGGGGACGGCCGGCGCCGGGGATGTAGTACGTGTGGGCGACGTTCGCCGCCACCGACACGGCGACGCCGAGCCCGAACGCCACCGATGCCCAGCCCTTCCCGCCGCTCACCGGGCCGCCTGGACGGCCGGGCCGTCGTAGTCGAGGCGAACGGCGTCCATCCAGCCGGCGCCCGCGTCGCACCGGGCCCGCGCCTGCTCGGGCGTGACGTACCCGGCGGCCGGGTTCTCGTCGAGGCTCTCCCGCAGCCACTTCAGGCTGTCGGCGAGGTGGTCGGCGTCGTCCCGTTCGGCGATGAGCTGGAACGCCACCGTGACGCGCATGACCCGGTCGGCGAGGATCTTCGTGCGGGTCTCCTCGTGCGCGGCGGTCGCCGCGTACGGGATGTCGAGCGCTTCGAGGACGACGCCGATGATGGCGCGCGTCTCGGCGCTCAGGCCGGTCGTCGTGGGAGTGTTGCTCATGGGTCCGGGTCTCCTCCGGGCTCAGGCCCCGGGCGGTGATGGGCTCACCGTGTCCGGGGCCGCCCCGTCTCACATCCGTCTCACGGAAGGTGCGGACGGTCGCGGATCGGGGCGTCTGAACTGGACTTTTGCCGGACCCTGACTTGCGCCTACGGACTGTGCGGACTGTCCCGGACGGGTTCCACTCCCCTACGGATCAGAAGGTTAGGGGTTCGAATCCCTTCGGGTGCGCCCAGGTGAAAGCCCCCTTGCGATCTTCCGCAAGGGGGCTTTTGCTAACGGTCTTGCTAACAGGGCATCTGATCTAGGCGGCGTCCTCCACTCGCTTGGCGAAGATCTCGGCTGCCTCCACGAGCTGCTGATTGACGACGTGTGCGTAGACCCGAAGCGTGATGGACGGGTCAGCGTGGCCGAGTCGAGCGGCCACGACGTGGACGGGGACGCCCGCCAGGAGGAGGGTCGTCGCGTGGATGTGGCGGAGGTCGTGAAGCCGCGCGTGTGGGAGCGGCTCAGCCGGTGACGTCCCGTCCGTGGGTGTGTTGTGGAGCTTGATCAGGGACGTCATGAGGGATGAGACGGTGTCGGGGTGGACGGGTTCGCCCCATCCGGTGGCGAAGACGTAGCCGTCCGCCTCCTTGTCGGCGCCCTTCCAGGACTTGCCGAGCTTAAGCTTGTCGGCGAGCTGGCGCTTGCGATGGGCCTTGAGGGCGTCGACCGTCCCGGCGTCGAGGCTGACCGTGCGGGACCGGCCGCTCTTGGTCGTGCCCTCGATACGCTCGCCGGCGATGAACGACGCCGAGCCCTTGATCTGCATGGACGCGCCGTCCAGGTCGACATCACGCCACCGCAGGTGGAGCAGCTCCCCACGCCGGGCACCGGTGTACGCCGCCAAGTGGAAGAAGGCGGAGAGCCGGTGTGTTTCGGCGACCTTGAGGAAGGCCCGCAGCATCGCAGGCGTCCAGACCTCGCCGGGCTCGGCAGAACGCATCCGGGGCCGTTTAGCGCGCTCGACCGGGTTGGACGGGATGACCTGGTCGACCAGGACGGCGTCGCCAAACGCCTTACGAAGCACGGCGTGAACGTAGGCGACAGTCCGAGGCGAGAGCCCCGTGCCGTGCCGTCCGCCGGTGGTGACGAGGTCGCGGTAGAGCTTGGTGATCTGGCCGGGGCGGACGGCTTGGAGCCGCAGGCCGCCGATGTTCGGCTTGACGTGTCGGTCGATCAGGTGCCGGTAGTCGGCGAGGGTCTTGGGCTTGATCTCGACGGCGTGAGCGTCGAGCCATTCGTCCAGGTACTCGGCCACGGTGATGGCGTTGCGGTCGATGTACTCGCCGCGCCGCGCTTTGACCCGTGCTTCGTCGCGCGCCTCCTTCGCAGCGTCCTCGGTGACGAACCCGCCGACCCACTTGGGTTTTGAGACGCCAGTTTCGGGGTCGGTCACCCGGATGACATAGGACCAAGTATTGCCGCGCCTCATCACTCCATCGCGCAGCTTGGGCCGGCTCTTGCTCGTCTTGCCTCTACTACTCGGCATGGCTTTGGAAGGCAGGCGTGGCTTGCCGCTGTCGGCGGAGTCGATCATCAGGCGGCCTCTTCCATGAGGGTGTTGATGTAGTCGTTGAGGGCGTTGAGCGGGATGCGGCGAGAGCCATCGATGCGGACTGAGCGCAGCGAGCCGGAGGCGAGAAGCTCGTAGAGCTTGCTGCGCGAGATGGCCAAGGCTTTGGCTGCTTCGGGAACGGTCAGCAGGAGCTTGGGCACGCGGTACTCCGTTCATCGGTGGTGGTAAGTGGGGGCAGCGGTTTGCCGGTCAGGGCAGCGGTGAGCAGTGCTTCGCCAGGCGTCATGCCTTGGCCGAGGTAGCGCCAGTGCGCAATCACGAGGACCTGGTCGTCATCGAAGGGCAGGCGACCGGTCGTGATGTCGTCGTGTTCGCGCTGGTTGTGCTCGATACGCGCCGCACGCAGCGCGCCGAGGGTGGTGGAGTAGCGGCGGGACTTGGTAGAGAAGTGGCCGCGGAAGCCGAGCATGTGAGCCCACTCGGTCAGCCGCAGCCCGGCGTATTCCTCGATCGCGCCCAGGCGCAGGCATTCGGCGATGAGCCGCCGCGCGTGGCCGCTCACGGGGAGGTTGGCCAGGTCGTCGGTGGGGCGTATGCGGCGGTCGAGGGTGCCGACGCATTCGGCGGCTTTGGTGGCGTACTTGGCGATGTAGCCCGCGACCGCGCTATCGGTCAGTTCCCCCGTGGTGGTGATCGGACGAACGTCGATCTGCGATCCCCACACGTGCTCTGTCGCCGGGATGTCGCCCGCAGCAGGTGACGAGACGGTGACCGCGCCCGCCGCGTGATCCACGGCCGCCTTGAGCAGGTCAAGGGAAGCCCAGGCGGGAGGAGGGTTGTCGGGGCCGCCGGGTCCGTCGAGGCGTATGACGGCGTGGAAGTGGACCAGGCCGCGCCGCTGGTACTCGGCGACCTTGGCGAACGACACCGTGAGCACGTCCCGCAGGTCGGAGACCCGCAGCCCGGCCGACCGCGCGACGTAGCGCCGGAAGGCCAGGGTGAACCGCCGCCACAGTTCCGGGGCGTGCGCGTTCCACAGCACCGCCCCCGTGTAGTCGAAGCAGTCGCCGCAGATCGGTTGCCCGAGTCGCGGGTCCCCGTCAGCGTGGCGGACGGTGCAGGAGACCGGCCGCCCGTGCGGGCACGTCCCGCCCTCCCGCCGGGGACGGCAGGCCACCACGCCTCCGCCCTTGCCGGTACGGCGGGAGTGGACGGGACCGAACGAGGGCGCGGTGAGCGTGACGAACGCCGCCGGATGCGTCGTGACGGTGTCCGGGACGCCTTTCCCGCCGACGAGTCCGGCGCGGACGAGTTGGTAGGTGTCGGCCCGGTAGACCTCTGCACACGCCGGACAGCGCGAGGCCCGCCGGGTCTTGCAGGCCACCCGCAGCACCCCGCCCGGCTCACGGGCAGTGGAGTAGTGGCGCAGGATCTCGCCGGTCAGCGGGTCGAGGTGGGTGACGCGGCCGCGTAGGTGGACTGGTTGGGCACAGCCTCCGGTGGCGTGTGCGCGGCGTGCCCAGGCGCGGAAGTCGGCGCGGTTGTAGCGGTTGGCCATGTCGCGTGCGGCAAGTGGGCTGATGGCGGGTGCCGGGTCGGGCATGATGGGGCGGTCTCCTCGCCTGTGCGGGTGGTTGCGGGTGGTGGGGCGACCCCGGCGTGGCCGCGGATGCTTGCCGGCGACAGCGGCCACGCCGGGGATCTAGAAGGCGGTGGTGAACCGCGCGAGGGCATCGGCGACCAGCGCCAGGCCGCCGACGATCGCGCGGACGGCGTGTGCGGCGTTCTCGGGCTGGCGGACCAGGAACAGGCCCAGGACGAGCCAGAAGGCGGCGAAGGCGCAGCGGCGCAGGAACATGGCGGGTGCCTCTCGTGTCAGTGGGTGTGGCCGTGGCCGTTGCAGTCGGGGCAGGTGGAGCCGTCGGAGGCGACCCCGCCCCCGCCGCACGTCCCGCACACCCACCCGACGACGAGCACCAGGAGCACGGGCAGCGGTCGCGGGTGACGGGCGAACAGGTGGCCGGGCACGATCGGGGTCGGCTGGCCGGACGAGGTGGTGGGGTTGGCGTGATCCGTGCGAGTGGTCATTGCGGTTTCCTCCAGCGGTCAGGCGAGCGATGCGGTTTCGGTGCGGAGCTGGCGGAGCAGGTCTGAGGCGAGCTGGTTGGAGACGCCGAGGCGTGCGCGGAGCGCGTCACGGGTGATGGGCCGCCCGTGCTCGGTTTCGTGTTCGGCAGCGACGCGGCGGGCGAAGTCGACCAGCGGACCGGCCGGAGCCGACGAGCCCGACGAGGGCGACGCGGCCGAGGACGACGCGGACGGCGTCGAGGCGGAGCGTTCGGCGGGGATGGGGATGGAGGTCTGGCCGTCCTGCTCGTCCTCGCCCCGCTCGGTGGTGTGGTGCTTGACGGCCGGGACGGCGGCGGTGACCGTGGGCCGCTCGTCCTCCCACACCACCCACGGCGACGCGGACGAGGATGGGACGGACGAGCCCGCCGAGGACGGAGTCGGCGTCGAGGACGGGGACGGGCGGCCGAAGGAGTCCGGGACCGGTGAAGGACGGGCCGCCGAACCAGGGCCGGCCTTGCGGCGTTCCAGCATCGACACCGCGACCAGGAACGCGCCCGCCGGGGTGCCCGCGGTGATCCAGCCCCAGACCGATGGGTCGGCCTGTGCGAGGTTGGCGGCCAGTGACAGCAGGATCCCGCCGACCAGGACGACGGTCGGCCACGACAGCCGCCCGGTGTCGCGTCCGGTGCTCTTGTCGCGCTGCCGCTCTCCGGCTGCCATGACGCAGGTGAGGTCGATGCAGACGGCGATGGCCCAGGCCATCCAGCCGGTTTGGCCGTGTTCGGTGGCGGTGTCGCGGATGTGGGTGAACGACCCGGCGGCCGCGATCCCCGCGAGTACCACCACCGGCCCGGAGTCGGCGACCGTGCCGAGGATGCGCCGGGTCATGCCGCCCGCCGGGAGGTGACGAGCGCCAGGAGCGCGGCCAGTTCCGGGTCACAGCGGTGGGTGTCGGCCCAGCCGTCGACCTCCCCGGAGCGGGAGGAGGCGAAGGAGTCGGCGCAGCGCTGGCAGCGGGCGAGGTGCAGGGAGCGGAACTCGTCCCACTCGACGCCGACCGGCCAGACGTCCCAGGACGACACCACCGACGACCGGGACGAGCCCGAGGACGACGAGCCGGACGGCGAGGACGGGGACGGGACGACGCTGAACCGGGGACGAGGACGGGGACGAAGGGCGCGGACGCGGGCGACCATCGGGCAGCCTCCAGGACGGGTTTCGGGCATGGGTCGGGTAGGGACGTGGCGCGATCAGGGCTCACACCGAGCCAGAGGAGAAGAAGGAGAGAGGGAGCCGGGCCGGTTACGCGGCCGGGTCGACGGCCGGGACCGAGCCGACGAGGGCGTCCCAGTCCGGGGTCAGGTGCGCCCAGTCGCGGGCCGCCTGCTCGGCTTCACGCTCGGGGACGAACACCGAGCGGGCGCGGTGCCAGGCGCCGTCTTGGCCGGCGACGATGCAGACGCCGGGTGTCTCGGCGGGGATGGTGCGGGCGGCGTCCAGGGCGGCCGGGTCCAGGTCGCCGAGCGTCATGTTCGCGGTTTCCGGGTCGTTGACCCGGTGGCACACCCGCCCGGAGAGCTGGGCGCGTAGTGCGGTGACGCCGGGTCCGAGGTCGGAGCCGATGCGCTGCCCGCACACGATCAGGTGGACGGCGAACGCCCGGCCGAGCTGGGCGACCCGCAGCAGCGCGGTAGCCGTCCGCGACACCTCCTCTTTCTCGGACTTGTCGGCCATCAGGAACAGCTCGGCGACCTCGTCCACCAGGACCACGACAGGGACGGGCCGCAGGTGTTCGGGGAGCGTCCAGACGTTGCGGGCACCGTGCGCGCGGCACGTGGCCATGCGGTTCTCGACCTCGCCGACCAGATCGGCCAGCAGGTCGACCGACTCTTTGCGGGTGGTGGCCAGCGCCGACAACCGAGGCGCGTAGGGGGTGAACTCGACCCCGCCCTTGAGGTCGAAGCCGACCAGGGCGACCGGTTGCGGGGCCAGGCCCTTGATGAGCGCGTTGGCCAGGTTGGACTTGCCCGACTGTGTCGCCCCGGCGTTGAGCCAGTGCGGGACCGTGCGCAAGTCGATCAGCCAGTCACGGCCGTTCTCCAGCTTGCCCGGCCGCACGGTCAGCAGTTCGCCGGTTTCGGGTTCGGTGACGACGTCGACCAGCGGGTCACGCATGGTGGCCCACAGCGTCACGTATCCGGGCCGCACATCGACTACCCGAACCGAGTGGACGCGCCAGGCGTGCGCGATCCCCTCCGCCGCCTTCTCGTAGTCCGCCGGTACCTGCCCATCGTGCAGGCGCAGCCGCATGCGCCAGCCGAGCCGGGTCGGCCGGAGGACGCCGAGGCGGGGAGCGCGTTCGACGTCGACGCGCCGCACCCGCCGCTTCTGCTCGACCACCGTTGCGGCGGACCGTGAGGCGGGACCGACTACGGGGATGGCGTCGAGGGTGAGCCGGAACCGCCGCCGGTTACGGGTGAGCTTGCAGCCCGAGGCGACGTGATGCCACGTCAGATACACCAGCACGGCCCGCAGCGGGAAGGCGACGCCGTACCAGAACGAGGCCGGGTGAAAGCGGCGCCAGGCCCAGAGCCCGGCCGCCGCAGCGGCCAGGACCCCGAGCACCCAGAGCAGGTCAGTCATGACCGGGCCGCCGTTCAGGCCACGCCCGCCGAAGCGGACGCATCCGACGACCCCGACGAGAAGGCCGACGAGGGCGACGACGGCGCGGCCGAGGAGACGGGCGCGATCCGGTCGGCGCGGTAGGCCACGCCCCACCGCTTCTCACCCCCGAGCACCGCCTCCCACGGGAACGCGACGAGGCCGACCGGCGTCACGACCTCTCCGATCGTCACCGACTGGTCCCCGACCACCGCCACGTTCAGCAGGTCCACCCGCCCCGACGCGTCCGCGGCCGACAGACCCACCGTGAACACCGTCTGACCGTTGCGGTCGGTCTTCACCTCCCCCGTCTCCTGATTGACCAGCTTGGGACGCGGCGGCGACACACACACGAACGTCAGCGCCGACACGTCCACCGGGATGTTGCGCATGAAGCCCCTCCAGGCTTGAAGTGAACTACCTAGATACCAAGGTACCTAGGTAAGTGATGAAGTCAAGCGTTAGACCGAAATTTTCTGCAGGTACCTAGAGACCTAGTCCAGGCGTAGACTGCCTGACATGGCAAAAGGCCCGGTAGACCGACGCAAACCGTACGTGCGCATCGCTGACGACCTGCGCCGCGACATCGCGTCCGGCGTCTACCCGGTGGGGGAGACCCTGCCGCCAGGTGCCAGACTCGCCGACCAGTACGGCGTCTCAGGGATGACCGTCAGCAACGCGATTGCCGTCCTGCGCGAAGAGGGATTGGTCACCACTCGGCAGGGTGCTCGTGGCGCAACCGTCATCGCGACCCCGGACGCCCAAGAGGCCGGCGACGCCCCGCCGGAGCGAAGCGAGGAGTTCCGACTCCTCTTCACTCAACTTCAGGACATCCGGGGCCAACTACGCCGCCTGAGCGCCAGGCTTGACGACTTGGACGAGCGAACGAGGGACAGCTAATCCAAGTCACGTTGCCGTCCACAGGGCAGCAGCCCGAGGGTAGGACCACGCCCCAAACGAAGCACATCCGCAATCAGCACCGCTGACTCGCGACGCCAACGCAGGGATTCAGACCACCCTGTTGCCCTTCAGCGCACCGCGCACCCTGGGCCCTTCCCTCCGAGCTTGATTGGCGACGGCCGCGCGGCAAGGCCCAAGGTGCCCCACCGACTGCCTACCGCGCGGCCGTCAAGGCCATGGCCACCCGTCGGGATGCGTAATGGCCATGGCCAGCTCCCGTACCGACACCGCTTCAACCAGGCGCCATCCGTCCCTACTGCGGACCAGCGCCCAATACGTCCGGGTGTACGGCCCCAGCCAGCACGGGACGCCGAAGTCTTCGGCGATCTCCTCCAGGGCCGCGCCGGCGTCCATCAGGACCCGTCCGTCTCCCCGGACGAGCCCGCGGCCGAGATCCAACGGTCCAGGGCTGTCGTCACGCGCGCCACGGCCAGGTCGATATCCGCGCACGGTGCGAGCAGTTCGCCGGTGCTGGACCGGTACCACCAGCCGCCGTCCCCGGCCGCAACGGTGATGCTGTCGCCCAGGCACGGCGCGTCGGGGAAGAAGACCCGCAGTATGGGCCGGGTCTCGGCGTACCGGCGGTCCACCGTCCAGGCCCGTCGCCGCAGTGTCCGCGCGAGCCGGTTGAGGTGCCGCCGTGCGGTGAACGGCCGAGGCAGCGCGACGAGTGCATCCGGGGGGATAAGCACCCGCCGCGCCGCCTCAGCCTCCCCCAGGGCCGTCCCACCCAGCGCAGGGACGACCCCATCCGGTGATGGCGGCGGGGTCCACGCCACCATCACCAGGCCCTTTTCATCACCGGACGGCCCGCGCGCTGCCGCTCCTGCTTCAGCGCCTCCCGCAGCGACGCCGCGTCCGACCGGATCACGGTCGGCTCGACGCCGGCGGCCGGGTCGCGCAGGGTGGCGACCCAGTCGCCCAAACGCCCGTCCCAGCGCCGCGCCCGCCAGATCCGGTGACCGGTGAACTCTTCCCGGAGTTGCCGGAGCGCCGGGTCCTCGCTCTGCGCATGCGTTTCCATCGCGGGGTTCCTCACTCTGAGTCCTTCATCTCAGGCCGCCCCGCTCTCACGGGCCGGACAGGTCGATTCAGTCCCGTGAACCCGAGCCGTGATCTGCCGCGTCCGTGCGTGGAGTTCATCGAGTTCCGCAGTGATCTCGGCGAGTTCCGCGAGCAGGAGCTGACGCTCTTCCTCGGTCAGTCCGACCGCCTTCTTCCTGGTCCTCGATTGCCGTGCAGGGGGAATGCGGACGACGGCGGCCCGCCGGTTGCCAGTCATCGCGCGTCCTCCGATCCGGTGAACTGGTCGAGCCGGTTGCGCAGCTCAGCCGCGCTCTGCCCGTACAAGGCACCCCACCCGCGCCGCTTGGCGACCCAGCGGCCCGAGCACTCGCGCGCGATCGACCAGCCGGGGAAGTCGGCTTGCAAGCCGTCCAGCAGTCGCTTGATCAGCGTCGACGTTCCGCTACCGGCGAGGCCGTTCACGACGTCACCACCTCGGCGCCGCCCGGACGGACCTGCTCGGCGATCCGCCGAGCCGCTCCCGGCATGTCGTTGACCAGGTGCTGGCACCCGTCCTGGTCCCAGGAGAAGTACCGCCCGGAGTACCCGACGAAGACCCAGACGATGACCCCGCCCCCGTCGGTGAAGACGGCCAGGCCGGCAACGTCGTCACGGACCTCGGATCGAACCTCGTATTCGGTCAACTCGGCCCGCAGCCCCGCCAACAACTCGATCTCAGGAGTGGTGTCGGTGTTCACGCTTCTAAGGTGGCCGGGAGACACGTCACGTCGCATTACCGCCTGTATCGCATCCAGGACGGATCGTTCTCGTCTTGTCTCGTCTGATGCTCGTCTGTGTTACGTTCCTGCCGTCGGAAGGTTGGTGATGGCGAATCCCCCCGTACGGCTGAAAGTGCTACTTCGAGAGAAGCACTGGCAGACGCACCAGACGTTTTGCGGCGAATACGACAAAGCGGCAAAGGGCATTGACCCCGGCCTTGTCGGGAGTTGGCCCAGCCGAGCACAGTTCCACCGCTGGCTCAGCGGTGAACTCAAGGGGCTTCCGTACCCGCATCACTGCCGCGTGCTGGAGAAGATGCTCCCCGGCTGGACGGCTGAACAACTCTTCGAGCCGTGCCCGCCGAAGGAGTCCAACCAGCCGCAGAGCGACCCGGACGAGCCCATGGCCCCCGACGTCGCCGAGCTGCTCACCACCCTTGAACACCACATCGACACCCCCCAGACCGGCGAGATCAGTTGGGGCACCACCACCCGCACGATCCCCGCCGCCAAGGCCCGGCTCGCAGCCGCCAGAGCAGCCACCAGCGACCACGCCCAGGACCTCGGCCGCAGACTCCTCCAACTCCAGCGCGACCGCCGCCTGAACGATGCCGACATCACCGAACTAGCCGGCCTTTCCGGCCACGTCGTCGAGCTGGCGAAGACCATCGGTCTAGAGATTGCCGAGGACGGCGCCGCGCGCCTGGAATACCGCTTCGACCTGCTGAACCTCAGTGATACGCCTCAGGCGCGCATGTCGCGTGAAGTGTGGTTCGAGCACACCACCGGCCCACTGTCCATCAAGCCGGTCCCCGACATTGACCGGCGCATCGCCATCCAGCGCATCCACGACACGACCAACCTCGCCAAGTTCGCCTTTCAGATCTCCCCGCCGCTACGGCCTGGGGAGTGGGCCCGCGTGGGCTATGTCTGCGAGGGCGGCAAGTTCGACCTGAACCACTACTGGCGCGAGGCGATGCCCCGCTACTGCCGCCGCTACGAGATCAGCGTCCGGCAACGCCGTGTCGACCTCGGCGGGTGCACCGCGACCGAGGAGCACCCGGACGGTTCGGAGAATTCCGCCACGGATAGCCTCGTTTGGGACGTCGAGGGTCAGGACGCCGTCATGTCGTTGACCCGTGACCACCTGCGTCCGAACCAGTACGTGACGCTGCGCTGGGAGCCGATTCGTGAACCTGCGTGACGAGATCGAGGCGACCCTACGAGCCTGGCACGCCTACGAGACCGGCCGCGGATCAGCCGCCGTCATCGACTTCGATTGCGCCCCCACCACCGCAGTCCCCGAACCGGCCAGCAGCCGCCTGGCCGTCCACCAGCGCCTCGCCGGCCTCCACGCCCGCACCATCGAGACCGGAGCCGCCCGCCTTACCGCCCGTCTCACTGCCGATCTGGCATACCTCGGCGCTCTCCTCGGCGAACACGCCCCGCTCAATGACTACGTCCGGGCGACCCAGGGATGTCCGGCCGCCGGATGGCAGGACGGCTACATCACCCACCGAGGCGACCAGGCCCGCCAAGCCTTGACCGCCCTCGGCATCCAGTGGGGCCCCGACACCGCACGCGACCTCAACGCCATCGAAGGCCCCATCGAGACCGACGACGCCCCCGACGCGATCCGCCAGGCCGCCACCGACTACGAACAAGCCGTCCGCCAGGCCACCGGCAGCACGGCCCCGTTCAACCTCACCATCGAGACCACCGAGGTAGACGCCTACTGGGCGTACTGGCTGGATGGCGCCGGCGACAAGGTCCGCCTACGCCTCAACCTCCGCCGCGCCAGCTTCACCAAGGTCGCCGCCCGCCAATTCGCCCTACACGAGGTACTCGGCCACGGCCTCCAGGGTGCGAGCTGGTCAGCCCGAGCAGCAGCCGAAGACGTCCCCTGGGTACGCCTGATGTCGGTACACGCCCCCCAACAAGTCCTCCTCGAAGGACTCGCCCAAGCCCTACCCCTCTTCATCACCCCAGACGACGAGCTACTCGTCACCCGCACCAGGTTCGACCACTACAACCAACTAGTGCGCGCCGAACTGCACATCGCGCTCAACCAGGGCGCGAGCATCACCGAGCTGGCCGACCACGCCCGCTTCCGCATGCCCTGGATCAAGGACGCTGCCATAGCCGACCTCCTCACCGACCGAGGAGCCAACCCACAACTACGCTCCTACCTCTGGGCCTACCCCGCAGGCATTGACTGGTTCGCCAACCTCGCCGACGCCGACAAGCCCACGCGGAGCACCGTCCTACAGGCCGCCTACCGAGACCCACTCACCCCGACCGACCTAGAGACCCTCTGGCCAGCAGGCCCCGCAATCGGCGGCCAGGACAGCTAAAACCGCAGGTCAGCTAGGCAACCCGCCGACCGGATGAGAACTTTCTATACGTCTTCAAGGGCGCCCGCTCCGCGGTCGCCGGCGGCCGACCGCCCCGGCGCGCCGGGCGTGCGGCCTGTCCCGTCCGGTCCCGCCGCGCCACGTCGCCCGCCCGCGAGGACATGACGGCGTCCTCAATCCACGACCTCGTCGTTCTCGGGTTTTCGATGTTCGGGATGTTCCTGGTTTCCGGTTTCCTGAATGTTTCGGGTTCTCGGGTTTTCGATGTTCGGGATGTTCCTGGTTTCCGGTTTCCTGAATGTTTCGGGTTCTCGGGTTTTCGATGTTCGGGAAGTTTCTGGTTTCCGATTCCCTGAATTCTTGCTCGTTCCTAAAGTTTCGATATGCTGAAAAGTTCCTTGGTTTGCATGTTCCAGAAAGTTCGACTTCTGGTATACGAATTCTCTCGAAGTACTTTTACTCTCTCCGGCGATGTTCGGCAAGGAAGGTTCTAGAAGAAAATATCTGAGCGGTATGGTTTTCGGGCTCTCCGCGGTGGCTGCTGTGATGTGACCCCCTGACCAGGGGCTTAGTCAGGTACGGTAGCAAAATGTGATGTAGGTCATACCCTTCTGGGTGGGCGGCCACTGAACTGCGTGTTCGCACGAAAACTGTCCGCCTCGGGCGAGACGGAGGTATCTCGGTGGCTGACCTACCGACGAGTAGGGGCGTCGCGCCAGAATGGCAACGATATGGTTCGGAGTGAGTGAAGGGCCGCGCACGTGAGCCCATTGTCCTGGCCGGAGATGCCTCACGTGCGCGGCTGAAGACCCCAAGAAGGAGGCCTCATGGCCAGAGTACCGAACAGGCCGAGCCCTGTCCCGATCGCGATCGTCATCAGTGTCTTGACGGTGGCGCTTGTCGCCCTCGACATGGATCCTGATGACGTGCGCGGGATCGTGACGGAGATGGTCTGCCTGGTAACGGGCTTTCTCGCCGGACGCTCAGGGCAGCCCCGTGCTCCGGGGGAGTAAGTACGGCTACTCGTAGCCACAGGCGCTGCGATCAACGAGATCGGCTGATCGTGCGCGAAGCGGGGGGCTCGCGGCCCCCAGCCCCCCGCGAGCGTGGGCACTCGTTCGCGCGAGACGGTCTGTTGTAGCGTCTCACCGTTCGCGCGAACGAGCGCACCGGCCGGCGCAGACTGCTTCGGCCTGCGAACGCGGGTGCTAACAACTCCGACTGCCCAACCAGCAAGCAGACACCATGGCGCAACCAAGCACTCGGGTGGATGCGAAGGGATGCTGCTCCGGGCAGACGCGCCGCTGCTCGGTGGGCACTGACGGAACGTAGCCGCGGGCCAGCGTCGGGATGTCGAGCCCAAGCGAGCGGCGCCCCGGCAGCCGTGCATTGCTGGCGAGATCGTCCGCCATCCGGGTGCGGTGTGAGTCCACGTGCAGGGCTCGACGCGAATCCCGGTTGACTCCCTCCCCTGTCTGAAGGAGGGGAGGGAGTGCGTCGACCAGCGGCGCAGTCTATGGGTAGTTAATGCCGTCACGCTCGAAGATGTCCTCGATCAGGGCTTTGTTGGTGGCAGTGGAAAGCTTGGCGCCGATGCCTTCGGCCGTAAGATCGAGTGCCCGCAGGCTCTTGCCGACTCTGATGACCGCCAGGCATCGGCGGACCCATTCAGGGTGGTCCTGCACGTACTTGGCCAGCGCGGTCCATTTGGCCGAGGTGTCAGCCAGGTCCTGCCGGTGCGGGTCGACGATATCCAGCACGTAGTTCTCGTCGCCGTCGTCATGCCAGAACAGGAAGTCCGGGTGCATCAGTAGGTACTTGTTGCCGAACTCGTACGGCACAGCGAGCGCGTGGCGCCCGGAAGACGGGTTGCGGTACCAGCCGACGAGGGTCTCGGCCGCCAGTTCTGCGTCGAGCACTTCTTTCTCCCAAGACGATCGGGAGGTATCGACCGGGAACCCGCCCGCCTTGGGCCTGCCTTCACCGATGACGTACAGGTGGTGCGCATACGTTGGGATCGGCTCGGTCCTGCTGCCTTTGACGATCCTCTCGGTCGCCGCCGAGTAGACGTCGCGGGCTTGGACCGTGGTCGGGTGCATCGGTGAGGCACCGAGGTAGAAGAGCGGCTCGATGAGATCACGCACATGGCGCGGCTTAACGGCGACCTTGGCCTGGTGTTGTTTGCGCCAGGCGCCGATCAACTCGGTTGCCTGCTCCTCGATGAGGTTCTTGAAACCGAGTCCGGCCATCGCGGCGACCCGGGCGGCGGCGTCGATTTCGTCGTAGTCGCGATCGCACAGGTCGTTGTAGTACCAGGCAGCCGATCCGTCAGGAAGCAGCCGTACCGCGCGGTTGTAGTAGGCGTCCAGGTCACGTTCAGACGTCGCCGCCTTGTTGACCCCGGTGGTCAGCATGATCGCGGCGTCGTAGTTGACCACGGTGGTGTTCACCGTCAGAGCGAGGATGTCGTCCACCTTGGCGTCGATCTCGTCCTTACGCTGCCCGTCGGCCGCCTTCATCTGGTCGACGATCCAGGCTCGTGCCCTGGCCGAGGCGCTTTTGACCAGGCCGTGTTCGTTGAGCGCGGCGGCCAAGCGCATCAGCTGCGCCGTCCGCGTGGGGAAGGTGACCTTCGGCCGCGTGTACGACGGCAGAGTGTCGAGCAGTTCGAACAGCTTCGCTGGGACTGTGGTCGACCGGCCACAGGCCTCCGGCGTGATCATCACGTCGACTTGCACCGTCTCGTCCTCGGTCAGTGCGTTGACGACGCGGGTGACGTGTTCGGTGCGGAATCCCGGCAGGTAGGCCACCACTTCGTTGAGCCGGTCGTCGCCAGAGTCGACACGCTTGGCCAGCGGCGTGCGGACGAGCCGCCCGATCAACTGGGCGATCTCTGTATAGGAGTCTTTGCCCTGGAACGAGACCAGCACCTCGGCACGAGGGCAGTCCCAGCCAGTGGTCAGAGCAGACTTGAACAGAACTACGCGGGCCTGGTCGTCGCCAGAGATCGCCTCCGGAGGCAGGTAGCGGATGATCTTGTCACCGACCTTCAACGGTCCATGCGGGTCACCGAACGCGTGGGCCACGGCGTAGTCGCTCAGCTTCGGCCACGCCGACTCCATGACAGCGAGGATCTCGGCCAGCCGCTTATCGGTGACCTTCGGTTCGACCTGCACCACAAGCAACGGCTCCACCAACCGGTCGCCAGTGTTGTCGTGATGCGTGCGCCAGGATTGACTGGCGGCCTTGAGGTCGTCGACGGCCAAGGCCAGCATCGTGTTGTCCGCCGACTGAGCTTCGGCGATGTTGCGCAGCAGAATGCGGTCTTTGAGCAGGCCTGATTCGCGCACGTCACCGGGCGGGATGTTGACAGGTCGCATCGTGCGGTTCGCTGCTTCCATCGCTGCGTGGAACCGATCGGGCGTCGCCGAGATGCCCAGCACGACCGGCGCGGCCGGCTGGACGGTACCGACGTTGGTCAGGCCTCCATTGACGATGGTGCCCGCGATCGTCTTGCGCTCGGTCTTGGTCGTGCCCGTACCCCGATGCGCCTCATCCCAGATGACGACGAAGTCCTGGCCGCGTTGCTTGACCGTGTTCGCAATCATGTCCCAGGCGCCGTGAGTGCGCTTGTCGTTCTTAGACCCGTCAGGTCTCGTGGCATGCAACGTCGAGTTCTTCTGCAACGCCTGGATGTGGACGAAGTAGATGTAGCCGGCCTCTAGCGTGGGTTCGTCGGTGTCGAAGAGAAACCTGACCCGGTTCGCATCGATCTCGCCGCCGGAGGCTTGAAGGATCTTGTTGATCGTCTGTCTGTTCAGGGACCGGTCGTCGGTCAGCCACAGCACCGTCAGGTCTGGATTGGGTTCCCGTGTCGGCGTGCCCAGGTACAGACCCTCCAGAACGGCGGTGGCGATCACCGTCTTACCTGCCCCAGTCGGGGCCGTGAGGCCGACGGCGGTGAGTTCGCCATCGTCGATGTACCCCGCGCGAGCCTTGGCGAGGTTCGTCAGGACATCCTCGACTGCCTTGGTTTGGTAGTCCTCCAGCGTGAACTTCACCGAGCACCACCAGGGATGTTGATCGTGTAATTCGACAGGTAGTCCTCGTACAAGCGAACCGTCTCGATGCCGGTCGGAAGTCGCTCGACCGCCGTCTGATACTCCGTCGGCGAATCGGTGATGATGAACAGCACCTGCGGTGGCGCGTCTCCGGCTGCTGCCTTGGCCACGGCATTTGCGAACGGCGTCAGTGCATCGATCGAGAACAGCACGCCGTAGGACTCCGTCAATGCCCACCCGTCGTCAGGGATTTCGTCGACCCGCTCACCACGAGCGCCACCTTCCATCCACATCAACGGCGCGACCGGACCGTACTCGCGACCACGCCGCACGCGACCGGGATCGAGATACGTCAGGCGGAAAAACTCGACGTTCGCAGCCAACCCGTCTGAGTACTTGGAGCCATCCGGCCGCGTGCCCGTCACCACGGTCGAGATGCGCGGTCGGCAGACGTACTCGAACACGCCTTTGGACTCCCACTCCGGATCGCCAGGATGGAAATCTTCGTTGCGGAGACGCTTTGCCTCACGTGCACCGAGCTCGTTATTCGTGACCAAAATACTCTGTCGAGTGCCGCCGTCCTCGACGTTCAGGCGCATTACCGCCTCGGTGGTCGTTCCTGACCCACCGAAGAAGTCGACTATAACCGCGTCCCCTGGAGCGGCGAGTCTGATCCAACGCATCAGAACTTCATGGTCTTTTGGGTTGGGGAAACGTCGATCACCAAGCACCGCAGTGAGGTGTTTGCCCGAGGAATTGCGGTCGCGCACGAACACCGACTCTGGGACGTGGGTGTCCATGGTGTCGAGATAGGAAATGCCCCCGGCGCCGGTCGTGTGGTCAGGGCCGAAATAGATCAATCCCCGGGAGATCATCTCACTCATGGTCTCGCGGGAGTATCGCCATCCGTTGGGATGCATCCGCACGGGCTTTCCGGTTACCGGGTGGGGAAGGTCGTACTGGAGGTTTGGTCGCGGATTCGGCGACCGAAGATCGGCGTCCGTTCTGATTGGGCGACCAGACCCGTCGAGAGTAACGAAACGTGTCACGGCGTCGGAAGACGTTCCTTGCTTCTTGAACTCTTTCAACCACTTGCGCCACCGCTTGGTCGCTTCCGTGTGATCACCGCTGGTTTCTTTCCAGATCTCGCTGGCCTTAGCGAGTGCTTCCTCGGCACCCGGCTTCTTCTCTCGCCACCGGATGCCCTGCTCGGCAAGAGTCGACTCATTTTTTGTGTAGATGAGCATGTAGTCGGCGCCGTTGGAGACATAGCGGGAGTCGTTCTTTCGTCCGCCCTGCCACACGACGTCTGACAAAAAATTTTCGGCGCCAAAGGTCTGGTCCAGCAACATCCGAAATCGGTGGTGTTCCTCGTCGCCGATCGCCGCGATGATGACGCCGGTTGGCTTCAGGAGATCCCGTGCGATCAGCAGCCGCCGCTCCAGAAAGGACAACCACTTTGAGGACTTGGCTCGGTCGTTGTTGTCGACGTAGCGGTCATTGTAGATCCAGCCATCGTTGCCGGTATTGTAGGGCGGATCGATGTAGATCAAATCCACCTTGTTTCGGTGTGTCCAGCGAAGCGCCTGTAGGGCATGGAAGTTCTCGCCATTTATGACGGTGTGCCATGGGGCGGTCGCCGGACCATTCTGAATGCGTTCGATCGACTGAAGGCCCGGGTAGATCGGCTCGCCGAACTCGCGGACCACCACCAGGTTGGAGACAGCCTGCTCGCCGCCGTCGCCGTCGAGCACCGCGACTGTGCGGGTCGTGTCAGTGAAGCCGACCACTCGCCAAGTTGCGACGGCTGACTCGTCACGAAGCGACACCCGGACACCTTTGCGGATGGGATGGTCGGTGAGCTTCACGGACTCGGGTAGATGACGGTCGAACACGAGACCGAACCGGCGCGAGCCCCGGAGTAGCTCCACCTCGCGCGCCAGCCGGCTGCGCAGAGCCTCGTCGCCGACTCGACTGATCAGCTGATCAAGGACGTTGGTTTCGTCGTCCACGTAGCCCACCCTCGCAGTGTTCTCGGACCGTCCCGGAAACACTATCTGCCGGGCCGTCTGCCCCGGTTAGGTCTGTGTGGCTGTGCCGGAACCGGACTGATCGGGAGCGTGTTCAGTGTGTATCTGGTACAGGCACGGACGTCGGGACTGTCCTCCGGGCCACGCCCACTTGCCCTCGATCGGTCATCGGAGGCGATGCGCCGAATGCGGGCCGAATCTGACCGTATGGTGGAGAACGTGCAGGCCAGCGCGGTTCGGCGGTGGGACTGTAAATCCGCCGTCCGGATGTCGAAGGCATGTGCTGGTATGCGAAGCTGGGCAGGGCGACTGCGCCGGCTGAGCGGGCGTGAAGCGGGGGCCTCGCGGCCCCCAGCCCCCCGCGGGCCGGAGGGCACGCCCGCGCGAATCCGTCTGTCACACCGTCTCGCCGTTCGCGCGGGCGCACCCTCCGGGACGGGTGTGGGTGCTAACGGCGGTGCTAACAACGGGGTTGGATGAGCTTGGACGGGTGTGGACGTGCGGGAGGGCGCGGCGCTGGTCAGGGGATGTGCGGGGACATGCCTGGACGGTGCTGATCTTGCTACGGATCAGAAGGTTAGGGGTTCGAATCCCTTCGGGTGCGCACCAGGTCAAAGCCCCCTTGCAATCCTCGCGAGGGGGCTTTGTGCTACCAGACTGACGTCCTGCCGGGCCGCGGACGGAGTGCGCCTCCCGTGCCGAGGTCGGAGGGAAATGCGAGCCGCGAATGAGAGATGGGACATCTCTGCCGGCTCGGCTGGTGGGGCTGCCGCGCGAGCGCACACCGATGAGGGGCGTCGTCGCCGGAGATGGTCGCATCTCCCGGATCGACCTCGACGACCCACGAAGAACGTCTGGGGCGAGCCGATCGGCACTCGGTCAGGTGGAGAGGTACTCGTGGATGGAGCGGACGGCGGTGGCGCCCTCGCCCACCGCTGAGGCGACCCGCTTGATCGAGCCCCTCCGGACGTCTCCCGCCGCGAAGACGCCGGGGAGGCTCGTCTCGAGGGGGACGGGGTCGCGGTCGAAGGGCCAGAGTCCGGGGGCCTCCTCGTGGATTTCGCGGCCCGTGAGGACGTAGCCGTGATCGTCGGTGGCGAGGGTGTCCGGGAGCCACTGGGTGTGGGGTTCGCCCCCGATCATGATGAACAGCGCGGACGCCGGGACCTGTTCGGTGGTGCCCGCCGCCCGGTCGGCGAGGGTCAGGCGTTCCAGGCGGCCGTCGCCGCCGCAGCCGACCACCTCGGTGTGGGTGCGGACGATGATGTTCGGGGTCGTTTCGATGGCGCGCAGCAGGTAGGCCGACGCCGACTTCGCCAGGCTGTCGCCCCGGACGACCAGGGTGACCGTGCGGGCGTGCTGGGCGAGGTGCAGTGCGCCCTGGCCCGCGGAGTTGCCGGCGCCCACGATGAAGACGTCCTGGTCCCGCATCGCGCGGCTCTCGCCCACGGCCATGCCGTAGAAGACACCGGCACCGGCGAGGTCCTCCAGGCTGGGGACGTTCAGCCGCCGCCAGTCGACGCCGGTGCTGATCAGCACGGCTCGAGCACGGACTTCGGAGCCGTCCACCAGGCGAACCACCTGGTGGTCGCCGCGGTGTTCGAGGCCGACGGCCTGCTGGGCGAAGACGATGTGCGCGCCCATCAGCCATGCCTGCTCGCAGGTCCGCTCCATCAGGTGCCGGCCGGCGATGCCGTGCGGGAAGCCCGGATAGTTCCGGATCATGGGGCTGGTCCCGGCCTGCCCGCCGGAAAAGGCCCGTTCCAGCAGGACGGTGTCGAGGCCCTCGGACGCCGCGTACACCGCCGCCGTCAGGCCCGCCGCGCCGGCCCCCACTATGGCGACATCGCAGACTTCCAGGTCGTTGGTGACGTTGACTCCGATCGCGGACGCAAGGTCGGGGAGTTGCGGGTCCACGAGGGCCTTACCGTCGTAGCGGATCACCACGGGCAGCCGGGACGCGTCCAGTCCCGCCTCACGCAGCAGGCGCCGGCCGCGTTCCTCATCGGGCGGATAGACCAGGAACGGCAGGCCAAAGCGCACCATCAGGTCGCGAAGACGGTGGACGCGGGGGTCGTCCATCCGGGCGACGACGCGAAAGAGTTCGAAGGCCGGCTCCTGTTCCTCCGTCCACGCGGACAGGAACTCGCTCACCGCGCGATGCATCGATTCGTCGTTCGTCCACGGCCGTACGAGGTGGAAGTCGGCGTGGCCGAGCGCGATCGCCTGGACGGCCGGGCTGGTCGAGGAGTAGTCGCGGTCCACCATGAGGACGCGTTTGGCAGTGGGGTACAACTCATGGGCCCGGGACAGGACGTCGGCGCAGGCGTCGTCCACCAGAAGGAGGGCGACCTTGTGCTCCTCCTGCGCAGCCTCCTGCAGCGCGGTGCGTGCCTCCTCGGCCGAGCCCGCGCCCTTCAGGGTGAACACCCCGCCCAGCCGGCGCGTCAGGTCGGTGAGCAACACGCGCCGTGAGCCCGGGTCGTGGTCCACCACGAGGATGACCGGTGCCGTCACCTCTACCAGCGTAATGCCTGGTGCAGAGCCGGTTCTTGGACGCAGCCGCGGAGCGGCGGCAAACGGGCGCCTTTTGCCGGATCTTGGGCCCGGTGCGGGCCTCCGGTGGTCAGTGGGGGTGGGTGTCGGTGTTTGGGATTAGGTGGGTGAACATTGGGCGGCCTACGCCTAGGAAGGTGCGGCCCAGCATGCCGTTGATGAGGCCGGCGGCGGAGGCGTACCAGGCGCAGATGGCGGTGAGGATGCCGATGTAGCCGCCGATCTTGATGGTGGTCTCGCTGCCGGCGAAGTTGCCGATGAACAGGATGATCTCGGTGGCCTCCAGGGCGACGAACACGGCGAGAACGGCCTGGTTGACCTGGGTGGCCCACAGCATCATGTAGGTGTTGAAGATCGCGAAGGCCAGCAGGATCCAGCCGAGGTCGTTGGCCTCCTGGGCGGGGGTGGTGCCGCCGGCGACGAGGACGACGTACAGGCCGAGGCCGATCCAGAAGCCGCCGTACGAGCCGAAGGCCGTCGCGCCGAAGACGTTCCGGTTGCGGAACTCCCACATGCCCGCGAGGACTTGGACGAGGCCGCCGTAGGCGAGGGCGTAGCCGAGCCAGGCGTCGGTGCCGTCGGTCCAGGCGGCGTTCTTGGCGGACAGGAGGAATGTGGTCAGGGCGAAGGCCGCGAGGCCCAGCGGCGCGGGGTCGGCGACCGCGTGCGGTGTGTGCGGTGTGGACTCTTGCTCGACGTGGGTCATGGTGCCTCCTCGGTGGAGTCCCGTCGCCGTGTCTCGCTCGGTCTCGTACGGGCCGGGCAGGGATGGACGAAGGAATGCGACAGCGGACGTCGGGGAAGGCCGCACCGTCGGTTACGGGACCGGCGCCGCCCCATAGTGATCCGACCTCACCGTCATGCCGGGCATGCGGTGCGGTTCGGACGACGTCAGATGCGTCCTGAACTGCGGGACCGTTATCTGGGAGCGGTCCCCGTTTCGGATGATAACTCCCCTGGGGCGTCCGGTCAGGACCCCGTTCGCGGGATATTCCGGACCAATCACCACAAACTTAGGGCATTGAAGTTGAATTGGCGCGCTCAGATGGCCGGTGTGGTGATCGGGTTTCCCTCTCGGGGGGCTTTGATGGCCTTTGGCGTGGACGTTCTTTGCCCTGCTCGGTCGGTATTGCAGTTAGTAGTGCGAATAATCGACGAGAGGTAGTGAACGCGTGACCGGGGTCAGTCGACTACGGCGTCGCTGAAGGTCGGTGTGTCGCCCAGCATGGCGCGGTGGGAGCGGGGCTGGTTGCCGTCGTTGTCGACGACGCCCAGTTCCGCGCCCAGTTCGGCGCCGATGAGCACCTGGCCGGTCCAGCGCATCCGGTCGGGGTGGCGGGCGAGGGCGTCGATCACCCGGCCGCTGAATTCCGGGGACTCCGCGCCGGCGGCGAACGACTGGTAGCGGTCGGGGACGCCCTCGAAGAGCGCCTTGTTGCGTTCGGTCTTGAGGAGGCCCATCCAGAGGGAGACCGCGGCGACGTTGTAGGGCTTGAAGTCCACGGCCATGTCGTGGGCCATCTTGTCCACGGCGGCCTTTCCGGCGCCGTAGGCGGGTCCGTGCATGTAGCAGCGGCCGCCGAAGGACGAGGTGTTGACGACGAGGCCGGCGTTGTTCTCGATGAGCAGCGGGGCGGCGTAGTAGCTCGCGACGTAGGCCGACCGCATGCCCACGTCGAACATGCTCTGGAGCGCCAGCGGCTTCTCCCAGAAGGGGCCCTTGCGGGCCAGGCCGTCGGGGATCGTGAACGCGTTGTTGACGAGGATGTCCAGGGACCCCGACTCCCGCTCGACCTGCTTGAACAGGGCCTCGACCTGGGCGTCGTCGGAATGGTCGCAGATCACCGGGATCCCGGTGCCGCCGCGCTCGGTGATCTCCTGCGCGGTGGCGAGGACGGTGCCCGGCAGGTCGGACTCGGTGCGCGTGCGTCCGGTCACGTAGACCGTCGCGCCGGTCTCCCCGAGGGCCAGCGCGATTCCCTTTCCGGCGCCGCGGCTCGCCCCGGTGACGACCGCGACGCGGTTCTCGGTCAGGCCCATTCGTTCCTCCCCGCCGCGAGGAATTCGAGCATCGCCGCGGTCGTCTCGCCGGATTTCTCCATCTGCATCATGTGCCCGGCCCGTTTGATCATCCGGACCGCGCGCAGATCGTCGTAGTGGTCGCCGAGGTGGTTCAGCGGGTCGTCGCCGTGCCACGCCTCCAGGTCGACGTCCTGTTCGCTTCCGATGAAGTAGAAGGGGACAGGATTCTTCTTCCGTCCGGCATATGGCTTCCGGTACTCCCAGCAAAGGTCCATGGCCCGGTACCAGTTCAGCCCGCCGGTGAATCCGCTGCGGCTGTAGTCGGCGACGTAGAACTCCAGTTCCGTTTCCGTCAGCCATGTCCAGGGGAGGGGCGGCGTTTCCGGGAGGGCGTCGATATAGGTCGTCCCGGACGGCTTCCGCCAGACGTCGAGGTAGTGGTAGTCGCTGGAGAGCGCGTAGAACAGTTTGCGCAGGAATTCGCGGGGCGCGGCGGCGAGGTCGCGGTCGGCGGCGCCGGGCTCGGCGGTGAAGTAGTGGATGTGGTTGAAGTGCTTGCGGCCCTGCCGGGCGGCGATCGTCAGCGGCGGCTCGGTGGACGGCGTGATGAACGGGTTCTCCAGCCCGATGATCGCCGCGATGCGCTCGGGGTGGTGGTAGGCGAGGTCGTAGGCGGCGAACAGGCCGAAGTCGAGGCCGCTGAAGACCGCCTTCTCCGCGCCCAGGTGGTCCAGTAGGCCGGTCACGTCGGCCACGATGCGGTCCGGGACGTACTCGCGGTGGTCGGACGGTCCGCTGGTCTGCCCCATGCCGCGCATGTCGGGCGCCACGACGCGGAAGCCGGCGTCCGCGATCGGGCCGATCTGGTGCCGCCAGCTGAACCAGGTGTGCGGGAAGCCGTGCAGCAGGACGACGAGCGGTCCGGTGCCCTGTTCGACGTAGTGGACGTCGAGGCCGTTGATCTTCGCGTACCGATGACTCCAGCCGGCCATGCGCGGTTCCTTTGGGGACGGGACCATCCGATCTCCGACTGTGCTGGACGCCGCCGCGCCCCGACACCCGTATGTCCCGCTCAGTGGGAGCGTCGGCCGTCCGGTGCGGGCAGCGTGACGCGGACGGTCGTGCCGGCACCGGGGGCGGAGCGGAGTTCGGCGCGGCCGCCGTGGGCGGCGGCGATCGCGGCGACGATGGGGAGGCCGAGGCCGGTTCCCGCCTGCTCCCGGCCGGCGCGGTGGAAGCGTTCGAAGGCGCGGGCGGCGTCCTCCGCCGACATGCCGGGGCCCTCGTCCGCCACCTCGATCAGACCCGGGGCCAGACGGACGGTCGTAGGCGTCCCGGGGGGTGTGTGGGCGCGGACGTTGGCCAGGAGGTTCGCCAGCACCTGCCGTATGCGCGCCTCGTCGACGTTCGCGACCAGGGTCTCCGGGGCGTCCAGCGTGAGGGGACGGTCGGGTTCGGCGGCGGCCGCGTCGGCCACGGCGTCCCGCGCCAGCGCGGCCAGGTCCGTCGGGACGGGCTGCAGTGATGCCTCGCGGTCCAGCCGGGCGAGCTCCAGCAGGTCGGTGACCAGGTCGTTCATGCGGCGGGCCTCGTCCTCGATGCGGCGCATCGCGTCCGGCAGCTCGTCGGGGCCGAGGGCGCCGTGCCGGTACAGCTCCGCGTAGCCCTGGATGGTCGTCAGCGGGGTGCGGAGCTCGTGGGACGCGTCGGCGGCGAACTCGCGGACGCGGGCCTCGGAGCGGCTGCGCGCCCAGAACGCCTGCTCGATCCGCTCCAGCATGACGTTGATGGCCGCGGCGAGCCGGGCGGTCTCGGTGCGGTCGCCGGGGCCGGGCATGCGGGCGCGCAGGTCGCCGCCGACGGTGATGGCGTGCGCGGTGGCGGCCATCCGGTCGAGCGGCAGCAGGCCGCGGCCGATCAGCCACCGGCCGAGCACGATCAGCGCGGCGAGCAGCAGCGCGGCCGTCGCGACCTCCGACAGCACCAGGTTCCGGACGGCCGAGTGGATCTCCCCGAGCGGCGCCGCGACGACGACGATGCCGTTCCGCCACGGGCGTGCGACGGCCCGCAGGCCCGGCAGCGAGAACGGTTCGAGGCCGCGGGCGCGGGCGGCCAGCTCGTCCGGGCCGAGCCTCTCGATCGCGGTGACGGCGGACGCCGGGTCCGGGGCGTCGCCGCTCAGGACCCGGACCCGCCCGGTCGGTCCGACGGCCAGCACCACGAACTGCGCCGGGGCGGCCCCCTGCTCGGGCAGGCCGGGGCGCAGCAGCCGCGTCACGGCGCGGTCGCGGGTGGCCTGGAGCTGCTCGTCCACCCGGTGCATCAGGTAGCCGTTCAGGACGAGCGCGCTGACCGCGCCCATGATCGCGAGCCCGGCGGTCGTGACGGCGAGGAGGCCGGTGAGCAGCCGGGCGTTGAGCGTCATGGCCGCAGCGAGTAGCCGATGCCGCGGCGGGTGTGGATCAGCGGCTCGCCGAGCGGGTCGAGCTTGCGGCGCAGGTAGCTGATGTAGGTCTCGACGACCTGCGGGTTGCCGTGGTCCCAGCCCCACACGCCGGCGAGCAGCTGCCCGCGCGACAGGACGGCGCCCGCGTTGCGCATCAGGTAGGCGAGCAGGCGGAACTCGGTCGGCGACAGGTCGACGTCGACGCCGCCGCGGCGGACCGTCCAGTGCGCCTCGTCGAGTTCGAGGTCGGCCACGCGCAGGACGGCGCCCGCGTCCGCCGGGGGCGGCGGCGGGGCCGTCCGGCGCAGGACGGCCCGCACCCGCGCGATCAGCGCCTCGATCGAGAACGGCTTGGTGACGTAGTCGTCGCCGCCGAGGGTGAGGCCGGTGACGGTGTCGGACGGCGTGTCCTTCGCGGTCAGGAAGATCACCGGGACCTGGTCGCCGTCCGCGCGGAGCCGCCGGCACACCTCGAAGCCGTCGACACCGGGGAGCATGACGTCCAGCAGGACGAGGTCGGGCCGCTCGCGGCGGGCCGCGCGCAGCGCGTCCTCGCCGGTGGCGGCGGTGACGGTCGTGAAGCCGTGGAAGCGCAGCGCGACCTCGATCAGGTCGCGGATGTTGGCCTCGTCGTCCACGACGAGCACCCGCCGGCTCTCGCTCATCGCCCCCTCTTCGCTTCGCGCGCGGACGAACCCTTCGTCCGAAGGTACCGTCCGCCTCCTCTGCGCTAGCGGTGCTTCGGGACGCGGATGAGGCGGGCGGTGCGGGTGTTCCCGGACCGTTCGCCGGCGACGATCACCTGGTCGCCGTTGGCGAGGGCCTTGAGGGCGGACTTCTCGCCGTCCTTGCGGACGCGGGTGTCGCCGTTGGCCGCCCACGTCCAGGAGACGCCGTCCTCGCTGCGGACGGTGACCCCGCTGGACGACACGGACGTGATCTTGCCGCGCTGCCAGGTCGCGAGGTGGAAGCCGTCCTTGCGCTTGACGGTGGCCTCGCCGTGGACGCCGCGGAAGGCGCGCGCCCCGTGCGCCTGCCGGAACGGGTGGCCCTTGCCCGGATGGCCCTTGTCGGGACGGGCGTGGGGCGCGGTGGGGGAGGCGGAGGGCGCGGGGTCGGCGGCGAAGGCCGGGGCCGCGACGTACAGGCCGAGCCCGAGGAGTCCGGCGGCGCCGGCTCCGGCCACGATGCTCTTGGGATTCATACGGCCATGCAACCGGGGGCGCCTGGCAGTAGACCTCCGGGAAACCTGGGAGAACCCTGGGAATTCACCGAATGCCGTTCAGCATGCCGCCGATCAGCTGGACGGCCTGCTCGCGGGCCTGCTCGGGGTCGTCCGCGTCCGCGATGGAGAGGGCCAGCTCGGTGAGCGCGCCGTAGAAGGCGGCCGAGGCGAGACCGAGCCGCTTGCGGCCCGATTCGCCGAGGAGTGCCGAGAGGCCGTCCGTGAGCAGGGTGCCGAGGTAGCGCTGATCGAGCTCGCGCCACCGCCGCCATCCGAGCGCGATGGGGCCCTGGAGCAGCACGATCTCGCGGTACTCGGGGTCGGAGCAGATCTCCAGGAACGTCCGGATCCCGGCCGAGGCCCGTCCCCACGCGTCGCCCGTGCCGGCGGCCATGGCGGTGGTGATGCGGTCGGCGGCGCGGGCCTCCAGGTCCTCGAAGACGGCCTCGAACAGGCCCTGCTTGCCCGCGAAGTGGTGGTAGAGGGCGCCGCGGGTGAGGCCGGCGGCGCGGACGAGCTCCTCGGCGGAGACGTCGGCGAAGCCGCGCTCGGCGAAGAACCGGCGGCCGGTGTCGAGCAGCGCGGTGCGCGTGCTCTCGACGTACCGCGCGCGCCGGGTCTTGACAGGCTCCATGCGGCATGTATAACACATACAAGATGTATGTCAGATGCGTCGTGCATGGGAGCGGACATGACGGACATCGTGGTCATCGGGGCCGGCGTGGCGGGGCTGGTCGCCGCGCGTGACCTCGTCCGGGACGGGCACGACGTCACCGTCCTGGAGGCCCGCGACCGGGTCGGCGGGCGGCTGCTCAACGGCGAGCTGCCCGGCGGGGAGCCGATCGAGGTCGGCGGCCAATGGGTCGGCCCCGGCCAGGACAGGGTGCTCGCCCTGCTCCGCGAACTCGGCCTGCCGACGTACCGGACGTACGACGAAGGGCGGCACATCGCCGAACTCGGCAGGACGCGCGGCGAGTACACCGGCCGCATCCCCCGCCTCTCGCCCCTGGCGCTCGCCGACATCGCGCAGAGCCAGCTGCAGGTGGCCCGCCTGGTGCGCGGCATCCCCGTGGACGAGCCGTGGGCGGCCCGGCGCGCGGCCGCGCTGGACGGGCAGACCTTCGAGACGTGGATCCGCCGGAACATGCGCACGAGCGCGGGCCGCGCGTTCATGCGGCTGATCACGCAGGCCGTCTTCTCCGCCGAGGCGGGCGACATGTCCGCGCTGTGGGCGGGCTTCTACATGGCGTCCGCCGGCGGGCTCGACCCGCTGATCGACACGACCGGCGGCGCCCAGCAGGACCGCGTCTCCGGCGGCTCCCAGCGGATCGCCCTCGCGCTGGCGGACGAGCTGGGCGACCGCGTCGCGCTGAACTCCCCGGTCACGGACATCGAGTGGACGGACGGCGACGTCCGCGTCCGCGCCGCCGGCCGCGAGGTCCGGGCGCGCCGCGCGATCATCGCCGTCCCGCCGCCGCTCGCCGCCCGCATCCGGTTCGGCCCCGGGCTGCCGGGCGACCGCGACCAGCTCGTCCAGCGCATGCCGATGGGGCGGGTCATCAAGGTGAACGTCGCCTACGACGAGCCGTTCTGGCGCGCGGACGGGTTCAGCGGCCAGGTCACCAGCGACCGCCGCCCGTTCGGCATCACCTTCGACAACACCCCGGAGGGCGGGGCGCCGGGCGTCCTCGTCGGCTTCCTGGAGGGACGGCACGCCGACATCGCCGCCCGCCTGCCCGTCGAGGAGCGCCGCGCCCAGGTCATCGCCGACCTCACCGCCTACTTCGGCCCGCGCGCCCGCGACCCGATCGCCTACATCGAGCGCGACTGGGCGGAGGAGGAGTACTCCCGGGGCTGCTACGGCGCCTTCGCCACCCCCGGCACCCTGACCCGCTACGGCCCGTCCCTGCGTCGCCCCGTCGGCCCCCTGCACTGGGCGGGCACCGAAACGGCCACCCGCTGGGCCGGCTACATCGACGGCGCCGTCGAATCAGGCCACCGCGCCGCCCGCGAAGCCGCCGCCCCCTGACAGCAAGCTCAAGGCGCGGGCGTCAGGGTGCGGATCAGCTTCTTTCGGTGACGGCACTCGTCCGGTGGCGGGTCGAGCAATGCGAGGTGCCGCTGTCGGTCTTGGGTTCGTGACCGGGCGGCCGTAGGGCTTCCGCAACCCGTCCTCTGTGGCTGGGAGGGCGGGGCGTCGGTACGGCGGTTAGTCGGGTGGGGTGAGGGTTTCCAGGACCTGGGTGCCGTACTTGGCGAGTTTGTTCTCGCCGACGCCGTTCACCCGGCCCAGCTCGGTGAGGGTCGTGGGGAGGGCGGTGGCGATCTCGCGCAGGGTGGCGTCGTGGAAGATGACGTAGGCGGGGACGCCCTGCTCCTTGGCGGTCGCGGCGCGCCAGGCGCGCAGTCGCTCGAAGATCGGCATGGCCTCGTCGGGCAGGTCGACCGGGGCCTTCGCGGCCTTGGCCGTCTTCGCCGCCTTCGTGGCGGGGCGTTCGGGTTCGCGGCGCATCAGGACCTTGCGCTCGCCGCGCAGGACCTCGCCGCTCGTGTCGGTCTGGAGCAGGGTGCCGTGGTTGCTCTCGACGGCGATGAGGCCCTGCGCGAGGAGCTGGCGGATCACGCCGCGCCACTCGGCCTCGCGGAGGTCGGCGCCGACGCCGAAGGACTTCAGCGAGTCGTGGTCGAACTGGATGACCTTGGCGCTCTTCTTGCCGAGCAGGATGTCGATGATGTGCCCGGCGCCGAACTTCTGGCGCCGCTCCCGGTCGAGGCGCACGATCACCGACAGGACCTTCTGGGCGGCGACGGTCGCGTCCCAGGTCTCGGGCGGGGTGAGGCAGGTGTCGCAGTTGCCGCAGGGCTCGCCCGACTGGCCGAAGTAGTCGAGGAGCTGGACGCGGCGGCACTCGACCGTCTCGCAGAGGGCGAGCATGGAGTCGAGGTGCATGGCCTGCCGGCGCCGGTGGGCGGCGTCGCCCTCGCCGCCGTCGATCATCTTGCGGAGGTTGACGACGTCCTGGAGGCCGTAGGCGAGCCAGGCGGTGGACGGGAGGCCGTCGCGCCCGGCGCGGCCGGTCTCCTGGTAGTAGCCCTCGACGGACTTGGGCAGGTCGAGGTGGGCGACGAAGCGGACGTCGGGCTTGTCGATGCCCATGCCGAACGCGATCGTCGCGACGATGACGAGGCCGTCCTCGCGGAGGAAGCGCGCCTGGTTCGCGGCGCGGGTCTGCGCGTCGAGGCCCGCGTGGTACGGGAGGGCCTCGATGCCGTTCTCGGTGAGGAACGCGGCGTGCTTCTCGACCGAGTTGCGGGACAGGCAGTAGACGATGCCCGCGTCGCCCTTGTGCTCGGTCTGCAGGAGGCGCAGCAGCTGGCGCTTGGCGTCGGTCTTCGGCTCGATCCGGTACTGGATGTTCGGACGGTCGAAGCTGGCGATGAAGTGCTTGGCCTGGTCGAGCTGGAGGCGGGCCGCGATCTCCTTGCGGGTGGCCTCGGTGGCGGTGGCGGTGAGGGCGATGCGCGGGACGTCCGGCCAGCGCTCGTGCAGGCCGGACAGCATCAGGTAGTCGGGCCGGAAGTCGTGCCCCCACTGCGACACGCAGTGCGCCTCGTCGATCGCGAAGAGGGAGACGTCGCCGCGGTCGAGGAGGTCGACGGTGGCGCCGAGGCGGAGCCGCTCGGGCGCCAGGTACAGCAGGTCGAGCTCGCCCGCGACGAACTGGGCCTCGACGACGCGGCGCTCGTCGATGTCCTGGGTGGAGTTGAGGAAGCCCGCCTGGACGCCGGCGGTGCGCAGGGCGTCGACCTGGTCCTGCATGAGGGCGATGAGCGGCGAGATCACGATGCCGGTGCCCTTCCGGACCAGCGCCGGGATCTGGTAGCACAGCGACTTGCCGCCGCCGGTCGGCATCAGGACGAGCGCGTCCCCGCCGCCGACGACATGGTCGATGATCTCCCGCTGGCCGTCCCGGAACGTGTCGTAGCCGAACACGCGCCGCAGTGTCTCGAGCGTCTCCGGGATCTCGGCGGAAGTCATCGGCCCATACTATGAACCGCCGACGACACCCGCCGCCCGAACGGCTACCTGTGGATGACCTCCATCAGGTCCGGGGTGACCTCGTCCAGGTCGGACGCGACGTGCGAGGCGAGGGCCAGGGCGTCCTCGGCGGCCGGGTGCGCGGGGCGCGGGATCGCGATGACCGTCATCCCGGCGGCGTGCGCGGAGCGCAGCCCGTTGCTGGAGTCCTCGATGGCGACGCAGTTCTCCGGCGTGACGTCCATCTGGGCGGCGACGGTGAGGTACCCGTCCGGTGCGGGCTTGCCGTTCTCGACCTCCTCGGTCGACACGGTTGTGCGGAACAGGCCCTCCACGCCGAGCTTGCCGAGCACCAGGTCGATCAGCGCGCGCGGGGACGAACTAGCCAAGCCCAGAGGACGGTATTGGGCAAGCCTCCGGACGGCGTCCTCGGCACCGGGCAGCAGGGGCAGCCCCTCGTCGTACCGCTGCGACATCTGGTCGATGACCTCGTAGGCGACCTCCTCGGCGGTGACGCCGTCCACGAGGTCCGTAGCGATGTAAGACGCCCACTCCTCGGTGCTCATGCCCATCAGCCGCTCCTGGGTGTCGGGCAGCCAGCGCCCGTCGTGGGCGGCGACGTAGCTGCGGCGCACCTCCTCCCACACCGGTTCCGAGTCGATCAGGACCCCGTCCAGGTCGAACACGATGGCCTGCAGGGGCATGGCTCCTCCATGGGGGTTCTCGTCGCGATGACACGTCCACTACCCGGTACGGCAGGCCGGAACCCGCACGTCCCCCAGCAGACGGGCGTAACGGATTTATGCCGCGAATGCGACATGGTCCCGTTTCAATCTGGCATCGTGGTGAACCTCCGTCCCCCCTCCGGAGTCACTGCAGAGGAGATCCGCCCATGGTGTTCCTCGGTTTTCTCCTGGTCGCGGCCGCCATCGCAGCCGGTGCCGGCGTCGTCCTCGACAACACCGACGCAGCCGACCTCGTCGTCTTCGGCCAGAGCGTGCCGGGCGTGAACAACGAATGGCAGGTGTTCCTGACCGGCGCCGGCGTGGCCGTCGTCTTCGTCATCGGCATGATGCTCACCTTCACCGGCGCCGCCCGCCGCATCCGGAACCGGCGGGACCTGCGCGACCTGCGCGAGGAGCACCAGGAGTCGCTGACCACGCTGGAGTTGGAGAAGCGCCGCCTGGAGCGCGAGCTCGCCCGCGTCCGGCAGAGCGGCGGCCGGCGCCCCGCGCAGCCCCCGCAGGCCCCCCAGCCCCCGCACCCCGGTCGGCCCGAGCCGGCCGCCACCGCGCCGGGCGGCGTCCGCGTCGCGGGCGGCCGGCCGCGCATCTCCGCCACGTCCCCCTTCTTCGAGCGGAACGACTGAGGACGCGCTAGTACCTGGTGATGACCCGGACGCCCGTCCGAATCGTCACCGGGAGGGATGCTGTGCGCCCCGCGCCCCGGAGATCCTCGTAGTGTGCGGATTCTTCTCAAGGTGGGCATCACCGCGGTCGCCCTGTGGGCCGCCACGGTCCTGATCGCCGGCATCTCGCTCGGCGACCAGACGACCGGCCGGCGCGTCCTCACCCTCGTCGCGGTCGCCGCCATCTTCGGCCTGGTCAACGCCGTCCTCAAACCGATCATCAAGACGCTCGGCTGCGCGTTCTACATCCTCACGCTGGGGCTGATCGGCCTCGTCGTGAACGCACTGCTGCTCCTGCTGACGAGCGAGGTCGCGCAGCGCCTCGAACTGCCCTTCCACGTGGACGGCTTCTGGCCCGCGTTCTGGGGCGCCATCGTCGTCGGCGTGGTCGGCTGGCTGCTGCACCTCTTCATCCCGGACGACGACGACTAGGGCACCGGCCGCCCGTCCACCCCTGTGGAACCATGACGCGCGTGGACGGGATGGGGCGGCCGTACTTCACCATCGGCGACGGCTACGCGCTCTACCAGGGCGGCGTGACGGAGGGCAGTCTCCATCGTCACGCCGCCTTTCAGGTGGCCATCGCCGTCCAAGGTGAGGTCGCCATGGACGACGCGTCCGGAACCCGTCACAGCGATGTGGCGCTGATCGTGCCGCCCATGGTCGGTCACCGTCTCCTCCAGGCACAGGCGTTGCGCATCTTCTACGTCGAACCCCACTGCGCGTTCGCCGACGACCTACGCGCCCTCTGCGGCACCGGCATCACCCCGGCCCCGCCATGAGCGGTCTTAGCGAGGAGGACGTGCGGGCCGCCGGGGGCCGTCCGTCCAGCGAACTCGACGGACGGCTGCTGGAGGCCATGCGCACCCTGCTGGACGAGCAGACCTCAATGCCCGCCCTGGCCGCGCAAGTCGGCCTCTCCCCGCAGCGTCTACGCGCCCTGGCGCGGACGGAACTCGGCATGCCGCTCACCCGCTGGCGCATCTGGCGGCGCCTGGCCCGCTCGGCGGAGGCACTGCGTGAAGGGCGGCCGTTGAGCGTCGCCGCACTCGCGGGCGGTTTCGCCGACCAAGCCCACTTCACCCGGGAAATGCGCCGGATGATGGGCCTCACGCCTGCGGAGGCCGTCCGGGCGCTGGAGGCGTCAGCCGCGGCGAGCCGTGTAGAGCGAGATCGAGCCGGTGACCGTTGAGACCGTCCCCGCCTCCCGCACCTGGCGGAAACCGACCTCAGACATGAGCCCCGGCAGGGCGCCGTCAGCGTTGAACTGCGTGTCCTCACGGCCGTCCGTGAACTGCACCATGCGAAAGGCCAGCCGCATCGGCAGGGTGCGCTGCGCCCCGTAATCGGCGACCACGAGCCTGCCGCCGGGCCGCAGCGTTTCGAGAATCGAGACCAGGATCGCCTGCTTCACCGCCACCGGGCACTGATGCAGAACAAGGCTGGACACCACCGTGTCGACGGACCCGGCGTCCACGATGTCCGTGAGCGCGTCCCCCATGCCGGCCCGCCATTCGACCGCGTCGGCGCCGGGCTTGCCTTGGGCGATCGCCAGCACCTCCGGGTCGGGATCGACGCCGATCACGCGGGCGCCCGGCTCGATCCGGTGCAGCAGCAGGGCCAGCGACCCCGTGCCGCAGCCGACGTCCACGACGACGTCACCGTCCCGCAACGCCGCGTGCATGGCGACCATGCTCCGCCACAGCCGCTCCCGCGTCAGAGTGATCACCGAGTCGTAGAGCCGGGGCAGCGCGAAGCGCCCCAGGGCGGGCGTGAAGGTCTGTTCGGTCATGGCGGCCAGTGTCGGGCGCCGCACCGCACCCGGTCTTGAACGAACCGCTCGCGCGCCGCTAGCCCTCCGCGGCGACGGCGGCGCGCTCGAACGGGCTCAGCTCCAGCCCCCCGGACGGCCCGCCCGCGTACTCGCGGTACTCCGGCGGACGCGACCCGGGCGCGCCGACCAGCACCCAGCGGCGCGCCCGGACCGCCCCGATGAGGAACTCGGCGTCCGTCAGCGCCCCCGCGTCCGCGGCGATCAGCGCGTCGAACTCCTGGTCGGGCGCGGTGAGCGCGGCACCGAGCGGCGTCCCCACGACGACGTCGGCGGTGCGGAGCAGGACCTCGCCGTCCGCCGCCCGCGTGCCCTCCAGATACCCGGTGAGCTGCTCGATCCGGGCCATCGCCCGCCGCTGGTGCGCCGGGACGGCGTCGGGGTCCTCGCCCGGGTCGGCGCCGCAGATCTCCGCGACGTTCTCCCGCGTCCGGGCCTCGGCCTGCGCGACCGTCTCCAGATCGTCCTCCCGGACCGACATCTCCTCGGCCGCCTCCGCGCTGCGCCGGTCGAGCACCGTCGCCGTCTCCGCCGCCCGCGCCGCCGCGGCCTCCGCGTCCGCCCGCGCCCGGACCGCCGCCGCGAGCGCCGCCTCACGGGACGTCCGCGCGGCGGTCGCCCGGCCCTCGATCTCCTGCGCCGCCTGCTGCGCGGCCCGCGCCTGCACGCCCGCCTCCGTCGCCCGCTCCACGGCCTCCGACGCCCGCCGCGCGTGCTCCTGGTGCTCCGCTCCGGCCTTCTCCCGCTCGCCCGCCAGCCAGGTCAGCTCGGTGCCGAGCCGCTGCTGGGCCTCCTGTGCGTGCTTCAGCCGGGCCCCGCCCTCGGACACGAACGACGCCAGCCCGCGGCGCACCCGCTCCGCGTGCTCGGCGACGTCCTTGGCCTCGCGGGCCCGCCTGGCCGCCTCGTCCGCCTCCCTGGTCCGCGCCTTGACCTCGGCGCGCAGGCTCTTGAGGTCGGACGGCGGCGACGCCACATGGAGCTTCTGCCCCAGCGTCATCTTCCTCCGGACCGCCGACAGCGCCGACTCCGCCGACACCAGCCGGTAGTAGGCGGCATGCCCCTCGGCGGCGGCGTCCGCGTCCGCCGCCGTCAGCCGGTGCGCCTCCTCGGCCGCCCCCGGCAGCGCCTCGCGCGCCCGCGCGAGCTCATCCGTGAGTGACGCCTCAGCCTGCCGCGCCCCCTGCAACTCGGCCTGCGCCGTCTTCGCCCGCTCGTCCAACTGCGCGCACCGCGCGTAGGACGCCTCGGCCGTCCGCGTCATGGCGGTCGCCTCGTCCGCCGCCTGATCGGCCTCTGCCTGGAGCCGCTCCGCCTCCGCGCGAGGCTCCACCAACTCGGCCTCGGCCTCCGACTGGACGGTTTCGAGCCGCTCCGCCTCCGCCTCGGCCTCCACCGCCGCCTGCTCGGCCTCCACGGCCGCGGCACGCGCCTCCTCGATGGCGTCCCGCAGCGCCGCCTGCTCGACCTCCAGCTCCTCGCTCCGCCGCAGATTCTCCGCCTGGACGGCCTGGAGCGCCGCCGCGTCCCGAGGCCACTGCTCCAGCCACATCAGGCCGCGCCGCAGCATCCGCACCTCGGTGTCCCAAGCCTGCCGCCACGCCTCCCCGACCGGCCGCAACGTCGCCGCCCGCACGCGGGCCTCCGGCGCCGACGGCCCTTGCGGCGGCACCTCTGCGTGTGCAGCGCCGGACGCATCTCCGGCTTCCTCTGCCTCCACAGCGGACACGCCCTCGCCCGGCAGGACGGGCAGCGGCTCGACGCGGGTGACGTCGGACGCACTCTCGTCTGTGTCCTGGCCTTCGCTCGGCGGCACGGGCGGCGGGTCGGCCAGCGTGACATCTTCAGCCGGTAGGGCACTCGGCGTCTGGTCTTGCACGGCGGGTGCGGCCCTGTCTTCGCCCAGTTCGTCCGGGAGCGACGGCAAGGGCTCCGCACGGGTGATGGCGGAGGCGTTGTCGCCATCCTGCGGCAGTGGCTCGGCGCGGGTGATGTCGGACGCGCTGCCGTGTTCGTCCGGCTCGGGCGGTAGGGAAGGGATCGGCTCGGCGCGTGTGGCGGTGGACGCACTGTCGACTGGCGCGGACGGCCCGCGCAAGGGCTTGAACTCGACCGTGCCGTGGGAGCCCGACTCCCGCACCGGCGGCGGCTCTGCCACAGGCTCGGCGACGGGCGGCTCGACTGCTTCCTCGTCCTCGATGGGTGGCAATGCCCGCGTCTGGACCGATTGGGCTTCCGCGGTCTCCGGACGCGTCTCGATCAGCAGCGAGAAGACCTCGGGGTCGTCCTCCATGGCCCGCAGCAGGTCGGCGGCCTGCTCCGGCGTGGGGGCGATGAGCAGGGCGCGCTCGTCCGACGACGTCAGCTCCTTGATCACCTTCCGCACGGCCTCGGCTTCGCCGCCCGGCTCCACGTGGACGAGCCGCAGGTCCTCGGTCTCTTCCAGCGACGCGGGCGCGACCAGGAAGCGGGCGAGCACCTCCCAGTCGCCCGGGACTCGCTCGTCCCGCAGCGCTCGCAAAGCGGCGATGTGCGGCGCCCAGCCCACCGGAGGGGCGTCTTCGGGCGCCTCCCGGAGCCGCGCGTCGATCTGCTCGTAGAACTCGCTCAGCGGTCCGTAGACGCTCTCGACCAGTTCGGCGCCGCCCCAGTCGGCGACTTCCGTGCCCAGCAGCGGCGTGGAACCCTCGCCGTCGAGCGGCACCGTCTCCAGCGCGGCCCGGACGTCGACCTCGGGTTCGTCCTCCAGCGCGGCCTCCGCCTCCTCCGCGGGCGGCTCCTCTTCGGCCGGGAGATCGTCCGCCTCCTCGGAGGCCGGGGTGTCGGCGGCGAGGTCGGCGGGAGGCTCGTATTCGGCCGTGGGAAGGTCGCTGGCCGGCGTGGGCGGCAACTCCTCCTCGGCGGCCTGAGGCGTGTCGGATTCCGCGTCGTCGAGCGGTGGTTCGCCTGTGGCGGATGGGTCGGCCGGTGCGTCCGTCGGCTGCCGCTCGTCCGGATGGTTGGCGTCTGCCGGCTGTTTCACGACTTCATCCCGTCCCAGATCGACCCTCCGGGGCCCTTTTTCCCCTTCTGCCGAGGACTAACGTCTCACAGGTCAGGGATCAGCGGTGGCCCGCGAGGGCGGCGTGATGATCTTCACCGGGGCCCGGTTCGGGGTCGGGGTGGACGACGGCGCCGGACAGGCGCGGCAGCGCGTGCAGCAGGCTGTGCTCGGCGTCCACGGCCACCTTGTGGGCCCGCACGACGGTGTTGGCGGCGTCCACGACCACGTCGCATTCGGCGCGCAGATTGTGACCGATCCAGCGGAGGCGGACGTCGCCCACGGCGAGGACGCCGGGGGTGGCGGCGAGGGCGGCTTCGGCGCGGTCGACGAGGTCCGGGTCCACGGCGTCCATGAGGCGGCGCCACACTTCACGGGCCGTCTGCCAGAGGACGAACGAGATCGCGACCGTGATGAGCAGGCCCACCACCGGGTCGGCCCAAGGGGCACCCAACGCGATGCCCCCAGCCCCCAGGAGGACGGCCAGCGAAGCGAAGCCGTCCGTGCGGGCGTGAAGGCCGTCCGCGACGAGGGCCGCCGAGCCTATGCGGCGTCCTACACGGATGCGGTAGCGCGCCACGATTTCGTTGCCCAGGAAGCCGACCAAGGCGGCGCCGACCACGGCGGGCAGATGGTCCACAGGCTGTGGATGAGCCAGCCGGTCAATGGCCGCATAGCCCGCGATCACACAGGACGCGGCGATCGCCAGCACGATGACGACACCGGCAAGGTCCTCTGCACGCCCGTAGCCGTAGGTGTAGCGGCGTGTAGGCGGGCGCCTGCCGAGGAGGAAGGCGATCCCCAGCGGGACGGCCGTCAGTGCGTCCGCCGCGTTGTGGAGGGCGTCGCCCAGGAGCGCCACCGAGCCGGTGAGCGCGACCACCGCCGCTTGGAGGACGGTGGTCGCGCCCAGGCCCGCGAGGGAGATCCACAGGGCGCGCATGCCCTGCGCACTGGCCTCCAGCGCCGAGTCGACCTTGTCGGCCGCCTCATGGGAGTGCGGACGCAAACCGTGCCCACGCCCGTGCCCACGCCCGTGCCCACGCCCGTGCCCACGCCCGTGCCCGTGCTCATGCCCGTGCTCATGTCCGTGACCGTGGCCGTGACGGTGCTTCCTCATGGCTCCACGATGAACCACGAATCCCGTTGCAGCATCTCGACAACTGCGCTGTCATCGCAGGTACGCGGCCTGTGTCAGTGCGGATTCGTCGCCAGAAGCTCCGCCAGGAGGTCGTCCAGCGTGACGATGCCCGCGAACTCGCCGCGCTCGTCGTTCACCACGGCGAGCTGGGCCCGGTCGCGGCGCATGCGGCTGACCGCGTCCAGCACGGTCGTCTCCGCCGTCAGGACGGGCGCCGGGTGCGCCAGATCGTCGGCGCGGCGGTCCCCGTCCGGCTCGGTGATGGCGGCCCGGACGTGCACGATGCCGGTCATCGCCCCGTCCCCGGACCGGACGAGCAGCCGGTTGTGGCCGCTCGCGGTGGCGGTCCGGCGGATCTGCGCGGCGGTCGCGTCCGCGCCGATCGTCGTGACGGACGTGGCGGGCACGACGAGCCGCCCGACGGTCGCCTCCCGCGCGGAGATGGCGCGGCGGAGCAGCTCGTGGTCGTGCCGCCCGATGAGGCCGAGGCGGCGCGACTCGCCGACCAGGTGGCTGAGCCGGGCCGGGTCGGTGTGGCTGTCCAGCTCGTCCTTCGGGGTGATGCGGAACAGCCGCAGCAGCGCGTTCGTCGTCGCGTTCAGCGACGACAGGATCGGCCGCGACACCTTCGCGAACGCGCGGAACGGCAGCGCCAGGATCAGCGCCGACCGCTCCGGGTGCGCGATGGCCCACGACTTCGGCGCCATCTCCCCGATGACCATGTGCAGGAACGTCACGACGGCGAGCGCGGTGCCGAGCGCGATGGCCTTCACGCCCGCCTCGGGGACGCCGAGCGCGTGCAGCGGCGGTTCGAGGAAGTGCTCGAACGCGGGCTCGGTGACGATCGCGAGGCCCAGCGAGCACATCGTGATGCCGAACTGCGCGCCGGCGAGCATCAGCGACAGCTCCCGGACGCCCGCGACGGCGGCGACGGCGGGGCGGCTGCCCTTGGCCGCGGCGCGTTCCAGCTGCCCGCGGTTGGCGGCGACGAGTGCGAACTCGGCCGCGACGAAGAAGCCGTTCCCGAGCAGCAGCAGGACGGTGATCAGCAGTGACGGCAGCGGGCTCATGACACCTCCACCGACGGCGACCGCGGCGCCGGGACGGCCGCCGGGGCCGTCCTGATCAGGATCTTCTCGGCGACGCGGCGGGCCAGGCTGACGACCTCCAGCTCGACGGAGCCGTTGTCGAGGGCGACGGTCAGGCGGTCGCCGGCGCGCGGGAGGCGGCGCAGCTCCGCCATGACGAGCCCGCCGATCGTGTCGTAGGCGTCGCCCTCCGGCAGGCCGAGCCCGGTGAGGCGGCCGACCTCGTCGATGCGCATGCCGGCGTCGACGAGCCAGGACCCGTCCGGCCCGGACGTCGGGACGACCTCGAACCCGTCGGTCTCGTCGGTGATCTCGCCGACGAGCTCCTCGGCGACGTCCTCGAAGGTGAGGATGCCGGCGAGGCCGCCGTACTCGTCCACCACGCAGGCGAACTCCTGCCGGGACTCGCGCATGTGCTCGATGACCCCGTACAGCGGCTGGCTGCCGGGGACGAGCAGCGCCGGGCGGGCGATCCGGCCGACCGGGGTGGCCGGGTCGAGGGTGTCGTCGGCGACCTCGCGGACGCCCGCGACGCCGACGACGTCGTCGACCTCCGTCCCGTAGATCGGGTAGGCGCTGTGCCCGGTCTCCCGGATCAGCTCGATCAGCTCGCCGGCGGTCGCGGTCGAGGGCAGCGCGCGGACCTGCGGGCGCGGCACCATGACCTCGTCCGCCGTCAGGTCGCCGAAGGACAGCGCGCGGTCGAGCAGGCCGGACAGGTCGGCGGGCAGGTGCCCGGTGCTGCTCGACCTGCCGATGATGTCGCCGAGCTCCTCCAACGTCGCTCCGCTGTGCAGCTCCTCCACGGGCTCGACGCCCACGGCGCGCAGCAGCCGCGTCGCGGCGCGGTCGAACAGCCGGATGATGGGGCCCGCGACCGTCAGGTACACGAGGGTGGACGAGGCCAGAGCGCGCGCGAGCGACTCCGCGCGCGCCAGCGCGAGGTTCTTGGGGAACAGCTCGCCCAGAAGCATCTGGATGAGCGTCGCCAGGACGAAGCCCGTCGCGAGGGCGATCGCGCCAGTGGCGCCTACGGGGACGCCCAGCACCTCAAGCAGCGGCTGTATCAGCTCCGCGAGGGCGGGCTTGGCGATGAAGCCGACGACCAGAGTCGTCATCGTGATGCCGAGCTGGGCGCCCGACAGCATGAACGACACCCGGCCGATGACCTTCAGCGCTCTCTTGGCGGACGTGTCGCCGCTCTCGGCGGCCTGCTCCAGGGTCGCGCGGTCCGCGGCGACGTAGGCGAACTCCTGGGCGACGAAGTACCCGGTGGCGGCGGTGAGAAGGATCACCGCGAGCACTCCCAGCACCGCGGTCAGCATGGGGCACCGGGTCTATGACTGGGGTCCGACACTGCGGACTCACCACTCCTCTCGTAGACGGACTACCTGTCGTAACGTCACTTCGCTCAACGACGTTCCCGGTCCAAAGGGTACGGCTCGGCGCCCGCCCGCGCCTTGCCGCATGCGCACGGCTTGCGCCGCGGGCATGGGCGAAAGCACCTTGTCTGGGTTAGTGTCACGGATCACACTTGTATGCGAGCGAACGTCCGATAGTGGTCCGGTCCGTGCTCCCAGACCGGCGCCGCCGCAGGGCATGCTCGGGGGACCGGAGAAGCGAACGCGGGGCAGACGTTGGACCAGAGCGGGGCCGGGGCCGCCGCGCCCATGAGTCGTGAAGGCGTCGACCATGCCCTCCGCACGCTGCGCGACGAGCGCGAACGCATCGCCGCGTCCCTGGTCGAACTCGACCGCCACCCCGGCGTCCGGCTGCTGACGGGCGCCCGCCTCACCGGCGAGACGTGGCGCCGCTGGGAGGACGCCCAGGCCCGGCTGACCACGCTGTGGCGGCTGTTCGACGCCTACCAGAGCGTCCTGGACGAGGCGTGCGAGCTGCGCGACCGGTCGCCCCGGCCGGACGCGGCGACGCTGACGGAGCTGTCCGGGCTGCTGTCGGGATGCTCGGTGGAACTGCCCGACGGGGAGATCCCGCTGGAGCACCGCACGCTGCTCGGACCGCAGGAGGAACGGATCACCTTGGACGAGGCCGTCGCGATGATGTCGGACGCGTACGAGTTCGTCGCGGGCGAGGTCGCCGCCGCCGACGCGGCCTGGACGGCGCTGCTGGTCCCCTTGGAGGAGGCGGAGGAGAGCTGGCGGGCCGCGACGCGCCTCGCGCACACGCTGGACGGCACCCGCCACCCCGAGCTGGACCGGGTCGGCCGGGAGCTGACCGCGCTCGGCCGCGTCGTCCGCACCGACCCGCTGTCGCTCGTCCGCGACGGCCGCCCGGACACGACCCGCCTCGACCGCGTCCGCACCGTGCTGACCGCGCTCGGCGACGAGCTCGCCGGGGTCGCCCGGATGCGGGACGAGTACGCCGACCTCGTCGCCCGGATCACGGCCGTGATCGAGGAGACGGAGGAGACCGAGCGGCGGGCCCTCGACGCCTACGCGACCGTCCTCGCCAAGATCCACTCGCCGAACCTGCCGGCGCCGCCGGAGGGCCTCGGCACCGCCCTCCGCGACCGGCTCGCCGCCCTCGAACGGCTCCGCGAGGCGGGCCGCTGGGTGGAGATGGCGGGCCGCTTCGCCGAGCTGGAGCGCGCCGCCGAGGACGCGCTGGAACGGGCGCGCGGCGAGCTGCGTCTCAGTGCCGGCCTGCTGGACCGGCGCGGCGAGCTGCGCGGCCGCCTGGAGGCGTACCGCGCCAAGGCCGCCCGGCTCGGCCTGTCCGAGGACGAACTGCTCACCGGCCTGTACGGGGAGGCCCGCGAGGTGCTGTGGACCGCCCCGTGCGACCTGCGCCGCGCGACGGCGCTGCTGGCCGAGTACCAGCGGGCCATCAGGGCGAGCGAGACCGGGACGGGGACGCGGCGATGAACCGATGCACCCAGCCCGGCTGCACGGGCCAGGTGGACGCGGACGGCTTCTGCGACGTCTGCGGCATGGCCCCCGCCCCCGCCGCCGCCCCCGCCGAGTCTGCGCCGTCCCAGCCCCAGAGCGCCGCCACCCCGGCCGCGAGCCCCGCGGCGGGCGCCGTCCCGGCCCCCGCACCGCCCGCCGAGGGCCTGCCCTCGAACGGTCCCGCCCCCGCGAGCCCGGCCCCCGCCGGCTCCGCGCGCACCGGCTACTCGCGGGCGGCGCCCGCGCGGGTGCCGGTCGCCGCCGTCACCACGCAGACGCCGTTCGCGCCGCCGACGAGCAGGGAGCCGCGCTCGTCCGCGCCGAGCGGCACGGCCGGCGGCTCGGCGGGATCCGGCCGCGGGACGGTCGGCTCCGGCCGGACCGCCTCGCGCGGCGGCACCCGCGGCACCGGCTCCAGCGGCTCGTCCCGGCGCGGGATGCTCGGCGCCGGGCTCGTCGAGGTCCCGCCCGTCCCGGCCCGCGACCCCGCCTCGGCGATCATGGAGAACCCGGAGGTGCCGGAGAACCGACGCTTCTGCAGCCGCTGCGACGAGAAGGTCGGCCGCAGCCGCAACGGCCGCCCCGGCCGCACCGAGGGGTTCTGCCGCAGCTGCGGCCACCCGTTCTCGTTCACCCCGAAGCTGCGCGCGGGCGAGCTGGTCGGCGGCCAGTACGAGGTGCTCGGCTGCCTCGCGCACGGCGGCCTCGGCTGGGTGTACCTGGCCCGCGACCACAACGTCAGCGAGCGCTGGGTCGTGCTGAAGGGCCTGCTCGACACCGGCGACGCCGACTCGCTCGCCGCCGCGACCGCCGAGCGCGCGTTCCTCGCCGAGGTCGAGCACCCCAACATCGTCAAGATCTACAACTTCGTCCGGCACGGCGACTCCGGCTACATCGTGATGGAGTACGTCGGCGGGCGCTCGCTGAAGGACATCCTGCTCAGCATCCGCGCCGACCACGGCGACCAGGCGTCGCTGCCGCTCGGCCAGGTGATCGCGTACGGGCTGGAGGTGCTGAGCGCCCTCGGCTACCTGCACGGCGTCGGGCTGCTGTACTGCGACTTCAAGCCGGACAACGCGATCCAGTCCGAGGAGCAGCTCAAGCTGATCGACCTCGGCGGCGTCCGCCGCGCCTTCGACGTGGACAGCCCGATCTTCGGGACGCCCGGCTACCAGGCCCCCGAGATCGGCTCGCAGGGCCCGTCGGTCACGTCCGACCTCTACACGGTGGGCCGGACGCTCGCCGTCCTCAGCTTCCCGTTCCGCGGCTACACCGGACGGCACCTGCGCAGCCTGCCGCCCCGCCACGAGGTCCCGGTGTTCCAGCGGCACGAGTCCTACCACCGGCTGCTGCGGCGCGCCACGCACCCCGACCCGGCCCGGCGGTTCCAGAGCGCCGCCGAGATGGCCGAGCAGCTCACCGGCGTCCTGCGCGAGGTGCTGGCCGCCGAGGACGGGCGGCCCCGCCCCGCGTCGTCGCCGCTGTTCGGGCCCGAGCAGGCCACGGCCGGCGCCGAGATCGTCACCGCCCCGGACGGCGCGCCGCCGGCCATCCTGGCGCCGCTGGAGCCGCGGGCCGCCGCCGCGGCGCTGCCCGTCCCGCTGGTGTCGCCCGCCGACCCGGCCGCCGCGTTCCTGTCCGGGCTCACCGCCCGCGACCCGGCCGAGCTGGCCGCCGCGCTCGGCTCCGCCCCGGTCGCGTCCCGCGAGGTGCGGCTCGCGCTGGTGCGCGTCCGCATCGAGCTGGGCGACCTCGACGGCGCCGCCCGGCTGCTGGAGGAGATCGCCGCCGAGGCCCCCGACGACTGGCGCGTCGACTGGTACCGGGGCGTCCGCGCCCTCGCCGGCGGGCAGGGCGGCGAGGCCGTCGCCGCGTTCAACGACCTGTACGACCTGGCCCCCGGCGAGCAGGCGCCGAAGCTGGCGCTCGCGTTCTGCTACGAGACCCTGGGCGACATGCGCGGCGCCAGCCACTACCACCAGACGGTCTGGCGCACCGACCCCACGCACGTCAGCGCCGCGTTCGGGCTGGCCCGCACCTGCCTCGCCGCCGGCGACCGCGCCGGCGCCGAGCGCGTCCTGGACTCGGTCCCCCGCATCTCCAGCCACTACCTGGCCGCGCAGCTCGCCGCCGTCGCCACGGTCGTCCGGGGCCGCAGCCCCGGCGAGCTGAACGCCGCCGTCCTCATCGAGGCGGGCCGCCGCCTGGCCTCGCTGCGCCTCGACACCGAACGGGCCGCCGCGTTCACCGCCGAGGTCCTGTCGGCCGCCCTCGCCTGGCTCCGCGCGGGCCGCGCCCCGATCCCGGCCGGCGTCCGGCAGCGGATCCTCGGCACCGACATGGCCGAGCCCGCCCTGCGCGCCAAGCTGGAGGACACCTACCGCGTCCTCGCCAAGCTCGCCGACGACGCCGAGCACCGGCACGCGATGGTCAAACGCGCCAACGCCGTCCGCCCGAGGACGCTCTTCTGACCTTGACGTCCTCCCCGCCCGAAGGCGGGGCTTCTAACCCGTCCCCTACGAAGGGAGGAGAGCAGGTTGAGGTTCGCGGTTCACCGGCCGGGCCATCGCCCTGCCTCCCCGTGCGGCCACCGTGTGTCCCACGGCGGTGTCTTTGATGTTGCGGGCGGCGTTGATGTCGGTGTTGGCCCGGTGCCCGCAGGCGACGCATCGGAACACCGCTTGGCTCTCGCGGTTGTCCGGGGCGCGGTGCCCGCAGGCGTTGCAGGTCTGCGACGTGTAACGCGGGTCGACCCGGACGACGCGGCCGGGTGCCTTGTGCTCCAGCCGGGTGACGTGCGAGCAGTGCTCCAGCAGCCCCGCCTCCTGGGCAGGGGTCGGGCACAGCCGGTACCGGGACACGCACCGACCGTACCGACCGCCACCGACAGAACCCGGAGAGTCAACGTGCCCGAGCATCCCGCGTTTCCTCCCCGCCCTGAAGGACGGGGTCTCCACGCTGCAGGTATCAGATGAACGCCCCCCAGCGCACCCCCATCGCCCCCTGCCCCGCCTGCGTCGAGCCCGCCCAGACCCGAGACCGCTACCGCGACGTCGGGCTGCGGCGGCGGTGGAACGAGGACGCGGTCGCGCGGGGCGGGGACGGTCCGGCCGGGGCGGCGCGGCTGCTGCTGCGGGCGGCGCTGGACGCGGGCGGCCACGACAACGTGACGGTGGCGGTGCTGCCCAGCCCGCCGCCGGGAGCCGGGAGGGAGCGGGGCAGATGAGCGGGTTGCCGGAGTTCACCGTCCGCGTGGACCAGAACGCCTACCTTCCGGCGGGCGGGCGGGAGATGCACGCGATCGTGACCGTGGAGGCGCGCTCGTCCGGCGGCGGCGCCGTCCCGGCGGCGGAGGTCATCCTCGTCGACACGTCGGGGTCGATGTCGTACCGGGGGAAGATGGCGGCGGCGAAGCGCGCCGCGCGGGCCGCGGTGAACGTGCTGCGGGACGGCGTGCACTTCGCGGTCGTCGCGGGCGCGAACCGGCCGCGGATGGTCTACCCGCAGGGGGAGCGGCTCATCGCGGCGGACGAGGCGTCCCGGCGCGGCGCGGTGAACGCGATCGGGCGGCTGGAGGCGGCCGGCGGGACGGCGATCGGGTCGTGGCTGCGGCTCGCCGAGCGGCTGTTCGCCGGGCACGACGGCGCCGTCCGGCACGCGATCCTGCTGACGGACGGCAAGAACCAGCACGAGTCGGCGGAGGAGCTGGACGCGGCGCTGGCGGCGTGCGCCGGGCGGTTCCTGTGCGACGCGCGCGGCGTCGGCACCGACTGGGAGGTCGCCGAGCTGCGCAAGATCACCTCGGCGCTGCTGGGCGGGTTCCTGGACGTCCCCGACCCCGCCGACCTGGAGGCCGACTTCCTGGCGATGACGCGGGCCGCGATGGGCAAGGAGGTCGCCGACGTCGCGCTGCGCGTGTGGACGCCGCAGCAGGCGCGGCTGCGGTTCGTCAAGCAGATGGTCCCGGCCGTGGAGGACCTGACCGACCGCCGGGTGGACTCGGGCGCGCAGACGGGCGACTACCCGCTCGGCGCGTGGGGGAGCGAGGCCCGCGAGTACCACTTGTGCGTCGAGGTGCAGCCCGGCGACGTCGGGCGGCAGATGCGGGCGGCGTGGGTGAAGCTCCTCGCGGGCGACCAGGTGCTCGGGTCCGGGAACGTCCTCGCCGAGTGGACGGACGACGAGGCCCGCTCGACGTCGATCAACCGGCGGGTCGCGCACCACACCGGGCAGTCGGAGCTCGCGGAGGCGATCCAGGAGGGCTTGGAGGCGCGGCGCCGCGGCGACGAGGACACCGCGACCGCCCGGCTCGGCCGCGCGGTGGTGCTGGCGCGGGAGGTCGGCAACGAGCAGATCTCCGGCCTGCTCGACCGGGTCGTGGACGTGGTGGACGGGGCGTCCGGCACGGTCCGGCTGAAGCGGGACGTGGCGAAGGCGGATGAGATGTCGCTCGACACCCGTTCCGTCCGGACCGTCCGCACCCGGCACGGCGACGAGGCGGGAGGCTGAGGCCCATGCCGGTCTGCCCGAACGGGCACACGTCCGCGGACGGTCGGTTCTGCGACGTCTGCGGCGACGCCATCGCGGCCCCGCGGTCCGCCGAGCCGGCCGAGCCGCCGGTGTGCCCGCACTGCGGGACGCCCCGCTCGGGCCGCTTCTGCGAGGTCGACGGCTACGACTTCGACACCGGCACCCTCTACACGGTCGAGCTGTCGATCGACCGCGCGGCGCGGGCGGTGCCGCTGGTGCCGCAGCCGCGCACGGGCAGCGCCCCGGCCGTGGCGTCCGGGCCGGCCGCGCTGGTCGCGGCGGACCGCACCTACTTCGACGCGGTCCTCGCCGAGATGGGGCCGGACGCGGCGGGCCTGACGTTCCCGCCGTACTGCCCGGAGCGCCGCGTCCCGCTGCGCGGCGGGCAGGTCAGGATCGGGCGGCGCAGCGCGTCCCGCGGGCTCCTCCCGGAGATCGACCTGGGCACGCCGCCCGAAGACCCCGGCGTGTCGCATCTGCACGCCGTCCTGCTGGCGCAGCCGGACGGCTCCTGGAACCTCGTCGACCCCGGTTCGACGAACGGCACCACGGTGAACGGCGGGACCGAGCCGATCCCGGTGAACGTGCCGGTGCCGATGGGCGACGGCGACCGCATCCATGTGGGCGCCTGGACGACCATCACGCTGTCCCTGCAGGAGGGCCCGCCATGACGATGAGTCCCGCGCAGCCGGCGGTTCCCGCTCCCCGGACGCCCCCCGCCCCGGTGCCCCCCGCCCCGCCTCCCGCCGACGCGAAACCGCAGCGCGGCGGCCGGGTGCGGGCGTTCTTCCGGGGCGGCTGGACGCGGACGATCCCCGGCCGCGTCCGCGCCCACGCCGTGCTCTGCCTCGCCGCGCTGATCTCGCTGCTGGCCGTCCTCGCCGTCGCGATCGGGAACGCCCGCGACTCCGTCCAGACGATCGGGCACGACGCGGGTCCGCAGGTCGTCGCGACGGGCACGCTGTACTTCGCGCTCAGCGACATGGACGCGCAGGTGTCGAACATCCTGCTGATCGGCCGCGAGCACAACCTCGGCATCGGCTACGACGCGTCGCTGCGGACGTACGAGAAGCGCCGCGCGGACGCGCACGCCGCCGCGGTGCAGGCCGCGCAGCTCGCCGGCCGCGACCCCGCGCTGAAGCTGACCGTCCAGGAGGTGCTGGACGGCCTCGGCCGCTACGAGTGGCTGGTCGGCCGGGCGATGCAGCTCGACGCGCAGTCGAACCACGCGCCGGGGGAGCTGCCGCCCCAGGTCATCGACGCCTACCGCGAGGCGAGCGACCTGATGAAGCTGCAACTGCTCCCGAAGGCGTACAACATCACGCTCGACAGCGGCGCGCACGTCCGGCAGTCGTACGAGACGAAGAGGTCGGCGGTGCTCGCGGGCCGCACCTGGGTCGCCGTCACCGGGCTGCTCGTCCTGCTGCTCCTGATCGCGACGCAGCTGTACCTGGCCCGGACGTTCCGCCGCGTGCTGAACCCGGCGCTGGTGCTGGCGACGCTCGGCGCGATCGCCCTCACGACCGTCGGCGCGGGCCTGCTGACGGCGCACGCGGGCCACATCAAGAAGGCCAAGGAGGACGGGTTCGACTCCATCCTCCAGCTGTCGCGGGCGCGGGCGATCAGCCACAGCGCGTTCGCCGACGAGAGCCGCTACCTGCTCGACCCGGGCCGCGCCGACACCTACGAGCAGACCTACCTCGACAAGTCGCTGGCGGTGATCTACCCGGACCTCGGCGACAAGCCGGTGAACCTGGAGAACTACTACGCGGGCCTGGAGCAGAAGGTCGCCCCGTACAAGGCGGGGCAGGGCGCCGTCCCGTTCCTCGGCTTCTTCGGGGACGAGGCGCGCACGACCGACAGGGGCCGTGAGGCGGACACGCTGGCGAAGACGCTGGCGGCGTACCGGGTCGTCCAGCGCAACGACGCGGAGATGCGGCGGCTCGCGGCGTCCGGGAACCGGGCCGGGGCCATCGACCTGCGGATGGGGCGCACGTCCAACGCCATCCGCGACTTCGGCGCCTACGACGCGGCGCTCAGCGCGCTGACGGCCGTCCACCAGGACGCCTTCGACGAGGCGATCGAGGACGCCGACGGCGGGCTGCGCGGCTGGAACGCCGTCCCGCCCGCCGGCGCCGCCGCCATCGCCCTGCTGGTGCTCGCGGGGATCCGTCCCCGGCTGGCCGAGTTCCGCTGACCGGAGGAGAGCAGCAGACCATGCGCGCCACCACCACTACCGTCCGGGCCGCGGCCGCCGCCGTGCTGGCCGCCTCGGTGCTCGCGGGCTGCGGCCTCGGCGGCGCCGAGAAGGAGTCCGTGGCCGGCAAGGACTCGCTGGTCATCGGCGTGAAGGAGGACCAGCCCGCGCTCGGCGTCAAGCGCCCGGACGGGACGTACGAGGGCTTCGACGTCGACGTCGCCACCTACATCGCGGGCCGGCTCGGCGTCCCGAAGAGCCGTATCACGTGGCGGACGACGAACTCGTCCGTCCGCGAGGAGGCGCTCGCCAAGGGCACCGTCGACATGATCGTCGCGACCTACTCGATCACCCCGAAGCGCAAGATGAAGGTCACCTTCGGCGGCCCCTACTACGTCGCCCACCAGGACACCTTCGTCCGCGCCGACGCCGCCGCGATCCGCGACGTCCGCGACCTGAAGGACAAGCGGATCTGCGAGGTGACCGGCTCCAACTCCTGGCGCCGCGTCATCGAGGAGCGCAAGGTCGCCGCGAAGCCGGTCACCGTGGACACCTACGGCGCGTGCATGGACGCCCTCGCCGCCGGCCGGCTCGACGCCGTGTCGACCGACGACCTGATCCTCGCCGGGTTCGCCGCCGGCCGCCCCGGCCGCATGATCAACGCGCCGTTCACCGACGAGAAGTACGGCGTCGGCCTCAAGAAGGGCGACCTGAAGGGCTGCGAGGAGGTCAACCGGGCCATCACCGCGATGTACCAGGACGGCACCGCCGAGCGCCTGCTCAAGAAGTGGTTCGGCGAGTCGGGGCTGAAGCTGACGACGAGCGTCCCGCAGTTCGAGGGCTGCACCTGACCGCCGCCGGCCCCCCGCGTGTCAGGGGGTGGTGGTGGACGGGAACGAGACGATCGCCTCGCGCAGCGTGTCGTAGATCGGGATGAACTTGTCGATCCCGGTGATGCGGAAGACCCGCTGGACGCGCGGCGGCAGCGCCACCAGCGCGATGTGGGAGCCGCGTTCGATCGCGCGGCGGTTGGCGGCGACGAGCGCGTTCAGGCCCGTCGAGTCGCAGAAGGTCACCTCGCGCATGTCGACGGCCATCGGCTCGCCCGTCTCGACCACCTCGAAGAGGGCCTCCTCGAAGCGCGTCCGGGACACCACGTCGATGTCGCCCTGCACGCGGACGACGGTGCAGCGGTCGTCGCGCATCAGGCTGATGTCGAAGTCCATGGTCACCTCACGCCCCACTCCGGTGGTACCCGGCCATCTCAGGTGACTCCTCAGGATCGCGCACCCGTGCCCGCATTCCAAGCTCTCACCGGGAATGGGGACCGGGCCCGCCGCCCGCGTCCCGGACCGTAACGCCGTACCGGACGCCCCTGCCGGTCCCACGTCCAGACTCTACCCGACATGCCGTCCGGGGCGTCCGGATGCGTCCGGGGTCATCCGGGAAACGGAGGCAATAACTTACTCAAGAGAAACTTACTGAAGGGTAAGAATGGCCCGGCAATCCCGTCCGCAGCCCGTTTGACCTGGGCTTTGGCCATTTCTTACCCGCCTCCAGGCGGGAAAGACCGACGCTGACTCGGGCTCGGATCGGCGCAGAGGTTACAGTGGCGGTGGCGAATTCGGGAGGCTTGGTGTTCTACACGTTCATGACGCGGGTCGTACGCCCGATCCTCTGGCTGCTTTTCCGGCCCCGGGTGATCGGCGGCGAGAACGTGCCGAGCTACGGGCCGCTGATCGTGGCGAGCAACCACCTGTCGTTCATCGACAGCTTCATCATCCCGCTCGCGGTGCCGCGGCCGGTCACCTACATCGCCAAGGCCGACTACTTCGAGGGCGGCGGGCTGAAGAAGGGCTTCGTCCGCTGGTTCCTCACCAACCTCGGGCACGTCCCGGTCCGGCGCGGCGCCCGCCGCGCCGCGATGGGCGCGCTGGAGCAGGCCGCCGAGGTCCTCGACAACGCCGGCGCGTTCGCGATCTACCCGGAGGGCACCCGCTCCCCGGACGGCCGCCTCTACCGCGGTCGGACGGGCGTCGGCTGGCTCGTCCTGGAGTCCGGCGCCCGCGTCCTGCCGGTCGCCCTGGAGGGCACCGAGAAGATCCAGCCCATCGGCGCCGGGTTCCCGCGCGTCTTCGGCCCCCGCCCCACCGTGCGGATCGGCCCCCCGATGGACTTCTCCCACTACCGCGACCTGCCGCCCGCCAAGGCCCGCCGCGCCATCACCGACGAGATCGTCGAGACCATCCAGAAGATGTCCGGCCAGGACTACGCCGCCGAGTACAACGACCGGGCCGAACAAAGCTGACCGCGCGCGTGTCGGCGGCGGAGCCGGGCGGGTTCGGGCCGTAATGTCGCGGGATGGCGCAGAGGAGTCTGGCGATCGTGCTGGCCGCCGTGTCCGCCGCCGCGGTCGCGTGCGGGGACGGCGGGGAGCGGGCGCGGGAGGTCGGCGGCACCGCGCGGGCCGAGGTCGCGGGCATCGGGTTCACCTCCGACCAGCTCGCGCAGGCGCTGCTCGGCGAGGCCCCCGGCTACCGGCGGGCCGGTGAGCCCGACTCCGGCGAGTACGGGTCGCTGAAGGCGATCCAGAACGCCGCCAGGCTGCAGCGCGAGGCGACCCTGGACAAGCCCCGGTGCGGGACGGCGCGTCCCGGCGGCACCGTGGCGAGCGACGTCCCGGCCGCCCTCGTCTCCTTCACCGGCACCGCCGGGCAGACCGCCACCGAGACGCTGATGGGCATGTCCGCCGCCGACGCCGAGAAGCAGGTCAACGCGCGCGTCCCGGCCGGCTGCCTGCGGTTCCGCACGAAGGTCGGCTCGCAGTGGGCCGAGCACCGCGTGGTGGAGACGCCGAAGGGCGAGATCGGGGAGGGCTCGCGCACCGTCGGGGTCACCACGACCGGCGGCGACGCCCGGGCCCGCACCTGGTACGTGGTGTTCCGCGGCCGCCACTACCTCGCCACCGTGTCGGTGTTCGGCCCGAACGCCACCCGCGAGGACGCCGAGCGGCTCGCCCGCGAGGCGCACGAACAGGCCGAGCGCGTGCTGCCGTGAGTCACGCGGCTCGCCGCCGGTCTCGCCGAGCGGATACGGTTCGGCTTACACGGGGCGGACGCCCCGGGCTCGTTCCCAGCGGGGGTGTGCTTGATCGGTAAGGAGGGCCGGGTCACCGGCCGGATCGGTCCGGGGCTCGTCGGCGAGGTCATGATCCCCATCCGCGGCGGGGTCGAGGCGTTCTACGCGCACCCCGTGGACCCGCGCGAGGAGATCGGCGTCGGGTCGATCATCGTCGTGGTCGAGTACCACCCGCCCCGGACGGTGTACGTGGCGCCCGCGCTGCCCCAGTGACCGCGGCGCGGCGACCCCCCGGTGCCCGCCTCGCCGCACGGTGGCCCGATGAGGCCACCACCGGGGAGAACCGAACGCGCCGCCCGCGCGTCTGAGGGGAAACGCGGAGGGCCCTGCCCGCCGCACCGACATCTGAAGAGGAGGCCGCATGCCCGTGCTCGCCGTGGCGATCGGCGTCGTCGTCGCCATCATCGTGTTGATCATCTTGTTCAAGATGGTCTGGCGGGTCGCCGAGCCGAACGAGGCTCTGATCATTTCCGGGCTCGGCGCCAAGTCCAAGCCGCTTGACGGCGTGGACAGCCTCGGATTCAAGATCGTGACCGGTAAGGGGACGTCCGTCCTGCCCGGCTTCCAGGTCGCCCGGCGGCTGCGGCTCGACAGCCGCGCCGCCAACCTCGAAGTGAACTGCGTGACGCAGCAGGGCATCCCGGTCAAGGTGCGCGGCGTGGTCATCTACAAGGTCGGCGACGACCTGGTCTCGATCGCCAACGCGGCGCGGCGCTTCCTGGAGCAGCAGGCGTCCATGGACGGCGCGATCCACGAGCTGTTCACCGGCCACCTGCGCTCCATCATCGGCAACCTGACCGTCGAGGACCTCATCCTCAACCGGGAGCGGCTCACCAGCGAGACGCGCAGCTCCGCCGCCGACGAGATGAGCAAGCTGGGCCTGGTCGTCGACTCCCTGCAGATACAGGAGATCGACGACGAGACCGACTACATCACCAACCTGGGCCGCCCGCACGCCGCGAAGGTCGCCGCCGCGGCCCGCATCGCCGAGGCCGAGCGCAACCAGGAGGCCACCGAGCGGGAGCAGGAGACCGAGCGGCAGAACGCCGCCGTCATCCGCGACACCGAGATCAAGAAGGCCGAGTACGAGGGCCAGGTGCAGCAGGCCGCGCAGCAGGCCCGCCAGGAGGTCATCCTCAAGGAGACCCGCAACGCCGAGCTGGAGGCCGAGCGCACCGAGAAGCGGCTGGAGAGCGAGATCCGCAAGCCGGCCGACGCCCGCGCGTACGAGCAGGTGAAGCTGGCCGAGGCCGAGCGCGAGGAGCGCATCGCCCAGGCGCAGGCCGCCGCGACGGAGATCCAGCTGCGCGCGCAGCGCGAGGCGGAGGCGACCCGCATCCTCGGTGAGGCCGAGGCGGACGCGACCCGGCAGAAGGGTCTCGCCGAGGCCGAGGCGATCAAGGCCCGCGCGCTGGCGCTGGCGGAGAACACCGACGCCGTCATCGCGCAGCAGCTCGCCGAGCAGTGGCCGCAGATCGTCGAGGCCGGCGCGGGCGTGTTCGGCAACGTCGACAACATGGTCGTGCTGAACGGCGCCGAGGGCATCGAGGACATGCTCGCCAAGGCCCTGACGCTCGGCGGCACCGGCCTCGGGGTGGCGCGGCAGCTGCTCGCCAACCTGAACGCCCAGCCCGCCGCCAACGGCCACAACGGCCCGGCCCCGGCCGTCCCGGTCGTAGAGGTCCCCAAGGAAGACTGACACCGTCCCCCCGACACCGCTGAAGGCCCGGCACCGCCGGGCCTTCTTGGCGTTAGGGGACGTCCACTGACGCTAAGTTCGAAGCATGTCCGTGCCCCGGCTCGCCGTCTCCGTCGATCTTGTCGTGCTCACCGTGCGGGAGCAGCGCCTGTGCGCGCTGATGTGGCGGCGCGACCGGGCGCCCTATGACGGAGCGTGGTCGCTGCCCGGCGGTTTCATCCAGCTGGACGAGGACCTGCCGGTCGCCGCGTCCCGGCTGATGGCGGAGCGGGCCGGCCTCGCGGACGTGCGCATCCACCTGGAGCAGCTCGCCACCTACGGCTACCCCGACCGCGACCCCCGGCAGCGGGTCGTGAGCGTCGCCTACCTGGGGCTGGCGCCCGACCTGCCCGCCTCCAGCCGGGCCCAGGTGCTGTGGACGGCCGTGGACGAGCTCGTCCACCACGACCGGGCCGCGTTCGACCACCGGCGGATCCTCTGCGACGGGATGGAGCGGGCGCGCGCGAAGCTGGAGTACACCTCGCTCGCCGCCGCGTTCTGCCCGCCCGAGTTCACCGTCGCCGAGCTGCGCCGCGTCTACGAGATCGTGTGGGGCACCAGCCTCGACCCGCGGAACTTCCACCGGAAGGTCACCGGCGCCGACCGGTTCCTCATCCCGACCGACCGGACCACGACGCGCGACGGCGGGCGCCCCGCCCGGCTGTACCGCCGCGGCGACGCCCGGCAGCTCCGCCCGCCGATGCTGCGTCCGCGGGCTTGACCTGGGGCGACGTCGCGCCCACCGGAGGGCGGTTGCTATTTTCGGCTCCTGTGAACGGTGACGAAGCGCTCGGCCTGCTCGTCCGCGACATCGGGGACGCCGGCGTCGAGGAGATGGCCGGCTCCCCGGGCCTCGCGGCCGCCGTCGACCAGCATGTGGCCGCGCTCCGCGACGAGCTGGGCTCCCCGGGCCCGGACGAGCTGATGGGCTACCTGACGGAGTTCGCGGAGGACGCCTTCAACCGGGGCTGGTGGCCGCACGACCCCGGCGACTGGGAGTTCGTCCGGATCGTGGCCGTTTGCTGGATGATGAGGGACGCTGCGTAGGCTGAGGGTCATCACCCCTGTGCAATCTGGAGGACAACGGTGTCCGAGGCAACCACTCCACGCTTCCGCTCCGTCCTCGACCGGTTCGTGGCTTACAAGCCCGGCAAGGTCGTGGTGTCGCCCGAGGGCCGCTCGTACAAGCTGTCGTCCAACGAGTCGCCGCACGGCCCGCTGCCGTCGGTCGTGGACGCGATCGCCGAGGCGGCCCGGAACGTCAACCGCTACCCCGACAACAACGCGACCGCGCTGACCGAGGAGATCGCCGCGTTCTGCGGCGTCCCCGCCGACCACGTCGCGGTCGGCTGCGGCTCGGTCGGGATGACGCAGATGCTGCTGGAGGCCGTCGCCGAGCCGGGCGCCGAGGTCGTGTACGCGTGGCGGTCGTTCGAGGCGTACCCCCTCCTCGTGTCGCTGTCGGGCGCGACGGGCGTCCAGGTGCCGCTGAAGGACGAGACCCACGACCTGGAGGCGATGGCCGACGCGATCACCGACCGCACCCGGCTGGTCTTCGTCTGCAACCCGAACAACCCGACGGGCACGATCGTCCGGCGCGCCCAGCTGGAGGCGTTCCTCGACCGCGTCCCCGCCGACTGCCTGGTGGTGCTGGACGAGGCGTACCGCGAGTACATCCGCGACGACGAGGTGCCGGACGGCCTCACCCTGCGCGGCGACCGACCGAACCTCGCCGTCCTGCGCACGTTCTCCAAGGCGTACGGCCTCGCGGGCCTGCGCATCGGCTACCTCGTCGCGCACCCGGACGTGGCGGGCGCGATCCGCAAGACGTTCCTGCCGTTCAGCGTGAACTCCGTCGCCCAGGCCGCCGGCATCGCGTCCCTGAAGGCCACCGACGAGCTGATGGAGCGCGTCGAGGGCACGGTGAAGGAGCGCGACCGCGTCCGCGGCGCCCTGCTCGCCGACGGCTGGACGGTCCCGCCGACCGAGGCGAACTTCGTCTGGCTGCGCCTCGGCGACCGGACGATGGAGTTCTCCGACGCCTGCGACGCCCACGGGGTGAGCGTCCGCCCGTTCGCCGGCGAAGGCGCCCGGGTCTCCATCGGCTCCCCGGAGGAGAACGACGCCTTCCTGACCGTCGCCAGGGCCTTCCCCCACCGCAACTAGGGACGACCGGCCGCCGTCACCGTGCGGCGCATGGCCGGGGCGGGAGCAGCGTGGCGGCCCGGGATGGCCAGGGCCGCCACAGCACCGGCCAGCGACAGCAGACCGCTGATCGCGGTCGCCGCGACGTACCCGTCGGTGAACGCGCCCGGCCCCGCGTAGCCGCCGGCCTGGCCGAACACGAGGGCCAGCACGGCGACGCCGAACACGCCGCCCAGTTGGCGTCCGGTGTTGAACACGCCGGACGCCTTGCCGATCTGCTCGGGCCCGACCGCGTTGAGCACGGCGCTCTGGGCGGCGAGCATCGCCGTGCTCACGCCCGCCCCCGCGATGAGCATGGGCGCGATCAGCTCCCAGTACGGCACCGAGGGCGTCGCGACGAGCGCGAGCCAGCCCATCCCGGCCGCCTGCAACGCCAGGCCCGCCGCGGCCAGCGGCCGGGCCCCGACCCGGTTCACCAGCCGTCCCGCCCCGGCGGCCACGAGCGAGACCGAGCCGGACCACGCGAGCAGATGCACACCGGCCGCCAGCGGCTCGTCACCGCGCCCCGTCTGGAAGTACTGCGCGGCGAAGAACAGCGAGCCGTACAGAGAGGCGTACAGGAAGAGCCCGGCGGCGTTGCCCGCCGCGAACCCGCGCAGGCGGAACAGCCCCAACGGCACCATCGGCTGCGCGGCGGCCCGCTGCCAGACCACGAAACCGACGCCGCAGACCACACCCGCGACCAGCGACCCGGCGACCTCGACGCTGCTCCATCCGGCGGCCTGCGAGCGGACCAGCCCCCACACGAGCCCGAGCGCGGCGCCGCTGACCAGCAGCAGTCCGGCCGCGTCCACCCGGGCCGCGCCGCCGCGGCTCTCCGGGATCCGGCGCAGCGCCAGCGGGACGACGACCAGGCCGATCGGCAGGTTCAGCCAGAAGATCCACTGCCAGGCGAGGCCCTCGGTGACGGCACCGCCCACCACCGGCCCGGCGACGACCGCGAGCCCGGTGAGCCCGGCGAAGAGCCCGAGCGCCTGCGGCCGGTCCTTCGGCGGATAGGCGGCGCTGAGCAGCGACATCGCCAGCGGCATCACCAGGGCCGCGCCGGCGCCCTGCACCGCCCGCGCGCCGATCAGCCAGCCGACGCCCGGCGCCAGCGCGCACGCCACCGAGGCCGCGGTGAACAGCCCCAGCCCGAGCGTGAACACCCGCCGCCGCCCGAACCGGTCGCCCAGCACGGCGCCGGTCATCAGCAGGACGGCGAAACTCAGGCTGTAGGCGTTCACCGTCCATTCGAGCTCTTCGATCGAGGTGCCGAGATCCAGCCGGATCCGGCTCAGCGCCGTCGCCACCACGGTGCCGTCCAGCGCCACCATCACGGAGGCCGCCGAGGCGAGCCCGAGAACCCATCTTCTGTCCATGTCCGTACCGACCGGCGGCGCGGCGGAATCGGCCGGGCACGACCCGACGAATACGCCCCCGCACGGGTGTCCGTACAAGCGAGGGAGGCGTATCACATGACCATGGTCGAACAGCCGCATGACGAGTTCGCGCGCTTGACCGAGCCGTTCCGGCGCGAACTCCTGACGCACTGCTACCGGATGCTGGGGTCGGTGCAGGACGCCGAGGACCTCGTCCAGGAGACCTACCTGCGGGCCTGGCGCTCGTACCGCGACTTCGAGGGACGCGCCTCGATGCGCACCTGGCTCTACAAGATCGCCACCAACGCCTGCCTCAACGCGCTGCGGCACAGCAGCCGCCGCGTGCTGCCGGCCGGACTGGGCGGCCCGTCCACCGACCCGACCGCGCCCAGCCCCCGCGACACGGAGGTCCCCTGGCTGGAGCCGATCCCCGACGCGCAGGCCGACCCGGCGGCCATCGTCGCCGGACGGGCCGGGCTCCGCCTGGCCCTGATCGCGGCCCTGCAACACCTGCCCGCGCAGCAGCGGACCGTCCTGATACTGCGCGACGTACTCGCCTGGCCGGCCGAGGAGGCCGCCGACGTCCTGGGCGTCACCCCGGCGGCCGTCCACAGCGCCCTCCACCGGGCGCGCGCCCGCCTGGATCGCCTGGAACCGGCGGCAGACGAGATCGCCGAACCCGCCGAACGAGAGCAGCGCGCCCTGCTGGACCGCTACGCCGACGCCTTCGAACGCGCCGACATCGCCACGCTGACCAGGCTGCTCACCGAGGACGCGGTGTGGCAGATGCCGCCCAACCCCGCCTGGTTCGCGGGCCGCGACAAGGTCATCGGGCTGCTCGCGGCCAGACTCCGGGCCAAGCGCGTCCGCCTGCTCCCGCTCCGCGCCAACGGCCAACCGGGTTTCGCGATGTACGTGGACGGAGAGGCGTTCGCCGTCCAGGTCCTCACCCTGCGCGGCCCGTCGATCGCCGCCGTGACCGCCTTCCACGACCCCGACCTCCTGGACCGCTTCGGCCTCCCAGCAACAATCGCCCCTCGGTGACATCTGCTCAGCACCACTGACAGAGCGGCGAGCGCGGTGGCGATGTCGGTGAGCATGTCGGGGAGCCGGGGCGCATCGGCGCCAGTTCGTTGCGCGAATTATCGAAGGTGCCCGGTGTTAGCCTGGCCATGTGGCTGAGCAAGAAGATGGGCGGATCGGGGTCGTGGCCGCGCTCGTGCGGTCCTCGTTCCTGGTGAACGCGGTGTACGCCGAGTCGGGCCGGGAGTACGGGGTGACCCCGCAGCAGGGGCAGTTGCTCTGCGTGCTGATGTCGCGGTCGTACGGCATGAGCGAGCTGGGCGCGATGCTGCGGCTGGCCAAGTCGAGCCTCACCGGGCTGGTGGACCGCACCGAGCGGAACGGCCTGGTCAGGCGGGAGGCGGACCCGCGGGACACGCGAGCGGTGCGGGTCGCGCTGACCGAGCGGGGCGCGGAGCTGGCCGGCGAGTTCTACGCCGAGACCTGCCGGCGGATCGACGAGCTGCCGGCGGGCCTCAGCCCGGAGGAGCGCGAGCTGCTCGCCCGCCTGCTGGGCCGGATCGTTCTCGACAATGAGGCCCCACTGGTCTTCAAGGAACCGGAAGAGGGGACGCCCGCAGTCTGAGCCGAAGCCGTTTCCGTGGTCGTGGTCTTGTTGTTCGTAGGACGAACTGTTATGGTTCGTACTACGAACTTAAGCCTTCGTTCGTGACGTGTGCGGCCTGCGCGAGGAGTGCGAGGGCGGTGCGTCCCGTGGCGCGAAGACGCCCTGGCTCGGCCGGACGCGGTGTTCTCGGCGCCTGGGCCGAGCACGGGCGAGCGCGCGCTTGAGGCGTAGGCGTGGTGAGGGCCCAAGTGAACGAAAGGCACGGCAATGACCGCACATGATGTTGTTTTCGGTTTCGGAGCGCACAGCACCTTTGACGACCAGCCCGCGCTGATGCGCATGGTGGAGCGGGCCGATCGGGACGGGTTGGACCTGTTCTCGCTGTCCGACCACCCCTACCTCGGTGAACGGCTCGACGCCTACGCGTCCATCGGCTTCCTTCTCGGACGGACGAAGCGCATCGCGGGCTTCGCCAACGTGACCAACCTGCCGACCAGGCCCGCGCCCATGCTCGCGCGGACGGTGACGTCGCTGGCCGCGCTGTCCGGAGGCCGCGTCGTCGTCGGCATGGGCGCCGGCGGCCTCTGGGACCGCATCGCCGACATGGGGGTGCCGCGGCTCTCCCCGGCCGAGGCGGTGGACGCCTTCGAGGAGGCGATCGTCCTGGTCAAGAAGCTGTCCGGCGGCGGTCCGCCGGTCACCTTCGCGGGCCGCCACTACCGGGTGGACGGGATCGCGCCGGCCCCGGCGGCCGCGCCGCCGGTGTGGACCGGGTCCGTCGGCCGCAAGTCGCTGGCCGCGACGGGCCGGGCGGCCGACGGCTGGATCCCCGGCCACGCGGCGGACTGGCTGAGCGAGCGGTACCGGACGTCGCGTCCGGTCATCGATGAGGCGGCCGCGGCGGCGGGCCGCGACCCGCACGAGATCCGCACGGTCTTCAACTTCCCTGGGCGCATCACCGATCGTCCGCTGCCAGCCACCCGGGACGACGCCGGACGCTGGATCGGCGGGTCGGCCGAGCAGTGGGCCGAGGAGTTGACCGGTGCGGTGTTGGAGCACGGCGCGTCCGGCTTCATGCTCTTCTCCCCGGACGGCGGCACGCCGGACGCGGCCTCCCTCAAGCGCTGGGCGGGGAAGGTCGTTCCGGCGGTGCGGGAAGCGGTCGCCAAGGAGAGGGGCTGAGCGGTCTCGCGCCGTGACGGGCTGATGAAGCGCGGGGCTGCGCTCCATCAGCCCTCACCGTCACGTCGTCTTGGCGGGGCCCAGTTTCTCCACGATCAGGCGGTACAGCTGGCGAGGGCGGCCCGGCTGCGGGGTGCGGTTCGGGGGGAGCGGCCAGGCCAGGCCCTCCTCGACCAGGGTGCGGAGCAGGCGGCGGGCCGTGCGGGGGGTGACGCCGAGCATCTTGCCGGCGTTCTCCGCGTCCACGATGAGGGGCTGCTCCTGGTCGCCCAGCTTGTCGGCCAGGCGGGCCAGGATCTCCAGGCCCTTCGGCTTCGCCTGCGGCTGGGTGCGCGGGGGCGTGCGCGGAGCGGGGACCAAGGCGCGGCCATCGCGGTCCAAGGCGAAGCCCTGCGCGCGCTGGGAACTCTGGGAACGGGCCAAGGCAGCGCGGGCGTGGTTCTCGGCTTCGTGGGCCGTGCGGCCCATGCCGATGCCCACTTCTATGGCGAGGCCCAGTTCCTCACGGACGCGCTCCACGAAGGGCGGTGTGCGGAAGCCCTCGGTGGACGTCGTTACAGAGCCGCGTGTGGCGATGACCAGGTAGCTGTGGTCGTCCAAGGGCCAGACCGAGGCGTTCATCCGGTGCGCCTCTTGGAGCAGGACGCGGTGGAGCGCGAGCTTCAGCTCGTCCCGCCAGTAGCGGGGCGTGACGCGGCGGGGTGTTTCGCGGAGGGTCGGGACGTCCACCAGGACGACGACGAGCTGCGACTCTTCGAGGCGGTGGTGCGCGCCGAGGAGCGCGGCCGTCTGGAGGGAGCTGCGGATCGCGGCGCCGGTCGGGCGGACGCGGATGGTCGGGACGCCCGCCATCTCCATCCGCTCGGCGGTCGCGTGCACGCAGGTCATCGCGACGGTGGTGGCGCCGCGCCGCCACAGCCGCTCGTGGAACGCGGCGAGCGTGCCGGGGCCGGCGGCCTCCTCGCGCAGGTGCACCTGCTCGGTGCCGAGGCTGATCTCGGAGTACGCCTCCTCGACCTCGGCGCGGCCGAGCACGTCGATGCTGACCCGGGCCGGGTCGAAGCGCTCGTCGAGGGACGCCCGCAGCAGCGCGCCCTGGAGGGCGGCGCCGTTCAGCGGGACGTACGTGGCGGGCATGGTGAGCACGCCGGCCTTGCGCGCGAAGTCGTAGGGGACGGGGCTGGCGAACAGGCAGACGTCGACGCCCGACCCCAGCCGCACGACCTTGTCGGCCGCCTCCTGCTCGTCCCGGTACGCGGCGGCCACCAGCCGGCTCGGTACCGGGGTGGGGCCGTGGCCCATCAGCATGACCCGTTCGACGAGGTCGTGGGGGCCCACGACGCCGATCGTGAGATCGGGCGTGACCGACCCCGTGCGTGCCGCCGTCATCGATGATCGCTCGCTTCCGGTCCGTCCTCTCGGCGGGGGCACCGCCCCGACCACCTGTCCGCGCACGTCTCGCCCAACGGTTGACTCATGGCTTGTCGCCCCTGCCTTCTGACCCAGCACCGCGTTCCGTGCGATTCGCCTTCCCGCGGCCCCTCCCGCCTCCGCGGAGGCGGACGGAGCCGTCCCGTGGGCCCCGCCCCCAGCGGACGGAGGCCCTCTGCCTGGCAGATCGGGTCAAGGCGACGAGATGTGACGCCCAGACGCGAAATCGAATCAAGAGTGCGGCGAAAAAGTAACCTACGCGACCCCCTGGTCAGTAATTTGTCACCATTCGGGCAGTCTCGATCCAGCATCTTCGGACGTCCGAAGTTGAAAAACAAGACCCGAAATCATGGCGAAGGGCCCCTCCTGACGCTCTCATGTACAGGAGGGACCCCTGCGGTGCCGGTTTGGTTTACCTGGGGGCCGAAATACGGACGTGTCGATGTCGACGGCAGTCGAAAGACGCGTGATCCGTCCGGGCGGGTCCAGTGATCATCGCCGGCGCTTTATCACCGGATGACGAACCGGCCGGATCCGGCGCGCTTTTCGGGATTCCTCCCAGGTCAGGGCGCCGGTCCGGCGGTGCGTGCGAGAAGGGGCGGCGGCGGTGCGTAGTCGTCCGGTAACGCTTGGCTCCGGAAATTCCAGTCCGGGCGTTACACGCCCCGTCAGGTGCGAACCCGGAGTTGGTCAGGGCGGGGCCACATTCGGCCGCTTCCGGGCCCGCGAGGGGCTAGCCCTCCTCGCGGACGATCTCCGCGCCGAGCTGGGACAGCCGCTCGGCGGTGTGGGCGTGCCCGCGGTCCAGGTAGTAGGCGGAGGTGATCGTCGTCTCGCCCTCGGCGGCGAGGCCGGCCAGCACGAGCGCGCTGCCGCAGCGCAGGTCGTGCGCCTCGACCTCGGCGCCGCGCAGCGGACGCGGGCCGTTGACCTTGGCGCGGTTGCCGTCCACCTCGATGTCGGCGCCCATCTTGCGCAGCTCGTCGGCCAGCTTGAACCGGCCGTCGAAGATCCGCTCGTAGATGTAGGACGGCCCCTCGGACAGGCACGACAGCGCCATGATCGGGGACTGCAGGTCGGTGGCGAAGCCCGGGTACTCGTCGGTGATGACGTTGATCGGGCGGAGCGTGCGGTCGCGGCGCACCTGCAGGACGGCGCCCTGCTGGTGGAACTCGACGCCCATCTGCTCCAGCTTGTCGGCGGCGACGCCGAGGTGCTCCAGCGAGGCGCCGACGAGGCTCAGCTCGCCGCCGGTGATCGCGGCGGCCATCACGAACACGCCGGCGTCGATCCGGTCGGGCATCACGGTGTGCTCGACGGCGGTCAGCTCGTCCACGCCCTCGACCGTGATGAACCCGGTGCCGCCGCCGCTGATCTTGGCGCCCATCGCCTGCAGGATCGCGATGTTGTCGAGCACCTCGGGCTCCAGCGCCGCGTTCTTGATCAGCGTGGTGCCGTGCGCCAGCGCCGCCGCCATGATCAGGTTCTCGGTGCCGGTGTGCGAGGGGGTGTCGCAGTACAGCGTCCCGCCGCGAAGGTCGCCCGCCTTGATGTGGATGATGCCGTCGCCGTTGTCGGCCACCTGCTCGGTGACCGTGGCGCCCATCCGCTTGAAGCCGTTGTAGTGGAAGTCGAGGTTGCGGCTGCCGAGATTGCAGCCCCCGACGCCCTCGATGACCGCCTCGCCGAGGCGGTGCAGCAGCGCCGGGACGAACAGGAACGAGCCGCGGAACCGGGACGCGATGTCCGCGGGCAGGACGGGGCTGTTCAGCGACGAGGCGTCGATGACCAGGGTGCGCTCGGTCTCGTGCAGCTCGGCCTTCGCGCCCACGGCGCGGGCGAGCTCCACGGCCCGCCGCACGTCCTCGATGATCGGGACGTTGCGCAGCACGGTCCGTCCCTTGGCGGCCATCAGCGAGGCGCCGATCATCGGCAGGACGGCGTTCTTCGCCCCCTGGATGAAGACCGTGCCGTGCAGCTGCCGGCCGCCGCGCACGCGGTAGCGAACCTCGTGGCCCATGCTCATGCCGCCTAACTCCTTCTCGGGTGCGGGTAGGTGCCTGCGATCAAGTGGGAGCACGAGGGCCGAGCGCGCCGAACGGTGTCCCCCCTCTGCGCCAACGCGACCCCAGTAAACCACCGGCTCGGACATGTGCCGTCCGGTCCGCGCCACCCTGGCGCCAGTCTGCTAGGTGAGACCTCCGCGACACGTCAAAAGTTCGCACTCCCCCAGGAAATTTCCCAAGGTGAGCCTAGGGGCGGCGCATCACCGCAGGGACGGTTATCGTGATCATTCATGGACGAATCGCCCGGCTGGGACGCCATCGACGCCGCCCTCCGCCCGCTCTACGGCGACACAGAGCCGTACCATCTCGGCACCATCCACAAATGGGCGCTGGGCGGTCCGGACCCGCTCGACGGGATCAGCATCTACGCCCGGATGGAGCCCGTCCCGCACTGGCATTTCGTGTCCTACGGCATGACCGAGCTGTACACGAAGGAATCGGAGGACCCGGACGAGTCGGGCTGGGGCTTCGAGTTCACGTTCCGGCTCGCCCGCGACCCCGCCGAGGAAAAGCCGCCGGTGTGGGCGGCGAACCTGCTCCAGAACCTCGGCCGGTACGTGTTCACGTCCGGCAACTGGTTCGAGGCCGGTCACCACATGAACGTCAACGGGCCGATCGCCGCCGACCGCGACGACTCGGAGATCCGCGCGGTGACTTTCGTCCAGGACCCGGAACTCGGCGAGATTTCCACGCCGCACGGCAAGGTCGTGTTCCTCCAGGTCGTCGGGCTCGCGATGGAGGAGTACGACGCGCTGCGCCGGTGGAACGCCGACGGGCTGACGGCGGCGCTCGCCCCGCATCTGCCGCTCTTCGTGACCGACATCGACCGCCGGTCCCTGCTGGCCGACCCCGAGGTCGCCCGCGCCGTCGAGGAGGGCATCGCGCGGGACGGCTCCAGCGGCGGGATGCTGTACGTGTCCACGGCGCACTGGGAGCGCGACGGCGGCTCCACGACACTGCGGCTCGGCGCGCTGCAGGCCCCGGCGATCGCCGACTCGCTGCGCGGCCGCCTCCCGTTCGGGCGCGAGCTGGTCCTGCGGACCGAGGACACGGTGATCGCGTTCCTGCCCGCGGACGCGTTCGCCGTCGCGGAGCCCGAGGAGGGCGTGCTGGAGGTGCACGTGCCCCCGGCCGCGCTGGACGACCTCACGGCCGCGATGCCCGCCGCTGCGGGCCGCACGGCGATCGCCTCGCTCCCCGGGCTCACCGTCGAGATCGTCCCGACCGCGATGAAGGACCGCTACGGCGAGGAGACCGGCGAGGTCATCGGCTGAGCCCTAGCCTGGGCGGGCCCTCAGCCTGGTCGGCCTCAGCGGGCTTCCAGGACCTCGACCTCGTCGCCCACCGTGAGCGTGCCCAGAGCGCGCGGTACGGCGTTGTAGCCGAACTGGATGCCGCGGTCCCGGCTGCGGTAGGCGGCGAGCGTCCGCAGCGGCTCACGGCCGCGCTCGGCGGTCTCCTGGTCGGTCGTCGTGATGAGGCACCGGGTGCAGGGCTTGACCATCTCGATGACCGCCTCGCCGACGCGCAGCAGGCGCACGTCGTCCTCGCCGTAGGGGCCGAGGCCCTCGACGACGAGGCTCGGACGGAACCGGTTCATCGGGAGCGGCTCGTCCAGGCGCGTGTTGAGGTCGTCCAGGGACTCCTCAGAGATGATCAGCAGCGGGTACCCGTCGGCGAACATGACCTCACCCCCGCCCCTGGACGTCTCCCTGCGGCCGGTGAAGCGCACAAGGCGGCACTCTTCGCCGAGGTACTCCGAGAACCAGGCCGCGGCCTCGTCGCCCTGGTCGATGCCCAGGCAGTCCTTGCGCTGGACGCGGACGTCCCGGACCTCGCCGTGGTCCACGGCCTTGTGGACGAACGGCGCGGCCCCGGAGGTGCGCACCGCCAGGACCTCGCCGTCGTAGGACGGGCGCAGCAGCGCCATCCGCGCGAACTCCCGCTGCGACAGGTAGCGGCCTCCGGGGCTGACGAGCATGAACTCGCGGTCGAACGGCAGCCCCCGGGCCGTCAGCTCGGCGCTGCGCAGCGCGGTGCCGCCGCCGCTCTTGAGCGGGTAGGCGTTCAGCTCGGTCAGGGTCCCCTTCAAGGCCCCCTCCTTGGTCTCAGCTCAGGTCGGCGAGCCGGTCGAAGACCGGGCCGAGGCGCTCGACGAAGCGCTCCGGGCGGCAGACCTCGTCCAGGCGCTTCTCGTCCAGCGCCAGGCCCGCCTCCGAGGCGTGCTCGCGGAGCGTCTCGCGGAACGGCGTCCCCGTCTCCCAGGTCTCCATGGCGGCCTTCTGGACGAGCGGGTACGCCTCGTCGTCGCGGGACATGCCCGCCTCGACCAGCTCCAGCAGCACGGTCGAGGTGTAGATCAGGCCGCCGGTCGACTTCAGGTTCTCCGTCATCCGCGCCTCGTCCACCACGAGCCCGGACATCAGCCGGTTCGTGAGGTTCAGCATGTAGTCGAGCGCGATGGACGCGTCCGGCAGCGCGATCCGCTCGGTGGACGAGTGCGAGATGTCGCGCTCGTGCCACAGCGGGATGCCCTCCAGCACCGGGACGATCTGCGCCCGCACGATCCGCGCCATCCCGGCGAGCCGCTCGGAGATGATCGGGTTCTTCTTGTGCGGCATCGCGGACGAGCCCTTCTGGCCCTTCCCGAACGGCTCCCACAGCTCGCGGACCTCGGTGCGCTGCCCGTGTCGCACCTCCAGCGCGATCGCCTCGCACACCGTCGCCATGATCGCCAGCGCCGACACCCACTCGCTGATGCCGTCGCGCATCACGACCTGCGTCGACACGTCCGCCGGCCGCAGGCCCAGCTTGCGCGCCACGTGCAGCTCGACCGCGGGGTCGATGTTGGAGTACGTCCCGACCGCGCCGGAGATCGCCATCACGCCGACGGCCTCGCGCGCCCGGCGCAGCCGGTCCCGCGAGCGGGCCATCGCGAACGCGAAGTCGGCGACGCGGTGCCCCCACACGTCGGGCTCGCCGTGGATGCCGTGCGTCCGCCCGACCCGCAGCGTGCCCTTGTGCGCCAGCGCGTGGTCGCGCAGCGTCGCGACGAGCGTGTCGGCCTTGGCGAGCAGGATGTCGGTGGCCTCGGCGAGCTGCAGCGCGAGCGCCGTGTCCAGCAGGTCGGACGACGTCATGCCGAAGTGGACGTACCGGGCCGCCTCGCGCGGCTCGGTGTTGTCCGCCCACGCCGACAGGAAGGCGATCACGTCATGCTGCGTGACCGCCTCGATCGCGTGCACCGCCTCCGGGGTCGGCGGCGGCGCCTTCCGCACGGGCTCGACCACCTCCGGCGGGATGGTGCCTGCCTCGGCGTGGGCCTCGACGACGAGGACCTCCACCTGGCACCACAGCTCGTACTTGTGCGCGTCGCTCCAGACGCGCCCCATCTCCGGAAGTGTGTACCGCTCGATCACCCGACGATTGTCCCATTACCCAGCGACGACGTTGCGCGCGGCCTTCTCGGCGATGTCGGAGCGGTGGTGGGAACCGCGCAGCGAGATCTTGGAGACGGCCTCGTAGGCGGCGGCGCGGGCGGCGGCGAGGTCGGGGCCGGTGCCCACCACGTTCAGGACGCGGCCGCCGCTCGCGACCAGGCGGCCCTCCCCGCCCGGCTTCGTGCCCGCGTGCAGGATGTAGGCGCCCTCGACCTCGGCGGCCTCGTCCAGGCCGGTGATCTCGTCGCCCTTCACGGGGGCGGACGGGTAGCCCTCGGCGGCGACGACGACCGTGACGGCGGAGCCCGGGTGCCATTCGGGACGGAACTCGGGGTCGAGCCCGCCGATCGCGCACGCCTGCAGCAGCTTGGCGAGGGGAGTGGCGAGCCGGTCGAGGACGACCTGGGTCTCGGGGTCGCCGAAGCGCGCGTTGAACTCCACCACCCGCACGCCCTTGGACGTCAGCGCCAGACCGGCGTACAGGGTGCCGACGTAAGGGATCTCACGGCGGCGCATCTCGTCCACTGCGGGCTGGACGACCGTGGACATGACCTCGTCCACCAGCTCTGGGGAGATCCAGGGGAGCGGCGTGTAGGCGCCCATACCGCCCGTGTTGGGGCCGTCGTCGCCGTCGTAGGCGCGCTTGAAGTCCTGTGCGGGGAGCAGCGGGACGGCGTGCTGGCCGTCGCACAGCGCGAACAGGGAGACCTCGGGGCCGTCGAGGAACTCCTCGATGACGACGCGCTCGCAGGCGGAGGCGTGCCGGGACGCGGCGTCGCGGTCCTCGGTGACGACGACGCCCTTGCCGGCGGCGAGACCGTCGTCCTTCACGACGTAGGGCGGGCCGAACGCGTCGAGCGCCTCCTCGACCTGCGCGGTCGTCTCGCAGACCCGCGCGTCGGCGGTCGGCACCCCGGCCGCTGCCATGATCTCCTTCGCGAACGCCTTGGACGCCTCGATGCGGGCGGCGGCGCGGTCCGGGCCGAAGCAGGGGATGCCGCGCGTGCGCAGCGCGTCGCCCACCCCGGCGACCAGCACCGCCTCGGGGCCGATGACGACGAGCTCGACCCGCAGCCGTTCGGCCAGCTCGGTCACCGCCGTCGGGTCGCACGGGTCGAGCTGGTGGTTGTCCGCGATCTCGGCCGTGCCCGGGTTGCCCGGGGCGCAGTGGAGGGCGGTGACGGTGGGGTCGCGGTGCAGGGCGCGGGCGAGCGCGTGCTCGCGGCCACCCGATCCAAGGACGAGTACTCGCACGTCACGCGAGCTTACAGATCCGGGCGCGCGCGGGGAGGGCGGGCATAAGCCCCGGCGCCGCGGGCGTTGGGACGACTGAGGTGACCGTCACACCCCGGGCGCGTGAACCTCGCCGTTATGGGCAGCGTCCTAAATGTCGGCTGGTAAGCTGCGACGGGCTTGACCGCCCGGTGTCGAGGTGTGTGAAAGGAGGTGGTCGGGATGAGTCCTGGTGATACTTGCAGTTCGCCGGAAAACCCTCACAGTCCGCACAGGACTGTTCCTCCGTCCGCCTCCGTCTGGCGCCCGGCCGTCGCCTTCGCGCGCTCCCTTCGCTGATCAGCCTGGGTTGAGCGCGCGCTGCGCGCGTGTGGCCGGCGGGTTAGGAGCACCTCATGGCCATGACACGAGTCCGTCCGGGCCGCGCTCTCTTCAAGACGCGCGGCCGCCCCAGCGGCGTGCAGGCTCCGAACCGCGATTCGGCCGTCATCGACTGGGCCGCCTACATCGACGGTCACCGGGTCTGCACCGACACCGTCGCCGACGCCGTCCGGATGATCCGCGACGGCCGGCTGACCCCCGGCGGCGACAGCGCCGGCTTCGTGTGGGTCGGGCTCCACGAGCCGTCCGCCACCGAACTCGCCGACATCGCCGAGGTCTTCGGCCTGCACCCGCTCGCCGTCGAGGACGCGATCCACGCCCACCAGCGGCCGAAGCTGGAGCACTACGACGACGTGCACTTCGTCGTGATGAAGACCGTCGGCTACGTGCCGAGCGAGCCCGGCGGCGCCGAGGTCGTCGTGACCGGCGAGATCATGCTGTTCTGCGGGCCCGACTTCGTGGTGACCGTCCGGCACGGCACCCACGGCGAGCTCGGCACCGTCCGCCGCGACCTGGAGCGCGACCCGGCCCGGCTCGCCCTCGGCCCGGCCGCCGTCCTGCACGCCGTCGCCGACCGCGTCGTGGACGGCTACGTCGGCGTCGCCGACGCCGTCATGGAGGACATCGACGAGGTCGAAGAAGCCGTCTTCTCCCCCGAGCGCACCGACGAGTCGCGCCGCATCTACCGCCTCAAGCGCGAGGTCATCCAGCTCAAGCGCGCCGTGGGGCCGCTCGCCGGGCCGCTGCGCAACCTCTCCGGGCGCCGGTTCGTCCCCGCGGAGATAAAGGAGTACCTGCGCGACGTCGAGGACCACCTCACCCGCGTCCGCGAGCAGGTCGAGTCCTACGACGAGCTGCTCAACCCGATCCTTCAGGCGCACATGACCCAGGTCACCGTCGCCGACAACAAGGACATGCGCAAGATCTCCGCCTGGGGCGCCATCTTCATGGTCCCCACCGCCATCGCGGGGGTCTACGGCATGAACTTCAAGTTCATGCCCGAAACCCAGTGGCACTACGGCTACCCGCTGATCCTCGGCGTCATCGGCCTGGCCTGCCTGTCTCTCTACAGGGGCTTCCGCCGCAACGGCTGGCTCTAGACCACGCCTCTCGACCGTTCGCCCGCCTAGACCGCAGCCAGGACGTCCTGGAGGCGGTCTGGGTAGTCGGTGACGATGGCGTCCACGCCGTACTCGATGAAGCGGACCATGTCGTCGTGGTCGTTGACCGTCCACACGATGACCGGCAGGGCCAGCGCGTGGGCCTGCTCCACCAGCTCCGGCGTGGTGATGGCGTGCTCCGGCGAGACGGCGGTCGCACCGGCCGCGAGGGCGGCGGCGACCGGATCGGCCGGGGAGAGGCCCGCCAGCCAGGCCGTGCCCGGGACGAGCGTCTTGCGCTCCATCAGCGCCACACGTCCCAGCTCCGGGTAGTGGCTGCGCGCCTCGGCCAGGATGCGCCAGTCGAACGCCAGCAGCCGTGCACGACCGGCCAGGCCATGCGACCTCAGGATGTCCACCACGACGGCGGTGAAGAGCTCGACCTCTTCGTCCGTCCATGTCGGATCGGTCTTGAGTTCGACGGAGAGGGCCACCTCCGCCTCCGGGGCGAGCAGCGCGCACGCCTCGGCCAGCGTGGGGATGCCCGTGCCGGGCATCCCCAGATGCGCGCCCGCGTCCACCGTGCGGAGCTGCGCCAGCGTCAGCTCCCGGATCGGCCTGCCCACGTAGGGGAAGTCGGGGTCGTCGGGCTGGGCGGGGCCGCGGTCCACGAGGTTGCGCGCCGACAGCACCTGGTCGTGGTTCAGCACGACCACGCCGTCCGCGGACAGGCCCACGTCCAGCTCGATCGCGTCCACGCCCAGGTCGAGGGCGTGGACGAAACCGGGGAGGGTGTTCTCCGGGCGGAGGCCGCGCGCGCCCCGGTGCCCGTGCACCTCGACGGTAGAGATCACCGCACGCACGTTACCGTCCGTGACTGAACGCCGGGTGAAGAACGTCAGGCAAGGGGGCGGAGGGAGAGTGTCTGGTCGCGGCCCGGGCCGACGCCGATGGCCGAGATCTGCGCGCCGGACATCTCCTCCAGCGCCCGGACGTACGCCTGCGCGTTCGCCGGCAGGTCCTCGAACTTCTTCGCGGCGGTGATGTCCTCCTGCCAGCCGTCCAGGTACTCCAGGATCGGCTTGGCGTGGTGGAACTCGGTCTGGGTGGTGGGCAGCTCGTCGACCCGCTCGCCGTCCACGTCGTAGGCGACGCACACCGGGACCCGCTCCAGCCCGGACAGGACGTCCAGCTTCGTCAGGAAGTAGTCGGTGATGCCGTTGACGCGGGTCGCGTACCGGGCGATGACGGCGTCGAACCAGCCGCAGCGGCGGTCGCGGCCCGTGGTGACGCCGTACTCGCCGCCGGTCTTGCGCAGGTACTCGCCCTGCTCGTCCAGCAGCTCGGTGGGGAACGGCCCGGAGCCGACGCGGGTCGTGTACGCCTTCAGGATGCCGATCACGCGGGTGATCTTCGTGGGGCCGACGCCGGAGCCCGCGCACGCGCCGCCCGCCGTCGGGCTGGACGACGTCACGAACGGGTACGTGCCGTGGTCGATGTCCAGCAGCGTGCCCTGCGCGCCCTCCAGAAGGACGACCTTGCCGTCGTCCAGGGCCTTGTTCAGCACGAGCGTGGTGTCGGCGACGAACGGCTTCAGCCGCTCCCCGTAGGCCAGGTACTCCTGGACGATCGGGCCCGTCTCGATGCGGCGCCGGTTGTAGACCTTCGTCAGGACCTGGTTCTTCTCGCGCAGCGCCAGGTCGAGCTTCTGCGTGAGGATGTTCGGGTCGAACAGGTCCTGGACGCGGATGCCCATCCGGTTGATCTTGTCGGCGTAGGTGGGGCCGATGCCCCGCCCGGTCGTGCCGATCCGGGCCTTGCCGAGGTACCGCTCGGTGACCTTGTCGAGGGCACGGTGGTGCGGCATGATCAGGTGCGCGTTCGCCGAGATCATCAGGCGCTCGCAGGAGATGCCGCGCTCGCGCAGGCCGTCGATCTCCTGGAGCAGCACGGCCGGGTCGATCACCACCCCGTTGCCGATCACCGGGACGACGTCGGGCGACAGGACCCCGGACGGCAGCAGGTGCAGCGCGTAGCTCTTGTCGCCGATGACCACCGTGTGGCCGGCGTTGTTGCCGCCCTGGTAGCGGACGACGTAGTCGACGTCCCCGCCGAGCAGGTCTGTTGCCTTGCCCTTGCCCTCATCTCCCCACTGGGCACCGACAAGAACGATGGCAGGCATGCCACTCTTCCTTCCCACGACGAAGGCCCCGGTCGCCGCAAGCGCGAAGGGGCCTCTTGCGATCAAAGCGTACCCGCACCTCGGCCGCAAGGAAACCGGAGCCAGGTCCGCCCCGCTGGTCAGCGCCCCGGACGGCGTGCGGCGCGGCGCTCGGCACGGCGCGGCCAGTAGTTCTCCGCGAACAGTTTCGCGACGAGTTCGCCGCGGCTCGTCACGCCCGTCTTGGCGAACACCGCCTTGACATGGTCGCGGACGGTATGTGGGGAAATGACCAGCTCAGCGGCGATGTCGCCGGTCGCCAGGCCCCGCGCGACCAGCTGGGTGATCTCCAGCTCGCGGGCGGACAGCCCGTACGCCTCCGCGATGACCGGCGCCATGTCGGAGCCGGTGGCGGGCTGGACGACCACGGCGGTCGGGCCGGGCCCGCCGCCGGGGGCGCCGTCCAGGCAGGAGGCGTGGACGACGAGCCACTGGCCGTCGCGGGCGCGGATCCGGATGCGGGCCGCGCCGCGGTCGTGCCCGGCGGCGACGGCGCGGGCCTGCGCGGCCGTCCCGGCGAGCCAGACCGGCAGGGGCGGGCCCAGCGGGGACGGGACGGTCGGGCCGTCCGGGAGGCGGTCGAGGTGGTGGCGGGCCTCGGCGTTGATCGAGATGGGCGTCCCGGCCGCGTCGAACAGGATGAGGCCGGGGTCCTGCGCGGCGGCGGGCTCCGCCGTCCGGACGGGCCGGGCCAGCTCCCGCAGCCGGTCGGCCAGCGGTGCCGAGAGCCCGGCGACCAGGGAGATCTCCGCCGGGCCGAACGGCTCCCGGCCCTTCTCGCGGAACAGGCTGACGACGCCCCAGGGCCGCCCGCCGGTCCGCAGGACGGCGCGGAGCTCGTCCCCGACGCCCTGGCGGTCGAGGAGCTTGCGGAACTGGGCGCTGCGCGCGGGCAGCCCGTCGGTGCCCGCCGCCAGCCCGGCGGCGGGGACGGCGGCGCGGGCCAGCTCACGGAACGGCAGCACGGTCTCCTCCAGGAGCGCGCACTCCCAGTAGGCGAAGCAGTCCTCGCCGCGCCCCAGGTTCTCCACCCGCATCGGCGCGGTGACGAGCCCGGTCTCGGGGTCGGTGGCCGACCAGGCCGCCGCCTGGAAGCCGACCAGCCGTCCGAGCCGCGCCGAGGCGGCGGCGAAGAGGTCCGACGCGTCCCCCGCGCGTGCGGCCGCGTCGAGGAGGGCCCGCCGTTCCCGCTGGTCGATCATGGTTTCAGTCTGCCCGCCGGGCCGCGCCGCCGTACCCCCTCAGACGGGGGATTCCGGCGTGGGCGGGTCCCCCGCCCCGCGGGATGGGCCGGGCGCGGCCGGGCGGCGAGGCTCGGCGGCATGGACATCGCGATCATCGGGGCGGGCGCGGCGGCCGTCGCGCTGCTGGACGCCCTCGACCCCTCGGACGTGCGGACCGTCACCGTCTTCGACCCCTCGGACGCGCCATGGCGGGGCCGCCCCTACCGGACCGACCTGGACTCCGTCCTCGTCAACGCCCCACCGGCGATCATGTCGATCCGGTTCGGGGACCGGGAGCACTACGCGCGCTGGCTGGACGGGCGGGCCGCCGACTACACCGACGAGCGCCTCGGCAGCCCGATCCCGCCCCGCGCCGTCTACGGGCGGTACCTGGCCGACACGGCCGAGGCCGCACTGGCCCGATTCACCAACACGGAAGTCATTTCTTCGCAGGTGACCGGTGTGTCCCTCGAAGGCCGTCCGGACGGCCGCCCGACCGTCCGGACGGCCGACGGGCGGACTCGGACCGCCGACCAGGTCGTCCTGTGCGTCGGCGGCGGCACGCCCCGCGACCACTACGGGCTGGCGGGCGCGCCCGGCTTCACCGCCGACCCCTACCCGCTGGAACGGACCCTCGCGGACATCCCGTCCGGACGGGACGTGGCCGTCATCGGCGGCGGCCTGACCGCCGTCGACATCGTGGTGTCGCTGGCCGCGCGCGGGCACACCGGCCGGATCAGCCTGGTGTCGCGAAGCGGCACGCTCCCGTTCGTCTGGCAGCGTCCGGCCGAGACGAACATCCGGCACCTGACGCCCGAGCGCCTGCGCGCCCTGGAGGGCCCTGTCAGCCTCGACGGATTCGCCGACCTGATCCGCGCGGAGCTGGCGGACCGCGGTGAGAGCTGGGACGACCTGGCCGCCTGGATCGCCGCGGCGATGCGCCGGGACCCGGCCGAGAACCTGCGCGAGCAACTGGCCCTGGTGGACGCCCCGCAGCTCGGCCGCCGCATCGTGCAGGAGGCCGCGCACACCGCCGGCCCCCTCGCATGGCGGCTGCTACCGGCGAGCGACCGGGAGCGGCTCCGCGCCCGCCACTTCCGCACGGTCACGAGCCTGGCCTCGCCGATGGTGCCCCGCAACGCCGCCGTGCTCCTGGAGCTGTTCGAGGCGGGGACGCTGGAGTCGCTGTCCGGGATCGAGAAGATCGAGGCCGGCCGCCGGTTCCGGATCACGCACGCGGCGGGCGTCCGCACCGCCGACGCCGTGATCAACGCGATCAACCCGCCGCCGCACGCGATCCCCCGGGCGGCGGAGGCGCTCGCCTCGTCCCTGCTGGCCCAGGGCGCCGCGCAGGACCCGGACGGCGGCCTCGCGATCGACCCCGGCACGGGCCGGCTCCTCCTCGGAGACCGCCCCGATCAGCGCCTGCACGTGGTCGGCGACCTGGCCGGCGGAGGGCCGTTCCTCGTGTCGGGCGTTCCGGGCGTGGCCGCCCGGGCGCACCGGGCGGCCCGCTCGATCAGGAGCCGTTGAGGGCGTCGGCGGCCGCGGGGCTGCTGTCGCGCAGGAACGCCTTGCAGCGCTCGGCCTCGTCCTCCTCGCCGATGGCGGCGGCGGCGCGGCCGAGGGCGTGCAGGGCGCGCAGGAAGCCGCGGTTGGCCTCGTGCTCCCACGGGACGGGCCCGTGGCCCTTCCAGCCGGCCCGGCGCAGCTGGTCCAGGCCCCGGTGGTAGCCGGTGCGGGCGAAGGCGTAGGAGTCGATGACGGAGCCGTTGGCGAAGGCACGGTCGGCCAGCTCGGCCCACGCGCCGGGGTAGTCCGGGTGGCGCGCGGCGACTTCGAACGGGTCGACGCCGTTCTCCAAGGCCGTCCGGGCTTCGGTGTTGTCCGGGAGTTCGGTCGGAGGAGGGCCGCCGAGCAGGTTCTGGGTCATGCGGGCCATCGTAAGCAGGCGCGACGCGCGCCCGGCAACCCGGGGCGCGGCACGAGGGACCGGGCCCGCGGGCGGCGGGACGAGTGCGCGGACGCACCCCGGAGCCGAGGCGCGCCCGCGCGCATGGCGTCCGTTACTTGGTGGTCTTGAACAGGGACGAGACCAGGTCGGTCAGCTTCGGCGCGGCGGTGGCCGTGGCGGCCTTGGTCCGCATGGTCGGGAACAGTTCGGTGTAGCTCTTGCTCGTCAGGTACATCTGGAAGTTCGCGGAGTTCTTCCCGGACGCCGACGGCAGCCCGGAGCGGAAGTCGACGAGCCAGCCGAGGAGCCCGCAGCTGCTCGCGGGCACGGAGAACGTCGTGTCGTTCATCTTCATGGCGATCGCGTTGTCGAACCACTCGACGGAGTCGCCGTCGCCGATGAGCCTGAGCGAGACCGGCGCCTTCTTGGAGCCGATGTAGCAGTCGTCGCCGAGCAGGTCGTTCTTGAGCTTGATCCTCATGTCGATGGTGGAGGCGTACTCGCCCTGGTCGGTGGTGAAGAGGCTGAAGTTGCCGACGTAGTTCGTCTTGACCTTGAGGCCGAGCAGCGGGAGGGTCTCCGATCCCGGGATGCCGAGCGCGCCGCCGGGCACGGTCATCGCCTTCGACCGCATGCTCACGAAGATGTTGATGGGCTCGGAGGTCGCGGGGTCGAAGCCGCCCTGCATGGTGATCGAGATCGGCTCGGTGATCTCCTGCGTCATCGAGCCGAGCTTCATGGTGCCGCTGCCGAGGACGATGACCGCGCACTGCCAGTTCGCGGGGTCGGCGCCGACGGGCAGCTGGTCGGGGCAGTCGCCGAAGTCGAAGGTGACGGGCGCGTTCTCGCCGGGGGCGGCGGCCGCGGGCGCGGCGCCGAGGGCGAGGACGGCGCCCGGCACGGCCAGGGCGAGCGCGGACAGCAGGCGGGCGGAGCGGCGCAGGGACCGCAGCCGGGCACGGGGGAAGGTCTTCACGGGGGTGGGGGTGCCTTTCTCGCAAACGCCCCGAGCGGGCGCATGAGAACGTTCCAAGCGCCTGCAGCGTAAAGATCCACTTGCCTCCGCTTCAAGATCCTTTTGCCCGACAGGAAGCTACTGGCCAGTATCGGCCGCCCGGCGCGGCGCACTCACGCCAGGGCCTGCGCGGGCATGGGCAGCGGCAGGGTGAAGTGGGCGGCGCCGCCGTCCAGGCTGGAGCGGGCGGCCGGCCACCCCCGGTGGACGAACTGGATCCCCTGCCGGTTCGTCAGGATCACGTCCGCGTCGAACTCGGTGATGCCGCGCCGCGCGGCGAGCTGGGCGAGGTAGCCGACCAGCGCGCTGCCGAGCCCGCGGTGCTGCCAGGGGTCGGTGACGAGGACGGCGACGTCCGCCCGCCAGGGCCGCGCGGAGTCGCGGACGTACTCGGCGATGCCCGCGATGTCCTCGCCGTCCAGGCCGACCATGGCCTCGCGGTCCCAGTGGTCGAGTCGGTCGAGCATGCCCACGTAGTAGTCGGGGATGTGCGGCGTGCCGGAGAAGAAGCGCGTGTAGAGGCTGGCGGCCGAGAGCCGGTCCGACATCCGCCGCACGCGCGGCCCGTCGGTGATCCCGTACGGCCGGATCCGCACGTCGGCGATGCCGTGGACATCGAGTTTCTTCATGCAACTCATTGCAGCGCAGAAAGTTGCGTGAAGCAACCCAAATCTCGGTCAGGCGGCGGGGCCGGGCCGCGGATCCACATCGGACGGCCCGAGATGCGCGCCGCAGGAATCGCACGTGAAGTCCGGCGCCAGTGCGCCGTCGCAGCCGCGGTGGCCGATGATCAGCGGCGGGCCGTCCGGCGCGTAGTGGCGGTCGCCCCACATCAGCAGGGTCATGACCGCCGGCCACAGCTCCACGCCCTTGCGGGTGAGCCGGTACTCGAACCGCTCCGGCCGCTGCTGGTACGGGACGCGGCGCATGATGCCCTCGTCGCACAGCCGGTTCAGCCGGTCGGTCAGCACGTTGCGCGCCACGCCGAGCACGTCCTGGAAGTCGTCGAACCGCCGGACGCCCTGGAAGGCGCTGCGGATCACCAGCATCGTCCACCGGTCGCCGACGACCTCGAGCGACCGCGCGACGGAACAGTTCTGCGACTCGTACGTACGCGGTAGTGCCACAAGTTCGACCCTACCCGAGTTGCATGAAGAAACGGGCCCCGGGGGGAACGCGTCCCCCGGGGCCCGGTGCCGCGATTGCCCTACTTGAGCTTCTTGCCGGCGGACTGGAGGTTCTCGGCGGCCTCGACGATGCGGGCGGCCATGGCGGTCTCCGCGGCCTTGCCCCACGAGCGCGGGTCGTACTGCTTCTTGTTGCCGACCTCGCCGTCGACCTTCAGCACGCCGTCGTAGTTGCGGAACATGTGCTCCGCGACCGGGCGGGTGAACGCGTACTGGGTGTCGGTGTCGATGTTCATCTTGACGACGCCGTAGGAGACGGCCTCGCGGATCTCCTCCAGCGACGAGCCGGAGCCGCCGTGGAAGACCAGGTCGAACGGCTTGTCCTTGCCGTACTCGGCGCCGACCGCGTCCTGGATCTCCTTGAGCACCTCGGGACGCAGCTTGACCGAGCCCGGCTTGTAGACGCCGTGCACGTTGCCGAACGTCGCCGCGAGGATGTAGCGGCCCTTGTCGCCCACGCCGACGGCCTCGGCGGTCGCGAGCGCGTCGCCCGGCGTCGTGTACAGCTTCTCGTTGATCTCGTTGGCGACGCCGTCCTCCTCGCCGCCGACGACGCCGATCTCCATCTCCATGATGATCCGGGCCTTGGCGCACTCCTCCAGCAGCTCGGCGGCGATCTGCAGGTTCTCGTGCAGCTCGACGGCGGACCCGTCCCACATGTGCGACTGGAACAGCGGCTCCTCGCCGCGCGCCACCCGCTCCTGGGAGATCTTGATCAGCGGACGCATGAAGCCGTCCAGCTTGTCCTTCGGGCAGTGGTCGGTGTGCAGGGCGATGTTCACCGGGTACTTGGCGGCCACGACCCGGGCGTACTCGGCCAGCGCGGTCGCGCCGGTGACCATGTCCTTCACCGTGGAGCCGGACAGGTACTCGGCTCCGCCGGTGGACACCTGCACGATCCCGTCGCTCTCGGCCTCGGCGAAGCCGCGCAGCGCGGCGTTCAGCGTCTGGCTGGACGTCACGTTGATCGCGGGGAAGGCGAAGCCGTCCTGCTTCGCACGGTCGAGCATCTCCGCGTAGACCTCGGGCGTTGCGATGGGCATTGTCAGCGTCCTTTCATACGCAGCGGTGCCGCCGGGCGTCCCGCCGGGCGGTAGCACCCGGTGGTCCGCGTACCCAGGCGAGCGCCCAGGTCACGCGGTTTCCGGGTCGGGCATGCCGTCCACCCCCAGTATCCCGCCTCTACGGAGCGGGTTGAAAGGTACGCTCGCCGTGTGGATCTCACGACCCTTCCCCTGAACATCACAGAGTGGCTGCACCCCACCGCATGGTTGCAGCTCTTCGGCACCTTCGCGACGATCGGCGTGCTCGCCATCATCTTCGCGGAGACCGGACTGCTCTTCGGCTGCATCCTTCCGGGCGACTCGCTGCTCTTCACGGCGGGGATCCTCACGGCGGTCTCGACCGTCAACGGGCAGGAGTTCCAGCCGCTGTCGCTGCCCTGGCTGCTCATCGGCGGCCCGATCGCGGCGATCTCCGGCGCGCAACTCGGGCACTGGCTCGGCGCCAGATACGGCCGACGGCTGTTCGACCGCCCCGACTCCCGCATCTTCAAGCAGGAGTGGGTCGAGAAGGCCGAGCACTACTTCAACCGGTTCGGTCCGGCGAAGGCCGTGGTGCTGGCGCGGTTCATCCCGATCGTCCGCACGTTCCTGAACCCGCTCGCCGGCATGCTCGGCATGGACGCCAAGCGCTTCTTCATCTGGAACGCCATCGGCGGCGTGATCTGGACGGACGCCCTGTTCCTGCTCGGCCACTTCCTCGGTTCCGAGGTCCCCGACATCGAGAAGTACATCCTTCCCGGCGTCGCGGTGATCCTCGTTCTGTCGGTGATTCCGATCATCCGGGAGGTGCTGAAGGGGCGTAAAGCGGACCACGGTCCAAATAAGAATGGTCCCGAAGAGTCACGTCCGTCGCTCAGCGGTGACAGTTATCGCTAACCTCCCCATGTGGGACGTCATCGGTCGGACCCTAGGGGTCTCGCGCGCATACTGATCGCGGCATTGGCCGTGGTGGCCGCCTTGGCCCTTCTCGTGGTCGGCGGCATGGCCCTGGTCAACGCGATCACGGGCGAACCCGACCAGACCGGGCCGTCGACGGCCGCCTCGCCATCGAGCGGCGGCAAGACGACACCGAGCGCCAACGAGAAGGAGACGCCGGCGTCCGACGTACCCCTCGTGATCAGCGTGACCGGCCAGCCCACCAGCGTCGTGGTCCGCGTCGCCGACACCGGCGGCAAGGTGCTGACCAACACCACGCTCAACACCGGGGACACCCTCAAGTACGAGCAGGCGCCCCTTCAGGTCGTCGCCGGCAACGGCGGCTCCCTGAAGGTCGTCATCTACGGCGAGGTGCAGCCGCGCAAGACCGCCGGCCAGCGCGGCCAGTGGTTCGTCAAGGCCAAGAGCTGACCGGGCGTCACCCCAGGCCGAGGTCCGCGACGTCATAGGGGTGGCGGTAGACGAGGCCCTCCTCGGCGATGCGCCCGGCGGCGCCCCGCTCCAGGATCGTCGCGACCGCCACGACCTCCGCGCCCGCCTCCCGCAGCGCCTCCACCGCGGTCAGCACGGACCCGCCCGTGGTGGAGGTGTCCTCGACCGCGAGGACGCGCCGCCCGGCGACGTCCGGCCCCTCGATGCGGCGCTGCAGCCCGTGCGCCTTGCCCGCCTTGCGGACGACGAACGCGTCCAGCGCCCGCCCCCGCGCCGCCGCCGCGTGCAGCATCGCGGCCGCCACCGGGTCCGCGCCGAGCGTGAGCCCGCCGACGGCGTCGTACTCCAGGTCGGCGGTCTCGTCCAGCATGACCCGCCCCACCAGCGGCGCCGCGGCGCCGTCCAGCGTCACCCGGCGCAGGTCCACGTACCAGGACGCCCGCTTCCCCGACGACAGCACGAAGTCGCCGTGCACGACGGCCTTGTCCTTGATCTTCTGCAGCAGCTCGTCACGATCGCTCACGGTCAGAGCCTATTGATTCCGCACCGGCGCCCCGGCGCCGCCATGCGCTCCCGCGCGTGTAGGTTCGGCGGCGTGACTCCCGGAACCGTCGTCCTGCTGCACGCCCCGCACGCCACCGCGGCCTCCTGGGGCGACCTGCCGGAGATGCTCCGCTCCTACGGCCTGGACGTGGTGGCGCCGGACGTCCCGGACGAGACCGGCCCGCGCTACATCGCCCGCGTCTCCCTGATCATCACCGCGACGGCGCCGGCACCGCCGCTCGCCCTGGTCGCCCACGGCACCGCCGGCCCGCTGCTGCCCGGCATAGCCCTGGCCCAGCGCGCGGCCCACCGCCCGGTCGCCGGATTCGTCTTCGTGGACGCCGATCTGCCGCGCCGCGGCCGGCACGACCATGCCGACCCCGGAAACGACCTCCCCATGGCCCCAGATTGGCCGGAGGCGCCCTGCGGCTACCTCCGCACCCATGCGGACCGCACCGCCCCCTCCAACCACGATGAGGCCCTCAGAGAGGCGCACCTGCGCGGCTGGCGAACAACCGACCACGAACCCCCGACAACGGTCGCCCAATCCCTGAGCGAACTAATAACCGAGCTTTAGCCGCGCAGGGGGACGCGCCGACTCCGCCCTAACGGGCGGCTGAGACCTCACGCGTTCTTGAGGAGGTCGTCCAGGAGGGCGTCGTAGTCGTCTTCGCCTCGGCCGAGGTCCACGCGGGCGCGGTAGCGGAGGCGGAGGAGCGCTTCGAGGCTGTCTTCGGCGATGGCGGCGTCGTCGGGGCCCGGGGTGAGGGAGTCGGCGTCGGGGGCGGGGGCCTCGTCGGGGCCGCCGCCCATGCCGGTGCCGACGGCGCGGTCGCGGATGGCGAGCACGACGTCGGCGCCGCTGGTGGCCCATTCGTGGGCGCCGGTCGCGTCGCCCTGGGCGTACAGCACCTCGGCGACGGCGCGGTACACCTCGGGGTCGCGGGGGCTGTCGGCGCGGATCTGGTCGAGGAGGGTGCGGGCCTCGTCGGCGCGGCCCAGCTCGAAGAGCGCGTCGGCGAGGTAGGCGCGCGGGTCGCCGTAGGTCTCGCCGCCGTCGTCCATGGCCCTGCGGTACAGCTCGGCGGCCTTCGCGTGGTCGCCGGCGTGCTGCCACTGCTCGCCGGCGCGCAGCAGGACGTTGGCGCGTGACACCCCACCGGAGACCGACTCGGCCAGCTCGGACAGCCGGCGGGCCGCCGAGATGTGATCGCCGGTGCGCAGGGTGTCGAACTCCAGGTCGTCGAGATCGTCTTCCGTCACATGCGTCACGCTTCAACGCTACCCGGCGGCGCGCGGCCGAAGCGGGCGAATCGACGATGATCGCCGAATACCGCCGCGTACCTGTCAGCTCACCTGCGGGAACGTTCTAGCGCGTCCCAGAATCCGCGGCGCAGCGCGTGCCGCACCTCGTCGTGGAGCAGGAAGTCGATCGGCAGCGAGGAGCCCTGCAGCAGCCGCGCCTCCAGATCGGACGGCATGCGCGGCTTGCGGGCGAGGACGGCCTCCAGCCACAGCGCGGGCGCGTCGCGGGCGACGGACTCGCCGAAGTCCTGGCCCTCCTGGTGGGCGGACTTCACGGCGTCCGCGAGGGTCGGGGTGCTCTGCGCCGGGACGGGGAGCTGCTGCGGCCCGGTGTAGGGGCCGTGCTGGCCGCTCGGCTGCGACGGCAGCGTCTGCGGAGGGGGCGGCGGGGACGGCGCGGGGATCGGCGACGAGCCGTACTGCGGCCCGGAACTCGGCGGCGGCGCGGGCATGGGCGGCGCCGAGGGGGCCGGTGCGGAGGGGGCCTGCGTGGAGGACGGCCCGACGAGGGGCGACGGCCCGGTCGTGGAGGCGGGCTGGAGCGGGATCTGCTGGCCGCCGGTGCTGTAGGACGATCCGGCGAGGCCGCTGCCGGGCAGTGGCATCGGCCCGGTGCCGGCGCCGCCGCCGGTGCCGCCGCCGCCGAACCCGCCGGTCATGGCGGGGCCGAGGTCGCGGACGGACGGCATGGACGGCGCGGACGACGGCGCGGACGACGTCGGGACGGGCGGCCCGGTGACCGGGGACGCGGGCGGCGGCCCGCCGTGCGTGGCCGGGGCCAGCGTGCCGAGCGACCCGCTGTGGCCGTTGCCGCCGCCGTGCCCGTTGGACAGGGGGCTCGTCCCGAGGGAGGAGCCGGACGCCGCGTCCATGCCGGCGAGCAGGTTGACGTAGGGGCGCAGGTGGCCGGACCCGATCTCGATGAGGTCGTCGCACTCCTGCCGCAGCACCCGGGAGATCGTCCAGTTGCCGTCGACGGCGACGTGCACGACGGTGACGCGGACGCCGAGGTCCTGGGCGTCGGTGACGATCTGCGCGAGGTCCTCGTCGCCGCTGACCAGGACGGCGTCGGCGAGGGCGCCGTTGCGGGCGAGGGTCATCAGGTCGCGGTGGATCTCGGTGTCGACGCCCTCGCGGCGGCCGGGCCGGACCCGGCCGAGCCGCAGCTTGAGGCCGGGCAGGTCGGCGAGCGCGTCGTGCTCGGGCGAGCGGCGGCCCTCGATCGTCGCCTCGTACCAGTAGCAGCGCAGCAGCGGCATGCCCGTGCGCTCCCTGGCCAGGTCGCCGAGGAGTTGCAGGAGGCCGCCGAAGTCCCACGAGACCGTTTCGCGATGGCGCGTGCCGTGCACAGCCATGGCACCGTCCGCCAGCAGATAGCCGGCGTCAACGAACAGCGCGCAACGATCCATGCGGCACCGTCCTTCCTCAACACGGGAGCTCACAGCGTGCCCACTCGGCGTAGCGACCCCGGGCGCTTATAGCGTAGTGAAGCCCTGCAGCCCAGTAGGCCAATACGGCGATTCGCCACTCTTTCATGGCGACCCGCCCGTTGGCGACTCCCCGGTAACAACGAAATGGGAGCCGCGGCGGACGCTACCAGCCGTTTCGCGCCGGCCCCGCGCTTCCGCCGGATCTTTACGGGAAGAAGCAGCTCACGGGTTCGGAACCGGTATCAGCACCTTACTCGAAACCTTTTCGAGTCTCGCGCATTGTGGTCGCTTGACCACTGACCGTCATACATTTCGGGCGCGATTTCCTTTTCCCGGGGCGCCGCCCGGCCGGGCGGGGGCTCAGGTGATGCTCGCGCGGCCCATCTCGCTGAGGCGGCCGTCGCCGTGCGGACTCTCCCAGCGCACGTTGCAGTCGCGCCCGGACAGCTCGACGGTCGCGATGGCGTTGTGGAACCAGGGGCCCTCGGTCATCCGCCACCGGATCGGCGGGACGGGCACCTTCGCGAGCTTCGCCAGCAGCCGGAAGGGGGCGCCCGCCGCCCGCGAGTACGCGATGCGGTTCGCCCATTTGAACTTGCCCTGCAGTGGGTTCCGCAGCGGCGAGCAGACGATCTGGGACACCTTCGACTGCGTGCCCGGCTCGGTGACCCGAGCCAGGTAGGAGTAGTGGATGTCGCCGGACAAGAAGGAGATGCTCGCCGGCGCGGGGCCGCGCTCACCGCGTCCGACGGCGATGACGTCGGCGGCCACGTCGCGGAACGACCGCTCGAACGCCGCCCAGTGCTCCAGGTCGGCGGCCTGCCGGATCTTCTCCCCGACGCCCGCGCCGCGCTTGCCCCAGGCGCCGCCGGCGACGGCCTCGTTCCACGACTCGGCGTGGTGGATCGCCATGGGGAGCAGGTAGGGCAGGGAACTGGCGATGAGCAGGTGGTCCATGCCGCCCTGGCACTGGCCGTCGAGCCAGTCGAACTCCTCGTCGTCGAGCATCCCGCGCCGGTCGGCGGTGAGGAGCCGCGAGCACCGGCTGTCGACGACGATCAGGCGGGTGCCGCCCCAGTCGTGGGCATAGCTCCAGCGCGTACTGGCAGGCTCCTTGTCGGCCCGCTCCGCGAACTCGTCCAGGACGGCCCCGGCGTCGCCGGTCGTGTCGGACGCCTCGCGCAGCTTCGCGAGCAGCGGGTCGGACGCCCGGTCCTGCGGCGACATGTTCCCGAGGTGCTGGTAGATCCAGTACGACCCGATCCCGCCGGTGATCCGGTCCTTCCACCACGGCTGCGACCACATCTCCCGCCGCCACGCGTAGGAGGTGTTCCAGTCGTCCCGGATGTCGTGGTCGTCGAAGATCGTGAGGGTCGGGACGGTCGACAGCAGCCACCGGACGGCGGGGTCGCCGTGCCAGGCGAGCTGGTAGAGGTGGGTGTAGTCCTCGAAGTCGGCGGCCTCGTCGGCGGGCTGCTCGTCGGGGCCGCGTCGGCCGCCGATGAACGCGCGCATCTCGTCGCTCAGCTCGTCGGCGTACACCTGGTCGCCGACCATGAGCAGGATGTCGGGCCAGGTGACCGCGTCGCCGCCGGTCCGGAGCCGCTCGGCGAACGCGGCGAGCGCGTCGTGGCCGAACTCCGCCACGGTGCCGGGCGAGCGGCGGCAGGACCCGAACGAGATCCGCAGCCCGCCGCTCTCGTCCAGCGTCCTGAGCTGCGACGGCGGGAAGCCGTCGTCCTCGGGCCAGACGGTCTCGCCGTCGGTCCGCACTTCGTAGGGGATGCGCGAGCCCGCCGCGAGCCCGTCGATCTCGACGAGCGCGTAGTGGTGGCCGTGCGCCGTGAACGTCCGGGCGGACGCGTCGACGCCGTGCTCCTCGTTGACGACCCGGACCTCGCAGGGCCGTTCGGTCTCCACCCAGATGGTCGCGGTGTGGTGACTCACATGCCGGAGATGGGGCCCGAGTACCAATGCGCTCATAGGAGGTCTCTCTAGCGGACCGGACCCCGCCGCGTCCACCCGATGCGCGGCGGTCGTGCGTGCGCCTCCCGTGCCGCGCGGCCCGGCCCCTGCCCGAGGGCACGGACCGGGCCGCGGTCTCAGAGGCGGGTCAGGACGAGACGGCGCACTGGCCGCGGTCGGCACGGCGCGGCCCGTCGGCCGTCGGCCGGATGTCGAAGTCGAAGATGGCCGTGGGCAGGTAGAGCGAGCAGCAGGCGTTCGGGATGTCGACGACGCCGCTGACGCGCCCCTCGATCGGCGCGGCGCCGAGCAGCAGGTACGCCTGCTCGCCGCTGTAGCCGAACGTCTTGAGGTACTCGATGGCGTTGAGGCAGGCGTTCCGGTAGGCGAGGGTGGCGTCGTTGTAGTGGTTGGTGTCGGTGCCGTGGTCGACGGAGATGCCGACGAAGCTGATGAACTCCGAGTAGCGCGGCTCCACGTTGCCCGGCATGAACACCGGGTTGGTGGTCACGCCGTACTTCTCCATGCCGCCCTTGATGATGTCGACGTGGAAGTCGATGAAGCCGCCCATCTCGATGGCGCCGCAGAAGGTGATCTCGCCGTCGCCCTGGCTGAAGTGCAGGTCGCCGCCGGACAGCATGCCGCCCGGCACGTGGACGGGGTAGAAGACGCGCGAGCCGCGGGTGAAGTTCTTGATGTCGTGGTTGCCGCCGTTCTCGCGGGGCGGGACGGTCCGGGCCCCTTCGGCGCCGACCTTCGCGAGGGCGTCGCCGGTGAGCGTCCCGGCGAGGGTGCCGTCCGTGAGGGGCGGCAGTGCGAGCGGTGGCACGCGCAGGGGGTCGGTGTCGATGAGGGCCTGTTCGCGGGCGTTCCAGCGGGCCAGCAGTTCTGGTGACGGGGCCGTGCCGAACAGGCCGGGGTGGGTGATGCCGGTGAAGCGCACTCCTGGGATGTGGCGCGAGGTCGCCTGCTGGCCGTGGAAGTCCCAGATGGCCTTGTAGGCGTCGGGGTAGTAGTCGGTGAGGAAACCGCCGCCGTTCTGCTTGGCGAAGATGCCGGTGTAGCCCCACCCCTGGCCGGCGATGCCTCCCGTCTCCTGCGGGATGGGGCCGAGGTCGAGGATGTCGACCACGAGGAGGTCACCGGGTTCGGCGCCCTCGACGGCGATGGGCCCGCTCAGCATGTGGCAGGGCGACAGGTCGACGTCGCGGATGTCATTCGCGGAGTCGTTGTTGCCGATCTGGCCGTCCGTCCACTCCCGGCACTCGACGCGGAACTCCGCGCCGGGCCGGACGGTCGCCGCCGCCGGGATGTCGGGGTGCCACCGGTTGTGGCCGGGCACGTTCTGGTCGCGCATGGACCGGGCCTGGTCGACGCTGAAGACGACTTCGGGCATGGGGTACCTCCTGAAGCGGATCGGGCGAGAAGAAGAAGACGAGATCAGGGGCCGGCGACGGGCTCCGGCGGCGCGCCGGCGGGCACCCGTCCGGGACGGGTCAGGACCCAGAGCCCGGCGAGGACGGCCACGGCGCAGCCGGCCAGGACGGCGGCGAACACGGCGGACGTCGAGTAAGTGTCGGTCAGCAGCAGGAACGCGGGCAGCGTCGTGGTGCCCGCGGCGTTGGCGAGCGTGACCCAGCCCGTGTAGCGGGTCAGCTCCTCCCGCTTGAGGCCGAGGACGAGGAAGAACAGGAACCAGAGGAACGACCAGCAGAGCCAGATGACCCCGAACGGGTGGTCCCGGACGTCGAGGAAGTTGATCGCGGCGAAGCCGAGCGCCGCCAGCGCGACGAACAGCGAGAACCAGCCGGCGCCGGTGGTGTCGAGCCCGGCGAGCAGGCCGATGCCGACATAGAGATAGGTGAACCCGAACAGGTAGATCCCGGCCGCCGCGGTGATCGCCGCGAGGTCGTCCCCGGCGGCGACGAGCAGCAGTGTCGGCAGCACCACCTGCAGCGCGCCGACGAAGAGGTTGAGGAGCGCCGCCGAGCGGGCCTCGACGCGTCCGAGCATCATCAGCGCGTTGACGAACAGGACCGCGCCGACGTAGAGCAGGCCCACGCTTCCCATGGTCAGGGCCGGGGGAGGAGCGCGTGCCGGGGATCGGCGGGCGGGGTGGGACGGGGGCGTCCCGGCGGCGGCGCCGAGACGATCTTCGGCTCGTGCCTGCTGGCCTCCTGGGCGTCCAGCGCCCGGGTCAGCGGCGCGCCGGGCCGGGTGAGCGCCGGGGCGGTGTAGACGCGGCGGGCGGTGCCGCCGCAGTCCGCGCACGGGTTCTCGGGGCGTGCGCCGCCCATCGGCAGCGCGAGGTCGAAGGGTCCGCACCGGGCGCAGCGGTACTGATAGATCACCATGACGGGCCTCCAGCCGCACGGATTACTTCCCACAGAAACTATTCGGATGTGAAGTAATAGTCAATGGGTGTGCGGCCGGATCCCGCCGGCCCGCCCCCGCGCCGGTCAGGCGGACGCGAGCGCGGCCTTCGCGCCCTCCAGGAAGACCTGACTGTGGTGGGTCGCCGCCATGATGGGGCTCTTAGTTTCTGCCGAAACTATTTCGACGGGAAGTAAGGGTCAAGGGGTGAGCTGGCACAGCACGTCGAACTCCAGCCCGTCGGCGGCGGCGAGGAAGACCCGCTGCCGCAGGTGCCGGTCCCGCACCTCGACGGGCCCGCGCGGCCCGTCGTAGCCGATGCCCTCGGCGACCGCGCTCATCCGGCGCACGTCCGGCTCGCCGCTGCGCCGGAACAGCTCGCCGAGCAGCCGCACCCCCTCGTAGCAGGACTCGCCCATGCTGTTGAGCGGCGGCGCCTGCGCGCCGAAGCGGCGGTGGTAGCGGGCGCCGAAGTCCAGGCCGTCCCCGGTCGGGAGCGTCTCGAAGAACCCCGCCGCCGCGTACAGCCCGCGCGTGCCCTCCACACCCGACGCGAGCAGCATGTTCTCGTCCATCAGCGGGCTGAACCGCAGGTGCGGCAGCCCCGCCGCGCCGAACGCCCGGTTGAACGCCACCGCGTCGTCGCCGACCAGCAGCATGAGGACGCCCTCGCAGCCGCTCGCGTCGATCCGGCGCAGCGGGCCGCTGAAGTCCTCTGTGCCGAGCCGGACGAAGATCTCGTCGCACAGCACCGCGCCCTGCTCCGCCAGGTACGACCGGACGGCGTGCGCCGAGACGCGCGGCCAGACGTAGTCGTCGCCGATGACCGTCCAGCGCCGGATGCCGAACTCCGCGGCGAGCCGCCGCAGCGCCGGCCGCAGCTGCCCGTCGGGCGTCTCCCCGGTGAGGAACACCCCCGGCGAGCGCTCGCCGCCCTCGTACAGCGCGGTGTAGACGTACGGGACGCGCCCGGCGAGGCGCGGCGCGAGGCACTGCCGGACGGCCGAGATGTGCCAGCCGGTGACCGCGTGCACGGCGCCCGAGCCGACCAGCGACCCGACCCGGTCGGCGACCACCGGCGGCGGCGCGCCCCCGTCCACGAGGACCAGCCGCAGCCGGCGGCCGAGCACGCCGCCCTCGGCATTGATTTCTTCCTGTGCCAATCGAGCGCACAGCTCGGCGGAGGGCCCGAAGAGTCCCGCGGGCCCCTGCAACGGCACCACCAGGGCGACGTTCAGGTCGTCCATATCCGGGACGGTAGCCCATGGGCGGCCGAAAATACTTTCTACGAGGCGGTAATCTTGGTTGTTGCGATGACTACGACAGGTGTTCCGCAGCACGAGCTGGACCTCCCGCGGGTGCTGGCGCGCGTCGAGCGCGACATCACCGCCCGGCTCGGCGCCGCCCTCAAGACCGCCGGCTCGACCGTGGAGGAGTGGCGCGTCACCTCCCTGCTGTCCGACGGTTCCGGGCATCCGATGACCGAGATCGCCGAGCACGCCCTGCTGCCCGCTCCCACGCTCACCAAGGTGGTCGACCGCCTGGTGTCCGCCGGCCTGGTCTACCGCCGCCCGGACGAGGAGGACCGCCGCAGGATCCTCGTGTTCCTGTCCGAACGCGGCCAGGAGGAGGTCACCCGCCTGACCGCCGCCGTCGAGACGGAGTGGGTCCGGGTCCAGGACGCGGTGGGCCGCGAAGAGCTGGCCCTACTCCGCGCCCTCCTCACCCGGATCTCCACCCATCTCCCCTGAGCGCAGCGTCTCGGCCTCCTTGTCGGGGGCCAGACCCACCACTGGACGGTCGGGGCGCTGTGGTGCCCGTCCGCCTATCGACTGGAGCCACTGCCAGGTGTCGGCGACCGTCTCCTGGACGGGCCTGCAACGCAGCCCTGCGGCGAGGGCCTTGTCGGCGCTGGCTTGGTGCATGGTGTCGTGGGCCTCGCCGGGCGGAAGCCAGACCGGAAGGTCCGTCCACGGCTGGATGCCCGCTTTCAGGATGGTCTCCGGGGCCGTCCAGACGAGGTTCGCGTTCGAGCCGGTCACGTGGATGCAGGCTTGGAGCAGCTCCTCCATCGTCGTGTGGGCCGGTTGGCCGACCAGGTTGTAGGGGCCGCCTAGGCCCTGCTCTGCGGCGTCCAGGGTCCATGCAGCCAGGTCGCGTACGTCGATGTACTGCAAGCCCAAGTCGCGTGGTCCAGGGGCCAGGACGTCACCGCCTTGCGCGATGCGGTTCAGCCACCACGGCAGGCGCCCGATGTTCTCGTAAGGGCCCAGGATGAGACCGGCCCGCATCAGCAGGGCCTTGTCTCCGAAGGTGTCGAGCGCAGCGAGTTCGCTGCCTCGCTTGGCGGCGGCGTAGTCCACGTCGCCGGCGTCTGGAGAGCCGTCCACCACGGCCGTCTCCTCCGTGAGGCCAGGCGGCGTGGGGAACCGGTAGACGGAAACGCTGGATATGTAGACGTAGCGCCCGACCCGGCCCGCGAGAAGGCGCGCGGCGTCGCGGACGGCGGACGGTGCGCCCGACCAGGTGTCGACCACCGCGTCCCACTCGCCGTCCGCGAGGGCTTTGAGTCCGTCGGCGGTGGTTCGGTCGCCGTGCAGTGACCGCACCCCGGCGGGCGGGTCGTGGCGTCCGCGATGGAAGACGGTCACGTCCCAGCCGCGTGCAAGGGCGTCCTCGGTGATGGCCCGCCCCACGAACTCCGTCCCGCCCAGCATCAGAAGCCTCATGAGGAGAACTCTGCCTTCCGTACGTTACGTACAGAACCCCTGCACGCTCACAGCGGAATCACCGCGCCGTCCTGCGGCGGGCCGCGTAGGGCGGTTGTGGGTGGCGCGGAATTGGCGGGTTCGGGTGGGCCGATTCTGCGGATGGAGTGGTGCAGCCGGGCTGACCGGTTTGGATACGGGTCGGTATTCATACCCCAGTCGGGGGATGTGGTTGGGATTCACCTAGTTGGTGTTGCTGGGGGCAAAATTGTGGCTATGGTCGAGTTCCTGCAACTCTCATTCGGTGGGGGAATGAGTGCGGATTGACGACTGCCTTGCCCGGATGATGACGATCCCGGGGGCCCAGCGGGTGACGCTGGTGGACTGCGCCAGCGGGCTCGCCGTCGCGGCGGCGGGCCGCGAGGACATCGTTGACCAGCATGAGGACGCGGCGAGCGCCACCGATGTGGTGCGGGCGGTGCTGGCCTCGCCGGCGCTCAGCGCGACCGCGGCGGGCGATGACATCGAAGAGATCATCGTATGCGGCGCCGCGGGATATCACCTCTTGGCCCTTTCCGGAGCCGACGTCGACGGGCATCTCTTCGTCCATTTACTGCTCGACCGGGAGAACGGAAATATCGCGCTCGCGCGGCTGCACATGCGGAGCCTCGTCCGTGAAATGGCGGACGGGTGACATGGGCGGCGACATTTGCGGTGCGCTCGCCGCACAGGAGCGGGAAAGGCGCACCGGTGTGCTCCGAGTGGGCGACGATGGCGCGTTCCATCTCGCCGGCGGGGCCGTGGTCCACGCCGAGAGCAGGCACGTGCCGGGCGCCGGTGACCTGCCGGGCGGGCCCGATCCCGAGCTGCCGGCGCTGCTCGCGCTGTTCGACGCCGCCTACTTCCTGCTCGGTTCGGCGGCCGAGCCGGTGTTCACGGAAGGCGTGGAGGAGCCGGCGGGCGGCCCGCTGCGGATCGGCGTGGCGACGCTCGTGCACGAGCAGCGGCGGCGCCGCGCCCGGCTCGACGCGGCCTGGCCGGGCGGGAGCGTCGACGCCGCGCCCGTCGTGCCGGTCCGGCGGGTGCGGCGGCAGCGCGTCATCCTGACCGGCGTCCAGGCGGAGATCCTGCTCAACGCCGACGGGCGGCGCACGCCCGCGCGGCTGGCCCGCGACCTCGGGCGGACGGCGTTCGGCTGCCTGCTCGCCGTCCGCGGCCTGGCCGCGGCGTCGCTCGTGGAGACGGAACCGCCCGCAAGGGCGGAGCCGCCCGTGGCAGCGGTGCCGCGGGGGTGGGACGCGGGGGCGGTCGAGTGGGCCGCGCCCGATCACGAACTGCTCGACCGGCTGCGGACGGCACTGGTGGAGCTCGGCTGACCGGACGACCGGTGAAACGACTGATCGAAGGGCTGGCGAAGGTGGCGAAACGAGCGGGGACGGGGACGGCGGCGCGGATCCCCGAGGCCGAGGTGGCGACGGAGCTGCGGGCGCTGCGGGCGCGCGTCCCGCAGCTCACCGGCAGCCTGGTCGCGTCGGCGGACGGGCTGCTCATCGCGCACGACCTGGCCGCGGCCGTCGAGCCGACCGGGATGGCGGCGGTGACGGCCACGGGCCTGTCGCTGGCGCACCGGATCGCGCTGACCGCGCACGGCGGCGCGTTCCACGAGGTGGTGATCCGCGGGGTGGACGGCTACGTGGTGATCTACGCGGCCGGCCCGACCGCGTCCCTCACCGTCCTCGCGGAACCGACCGTCAACGTGGGGCGGCTGCATCTGGAGTCGCGCCCGGTCGCGCGCGCCGTCGCCGCCCACCTGTCGACCCCGCGCCGAAGGCAATGACAACGAAAGGGGAGCATGTGTCCAACCTCGACCTCTCGCTGAAGGACATGATGACGATCGACGGGGCGATCGGCGCCGCCGTGGTCGACTACAACAGCGGCATGGCGCTCGGGCATCTGGGCAGTTCCAAGACCCTCGACCTCGAGGTGGCCGCCGCCGGGAACACCGAGGTGGTGCGGGCCAAGTTCCGCACCATGGAGCAGCTCGGCCTCAAGGAGGACATCGAGGACATCCTCATCAGCATCTCCAGCCAGTACCACGTCATCCGCCCGGTGACCGGACGCAAGGGCAAGGGCCTCTTCCTCTACATGGCCCTCGACAGATCCCGCGCGAACCTGGCCATGGCCAGGCACCGGCTCCGCGACATCGAGGAGAACCTGGAGGTGTGACGGCGGGCGGCCCGTCCACCGTCGCGCACGCGGTGGACGGGCACGCCGTCCGATGCGGGGGGCCGTCAGGTGTTGAGCAGGCGCAGCATCTGGCGGATCTCGGCGGTGCGCGACTCCACGATCCGCTTCGCGAACGCCATCGCGTCGGGGCTCGCGCCCTTGCTCTGCTCCGCCCGCGCCATCTCCACCGCGCTGCCCTGGTGGCCGATGAACAGGTTGAGGAAGGCGGGCTCGAAGCCGGTGCCCTTCGTCCTCCGCAGGGTGCCGATCTCCTTGGCGCCGGTGGCGGGCGCGGCGCCGTGGTGCAGGTGCGCCTGCGTCGCCGCGCCGGACGTCGTCGGCTTCGACCACTTGCCGAGCCACGCCTTCATGAGCTTCAGCTCCTCCGACTGGGTCGCGTCGACGGCCGCGGCCAGCGTCCGCACCTCCTTGCGCGGGGCGCGTTCGGCGGCCAGGCGCACCATCTCCAGGCCCTGCTTGTGGTGGGCGACCATCATCTGCAGGAAGACCACGTCCTGGTCGTTGTAGCCGGCTGCCGGGGCGCTGGAGGCCGCGCTCGCCGGCTTCGTCTTCGCCGGCTCGCCGCTGCACGCCGTCAGCAGGACGGGCGCGGCGAGAGCGGCGGCGGCCAGCAGGAGCGCGCGGCGACCGGCCGTCACAGTGGCAGCCACAGGGCCAGCGTGAACTGCGAAGGCTCCCAGCCCTGGAGCGCCGTGTGGCCTTGGCGGCAGCGGAACTGCGCGCCGTTGAACGACACGACGTCGCCCGTCTTGTACGTCTCGCCGGCCCGCCACGTCCCGCCGGCCGCGGGCTCGCCGGTCGGCGCGGGCGGGCGGCTGCTCGGCGGCGGCGCCGGTGCGGTCGGAGCCTGCGTCGTGGGGCTCGGCGCCGGTTCCGGTTCCGTGGTGGGCTCCGGCTGGGAGCCGCCCCCGCCCACGTTGAGGTCGATGCAGCTGTAGAACGCGTTCGGGGTGTCGCCGATGTTCCACACCGCGAGGACGGTGCGCTTCCCCGGGAACTTGCTGAGGTCGACCTTGTGCGTGACGACCGCGTCCGGCTGCTGGTTGCCGCCGTCGAACGTCGCGACCTTGGTGTTCCCGATGAAGTACTCCCAGTTGGACGTGCGGTGCCGCGCGGTGAACACCCACCGGAAGTCGACGCTGGTCCCGACCGACGCGGCGGGCCAGTTCCGGCTCTCGTCCGCGAGGACGGCGAACTGGCCGAGGCCGCCGTCGCAGCTCTTCAGCCCCTTCGGGCCCTCGACGCTCTGCGGTTCGAACTGGATGGGGCCGCAGTCGGGGACGGCGCCCGTCGCACACAGCGCCTGCCGGCTCGGGGGAGCGGAGACGTAGCCGTGCGCCGAGGCGGGGGCGGCGACGAGCACCGGCGCCGCGACGGCCGCCGCGGCGGCGAGGGGGTAGGCGACGGACCTGCGCATGAGGAGATCTCCCAACGGTCGTCCCGCGGCCACCGGATTTCGGCGTGCCGCAATGCCGTCGGACGCTAGCGGGGGAATCCCTAAAGAAACTTTAATAATCTTCGAAGGGACCGTGAAGGCGCCTCCCGCCCCTGCTCACCGCCCCGCACGCTGGGAAGACGAACGGGCCGGCGCGGTGCGCGCCGGCCCGTCGGGACCCGTTACTTGGTGAGGGTCAGGCCGCTCTTCGGGGCGACCGTCAGGCGGTCGGCGGCCTCGTCCAGGTCGACCACGATCTCGTCGCCGTCGCGGACCTCGCCGGAGAGGAGCTCCCTGGCGAGCTGGTCGCCGATCGCCGTCTGCACGAGGCGGCGCAGCGGGCGCGCCCCGTACAGCGGGTCGTAGCCGGTCAGCGCCAGCCACTCCCGGGCCGCCGGCGTGACCTCCAGCGTCAGCTGCCGGTCGGCGAGCCGGTCCGCCAGCTTCTCGACCTGCAGGTCCACGATGCGGGTCAGCTCGGTCGTCGACAGCGCGTCGAACAGGATCACGTCGTCGAGGCGGTTCAGGAACTCCGGCTTGAACGAGTTCCGGACGGCGTTCCACACCGCCTCCCGCTTCGCCCCGTTCTCCAGCGTCGGATCGACCAGGAACTGCGACCCGATGTTGGACGTGAGGATCAGGATCGTGTTGCGGAAGTCGACCGTGCGGCCCTGCCCGTCCGTCAGCCGGCCGTCGTCCAGCACCTGCAGGAGGATGTCGAACACCTCCGGGTGCGCCTTCTCCACCTCGTCCAGCAGCACCGCCGAGTACGGGCGGCGCCGGACGGCCTCCGTGAGCTGCCCGCCCTCCTCGTAGCCGACGTATCCGGGCGGCGCCCCGACCAGCCGGGCGACGCTGTGCTTCTCGGAGTACTCGCTCATGTCGATGCGGGTCATCGCCCGCTCGTCGTCGAACAGGAACTCCGCGAGCGCCTTCGCCAGCTCGGTCTTGCCGACGCCGGTCGGGCCGAGGAACAGGAACGAGCCGGTCGGGCGGTCCGGGTCGGAGATGCCCGCGCGGGCGCGGCGCACCGCGTCCGACACCGTGCGGACCGCGGCCTCCTGCCCGATCAGGCGGTGGCCCAGCTCGTCCTCCATGCGGAGCAGCTTCGCCGTCTCCCCTTCGAGCAGCCGGCCCGCGGGGATGCCCGTCCAGGACGCGACCACGTCGGCGACGTCGTCCGGGCCGACCTCCTCCTTGACCATCGCGTCGCGGTTCTCCGCCGCCTCCGACGCCTCCTCCAGCTGCTTCTCCAGCGCCGGGATCTCACCGTAGGTGAGCCGCGCGGACGTCTCCAGGTCGCCGTCGCGCTGGGCGCGCTCCGCCTCCCCGCGCAGCTGGTCGATCGTCTCCTTGATCTCGCCGACCCGGTTCAGGCTCGCCTTCTCCTTGTCCCAGCGGGCGACGAGGCCGGTCAGGTGCTCCTGCTTGTCGGCGAGGTCCTTGCGCAGCCGGTCGAGCCGCTGCCGGGACGCCTCGTCGGTCTCCTTGGCGAGGTTCAGCTCCTCCATCTTCAGCCGGTCCACCGCGCGCTGCAGCTCGTCGATCTCCACCGGCCGGGAGTCGATCTCCATCCGCAGCCGGGACGCGGCCTCGTCCACCAGGTCGATCGCCTTGTCCGGCAGGTACCGGGAGGTGATGTAGCGGTCCGACAGCGTCGCCGCCGCGACCAGCGCCGAGTCGTTGATCTGCACCTTGTGGTGCGCCTCGTAGCGGCCCTTCAGCCCGCGCAGGATCGCGATCGAGTCCTCCACCGTGGGCTCGCCGACGAAGATCTGCTGGAAGCGGCGCTCCAGCGCCGGGTCCTTCTCGATGCGCTCGCGGTACTCGTCCAGCGTCGTCGCGCCGATCATGCGCAGCTCGCCGCGCGCCAGCATCGGCTTCAGCATGTTGCCGGCGTCCATCGCGCCCTCGGCCGCGCCCGCCCCGACGACGGTGTGCAGCTCGTCGATGAACGTGACGATCTGCCCCTCGGACTCCTTGATCTCGTTCAGCACGGCCTTCAGCCGCTCCTCGAACTCGCCGCGGTACTTCGCGCCCGCGACCATCGCGCCGAGATCCAGCGAGACGAGCTTCTTTCCGCGCAGCGACTCCGGCACGTCGCCCGCGATGATGCGCTGCGCGAGGCCCTCCACCACGGCCGTCTTGCCGACGCCGGGCTCACCGATCAGCACCGGGTTGTTCTTCGTACGGCGCGACAGCACCTGAACCACTCGGCGGATCTCCGCGTCCCGGCCGATGACCGGGTCGAGCCGCCCGTCGCGCGCCGCCGCCGTCAGGTCGACGCCGTACTTCTCCAGCGACTGGTACGTGCCCTCCGGGTTCTCGCTGGTGACGCGGGCGTGCCCGCGCACCTTCTCGAACGCGTCCAGCAGCGCCTGCGGCGTCGCCCCGAACTCCTTCAGCAGGCCCGCCGCCGGGCCGCCGTCCGCGGCGAGGCCGACCAGCAGGTGCTCGGTCGAGACGTACTCGTCCTCCAGCTGCTGCGCCCGGTTCGCCGCCGTGTTGATCGACCGCTGCAGCAGGCCCGACAGCCGCGGCGACGACACCGTCGACCCCTGCGCCTTCGGCAGCGCCGCGAGCTGCTCCTCCGCCCGCCGCCGGATCGCCTGCCAGTCGGCGCCGACCGCCTCCAGCAGCGGCACCGCCGTCCCGTCCGGCAGCGCGATCAGCGCCGCCAGCAGATGCTGCGGCTCCACCTCGGGATGCCCCTCGGCCGCCGCCCTGCGGACCGCGACCGACACCGCCTCCTGGCTCTTCTGCGTCAGCTTGTAGTCCATGTCCCCAGTCCCCGTGAAAAGTCCTATTCGGAGTTGCGCTCGCGCCAGACCACGACGCTCGTGTGCCGGATCGGCACCAGGTCGGAGCCGGGCGTGCCCGGTTCCCCGTGCCGCCGCTGCTGCGCCAGCCGCGCCGCGACGGACCGGGTCGATTCGAGTTCGTTGGCGAGCTCCTCCAGCGCCGCGTGCGCCTTCGCGAGCTCCTCGCGGAGCCGCACGTTGTCGCGCTGCAGCTCCAGGATGTGCTTGATGCCGGACAGGTTGATGCCCTCCTCCTGGGAGAGCCGCTGGATCTCGCGCAGCATCACGATGTCGCGCATCGAGTAGCGCCGCCCCCGCCCGGCCGTGCGGCCGGGGGACACCAGCCCCATCCGGTCGTAGGTGCGCAGCGTCTGCGGGTGCAGCCCCGACAGCTGCGCCGCCACCGAGATCACATAGACCGGAGTGTCATCACCGAAGGGGTCAGTGTTCATGGCTCACTCCGTTCGCCCGCGCCCGGGAGAACATCGCGCCGCCTTCCCTCGTCGCGTGCTCGCTCGTTCCTCGCTGCGCGCGCTCCTCAGTCCAGGCGGCGCGCTCCCGACCGCTCATTCCTTCACTCCTGTCTGGCCTGCTGCAGGATGTCGGCGCGGAGGTCGTCGCCGCCGCCCGATTCGCGGAGCTTGGCCAGCGCCTCGCGGGACTGCTCGTCCAGCTTCTGCGGGACGTGCACGTCGACGGTGACGAGCAGGTCGCCCTTCGTGCCGTCGCGCCGGGTCGCGCCGCGGCCCTTCACGCGGAACTTGCGGCCGTTGGGGGTGCCCTCCGGCAGCTTCAGCGTGACGGGCTGGCCCTGGAACGTCGGGACGCGGATCTCGCCGCCGAGCGCCGCCTCGGGGAAGGTCACCGGGATCGTCAGGGTGAGGTTGTCGCCGCTGCGGCCGAACACCGGGTGCGGGCGCACCTTGATGTTCACGTACAGGTCGCCGGCCGGGCCGCCGTTCTCGCCCGGGGCGCCCTTGCCCTTCAGCCGGATCTTCTGGCCGTCGGCGACGCCCGCCGGGATGCGGGCCTGGATGGTGCGGGTGCCGGTCGCGCGGCCGCTGCCGTGGCAGATCGGGCACGGGTCGTCGACGACGAGGCCCCGGCCGCGGCACTCGTGGCACGGCTCCTGGAAGCCGAAGTTGCCGAGGTTGCGGGTCTCGTGCCCGGTGCCCTCGCAGTTCGGGCAGACGCGCGGCACGGTGCCGGCCTTCGCGCCGGTGCCCCGGCACGCGTCGCAGGCCGCCTCGCTGGTCAGCTTGATCGGGACGGTCACGCCGTTCATCGCGCGGCCGAACGACAGCGTCACCTCGGTCTCCACGTCCGCGCCGCGCCGGGCGCGCCGCGTCGTCCCCGTGGTGCGGGTGCCGCCGCCCCGGCCGAACAGGCCGCCGAACAGGTCGCCGATGCGCTCGCCGGCGCCGCCCGTCTGCGTCCCCGTGCCGCCCTGGCCGAACAGGTCGCCGAGGTCGAACCCGAAGCCGCCGCCCTGCTGGCCGCCGCGGAACCCGCCCGGCATCGACCGGACGGTGTCGTACTCCTTGCGGCGCTTCTCGTCCGACAGCACGTCGTAGGCCTCGGAGACCTCCTTGAAGCGCTCCTCGGCCTCCGTGTCGCCCTTGTTGGCGTCCGGGTGGTACTTGCGCGCCAGCTTCCGGTAGGACTTCTTGATCTCCTCCTGCGAGGCCGTCTTCGCCACACCGAGGACCTTGTAGTAGTCCTTCTCCAGGTAGTCCTTGGTGCTCACGGCGCCCCGCCTTCTGCTCTCGCCACTTGCCACATGTCCTTCACGCCCCCGACCGGGCCCGCCCCCGGATGGGAGCGGGCCCGCGCGGGCTCATTCGCCGTCGTCGCCCGGCTCGTCACCGGGCTCGCCCGGGCCGGCGTCCGGGTCGGGATCGGCCACCGCGACGCGCGCCGCGCGCAGTATCCGCTCACCGATCCGGTACCCGGGCTGGAGGACGTCGACGACGCTCGTCTCGGTCACGTCCGCCGAGAGCGAGTGCATCAGCGCCTCATGCACGGTCGGGTCGAAGGGCTCGCCCTTCTCGCCGTACCGCTCCAGGCCGAGCTTGCCCGTGACCGCCTCCAGGCTCTCCGCGACGGACTTGAACCCGCCGGTGAGCTCGTCGTGGTCGCGGGCGCGGCCGATGTCGTCCAGCACCGGGAGCAGCTCGGTCAGCACCTGCCCGAGGGCCTGCTCGCGGACCGCGACCCGGTCGCGCTCGACCCGCTTGCGATAGTTGTCGTACTCGGCCTTCAACCGCTGGAGGTCGGCGAGCCGCTCCGCCAGCTGGGTCTTCAGCGAGGAGACCTCCTCGTCGGAGACCTGCTCGGCGACCCCGTCCACCGGGGCCTCCGGGGCGGACGGCGAACCCGCCGCCTGCCCCCGGACCTCCCCCGTCTCGGGATCGATGCGCCGCTTGTCGCGGATCACCGGGCCCTCCTTCTCCTCGCCCTCACCGGAGGAGGACGTCACGATGCACCACCCTTCTGGGGGGCGACCCCCAGACCCCCGAAGCGGGGGGCCGAAGACCCTCGCTTCGCTGCGGTCATCGGCCCTCCTCCTTCGGCTTGTCCTCGTCCACGATCTCCGCGTCGACGACCTCGTCGTCCTGCGGGCCCTGCGCGTCGGCCGTCGGACCGTGGTCCTCGGCGCCGGCGGCGGCACCCTCGGGGTTCTGCGCGTACATCGCCGCGCCCATCTTCTGGGAGACCTGCGCGAGCTTCTCGGCGCTGCCCTTGATGGCCTCGACGTCGGTGCCCTCCAGGGCCTTCTTGACCTCGGCGACCGCGTCGTTGACCTCGGTCTTCAGGTCCGCGGGGACCTTGTCGTCGTTCTCCCGCAGGAACTTCTCGGTCGAGTACGCGAGGGTGTCGGCCTGGTTGCGGACCTCGGCCTCCTCCTTGCGCTTGCGGTCCTCCTCGGCGTACTGCTCGGCGTCCCGGACCATCTGCTCGATGTCGTCCTTCGGCAGCGCGCTGCCGCCGGTGATGACCATCGACTGCTCGCGGCCAGTGCCCTGGTCCTTCGCGCTGACGTTCACGATGCCGTTCGCGTCGATGTCGAAGGTGACCTCGATCTGCGGGACGCCGCGCGGCGCCGGCGGCAGACCGGTGAGCTGGAAGGTGCCGAGCTTCTTGTTGCGCGCGGCGATCTCGCGCTCGCCCTGGTAGACCTGGATCTCCACGGACGGCTGGTTGTCGTCGGCGGTGGTGAACGTCTCCGACCGCTTGGTCGGGATCGTGGTGTTCCGCTCGATGATCTTGGTGAAGATGCCGCCCTTGGTCTCGATGCCGAGGCTCAGCGGGGTCACGTCCAGCAGCAGGACGTCCTTGACCTCGCCCTTCAGCACGCCGGCCTGGAGGCTGGCGCCGATCGCGACGACCTCGTCCGGGTTGACGCCCTTGTTCGGCTCCTTGCCGCCGGTCAGCTCCTTGACCAGCTCGGACACCGCGGGCATCCGGGTCGAGCCGCCGACCAGCACGACCTGGTCGATCTTGTCGACGCCGATGTTGGCGTCCTTCAGCACCGACTGGAACGGCGCCTTGGTCCGGTCGAGCAGGTCGGAGGTCATCCGCTGGAACTCGGCCCGGGTGAGCTTCTCGTCCAGGTGCAGCGGGCCCTCGGCCGACGCGGTGATGTAGGGCAGGTTGATCTGCGTCTCGGACGAACCGGACAGCTCGATCTTCGCCTTCTCCGCGGCCTCGCGCAGCCGCTGCAGCGCCATCTTGTCCTTGGACAGGTCGACGCCGTTGGCGTTCTTGAACTTCTCGACCAGCCAGTCGACGACCTTGTTGTCCCAGTCGTCGCCGCCCAGGTGGTTGTCACCGCTGGTGGCCTTGACCTCGACCACCCCGTCGCCGACCTCCAGCAGGGAGACGTCGAAGGTGCCGCCACCGAGGTCGAAGACCAGGATGGTGGCCTCCTTCTCCTTCTCCAGGTGGTAGGCCAGCGCCGCCGAGGTCGGCTCGTTGATGATCCGCAGGACGTTCAGGCCCGCGATCTGGCCGGCCTCCTTGGTGGCCTGCCGCTGGTGGTCGGAGAAGTACGCGGGCACCGTGATGACCGCGTCGGTGACGGTCTCGCCGAGGTAGGCCTCGGCGTCCCGCTTCAGCTTCTGCAGCACGAACGCGCTGATCTGCTGCGGGTTGAAGTCCTTGTCGTCGATCTTGGTCTTCCAGTCGGTGCCCATCTCGCGCTTGACCGACCGGATGGTGCGGTCCACGTTGGTGACCGCCTGGCGCTTGGCGACCTCGCCGACCAGCACCTCTCCGTTCTTGGCGAAGGCGACGACGGACGGCGTGGTCCGCGACCCCTCCGCGTTCGCGATGACGGTGGGCTCCCCGCCCTCCAGGATCGCGACGACCGAGTTGGTCGTCCCGAGGTCGATGCCGACCGCACGTGCCATGTTCTCGTCCTCCGTCGTTTCCGGTGTTATCGCAGCCCCGGTCGCCCCCAGGGCGCGGCCGGTTCGTCTTCTCCGTCGCAAGGTTGCCCGGACCGGCGCCCCCGTGTCAAATGACTTGAGTCGACCCGGCTCAACTTTGCTGACGACCTCTACAACAGGACGAGTGAGCCACCTATTCCGGTTCCCGGACGGCGGCTCCGCGGCCGCAGTTCGCCCGGACGGAGGAGGGCCGCGCGGTTCCCGTCCTCCGCGAGGACGAAGCCGCCGCTCCTCTGATCGGCGGGGCCGGTGACCGGCCTACCCGGTGACCGGACGACGGGGCCTACAGGGAGTCGGGGCGGCGGCCCGGGACGACGATGCCGTGCTCGTAGGCCAGCACGACGGCCTGGACGCGGTCGCGGAGGTGGAGCTTGGCGAACACGCTGCCGACATGGCTCTTCACGGTGGCCTCGGTGACGACGAGCCGCGCCGCGATCTCCTGGTTCGACAGGCCCTGCGCCACGAGCAGCAGCATCTCGCGCTCGCGCGGGGTCAGCGCGGCCAGCAGGTCCGGCGCCGGCCGGACGGGGTCGGCGCGGCCGGCGTAGTCCTCGATCAGCCGGCGGGTGATCGACGGGGACAGCAGCGCCTCGCCCTGGTGGACGACGCGGATCGCCTCCAGCAGCCGCTCGCGGGGCGCGTCCTTCAGCAGGAACCCCGACGCCCCCGCGCGCAGCGCGCCGAACACGTACTCGTCGAGGTCGTAGGTGGTGAGGATCAGCACGCGGGGCGGGTCGGAGACGGCGGTCAGGTGGGCGGTGGCCTCGACGCCGTCCATCCGCGGCATCCGGACGTCCATCAGCACGACGTCGGGCCGCAGCTCCGCCGCCCGGTCGAGGGCCTCGCGGCCGTCGCCGGCCTCGCCGACGACCTCCAGTTCGGGACGGGTCTGCAGGAACAGCCGGAACCCGATCCGGATCAGTTCCTGGTCGTCGACGATCAGCACCCGGATCGTCATGCGCGGCCCCCGATCGGCAGCCGCGCGGCGACCCGGAACCCGCCGCCGGGTGCGGGGCCCGCCTCCAGTTCGCCGCCGAGCACGGCGGCCCGCTCCCGCATCCCCACCAGGCCGTGCCCGCCGGGGCCGGGCGGTTCGCCGGTCCCCGTGCCGTCGTCGTGCACCCGCACCTCCAGGTCCGCTCCGCCGTAGCTCAGCTCTACCGTGACCGTGGTCGCCCCGGCGTGCTTCAGGGCGTTGGTCAGCGCCTCCTCGATGATCCGGTACGCGGACAGCTCGACACCGCTCGGCAGCCCCATCCGCTCCCCGGCGATCTCCAGCCGGACCGGCAGCCCGGCCGCGCGGTAGCCGGCGACCAGTTCGTCCAGGTCCGCGAGCGACGGCTGCGGGCGCGTCTCCGCCGGGTCCTGCCCGCGCAGCAGGACGAGGATCCGGCGCAGCTCCGCGAGGCTCTGCTCGGCGCTGGTCTCCACCCGCTCCAGCGTCTCCGCGGCCACCCGCGGTTCGGTCTCCAGGACGTCGCGGGCGCCGCGCACCCCGATCAGCATCACCGTCACCGAGTGGGCGACGATGTCGTGCAGTTCGCGGGCGATCGCGCCGCGCTCGCGCTGCGCCGCGATCAGGTCGAGTTGCTCCCGTTCGCGTTCGAGGGTGGCGGCCCGCTCCTCCACCGCCCGGACGTAGCGGCGGCGCGTCTGCATGTAGGCGCCCAGCATCCACGCCCCGATCGACACGGGCGGGCTGGAGACGCTGTCGACCTCCAGGAACACGGCCACCGGTGCCAGCACCGCGAGCGAGACGCGCCGGTCGCGCGTCTCGGCGAGCGACCACAGTGCGACGACGGGCAGCGCGCCGCCGGGGGAGTACCCGGCGGCCGTCAGCGCGGCGGCGGACGCGACCGTCACCGCGATCACCGTCACCCCGAACCGGCGGCGGGCCAGCAGCATCGCGCCGGTCAGGACGGTCACCGCGATCGGCAGGGGCACGGCCTCGGTGCCGTCGTTGAACAGCAGCCCCACTTCCACGACGGTCGCGGCCGCGGCGAGCGCGATGTCGAACAGCACCGGGCGGTGCGCGGCCCGCAGGCCCCGCACCGCCCGGATCCTCTCCGCGACGTTCACGCCAGGTCGCGCCGTCGTTCGCACATGACCGCGACCAGGACCGCGAGGACCGTCCAGAGCGCGAACACCGCGCCGGCCTCCGCGACCGTGAGCGTGGTGTTGTGGGTTCCGCCCGTCATGACGCCCGCCGCGCCGAACGGCGAGAGGTTCGACTCGGCCTCCCACGCCCCGCTCACCAGGGGCTGCACCACCAGGGCCAGGATCAGCAGCACCACCGCGCCGACGACCGGGCTGCGGATCAGCGCGCCGAGCGCCGCGCCCAGCACGGTCGCCAGCACGAGCGCCAGGACGTTGCCCGCCACGACCTCGGTCACCTGGCCGGACGTCAGGTCCGGGCCGGGCTGGTCCGCCAGCAGCGGCAGCGCCACCCCGGCCGCGACGGCGTTGATCAGCAGCGCCAGCCCGAACCCGGTCAGCGCGTACGCCGCGATCCGCACCGCCAGGACCCTCCCGCGCCCGCGCCGGGCCACCAGCGCCGTCGGCGCGGCGGTCCGGTGGCGGTACTCGCCCGCCGCGCCGACCAGCCCCCACAGCAGCAGCAGGACGGGCAGCCCCGCCAGCGCCTCCTTCTTCTCCGCTATCTCGTCGAGCGTGCCCGACGCCTTGGCGACGAGCACCGCGTTCAGGGCGGCGAACGCCGCCCCGCCGACCGCGAACCCCCACACGGCGCGGGTCGTCACCGCCTTGAGCAGTTCCCCGCGAAGCAGGCCGATCATCGCTCCAACCCTCCGGTGAGCTGGAGGAACACGTCCTCCAGCGACTCCACCTCACTGATCGGTCCCTGGTGGACCAGCCTGCCACGGTCGATGACGACCACGTCGTCCACCGTCTGCGCGGCCTCCGCGAGCAGATGGCTCGACAGCAGCACCGTGCCGCCCTTCGCGGCCCTGTCGCGCAGCATCGTCCGGAGCCAGCGGATGCCCTGCGGGTCGAGGCCGTTGGCCGGCTCGTCCAGCACGAGGATCTCCGGGTCGCCGAGCAGCGCGGCGGCGAGCCCGAGCCGCTGCCGCATGCCCAGCGAGTAGGCGCCGACGCGGCGGCCCGCCGCCGACGTCAGCTCGGCGGTCTCCAGGACCTCCTCGACGCGGCGGCGCGGCAGCCCCGCCGCCAGCGCCAGCGCCCGCAGGTGCGCGCGGGCCGTCCGGGCGGGGTGCGCGCCGCACGGCTCGATGTGGACGCCGATCCGGCGCGCGTCCGGCGCGAGCGACGCCACCGGCCTGCCCAGCACCGACACCGTGCCCGCCGACGGCCGCGCCAGCCCCACGAGCGCCTTCATCGCCGTCGTCTTGCCGGCGCCGTTCGGGCCGAAGAAGCCCGTCACCGCGCCCGGCCGGACGCTGAACGTCAGATCGTCGACCACCGTCCGCCGCCCGTACCGCTTCGTCAGCCCCTCCACCCTGATGGCCGGGGTGGCCTTCGTCTGTGCAGTCATGGCGCCCAGCTTCGGCCGCCCGCGCCTCCCGGTCATCCGACCACGGTCGAAACCCGTTCTCCGACCCCGGCATGACGGCCGCGGCGAACACGACCGGCCGCTGCGGGTGATCAACATCGACCGTCCCGGTGCGGGACGGCGATCCCAGAGGAGACTCGATGACGCACAGACGCCGAAGCCGGGCCCTGCTCGGCCTCCTGCTCGCTGCCGGGGCGCTGGCGGCCGTACCCCCGCCCGCGCAGGCCGCGCCGCCGCCGGCGGGCGGCCTCGACCCGGGCAAGGCATGGAAGGTCACGCTGCTGACCGGGGACGCCGTCAGCGTCCGGACGGTCAAGGGCAAGCCCCCGCTCGTCTCGGTGACCCCCGCGCCGGGCCGGGAGAAGCGCTCGTTCCGCAAGGAGATCCGGCCGGACGGGCACGTCGTCGTCACCCCGGTCGACGTCGCCGGGCTGGTCGGCCGCGTCCTCGATCCCGAGCTGTTCGACGTCACCGCGCTGATCGCGCAGGGCTACGACGACGCGCGCAGCAGGGACCTGCCGCTGATCGTCCAGCGGGAGAAGGGCGCCCGGTCCCTGTCGGCGCTCGGCGGGACGCTCGGCGAGGGCAGGGACCTGCCGAGCATCGGCGCCGTGGCCGTGCGGCAGCCCAAGGACGGCGCGCCCGGCCTCGGCAAGAGCCTGGCCGCGATGCGCGGCCCGTCCCTGAAGGCGACGGGCGGCATCCGGCACATCTGGCTGGACGGCAAGGTCAAGGCGAGCTTCGCCCCGACCGCGGCCGCGCCCGAGACCCGCCGGATCGACCGGAACCTGCGGCAGGTCGGCGCCCCGGCGGCGTGGCGCGCCGGGTACACCGGGAAGGGCGCGAAGGTCGCCGTCCTCGACACCGGCATCGACGCCGGGCACCCCGACCTCAAGGGGCGGGTGGCGGAGGCGGAGAACTTCTCCGAGTCGCCCGACACCGTCGACCGGTTCGGGCACGGCACGCACGTCGCCTCGACCATCGCCGGGACTGGCGCCGCCTCCACCGGGAAGCGCAAGGGCGTCGCACCGGACGCGGACCTGCTCATCGGCAAGGTCCTCGACGACGACGGGTACGGCACCGACTCCAGCGTGATCGCCGGGATGCAGTGGGCCGCGCCGCGCGCCGACATCGTCAACATGAGCCTCGGCGGCGCCCCCACCGACGGCGACGACCCCGTCTCCCTGGCGCTGACGAACCTCACCGCCGAGCACGGCGCGCTGTTCGTCGTCGCCGCGGGCAACGACGGCACGTTCGCGTCGGTCGGCTCGCCCGGCACGGCCGAGGCCGCGCTCACGGTCGGCGCGGTCGACGCCCGCGACCGGCTGGCGGAGTTTTCCAGCCGCGGCCCGGTCGGCGTCACCGCCAAGCCGGAGATCGTCGCGCCGGGCGTCGACATCGAGGCCGCCCGCGCCGCGGGCACCGCCGAGGGCACCCCGACCGGGGCGCACTACACGAGGATGTCGGGCACGTCGATGGCGACGCCGCACGTCGCGGGCGCGGCGGCGCTGCTCGCCGCGAAGCACCCCGACTGGACGCCCGCCCGGATCAAGGCGGCCCTCGTCGGCACCGCCGACCCGGCCACCGGCGGCGACGTCTACCAGCTCGGCGCCGGACGGCTCGACATCGGCGAGGCCGTGCGCAGCCCCGTCCTCGCGGCGCAGGGCATCGCCGGTCTCGGGACCTCGAAGTTCCCCGCGCATCCCCGCCTGTCCACGGAACTCGGCTGGACGTCGAACACCGGCCGTCCCGTCGACCTGCGCCTCAGCGTCACCGTGACCGACCGCAAGGGCCGCACCGCGGACGGCGTCGCGACCGTCCCGGCCGGCGTGACCGTGCCGGCGGGCGGTACCGCGAAGGTGCCGCTGACCGTGGACGCCTCCCGCGTCGGTGACCGTCCCGGCCTCTACACGGCCGTGGTCACGGCCAATGGCGGCGGCGCCGTCCTGGAGACGCCCGTGACGTTCTACGTCGAGCCCCCGGCGCACACCCTCACGGTCAAGGCCACGCCGCTGCCGGACACCGACCCCGCGAACTTCTCCGCCTCCGCCACCGTGGTCAACCTCGACGACCACTCGCTGTACTCCGAGTGGGTCGACGCGTCCGAGGGCGAGGCGAAGCTCCGCGTTCCGGCGGGCCGCTACGCCGTGCTCGGCAACGTGGACGACTTCAGCGACTGGCGGTCGGCGCTCGTCGGCGACCCGGAGGTGGTCGTCGACCGGGACGTGAGCGTGACGCTCGACGGCGCCGCCGCCGTCAAGGTCGGCGCGAGCGTCGAGGGCGTCGAGACCACGACGGTGATGGCGGCCGCCGACATGGTGCAGGACGCCGGCGACGGCCTCTGGTACTACTCCGTGTTCGCCTTCGACCCCGCCAACGCGCCCGTCTACGTCCAGCCGATGGAAGGCGTGACGAAGGGGACGTTCAAGGCGGCCACCCAGCACCGGCTGACCGCGCCCGGAGCCGTGTACGACATCGTCCACCCGCTGGGCAACGGGATCCCCGCCGACCCGGCGCACACCGTCACCGCGGCCGAACTCAAGCGGATGGCCCGCGTCGAGCAGAAGTTCGCCGCGTTCGACGGCGACACCGGCGCGCCCATGAGCGAGAAGCGGTACGGCATCAGCGCGGAGGGCCTCCTCAACTTCGAGGCGAGCGGTCCCGTCGAGCCCGGCACGTCCCGGACCGACCACGTCTCGGCCGGCTCCGGCATGCTCTGGGGCGACCTGGGGTTCATCAGGTTCGGCGAGGAGGACTGGGTCGACCAGGGCGCCTTCACCGAGATGAAGCCCGGCGAGCAGGTCGCGCACCGGTGGGGCCGCCAGCCGCTGCGGCCCGGACCGTACTCCGGCACCGGCGTCACGCCCAGCTTCTGCGCCCGCTACCCCACGGCCCGCACCGGGCAGAACATGCGGATCTCGCTGGTGGACCTCCAGGTCCGCCCGGACGGCTTCGACTGCTTGATGCACGAGGTGAAGGGGCACCTGGAGCTGTTCGCCGGCGATAAGAAGCTCGGCGAGAAGGACGGCCCGTTCGGCGACTTCACCGTCCCGTCCGGCGCGGCCGACTACCGGCTGACGTACGAGAACGACGCGTCGGCCGTCCTTCCGGTGTCGACCCGCACCTCGACGTCCTGGACGTTCCGCTCGCGCGCGACGCGCGGGAACGAGAGCGCCAACCTCGCGCTCCTGCTCGTCGACTACGACCTGAACCTCGACATGCGCAACCAGCCCGCCGGTGAGCCCGCCGTGTTCACCGTCGCGCGGCAGGCGGGCTCGGGCGAGGCGAAGGTCACCGGGCTGCGGTTCTGGACGTCCGTGGACGACGGCAAGACCTGGCAGGGCGCCGATGTCACCGACCTCGGCGGCGGCCGGTACAGCGCCCCGCTGCCCGCGCCCGTGAAGGGCCAGGCCGTGTCGCTGCGGGTCAGCGCCAAGGACGCGGGCGGCAGCGGCATCGACCAGAGCATCATCCGCGCCTACCGCGTCCGGTAGGCGTCCCGGAGCGAAAGTGGCGAGGGGGTTCGGGTGATACGTCTGTGACCGCCATCCGTGAGACGAAAAGGCACCACATGACGGGGAACCCCCTCGCCGCGGAGCGGCTGGACCGGCTCGGCGCCGGTCTGGCCGCTCCGCGGTCGTCCCTGCACGATCCCGAAGGGTTCGGCGAGGTCTTCGACGCCCATTTCGCCGAGATCCACGGGTACGCCGCCAAGCGGCTCGGCCCCGACGCCGCGTCGGACGTCGCGTCGCAGACGTTCCTGGAGGCGTTCCGGAACCGGGACCGCTACGACCCGGCGCGGGCGAACGTGCGCGCCTGGCTGTACGGCATCGCGACCAACCTCATCGGCAAGCACCGGCGCAGCGAGGTGCGCGGGCTGCGGGCCCGCGCCCGGCTCGGCCCCGCCCCGGCAGAGGAGGGGCATGCCGACCGGGTGGACGCCCGCGTCAGCGCCGAGGGCCTGCGGGGGCGGCTCGCCGGCGCGATCGCCCGGCTCTCGGACGGCGAGCGCGACGTCCTGCTGCTCGTCGCCCTCGCCGACCTCACCCACGAGGAGGTCGCGGCGGCGCTGGACGTCCCGTACGGGACGGTCGGTTCGCGGCTGAGCCGGGCCAGGAAGAAGGTGCGCGAGGCACTCGGCGGGACGAATCCGATGCGCGAGGGGGACGGCGACCATGGATGAGCTGCAGATGATCCGCGAGGCGTACGGGGAGCCGGAGCCGCCGACCCTGGAGGAGATGACCGAGGCCCGCGCCGCGATGCTCGGGACGCCGCCGCGCACGGGCGTCCGGTTCGGGTGGCGGCTCAAGGCCGGCATCGGCCTGGTCGCCGCGGGCGCGGCCGCCGCGGTCGCGATCACGGCCGTCGGGTCGGGTTCGCCCGCCCCGCCCTCGCCCCCCGCCGCGGCGGACCCGGGCCGGCGGGCCGTGCTGGCGGCGGCGGAGCGGGCCGAGGCGCAGCCGGCCGGCGGGTACCGGGGGTACTGGTACTCCGACACGGTCGACGGCCAGTCGTACGTCATCCGCGCGAAGTCCGGTACCTACGCGATCAGCGCCATGCGCACGCAGACGTTCCAGTGGATCGGCGAGAAGCGCGGCATGGGCGAGGCGTTCTTCATCCGCCGCCTTCCGGCCCGCCCGGTGAGCGCCCAGGACAGGGCGCTCTGGAAGAGGGCCGGGTCGCCGTCGGAGTTCCGGGTCTGGCTGAACGACCACTACGCCACCTGCACCACCGAGGCGACGGGATGGCGGTCGTCCGGGCCGGGAGCCGACGTCGACCCGAAGGGCGGCGGGAAGTTCTACGAACTCGGACGCGGGGGCTCCTCGGTCGAGGACGTCCGGAACCTGCCGTCCGACCCGTCCGAACTCGCCGAGAAGTTCCTCAGCCGGACGGCGATCGGCGGCCCGCGCCAGGCGGAGGCGAAGCCACCGCGGAAGAAGGCATCCGACATCTCCGACGAGGAGCTGCCCCACATGCAGTTGCGGCGGGCGATGTCGATCCTGACCGGCCCGCTGCCGCCGAAGACCCGGGGCGGGCTGATGCGGGCGCTGGCGGCGCAACCGGGCGTCCACGCGCTCGGCCGCGTCACCGACCCGCTGGGCCGCCCGGGCGTCGCGCTGGCCACCGGCGACCGCAGCGCCACGGTCGGCCCCGACTTCGGCACGCCGAAGGCCGAGCAGGGGACCTACGCCTACCGCAGGGTGATCGTCTTCGATGAGCGCACCGGTGCGCCGCTGTCCCTGCAGGAGGAGCTGACGAGGCCCGGCGGGCCGTACGCGGAGATGCAGCCGGGCTTCGTCATCGCCTACGAGGCGCAGCGCGGCTCCGGCTGGTCGGACGCCAGGCCGAAGCCGCCCGCGAAGCCGCCCTTCTGATCGGGGGACGCGCCGCCCTCCGCCGGATGTCCGGTGGAGGGCGGCGCGGCCGTGAAGGCGGATCGGGAGATCGGCTGAGAACCGGGTGACCGAGCAACCGAGCACCCCCACAGCGAGGATCACTCCATGGCCCAGCAACGCCCGCCGGACCCCGGCGGGGACGACCCCGACGCGGAGGCGATCGTCCGGTCGCGGCGCGACCCCGCCGCGTTCGCCGAGATCTTCCACCGCCACTTCGCCGCGATCCACGGCTACGCGGCACGGCGGCTCGGCGCGGACGCGGCGGACGACGTCGCCGCCGAGACGTTCCTCGCCGCGTTCCGCAAGCGGGACCGGTTCGACCCGGAGCGCGGGACCGTCCGCCCCTGGCTGTTCGGCATCGCGACCCGGCTGATCGGGTCGCACCGGCGCGCGGAGGGCCGCCGCTACCGGGCGCTCGCGCGCACGCCCGCCGAGTACGCCCACGACGGCCACGAGGATCTCGTCACGGCGCGGGTCACCGCCGGCGGCGCGGGCGCGGAGCTGGCCGGCGCGCTGGCCCGGCTGCCGCGCGGGGACCGGGACGTCCTGCTGCTGGTGGCGCTGGCCGACCTGTCCTACGAGGAGGTCGGGCAGGCGCTCGGCCTCAAGACGGGCACCGTCGCGTCCCGCCTGCACCGTGCCCGGCGCCGCCTGCGGGAGTCGCTCGGCGGAACCAACCCCGCGCTGATCGTTGAGGAGACGCCCGCATGAGCACGAACGAGATGGACCGGGTCCGGGACCTGCTGCGCGAGCCCCCGCCCCCGTCGGCGACGAGCACGGCGAAGGCGCTGACCCTGCTGGAGGACGAGATGGCGGGCCGGCGCGTCCGGGCGGGACTGCGCGTCCGGGCGGGGCGGCGGCGGCTCGGGTTCGGGTGGCCGGCCGGGCTGGGGGCCGGGCTGGTCGCCGCCGGCGCCGCGGCGGCCGTCGCGGTCGCGCTCACCGGCCAGGGGACGCCCGGATCGCCGGGGTCGCCGGACACGCCCGGCGGCGTCGACCTCAACAAGCAGGCGGTGCTCGCGGCGGCGGCCAAGGTCGAACTGACCCCGACCGGCAAGTACTGGTACACCGACCGCATCGACGGGCAGTCGTACATCATCCGGGCGAAGACCGGCACGTACGCGATCGTCGGCGCGGCGAGCGAGTCGTTCAACTGGACCGGCGTGAAGAAGGGGACCGGCGAGGCGTACTACGGGCGCGACCTGCCCGCCCGCCCGCTCACGGCGCAGGACGAGGCGCTCTGGAAGAAGGCCGGGTCGCCGTCGAAGTTCCGGGTCTGGTCGAACGACCACTACTACACCTACAGCGCCGAGGCGACGAAGTGGCGGTCGGACGGCCCCGAGGTCGGCGTCGATCCGGAGGGCGGCGGCGAGTTCCTCGGCGAGCCGGCCGAGGAGTGGCAGAACCTGCCGACCGACCCGGCCGCGCTCGCCGAGAAGTTCCTGAGCGGCGAGGAGATGCTCCGGGGGATGGGCCCCCTCGCGAAGCGCGGCCGGAAGCCGACCGAGGAGGCGACGGCCTCCGCCGGGATCTGGCGGACGTCGGGGATCCTCGGCGGCACCCCCGTCCCGCCGAAGGTGCGCGCGGGCCTGATGCGGGCGCTGGCCTCCCGGCCGGGCATCCAGGCGATCGGCCGCGTCGCCGACCCGCTGGGCCGCGACGGCGTCGCGCTGGCCGCCCCCGAGCGCACCGCGGAGATCACCGGCGAGTACGGCGGCCCGAAGGCCGAGCAGGGCGACTACGGCCACCGGCTGGTGATCGTCTTCGATGAGAAGACCGGTGGCGTCCTGTCCGTCCAGGACACGCTGACCAAGCCCGGCGGGCCGTACGCGGAGATGAAGCCCGGCTTCATCATCAACTACGTGGCCGTCCGGTCGTCGGGCTGGACCGACACCAAGCCGAAGCCGCCCGCGGAACTGCCGTTCTGATGCCTCCGGACTGGGGGTGAGCGCTGCCGTTATCCCTTGGCGAGAACCGCCTCCCCCTGCCGATGCCCTCCGCCCACCGTCCGGGCGGAGGGCATCGTGCTTGAACCCCTCTAGGAGCGGCGGGCTTCGAGGCCGTCGAGGACGCAGGCGAGCCCGAACGCGAACCGCCCCTCCAGGACGTCGCCGGTCTCCTTCATCCAGATCTCGCGGATGTGGGACGCGAGGGCGGGCCGCTGCGCGTCCAGCTCCGCGAGGTAGGGGCCGAGCCCGCGGACCCAGTCGGCCGAGGACGTCCCGGACTGCCCACGCTGCCAGCTCGCCTCGCTCCCGGCCGCGCCGATCACGTAGTCGACCACGGCGGACCAGGCGTACTCCAGGCCGAACCCGGTGAACCCGGCGGCGCCGAACGCGCCGAGCACCTCGTCCAGGACGCGGGTCGCGTTCGGGCCGATCATCGGACGGCTGCCGAACAGGGTGACCGTCCACGGATGCCGGTGGATCATCGCGCGGAGGCTCCGCGCGTACCCGGTGGCGGACGCCCGCCAGTCACCGCCCGCCGGGACCTCCACCTCGGCCATGACCCGGTCGAGGGCGAGCTCCAGCAGCTCGTCCTTGTTCGCGACGTGCCAGTAGACCGAGGTCGCGCCGGAGTTCAGCCGGGTGCCGAGGCGGCGCATGCTGAGCCCGTCCAGCCCTTCGGCGTCCAGCAGGCCGAGCGCGGCGTCCACGATCTGCGCCCGGCTGAGCGCGGGCCGCCCGCGCCGGGCCCGCTCGGGACGCACCCAGACGGACGCCACCTTCTCCTCGGGCACCTGCTCCCCGGACGGCTTCTCCTCGGGCACGGGGGCCTCCTTCCGTTCTCGCACAGGGTACGAGACTTGAACACCGTGCGATCCGAGTCGTACAGTGTGCGAGTCTAATCGAACGGTGTACGAGAAAGGGGGCGACGCATGGCACCGCATCCGCGCCGCTGGCAGATCCTCGGCGTCCTGTGCCTCAGCCTCTTCGTCGTCGTGGTCGACAACACGGTCCTGAACGTGGCGATCCCGTCCCTGCTCCGGGAGCTGGACGCCACCACCGCCGACGTCCAGTGGGTGATCGACGCCTACTCGCTGGTGTTCGCCGGCCTGCTGATCACCGCGGGCAGCCTGGGCGACCGGCACGGCCGCCGCCGCGCGATGCTGATCGGCTTCGCGCTCTTCGGCGCCGGGTCGCTGCTCGCCGCCTTCGCCGCGAGCCCCGCCCAGCTCGTCGCGATGCGCGGCCTCATGGGCGCCGGCGGCGCGCTGCTGATGCCCGGGACGCTGTCGATCATGGCGCAGGTGTTCGGGCCGGACGAGCGCGCCAAGGCGTTCGCCATCTGGGGCGCCACGTCCATGGTCGGGCTCGCCGCCGGGCCGACGCTCGGCGGGTTCCTGCTGGAGCACTTCTGGTGGGGCTCGGTCTTCCTGGTGAACGTGCCCGTCACGGTGGTCGCCGTGGCCGGGCTGCTGCTGCTCGTCCCCGAGTCCCGGGGGCCGCGCCGCCGCCTCGACGTGCCCGGCGCCGTGCTGTCCACGGCCGGCATGGCGGCGCTGGTGTGGGCGATCATCTCCGGGCCCGCGCACGGCTGGACGGGCGCCCGCACGGTCGGCGGCCTCGCCGCCGGGATCGCCGCGCTCGCCCTGTTCGTCCTGTGGCAGCACCGCAACCCCGAGCCGATGCTGGACCTGCGCCTGCTCCGCGACCGGAACTTCGCCGGCGCCGCGACCATGATCGCGCTGTTCGGCTTCGCGCTCGCCGGGATGCTGTTCGCGCTGACCCAGCTCCTGCAGTTCGTCCTCGGGCACGGGCCGCTCAAGGCGGGGCTGGCGCTGCTGCCCGTCGCCGTCGCCGCGGCCGTCGGCAACGGCGTCGGCGCGTCCCTGGAGTCGCGGTTCGGCGCCCGCCCCGCCCTCGTCGCCGGGTTCGCCGCGGTGGCGGCCGGCTTCGGCGCCCTCGGCCTCACCTCAGCGGACGGCGGCTACGCCGCGCTCGCCGCCGGGCTCACCGTCCTCGGCCTCGGCGCGGGACTCGGCACCCCGCCCGCCTACAGCACGCTCATGGCCGCCGTCCCGCCCGAGGAGGCGGGGGTCGGGTCGGCGGTGAACGACGCCGGGCAGGAACTCGGCAGCGCGCTCGGCGTCGCCGTCCTCGGCAGCGTCGTCTCCGCCGCCTACGCCGCCGCCCTCCCGGACACCGCCGCCCGCGCCGCCCGCCACTCCCTGGGCGAGGCCCTCGCGCTCGGCGACCCCGCCCTCGCCGCCGCCGCGCGGGACGCCTTCGCCCACGCGGTCTCGGTCGCCTCCTTCGCGGCGGCGGGGGCGATGGCGGCCGCCGCCCTCTTCGCCTGCGTCGTGCTCCGCCCGCGCCGCCCGGTTCCGGCGGGCGCCCCCGAGCCCGTCAAGACCTGAGGGCGCCCGCTCGTCCCGTCAGGCGGTGAGGTCGGACGGGGCGGTGCCGGGGTCGGTGAGGGGGAGGGCGAGGGCCGCGCGTTCGGTCAGCCAGGTGCTCGGACGGTAGCGGGGGTCGCCGGTGCTGTCCTGGAGGCCCCGCAGGATCCGCAGGACGCGGTCGGCGCCCTCGTGCTCGCCCCACTCCAGCGGGCCGCGCGGGTAGCCGAGGCCGAGGCGGACGGCGGTGTCGACGTCCTGCGGGCGGGCGAGGCGCTGCTCGGCGATCCCGCAGCCCACGTTCACGATCGAGGCGAGGAGCCGCTGGGCGACCGGGGCCGGGGCGTCGCGGACGACCGTCACAGAACGTCCCGTGGCCGCGAGGGCGGCGAGCGCGGCGCGGCCCGCGTCCTTGTCGAGGCCCGGGTGCACCATCACGGTCAGGCGGGTGAAGAACCCGCCGAGCGGGTCCACGCCCAAGGCGCGCTCTACGGGCAGCCCCTCAGCGGCGCTGACCGTGCTCTGCCCGAAGGGCGCGACCAGAACAACGGCCCGGTCGGACGGCTCGCCACCCGACTCGACCTCTACGCCGGACGTGGAGAGCAATGCGCCGAGCGCGTCACGGACGTCCCCGTGCACCCACACAGGGCGCGGCTCCACCACCGGCACGGTGACCTCCGGCGGCTCTTGCTTGGCACCGTCCACGTACTTGTAGAAGCCCTCGCCCGTCTTGCGTCCGTGCAGACCGGCCTCTAGACGCGCCCGTCCGAGCCTGGACGGACGGAACCGGGGCTCGGTGTAGAACCCCGTCCAGATGGACTCCATCACCGGGTGTGACACGTCCATGCCCGTGAGGTCGAGCAGCTCGCACGGCCCCATCTTCAGGCCCAGGACGTCCCGCGCGATGCGGTCGATGTCGACGGGCTCGGCGACCTCCTCGGACAGGATCTGGAGAGCCTCCGTCACCAGGCCGCGCCCAGCGTGGTTGACGAGGAACCCGGGCGCGTCCGGCGCGAGCACGGGTTCGTGACCGAGGCGCCGGACGAGGTCGGCGAGCGCGCCCGGAATCCACTCCGCCGTACGCGCCCCCGGAATCACCTCGACGAGACGCATCAGCGGCACCGGATTGAAGAAGTGCAGCCCCGCCACCCTGGACGGATCCTCCAGCGCCGCCGCGATCGCCGTGACGGGCAGCGAACTGGTGTTGGTCACCAGGACCGTGTGCTGCGGGCAGACCTTCTCCAGGGACGCGAACAGTTCGCGCTTGGTGTCGATGTCCTCCCGGACCGCCTCCACCACGAGATCGCAGTCCTGGAACGGGGTGAGCGGCTCCCCGACCGGCCGGAGCCGTCCCTTGGCCGCCGCGGCCTCCTCGGCGGTCATCCGCCCCTTGCCCGCGAGCTTGTCGAACATGCCGCCGATGTACTCGGCCGCGCCGACCACGGCCTCCATGCGGATGTCGGCCAGCTCCACGGTCAGCCCGCCCGCCGCGGCGAGCTGCGCGATCCCGCGCCCCATCGCCCCGGTGCCGATGACGCGGATCGTCGTGACCCGCCGCGCCCAGTCCTCCACCGTCGCCTCCTCGATCGTCCGCCTCCACCGCATTCAACCCTCCATCGGACGCGAGCCCGGAGGCCGCCCTGCCGAACGGAGGCCGTAGCCTGCGGGGTACCCGGTAGCACAGCCTGGAGGAGCCACCATGCGCGACGCGGTGATCTGCGAGCCGCTGCGGACCCCGATCGGCCGGTTCGGCGGGGCGCTGAAGACCGTCCCTCCCGTCCAGCTCGCCGCCGCCGTCATCCGCGCCCTGGTGGAGCGCACCGGGCTGCCCGGCGACGCGATCGACGAGGTCGTCCTCGGGAACTGCTACCCCACGGCCGACGCCCCCGCCATCGGACGCGTCGCCGCGCTCGACGCCGGCCTGCCCATCTCCGTCGGCGGCTCGCAGGTCGACCGGCGCTGCGGGTCCGGGCTCCAGGCGGTGCTGGACGCGGCCATGCAGATCCAGACCGGCGTCAGCGACGTGGTCATCGCGGGCGGCGCGGAGAGCATGAGCAGCGCACCCTTCTATACGACGCAGGCGCGGTGGGGCGTGCGCGGGCCGTCCCTCGAACTGCACGACGCACTCGCGCAGGGCCGCGTCACCGCCGGCGGCGTCAACCACCCGGTGCCCGGCGGGATGCTGGAGACCGCCGAGAACCTGCGCCGCGAGTACGGCATCGGACGCGAGGAGCAGGACGAGCTGGCCGTCCGCTCCCACCGGCGCGCCGTCGCCGCCCAGCAGTCCGGCGTGTTCGCGGAGGAGATCGTCCCGGTGACCGTCGCGTCCCGGAAGGGGGACACGGTCGTCGACACCGACGAGCACCCCCGCCCCGACACCACGATGGAGAGCCTGGCGAAGCTGCGTCCCGTCCTCGGTAAGAAGGACGCCGAAGCCACCGTGACCGCGGGCAACGCCAGCGGCCAGAACGACGCGGCCGCCGCCTGCGTCGTCACCACTCCTGAGCGCGCCGCCGAGCTCGGGCTGCGGCCGCTCGTCCGGCTCGTCGCCTGGGGCCGTGCCGGGGTGCCGCCGGCGACGATGGGCATCGGGCCCGTCCCCGCCACGGCGAAGGCGCTCGCCGCCGCCGGGCTCACCCTTGCCGACATCGACCTCATCGAGCTGAACGAGGCGTTCGCCGCGCAGGTCCTCGCGGTCACCCGCGAATGGGGCCTGAAGGACGCCGACTGGGACCGCGTCAACGTGCACGGCTCCGGCATCTCCCTCGGCCACCCCGTGGGTGCGACCGGCGCCCGCATCCTCGCTACGCTCGCCCGCGAGATGCACCGCCGCGGCGCCCGCTACGGCCTGGAGACCATGTGCATCGGCGGCGGCCAGGGCCTCGCCGCCGTCTTCGAACGCGTCTAGCCGCAACCGGGCCGGCCGGCTAGGTCAGCGTCGGCGCGACCCCGGGAGCGGCGAGCAGCACCAGCCCGAAGACGATCATCGCGGCGCCGAGCGGCCGGCTCAGGCGCTCCCCGTGCCGCCAGACCTTCTCCGCGAGGATCACCGCGGCGATGACCCCCATCCAGACCAGGCTCATCATCCCGGCGGCGAGCAGCACGGCCATCAGCGCCCAGCAGCAGCCGAGACAGAAGGCTCCGTGGTGGACGCCGGCGAGCAGCGCGCCGCGGGGGCCCGCGGTGATCCGCTCGCCGTGCCGCACGACGACGGCGAGGGGCGAGCGGCACAGCCGCAGGCACGCCCGTTTCAGCGGGCTGAGCTGGTAGGCGCCCGCGAACAGCAGCACCGCGGCGCCCGCCCGCACGGCGGTCGCCGGGTCGCCCGCCGCCGCCACCGGCTGGAACACCAGGAACAGCCCGTACGCCGCCGCCCCGGCCGCCGCCCACACGGCCAGGTAGCCCGCCGCGAGGAGGTAGGCGGTCGTCCTCCCCGCGCCGCGCCGCCGCATCAGCCGGTCGATCCGGACGATCACCGGTGTCACCGCGGGCAGCATCATCGCGGCCATCATCACCAGCCAGGTGCCGAGGAACAGGCCCGCGCCGACGGACCGGTCCATCGGCATCCCCGCCATCCCGTCCCCGGAGCGTCCGGCGCCGCCGGTCAGGATCCCGGCGCGCATGTCCGGCATGGCCAGCCGGTGGACCGCCAGCCAGGCGAGCGCGGACAGCACGAGAAGGACCAGGACGAACAGTCCCTCCCGCATCCGCCCGCGCGCACCGGCCGGGGCATCGTGCGCGCGCTCGGCGCCGGATCCGCGCCGTCGCGGCGGGCCGTGGCCGAGGTGGCGCTCATGCGTCAGCATCGGCGGGCTCCTAGTCGGGTCCGGTCCAGTCGAACGGGATGTGCTTGCTGGAGCGGCCGTCCCACTCCCAGCTGAATCCGTAGGCGTCGGCCCGGTCGGTGATGGCGCGGCCCCAGGTGGCGACCTGGCCCGGACCGGTCTCCGCACCGGGAGGGTTGAGGGTCTGCACCCGCGCGCCCTCGGGCGTCGTGGGTCCGGTCAGCGCCTCGGCCCGCGCCACGACCCGGCCGGGCACCTCCGCGCCCCAGGTGGCGAGGTCCTCGTCGACCGAGATCGTGACGGGCGAGAACTCCAGCCCGCGCACCTCGGGGGCGAGCATCCCCACCAGCCGGGCCGGCCAGCCGCCGGCCTCCCCGCCGAAGATCTTCCCGAGCGCCGCGCGCTGGGCGTCGTCGGCGCGCTCGTCCAGGAAGACGGCCGCGTAGGCGTCGGAGTGCTCGCCCCATACGTTCCCGACGAACGAGCCCAGCATCAGGACGTTGAGGCCGTCGAGCGGGACCTCTCCGTACCGTCCTTCACGGATGCGCCATGCCAGCACGCCGTCGCAGTCGCCGTACGTGGGGGACTGCGCGTAGGTGCACGGGCACGGGATGGTGCATTTGCAGACATCGAACCAGTCGCCGGCGACGTGCCAGCGCGGGATGCCGGTGGTCTCGGTCATGATCCCCCCTCGGATCGGGACCGGACGCACCCCACCCACAATCCTCACAAACCGCCTGATCGGGGACCAGGCGAGGGAGGTAAAACCTGGCCCCCTCTGGGGGCGGCGGGGTCAGGCGCCGCCGGGCGTCCAGGACGGGTCGCGGCCGGTCATGGCGATGAGGCGGTCGAGGGCGGGCGCGTCGCCGGAGGCCGGCACGGCGGGGCCGAAGAGGCCGGGGACGCCCTTGCCGCCGCTCTGCTCGACGGCCGGGGAGACGAAGGCGAGGCACGACTCGATCTCGTCCGCCCCGGCCGTGTAGGGCTGGCCGCTGGCGCGGGCGACGTCCCAGCCGTGGACGACCAGCTCGTTCATCGCGACGTTCCCTGCGTCCGCGCCGGGCATCGCGATGCCGCCGGCCTCGGTCATGCCCTGCCAGGCGTCGGGGGAGCGCCATGCGGCGGCGAGCGCGTCGAGCTGCTCGGGGATGCGGGTGCGCCAGTCCGCGGGGAGGTCGGACGAGGCGGCGGACGGGGGCTGGGAGCCGCCCTCCGGGATGTCCTTGGTCGCGGCCTGGGTGAAGGCGAGGACCAGCCCGTCCACGTGGCCGATCAGGGCGGCGAGCGGGGTGTCCTCGCACGGCGTCGGGGCGGTGAGCTGGGCGTCGCGGACGCCGGCGAGCAGCTCGGCCATCCGCCGGGCGGCGGGGGTGAGGTCTGGCGTCGAGGTCATGAGGACTCCGTTCGACGTACCGGTGGCTGGGAACCGCCCTGGACGGGCGGGCTTTCCTGGTATGGACTCGGGAACCCGCTGATTCTCATCGGTGCACGAGATCTCTAAGGTGGACGGGCGGCACGGCCGCGGGTCGTGACGCTTCCGGGGTGCGAGGAAGGGGCCGGGAGCGTCCTGACCAGCGCAGGTGACGCATAAGCTACTACCGAGTAGTATTCGGGCCCCGGGTGAAGAGCAGTCTGTCGCGAGCCCTACGCTGACTGCCAGCACCCGTACCCCAGGAGGACGGAACAGTGTTCTGGATCACGTTGGTCATCGGGCTCGCCGGTACGGCGGTCGCTTTGGCGCTCGCCGCGCGGCGGGTGCTGTTCCTGTACACCATCGCCAAGAGCGGGCAGCCCGACCCTGAGCGGACGCTGCAGCTCAAGCGGGAGCCGCAGAAGGCGGTCGAGGGCCAGGCCGTGGAGGTCCTGGGGCAGCGCAAGCTGCTGAAGTGGACCGTGGCCGGTGCCGCGCACTTCGCGGTGATGTGGGCGTTCTTCCTGCTGGCGACCGTGTACCTGGAGGCGGCCGTCCAGCTGCTGTTCGGCCTGGAGGCGCACATCCCGGGCCTGCAGACCTGGGGGCCGATCGGGTTCGTGCAGGACACCATCGCGCTGGCGTGTCTGGCCGGCCTGATCGTGTTCACCGCGATCCGGGTGAAGAACTCGCCGAAGCGGCTGGGCCGCAAGTCGCGGTTCAAGGGCTCGCACCTGTCCGGCGCGTGGATCACGCTGTTCATGATCTTCAACGTGATCTGGACGATGTTCTTCTTCCGGGGCGTCGAGGTCGCGCGCGACAACTTCGGCTACGGCGGCGCCGCCTACTTCTCCCACCTCACCGGCAAGCTGTTCGACGGGATCGGCAGCGACGGCACCCTGGAGGTGCTGGAGTCGGTCGGGCTGCTGCTGCACATCGGCGTCGCGCTGGTCTTCCTGGTGTTCGTCGTCCACTCCAAGCACCTGCACATCTTCCTGGCCCCGCTGAACGTCATGTTCAAGCGCCGGCCGGACGGCCTGGGCGCCGCGCAGCCGATGATGTCGGGCGGCAAGCCCCTCGACTTCGAGGAGGCCGACCCCGACGAGGACGTCTTCGGCCGCGGCAAGATCGAGGACTTCACCTGGAAGGGCTTCCTCGACATGGCGACCTGCACCGAGTGCGGTCGCTGCCAGTCCCAGTGCCCGGCCTGGAACACCGGCAAGCCGCTGTCGCCGAAGATGCTCATCCTGGAGCTGCGCGACCACGCGCTGGCCAAGGCCCCCTACTTCACCGCCTCGGAGGAGCAGCGGGAGAAGTTCACCGACGAGCAGAAGCTCGCCATGCAGGTGGACAAGGAGCTCGTCGGCGACGACGGCGTCATCCACCCCGACGTGCTGTGGTCCTGCACCAACTGCGGCGCCTGCGTCGAGCAGTGCCCGGTCGACATCGAGCACATCGACCACATCCTGGACATGCGCCGCTTCCAGGTCATGATCGAGTCCTCGTTCCCCAGCGAGGCCGGCGTGATGCTGAAGAACCTGGAGAACAAGGGCAACCCGTGGGGCATGTCGGAGATGAAGCGCCTCGAATGGATCGAGGAGCTGGACTTCGAAGTCGAGGTCGTCGACGACAAGGTCTCCGAGGACACCGAGTACCTGTTCTGGGTCGGCTGCGCCGGTGCCCTGGAGGACCGGGCCAAGAAGACCACCAAGGCCGTCGCCGAGCTGCTGCACATCGCGGGCGTGAAGTTCGCGGTGCTGGGCCCGATGGAGGCGTGCACCGGTGACCCGGCCCGCCGGCTGGGCATGGAGTTCGTGTTCCAGATGCTCGGCCAGCAGAACGTGGAGACCCTCAACGACGCGGGGGTGAAGAAGATCGTGGCGACCTGCCCGCACTGCTTCAACACCCTGGCCAACGAGTACCCGCAGATCGGCGGGAACTACGAGGTCGTCCACCACACCCAGCTGCTGGCGCACCTGGTCGAGTCGGGCAAGCTCACCCCGGTCACCCCGATCGAGGAGAACATCACCTACCACGACCCCTGCTTCCTGGGCCGCCACAACAAGGTCTACAAGCAGCCGCGCGACATCATGGCCACCGTCCCGGGCGTCAAGACCCAGGAGATGCACCGCCACAAGGACCGCGGGTTCTGCTGCGGCGCCGGCGGCGCGCGGATGTGGATGGAAGAGCGCATCGGCAAGCGCATCAACACCGAGCGCGTGGACGAGGCCCTGGAGACCAACCCCGACACCGTCTCCACCGCCTGCCCGTTCTGCCTGGTGATGCTCGGCGACGCCATCAACGAGAAGAAGAACGAGGGCGCCGCCAAGGAGACCCTGGAAGTCGTCGACGTCTCCCAGCTCCTCATCCGCTCCATCAAGGGCGACGGCGGCAAGGCCGCCGAGGAGAAGGAGCCCGTCGCCGCCGAGTAGGGCACCGCGCGAAGCACGAAGAAGGAAAGGACCCCGGGCCGGGCACGGCTCCGGGGTCCTTCCCGTTTCGGGGGTCAGGGGCGAGGGGTCAGGGCCCGGGGGCCGGTTCCACGGACGGGGGCGCCGCCTCCGGTTCGGCGTCCGTCGCGTCGGGCGCCGGCGGGACGGTGATGAGCATGTCGCGCAGGGCGTGCACCGTCTCGTAGGGCAGGATGTTCCGCGTCGCGAGGTCGTCCACCGAGGCCAGCGGGCCGTGCGCCGCCCGGGCCAGCACGATCAGCTTCGCGTGGTGCGGGTCCACGCCGGGCAGCGCGGCGAGCAGGTGCTCGGGCGCCGCGTTGACGTCGACCAGCCCGCCGTCGTCGAACGTCCGGGGCAGGTCGGGGCGGCCGATGCCGAGCGTGCGGGCGATCGACGGGTGGTGCGCCGCCAGCGACCGGGCCTGCGCCCTGCGGACCCGCCCCTCGATCAGCCGGACGTCCGGCACGTGCGGCCCGGCGCTCGGATACGGGTCGGCCGTGAGGACCGCCAGGTGGACGGCGCCGCCGAGCATCGTGAGGATCAGCGCGAAGAAGACCGGGCCGTCCCACAGGGTCGGCTCCTCCGAGGTGATGCTCAGGATGCCGGTCACGAAGAAGGCCGACAGCGCCAGGTAGCCGCCCGCCATCAGTGCGAGCGGGCGGCTCCGCCGCCGTGCCGCGTAATAGGCGACGAGGGCGGAGGTCAGCATCCCGAAGCTCAGCACTGGCAGGGCCGCGAGGACGGCCCGCAGCGGCCACGGGACGTGCCGTCCGACCGGGGGCGCCCAGACCGGGTGCTCCGCCGGGAGGTGAGGTGCGGCCGGCGCGCCGAGGTGCGGGTGAGCGGCCGCCATCGGTGCTAACGGGGCCACTCCCACCGCGGGCGACGGATGCGGATCCAGCGGCGGATCGAGCGCCGGGTCGGGTGGGGCGAAGGGCGGCGCGGCCGGTGCGGCCGCTTCGGGACGTGCCGGCTGCTCGGCCGCCGCCGGCGGGCCCGCCAGGGACGGGCCCGCCAGGGACGGGTCCGAGCGCAGGATGCCGAGGTGCAGGCTCTGCAGGCGCTCGCCGGGCTCGACGCCGAACTCGGCCGCGAAGAAGTCGCGCGCGTCCCGGTAGGCGGCGAGGGCCTCGGCCTGCCGGCCGCACCGGTAGAGCGCCAGCATCAGCAGGTACCGGAATCCCTCCCGGAGCGGGAACTCGGCGACCAGCCGGAGCAGTTCGGGGACGAGCCGCGCGTGCTCCCCCACGTCCAGCCCCGCCTCGGCGCACGCCTCCAGCGCGGCCGCGCGCGTCTCCTCCAGGCGGTCGCGCGCCGCGTCGAAGAACGCGCCGTTCAGGCCCGCCAGCGCCGGGCCCCGCCACATGGCGAGCGCCTCGCGCAGCATCGCCTCGGCTCCCGCCGCGTCGCCCTCGTCGCGCACGGACCGGGCCGCCTTCACCCGCTCCTGGAAGACCTCGGCGTCCAGACCGCCCGGCGGGACGTGCAGCGCGTATCCGGCGCCGGTCAGCGCCAGCAGCCGCCCCGGAGCGCGCGGCGAACGGTCGGGCTCCAGCACGCGGCGCAGCCCGGCCACGTACTTCTGCACGACGTTCGCCCCGTTGTCGGGCGGCTCGTCCCCCCACACCGCCCGCACGATCGACGCCGTCGGCACCGGCCGGCCCGGCGTGAGCAGCAGGACGGCAAGGACCGCGCGCTGCTTGCCCGGGCCCAGATCGAGCTCCCGCCCGTCCCGCCACGCGGCCGTCCGGCCCAGGATCTCGAAGCGCGTCGACGGCCCCTCGTCCGGCAGCGCGACCACCTCCACTCACCCGCCCCGGGGCGCCGCGGCAGCCGTTCGGCAGCCCGGACGCAGTTGACCGCAGCATAACGACAGTGATCCGGCATGCGCCTGGAACAGGCTCTTTGTGGACATCGGGGGCGATGTCCCACCAAGTGTGTGAGAGAGAGGGGGCCCGGGTGCCTCATCACCGACTGCGGGCAGGCCGGGTGACGGCCGTGCTCGTCCTGGCGGTCGCGTCCGGAACGGCGGCCTGCGGACCGGCGGAGAAGACCGGAACGACGGAGAAGGCCGGGGCGACGGCGAAGACGTCCACCACGCCCGCGACGGGCACGGCCGGCGGTCCCGCGGCGGCGCCGGCCAACGGGGTGGAGAAGCTGGGGGCCGACGAGATCCTGCGACGCGCCCGCAAGGCCACGGACGGCGCGGGGTCGCTGCGAGTCCGCGGGCAGGTCCAGGACGGCGGCGACACGTACACGCTCGACTTCCGCTACGAGGGCGCGACGAAGTCGACCGGCTGGTTCCAGCAGGGGAACCAGCGCGTCGAGATCACGAGGATCGGCAAGGAGGTCTACCTCAAGGGCAACGACGCGTTCTGGAAGTCGATCGGCGGGAAGGGCGCGCTGCAGCTCTTCTCCGGCAAGTACCTCAAGACGTCCAACACCGCCGCCGACTTCAAGGACCTGTCGATCTTCACCTACCGCACGGCCCTGTTCAACGAGGCCGTGAAGTCCGCGGACACCTGGCGGAAGGGCAAGACCCTGACGGTCGGGGGAACCCCCGCGCTGAGCCTGACCACCGCGGGCGCCGCTGACGAGATCCACGTCGCGACGCAGGGGGAGCCGTACGTGCTGGCGCTGGCGGGCGGCCCAGAGAACCGCATCGAGTACACCGACTACGGGAAGCCGGTGACCGTCCAGCGCCCGCCCGCCGGGAGCATCGTCGACGAGAGCGCGTTCGACTGACTCCCCACTGAACGGCCGTCCGCTCGGCGGCGCCCGGGGCCGCGGGCGCCCGCGCCGAGCGGACGGCACCCCTTTGCGCGCGAGGGAGCGGCGAGGTTCTGAACGCGGGCGGCTTGGTAAGACACGGGAATGGCCGTGCTCGTGTCCGTCCTCGCGTTCGTGATGACGCTCGCCGGGGGCTTCGCCGCGATGCGGGTGCGCGACCGGCGGCATCTCGTCCTCGGCCTGGCCGGCGGGCTGATGCTCGGCGTCGTCGCCTTCGACCTGATCCCCGAGTCGCTGGCGATGACGCGGCAGCGCCCGCTCGGCGTCCCCGCGCCGATGATCGGGTTCGCGGCCGGGTTCGTGCTGCTGCACGTCGTCGAGCAGGCCGTCGCGATCCACCGCGCCCACGAGGACGAGTACGCGCCGCACGTGCACGCCCACGGCATGGCCGGCGGGGCGGGCGGGCTGCTCGCCGCGTCCGCGCTCGTCCTGCACAGCCTGGTGGACGGCCTCAGCATCGGCCTCGGCTTCCAGTCCGGCACCGACGTCGGGATCTTCGTGGCGCTCGCCGTGATCACGCACGACTTCGCGGACGGCTTCAACACCTTCACCGCGGCGTCGCTGCACCGCGCCGACCGCCGTCCCGCCGTCCTGCTGCTGCTCCTGGACGCCGCCGCGCCCATCGCGGGCGCCGCGCTCGGCATGCTCGCGACCGTCCCCGACGCCGTCCTCGGCCCCTACCTCGGGACGTTCGCCGGGGTCCTGCTGTACCTGGCCGCCGCCGAGATCCTGCCGGAGGCGCACAGCGTCCACCCGCGCGTCATGACCCTCTGCGCCACGGGCGCCGGGCTCGTCGCGGTCCTGTTCATCGCGGGCTTCGCCGGGTGACGCGGCCCGCGGAAGGCGAACGGCCGCGAACGGCGAAGGGCCGCCCGGCCATGCCGGACGGCCCCTTCACCCGCTATGGGGTAAGCACCCGCTACGGGCTCGGCTCGCGCCGACGGGTCAGCTCGTCAGGGACGTCGCGTAGCTCTGGTTCGTCTTGAGCCACTCGTCGACGGCCTGCTCGGGCTTGCCCTTGTACTTGTTCTCCATGAGGTCCTCAAGGGACCCCAGCTGCTTGTCGTCCATCTTGAACTTCTTCAGCCAGCCCGCGACCTCGGGCTGGTCCTTGCCGAAGTCCTTGCGGCCGACGGTGTAGATGGTGTCAGGCTTGCCCATCGCACCCTTCGGGTCCTTCAGGTCGCGGATGGGGTACTTCGCGTACGCCCAGTGGGGGCGCCACAGCGTGACGACGATGTCCTTCTTGGCGCTGATGGCCTTGTCCAGCTCCGTCAGCATCGCCGCCGTCGAGGACGTCGTCACCTTGAACTCGTCCTTCAGCCCGTACGCGGGGAGCATCTCCTCCTGGGAGACCCGGTACAGGCCGGAGCTCTTCTCGATGCCGACGATCTTGCCGTCGTACTGGCCGCCCTTGCCCTTCAGGTCCTCCAGGGACTGCAGCGGCGAGTAGTTCGGCACCGCGATCGTCAGCGGAGCCGAGTCGTACCAGCTGCCGACCTTCTCCAGCTTGTCGCCGTACTGCTTCCAGTAGTCCTCGTGGGTGCCGGGGAGCCAGGAGTCCAGGAAGAGGTCCACGTCGCCCTTCGACATGCCGGCGTACAGGGGGCCGGTGTCGAGGGTCTTCACGTCGACCTTGTAACCCTTGTCGGTCAGCAGGCGCTGCCACAGCGCCGTCGCGGCCTCGCCCTCGGCCCAGCCCGAGACCACGCCGATGGTGATGTTCTTGTCGTTCTCACCCCCACCCGAGTCGGAGTCGCCGCACGCGGCGGTGGTCAGTCCCAGCGTCAGCGTCAACGCAGCGACCGTCAGACCCTTCAACTTGAAACGCATGCCCATCCTTTCGTTGGCTTGCATGGTGGTGGGGGGAACGGCGCCCCGCGGGCCGGACGGGCCGGTCCGGCCGGAGGCGCAGGCCGTGGAATCAGACCGGGTTGGCCATGCCGCGGCGCCACAGGCCGCGCATCAGGCTCGGCCCCTCGCCGAGCGCACCGGTGAGGCGGTCCAGGTAGATGGCCAGGATGACGACCGCGATGCCGCCCTCGAAGCCCTTCGCGACGTCCACCCGGTTGATGCCCTCCAGCACCTCGCCGCCGAGGCCGCCCGCGCCGACCATGCCCGCGATGACGACCATCGACAGCGACAGCATGATCAGCTGGTTGACGCCCGCCATGATGGACGGCATGGCCAGCGGGATCTGGATGCGGGTCAGGATCCGGTTCGGCGGCGTGCCGAACGCCTCGCCCGCCTCCACCATCTCCGGGTCGACGCCGCGGATGCCGAGCTCGGTCAGCCGCACCCCGGGGGGCATCGCGAAGATCACCGTCGCGACCACGCCGGGCACGGAGCCGATGCTGAAGAAGAAGATCGCCGGGATCAGGTAGACGAACGCCGGCATCGTCTGCATGAAGTCGAGGACCGGCCGGACGATCCGGCTCACCACGTCGCTGCGCGCCGCGGCGATGCCGATCGGGATCGACAGCACGGTCGCGACCACCGCCGACACCAGCACCAGTGCCAGCGAGTCCATCGACGCCTCCCACAGCTCCATGCTGTCGACCAGCGCGAAGCCGAGGATCGTGAACAGGGCGAGGCGCCAGCCGCTGATGACCAGTGCGATGACGGCCAGCACCAGCGTCAGGCCGAGCGGCGGCAGCACCGTGAGGACGTCCGTGAGGGCGTCCACCGACGACTCGATCGCCGTGCCGATCCCGTCGAACAGCCACGACAGGTGGTCGGTGCACCAGTTCACCAGGTTGTCGAACCACTCGCCGACCGGGGTCCGGGGCAGCTCGATCAGCTCACTCACCGTCGCCGCCCTCCTTCGCCAGCGCGAGTTCCGGTTCGGCCTCGACGACCTCGTGCGAGTTGATCGCGCCGAGCGCCGCCAGCAGCGTCACCCGCGGGATCACGCCGAGCAGCGTTCCCTCCTCGTCCGCGACGGGCACCGGCAGGTCGCTCTCCGCGCACCGCGTGAACAGGTCCGCGACGGGGGTGTCCGGCGGCACCGGCTCCAGGTCCTCGGGGTCGATCAGGCCGTCCAGCTTCTGCACGTTCTCCTGCACCGCGTCGGCGATCCGCGCGGCGCGCACCCGCCCGACCAGCTTGCGGTCGCGCCCGACGACGAAGGCCGCCGACGTCTGGTGCTCGCGCATCGTCCGCAGGGCCGTCCGCGGCCCGGTCGACGCCAGCACCGTGACCAGCGGCTTCTCCATGACGGACGACGCCGTCAGCACCCTGGCACGATCCACGTCGGCGACGAACTGGGCGACATAGTCGTTCGCGGGATCGGTGAGGATCTCCTCGGCCGTGCCGATCTGCACGATCCGGCCCTCGCGCATCACCGCGATGCGGTCGCCGATGCGCATGGCCTCGTTCAGGTCGTGGGTGATGAAGACGATCGTCTTCCCGAACCTGCCCTGCAGGTCGAGCAGCAGGTCCTGGACCTCCCGCCGGATGAGCGGGTCCAGGGCGCTGAACGCCTCGTCCATCAAGATGATGTCGGTGCCCGCCGTGAGCGCCCTCGCGAGCCCCACGCGCTGCTGCATACCGCCCGACAACTGGCTGGGAAGCTTGTCCTCCCAGCCTTCAAGTCCCACCAGTCCCAGGAACTCCCGGGCCTTCTTCTCGCGTTCTTCCTTCGGGACACCGCGGACCTCGAGCCCGTACGCCGCGTTGGCCAGAACCGTCCTATGGGGGAACAGCGCGAAGTGCTGGAAGACCATGCTGATCTTGTTCTGCCGAAGCGCCCGCAGCGCCTTCGGCGACATCTTCGCGATGTCCTGGCCGTCGATCTCGACGCTTCCGGAGGTGACCCCGAGCAACCCGTTCAGCATCCGGATGAGGGTCGACTTCCCCGACCCCGACAGGCCCATGACCACGAAGATCTCGCCCTGCCGGACCTCGAACGAGGCGTCCACCACCGCCGGTGTGACCCCGAGGTCGCGGACCGCCTTCAGATCGGCGCCCGCCTTGAGTTTCCGCTGTGCCTCAGCCGTCTTGCGACCAAAGAGCTTGGTGACGCTTTCCGCGCGGAGTACTGACACGATCTCCTTCCGGGTTTCCACGTGCGTACGCGGAAACGGCTCGCTCAATCCGTCCAGACGCCCGGACGCGACGAGCCTCAGGCAAAGAGACTGTCAACCAGACGCCAAAGCTGTGCGTCGCCTGAAACTACCCGCCCAGAGAACATGTTTCATCTTTTGGTGAGTTCCGTCACGTTCAGGTCACAAATGGGCTACACCTTAGTCCGGTGGAAGTTCAGGTACGACCGCGACGGCGTCGGCCCCCGCTGGTCCTGGTACCGCGACCCGTACTTCGCCGAACCGTAGGGGTACTCCGCCGGCGAGCTCGTCCGGAACAGGCACATCTGCCCGATCTTCATCCCCGGCCACAACTTGATCGGCAGCGTCGCCACGTTCGACAGCTCCAGCGTCACGTGCCCGGAGAACCCGGGGTCGATCCACCCCGCCGTCGAGTGCGTCAGCAGCCCGAGCCGCCCGAGGCTCGACTTCCCCTCCAGCCGCGCCGCGAGGTCGTCGGGCAGCCCGAACACCTCGTACGTCGACGCGAGCACGAACTCCCCGGGATGCAGCACGAACGCCTCATCGGGCTCGACGTCCACCAGCCGCGTCAGATCCGGCTGCTCCACAGCGGGATCGATGTGCGGGTACTTGTGGTTCTCGAAAACCCGGAAGTACCGGTCGAGCCGCACGTCCACACTGGACGGCTGGACCATGCCGGGCTCGTACGGGTCGATCTTCACCCGCCCTGACTCGAGCTCGGCCCTGATGTCGCGATCGGAGAGCAGCACGCCTGAAAAGCTATCCCACCCCACACCCACACCGGCGATCCGGTACAGTATCCACAGCATGGACGCCCCCAAGGGCCCCACGCGGGTGTAGTTCAATGGTAGAACTTCAGCTTCCCAAGCTGACAGCGCGGGTTCGATTCCCGTCACCCGCTCACGACGAAGGCCCAGGTCAGGGACATGATCCTCGACACTGGGCCTTGATCGTTTTTGATTGACATCACTGTCGTGCAATTAGCGTGCAACTAGGCCACGGGCACCAGCGACCCCGCCGCCCCGTCATCGTCGTCCCCGTCCCGCTTCTGGTCGGCCTGGACGAGCGCGTTGAGCCCGTCCGCGATCGCACGGTCAGCAGTGCTCGACCGGTGCTGATACCGCAGCGCCGCCCGCTCGTTGTCGTGCCCCATGCGCGCCATCAGGTTGCGCAGCGAGACGCCCATGTCAGCGGCAAGCGTGTTCCCCGTGTGCCGCAGGTCATGGAAGTGCAGGTTCGGGACGCCGAGCGCCTCCACGACCGGCGTCCACCGGGTCAGCTTGTTGAACCCGCTACGCCGCAGCGGCCCGCCCTTGATGCCCGTGAAGACGAGGGCATCGTCCCCCTTCCTCGTGTACTTGGTCAGGTGCGCGACCAGGTGAGGGACGATCGCATCCGGAATCGCGACCGTGCGCAGGCCAGCCCGTGACTTGGTCGGCCCCAGGATCATCTGACCGTTCGCCCGCTCGACGTAGGCACCGCGGACCCGGACCGTGCGGTTGGCGATGTCGATGTCACACCGCCGCAGCGCCGTCACCTCGCCCCACCGCAGGCTTGCGAACGCGGCGAGGAGGATGAGCGCCCGCAGGCGATCGTCTCTGGTCACGTCCGCGCGCCCGTCTTCCGCCAGCTTCCACAGCGCCCGATCGGCGTCCGGCCGGGTCGCGAAGGTCTGCGGGAGCCGCCGCATGTCGCCGTCCTTGGCCCGGTACCGGACGCGGTACTCGCCGGAGTGGAGTTTGCGGATGTTGCCGACCGGCCGCACGCCGACCCGTTCGGCCAGGTCGAAGACTTGCGCCACGGTGAGGACGGGACGCTCGGCCGCTTCTTCGGTGCCGGCACCGCGCACGCGGCACGGGTTCCGAAGGAGGATCTTGTCCTCCTCGACGGCCGTCATGAGGACGGCCCGCAGCAGCCGGTACGCCTTTGCCGTCATGGTCCCCGACACCCCAGAGGCGAGGAGCGTCGACCGCCACTCACGGATCATGGCCGTACTCAGCTTGCCGAGAGGCACGGCGCCCAGGTGCGGGACGATGTACTTCCCGAGAAGCCAGGTGTACAACTCGACCGTCCGAGGCCGCAGACCCGCCCGCTGGTCGACCCACTTCGCGGCGTAGTCGCCGACCGTGACCTTGGCCCGCTCAGGGTCGGTCCACTCGCCGCTGAGGATCTGGGCCTCAGCGAGCGTCAGCCACTTCTCGGCGTCGCTCTTGCGCGCGAAGGTCTTGGGCGCCGTCCGGCGCTGCCCGTTCGGCGCGAGGTAGCTCGCTTGGAACCGCCCGGAGGGTAGTTGCCGGATGTTGCCGAAGCGCCGGTGTCCCGCCTTGTTGCCTTTGGCCATTACGCAGCCCTCCAGACGTCGGACGCGGTCATGGGCTCGACGAGACCGGCCGCGATGAACTCGTGAAGTGCGGATTCGGGGATGCGCACGAAGCGCCCGAGCTTGACGAAGCGGATGCGCCGTTCGGCGACGAGCCGACGAGGGAACCGCGGGGAGGTGTTCAGCCGCTCGGCCGCTTCCGTGATCGTCAACAGCCGTTCGTTCGGGTCGATCGGGGCTGTCTGGGGCCTTGCCTTGGTCAAGCTGCGCTCCTAGCGGTCGCTGCTGGCGGAGGTGGGAGAGGTCTTCCGGTGAGCGCGGCGGTGACGAGCGCCTCGCCGCGCGTGAGGCCCTGGCTGTGGAAGCGCCATTCGCCGATGGCAAGGACGAGGTCAGGGTCTTGGTCGCCGGGCGGGTGCCAGCCGGGGGACTGCTCGCGGACGTAGGCGATGCGTGCGGCCCGCAGCGCGCCGAGGGTGGTGGAGTAGCGGCGGGACTTGGTCGAGAAGTGGCCCCGGAACCCGAGCATGTGAGCCCACTGGACGAGCCGGAGATCGGCGAACTCCTCCAGGGCACCCAAGGTCAGGCATGCGTTCATGAGCCGCCGGGCGTGCGGCGTGATCGGAAGCTCGTCCAGGTCGTCAGAGGGTTGAAGCCGCCGGTCGAGGGTGCCGACGCATTCGGCGGCCTTGGTGGCGTACTTGGCGATGTAGCCCGCTACCGCCTGCTGCGTGAGCGTGCCCGAGGACGTGATGGCCCGGATGTCGACTTGCGCGCCCCAGGACAGGGACCGGGCCGGGATGCCGGGCGCGGCCGGAGTGGTGACCGACACCGCGCCGGCGGCGTGCCGGACGGCGTCCTCCAGCAGCCGGACGTTCGCCCAGCCGGGCGGGGATGTGGCCGGGCCGTCGGGGCCGTCGAAGCGGATGACCGCATGGAAGTGGACGACGCCGCGCCGCTGGTATTCGGCGACCTTGGCGAAGGAGACCGCCAACGTCTCGCGGAACTCTTTCTGTGTCAGCCCGGCTGACTTGGCCAGGTAGCGGCGCAGGGCGAGCGTGAAGCGCCGCCACAGTTCCGGCGCGAGGGCGTTGAACAGCACCGACCCGGCGTAGTCGTAGCAGTCGGGGCACAGCGGTTCGCCGAGCCGAGGGTCGTCGTCGGAGTGCCGGACGGCGCAGGAGGCCACCACGCCATGCGGGCACGGGGTGGCGCCCCGTCGAGGGTGGCAGCGTTCGACGCGTCCGCCGTTGCGCACCCGCCGAGCGTGGACGGGACCGAACGAGGGCGCGGTCAGCGTGATGAAGGCGGCCGGGTGGCCCGAGACGCTGTCGGGGATGCCCTTGCCGCCGGCAAGGCCCGCCCGGATGAGCTGGTAGGTGTCGGCCCGGTAGATCTCGGCGCACGCCGGGCACCGGGAGGCCCGCCGGGTCTTGCAAGCCACGGGAAGCGCACCGTCGGGTTCGGTGTCGGTGGAGTAGCTGTGCAGCAGTTCCCCGGTACCGGTGTGGACGTGCTGCACGGTGCCGGTCAGGAACACCGGCTGCGCGCAACCACCGGTTGCGCGAGCACGAGCGGCCCACCGCTCGAAGTCCGGCCGGTCGAGGATCTTCGCCATCAGCCGGGCATCGGTCGGCGTGACGACAGGGTGAGGCACGATGAAGGGGTCTCCTTACCGGTTTGTGCGGGACAGGGGATGGCCCCCGACGTGACGGCGTGACTTGGCGGTTGAGCGGTCACGCCGGGGGCGCTCAAGTCATTGGCAGTTGCCGAGGCCGGAGCAGTGCGGGCAGGTGTCGCCGTAGGAGTCCAGGCCGGTCCCGCCGCAGTTGCAGCACTGCCACCACTCGCCGACCGGCGCGAGCGGACGCGGGAAGGCGACGGCCGATCCGGTCGCGGAGTCCTGGGCGGTCACCTCGGTGGAGCCGCAGGCCGAGCACGAGGGACCGCTCCGCAGCGCGAGCAGGGTTGCCCAGCCGAGCCCGCCGGCGGTGACGTTGCAGGCCCGGCAGCGAAGCCGCCACGTCGACAGGTTCTCGACCGTCATCAGGCGGCCCGCCCGGTGTCCTCGCCGTTGCCGTCCTGCTCGTCCGGGTCGGTGTCGAGGACGATGTTGCGGCAGTAGCTGTCACGGGCGAGGGATTCGCGCTGGTTCCGTTCGGGGATGTGGACGATGGCGTAAATGATGCGGCCGAAGCGCTTGGTGGCGGTGTAGTGGCCGCCGTGCGGGCGGCCGTCGTCGACCTCGACGCCCAGGAGCGCCGCCGTCTGGTCGACGAGCGCGACGGCCGAGGCGTCGTCGTCGCGGGTGAACACGTGGTAGCGCTCGCCGTACTCGTCGACCGGAACGCCGGGGTTGGCCTCCAGGAAGTCAGCGAGGGCGCGCAGGCCGGTGATGGTCTGGTGCCGGGCGAACAGGTCACCGGGCACGATCGGGGGCGTCTGGCCGGTCGGGTTGCTGTGGGTGGTCATTGCGGGTTCCTCCAGTGGTTAGGCGAGGGATGCGGTTTCGGTGCGGAGTTGGCGGAGCAGGTCGGAGGCGAGCTGGTTGGAGACGCCGAGGCGGGCGCGGAGCGCGTCACGGGTGATCGGCCGCCCGTGCTCGGTTTCGTGTTCGGCGGCGACACGGCGCGCGAAGTCGACCAGCGGCCCCGCCGGACCTGACGAGGACGAGTCGGACGGCGTCGAGGCGGAGTGTTCGGCGGGGACGGGGATGGAGGTCTGGCCGTCCTGCTCGTCCTCGCCCCGCTCGTTGCCGTTGTGATGGACGGCCGGGACGGCGGCGGCGACCGTGGGCCGCTCGTCCTCCCACACCACCCACGGCGACGAGACCGAGGACGGGACGGACGAGCCAGCCGACGACGAGGACGGGGACGGGGTCGAGGGCGAGGACGGGCGGCCGAAGGAGTCCGGGACCGGCGAGGGGGGAGCCGCCGCGCGGGGGCCGGCCTTGCGGCGTTCGAGCATGGAGACGGCGACCAGGAAGGCGCCCGCTGGGGTGCCTGCGGTGATCCAGCCCCAGACCGAGGGGTCGGCCTGTGCCAGGTTGGCGGCCAGCGACAGCAGCACCCCGCCGACGAGAACGACGGTCGGCCAGGACAGGCGCCCCGTTGCGCGTCCGGTGCTCTTGTCGCGCTGCCGCTCTCCGGCCGCCATGACACAGGTCAGGTCGATGCACACCGCGATGGCCCAAGCCATCCAGCCGCGTTGACCGTGTTCGGTTGCTGTGTCGCGGATGTGGGTGAACGAGCCCGCCGCCGCGATACCGGCCAGCACCACCACCGGCCCCGAATCGGCGACCGCGCCGAGGACGCGCCGGGTCATGCCGCCCGCCGGACGTCGACGAGCGCCAGGAGTGCGGCCAGTTCGGCGTCACACCGGTGCGTGTCGGCCCAGTCGTCGACCTCGCCGCAGGACAAGGAGGCGAAGGAGTCGGCGCAGCGCTGGCACCGGGCGATGTGCAGGGAGCGGAAGTCGTCCCACTCGACCCCGACCGGCCACACGTCCCAGGACGACACCGCCGAGGACGAGCGGGACGGGGACGAGGACGACAAGGCGGACGGCGAGGACGGGGACGGGACGGCGACGAACCGGGGGCGAGGGCGGGGACGAAGGGCACGGACGCGGGCGACCATCGGGCAGCCTCCAGGGACGGGTTTCGGGCATGGGTCGGGTAGGGAGGTGGCGTGATCAGGGCTCACGCCGAGCCGGGAGAGAGAGGAAGGGAGAGGAAGTCGGGCCGGTTATGCGGCCGGGTCGACGGCCGGGACCGAGCCGATGAGGGCGTCCCAGTCCGGGGTCAGGTGCGCGTACTCACGCGCCGCCTGCTCGGCTTCACGCTCGGGGACGTAGACCGAGCGGGCGCGGTGCCAGGAGCCGTCTTGCCCAGCGACGATGCACACGCCGGGCGTCTCGGCGGGGATGGCGCGGGCGGCGTCCAGGGCGGCCGGGTCGAGGTCGCCGAGGGTCATGTTCGCGGTCTCCGGGTCGTTGACCCGGTGGCACACCCGCCCGGAGAGTTGGGCGCGCAGGGCGGTGACGCCGGGGCCAAGGTCGGCGCCGATGCGCTGCCCGCACACGATCAGATGCACGGCGAACGCCCGGCCGAGCTGGGCGACCCGCAGCAGCGCGGTAGCCGTCCGCGACACCTCCTCCTTCTCGGACTTGTCGGCCATCAGGAACAACTCGGCGACCTCGTCCACAAGGACCACGACCGGCACCGGCCGCAGGTGCTCGGGGAGCATCCAGACGTTGCGGGCACCGTGCGCCCGGCACAGCGCCATCCGGTTCTCGACCTCGCCGACCAGATCCGACAGCAGGTCGACCGACTCTTTGCGGGTGGTGGCCAGCGCCGACAGGCGCGGCGCGTACGGGGTGAACTCGACGCCGCCCTTGAGGTCGAAGCCGACCAGCGCGACCGGCTGAGGAGCCAGGCCCTTGATGAGCGCGTTGGCCAGGTTCGACTTGCCGGACTGTGTGGCCCCGGCGTTGAGCCAGTGCGGCACGGTGCGGAAGTCGATCAGCCAGTCACGCTCGTTCTCCAGCTTGCCCGGACGGACGGTCAGCAGTTCGCCGGTTTCGGGTTCGGTGGCCACGTCGACCAGCGGGTCACGCATGGTGGCCCACAGGGTGACGTAGCCGGGCCGGACGTCGACCACGCGCACCGAGTGGACGCGCCAGGCGTGCGCGATCCCCTCAGCCGCCTTCTCATAGTCCGCCGGGACCTGGCCGTCGTGGAGCCGCAGGCGCATGCGCCAGCCGAGCCGGGTGGGTCGCAGGATGCCCAGGCGGGGAGCGCGTTCGACGTCGACCCGCCGTACCCGCCGCCTCTGCTCGACCACCGTCGCCGCGGACCGGGACGCCGGCCCCACCACCGGGATAGCGTCCAGGGTGAGCCGGAACCGCCGCCGGTTACGGGTCAGCTTGCACCCGGAGGCGACGTGATGCCACGTCAGATAGACGAGCACCGCGCGGAGCGGGAAGCCGATGCCGCACCAGAACGAGGCCGGGTGGTACCGGCGCCAGGCCCAGAGCCCGGCCGCCGCAGCGGCCAGGACCCCGAGCACCAGGAGCAGGTCAGTCATGACCGGGCCGCCGTTCAGGCCACGCCCGCCGAAGCGGACGCATCCGACGACGCCGACGGGGAGGCCGACGAGGGCGAGACGGCCGACACGGGCGCGATGCGGTCGGCGCGGTAGGCCAGACCCCAGCGCTTCTCGCCCCCGAGGACCGCCTCCCACGGGAAGGCGACGAGGCCGACCGGCGTCACGACCTCCCCGATCGTCACCGACTGGTCGCCGACCACCGCGACGTTGAGCAGGTCCACCCGCCCCGCCACGTCGGCCGCCGACAGCCCGACCGTGAACACCGTGTGCCCGTTGCGATCCGTCTTCACCTCCCCTGTCTCCTGGTTGACCAGCTTGGGACGCGGCGGCGACACGCACACGAACGTCAGCGCCGACACGTCCACCGGAATGTTTCGCACGTCAGCCTCCAGGCCATCGCTGCTACCTACATTCCTAGGTTACATAGGAAAGTGAGTAGGTCAAGCGGGTGACCGAAACTTTCCTAGGAACCCACGAACCTGAGTGGGCCGGTTATGCTGCTGACATGGGAAAACCTGGTGCAGCGGACCGCCGGAAGGTCTATGTCCGCATCGCGGACGAGCTGCGTAGAGACATCGCAGGAGGGCGGTACCCGGTGGGGGAGGCGCTACCGTCCATAGCCAAGTTGGGTGAACGGTTCGGCGCGGCCGGCGCCACCGTGGAACGCGCGCTAGCGGTCCTGCGCGAAGAGAACATCATCATGAGCAGGCAGGGCACGCCGAGCATTGTTACGAGACGGCCGGAGAAGGAGGCGGGCGAACCCGCGGAGACGGCCGAAGGCCCAAGCGAAGAGTTCACTCTCCTTCTTGGACAGCTCAAGGAAATCCGGGAGCAGGTACGTCGCCTCAGCGTGAAGGTTGATGACCTGGACGAGCGAACGAGGGACCTCTAGGCCGACTGTCGCCAACCATCCCGCCCACCCACGAAAAGCGACGACCGCACGGCACAGGAACCCACGGTGCCCCACCGCTACCCCCGCGCCGCACGGCCGTCACGGCCACGGCCACCCGTCAGGGTGCGTGATGGCCATGACCAGCTCTCGCACCGACACCGCCTCAACCAGCCGCCACCCACGGTCACAGCGCACCAGCGCCCACAATGACCGCGTGTAGGGCCCCCGCCAGCACGTGACCCCGAAGCGGTCCGAGATCTCGGCGAGGGCCGCCCCGGCGTCCATCAGACCCCGTCCGTCCTCCAGGACGAGCCTGCCGCCGCGATCCACCGATCTAGCGACGTCATCACCCGCAGTACCGCCAGCTCCACATCCGAGCACGGCGCGAGCAGTTCCCCCGTACTGGACCGGTACCACCACCCCCCATCACCGCCGGTGACGGTGACGCTCTCACCCAGGCCCGCAACCTCCGGGAAGTGCACCCGCAGCGAGGGCAAGGTCTCGGCGTAACGGCGCTCCACCCGCCACCCGCGCCGCCGCAGCACCCGGCCGAGCCGGTTGAGCAGCCGCCGCGCGGTGAACGGCCGAGGCGACGCGACGAGTGCATCCGGGGGGATAGGCACCCGCCGCGCCGCCTCAGCCTCCACCAAGGCCGCCCCACCCAGCGCAGGGACGGCCCCATCCGGTGACGGCGGGGTCCAAGCCACCATCACCAGGCCCTTTTCAACACCGGACGCCCCGCACGCTGCCGCTCCTGCACCAGCGCCTCACGCAACGCCGCCGAGTCCGACCGGATCACCGTTGCATCCACGCCCGCGGCCGAGTCGTGCAGCGTCGCGACCCAGTCGCCGAGACGCCCGTCCCAACGCCGAGCCCGCCAGATCCGGTGACCGGTGAACTCCTCCTGAAGCCGACGAAGAGCCGGGTCATCGTTGTGCGCACGCGTTTCCATCGCAGGGTTCCTCAGTTGAAGTCGTTGGTCTCAGGCCGCCCCGGTCTCGTGGACCGGCGACGCCGTACCGGCCCGGTGAAGCCGAGCCGCGATCTGCCGTGTCCGGACGTGGAGTTCATCGAGTTCCGCAGTGACCTCGGCGAGTACCGCGAGAAGGGCCTGACGCTCTTCTTCGGTCAGCCCGCCGGCCCGCCCCGAGTCATTGCCGCGCAGACGCGGCATGGCGAGCCGCACCACCTTGTCTTCCGAACGCACACGACCGCTCATGTCAACCACGGTGTCGTGTCGGCCGCGCCTTTCCCATGTCCTGACACCGACGCAGCACTGAACTTGTCCTGCACCCGGCCATGTGAGCAGCCCATATCTACTGACAGACTGAGCCCTATGGCTGAACTCAACGGCATACCTGTCACCCCGGATGAGCTCAAAGCGCTAGCTCTGGTGAACTACGGTCATTTCACCTCGATGCGCATGGAAAACCAGCACATCAGAGGCTTTTCGCACCATCTAGAGCGACTCGTCCGAGACTGCCGCGTTCTCTTCGGCCACGAGCTGGACCGCCGACAGGTCCGCGACTACGTCCGACAGGCCACCGCCGGACGAGACGGCGCGTTCGTTGTCCGCGTGACGATCTACGACCCCGGCCTAGAGCTAGGCCACCCCGGAGCCCAAGCCGAGCCGAAGATACTCGTCACGACCCGGCCGTCCGGAGCATGGCCGATGTCCCCCATGCGGGTGCAATCCGTCCCCTACGTGCGCGAGCTGCCCGAACAGAAGCACGTCGGTCTGTTCGGCGCCCTATGGCACCGCCGCAACGCCCAACTCGACGGATTCGACGATTGCGTTTTCACCGACCCGGAGCTGTACGTCTCCGAGGGCGCAACGTGGAACATCGGGTTCTACGACGGACAGCAAGTCATCTGGCCCAACGCCGAAGTTCTTCCCGGCGTGACCATGCGCCTACTCCACCAGGTGCACGACGCGACATCCCTTGGCCCCGTCAACCTCTCCGACCTACCGCGCATGGAAGCCGCGTTCGCCACCAACACCGCCATCGGCGTACGAGCGATCACGGCCATCAACGAAGTGGAGTTCCCAGACGCGCACCCGATCTTGGCGACTCTCCGCAAGGAATACGAAGAGATCCCCGCCGAAGCCGTCTGAGCACCGCCCCGCTACGGAGAACCCGACATGCCCCCCACAGTCTCACGCTGGACCGGCAAGGAAGCCCGCGCCCTACGAGACGCCAAGCGCGTCAGCCAGGTGGAGTTCGCCGCAGAACTCGGCGTCAGCGAACGCATGATCGTCAGATGGGAGAAGGGGAACGTCACGCCCCGCCCCATCAACCAGCAGGGCCTTGACACCATCCTCGCCGCCTGTAGCCCCGACGTGCAGGCACGCTTCGCCGAGATGATCGGCTTGACGAGCCCGGCCACGTCCGCCCAAGATCCGGGCGTGTCCTCAGAGCAGCCAGCAAGCCCCCAGTCAGAGCCGGACGTGCCCGTCGGCGACGAAGACCAGGTCAGACACCCCATCGACGGGAAGCTGATGACGCTCGTCCCGGCCGGCGTCTACTTCGCAGGCGAGAACAGCGAACCCGTCTACCTCCCGGCGTTCTACATCGACGTGTTCCCCACCACAAACGCCGACTACGCCCGGTTCGTCGCAGCGACCGACCACAAGCCGCCGCAGCACTGGGAGAACGGCGTCACCCCCGAGGGACTCGACAACCACCCGGTCGTGTTCGTCACCTGGCACGACGCCCACGCCTACGCCCAGTGGTCCGCCAAGGCCCTCCCCAGCGCCCAGCAGTGGGAGAAGGCAGCCCGAGGGACACGAGGCGAGATCTACCCATGGGGCAACCAGCGGACCCCGGCGAAGGTCAACTGCCGAGAGGGCGGAAAGCGCAGCACGACCCCCGTTGACTGCTACGCGAGCGGCGTAAGCCCGTACGGCGTCTACGACATGTGCGGCAACACCTGGGACTGGTGCTCGACCGAGACCGAGCCGGGCCGCTACGAGCTGAAGGGAAGCGCGTTCACGAGCCCCTTCCTGCGCTGTGCCCCGTCGACGTTCAACGACGCCTCAGCAGACATGCTCGACGACGACACCGGCTTTCGCTGCGTGACCCCAGCCGAGACCATGCGAGCCCTGCTCAACGTGAGAGGCCAGTCAGCCACCTGACACCACGACCGGCGCACGGGGTGTCAGGTCTCAGGAGGTTGGTGACAGATCTGGCTCGGGAGATGGGTGACACTCCGGCTAGATGATCGCTTGTGGTCCACGTTAGTCCTTGCCTG